>NZ_QZCS01000014.1 GCF_003594915.1 Enterobacter chuandaensis
GCTTGTAGCACCGTCGGGTCGTCATCCAAGGGGTGAAATGCACTCCGCCAAAACTTTTTGCGTGCCGCAAAAACTTTCGTCTCCGCCCCTTTCCTTCCTCCCTTCGCCGTTGCTCCTTTTGCCCTTTGCCGCGAGAGAACTCACCAGGGAGATGGCCAGCCATCACCACAGGAGAAAACCAGGATGCACACACGAAACGTCAACGTCAAAACCGCCGCTCAAGAATCTACCGGAAGATGTGATTCAAACCTCACCACGTCCCAGTTCACGGATCTGTTTTGCTGGGTCCTGGCTGCATCGGAGGGGGAGCCACAACCGGCAATTTTTACGCCGCCAGAGAATGCCACTGAGCTGACGTTAATAAATGACGAATGCCCGGATTATATCTCTGTCTGGTTTGTAGATGGTCGCCCGGTGGCAGCTGCAATGCCGCTGGATAATTTTCATCGCGTTATTTCTTCATCTCTAACTAAATAATCAGGAGTAAATAAAAATGGTCAGTTTCGCAAGCCGTTATCGTATGCCTACCTCGATCCGTAAAGACCGTCCGCTGACTAATGATGAATTACAGCGCATCGTTCCCAGCGCGTTCTCATCGGATAAACACGATTCACGCTCTGAACGTTATACGTATATCCCGACCATTAACATTCTTGATCGCTTACGTGATGAAGGTTTTCAGCCATATTATGCCACTCAGTCACGTACACGTGACCAGGATAAACGCGACTTTACAAAGCATATGCTTCGCCTGCGCCGTCATGACCAGATTAACGGAAAAGAAGTACCGGAAATTATTCTGCTGAATAGCCATGATGGTTCAAGCAGCTATAAAATGATCCCCGGTATGTTCCGTCAGGTTTGCAGTAATGGTTTGGTTGCATGGAAGGATTTTGGTGAAATCCGCGTACCCCACAAAGGGGATATTGTCGGGCAGGTTATTGAAGGCGCTTACACGGTGCTGAAAACATTTGACGCGGTTGATGAAAATATTGACCTCATGAAAAGCATTCAGCTCACTTTGCCTGAGCAGCGCCTTTTTGGTGCGACCGCCCTGGAACTTAAGTACGATGGAAAACCAGCGCCGATTACACCGGAGCAAATTATTAACCCTCGCCGCGTGCTCGACAGAGGCCAGGATTTATGGACCACGTTTAACGTGGTGCAGGAAAATGTGATCCGTGGGGGGATTCGTGGCAGAACGGAAAAAGGGAAGATGACCAGAACGCGGGAAGTCACCGGAATAGATGGTGACATCAAATTAAATCAGGTGCTCTGGAAAATGGCCGAGGAGTTTGCAAAACTGAAGGCCTGAAAATTAAGCCGCTCACCAGAGCGGCTTTTTACTGTCCGCTATGTGACGATGCTGTTTCTGCAATTTTAATCTCATGCTCCTTTCCAGCAGCTGGCGCGAGACGTTCAGATAGTAACTTTTTTCTGGCCAGTAATACGCGATATATATTTTTGATGTCCTGTGCATAGGCCTTGCGCTGCGCAATGAGCTTTTTGCTCGGCCCCGTATTATACATCCCCACGCTGTCCCAGTTTTTTCCGTATGACCTGAAGTTGTGCGCCAGTACCCATGCACCCGTATAAACGCAGATACATGGATCATTTAACAGGCGCTCACGGGTAATATTGAAGTTTTTAAGTTTACCGTAATGAGAGCTGTTCACCTGCATCCCGCAGACATCTTCTGTCCCATTCCGGTTTGATCCATTTATCGCATCTGGTACCAGATGGCTCTCTTTAATCGAAATTGACATAAGCAGAAGCGGATCAATTTGATAATCTTTCCCGGCCTGATCAAAGCACATCTGCGGAGCTGCGCCAGCAGAAAGTGAAAGAGTCAGCAAAGCAGCAGGCAGTAACGATATTTTCATGATTTGGCCTTTTAGCTAAATAAACGGGCTCTGGAGAGGCGCTTTAAAAAATACCCCGGCGGATCGTCGTAATCAAGTAAATTCACTACAAACGCGCGTGAGCGCTCTCCTGATGGGATTTAACACCTGTCCGAAATAAACATGTCAGAACAGTAGGCGGTATTAACATGCCGCTCTTTACTAACCCTTTAAAACATCACACCCCACGCAAGACTTCGTCTTGCAGATTTTTCTTTTAATTTCAGGTGGATGCCTGCAAGAAATTTGCGCGTTATTGAACTGTGACCGTTTAATGTCGTACATACCGACACTACTCTATCGTATAATCCTGATACCTGTTAGTGTCGGTATGTCACACATGTATCGTACAATTGTAGATATGCTTTAATTACATTGAATTATATATCGCACAGTGTCACACTGTCGCACATCATAGTGCTGGATTGTACTACTGTATAGAGCAGGAATTCACAGCAGTATCAACCCATTACACCTTTGCGCAGCAATCTGATAATCCACCAACAGGCTATATGTAGTGTCGGTTCCGACACTAACTTAAAACAGGTAAGAAATATGGGAAGAGTCGGCATCTACCTTAAAGATAAAATTGAACGTGAAGTTCGCGATATTGTTCAACAAGACCTGCAAAACGGCGCCAATGCTGGAGAAGCAAACATATCAGCCACCTGCAACGAATTAATCAGGCTTGGACTGCTTGTTTATAAGCGCGATGGCGAGGATGGCAACCAGTTTGATATTGAAGGATATCGCAGAGACCTCATAAGAAAAGCAGCCGGCTCACGTGAAGGCACAGTTCTCATTGCAACATTACTCGCTGAAATGTATTTAAAAATGACAGGAAAAGACGGCGATGGCAGCCTGGAAGATACGCTTGATATGATTATAAGCGGCATAAACACAGCTGAGAACGAAGCGGAAGCAAGGCACTTCATCAACGAAAAAGAATAAACCTGCGAGCCGGTCACTCCGGCCCGCATCGATCACTGAGACGGTTTTTCATCCCAGGGGAGGTCACTTTTTTCAACCTCCCTTATTTTTTCCTTAAGGAAAACTTCAAACTCCATACAGAGAACTTTAAGCGCCTGAGCATCCTCGTTCTGGTCAAGCAACCTTTCCGTAAAATAACCCAGCGTATTCATCAGGCGGGTGAGCATTTCGTCATTCAGGCTACGGTTATGCACCTTCGCCATTGCCCTGATTTCATCAGCAAGATTCTCGGGAATACGCATGCTATATCCGGTTGTTTTCCCTGGAAGCAAAATCCGCTCACCCTCACGCCACATCCACAATTGTTCCTGCTTGAGTGGTGTTTTAACTCCAGCCACAACTTCAACGGATTCACTATCAAGTAATTTTCCAAGCCACTCCTCGAATCTTACCGCTAGCGCTATGAGCCGCTCACCCTCCGCAGTTTTAATGACTGGCTTACCCGGCTGATAATTTAGCGACAATAAAAGCCTGGCAATAATTTCCTCATTCACACTCCTGTTGCCAGCTCTGGCACATATTCTCAGCTCCATAAGCAAATTATCCGGAGCACGCAATCGCCACTCCACCGCTTCACCTGGCTGGAACTTACGCGGACGGCCGCGACCATCCCACATTTTCTCTTTAACTTTCATAGCTATAGATCCCGAAGGCCATTTCCGAACTTACTGGTCAACAAAGCCTACTCACTTACATATTCGGATAAATCTGAATGATTCCAAAAAGTGTGACATGCGTCACAGTTTTTTTTTTTTTAGGGTCATGGGACAATTGCGCCCGCGTAAACAAGCACTTACGCGATTCACTTTTGTTTACTTCGGAGAAAACAAACATGTTAACCAAAGGCAGTGCCCTTAACGTCGGTAAGGGATGGGCGGTAGCGTCTTTATTCCGCAAAGCACGCGAAAATCGCAAAGCTAAATTTTACTTAAAGTCAGCAGGCGCTTTTTTAATTGCACTTATGGTCACTCACCCGGCATTCGCATCTGGTACTGACCTTCTTTCCTCACAAAACACCACGGTTAATTCAACCTTCGGTTCTGGTTCTTCACTGGTTAAATGGTTCTACATCGCCGAAATCATCATGGGCCTGTTTATTTACATTAAGGCCCGCTCACCACTGGTGTTCGTCGGTATCGTTATGGCAATCATCTTTACCCGTGTCGCCTTCGGCATCGCGAGCTAAATGATGAATGGGGAAGGAGATAAATATAACTTCCCGGAAACAATGAACCAGCAGGACCGTTATTTAGGCTTACCGATTGACGAGTTAATTGTTACCGCACCCCTATTGATTTTGGGGGTGCTTAACAACTTGTCACTTGAACTTGGTGTAATCGCGGGAATCCTCTGGTTTATCGTCAGATATCTGAAAAAAGGGCAGGGGTCATACTGGTTGCTTAATTTCTGTTACTGGCACCTGCCATCACTTTTATTCAAAGTAACCTTTCGCCAGATACCTGATTCAAGTTTCCGGCACTGGAGGGCATAGTTTTTCATGAAACTGAATATTAAAGGAGAGCGCGATAAACAACTCCGCTATGCGTTTATTGGTCTTTCAGCTTTAACTTTACTCATGGGCGTAGGGAATGTACTGACAGGGTCACTGGCATGGTATTTCGCCACAACCCAGAAAACCATCACCACGCCATTAACGTTTAACCGCCCATTTGCATCAGATTCTAAAAGTGTCGATGCCACCGGTCTGACACAGTTCGCCGCTTCCTTTATTTACTGGCGACTCAACGTTACTCCGGAAAACATCGAACATAACCAGAAAATGATTCTTGGATTTGTCCCTTCCGCCGAACGGGACGTACTCAAGAAAGCCCTGGACATAGAAACTGAGCGCATCCAGAAAGCGGGCATCACCACCCAGTTCGACACGAAAGAAATTCGCGTCATGGATGATGGCTCCGTGCAGTACAGCGGGGTACTGAAATCCTCCACCACAAACGGCGCAATCATCACGCCACTGAAAGACCAGGAAAAAACCTACCGACTGAAACTGAGCTATGACAACGGTGTGATTAACCTCCACAGCTTTGAAGAACTCAAGCCGGTATCTTCCACTAACTGACAGGACTGCCCATGAAATTTCGCATTTCACCGGCAGCTGCTGCTGTGTTTCTGGCAGCGGGATTATTTACCAGCGGCCTCCGGGCCGCTTCCGCACCCGCAGCCATTCCGTTTGAGAACGACGCCGCCTTTAACGTCACCCTCAGCAACACCAACCCGAGCAAGGTTGTTGTAGACGGAGAACTCATTACCAGCATCAGCGGACCAACCGGTGCGTATGACCAGAGCCAGACCGAGGACGGAGCGCTTATCCTGTCTCCGCTTGTCGGCCAGAACTTCACTCTGTTTATCCAGACTGACCACGGTTCATCGCTGAGCCTGAACGTCAGGCCGCAGCCGGGTAACGGCAAAACACTGCGCTTCACCCCGATGTCACCACCACTTCGCAAGAACGACGATGCGAAGGCATGGGAAGAAGGGCAGACCTATGAAAAAACGCTGGTTGCGCTATCCCGCGCCGTAGTCAATGGCCAGGTGCCGGACGACTACCAGGAATACCCGATCAGCCGCATGCCGGCTTACACACCCGCCAGTGATGTACGCCTGACGCCTGAACGCCAGTTTGTGGGCAACCACCTGCGGGTTGTTCGCTTCCGGATGAGCAACCCGGGCAGCATCACCCGCAGCCTCCGCGAGCGCGATTTCTGGCGCAAGGGTGTCCGGGCCGTAATGCTGTCGCAGAATCAGCTCTACGCTGGCGGCGAAGGCTATGCCTGGATTGTGTTTTCAGATGACGGAGACGCCCGCCCATGACCATAAGCCTGAATGAAAACCTGAAAACCCGCCGCAAGCAGCTGGCCATCCTGGCCGCCGTCATCATTGGCGGCGCAGCTGCAGCGGGCGGCGTAATGTGGTACGGGCAATACCAGCAAAAACAAAAGCAACCCGCACCGGTTGCAACACCAAACCTGACCGGCGTTGTGACCGCGACGTTTAACGAACAGGTCAACGATGCCGCGCTGACACAGCAGCAGGCAAAGACCTCCGCTCTTGAGCAAAACCTTGCCACGCTTGCTCAGCAGTTCGCGCAGAACAAGCTCACCACCGAGCAAAAGCTGGCTGAAAAGGATGCTGAAATTCAGCGCCTGAATGACCAGCTTACGAAAGCCCCCGGCAGCAACCAGACCACTGGCCAGCAGACACCACCTGCTGGCCAGAACGGAACACCACTCCCCGGTCCCGTTGCTGCCGGTCAGGCCCGACCACCCGAATACAATGTGACCCCCGCAGGTGCACCGGCCGCCACCGGTGTGAATATGGGGCAGGGCGCAGCGTTCTACCCGGGCGGCTCCGGCCAGCGCATGACAGGTGGCCTGTCGACAACAAAATTCAGCTACGACAGCCTGAAGAAAAAGCCAACCAAACTCCCCTGGATTCCGTCTGGCTCATTCTCTGATGCCGTCCTGATTGAGGGGGCCGACGCGAACGCCAGTGTCACCGGTCAGCAGAATACCAGCCCTGTTACCATCCGACTGCAGGGCAGCATTCAGATGCCCAACAACAAGGAGTTCAACGCTGACGGCTGCTTTATTGTGGGTGAGATGTGGGGCGATATCTCCAGCGAGCGCGGAAACGTCCGCACTCAATCCATCAGCTGCATCCTGAAAAACGGCAAGCACGTGGACATGGAGTTTCAGGGGCATGTCAGCTTCCAGGGTAAAGGCGGCATTCGAGGCAAGCCAGTCATGCGAAACGGCATGATTGTCGGCTACGCCGGTGCTGCAGGCCTCCTGTCAGGTTTTGGTGAAGGTATCAAATCTGCCGCTACACCATCCGTCGGCCTCGGCGCAACAGCGGATGTCGGTGCCGGCGACGTGTTTAAGCAGGGCATAGGCGGCGGGGCCAGCAAGGCGGCCGACACGCTGAGCCAGTACTGGATTAAACGCGCTGAGCAGTACCACCCGGTAATTGATATCGGTGCCGGCAATCAGGTGACCGTTGTATTCCAGAAGGGCTTCCGCCTTGAAACCATCGAGGACGCCGAGGACGCGAAAGCGAAAGAGGAACTGCAGAAAGCCGGCAACGCCGCGCAGAACTCCGTGACTCCTCAACCGGCGAGCCAGACCACGGCATCCAGTACCACCTCAGTCGGCAACATCAACCCGGATGACGTTCTCCGCCAGGCCAGCCAGCTGCGCCTCGGTGACACCATCAACTGATGAGAGAATGAAGATGAAAGCACGGAAAATAATGTTTCGGGCGGAAACCGGATTGATCCCAATGCTGTTATTCACAGTAACAGTATTCATTTTATGGTTCGCGCTGCACTTCAGTATATGGGTAAAGCTCATAGGACTTCTCATCTGCTTTGCAGGTGGTTACTTCCTGATTGAAACCATGCCGGGTGGCTGGATATGGCGTGAGCTGCACTCATCATCTTCAGACGTAACACCGGAAGAAAAGGAGAGCAAATGAAGGGACCACGCATAGATGACCGTATTAGTTTTCTGAGGGGTATTGAACGGGACTGGGAAGACTGGTCCGCAGGAAAAAACACAAAACCCCACTGGCTATTTTTGGTAGGGGGATTAACCGCTACAGGGATGTTGATTTTTAGCTTCTGGTCAGGCAATCAGAGGCTTACCGTGGCTTCCATTGCTGTTGGAATGGCTTTTCTTCTCGCCGCATTGCTACAGGCATGTGAAACACGGGAAGAAAAAATACAGCGGAAAATTCGGGCATATGAGCCGCTTGATATTGATGCCATGCGCACCCTGGCCGTTTCTGTTTTTCACAAGGATAAGCTGACACGGGAAGGACTCAGACAGTGGCTGGACGCGGAGTTCAGCGCCATTTCTGATGCTGCTCTTCGTGGGGGAAGCCGTAATGCGTGATGAAGAGCGTAATAACTCATTGCTCAGGAAAATGCGGATGCATATTGCTGAATGGGAGGCTGGCCGGCCCACTCCGCAAGGAAATAAGTACATTTTCCTTTGGCTTGCAACCTTCATCGTTGTACTGGTAGCTACGGTTTCAGTGTTCCGCCCGTCATTGTTTGCACTGTGTTTCCTGATTGCCTGGTTTTTTCTGAGTCAGGAGATATTTAAGCGAATTATCACGCGTTACAACGAAAGCTGGGAGGAGGTATTCGACAGGTTACTTTCTGATTATGAACCCCTGAACCTTTCTGCCTGGGAACACCTGAAGCACCAGGCTGAAACAGAAGGGCTGACGGCCAGAATTGTCAGCAACTGGCATCGTGAGGAAGCCAGGTCCGTCTGGCCAGAAAAGAAACCTGACCTGAAGTTCCTCCATAAAGTCACTGACGGTAACGAGAAAATCGGAGAGGAATGAAGCGTACCAGAGCCATTGCACTACTGGTAATAACAGCCGGAGCGACCGGTGTTTCTGTTTACAACCATACTGGAGGGCTCACTGTATTACTCACCCTGGTGACCATAGGCGCACTAGCTCATGTCATCAACGTCTTCCTGTAATTCATTTCACTGGAGTGTTTATGTCTGCCAGCATGGCAAGCTACCCATTACTCAAAATCCTGCACAACTACCGCTATATCCTGATTCCAGCACTGGTATTCACTACCGAACTGACAGTGTGGGCAGCGCTCAATCTTAAAGGCGTGGGTGATATGGGCTGGGTCTCCTGGCGAGTGTGCCTGCTCTTTAGCGTGTTCCTCGTATGCTTTAGCGACTCAGCCTTTAACAAACTCGATGGTGGGTTTCTTATGTATGGTTCAGTCGTTCCGTGGGGCGGAATGCTGATAGGGACCATTGCTTATGGCTTTATCCAGATGAACCTGAACTTTCTGACGCTGGATTTATTTTATGCCGGCGTGTTTTGCAGCCTTGCTGTGCAGTTGGTTTTCACTTTGATTCAGTGCAACTGCAAATAATCGAAATTAAGTATTACCCCTCCCTGAATACCGCTTAAATTAAAACCGGAGTTACCCCATGAAAAAACTACTGGGTGCTGCACTGCTGTGCAGCGCACTGACCGGCTGCGCCGGTCTCAATTCTGATTTCGACTGCAACAAGACCGCAACCGACCAGTGCCTGACTACCGGTGAGGCCAACAAGCTGGCCGCTCAGGGTAAAAGTCTGGATGACCTGACGGCAGAGAAAACCGCAAAAAAGCCTGCGGGTGAAACCCTGCCGGCACTGCGCAATTCAGCACCGGTCGTGAATCCCTTCCGTCCTGTTTCCGTCGCAGCAACCGGAACCACCGCCGCTAAGCCTGTCGCACCGCGCCCCCTGACCACTGCGCCGGCGAAATCGTCAGGTTCGCTGGTCACGCCGCTGGACACGTCCAGTCATGCAGCCCCTGTGCCGGTTAACACGGCGGGCCGCGTTCCGGTTCAGCGTATTCCAGACGCCACGCAGCGCCTGTGGATTGCACCCTGGGTGGACACGGACGACAACTTTCATCAGCCGGCTGTGGTCGAGTTCGTGAAAAACAAATCCCACTGGGATGAAAGCTACCGCGTCATCGGGGAGGGAGGGGAATGAACAGCCACTACATTTCCGGCAGGAACGGCGTCGAATATCTGGCGAAATCGTTAGCCCATTCACGGAAAGGAACGACGCAAATCACCGCCACACAGTCAGTCGATACCGATGATGAAACGCTGGCCGTTTTGAGCGTGAGCCGTGACTGGCAGATTAAAACTGCCGGTGATGCACCGTACACCGGCCAGATGAACGAAGAGAAGCTGCGTCGCCTGGAGTTGATCCGGGCCGCTGCGGAGGGCCGAAAATGAGTTTTGTCGACAGCCTGATGGATATGCTGAAAAACGGGAAAGAGGAAGACGGTGCAGCAACGGCCCGCAACAACCTTTCCCAGACCTGGGACTATCCGTCTCTGGTCGCTGCGCTGCCGTACCGGTATTACGACGACAGGAATGAAATTTTCGTCAATGCCGGCTCTGCGGGCTTCATTATGGAGGCCGCCCCGCTTCCTGGCGCGAACGAGCAGGTGATGGCCGCGCTCGATGACATGCTACGTAAGAAGCTTCCCCGCCAGACCCCTGTGACCGTCATTATGCTTGCCAGCAAGTGTGTCGGGGAACGCATCGATCGCGGCGTGAGTAACGACATGTGGAAAGGGGGGATGGCCGATCATCTCAATAAAATCACCCGCGCGTTCTGGCAGCGTTCCGCGCTGCACGGCCTGGCCAACGAACGGGAATACCCGCTCTACCTGCGTAACTACCGTATCTTTATTGTCTACGGTCAGCCCATTAAGCGCGCTTCCCAGGTGCAGCGGGTGATGGATGACCTGATTCAGATACGTAACACCATCCGCGTCTCACTGGGAGCCGCGCGCATCGACAGCATGAACACCGATGTGCACGCATTCCTGTCTGCGGTACGCGAGCAGATGAACTACCGTCAGGAACAGGTGCTGACGTCCTCCGGGGACTACAACGAGGATGAGAAGCTCAACCGCCAGGTGGTTGATCCCGGGATTGACCTGAAGGTGCATCCATCGCATATCCGGATGGAGCTGCCTGAAACCATTGACGCGCGCGGGACACGCCTGCCGGCATCGGCATGTCGCATCATCAACATGCAGCTTGCTAAAAATCCGCGTCGATTCGCGCTCTGGCAGGGGGCTGACAATCTGCAGAACCTGCGTTTTCCCGACCTCGGGATACCCTGTCCCTTTATGCTGACCTGGACGACGGCGCTGGAAGAACAGACCAAAAGTCAGAGCGAGGCTTTCCGTAAAGACCAGGACCTGTCTAAAAAGGCCAACTCAGCCTACGCTGCACTGTTCCCCAACACCAAAAAGGCTGCAGAGGAATGGCGGCGTACCCGAGAGCAGCTTCACAGTAATGAAATCGCGCTCTGCAATACCTACTTCAACCTGACCCTGTTCGCCCCGGATAACAATACCGAGGCACAGAAGTGTGAACTGGCCGCCGTCAACGTGTTCCGTAAGAACGAGCTGGAAATGGTGACGATACAGTACCAGCAGATGCGCAACTGGCTGGCCAGTTTCCCGTTCGTCATGCAGGAAGGGATGTGGGAAGACCTGAAGATGACGGGGGCAACGCTACGCTCCAAGTCATGGAACGCAGTGAGCCTGATGCCGGTCGTCGCCGAACGCCAGCTGTCCAACGTGGGTATGCCATTGCCGACCTACCGGAACCAGGTTGCATTCTACGACATGTTTGGTGAAGAGAACGGCAGTACCAACTTTAACATCGCCGTCACTGGCACGTCCGGGGCCGGTAAATCATTCCTGACGCAGGGCATTCTTCGTGACGTACTGAATGCCGGGGGATACGCCTGGGTTATCGACATGGGGGACAGCTACAAGAACTACTGTCACCAGGCCGGCGGGGTTTATCTCGATGGCTCTAAACTGCGCTTTAACCCGTTCGCCAACGTTAAGGACATTAATCATTCTGCGGAAGGGATTGTGCGCCTGCTGACGGTACTCGCCAGTCCGACGCAGCCGCTGGATGGCGTCTGTGAAGCGATCCTGCAAAAAGCGGTAATGGATGCGTGGGAGAAGAAGGCAAACAAAGCCCGTATCGACGACGTTCATAATTACCTGACAAATGAGGATGTGAACCAGGCGTTCGCAGACAAGCCGACCATCATCGCGCGCCTTGCTGAGCTGGCCATGTTGCTCGATACCTACTGCACCTGGGGGCCTGACGGAGAATACTTCAACGCCGACGCACCGACGCTCGATGGTGAAACCCGCTTCGCGGTGCTGGAGCTGCTGAGCCTGGAAGACAAGCCGAAGCTGCTCTCGTCCATCCTGTTCTCGCTCATTCTGGCGATACAGGAAAAGATGTACCACAGCCCGCGCGACCTCAAAAAAGTCTGCATCATCGACGAGGCCTGGCGTTTGCTGGGTGGCTCCAACCCACACGCGGCAAGGTTTATCGAAACCGGCTACCGCACCGTGCGTCGTCACCGTGGGGCGTTTATCACCATCACCCAGGGCATCAAGGACTTCAGCGCCAGTAAGGAAGCAGAAGCCGCCTGGAACAACAGCTCCACCAAAATCACCCTCTTGCAGGATGCGAAGGCGTTTAAACAGTACCTTGCCGATAACCCGGATCAGTTCTCGGACATGGAAAAAGAAGTTATCCGTGGCTTCCAGCCAGCCCTGCAGACCGGCTACAGCTCCCTGCTGATAAACGCCGGTGAATACAGCTCCTTCCATCGCCTGTTCGTCGACCCCGTGACGCGTGCCATGTTCAGCTCGCGTGGCGAGGACTTCGCTTTCATGCAGAAAGCCCAGAAAGAAGCGGGAGCGACAGCGGAAGAGGCGGCATATCTGCTGGCGGAGAAAAAATACGGTAGTGAACTTCGCGAACTTGAAGAGTGGGTGAAAGCAGCATGAGTGAACAACAGGACAAGCCGTATAACTGCGACACCGTCCGCGACGGTGTAACGATAGCCAGCAAGACATCCCGCTGGGTTAAAGCCAGCATGCTGGGGCTGGCGGGACTTCTGGTTATGACAGGCGTGGCATATGTGACGGCGAAAGCCGTCACCCCGGAGGTGGTGGTCTTCGACATGAAGGGGACTGTGGACCTCTTCATGCAGCAGTCCGCTCAGTTACAGCTCGATGAAAACAGGGCTAAAGCAATGACCCAGCAGTTCAACGCGGCACTGACCGGCAGCCTGGATGCATGGCAGTCCTCACACAACGCCATCGTTCTGGTGAAGCCGGCGGTGATGAGCCCGCAGCGCGATATCACGAATGAAATTCGTGCTGATATTGCCCGACGCATCCAGGGGGGCCAGTGAAAAAACGACTGCAGCTGACGGCCATGATGCTGCTGATGCTTTCCGCCGGCAGCGGGGCGAAAGATCTCGGTACCTGGGGCAACGTCTTCGAGCCTGCAGAGCAGGACATGCTGGCGTTTATCCAGAATCGCCTGAAGGGAGTGGAGCAGACGGGCGAGCTGGACCGCCTTCGCAAAGAGGCAACGGAAAGAGTGAAGGAGCATGCGGTACGTCCGACGCCGGTGGAAGGGCTCACGAAAGCGAAGGAATACCGCAGCTTTGCCTGGGACCCGACATTTACCGTGAAGGAAACGATCACTGACATGCAGGGCAAAGTGATCGCCCGCAAGGGCGATACGGTCAATCCTCTGGATAAGGTGCCCTTCAGCCAGGTGCTCTTTTTTATCGACGGCGATGATAAGGAGCAGGTGAACTGGGCACGACAGCAGCTCGCCGGTCAGACCAGCGTGAAGGTCATCCTGGTGAACGGCAACATCAAAGAAACCAGTGATGCGCTGAATGAACGTATCTACTTCGACCAGTCTGGCGTACTGACCCGTAAATTCGGTTTTGAACACATCCCCGCGCGGATATCGCGCGACGGCCGCGTGATGAAAGTGGAAGAAATTCCGGTATCAGGAGCGAAAAAATGAGTGCAACAACGTTAGGTGACCTGTTTCCCGAAATGCGTCAGGCGGTCACATCCCAACGACGTTACGGCAGAAAAACGCGTAAACCCGCTGAGATAACTCCTCGCATGGGAACAGCAGAACGGCTGAAGACGCTGTACCCCGAAATTGACTCCTGGCATCCGGTACTGGTGACCAAAGCCTGGCTCCACTGGTGTGTGCAGAACCAGCAGGACAGCCGGGAGCCGTCAAAACGTGATGAACGGTTTCCGGACTACATCATTCACCTCTTACTGGAGAACATGCGGGCCGAGGACAGCGCGAAACGTAAAAAGGGTCAGACGATGTCACTTTCCGAGCGCCTCGACAGGTTGTTTGCGGGCGAAGAGCAGGAGAGCGCCGAATGTCACTGATACACAATAGCGCTGTGCCGTCTGTGTCTCAGCATATGACAGGTCACAACGCTGATAACAAAGGCTGTGACGAAACCGTGAATCAACTCTGTCATCTGTACCCAGAAATCGCTTCATGGCAACCGGCGCTGATCGCCGGTGCCTGGCAGCAGTGGTGCGCTGAGAACCAGCTTCAGCCGATAGCGCCGGAAGTACGTGATGAGGCGTTTCCCCTGTACCTCGTCAGGCTTATCCGTAACAGAATGGAGGAGATGAACGCATGGCGTTAATCAGCTGCTTCACCAGCCCTCAGGGGCTGCAGGGGATGCTCACCTGTTTGCGTGATACTGAGGGCATGACCGGTATTCTAGTCGTCGTTGCGCTACTCGCTGGCTGGATTGTTGTTCAGCATCTTGCAGATGCACGCCGTGAACGCCGTGCGTGGGAGAGCAGACCGGGGATACCTGTCCCTCTGGCGCAATTTGGCAGTGCCCGACATGCCGAAGCGGTTCATGCATTTGCTAACCGGGAATACTACCAGTTGCTACTGGCTGAACTGGAAAAGGCATTGACTGAAGAGGGCTATGTACTGACGCGTGATGAATCACTGCGCGTGACGATGCCAGAGGTCGATCGGCAAAAAATCAGCCGCCGGATTTTCCGGGCGCGCCAGTGTTATACATCACCGAGAGTAACTGAGCAGACGATGCAGGACAGCGAAGATGCGGCAGTGAACGATGGGTACGCCGGCACGTGGCTCAGCGTACTTATCCGGGGCAGTGAGCGGGAAGGGTGGTACATCAGCCGACTGATGACAGACTGGCAAAAACAGATGTGGCCCGTCAGGCAGGTGATCATCAATGTGACGTCTGATACGTCGACAATTACACGTGATCTGGTTCGGGGATTGAAAGAGGCCGTGCAAATGGTGAGTCGCACACCGTTCCCTGAAAACGATAATGTTATCAGTCTTTGCACTGTGCCCGTAGCATCCCCGGATCTACAGGTAACGCTGCAGCGTCAGTTGTGCAGTACGCCTCCAGGGTTCTTTCCTGGATTTGCCGGGCGGAACGTACCAGAGGAGCTGGCGAAGTTGATTGCTGTACCACAGGACGAAGAAAAGCGGGTTGTTGCTGTCTTCGCGCAGATAACCTCCCCACATTCAACAGAGATGTTAGTCCGGTATCTGAATGCTGCCGCTGACCGTATTTCCGCCGGGGAGGAGCATACTGCTGAGTACGATGATGACAATGGTTATGCCTTAATTGTCACTCGTACTATCAAAGCTCACTGACTCAACCGCGCGGCCTTTCAGGATGTTCGGTGCTCACTGCGTTGCGCTCCGCCTCAGCCTGAATGCCCCCCCGGTTTCCGATTAACCCCGACCAGGTAACGCCATGAAAAAAGACCCTGTTACTGAAAAGGGCCGGAATGTCACCTCAGTACGTCACGATGAGGGTTCGGCCCGACAGATGGATGAAATCCTCAACGATAATCCACTGTACAAACCCTCGCATGTTCTGCGCGGCGCCATTCTTGCCCTGTACGAAATGAGCCAGGAAGAACGTCTGGCCATCATCATGAAAGCGGCCGGTAAAGCCAATAACCACTGATCCTTTTTAAGCCCTTCCGCCGTCCGGTGGCTGCGGCACTCCCGGAGATACCCCATGACTCACCCTGAACCTGTCAGGCCGGTGACGGTTACCCGTGACCGCAACGGCTTCTGGACGCACCCTCATTATTTTGCACCCGCCAGTGATAAGGCCACACAGACTGAATTTGGCGACTGGATGCGCCAGCACAATCTGACCTGCGCCACCCGCTGGATGGAAAACGACGCGCCTCCCCAGGTGATCGCCGACTGGGAAAAAGGGAAACAAAACATCATTGACTGGCTCCTTTCCGCGCCAGAGGGCGATGGCTGTTTCATTGGCTCCATTCATGACACTGAGGACGGCCCGGTCTGTGTGTGGCTGCGGGAGGTGAAATGAAGCGTTTCTCATGGCTTGCCGGCGTGATGCTGGTCCTGCTGTCCTGGATGCCAGCTCAGGCAACGGCCGCAGCCAGCAACGCGGGTGATGGCCGCTGGGTTAACCCGATAAGCGATGTCTGCTGGAAGTGCCTGTTTCCGATGACGCTCGGCAATATTCAGCTGGCCGCCGGTCCACAAAAGGATACCAACAACCCGGCTTCGCCGATCCAGATTTGTCCATATGGTGTGTTTTATCGTATCGGTCTGGCCATCGGATTCTGGGAGCCAATGGCGATGGTGGACGTAACCCGTGAGCCTGGCGTCATGGTCAACATGGGCGGCTTTAAAATCGATCTCGGACGAACGGGAACGGGAACCGCAGGGCAGAGTGACCGGCCCGCTGCCGGCACGTTCTACCATGTTCACTGGTATAAATACCCGCTGATTTTCTGGCTGAACATCATCACCAGTCTGGGGTGTCTGCAGACCGGCGACATGGATATTGCCTATCTCTCCGAAGTTGATCCTCTCTGGAATGACAGCACCCTCTCGATGCTGATTAACCCCGAGGCAGCACTGTTCGGCAACCTGATAGCTCAGGGGGCCTGTGCTGCTGACGCAGCCGCATCATCAGCTGGCCTTCCTCTGTCGCCGCTGTTCTGGTGCGCAGGTAGTCAGGGTTCTATCTACCCGCTAACAGGCTTTACCAGCGGTGAGTTTTCTCCGCTCGAGGCCTCTCTGCTGGTCGGAGAGCGAATGGCCTTCAAGATGCATCGTGAGGGGCTGGTATGGAACTCTGTGGGCGCGGACGTCGCCGTATGTAACCAGTATCCATCCCCGATCATCCCGAAAGAGCGATGGCGATACCAGATGGTGAACATGTACCCCGAACCGGGCAACTGCCATCCCTTCGGGGCCAGCACGCAGCTGTGGGGCACAACGCATAACTCTCCATCCTCCAAAAAGAACTTCGGCTACCTCTTCTGGCGCAAACGTAACTGCGTATTCCTTTAAGGACATGACAATGAAAAACGCTTATCTCCGGGCGCTGACGATCAGCGTCATGATTGCTTTCGCGCCGCTGGCCCTGGCGAGCGCCCAGACCGATATCTCCGTCTCCGACCATAGCTGGATCAAAGGTCAGCAGGATGCGCTGACAGCGATGAAGGAAGACCAGCAGGGGCATCCGGCGGCCGCACCCGTCTTACCGCAGCAGCAACTGGACCTGATTAACCGCCTGCAGGGCGATATCGCAGCCCAGACTAACAAGATGGGGGAAAAAGACACGTTCCCAGCTATTTACTTTGTGAGCCTCGGTATTCCACGTGAAGGTCTGCTGCCCATGCTGAAGGATGCCCGCCGTTACAACATTCCGCCAACGCTGCGCGGCCTGGTTAATAACGACATGCGACAGACCGCGGCGGCAATGTTTGAGCTGAGTAAGGAGGACAAGGACGCTGGCGTGCAAATCGATCCAACGTTGTTCACTCAGTACAACATCACCACGGTACCCGCCCTGGTGGTGACCTGCCCTGGCCACTATGACGTCATCAGGGGAAGTCTGCCCCTGCAGCAGGCTCTCGAAAAAGTGGCAGAAAGTGGTGATTGTGCGGCAACGGCACGCCATCTACTGGAGGCCGCAAAATGAAAAAACTACTTTCAACGGTGCTGATGCTTTTCCCGCTTCTGGCTGGCGCAGCTGATCCTGCCTTTGAGGCGGGAGCGAGCTTTGGCAAGGGCAATGCTTCCGCCGGGACGGGAGCCCTGAAAAATCCGGATACCGTCACGGGGGCAATACCAGGCTATACCGCTAACCCACCGGAGAAAGGGTATTACGGCGGCGTGGATGGCGGTGACGGTGGGCTCGCCAACAAAGGGCAGGCCGCTCTGCAGGGTAATGACGCAGCGCAGTCGGTTATCAACTCCGGAAAAACGAACCCGACGCCCGCCATCGACCCGAACGCACCTTTTATCACTATCGGTAAAAATGCGGAAGCTGGCGCTGACGGTGTGCTAAACGGGACCGCGAACCAGTGTAAGGAGGTGACGGTATCGAAAACCACCTTTGAAAATTATACCTGCGATAAGGATGTGGCCTCAGTGGAAGCCTGTTCAAGAACGGCAACACCTGGCGGACATACTTCCACCACGACAGTGCAGAAAACTTTCACACTGACGGCGGCCAATGGCGATGTTGTTTTTACGAATAACGGTACTTCCTTAAGTTTTAGTTTTAAAGCGCCGGCATCAGGACCGGTGATCAGCGCGCATTTTTACTGGGCGGATCGCGATGTCAATGCCGGGAAAATCTCCTGGTGGGGCGTCAGTCAGACGATTGTCGGAAAAGCTTTTAACTGGGAAATGCCGGACGCTCCGGGGACACCGTTGTCGCAGGGGGGCTCGTTACCTGCCGGTTCCTATCAAAGCACCGGATGTGTTAGCGGAAAGCAGGATGTCTGTAGAAAACATATCCGGGAGCAAATAGCTGACTTTCAGTCCGGCGCGTCAGGTTTCACGCTGGTCCTCGTCATGAACGCGGTCGAGACCACTTTTGTCCCGGAAGTGAACTGGACTTCATCCTGTGGCCTGGATATGTCGAAGGCGCAAAAAACCACGTCAACCTGCACCTCTCCGGGCGGAAATAAAACCATTGTGAACAATGGTCAGAGCTATGACGTCTACAGCGATTGCTGGGAGTACACCGATAACTATGTCGTACCGTCAGACTCCACGGGAACCTGCGGAACGCTGATGACGAATCCGTCCTGTACTGCGGCAGGAACAACCTGCACCGAGTCGACCGACGGGCAGTGTACCCATATGAGCTACACCTACCAGTGTCAGACCACACATCAGTCTGGCGGCCTGGTCTGCGGTGGCGATTACATCTGTAAGTCAGGTGAGTGTGATGAGACCAATGGTGCCGGAAGCAGTGGTTTTGATACGGCGGTGGCCAAACTGGCAGGTCTTGCCTCGGCAGCTGAAGACGCAAAAGGTGCCAGCAGCGCCATTGATGTAAAAGTTTTCACGGGTAAAGCCATGCGGTGCCGTAAGGCCTTTGCAGGGTTCTCTAACTGCTGTAAAGACTCAGGCTGGGGACAAAGCGCCGGTCTGGCCTCATGTGATGATGAAGAAAAGGCTATAGGGAAGGCGAAGGCGAAGAAAATCACCGTCAGCGTCGGCGAACGGTGTGACCGCCAGGTGCTGGGTGCCTGCATCCAGAAAAGTCAGGTCTACTGCGTCTTTGACGGCAAGCTTGCCCGCATCATTCAGGAGCAGGGGCGTCGCGACCAACTGGGTGTGAAGTTCGGCAGCGGAGACAGTCCGAACTGCCGGGGTATGACAGAAAAGGAATTGGAGCGAATCAACTTCGACAAAATCAACTTCTCTGACTTTTATGAGGATTTAATAAAAAACCAGAAAGTGCCGGACACAAGTACCCAGATTCAGCTTATAAAAGATCGTATCGCAGCGCAGGTGAACCAGCAGGGAGGTGGGAAATGAAGCGCGTCCTCTGTGGCCTGCTTATGGCGCTAACGAGCCATATGGCGCTGGCCGAGGAAATTGTGACGCCGGCAGAACCGTTCACCGGCTGGTCCTGGTACAACGAACCCAAAAAGCCGCCGGAGCAGTCCAGAAAGCCACAACAGCCTGCGCCGCAGGCCATTCCGGATCTCAGCAAAATGTCCCCGATGGAGCAGGCCCGGGTACTGAAAGGATACACCCAGGAGGCGCTTAATCGCGCCATCCTGTTCCCCTCTCGGGAAAACACGGCGACGTTCCTGCGCTGGCAAAAGTTCTGGACCGATCGGGCATCGATGTTCAGCCAGTCCTTTGCGGCGGCGCAGCTGAGCCATCCGGACCTCGACTACAACCTGGAGTATCCGCACTACAACAGCATGGCGCCGTTTATGCAGACCCGCGACCAGCAGACGCGGCAGAGCGCCGTGGAGCAGCTGGCGCAGCAGTACGGTCTGTTCTACTTCTACCGGGGCAGTGACCCGATTGACGTGCAGATGGCGGGCGTGGTGGCGGACTTTGCGAAAACCAACGGTATTTCGCTTATCCCGGTATCGGTTGATGGTCAGGTGGCAGCTTCCCTGCCTCAGAGCCGTCCGGACACCGGGCAGTCCCGGTCGATGAATATCACGCACTTCCCGGCGCTCTACCTTGTTGACCCCCGGAGCAAGAATTACCGCGCGCTGTCATACGGCTTCATGACTCAGGATGACCTGTCTAAGCGATTCCTGAACGTGGCCACCGGCTTTAAACCCAATTCCTGAGAAATTCCTATGCCATACAGACTTTTTACCCTCATCGGTGAAGCCTTGCGTGCCGCCAGGAAACGCATTTCACCAGACACGCATTCACTTTTGGCACGGCAGAACAAGGAGACACTCGAATGAAACCCGGTATTCTCGCAGGACTGATTTTCTGGGGCACGATGGCGCGCGTACTGAGCGAGCTGATGACCTGGTCCGTGGAGCATACACAGCAGGGGCTCTTATGGCTGTGCAATGGAATGTGGGCCGGTGCGGCTGGCATGGTGGTTTATGCCGTGTATCGCTGGTTCCGTTACGAAAGAGGTCAGGCGCATAAGGAAGCCGATCATGAACGTTAAATCCGTATTCACAGCGTTCCTGTTATCCCTGCCCCTGCTGGCTAATGCCGGTGCACGTGAGGAATTAATGGCGCTTGAAGCAACAAAAACGGTGCCATCTGCAGACGCTGCAGCCATAATCGCTTCCACCGTTCCCGTACCCGCGCCAGCCAGCCTGATGGCGCTGCCGGACGGACGTCGGGCTAACATGAAAGATTATGCCGTGGTGCTCTTTATGCAGGCGCACTGCCAGTACAGCGCTAAGTTTGACCCGCTGCTGAAGGGCTGGGCCGATGAGCATGCTATCAGGGTGTATCCGTACACCCTTGACGGGGGCGGGGACGTATCTTATCCGACCCCGATGGTCCCGCGTAAGACTGACCCTAACTCTCCCATCGCAGACGAGATTGTCACCTTCTTCGGAAACGGTTTGCCGATTGCGACACCGACGGCCTTTATGGTCAACGTCAACACCCTGAAAGCCTATCCACTCACCCAGGGCGTGATGGACATCCCCGCACTTGAGAGCCGAATGGCCAGCCTGATTCAGGCAGACATGGATAACGTCGATCCGAAGATGCTGCCGCCAATGCCGGCAAGCGCGCAGGTCACCCCTCAGTAATACAAACGGACTACAAAATGACGACAAATACGTATGCGTTATCGCGTACCGAGCGCGTGTGGCTGTTATTCAGCGTAACGCTGCTTGTGTCCGCAGCGTTCTATGGGGTGCTGGCCCACCGGGTGGTCAGCGTCATGGATCGCCCTGAACTGACAACCTGTCTGCAGGACTTCCCTGTGCTTTTGCTCATCTCGTTGAGCATCGGATTCTTTTTCACAGTTACCGGGTTGTACGTCTGCCGGCAGACCCTGGCCAGGAAACCCCGGGAGGAGATTGCATGAGGCTTATCAGACTGAAGACGCTTATCCGGAACCAGGCTTTCGCGATAGTGAAAGACTGTAGTGCGGATACTGAAACCCGAAAATGGACGGATTTGTTAACCCTGAAACTGTTTTATGCCTTAATTTTTACCGCCGTAGTCGAAAGGGTATACGTGAAATGCGCCATCACAACGCTCAGTGCGATGTCCGTTGAACGCTCCGAACAATTTATGCTCTCACTTCTCATCCACTATCCGCAGTACCTGTTGTGGGGCGTTTTGGCCGCGATTATCGCGCTCATTGCGTTGAATTTACTCGTCTGCGGCTGGCTCTGTCTGGCCAGATATCTTTGCCGCAAAATTAACCGTGCTGACAGCCCGGCAGGCAAGAATATGCAAGCTGTGGAGGTGCCAAATGATTAAGGCGCTTATTACGGCAGGAGTCGTGTTCTTCTCAGGCCTGGCTGCTCTGCCTGCTCAGGCGGACGTCAACGGCGATCTGAACGGTTTCTTCAATAATCTGGGCTACAGCGGCAACGTGACTCAGGCGCAGGCCTGGCAGGGGCAGGCGGCAGGGTATTTCTCCGGCGGCTCGGTATACCTCCGGAACCCTGTAAAAAACGTCCAGCTGATCTCGATGCAGCTGCCTTCCCTTAACGCCGGCTGCGGCGGTATCGATGCCTATCTCGGGTCGTTCAGTATGATCAGCGGCGAGGAAATCCAGCGATTCGTGAAGCAAATCATGAGCAACGCCGCAGGCTATGCTTTCGACCTGGCCCTGCAGACGATGGTACCGGAGCTGAAGCAGGCTAAAGACTTCCTGCAGAAACTGGCCAGTGATGTTAACTCCATGAACATGAGTTCATGCCAGGCTGCTCAGGGCATCATCGGCGGGTTGTGGCCAGTGACGCAGGTCTCCCAGCAGAAAATCTGTCAGGACATTGCCGGCGAAACCAACATGTTCTCCGACTGGGCGGCTTCCCGTCAGGGCTGTACCGTCGGAGGACAGGGCGACAAAGTCACGGCTAAAGCCGGTGATGCTGAGAAGGATCAGGTGCTGAAGAACAAAAACCTTATCTGGGACACCCTCAGTAAGAATGGACTTCTCGGCAATGACCGCGCGCTGAAGGAGCTGGTCATGAGTACCGTCGGCTCCATCATTTTCAACAAGAATGGCGATGTGACAATTCTGACGCCACTGGTTGATAACCGCGACCTGATTAAAGTCCTGATGCGCGGGGGAACGGCGAAGGTCTACGGATGTGACGAATCCGACCTCTGCCTGGGACCTGTTGTCACCAATCTGACGATTTCTGAGTCCAACGCTCTGGTCACTCTGGTTAAAAACCTGATGCTCTCAATGCAGAACAAGCTGGTCGACGATACTGCGCTGACCGATCAGGAAAAAGGCTTTGTGAACACCACCTCTGTACCGGTGCTGAAGTATCTGACTAACGCCCAGAGTATGGGGATGAGCGCCACGTACCTTCTGCAGGTTTCCGACTTCATTGCCCAGGACCTGATGATTCAGTACCTCCAGGAGCTGGTGAAACAGGCAAGCCTGTCTCTGGCTGGCAAGAACTTCCCTGAAGAAGCTGCCGCAAAACTACGCGACAACATTATTCATGCGCAGGGACTTCTCGCCGACATGAAGCTGCAGTCCGCAGCTGATCAGAACGCGCTGGACGGTATCGACCGCAACATGCAGTACCTGCAGCAGCAGGTATCCACCATTGTTTCAGGCTCCTATCAAAGCAACTATCACTGGGGTGATCGCTGATGCTTGAGATATACACCATTTATGGCGGGGGAATGTGGAAAACGGCGCTGGACGCCGTAGTCACCCTTGTCGGTCAGAATACTTTCCACACGTTAATGCGTATTGCCGGCACCTTTGGGGTGCTGGCCGTACTGCTCACTTTCATCAAACAACGTAACCCGATGGTTTTCGTCCAGTGGCTGGCGGTCTTCATGATCCTGACATCCATCCTGCTGGTACCGAAACGCTCAGTGCAGGTCATTGACCTGTCCGATCCAGGTGCAGTCTGGGTTACTGATAACGTACCGGTTGGCCTGGCAGCCATCGCGTCGCTGACGACCAGTATCGGGTATAAGATGGCGTCTGTTTACGACATGCTGATGGCCAGACCCGACTCGGTGACCTACAGCAAAACCGGGATGCTGTTTGGCTCGCAGATTGTGGCGGAAACCAGCGATTTCGCAACGCAAAACCCGGAGCTGGCGCAGATGCTGCCGGATTACGTGGAAAACTGTGTGATCGGCGACATTCTTCTGAATGGTAAATACACCATCAATCAGCTGCTCAATTCCACTGACCCGCTGACGCTGATAACCAGTAACCCAAGCCCGCTGCGGGGCATCTTTAAAATGACCTCCACTTCACGCCAGTTCCTGACCTGTCAGCAGGCCGCAACGGAGATACAGAAGCTGGCCAATACCGACGTCAACCCGGGCAGTGCGACGTTTACCTGGCTGACGAGAAAGGTCTTCGGCAACAAGCTGAATGGCGCGACGCTTCTGGCCAACGCTATGGGGGAAAGCTACGGATATTTTTATTCCGGTGGTATGACTGCTGCGCAGATCATGAAGAACAACATCACGAACAGTGCAGTACGGCAGGGGATCAAGGGGTTTGCCGCTCGCTCATCAGACACGGCTAACCTGCTTAATCTGGCCACCGAGAACGCGGCTACAAAACAGCGTCTCGCCTGGGCTGCAGGTAACGAGCTGGCCACCCGCACGCTGCCGTTTGCACAGTCCCTGCTGATGCTTATCCTGGTGTGCCTGTTCCCGCTGATGATTGCGCTGGCCGCGTCGAATCACACGATGTTTGGCCTGAACACCCTGAAAATATACGTTTCCGGGTTTATCTATTTCCAGATGTGGCCGGTGATGTTCGCCATTCTTAACTATGCCGCCAACTACTGGCTGCAGAGCCAGTCCGGGGGCACGCCCCTGGTGCTGGCCAACAAGGATGTGGTTGCGCTGCAGCATTCGGACGTGGCGAATCTGGCAGGGTATCTGTCCCTTTCCATTCCGGTGCTGTCGTTCTATCTGACCAAAGGTGCTGCGGCGATGGGCTCTCAGGTGGCAGGGAGTGTACTCAGCTCGGGCGCCTTCACGTCAGCTGGTGTGGCAGCAACCACAGCGGACGGAAACTGGTCGTTTAACAACATGTCGATGGACAATGTCAGCCAGAACAAGATGGATAGCAACCTGATGCAGCGTCAGGGTCAGCAAACCTGGCAGGCGGATAACGGCTCCACGCAGACTCAGACGGCCGGTGGCCATACGGTTATCGACGGCTCGGGTGCAATGTCGAATCTGCCGGTGAACATGAAGCTCAGCCAGCTGGCCAGCAGTGGTTTCCAGGAGTCAGCCCGCCAGTCGCAGGTTCAGGCGCAGACGGCGCTCGATGGCTACAACCACAGCGTCACCAGTGGCTGGTCACAGCTGTCCCAGCGTTCTAACCAGACCGGTACCAGCGACAGCCTGATCAAAGGCAGCGAAAACAGCCAGGCCACTAATGCAACACGCGGTGCTGGCATGATGTTGTCTGCCGCTGAAAGTTATGCGAAAGCGAACAACATCTCGACGCAGGAAGCCTATAACAAACTGATGGATATCAGTAATCAGGGGTCTATATCTGCAGGCATTAAAGGAACGGCCGGAGGGGGGCTTAATCTGGGTGTTGTTAAGTTAGGTGCTGAAGGAAGTATATCAGGAGATTTGCGGCATTCGACGGGCAGCTCAAGAGGAATCCAGAATTCAGATTCCCATTCGCAAGATATGCGGCATGATCAGAACAGCCAGGCAGTTAATGACTTCCGCCAGGGGATGGATATGGTTAAAAGTAGCCGTATCACCGATGGCGCGAATCATTCAGAGAATGCTGCAAGCAGTAATGTTCAGCAGCTGGCTGCAACGCTTAATGATGCTGAAAGCCAGTACCATCAGTACACCACCAGTTCGACGCAGAGTAGCGAGTTCAGCAGGATGGCCACCGTTGCTCAGAACCAGAGTGCAAGCCTCGATACGAACTATACACAGGAGTTTGTGGACTGGGCGGCCAATAAATACGGCGATAAGGCACAGTCCATGCTGACAAGTGCGCCGTCGGCGCGCGAAGCGGCGATGGAGTTCGTAAATGAACGGCTCAAACCAGAAATCATGGGGGATTATCAGCAGGGGCGTTCAGATCTTACCAGCGGTCAGGAACATGCAGCATTCAGTGGGGAGCATATCGTTCAGCCAGCGCGTGGCAGTCAAGAGGTATCAGGTTCATCTGGTCATAATGCTGGAGTCAGTTACAGCTCTCAGGATGGCGGTGCTCATAGATCGGGAGGTGTTGGCAGTGCCCAGACTTACGGAACGACTCAGGGCGCTGAATATGGAGGCCCGCAGGGTGGGAATTATTCTGCCAGAACAGACGATTCTGTTTCGCCGGGTATGGAGCAGTCAACTGTTCATCAGGGACAAGCAGCCGGACAGAGAAGCAGCTCGGGTAATATCACCTCTTCGGCAGGCATGGTTGTTGCCGGTGGACGCACCACTGCAGATGAAAGGACCGGTCACATTGCAGAATCGCACCCGGAGTTCCATCATTCAGGAGCCATTAGGGAGAAAGGAAACACGTATGGCCAGGAGAGTGAAGTTACTCATAGCCGTTCAGGAATTAATGTTGGCGGCGAAAAAGTACGTGGTGATGCTATGCAGGAGTCCTACAAAGAAAATCAGGCTAAGTTGCATGAACATTCTACTCAGGGTTTTGGTCCCCAGAATGAATTACAGCGCAGAGTGGCGGAACAAAGATCTGAAAATGAGCATAAAATCAACGAATCTGCTGGAGAAATTGATAAAAAACAATCCACTGTTCAGGCATCCAGTGATATCCTGAAAGGAGAAAACTTAATCGGTCAAGGGCGATTCAAGCTTGGTCGTGCCGAAGCTGAACTGGATCAATCAAGTAAACTCAATCCGTTTAATGATCTCCAACCAGATGAACTGCAACAGAGAGTGGCAGAATTAAGGAAGAAAACTGGAGGGTAAAATGAACAAAAAAGTAAGTGCTTATTGTTGTTTCATTCCAATCGGCATTTATGCAGCTTATTCTTTAAGCATGCAGGTACTTTTTGACGTGCCATTTATGGCTAAGAGCATGCTCTTATCAATTATCCCCAGCGCTATCTATCTGCTCTGCTTTTGGAAGTTACGAAGCAGCCAAAGAGGGATGGGTTTAAAAGCAACTATCCTGAGTAACGGGGTGCTTGCAGTCTTGCTAACCTTCCTGATGGCATTTGTAGGTAATGATACAGAAAGTGCTTTAATAGCAGGCATAGCTGTTCACTCGTTAATAGCTTTTATCCTAGTGGGAGCAGTATTGCGGCCTATTACTTACAAGGATAATACCCTTCTTAAGGATGAAGATAATGGGCGGATATACGTTATCCGGAACGGGATAGCTCATGTTTTACCAGATAATGAGGCTCAACGTCTTAGCGCTAGTGACAACAAAATTATCAGCTTTTCAAGCAGCCAAATGAGTATCCAGGATGCCGGTATAACCCCTGTTCCTTTAAATACTTCCTTCAACGATTCGTTCAGTAATGGAATAACGCTGAACCCAGCATCAGGAATGCCAATGGTTGGTGGCATCTCTGGCCTGGATATACACGGAAACAGTTGGGGAACAAACTTTAACGAACCTTCAAATACGTATGACCCTAACCGGGGATACTGAGAGTAAGGGGGCATTGGCCCCCTTAATTTTTATAGTAATCTAAGCAAACCATCTATTTAACCTAAATTCCCTTTCAAATCAGCCTATAACGTCTCTGTTAGCTATATCTCGCTAACGGGGACGTTTTTCTATGCACAGGATGAATTCATGAAATTAAAACAATTAGCCGTTGTTGGTCTGATCGCGTCTACTCTCGCTCTGTCTGGTTGTGGTGCCATGTCCACAGCGGTGAAGAAACGTAATCTTGATGTCAAAACCCAGATGAGTGAAACCATCTGGCTGGAGCCATCATCAGAGAAGACTATTTATTTGCAGATCCGTAATACCTCTGACAAGGACATGTCTGGTCTGCAGGCACAAATTACAAATGAACTGGCCGCGAAAGGCTACCGCGTCTCCAGCTCTCCGGACACGGCCTACTACTGGATTCAGGCAAACGTACTGAAAGCTGAAAAAATGGATCTGCGCGATGCCCAGGGGTTCCTCAAGACCGGGTATGAAGGTGCGGCAATGGGTGCGGCACTGGGCGCGGGTATTACGGCGTATAACTCGTCGTCAGCTGGCGCAACGCTGGGTGTAGGGCTGGCCACCGGGCTGATTGGTATGGCTGCAGATGCAATGGTTGAAGACGTGAACTACACGATGGTGACCGATCTGCAAATCTCCGAGCGCAGCAAAGCGGCCGTCACTACCGACAATATTGCCGCCCTGAAACAGGGCACGTCAGGTATTAAGCTGCAGACCAGCACGGAGCAGGGCAACCGTGCTAAATACCAGACTCGCGTGGTATCCAACGCCAACAAGGTGAACCTCAAGTTTGAAGAGGCAAAACCTGTCCTGGAAGCGCAGCTGGCCAAGTCCATCGTCGGCATCATGTAATACCCGCGGCTGCGGCGATCGTCGCAGCCGTTCTCCCTCACAGCTGATTTTTAACCGTGCTCATTCCGGGCAGGGTGCGTCGGTGCTTTCTGTCAGTTACCAGTAATTACGCTTCCTCGCATGACTGCGCCTGACGCAGCCCTGTCTGCGGCGAGCGTTGCGTCCTTAATTTCAAAGGAGTTTGTCCATCATGATGCATCAGATATATGAACGTGCAGATTACTCAGCTGAATTCTGGTCGCTTATCCATCTGGAAAGCGAGCTGATGGTGGCGAAGGCCTATCTGAATGTATTTGGTTCACTTCCGGAGGGGCAGGGAATGACCATCATTGCTGGCTGGGCTGGCTATGAATTCACCCTTTATGATCTGAAACCTCAGGAATGGCATTCAGCGGTTTATAAGGATGTGGCCTCTTCAGTCCGTTCTCTGGCCGCATGTATTAATGAACAGGACTGGGAGGACGGGTGCCAGCAGGCCAGATATGAGCTGAGCCTGATGTAATAAACCGGCGCTTTACCCTCGCGATACCACGTTTTACAGCAACCTTTTCAACTTTTCTTCTCTGATAACACACATCACCGCGCAGGTGATGCGATAACTGCCGGACAACACTCTATGAGCTTCGCAGGAAAAAACCTCACACAGGGCGGGCAGATGACCGCCTATCGCTGGCGCATGTTCATTCAGGTGAACAACTGGATAGGATTCTGGATCTTCATCCTGTTCGCCGTGCTGACTACCGCCATTTTTCTCTGGCGAATTCCACAGGAAGCCCTCGATAACGGCTCCCTGTGGTGGTTCGCCAGTATCAACAGCAGTTTTATCGATCTGATGCCGGCAACGGGGACGCCAAAAATTTACGACGTCCACTACTGGTATGCGCCAACGGCGACGATGATGGTGCTCAAAATGACCATGCCGCAGATCTATGCGGACCCGTACATGCAGGCTATGGGTGACCAGTGCCTGACTGAGCTGCAATGGGCGGGTGGCGCCAGTGGGTTGTTCAGTATGGTGGTGTTTATCGCCGTGACATGGTTTATCGCCAATATCGGTCGTAAGGAAAGTGAAGACGAATACATTTCCGGTATGCGGCTGACCGACAAACCTGCTGAAGTGAATAAGCTGCTACGTAAAAACGGTGAATTGTCCGATCTGCGGGTGGCTGATTTACACATGGTTAAACGGGCTGAGGTAATGAACTTCCTCATGCATGGCACCATTAACGTGGGTAAATCAACCATCATCCGCTGGCTCCTAGACTACATACGCAAACGTGGTGATCGGGCCATCATCTACGACTCTGGCTGTACCTTTACCGAAACCCATTACAACCCGTCCACCGATTTCATCCTGAATGCCCACGACGAACGCTGTGCCAACTGGCAGATGTGGGGTGAGTGTATTGATGCAGTCGATTATGACAACCTGGCTGCCAGCCTCATTCCGGTGGAAGGGGAGTCCGATCCATTCTGGGTTTCAAGTTCACGGACCATCTGCGCTGACCTCGCGATACGTATGTCGGTTGACCCGGACAGGAGTATAGAGAAGTTTCTCAAAACCCTGCTGTCACTCAGCATGAAAAGTTTACGTGAATATCTTGTCAATACGCCTTCAGCCAACCTGGTTGAGGAGAAGATCGAGAAAACAGCAATCTCCATTCGCTCGGTGGTGACCAACTACGCCAAAGCGCTGCGGTTTCTTCAGGGGCTGGATGACGGCACCAAACCACCTTTCACCATTCGGGAGTGGATGACGCAGGAGCGTTATGACAACAGCTGGCTGTTTATTTCCACTCAGGCCCGACACCGCAAGAGTGTGCGACCACTGATTTCACTCTGGGTGTCACTGGCCACATTGTTACTGCAGAGCATGGGTGAAAACAGCGAGCGCCGCGTGTGGTTCATTCTTGATGAAGCCCCGAGCCTTCAGCGCATCCCGGAACTGGCTGAAACGCTGGCGGAAGCGCGTAAATTCGGCGGGTGTTTTGTTCTGGGCATGCAGAACATGGCGCAGCTGGTTCACGTTTACGGCCGCGAGCTTGCCAGAAGCATCTTTGACCTGATGAACACCCGTATGTACGGCCGTTCGCCGAGCGCCGAGATGGCCGAAGTGGTGCAAAAGGAGCTGGGCAACCAGCGTAAGCGCAAAATCCGTGAGCAGAACAGCTACGGTCTGGACCAGGTGCGTGACGGTGTGTCCCTTGGCAAGGACGAGGTGAATAACCCGATTGTTGACTACGAGCAGATCATGCGTCTGCCAAACCTCAACTTCTACGTGCGACTCCCGGGTGAGTATCCGGTCGTCCGCCTGAAGCTGAAATATCGTCCATTCAAAAAACGTCATGCTGGCCTTATTGAGCGCAATATCCGTGATGCGCTCAGTCCGGAGCTGGAGAGGGTTATTCAGGAGAACGAGCGCGCAGCTGCAGCTGCAGGTCTGACGTTCCCAACCGGTGATGAAGTGCTGGAGAAGGGGAGCGAGACATCCTCTGCAGATGACGGTCCTGCTCCGGTTTCGTCTGCAGGGGCATCCGGCTCGCCGGCAACATCGGCCGTCGAAAAAGTGGCGCGTACTCCGGCGGAAGAAAATAAACCTTCGCGCAGCGCTGCACCTGAACGGAAGCCAGTACCAGCCAGGGAGCCCGTCACATCGCGAACAGCGCCTGTGGTTACGCAAGTCGTAACTGAAAATCACAGCGCGGTGATAGACCCTGTCACCGAAGACAAAAAAGACAACGTCGTTTCACTTCGGTCTTCTCCTCCTTCAGTAACTCGTCAAAAAGAGACTGCGCCCCTCAAACCGGAAATACCTGCAGCACTGCAAAAAATCCGCAGCAGAACCCAGCTGGATGCTCCCTCCGAGCCAGCTGCAGTCGGCGCGCTGGGGATGCTGAAACGGCGGCTCAATACCGGAGCGACCTCAGGCGGAGGCGAAGATCAGGCCAGCGAGAATGCGGGCGAATCAATGAACCTGGATATGAAGGTGACGGCACTGCCTGACGGCGGCCTGAGTCTGACGACGGCAGGGAATTCAGTGACACCGCAGACCCAGGATGAAGCCCACAGCACCCACCGTCAGCTGGCGCAGGAAGAAGAGAACATTTTACTTCACCGCCACGCGGACGACCCGGGTTACGACGAAAACGACCATCACTATTACGAGAGAGAGCATGACCTATGATGTCTGTCGCCCCAGTAGCGTCAGCCGGTGAGGCTGCAGGCTACTACAGCAATTCCGATAACTACTATTTTCTGGGCAACCTGCAGAGCCTCTGGATGGGGGAAGGTGCAAAAGAGCTGGGCCTTGAGGGCAATGTTCGTGGCGATGATCTGACGGCCGTGCTCGAGGGCCGCCTGCCGGACGGCTCACGGCTTGGCAAGGAGGTTAACGGACAGCACGTCCACCGCCCCGGCCATGACCTGACTTTTTCCGCCCCCAAAAGCGTGTCCATTCTGGCACTCATCGGCAACGATAAAGAAATGGTGGAAGCACATAACCATGCCGTCCGCGTGGCGGCTGGCTATGTGGAGAAGCTCATCTCGGCCCGCGACACGAAAGACGGCGTTACGTCCATCGTACACACCGGCAAGATGGTGGCGGCCGCCTATACGCATGATACCTCGCGCAATCTTGACCCTCAGCTGCACACCCATCTCCTGATTGCCAACATGACGGAGTATGCGGGCAAATGGAAAGCCCTGGCCACGGACTATATCCATAACGCCGGCTTTATCGAAACCGTCATGAAGCACCAGGTCACGCTCGGCAAAATCTATCGCAGTGCGCTGCGCGAGCGGGTTGAAGCGCTCGGTCATGAAGTGGAAGAAGTAGGCAAGCATGGCATGTGGGAAATCAAGGGCGTTCCGGAAGAAGTCAGGGACGAGTATTCCTCACGGGGCCGGGAAATTCAGGGGGCCGTGGGGGCTGAAGCCACGCTGCGCAGCCGGGATGTGGCTGCCAAAGACACCCGCAGGGCGAAAGTCGACCCTTCGAGGATGCGCCTGATGGAACGCTGGCTGGGACAGATGAAGGAGAAAGGATTTGACCTGAAGGCGTATCAGGAAAGCGTGGTGCCGCGTGATGCAGGTCTTCGTGAGACCGCGCCTCAGCCGGAACGAGATCACCAGGCTAAAGCGGTTCCCGCCGTGCCTGAACAGGCTTCTTTGCAGACGTCGTCCAGGGCAGAAAAGAGCGTCGATACACCTGCTCAACCCGCAGAACGGGAGAGCCTCTCCCGTCAGCCAGTACCACAACAGACTGACACGCTGAGTCAGCCGGCACAGACCGGTCCCGAAAAGACGTCGGCGACCAGGAGCTTTCCTGCCGCGCAGCTGGACACTGAAATACCCCGCCCGGAACTGACTGAGGCTGTCCGGCTGGCCATCTCGCAGCTCATCGACAGTAAAACGCGCTTCACCTTTGGCGAGCTGATGATGACCACCGCTGAGCTGAGTGAACGGCTGCCGGAGATTAAGGATATTCGTGTGGCCATCGATGCAGCGCTGAAGGACGGCATGATTGTGCCGCTGGACAGTGAGAAAGGGGTTTTCACCTCCCGTATTCACCTGCTGGATGAACTCTCGATCCAGGCGCTGAGTCAGGAGCATCTCAAATCCACAAAAGTCGTCAGTTTCACCCGCCCGGCGCAGTACGCGCCGGCGGCTCTTGAAGTTGTGGAGAAGGACGCCCTTGTACTGATGAATGCCCCGTCAGGCGTGGCGGGCATCCGTGACCTGACCGCGCAGCTGGCCGGTATTGCCGGCGCGAATGGTCGAGACGTGCAGGTGTTGGCCAGCTCTGCCGAGCGCGCCATTTCGCTGGCGAAATCCGACGATTTGCGTGAACGGATTATCAGCCGGCAGCATGTTCTGAGCGGTGATTTCCATCTTAAACCCCAGAGCACGCTGATTATCGAAGGGGCAGAGCGTCTGGGGCTAAAGGAGACGCTGGTACTGCTGGGCGAAGCGCGCGCGCAGGACGCACAGCTGGTCTTTCTCGACAGTGCCGGCCGTCAGGCGAACGGTAATGCCATGTCCGTACTGGAGTCCGCGGGGGTTGCCCGCTCCCGCCGCACTGAGCCGGCACCCGGGCTGGAAGCCGAAGTGGTCAGTATTCCGAACAAACGCGACCGTTACGAGGCGCTGGCCAACCGGTTTGCAGAGCTGAGCGGAGGAACTGATAACGTCACCGCCGTAGTGGTCGGCAAACGTGAACAGGCACAGCTGACGGGCCTGGTACGTGAGGCGCTGCAGAACGCAGGGCAGCTGGGCCGCGATGGCGTGGAGATAGAGGCCCGGCAGCCTGTGTGGCTCGACAGCAAAACCCGTCGCATGTCAGGTTCGTACCGTCCCGGCATGGTGCTTGAAGATCGCACGGACGCAAAAGAGCGTAAGTCCTATGTAATTGACCGGGTGCATGAGGACACGCGAGTCCTCTCGCTCATCGACGGGGATGGCGTGCTGACCCGGATGAAAATCGGTGATATCAGCGCTGACTGGCGTCTCTTCAGCCGTGAAACCCTCAGCGTGGCCACCGGCGAAAAACTGCTTTCCGTGGCGGGCGACCGCGAGCACAGCATGAAGGCCAAAGATCGTCTTGAGGTGACCGGGATAAGTGAAAAGGGGATTGAGGTTAAACGGGGGGAAGACACCCTGACGCTGCCAAAAGACCAGCCGCTCTATCTGTCACATGCTTACGTGACCGCGCCGGGCGGACGGGATAATGACACCGGCGTGGTACTGGCCGCGCTCAACAGCCGCGACATATCGACCCAGACCATGAACTCGCTGGCACAGAGTGGCCACCGGGCGGAAGTGTTCACCGCCGAAGTGCAGGACCGGGCTGAAGCCCGGCTGCAGCGCATGAAGACCAATGCCTCTCCTGTGCAGCTGGTCAGAAACCTGAGCGGTCACCAGGACGTCAGTCAGGCGGTTGATTCACTGCATGACCGCGTCCGGACGGACGCGGGCCTGGCCGTGTGGCGTGCCATTAACGACCAGCGCACCGTGGTGATCAACGAGCTTAAGCTGGCGGCGGAAGCGCAGAAATATCATCCCGACCTCGAGGCCATCGGGAATGAAATTGGCGCGATGATTAAAAATGGCGAGCTGTTGTCCGTATCCGCAGGGGGAGAGCCGGTACTGGTGTCCCGGTCCACCTGGGAGATGGAGAAAGCCATTCTGCGCGTGGTGGAGGAAGGAAAAGGTACACAGCAGCCGTTGCTGGAACAGGTACCGGAGGCAGTGTTGAACGGACTCACCGATGGCCAGAAAAAGGCGACCACCTTGGTGCTGGGTACCACAGATCAGTTTATCGGGATTCAGGGCTATGCCGGCGTGGGGAAAACCACGCAGCTGAAGGCGGTGATATCTGCACTGGAGACCCTGCCGGCGGATGTTCGTCCGGTGATGACGGGGCTTGCTCCTACGCACCAGGCGGTGAAAGAAATGAGCGACGTCGGTGTCCGGGCGCAGACCATCAAATCTTTTGTCGTTGAGCATGACCAGGTGACGGCCGCAGGCGGGAAACCTGACTATAAAGGACAGGTGTTTCTTATCGATGAGTCCTCAATGGCAGGCAACCAGGATACGGCGGCACTGTTCCAGGCCATTGCCAGCGGCGGCGGTCGCGCGGTCTCGATGGGGGATATCGACCAGTTTGAAGCGGTCGACGTGGGCGCGCCGTTTAAGCTGATGCAGGAGCGCAGCCCGATGGATGTGGCCATCATGAAGCAAATCGTCCGCCAGAAAGATCTGCAGCTGCGCGGTGCCGTTCACGACATCATTGATAACCGGATCGATGCTGCCCTGCAGCGGATAGAAACCCAGCCGGCTGACCGTGTGGCGCGTAGCGATTCAGCCAGGCTCCCCGGGAGTGCCATTCAGGAAACGGAGATGCCAGTTATCGATATCGTTGCTGACTGGACGGGCCGGACACCAGAGGCACGGTCCCGCACGCTCATCATTGCGCAGCTGAACGCCGACCGTAAGGCGATAAATGCCGGCATTCATGCCACGCTGGCTGAGCGGGGAGAACTGGGGGAGGAGGCCATTAAGGTGCCTGTGCTCGATAAAATCACCCATACCCGCCATGCGTTCAATAAAACAGAGGCCTGGGAGCCGGGAATGGTGGTTAAACGCGGTGACCGCTACCAGGATGTGGTGGCCGTTGACCTTAACGGCAGAACGGTGGCAGTACGAGATGAGGAGGGGAAGATTGGCTTGGTTTCACCGAAGGAGCTGATCACCGGTGACGTGCAGCTGTTTCGCCGCAGCGAGATGGAAGTTCGCACCGGCGATCTGCTTAAGTTCACGGCGACCGATCGCGAACAGGGGCAGATGGCCAACCAGCGCTATACGGTGGAGTCGGTCAGCGAGGAGGGAAATATCCGTCTGAAGGGGGAGAACGGTCGCGTCACCATCAATCCTCAGGCCGTCAGGGCGCAGCAGCATATTGACTACGGCTGGGCTGTCACCGGGTACGGTGCTCAGGGGGCCAGTAGCGATTATGTCATTGCGCTTGAGGGTACGAAGGAGGGACGTAAGGCACTGGCTTCCCGTCGTGCCTTCTACATTTCAGCCTCACGCGTGAAAGAGCACGTCCAGATATACACCGACGGGAAAGCGGACTGGGTTAAGGCGGTAAAAACGCCGGAGCGTGATATCAAAACCGCGCACGATGCGCTGGCGCCAGAAACGCAGCGTAAACAGGCGAAAGCCATCTGGGCAATGGGACAGCCGGTGAATAAAACGGCCATTGGTCGCGCCTGGGTGCGCCATCAGGGTATGCAAGACGCGTCACTGACGGCAAAAATCATCCCGGCCACCCGGCGCTTTCCCGAACCGGCGCTGGCGCTGCCGGTGTATGACAATAACGGCCGAAGTGCGGGCCTGGCCCTGGTTTCCCTGGTTGCAAGCCCGGAAGGACGGATGACGCAGGGTGAGACCCGGATGGTCATGACAGAGCGTGCCTGTGGCGCCGTGCTGCAGCGGAGTCAGTCCGGAAACACGATAGTGGCCAGCGAACTGACGGCCGCACTCGATGCAGTACGAAATCATCCAAAGGACGGCGTGGTCTGGCAGACCGGTGATGAACCGCCCTCAGCATGGCTGCTTAAGGTAAGCGGTGGGACAAAACAGGATGTTTCCCCGGGTATTGTCTCCACGCTGTCGGACGAACAGAACGTACAGCAGCTGCGCGAGCAAATGCTGGCAGACCAGGTTCGCAATGAAGAAGCCGGACGGCGCAGGCAGCCGGAGTCGTTGCTGGCGGAAGTTCCACATGAAGAGGTGATCAGACTGAAACCGGAAGACATTAACCCGCGTAAACCGGAACCACTCAACCCGGATGCGGATGTGATCGCCAGGGTGAGAGGTCAGGAAAACACCGATGGACAGGAAATGAAAATCGCTGCAGGCGTCAGAAGCGAGCTGGAAAGTGCTGACAAGGCATCCGGTGAACTGTCGCGGGCATCACGTGTGATTGCAGATCTGGCAAACGCGGAGCGCGACATGCTCAGGGTGGCAGAAAATACTGAACGCGGCCGCACGCTGGAGCGTGAAGAACAGACCCTCACCCGAACCATTCAGAAAGAACGTTAATCCCCCTTTTAACAATGAGAATCAGGCTATGAAAGCAAACAAATTAGCAGCAATAATAGTTACAACATACATTGGCTTTATTTCAATGGCACACGCTTCAGCCCCGCAGCCGGCATTCAGCCAGGAGCAGGAGGCACGTATCGGCGAAATCGCTGCTGACTACCTGGTGTCGCACCCGGAGATACTGGTGACGGTCAGTCGTAAGCTGCAGGAACAGCAGGAGACACGTAAGCAGAAGATGTTTGCACTCAGCGTGATGGAGAATCAGGCGAACCTTCTGCATGATCCGGACACCCCGGCTTACGGGCCTGATAATGCAAAGGTCGCGGTGATTGAATTCTTTGATTACCAGTGCGTGTTCTGCAGCCGCTTCGCGCCGGAGCTGGAGAAGGTCATGAAAGCGCAGCCGGACGTCCGCTACCTCTTTAAGGAGTGGCCAATATTTGGTGGTCGCTGGGAAGCTTCACTTCAGGCTGCACAGCAGGGGCTGACGGTCTGGCAACAGAAAGGGCCGCAGGCCTATGTCACCTATCACAATGCCATCTACGCCACCGGCCATAATGAAGGCAAACTGACGGCGCAGGATATTCACGGGGCAGCGTCAAAGGCGGGACTGGCCGCCCCAGGTCCTGGCGACCATACCGCGTCCATTGAGAAAAACAGTAACCTGGCAGAGGCCCTGGGACTCACCGGAACGCCGGGGATCATCGTCATGCCCGTTAGCGGGGCGACTACCTACACCATCACGGTTTTCCCGGAAGCCGTTACTGCTGACAGACTCCAGACAGCAATCCGTAAAGCCACCCCCAGTCAGTAAACCCCAACTGATAATTTGAGGGAGCCCGGATTGCTCTAGGCTCTTCTTTAGTGGTCAACTAAAATTGGCCACCACATTAGAGATTTTCCAGTATCGGCTTTGGGTGTAACCCACCATTATAATCATGCGGCCTTAGCAAGCTGTAATCACCGACGATATAGTCTGTGATTGCATTAGCAGTTTCGCTAAAGCTTATATAACCTGTCATTGGCACCCAATCCTTATTCCGACATCTGATAAAGCGTTCCATCGGGTTGTTATCCCAACAGTTCCTAAGTCGGCTCATATTCTGCCTGAGCCAGCAACGCCATAGTAACTGCTGGTACTGCCAGCTTGTATAGAGGCTACCCTGATCACTGTGGAGCATCACTCCAGCGGGTTTATCGCGAGTTTCCCATGACATTTCTAGCGTGTGATGGTCAGCTTACTGTCCGGTGAGAATGACACTGCCCAGCCTACCGGTTTCCTTGCGAACGGATCGAGAACAACAATGCGGCTGAATAGCTTGCGGATTGCCTTAGATGGTCAGGTTCTTCTTATACTTCATGCCGGCCCCGAAAACACTAGCAAAACAGGCTTTGTATATAGCGATCTCTTCTTTGGCGGATTGCCGGGAGTGAAAGGCACAATTATGCGGGATACTAACAATAGCATCTATAACCCTGTTTCTACCAATGTCATATTGACTCTTTATTATCCAGGTGGTAATGATTTGTTACATTCATAATATAACAGGCAGTATATGACTCTTCTGGTGACAGCTGAATGTGTTGACGATCTGTTAAACGATGCCCATAAGGCTATCCTGACTGACGGACTCTGGAATACTCCCACTAAAGGAGCAAATATTGAGATTCTGGGAGCACACCTGATTCTCACCGATCCTCGCCGCAGAATAAGCAGGACAGAATCCCGCGGTAAAATTATCAGCTGTCTGGGGGAATTGCTGTGGTACCTCTCAGCCCGGAACGATCTCGATTTCATCCGGCACTTCATACCTCGCTACGTAAAATACGCTGAATCCGATGGCAGAATACACGGGGGATATGGTCCAAGATTATTTAATATGCACGGGCTGTATAATCAGCTGGAAAATGTCATCAGTCTGCTGCAGGAGAAAAGAACTACTCGACGCGCACTGATACAACTGTTTGATGCCTCAGATCTGGTTGCGGATAATCCAGAACAGAAAGAATATGCCGATATTCCGTGCACAATATCGTTGCAATTTATTGTCAGACAAGACGCACTGCATCTTTTTGTCTGTATGCGCTCTAACGATGCCTTTATGGGCTTACCACATGATGTGTTCGCCTTCACAATGTTGCAGGAACTGGTTGCCCGCCTCACTGGGTGCAAACTAGGGCATTATCATCACTTTGTCTCAAGCCTCCATATCTATAAAGAACATCTTGAACAAGTAAAAGCGCTACAGCAAGAAGGCTTTATGAGTACCTTGCCGGTGATGGGTGATATGCCTGAAATTCAATCCTTAAAGGACATTACAGTCATCCTTGAAGCAGAAAAGGCTCTGCGGGAAAACAAGGAGTTTGATATCGATACTATGCCCCTGAGTGACTACTGGAAGGATCTGCTGCGCGTGATAAAGATCCATTTTTTGTTGCGTTCACATACGTCTGCACACGATGAACTGGCACGCCAGGAGCTTACTGCACTGAATAATCAGGAATACCTATTTCTTTTTGACGGGAAAATTGAATGAACAGACACAGTCAGGCCAGCCAGTTGGTCGCCGCTCTTCAAAACTTCAGTCGCTATAAGCACCCCCTGAACGGACTGAGTTCGCCGGCTCACTATAATGTATTAGCCTTTCAGATTATCGACAGTATTCGCCGCATCCGCTATATGGCAACTCTGACATCACAGACCGATTATATGAGTCCGCTAAGAAAAGAGCCGAACTCAGATTTATTTGATCCTCTTCGTGCTGCGTGTCTTCATCTGCGTGACAACAACTATGACGAAGCCTGCTGGCTGGTTTTCCTGGCCACTAATTTTGGCCGGAGTAATAAAACTGGCTGGGTTTTGTGCCGCGATATTTACAGTGGACTGGGTACACAGACGTGGACATGGGAGGCCATAACGGATGACTTTGATGCCTTTGAACAGTGGTTTGCCAGCGTATCTGATGAGCTTACTCAACATAGCAGTCTCAGACAGTATGGTAACCACCGCAAATATGAAACAAAAAAATATCATTCACGTCGTTCTATACCTGTCGTTTTTCGTTCTTATCTCGGATTCATTGGAACAACATACAGCCACGAGGCCCGGTTTGCAGAAGCAAGGAGTCTCGCGGCTACACCTGCTACTCTTTTCGAATTGCTGTATTCAGGTCTGAATGCGGTAGTTTCATTCGGACGAACAGCCCGATTTGATTACCTGACTATGCTAAAAAAAACCGGGCTCATCGAGGCAGAACCGGGGCATGCTTTTTTGAAGGGAGCTACCGGACCTCTTCAGGGAAGCCGACTGCTGTTCAGTAACAGCCGGAGCGCAGGTGACAGGATTGAGGCTCTGAATGATAAACTAGCAGAGCTTGCCGAAATTATTCCTGCACCTTATCTGAGGATGCAGGTCATTGAAGACGCGCTGTGTAACTGGCAGAAGTCACCTGATCGCTACGTCTATTTTGGCGGCTGAGCTTATACTATATCTTCTTTACTGAATCTCACCTTAAGTCGGTTAAGGTGAGAAAAAGGAATGTTGCCCTCATGCTGTAAGTACCCGAGCACAATCCCTTTTGATACGCCCATTTTCCGGGCAGTGCGGACGATATCCCGCCAGTGGCGAACTCCATATCGCCTGAGTTGCTGCCTGTATTCTTCCGGAATGAGGACGTCTACCGCAAACGTATCTGCTTCTTTTTCCTCTTCTGTCGTCAGACCTTCTTTACCTTCCGCACGGACCCGCACTGCCTCATGCAGAATGAGATGCCCGATCTCATGAAACAGCGTAAACCAGAAATGGTCATCGGTGAGATAACGGAAACTCATGACTAGCGTGGCGCGGTCTGGAGTGAAAAAGCAGGTGGCACCACTGGCCCGACATCCCCTGGGCGTTGGCAGCACGATCAGTGATACCCCGGCAGTCGCAAGTAGCCGGCGAATATGGGGGATAAAAATGCCCATATCAGGTTCGTTTGTTGCTCTGCGAAGTTCCGGCAAAAGCGCCTTCAGCGCCTGTTTATTCCATTCTGCGCAGACCTGCTTTGCACTCAGTTGTTTTGCTCGGGTCAGCCATACCAGATCTGCGACAGGCTCAGTTGTCAGATTCAGTGATTTACGAAAGGCGACCAGTGGAGCATCAGAATGTATTTTGTGAAAAAACTCACTTACGGAGTGTATACCGAAGAACGACAGACAGTGCTGGAGTTTACTTTCCCGCGTTGTGGTTCTCGGGATCCAGCCAAACTCCATCATATCGCGTACGGGTAATGAATCCAGCCAGTCACTGTTCACTTTCTGAATATGCTCTATTTGCTGTCGATAAGCATCTTCGCGCCTGATCCAGAAGTCCGTCGATACGCTGAACAGTTCTTCGAGTTTGTCGGCCAGGGACGGATTAAGTCGAAGTTTACCTTCAAGAAGTTGCTGACCCCGCTCAAGAGACAAGCCTATTTTCTTACTCAGTTCCTCATCAGAAATCCCGTGTTCATCCATCAGATCTATAATCGTATCACCGGGTGGAGATACCCAGTCAGGCTGGAAGTCCTGCATTACCATCATTTCACATCACCTATGAACACTAACCGTATCCGGCTCACCTGGGACCAGTCAATCGTATTGTCTTGATTTTTGGGCTGAACCGTATTCCCACAAACAAATCCCATTTTTTTATCGCCCAAAAGGGTAATTGTAATACACTCTTCCCCTTCCTCAAAGCATACCTCCGGCGAACCGACGGGCAACGCTAATATGTTGTCGGCCACGATGATATCGGAAAGGCGTGAACGTAGCCTAGATGCCAGTTTTTCACCAAGGTTCTCATTTGCATTGTGCATACTCTCACAAAGAGCTCTTAACTTTTTGCTTTGAAAGGTAATGAACAAGGTTATCCACTTATAATTTTTCTCATTGATACGTTTATAGCAAACTTACCGTTCAATCACAAAATGCGATGCGCCATCGCAATGGACTCAGCATATATTTAATGTTAATGATAGCGCTTAAAATGACGGATACGTAGCGGGAATCATGAAAGATAAACATCAAGAAACCGAAGCACTGAAAGATGTGTTAGCTGAAATGCAACGGCAGGATGTCAAATGGGGAGCGGACCGTAATATGGATCCTTTCATCTGGGGTGCCATCCTTGGGGAGGAAGTGGGAGAGTTTCATCAGGCCGTTCTTCATGACCGTTTTGGAGGAAAAGCAGCCGGTACCAGCAGAGAAGAAGCAGTGCAGATTGCTGCGGTAGCGCTGCAAATCATCGAATATTACGATCGCATAAAAAACCGCTGACCCGGTTCTTCACTGACCTTTAGAAGACATTCATTGCACAAATCAGTCCAAGCTTCACCGGAGTCCATCCAGTTGATCAGAGAGCAACTGTCGATCATGACTAGGTCATTGATTTTTTCGATGGATGACCTCTTAGTTCGAGGACTGTGAACAATACACATTGCTATCGCGCCTCGGCTATGCCTCACAGGCAGCGTTTAGCAGAGCTTTTAAGCGCATCAACGTATATCCACCGGGCACTATGCGGCAACGTTCAGCGAGAAGCGTTAATAACGTAAATGAGTGAACACTATATCTATCATTTTCTAGATTCGCTGCAGGGGGTCGTTGAAATCGCAGCAGGAAACAGGTTGACGGTTGTTACTCTCTGGCCACCGGTAGCGTCACCATACCGAAGCCACTGGCAGCCTCAGGCGAAACATGTCCGATCCCATTCCTATGATGCTCCTGACCCGTCTTGCGGTCGACGTATCATTACGTGGCACAGGGCTAGGCGCTGATTTACTGTAAGATGCGGTGCTTCGCAGCTACCGGGTTGCTGAGAATATCGGGGTACGAGCCATCATGGTTCTCGCTCAGACGTAAGAAGCCAAAAATTTCTATATTCACCATGGTTTCAGTATCTAAAAGACTCTGCAGCGGACATTGTTCCTGAAACTCCTCCAATAGTATCCAACAACTTGATGCCAAGAACTTTATAAGTAACGACGGGATGACGCACCTGTGGCTATTTAAGTTCGCCACGACAAAGAGTAACCGAGCCGTCTTGAGTCAAAGAATCACTTATCTGGAACCAAGGAATGTCAGAAGCGGTGTGGCCACAAATGGTATCCCCTGCGCCACTGTGACCGCGTTGGCAACCAGTGAGACAATATCCCCAATTTTTTTACCGATGCCCGTGTCCTTCAACGCTTTGCTGTATTCCTCATTAAGCGCGGCGCGGCCAATGATGGATTCCATTGCCTCCATGATCGGCTCCACGCCTGTGATCTGATAGCTCTCAATCGCACTGAGTATTTTATTAAGGTACTGCAGAATGGTGGTGCGCATCTCAATGGATAAATCTGCGGCGATAGTGTCTTCTTTGAGTGCTTCAATCTTCGCCTTAAATTCACTCATCTCACTTTGGTCTAAGAGGGCCACTTCCCCTTTGGTTCTGAAAAGCAGTGATAACATGTTGAGTTCTGACAGCGTTCTCTCATCAATCGGAGACATGATGCCTCCCCACATTGAATTCAGGCTAATCTGGTTAAACGCACGAGAAACTCTGTCATTCCAGTGAGATAAACCGTTATCAGGGAAGTGGTTTTCAAGCTCTCGCTGCACCTTTCCAGGTAGCTCAAGTAAACCCGCAAGACCCCGATAAAGTTCATGATCAGGTACCCCGGGCATATTCAGAAACTGCTGAAGTACCCAGCGGGTGTCTTTGCTAGTGTTGATATTGTGGGTTCGAATCAGAAAATCATGAAGTCTCGCGGCCGCGTTATCGATTTTCACATTCTGTCCTTACTGAGAATAGTCTGAAATTAAAAAGAATTTAACCACCTGATAGCCGCAAATCAAAGGAGTTTTTACGGATACTGGATTATTAACTTATTAAGTTGATAACCTGTTAAAAGATCATGTTATTAAATGTCACGTCAGGTTCAGGCGATCGCGGGCTTCGCGCAAGCGGTTTTCACCGCGGCGATCATACTGCTGAGTGGTGGTGACGCTGGCATGACCCATCGCATCCTTTACCGTGATTAAGTCCTCGCCGTTATCCAGCATGGCCGTGGCAAAGGTTCGCCTCAAATCGTGCGGAGCACACTTTGCAATGCCGGCCTGGCGCTGGCGCACTTGCAGGACATGGTACACCGCCTGGTCGGTGAGACGGTCGTTGGTCAGGGTGTCAAAGCGGCGGATGCGGGTGAATAGAGGCCCGTCTTTTTCCCCACGAACTTCTTCAATCCACTTCTGCAGCCGCTGCCAGGTGCCAGCCGGCATGTAGGCCAAGCGCTCCTTGTTGCCCTTGCCGAGCACCCGCAACGCCCGCTCATCTGTGACAACGTCACTAAAGTCCAGCCCCACGGCCTCGGAGCGGCGCAGGCCGCAGCCGAGGATAACGGCCAGCATCGCCGCATCGCGTACTCCGATGCTGGAGCCATCGTCCTCACAAGCACGGAACAGCGCACGGATCTCGTCCGGCGGCAGAGCCCGGCCGCGGGGCAGACGGCTGCCTCGCAGATTACGCACCGCCCGGATGTGCTGGAAGCTCTCCACGTCCATCAGTTGGAGCATCCAGGCTTCCTTTGCGACGCCCTTGAGCGCAGAAAGGTAGGTGTTGACGGTGGCCGTGGCCCGGCCGGTGTCGCGCAGAAGCTCGGTCACGGCCATCACATGATGACGCCGCAGGCTGCCCCAGCTGCAGGTATCGAGGGACGTGGCGCCGAGCATGCCGGCGACAATACCCAGGAACGAGGCCATGGTCTGCCGGCTCCGGGGAGAATTCAGGGAAAGCAGGTACGCCCGGGCGGGACTGACCGGACCCTCGCCGCCTGTCAGCGCCGGTAGGAAATCCCCATCAGGTGGAATGACCGCCGGCGACATGGACAGGTCAGGATCATCATCAGGCATCTGTGTCATCCGGGGCTCCGTCCGGGCCGGAAACCGTCCGGCGCGCTGCGTGAAAAATCGGGGGAAATGTACCGTCAGAGCGTACCGCAGAGAGTCTACTTTTTCAAAGATACATTTTAATAAGTAGAAGAAACTGAAACCATTCTTCGGACATCGCCGCACAAACAGCTGTTGACGGTCAGATTCGGGTAGGTGCCTGTACGCTGTAACGCTGCTAACTTAGCTTAACCACCATAATAAAGAGGGAAGGTTAACAATGAATCAGAAATGGAAGACGCTGTTAATTTCGGTATTAACTCCGTCTGGCATCATATCAGGGATCGCGCTGACTGTACTCTGGGGATATTTCAGTCGTCTGGACAGACTAGATGTTTTTTTTGAGGTCATGAGTATCAAGAGTATTTTTGTTCTGGTTTTCCTCGCAGCAATGCTTTCGTTAGCTCTCCTGTTATTTATATTTTTTGTGATCTCGCTGTTTATTCCTGTTGTTATTCCTCAGGAAATGAATAATTTACCTGGTTATGATAAAATACAAAATAACCTTTTAACGGTACTGATGATTGCCGGTATCCTTCCTGTTATCTTTATTTATTTTTTTTACTACGTACTCCATGTCAGTCAGACAGTTAAAGATTATTCCGGCTGGATATCCATGATAAGTATCGTTCTGATGGCCATCATCATTTCTGCTTTGATGACCAGAAAACATCTTGAACGGGATTTATCATTTAAAAACAGGAAGATAAAGTGGATTCGTAGAGGGCAGATTTACCTGTTAATCCCAGTGTGCATTGCCTTTCTTGCTCATTTACAGGTGTTCCCACTGGAAATAATATTCAAAAATATCAGTGCATCTGATGAGAAAGTTAACTTCTGGACACTAACCGGACTGGCCTTCATTTGTTACATGATATATTTCGTATCACTTTTACCGGGCCTCGTATATCTTCGCATGGATGCAGAAAGTAATCTCCAGAAGAAAATAACCACTTCCCTTATCGCCTCATTGATGGTTTTATTACTCATATCAATAAAAATCACCGTGGTCCCGGTAATTTTTACTCATGCTGTCATAAAACTTTCCGGTATAAGTGACTTCACTGCACACACTTATATCATTAAATCTGATGAATATCCGGAGGAATTTTTCAGTAACTCGATCTGGAAAAAGAATTCAATTAAGCCAGAAAAGTATTATTCGATTCGGGCTGTGTCCATGTTTACAACCAATCAGTTCAATCTTCTTTGTCCCGACGAAATCATGGATGCCTATCGTGAAAGCTGGAAATTCAACCCCTGGAATGCGGAGTTCGATAACGATGTAAGGCGGAAGCTTCAGAAAAAAGCTTCTTACTGTGTACCGCTATCAGCATCATCTTTAAAAAGATGGGATGTTCCGTTATAAAAGGGTATTCATTAAAACTGCGGCTGGTTAATGACAGGAAATCGGTCGCACATCCCTTTGCTTGTTATCAGATCATCTATCTTGAAGATAATCCAGTTTCTAACTGACCGGAGTTTCCAGAACAAAACGGGCATTCAGTTCACGCAAAAACTGAAATGTATTTATACAGGGAACTCCAAGCTGACGGCATATATTAGGAACTTTTACTTTTTTCGTTCCTTCACTCAGGAGTGCTTCGTGAGTGACGACGACTGCGCCTGTAGTTTTAGCTTTAGCAATTATCCATGGATCCGCTTTTGCGAGGAAATTATCCCTGTTGCCTGGATTATAATTTCCCTCCATCACTGACTGGACGAGTTCAATGTAAACCGCCTGGGTTTCATCATCATCATTTTTAATGAAATGTTCAGGACGCGACTTGACCCATTCTGCGAGTTCGTCATTGCCATCTCTCAGTTCGCGTCCAATCATATCAACACTGCAGAGATTTCCCAGTTCAAACTGAAGATCAAGCCAGTGCCAGTAAGCAGGGCAGATATCCATCCCATAATACTGATTTTTTGCCTGAATATATGTATTGGCATCCAGCAGGTATCTCATACACCAAGTTCCTTCGCAAACACAGGGATTTTAGCGGGTTTTATCCCATCAAGCAGAGCGCTGGCCTCCCGCAACAGAAGCTGGCCACTCAGAGCCTGTCCGACAACAGCACGAGAAAACGGCTGGCTGATTTGTGCCTTTTTGGTCCGGTAATATCCAGGACCTTTGCCTTTTTTTTCTCTTTCCATCCATTCTGCTTTAAGACGCGCAATGTAACGGGCATAATCTTCATGGGTTATGAAGTCCATTGTCAGCGCCCGGCGGGAAATAACCCAGCGGCTGACCCTGAATTGTTGTTCAAGTGGACCCAGATTTTCTTCCCAGAACTCAACGTCTTTTCGCCAGGACTGCACGAATTCATCTGCCGGTACAAGAAATTCTGCAGCCACGGCATTGCACAGGATTTCTTCCTTACGTGATGTCCGCGCATCCCCGTCCGAAATACCGGGCTGGCCAATCCATATATGACTCAATTCGTGGATGAGAGTAAACAGTCTTGCTCCAGGCGCATCCGCATGATTGATAAATATGACAGGGGCATAGTCATCAGTAAGAGCAAAGCCGCGAAACTCTTCAACCTTTAAGGGGCGGGTGAAATGCCCTAGGCTTGCCTGGCGCATAACTAAAATGCCGAGAGATTCAATACGGTTAACTAGATCACGGTAATATTCATCGCTGTGCCCGCGTTCAGGAAACAACTTGACGTCGAGTGCCTGCCGCATATCCTTCACGATAGCATCAGCACTATGTCGTACAGATAAGCGGCCAACAAAAGGATTAGGGCTTTCTAGCTGTTGCCGGAGGTAATCGCTGTACCATTCCTGTCGTTGCTGCATCAGTTTAATTAGATCAAGAAGTTCAGCACTCGGTTGCTCTACGGGCCGGCTGTCCTGAGTCCGCAAATCCGGAATAGGAAGGGACTCAACTGGGGGAGCCGGTAAAAACAGGTATCCGAAAGGAATATGAGATTTATCAGCAATAACCATTGCCTGGTTAAACGTTACCTGCTGTTCACCGGATTCCCACAGACTCAGGCGCTCCTCGGTCACGGAACATTTGGCTGCAAATACGGACAAGGAATAACCCGCACGCTGTCGCGCCCAGGTGATCATTGTATGGTTTATATTCGCGGCTGCCATGCGTTTTCCCTCTGACTTGAGTCACGCCTGAAGAGCGCGCAAGTCGTAATAGTTTTAAGCATAACCAAAGTAATCAAGAATTCGTAGTATTTTCTTGGATTTAAGCCTCGTCAATATAAGTATTCATCACACAATAGATCTTATCATGAGAAATTTAATAGAAAACATCAGCGATGCTCACAGCCATCAATCTGGCAATCTGGATGAGTTCTCCGGTGCAGGCCCGACGCGGTCGTGGCTGATGCACACGAGGCGGCCGTAACTTGCGGGGGATCCATAAACCAGCCTGTGTCATCAGCTTGCGTACTTGGACATCTCAATTTAGCTACTACACAGTAACTACGCATAACAAAGATTATGTTAAACCAATTAATTATACTCTTTAATATCAATGTCTTAGTGTAATGCGCATCCCTTTCTTGCCAATGAATCTATTGCGGCAGCTTGAGAAACAGAGTCCGTTCCTGGGTTTGCGATGCCTTAAAACCATGATGAAGATAAAACCCTTTGGCTTTTTCTGTCAGCGCATGAACCATAATTGCACGAACGCCTATATTTTCAGCCACACGATAACAGCGCAATACTGCATCGTGCAGTAAATCAGCCCCCAGCCCTTGTCCACGGAATGAGACATCGACAGCCAGGCGAGCAAGTATGATTACCGGGATTGGATCTGGCATATTGCGCCTGAGACTTCCCGTCGCTTCCACATGGTTAACGCTGCCTGTGGCCAGGGAGTAAAAACCGGCAACCTGTTTGGTGCTAGTTTTACAAACAACGAACGTTCTTGCGGCACCAAGAGTCTGATTTTTCAACCCTCGCTGTTTAAGCCAGTCATCGAGAACGGCCTCCCCGCTGACGAACTCAGCCAGTTGATGTGAGCTGGATAAAGGTTCCGGTGCTGTTACACGTCCCACTGAGGTTTCCTTGCCAGCAGTTTATTGATGGCAGCTTCATCCGCAACTGGCGCATCGAGCATATCGATAAACTCTGCATACTGCTCATCATTAAAATTAAATACACGCCGATCAAGGATCACATTCTCCGCAGCCTGGCATGCCATTTCCAGAATGAAGTCCGTACGTGATTTATGAAGTATCTCTGCAGCAGCATCGATGAGTGCTCTTTGAGATTCTTTGGCTCTGAGATTGAGCTGAACATCTGATTTCATTATTGCACCCCTTGTATAGCAATTGCTTTACAAGCATAACACAAGAATAGTGTATAGCAAATGCTATACGCATTTTTTCACTGTAGATATAAGCCGAAAGCATCACAGTGTAACGACCTGAGTTAAATGCCCTGAACGCAGATTTCTCTTCTCTCGGCTGGTTTCCCTGATTACACATAATGCCCTGACATTTCAGCGATCTCTGTCGGTTAAAAATATCTTAAGGACAATAAGCTCGCGCCGATGGATGGTAATCTGGCCTAACATCTGGAAAATTAACTTACGAGAAGGTAGTATTTGGAGCGTCAGCAATCGTCTTGTGGTGGGACAGATTGTTGATTCAGATTACTTTTGTGACCTAATTCAAACTGACGGTTTGACTGCTTTGTGGTGAGGCAGGCTGGGGACAAAGATGGTTTTACGGAAGAAATGCGGACTTCCGGAAACAAACAGGGACAGGACGTGTCCGTTAAAACGTTCAGGAGCAGGTAACGGGATTTCCCGGAGCCTGAATGCACAAACCCCCCGATAACTGTCATCATCTTGGCGGAAGACACAGGTATCAGGGGGTCCAAAAGCAGGCGCGTTGCCTGTGAAGGATTATAACGCATGCACCACATAACACAACACCCGGCCGCCATAAGAACAGGCCGCCGTGAATGACAATCAGATTTCTGTCCACTGGTCAGATCTACCGAAAGATGAGCTAACCCGTTTCTGGCAGGATGTCGATGCCGGCACGCAGGGTAATTTCCTCATTGCACCGGTCAAAAAACTGACCCGCCGCAAACGCGGTGAGCATTCCACAAAAGCCAAATGTGAGAACCCGGCCTGGTATCGCCCGGAGCATTATAAAAAGCTCTCCGGACAGCTCGGTTATGCCTACAATCGCCTGGTGAAAAAAGACAATGAAACCGGGCAGGTCAGCCTGCGCATGCATGTTTCTCGCCACCCTCTCTATGTCGCCGGACGCCGTAAAGCGGGACGTAAATATGGCTTCCGTCCGGAACGTCAGCGCCTGCTCGATGCGCTCTGGCCAGTGCTCATCAGCTTCTGTGATGCCGGCAAGCATACTGTCGGCATGTGTATCTCCCGTCTTGCAAAAGAGCTGAGTGCAAAGGACGCCAAAGGCAATGTCATTCCGGAAACGGAGGTGACGGTGTCACGCCTTTCACGGCTTATTGAGGAACAGGTACGGTTTGGCGTTCTTGGCCTTGCGGAAGAACGTACCTGGGATCGTGAATCCCGCTCCTGGCTGCCAACGTATGTCTATATCACCCCCGTGGGATTTCAGATGCTGGGCGTCGATATGGACAAGCTGTTTAAAGAGCAGGAAAAGAAGCTCCGCCAGAGCGCCGAGCGTGAGCAGCTGATCCGGGAAGGGATGATGAGCGAACATGATGATGTTCAGCCCCATTCCGCACGGAAATGCTGGTCCGGCCGTAAGCGCCGGGAGGCACTCGTTTACCGTCGCAAAAAAGGCGCGGAGCGTAAACGTGCTAACAATCTGATTAAGCTGCCGGCAGATGAACGACTCCATGCAATGTCTGAATGGATTTACCGCACCCTGCCGCCTGACGAAGCGTACTGGTGCACATCTGAGCGCCTGAAGGCTCTGGCCATCCAGCATCTTTACCAGCTGGATCTGGCGCTTTCTCCACCTGACTAGTCACAGACGAAACAACAGTTTTTCTGTTTACAGGCCCCTCACCGGGGCTTTTCGTGCTGGTTTTTTTCGGCCATTCTGCTCATTTTTCATCCTTTACTCCTTTCTCCTTCCGGTCACCATGACGTTCTGCCGGTCGTTATGGACCGCAATGGCCACCGTCTCTTTTTTTTACACAGAAATTCGCAAACGAATAAGTGAAGTAACCCGGAAATGAATAAAAGACATTCCGCAAAATAGTCTTACTTCACCGTTTTTATCTCTCTGTTCATTACATTCCAGAGTAGATCTTTGTCTTCGGCCACTCTGTGGATAACGTAAAATGCCTTCGCATGCACCTGCCTCACGGCCGCGCGCTCAGAACGAAATCAAAAGTACCTCCCGTCGCAGGCGCCGGGCCCCGTCCTGGCCAGAACCCGACACTGCATATTTACCTGACCCCTGCTAAACCGACGCCGCCCCGGCCCGAAGGGCCGGAACACCCTCGCTTTAAGAGGGATGTTGTAACTAGAGGTAAGAGCTGCTGCAGTTAGCGTCGCGGCAAGCCAGCTGTACACGCTCGTAAGCGCCTCACGGCGCTAACGCGGAGATACAGCCCGTCAGCGGCCTCTGGCCTCGACGTGCTAACTCCGACCGCGCACATCCTACCAGGCGTGGCGGTTAACGGGTATGGCTTTGCAGGGTAAGGGATGGGACAGGCAGAACTTTTCAACCCGCAGCGGCTTACGCCGGTCACGGCGCCCGTCGACTTTCTCTCCCTGTCTGGCCTCAGCTGGCGCCTCCATGCCGCGATGCGGCCTAGTGAGTTCTGCAGGGCAGCGTGCCCTTTTTTTGTTGTCAAAACTCGTTTCGGGAATATGCTTTCAGAAACATATAAGCGAGGCGATAAAATGGACACGTTGCTTTTACCCGGCCAGAATCCCCGTGCCTGGGCCGAAACCATGATAAACCTTGAGGCCCGGAAACTGGTGAATACGGCCAACACGGTGGCGGCTATGCATCTCCAGGATGGTTTTATCCGGATTCAGTTTGTGGATGAGATCAGGGCATTCATCATGGCCCAATTTGAGGCCGCGCGCCGGGCGAAAACGGATGATGACTGTATGGCCTGTCTGCGGGCCTTACGGGCTGAAAATACCAGCCTGCTGGAGCAGTCCCGATCGCTCAAAACCGGCTATGCAAAACTCTATGCTGAGGTGAAGGTTGTCCGGGACGAGAACAAAATTGTGGGCTACATCATTTCAGCGGTCGACGTCGTGGTGGCCGGTGCGGCCATCTTTGGTGGGATCGTCATGATGTCCTCAATGACGCCGGTGGGCGTGGTGGCCGGCGCGGTGATTGTCGTAAATGGCTTTAACACGATTTCACGGGAAGCCGCGCACAACCTCCTCGGTGATAAGCAGACGGAGGGAATATTCGCTGACGGCTCGATGGAGATCGCTGAATTTCTGGGCTTCAGCCGGCAGCAGGGGCTGGGGACGTATAAGGCTGTCACACTCTTCAGCGAAGTCTACGGCGCGTATGGCCTGAGGCTGAAACCCGAAGCACAACGGCTGTGGTACTGGACCAGGCCAGATTTCTTCAGGAAAGTATCCGGCACGCCCCATTCCGTAATGGCGCTTAAAATTGCGGGATGGGGGGTTAAAGCCAAAGTGGCGCTTGATTTACTGACTATTGAGCCTTCCGGGAAATAGTTTTCTGCAGGCGGAAAGCTTTCCAGCCCAGCGCAGGTGGAAAGGTCACCCAGGCAATGATCAGGACAACAAGGGAACTCATGCCCCCGGAAAGAATGTGTGTCCGGCTGCCGGCGATGAGGGTGACCAGCATAACCAGAACCAGCGCGACCGTGATCCATGCCGACACCCGGAAGCGCCGTGAGAGCGCTTCGATGAGATGCTGCATGGTGCCTCCGCCTGCTGCAAGCCGGCCCTGTAAGTTGTCCACTTCGCTCTTGCTGAAACCTGCCTCAAGCAGGTCTTTCTCACTGATAGCCATTACGTCCTCCCTAATCAGGCGAAAGTATACTGTATCAGACCAATAATCCCCAGGTGGCCAGCGTAAGCATAGTAAAAGAAATTACGCGGCATGAAACGCTGGCGGCCTTCCGGACAGATTTCCCTGCAGAAACAAACCACCACCAGGGGGAATACCAGAGTAGGCAGCGTGGCCAGTAATAATGTTTCTGCGGGCATATCCAGGAGATGCGATAACCCGTTTAAACAAATCTGTGACAGCACGGCAGTGATGGCTGCCAGCCGCTGCACTCCGGGTGTATCGCTGCCAGAAACCGTTGCCATACTGATGGCCAGCGTTATTCCTGCCAGCCCGTAGCTTGCCGGCTGCAGTGGCCAAATCATGAGGGCCAGGAGCAGATATCCGGCGAGCATTCCTTTCCGGCCGTGCCGGTACTGCAGGGCAAGCAGCTGCGTGACGCCGGCAAACACGAACAGAATGTTCAGGGCCCACCAGGGCTGGTGATGGCAGAAGGCCAGGCTGAACATCGGCTGCGTGATGACTGCCCAGACCCACAGACGACTGGCTCTCTTCTGCAGTCGTTCCGGGGTACGCTGTACGTTCATCGCCCATATAAGCGTGAACAGGGGGAAGGCCATCCGGCCAAGCGCATACATCACCGGCCAGGCTGGCGACAGAAACACCGTATTGGTGTGGTCGATAATCATGGCCAGAAGTGCGAGAAGCTTGACCATATCGAGAGCAGCGGGACTGAGCTGGCTGGCGTTCCGGATAGTGGGAAGAACGTCGGGTACTGAACGATTCATGCTGTATATTCCCCTGGCGACACGCGGTTAACAGCCAGCCCTGAACATAATGCCAGAATGCCCTGCCGGTTTGCGTTGTGACCCTGACCCTGAGTTTCTCCAGAATCTTGCGCACCGCAAATTCTGATTTATCACGCAGCACGCGCATTGCACCTGCCACATCCTTATTCTGAATACAGATATTTAAAAAATGAAAATCGTTCATCACTCTCCCTTCCTTACTATATATATCGGCAAAGATATTGATATATTTAGATTAAGGAGTGTAATTGGTTATTATTTTACCATATTTTGCAGGGGCAGATGTTTTATAATTATAAAATATGCTGCTGCAAAATAACTTCATATACATCTCAACCAAAAACCGGTTATACCTGGCTGATATCCGAAGAGGGAGCTGGATGAAGCTTTGCATAATCTTCTCGAAGCGATTTTGCCGCGGGTTTCCAAGCTTTCGCCCACTCATCATCCATTCTTCCTACACCTACAATCTTCAGTGCGACAGCATAGGGAGTACGCCCTTGCTGCTTTGAAAGCCACAGGATGTGATCATCAATTCTGTCATCAGGTAAATCGTCGATAATGGAATGGATAACATCGAGGTCCTCTGGCAGCCACGGCTTTCCTGTACGGGGAAACACCAGGTCCGGTTCGCGCGGTTTCTTTAACTTCTCGTTTTTAGCGATCTGCCTGGCTTCTTTCTCCGCAGAAACGAGTCGTAGTCGCTCCTTAAGCCCACCCAGTGTGGCAACCGTTTTAATTAAATTTTCTCGCTGTTCGCGAGTAATACTTTGCTCATCGCAGATAAGGTCGTTCAGGGTATCTATGAGTGTATCCACACGATTTTCTGTTAATTTCATTTCCAGCTCTCGCTTAAGGCTATAACTCAGCATTCTATTAGATATCTATCCGATTTCGCATCCCTGTTGATCTCTTAAATACAGTCCATAGTCTCGATCACTAAGCAGGCAATCCTGATGTAAAAATAATATACTGATGTAAGAACAAATCTTACATCAAGAAACGGAGGGGTTATGGCACGTACGATGACGGTGGACGTGGGTGAAAAGCTGCGCGAATTTATCGATTCTCTGGTTAAAGCCGATGATTACCGTATACAGAGCGAGGTCATGCGCGACGCGCTGCGGCTGCTGTGCGAAAAGCAGGCTGAATCCCGTCTTCAGGAACTGCGCGATCTGCTGGCCGAAGGGATAAGCAGCGGCAAGGCGAAACCATGGAACAAGGATGCATTCCTGAATAATGCCAGGGCCAGGGTGGTAAATGAAAGAGATTGAGCTGACTCCCAAAGCAGATGTCGGGGACGATTCCTTCTAAATGAAGGATTGTGTGGCACCGTCCCTTCCTGACTCACGAGATAACATCCGTTTCATCCTTATCGTAAATATTGAAATTATTGAATTCAGAATCAACAAGTTACAACTGTCGTATGCTTCGCAACCTCGGCAATACCGTCTTTATCAGCAATATCATTCGTTATCAGCGCGGTAATCTCAGACCAGTCGCAGATCTTAAATAAGCTACTTCGTTGGAATTTAGTATAATCGCCCAGGATATATTTCTTCTCGGAATGGGCAATGATCGTTCGATCCAGAAAGGCATCCGAGGAGGACGGAGTTGATGGACCTGTCATATTGTTGAAGCCATCAGTGCCGATGAAGCAGAGATCAACGTTAATATCATTAATCATTGACACAGCCCACCCACCAAAGACAGAAGAGCTTTTCTTCCTCAGTTCTCCGCCGAACAAAAAGACCTGGTTTTCTGACTCGATCAGCACGCTGGCCACGGGCAAAGAATCGGTAAAAATTTTAAAGCCAGATTTCATGCACAACAAATTGGCCAGTTCATAGTTAGAACTCCCGGTACCAATGATCATTGAGCTATTGGGGGGGATAAATTCCAGAGCTTTTCTGGCTATGGCTTGTTTGAAAGTACTGTTTTCCTTTTCCCTTACCTGGAAAGGATGCTCGACAGCGCCCTGTTTTAATGTCGCCCCTCCGTGGCTTTTAACCAGCAGACCTTTTTTTTCAAGATGGGTGAGATCTTTACGGATGGTTTCATAAGTGACCTCATACTTTTTGGCAAGGTCGCTAACATAAACGGTACCCGCCGAAATAATCTCTTCAAGGATCAACTTTCTCCTTTCTTCAACCAGGTACATCCTTCCCCCTATAACCTTTCAACTCAATGTAATGAAGCGAATCATAGCACATAAGATGCAAACTAAAACAAACCAAAGGGAAAGATGAGTAGTCAGAGTTCTGGGAACTGTCGTTCGTGAGAACAAGGGTTAAATCCATTAAAACTCATTAAAATCAGACAATTAATAAATTTACATCAATTTACATCAACACAGCCGGTAAATCTCTCCCTCCTGTATAACACCATCAAATTGGCTAATATTAGCTTTTATTGGTTTTTAATTCGATGTAAATCAATAAGTTAGAAATTTTGTGATTTTGATCTCAGTTGACAACCAATATATACCAACATCATACTTGGCTTAAGTTCTTAATGACAGGTTGTTTGAGATGAAAACGAAAATTGCAATCGCATGTGATGATGTTGGATTTGATCGTAAGGAGGAAATTAAAAAGTATCTCGAAGAAGAGAAAAATGCCGAGGTCGTGTACGATCCCGTGAAACGCAAAGAAGACGGTTTCAACAATTTCGCTCGTCTTGCGGATGAAATGGCAGGTGTGATTCAGCGGGACGAATGCCGCCTCGGTATCTACATTTGCGGTACCGGAATTGGCTTTACATGCCAGATAAATAAGCACTGGGGGATCCGTGCTGTCGCCGTCACCAATCCCTACTCGGCCAAGCGAGCAAGACTCAGTAACAATGCACAGGTGATTGGACTTGGCTGCAGAGTTAATGATCTTGAATACACAAAAATGATCGTCGATGCCTGGTATGACAACGCGTTCGACTTTGCAACTGCAAGGGAAAATTCCAAAAAGAATCTACTGGAAGCAGAACGGAGTGACAACGCATTACTGACGAAACCTGAAGATGTTCGATGGAATATGGGTTTCAGACCAGATGATGAGAAATCTGAGGGCTAAAAAATGGAACTGATCACACAGTTTATCAATGACCTGGGTAATTTTATTTTTATACCGGTCATCTTCCTTATTCTGATGAAACTTCTGGGGCGCCCCCTGTCAGAGTGTATATCATCAGCCATTAAAGTCGGCATCGGCTTTATTGCATTAACCATGACCATCAAGCTGATGCTTGAAAAAATGCAGCCAGCGGTTACGGGACTTGCTGAGGCTACCGGTTCCTCACTGAGCGCCATTGACGTTGGTGGCGCAGCCACCGCCGTAATGGGTTTTGGCTCAAACATGGGGGCGATAATTATTCCTCTGTGCGTTGCCGTGAATATTGCCATGTTGGTGGCCCGTCTAACGGACTGTGTAAACGTTGACGTGTTTAATCTTCATCAGAATGCCTCTATGGGAGCGATCGTTGGGGTTTATTCCGGCAGCTTCCTTTATGGTGTTCTTACGGCTGCATTGTTCCATGTCTGGGCACTTATTGCGGCTGACCTGGGTGCCAAAAACAACGAGAAATTCTTCAACCTGCCAAAAGGCGTTGCCATCTCCCATCCGGTTGCAAATACCTATTTGCTTTTCGCTTATCCGTTTAACTGGATTTACGATCGCATACCTGGGTTCCGTAATCTGAACGTTACAGCGGAAAGCATTCAGAAACGCTTTGGTATCCTGGGCGATCCGACCATGGTTGGTTTCATTATTGGTATTCTTCTTGGCTTCTGTGGTTATGGTTGGGAATCTCCGTATCACACCATTATCGCCAGCCTGCAGCTGGGTATGTACCTTGCCGCAGTGATGCTCCTGCTGCCACGCATGACCTCAATCATGATGGAAGGTCTGGTTCCGTTGTCCAACGTGGCGCGTAAGAAACTGGTTAAACGTTTCCCGGATCGTGAGATCACTGTCGGGATGGATACCGCGTTGATTGTTGGTCATCCTTCAGTTATTGCGCCTGCACTGCTGCTGATCCCGGTCATTGTTATCCTCGCCGTTGTTCTTCCTGGCAACCGCGTGATGCCGCTGGGGGACCTCTCACAGTTCGTATTCTTTATTGCCTGTATGGTGCCTGTTTTTAATGGCAACATTATTAGAACCTGGGTGACCTCCATCATCCTGTTTGGCAGCGGCTTATACATCGCTTCCTGGATGGCTCCGGCAACTAATGAAGTGTTCCAGAAATTCGGCACAAATCCTGATGCCAGCGTGATGTACTCATCGCTTAACCCGTCAGCTAACCCGTTCACCGGCCTTTTTGCTGGCCTCAGCCATGTTGGTATCGCAGGCTATGCTCTCGCCGCTGTGTTGTTGTTGTCCGTTGGCTACTTACTCAAACAGAAAGCGCGCCGTCAGTTGAAAACTGAGGCAGAAAAAACGGCTTAAAACCTCAGAAGGTACCTGAAAATGAAAAAGATTTTAGTTGTATGCGGAAACGGTATTGCCTCCTCTTCCATTATGGTTTCTGTCCTGCAGGACTATCTGAAAGAACAGAATATCGAAGCGCAGGTAGATAAATCCTCTTTAATGGCCTGTACCACGGACACGTTTAATAGCTATGACCTGATCGTTTCTTCAACCAAGCTGGATAACCCGGGCATCACCACGCGTGTGATTGTGGGAGCAGGCCTGTTAACGGGTCTGGGCGAAGATGAAATCTTTGATGCTGTTAAAGAAGAAATGCTTGGCCAGGTGAAATGATGAAACTTGAGATTCTGGTAAACGACGTCGAGGGTACGATCGCTGACTGGCATGCTGCAATTGAGTTTGCAGGCCAGAAGCTGCTGGAAAAAGGCTATATCACGCCCGTCTATATACAGGCCTGCCTGGAGCGTGAGAAGACTTATCCAACCGGTTTATTGATGGCGAATGGTCAGGGTATTGCCATTCCACATGCGGACTATACGCTGGTAAAAACCAACAGCATAAGCATTGTACGTTTTGATAAAGAGGTCGTGTTTGGTCAGATGGAAGATGCTGACCTCACAGTTGAATGCAGCATTATGTTTAATCTCGCATTCGCCACAAGCGATCAGCATATGTCTGTGCTGCGCCGACTCTTTACGCTCTTCCAGGATATTTCGTTCATCGAGTCGTGCCGTAACCTTAAAACGCACGAAGTCGGGAAATATGTTGAAGAAATGCTCGACGCATCCTGATAAACAAAAGGCAGATATACCCTGTCTGCCTTTTTCAATAAAAGAATGACCATAATGAAAAAGTACTCCCTCGTTTTGAAAGAGTTATCTTCACTTGTGGATAAAATCGATGAGAAAGAATTTAGCACACTTGTTGATTCTATTATTACTGCCGGTCATGTATTTCTTGCCGGTGCTGGACGTTCAGGGCAAATGATAAACGCTTTTGCTAACCGGCTGATGCATCTTGGCCTGTCCGTCAGTGTGGTCGGGGAAATCAGCGCTCCGCATTCCCGCAAAAACGACCTGATGATCGTTGGTTCAGGCTCCGGAGAGACCCAACGCCTGATCAACCAGGTGAAAATTGCTAAGAATAATGGCGTTTATATTGCGCTCATCACTACCTCACCAGATTCAACTCTGGCGACCCTGGCGGATTATGTGCTCACTATCCCGGCAGTCCATAGCGTTCAACCGATGGCCTCTCTCTTCGAACAGGCTTCCCTGCTGACCTATGACAGTATGGTTCTGGCATTAATGGCCAATCTTAATGAAACGAATGAGACAATGAAGGAACGGCACGCCGATATTGAGTGATTCAGACGAGGCGGCTATTACCCTAGGAGCCTAATAGCCGTATCAAAATCAGCAATCAGCACATTTAAGAGCGTCAATAATACCTTCGTCTTTTTCGCCCCCAACGACCCCAATCAGTTTCTTTGTCGCACACAATTGATACGCTGGCATGCTAAAATCAGAACTGTTCAGCGTCCTATCCAGTCTCTCTGGTCATAGTGTTTCGTCATCCTGTTCTCCTGGCTACATTGTTGTGGTTATGGTTCCGGTAGAACTGGCACTCAATGCGTTGCTTATGCGGCTAAGCCCTTCGGCAAGCACGGCGCGTGGACAAGCCAGATTAAGACGTATGTACCCGTCTCCGTTACTGACAAACATTTGTCCCCCTTCAAGCAATACACCCGCATGTCTGGCAAAAAATAGGGTTACTTCTTCCTGATTACTGACATCCAGCAGAGGAGAGATATCAATCCATGCCAGATAGGTCCCTTCCGGAATGATAAAACGGGCCAGCGGATGATATGTTCTCAGATAGTCCTGTAGAAAACGGAAATTCTCGTCAATGTAGAGCCTGAGCTGAGTCAACCACTCATCGCACTCGGACCAGGCGGCCTTGTTAGCCACCAGACTCAACGGTGAGATAAAATCATCATGCAGGCGAAGCCATTCTGCTCTCACTGAGGCATCAGGGATCATGATATTTGCAAGCAGATTACCCGCCAGGTTGAACGTCTTGCTGGTCGACATGCAGGTGATAATTTTATGATTTTCAGGAAAAACTGACGCGGCGGGGATGTGCGTGACGCCCGAGCGGGATAAATCACAGTGGATTTCATCAGAAATAACCCACACATCATGTTTAATGCATAACGCTATCATTTTCTGCAACTCATCACGTCGCCAGACACGTCCGGTCGGATTATGCGGGTTACAGAGGAAGAAGGCTTTAATTCGCAGCTGGTAATCGCACAGAGTTTGTTCCATTGCCTCAAAATCTACCGCCCATTCGCCTTCGTTGTTGCTAAGCGGGCAATCGACGACACGACGACCGCTATACTCTCCAGCTTTTTTAAACGGTGCATAAGAAGGGGTCAGGATGAGGATGCTGTCTTCTTCATGGGTCAGTAACGGAACAAGGCGGTTAAGCGCAGGGATAATACCAGGGGAGAAAACAATGCTCTCTTCCGGAAACCGATATCCGTAATTCCTTTCACACCAGGCCCCAAAAATATCATAGTAATCTCTGTCATAAACGCGGGTGTAGCCAAGAATTTTTTTATCTAACCGGGAACGTATGGCTTCAAGCACCGGATCGGGTGTGGGAAAAGCCATGTCTGCTACCCAGAGGTTTATAAAACCAGTGGCCGGTACTTCCGGCAAGGGGCTTTCATGGTCACCGAACATATATTCGCGCCAGCCGTCGACGGTTAAGCTATCTGTTCCAGTCCTGTCCACTACTTCATCAAAATCATATTTCATAGAGGTTACCCGGTTAGTTTATCAAATGAGGTTACAGCGCCACTGACTTTTGCTAACAATTAGATATTCCATTGCTTTAAAATCTAAAAAACCATTTGCAGAGTGATCAAGTCATGACTGGCACGTTAATATCAGTGCCGTATTTTCCGAACCGGAGCCTTGATCACCAACAGAATGCCTGCAAGAACTGCCAGGGTTGAAAAAGCCATTCTGAGGCTCATTGACTCGCCCAAAAATGTGACGCCTCCCAGCATCGCCAGACAGGGCACACTCAACTGAACCGTACTGGCTGTAACAGACTCAAGACGAGGTAAAAGTGAATACCACAACACATAGGCTCCGGCAGAAGCACCCGCACCAGAGAGTACTGCCAGGAGAATTCCAATACCGTCGAAGTGCGCTCCCTGGCTAATGAACGGCGACAACACCAGGGCAAAAGGTACAGCAAGGATGAAGTTTGCCGCAGTGGCCTGCGTAGCATCAGGAGAGCGCTTTCCGCAGAGGGTATAAGCCGCCCAGGCAAGGCCTGAAAGCGCCATCAGAACAGCGCTGCACAGGGGGGGCTCTTTGGCACCAGGTAAGAGGAGAGCAGCCATGCCGGCTACAGCCAGCCCAAGCCCCGTTGCTCTGGAAAAAGACAGCCTTTCCCCATGGAAAAGGCCATGGGCCACCATCGCCAGCTGCACAACGCCAAACAAGAGTAAAGCACCTGTTCCTGTATCCAAATGGATATAGGCAAGGGAGAAACACAGGGCGTAGGCCATAAGAAAGAACCCGCTTTTCAAGCTCCAGACGCCCTGCTTTTTCCCCTCACGTCTCAACAACAGTGGTAATAAGACCACCGCCCCGCTCATCAGGCGAAGGTCACTGAACGTCACCGGATCAATATGTTCGCCTTTCAACGCAATCCGACAGAGCACAGAATTGGCTGCGAATGCCATCATTGCTATCACTATCTTGAATCCAACAGACCGGCCCATTAGCTTGACGCCTCAAAATTAACAAATTACGTGATAATCTATCAATTAGTAGGTAGGATGACAATATCTACTTATGGCAGCCAGACACTAAAATGGTACGCTTTTTCAGGTCATGCCTGGAGAATTGTCCTTTATCATTGCCAGATTTATGTGAAGCCGTAGACCCGTTACTAACAAAGGAGAACATATGCAAGATTTCAACGTACTGCTCGAAGCAGCATCAGATTATAACGAATTTGTTGGCAGCGGAGCAGAAGAAGACCGCAATGCATTACGGCATTTTGAGGGGCTTGCCAACGAGGCATTACCTGACGATGTCATCAGTAAGCTCTCACAACTTCCGGGTTCGTACAGCATTCTGGTAGCTGCTGAAATGTGGTGCCCCGACTGCCATAAAAACCTGCCCGTTATCCATGCCATTGCCGCGTCAGCGCCGGCAATACGTCTGGGTATTATCACCCGCGACAAGGCTGAAGCCGTCTTTAAGGCACACTTTGGTGTCGATAAAGTCAAAATTCCGTTTGCCGTGGTACTGGATGAGAACGCGACTCCTCTGGGGCAGTTTATTGAACGACCTGAAAATGCTACCGGCAAGAACGGAGAAGTGAGCGAGATGTACAAAAACGGTGAGCTTCTGGTTGATACCGCCCGCGAATTGACTTCAATTTTTCCAGGAAAATAAGAGAGCGTTAAAGTTAAATTAATTGAATCTCAACCTGAAGGTAATAAACCTGGAAGTTGAGCAAGGCCAAGGAAATAATAAAAATAAACCGTAGCTACTGTGCCCTTAGCCCAGCATCTAAGCAGGGCTTTTTTCGCGTAAAGAAAGCATGCTACGCAGTTTTGTATGTGCAACCAAAATGCTATGCCCATTTATTCAGTGGCCAACGACAGCACCTGCAGCTTCACGAAACTTTACACGCCCTCTAAATGTAAGCAGAACTCCAGGCAACGATAATCCCGGCAACATATTCCGCATCCTGAGGATGCGTCAGAAGATGATCTGCTTCACCCAGTGAAATAAAGCTTTTGGGGTGTCTGGCGGCTTTAAAAATTTTCTCTGCCTGTTCAATCAGCACAGTATCATCATTGGGAGCATGAAAAATCAGCAGTGGCTTATTCATGGTAAATACCTTTTCCGCTATTTTATGCTCCTGAATGTTATCCAGCATTTGCTTTTTTAGCGTGAATACCCGACCTGCAAGCTCTACCGGGAAAGCGCCATGGTTCCTGATATCTTCGATATTGTCTTTAAACAACCGCTGTACATGCGTCAATTCGCCTGGCGAACCTATGGTTACGACCGCTCTGGCTTCAGGCACTTTGGCTGCAATAGAGAGGATTGCCGAACCGCCAAGGCTATGACCAATCAGCAGCGAAGGAGCCTCGTATTCCCGACGAAGATAATCGACCGCGCACAGCAGGTCAGAAATATTCGAGGAAAAATTGGTATTGGAAAAATCGCCTTCGCTGTTGCCTAACCCGGTGAAATCAAAGCGAAGCACCGCAATTGAATTTTCTGTCAGTTTCCTGGCAATGCGTGCAGCACCTTTCAGATCCTTCCCGCAGGTAAAGCAGTGCGCCAACAGGGCAAAGGCTTTTGGATTTTCTGGCAATTCAAGCAACCCGGCAAGTTCCTCACCTTCTGCATTTTTGAAGGTAAATTTCAATTTTTTCATTATGTTAACTTTCAAAATGGTTGAGTTACAAGCAAGATACCTGTCAGCCGCCCCATCATGGGGCGGCTTTGCGAGGTTACGACGAGCTTATCTGCGAACGGCCATGATACCGGCATCGACATCCCAGATTGCGCCTGTCACCCAAGAGGCTTTGTCGGACAACAGGAAGAAGATGGTATTGGCCACATCTTCCGGCGTGCCGACACGCCCCAGCGGATGGAAAGCGTTCAGCGATTGCATTGCGCCAGCAATGTCTTCTTTCGCCATAAAACCCTCATAAATCGGGGTATGCACGATCCCTGGCGAGACCGCGTTCACGCGGATACCCGCACCGGCCAGCTCAATGGCCAGATTACGCGTAAGCGCGTGCAGGCCGGCTTTGGCCATGGAATATGCGGAAGCCGGTGAGTCGCCGAGTGCTGCTTGCGCCCCAATGGAGCCCACGTTCACAATCGCCCCTTCACGGCCGTCGGCCAGCATGTTCTTCACCACGTCCTGCGTGATGAAGAAGGTTGCCCGGTTCAGAGTCAGGTACATGTCGTAATCCGCTTCCAAATGCTCGGTAAAGCCTTTTGGCATGAATATCCCGGCCGCGTTGACCATCAGGCTGATATCGCGATGATTGGCATTAATCTCCTGACGAATGGCGTTCATGCCCTCTTCGGTCATCAGGTTTGCCGCAATCACGGACACGGAACCCAGTGGGCTCAGTTCTTTCTGAACCGCTTCTGCCTTGTCTTTTTTATTGCCCGTCAGTACCACGCTGCCACCGGCTTTCAGCACCATACGCGCCGTTTCCAGACCCATACCGCTGGTGCCACCCACGACAAGCAGTTTTTTGCCTTTAAAATAATCGCTCATTTTGAACTCCGTTATTTGCAGGGTAGATTTGCCGGCAGTCATGCAGCCGGCTCGTTCAGGTGTCAGATGCTGCAACCGTCAGCGCCGCAGGTCTGGCCGTCAGTTTTTGCAAGTTCAGCCGCTTTTTCTTCCCAGACTTGCTTCAACACGTTCAGGAAGTTGTCCGCAGATTGCGCGCCGCTGATAGCATATTTTTCATTGAGCAGGAACAGCGGGACCCCGCTGACCCCGATCGACCGGGCATGGGCTTCATCTTCGGCCACCGATGCACGGAAGGCCTCATTGGCAAGGGCACTTACAGCGTCGGCTCTGGACATGCCCACTTCTGTAGCTAACGCAATGAGCTCCAGCGGATCGAAAATGGAACGCCCCTCAGTCACACTGGCCCGATAAAACCGTTCTGCCATGGCGTCGCCCATATTGGCGTGACGCGCAGCCGCGAGCAGCGTATGGGCATCTTCGGTATCGCCAAAAAGCATGGTGTCAAAGTTATACTGGAGCCCTTCTGTCTTCCCGGCCGTGCCCACCTGATTCATCATCAGTTCCGCCCCATGTTCCCCGCCAAACTTCTTGTAAAGGGCTTTGCGGAACGGCACGGCAGGCCGGTCGCCGGAAATACGGAAACTGTGGTGGCGGACCACGACCTGTTCCTTGTGTTCAAAGGCGGCAAGGCCCTGTTCGAAACGCTTTTTGGCAATCCAGCACCAGGGGCAGACCAGATCTGACCAGATATCTATCGTAATAATCGGCTTAAGGGTTTGCATATTGGCTCCTGAATACCCTATTAATGTAGTCTGGCGGTGCCTGTTTATGTGGGCACCGCAAATACCACCGGCTTCGTGGCGTTAGTTGGCTTCCCAGGCGGGATAATCGGTGTAGCCTTTCTCTGGTGACCCCGTCACGCCGTAATACGTCGTGCGATCGCTTTCGGCCAGCGGCCAGCCGTTCTGCATTCTTTCGACCAGATCAGGGTTGGCGATATACGGCACGCCAAACGCGACAAGATCCAGTTCGTCTGCCTCAAGTGCCGTTTCGGCAATCTCGCGGGTGAAGCCGCCGGCGGCAATAACCGTGCCCCCCAGAGTTTTACGGAACGCGGCTTTGAACCCGGCAGGTACCGGTGCCTGGGTATAAACAGGCTGATAATAGAGATGTACATAAGCCAGCTGACGCTGGCCGAGAGCCGCTGCGATACTGGCCCAAATCTCTTCTTCACCTTCATAAGGCGCCAGGTCGTAAATCCGCCCGAACGGTGAAATGCGCAAGCCCACCTTATTGCTACCAATAGCCGCAGAGATGGCATCAACCGTTTCCAGCAGGAACCGCTGACGGTTTTCCACAGAGCCACCGTATTCATCGGTGCGAGGGTTCAGCTCACTGCTGAGGAACTGGTCGAAAATGAAGCCGTTCGCCGCCATGATTTCCACGCCGTCAAAACCGGCCTCCATTGCCAGACGCGCTGAATGGACAAAGTCAGCAGTAACGCGTCGAACTTCTGCGGTTTCCAGCGCACGCGGCTGGCTTGGAACGACAGGTCCCGGTTCGCCAGACTCGGTCAGTGCAAAGACGGTGGTGTTAACCGCTTGTACGGTACCGGCGGAAACTGGCGCGATGTTGCCCGGCTGAATTGAGGTATGAGACATCCGGCCCACATGCCACAACTGAGCAAAAATACGCCCGCCCTTCGCATGTACCGCATCGGTCACTTTGCGCCAGCCCTGAACGTGTGCAGCGTTGTAGATCCCCGGGGTATACAGATAGCCCCGCCCTTCTTCAGAAACAGGCATGCCTTCGGTGATAAGCAGCCCCGCAGAGGCACGCTGGGCGTAGTAAAGTGCGACGACGTCATCCGGCACGTCGTTCATGGTGCGGGTGCGGGTCATCGGGGCCATGACCACGCGGTTTTTTAACTGCATGCCTGACAGATTGTAGGGTGTGAACAACTTACTCATCATGTACCTCGCAAGGCGAAAGAGAGAAAAGCCCCGCTGGGGCCGGAGTTAATACTTAGCGGGCCGGGGAGCTGACGATCGCTACCTGATGCCGGTTAAGAGTATGGTTGCACTATACCTACCTACTAGTTGATTGGTCAATAGGTAAAAGAACAAATCATGCTGTTCTTTTGTCACAGCAGACAGGCACCGGGAATACCGCGTAAGGTGAGCTGCCGTCGGCGAGATGGTCGTCATCCTGTGAAGTCAGAGAATTACAAATATCATTTTTGGGCGTTATGGAGCTAAGACTGGCCGGTTCAGGGCGGCGCGGGGTCTTTCTCTCCTCTTATCATTGGGATATTAATCACCCCCCTATGGAGAATAGTAAATGTCCAGCTATCACCTTACTTTTATCAGTACATTATGCCTGGCGTTGTCTAGTCAGGTCGCTTTTGCAGCCGGATTTACGCTGACAAGTCATGAGCTTGAAAAAAACCATTTCCCCGTGGCTCAAACCCTGAGTTCACCTTATGGATTTGGGTGCAGTGGTGGAAACCTTGCCCCCTCTTTTAACTGGAGTGGCGCGCCGGCAGGAACCCAAAGCTTCGCTCTCAAAATCTATGATCGGGATGCGCCGACAGGCCTCGGTTGGATCCACTGGCAGGTGGTTAATATTCCCTCATCGCTTCATTCGTTACCGGCGGGGATAACGGCGGATAACAAAAATCTCCCGCAAGGGGCTCTTCAGACCAGGACTGATTTCGGTATCCCGGGTTATGGCGGCCCTTGCCCGCCGAAGGGTGAAACGCACCGTTATGAGATCACGCTGACGGCACTTCGTGTCGACAAACTTCCGGGAATAACGGCGGACTCGACGCCCGCCCTGGTCGGCTTTATGGCAAAAGCGAACTCACTGGGCGAAGCGCATCTTCAGATTACGCAGGGCCGCTAACCGCAGCCAGGTTGCCGATAGCCTGGCCGGAAACCCGGACCAGGCTGGGGCTGAATCCGAAGCGAGTTCGAAATCTGGCGGCGAACTTAGACGGATTTTCATAGCCGACTTCCAGGGATATGCGGGTGACTGAAAGATCTGTCACCTGCAAAAGTGTCAGGGCGCGGCACATGCGAATGTCAGTCACCAGATGGGTGAATGACGTATTTTCGGCATGCAGATGGCGTCTCAGGGTGGTGGCCGACATACCAAATGCAGCCGCTACCTGCGCAGTATTCCAGTCTTGTGATATGTCTGCTGCAACGAGTTTGCGGATTTTTATCGCCAGTCCGGTATGTTGTTTCAGCGCGAAGAAAATGCGGTATTCATCCAGCCAACTCAGCATCTCTTCCATACGCCTGGCCACGATACTTTCAGGTATGTTTTCAGTATCTGTAATGGCCTGTGCAGTGTGATAAAAGGCCTGGCGAAAACTGTTGCCTGGCTCCGCCATTTTATTTGCTTCGCGCATGCTCATACGTGGGGCATGCATGAAGCAGTAGTTTTGGACGAAATCGGCACAAAAACTCAGCCATGATGCTTCGTACGTACCCGTTAAAGGTGATGGTGTATTGATGATATCAAAAGAGTGCCCCTCCCCGATGACCACCGCGTCACCCGCTTCCAGCGTTATCTCCTCTTGCGCCCAGCGGATTATTTTCCTGCCATAGCGGACCAGGATGATTGTGGGTTCATCTATAGTGATATGGCGCATCATCAGGGGCTGCGTATGCAGCACATGCGCTGTACTCCCCACATTAATACGACTGGATAATGTTCTTTCCATCATCGCCTTACGAAAAGGAATAGGCCAGCCCTGTAGGCCGACACTTTATGGATGGGCTTGCTTTTTTATAAAGTAATCCCGATGTTACAATACGTCAGTTTTCTCATTCAGATGGAGTGAAATATCACAATTCTCAGCACGCCGTCCACATAAGATGACGCTTAACCATTGATAAAACATGGCATTGTCTTCGCTTAAGTACCTTTCAATTAATGATAGCTTTTTATGTTAATCAGTTCTACCAACTGGTAGGTAGAATTGTTCACAAGTTACAACGTACTGGAGTGAATGATGCGTGAATTAGCCCTTTACAATGAAGATAATTTTAGAGAAATCGAGAGGCATGAAGGGGTTGCGGTGGTGCGCTTCTCTGCCCCCTGGTGTCCGCCTTGCCAGATGAGCGAAGACATTTTTAACCATTTTGCCGAGCAGACTGACAGCGACGTCAAAGTCGGCAAAGTGAATGTGGATCTGGCACCGGTGCTGACCACCAAATATGAAATTTGGGGGCTGCCGTCCGTACTGATGTTCAAGGATGGGCAGTTGGTCCAGCGTATACCGGGTGTTAAATCGGCAGGGTTTTATCAGCAAGCATTGTCAGAGCTGAAAAAAGGGCAGTAATGCCTTTTTATCTATCTCTTAGCGGTCTGATGCATCATCGGCAAGCGGTTCCCCCTCGTTCAGAGTGATAACCGCTTTGTTATAAAATAACCGACCAGTCTGCTTAGCGTTATTTATTGCGCTGGAAGGCCGGCATCAACGCTTTGTTATGTTCGATCACTTCATCCAATGCATTTTCAAGCAGTTGACCGCTTTTGACCAGGGGATTAATAACCAAGGCGCGCCATGCCGTATACCGATTACCACTGATGGCTGCCTCAATGGTCAATTGCTCAAAGCTTTTCATCAGTTGAATCAGACGAAGTACATCTTCCGGGAAAGGTTCGACATTCAGTGGTATAGGTCCTGAACGGGTGATCATTGAACTGACCTCAACCGCACAGTCATCCGGCAGGCCCGCAATCGCACCATCGTTTCGCGTATTGACATGCATGATGATGCGTTTGTCGTTATATATTGCGCTCATCAATTCACATGCCGCATCCGAATAGTACTGCCCTCCCCGACCTTCCAGCGCTTTCGGTTTCTCGGCGAGTTCCGGGTTTCGATAAATTTCGAATAGTTCTCTTTCGAGCTCCTTTACGATCTCACCACGAGTCCCTTCCCCTTGTGCTTCGCCAAGCTCCTGACGGTACATGTCGTCGCTCATGTAGTAATAACGCAGGTAGGGGCAAGGTATCATTCCCATATTCGCCAACAACCGATCCGGCCATTTGAAAGGAGGAATATTTTTAGGCACCAACGGATCATTCCCCTCTGAAATCAGCTCAATAACCTGAGGCAGCTTATCCTTACCTTCATGAAAAATATGGCGCGCAAAAATGAAGTGATTAAGTCCCGCGACCTGCATGATAAATTCATTGATGTCACTGACACCTAAGGCACTGGCAATACCTTTTTGCATGATAACAGGCACATTGCACAGCCCTACGGTTTTGACTTTGCTGTATTTCAGTATCGCTTCAGTGACCATTCCCGACGGGTTGGTAAAGTTCAGCAACCAGGCATCCGGGCACAGTTGTTCCATTTCTTTCGCTATAGCCAATGCAATCGGGATAGTGCGGCATGCATTGGCAAACCCACCCAGCCCATTGGTTTCCTGACCGATCATGTCGTATTTCAGCGATATCCTTTCGTCGCTGATCCGTGCTTCCAGGCAACCGGCCCTGAACTGAGAACAAACAAAATCGGCACCGGGCAGTGCTTCTGTGCGGTCAAGGGTTTCATAAACCGGTATATCCAGCCCATTTTTTTCCAGCATCCGTCGGGTGAGGCCCGCAATGATCGCCATTTTTTCACGGCCATCCTCAATATCAACCAGCCATAACTCGCGAATCGGAAATTCATTTTGACGCTTGATAATGCCTTCCATCAGTTCAGGTGTGTAGCTTGAACCCGCTCCAATAACCACTAACTTAAGACCCTTCATTAGATATTCCCCTCATCGTTGTTGTCAGGACGTCTGTTGGGCCAATTAAAGAGGACAAGGGGCTTAGTGGACAAACGATCAATTCCGGGGTATGCATTACTGTAAATAATGCATAAGAAAAATTAAGAAGGAAAATAATGAATGCTCGCTCAACAGAACATACTGGCACTATTGCATACGTTTGAAACGGCAGCACTGCATATGAGCTTTACTAAGGCGGCGACAACCCTCAATCTGACGCAAGGGGCCGTTAGCCAACGCATTCGTTCTCTTGAATCCATGCTCGGATTCAGACTGTTTATCAGAATGACCAGAAAACTTCAGTTGACCGATGAAGGGGAGCGTTTACTTGGCGTACTCGCGTTTTCACTTAAACGCATCAGTGATGAAATAGAAGATATTCGCGTGCAGGGGTTGAGAGGAACCTTGTCTGTCGGCCTTCCACCTACCTTCGCTTTTCTCTGGCTGATGCCGCGCTTACCGGTATTTACCGAACGGTGGCCAGGGCTGAATATCAATTTCAGAGTGAGGGCCGGTCTGGTAGATTTTAATCTTGAACGGGTAGATGTCGCTATCTACTACAGTAATCTGAAATACCCCGATCTCTACTGCGAACGGTTATCTGAAGAGATGCTGGTTCCCGTCTGTATTCCATCTCTTGCAAAAAAAATCAGGCAAGCAAACCATTGGTTAGCTGAAGTCCCGTTCATTCATACCTCTGAATCCGTTGACTCCCAGAATGTTTTTTCAGAATGGCGAGAATGGTGCAGGGAGTCTGGCAAAAACCTGCCCGTTGAAGATAATTTTTTAAGCTTCAACAATTGTCAGATGTCGATTGAAGCGGCACTCAATGGCGGCGGTATCATCATGGGCAGAAAACGACTCATTCGACATTACCTCGATGAGGGCCGACTGGTCGCCCCTTTTGAAATAGAAATACCCGCCGGGCGAGGATATGACCTCATTATGCCACGAGAAAACCTTAACCGACCGGGCGTTCGGGCTTTGGCCGAATGGGTGAGAAATGTGTTTAACGAGAAATAAAGTCTGTTTTCGTTCTGAAAAGGGGCAATGAAAGCCATATCAGACCTAATGCCAGAGAGCATGATGACAATGTCTGTCAGAAGTGAAAAAAGGGCAGTCATGCCCTTTTATATTTTCAGCGCGATAACTATTACGCTTTCAGTTGCTTAATCGCATCCAGCGTACGTGCTGAATAGACAACTGCAGCGCCTGCATTCAGGTTGATCGCCACACCCAGGGCTTCAGCAATTTCTTCTTCTGTGGCGCCAGCTTTAACGGCAGCTTCGGCATGGACGGCGATGCAACCATCACAGCGAGTCGTCACCGCACAAGCCAGTGCAATCAGTTCACGCACTTTCGCGCCCAGAAGGTTGGTCTTATTGCCGGCGTTGCCCAAAGCCATGACGCCTTTTAGCGTTTCCGGGGTCAGCTTACCCAGATCACCAACACGTTGCATCACTTCTGAGCGGTATTCATTCCAATCTAACATGGGGTCATCTCCAGAATTATTTTCTTTTAACAATCATTAGGATCTGTTCAAGCGTATCGTTGAAAAGCTCAGGCTTATTAATCGCCCGGGAAACAACGCTAGCGCCCTCGCATAAATTCAAAATAAGCAGCGCCATTTTTGATGGCGGCAAGTCAGCAGTCAGTTCCCCTGCATCAACGCCACGGCTGACAATTTTGGTCAACCAGGCAATCTGCATATCGAAATATTCGGTCGCCTGAACTCTGATATTCGGTGGCAGATTGGCCATTTCCGCAGACAAAGCACAGCACAGCGGCATACGCGACGTGCGATAGCTCTCGATGAAAAGCTCCACGTAAGCGGTAAGCATCTGCGCAACCGTATTCTCCGTCTTTTCAATCTGTTCAAATCGGTTTTTGGTATCGGTATGGGCCTGAATCACCACTTGTTCGCCCAAAACGTCTTTGGTTGGGAAGTGGTGATGAATACTGGCCTTAGTGATACCAATACTCTTTGACAAATCAGCATAGCTGAATGCAGAGTAACCCCGTTCGCGCATCAGATGGTCCGCTTCATTCAGAAGCCTTTCTCGTGTCATGACTGACATATAATCCTCACAATTATAATCTACTAGTTGGTAGATATTATCTGCGCCTGTTGTTCCCTGCAAGGGGACATCAGTTCACAACAGTAATTTAACCTTCTCTGATAACGCGTTTTGGTCGGAGTTAATAGCCATCAGGCAGTAGGGAAATGACAGTGTTCAGGCATTTCCCTCTCTGAGTTTTACCTACACCAACCGGGTATCAATACTGACCGGGTTCGCCAGGGTATCGTGGATCGGCGAGCTTTCTGGGAGAGCACGAACCATTTCTTCAAGCTGTTCACGGCTGGCGGTCGGACTGGAGAGCTTAACGCCAACACGGATCGCTTTCGCCCCATTGCGAACTTTTTCGTCAAGACCCAGGAAACCGTTCAGATTAATGTCGAAATTCAGGTCAAGTTCAATACCATCAAGTTCAATGCCCTTTTCTGCCGCCATCACAGTCAGAGTCGCGGTATAACAACCGGCAAGTGCCTGCAAAATGTATTCAGCTGGGCCCATACCGCTATCAGTACCCGATAAATCAGCAGGTTCATCGCCAACATTAGCAAATTTTCCGGAGCGACTGGTATCAACCTTGCCGTTCTGGATAGTCGCATGAGTTTCCACTCGGACGGATACTCCACCGTTGGATTTACTCTTCATGTTAAAGGTGAGATTGCCCAGTTCTGGATGCTGGCGAATAGCTTCTCGTGTACCGCGAATAACATTAGCGTCAGCAAAAGGTTTTTTTAAATCAGTCATTTTAACTCCTGAGATACAGTGCGGATTTAATTAATGATTAATTGAAAATCAACCAATCAACTAGATGGTAGATTACACGCAGAAACAGGCATTGTCTACTACATCCGGAGTGCTTATGAAATCCCTTCCGAATCTGAACGAAATACAGGTGTGTGCGGCCAAGAAGAGCTTGTTTTACTGGATATTGCGCAATGGAGGATCAACTGATTCAGACCCTGAATCGGCGCAGATGAGTTTCTGAGACAAAATAAATGTTGCCGCGCGCCCGTGAGCATGCCACGTACAGCCTGTTACGGGACGACGGCGGAAGGGCTGCCAGTTCCTGACGATTCAGAAGCTTCCAGTGTGTGGGTCCCATCACAATGCAGACATCCTGAAAGTGGTCGAGCCCTTTACTGACGCCCCAGTTCAGCGAGTAACAGCCGTAACGGTGATGTTCACGATAGAAGAGCTTAATCACCGTATTATCAGCGTGCAGGGTGGCAGCGCGCTCTGCATCTGCGATCGTTTCAATCAGGGTGGCATGTGTCCCATGGGCAGCGATACGGATGTTCAGCTGCCCGGTGATAAACTCGCACACTGAAGCCGAGCAACGCCATGTCCGGTTGAGCGTGTCCCGGTCAACCGTGAAACCGGCTGCATCGAAGCGGGCCTCATATCGCGTAATGTCATCGTGCAGCGTTGAATTAACGTTGCCGTCATGGCTTGTGTCAAAGGTATGCTGATAAAAATCGCCGCAACAGAGCACAGTGATTTCCGCGCGGCAGAGCTCCAGCAGAAAATTAAAGTCATGTCCGGCAAAGTCCTGGACTTCATCGACAAGCAGTTCATCGTAGTAACGGGCAAGCCGGGTACGGATATCCGGCAGCAGCCCCCGGGCTGTCAGCAGGTGTGCGAGCCGCCGGTGATACAGCCGTCCGGCGGGATCCTGATAATGCCGGGCATTCGTGCGCGGTATTCCGGGTGGGGGCTGGTCGAAGCTCAGGCCACGCGATGCCAGCTGCTCCTGCAGGAAAGGCCGGAAGCAAAAACCGTGCAGAAACTCAAACCAGGTCATCACCCTGATCCCGTCCGGGATAAAGCCAAAACGTCTGATAATCTGCGCCCGCAGATGCGCTTCATTATTCACTGTGAAGCTCAGGAGCAGCGTCCGCCGGTCCTCACTCAACCGTCGTATCAGCAGCGTGGTCTTGCCCGAGCCGGCAACCGCAAATATCACTCTCTTATCCATGCCAGTGCCCTCTGAATATAATCAGGTACTGTCAGCTCTTCGGCGTGCAGCTGTAACAGCCGGAATGCTGCTTCTGCCTTATTGGCCAGCATGTATTCCTGCACCGTGAGTGTCCGGCGGGTTCCGCGGAAAAGCGCATCACACAGACCAGCGTTATCCTGATACAGGCAGATTTCAAATGTGGATCGGGTGTTGTCGCGATCGGCAAATACCCGGGTGCGGGAACAAAGCACGTCAGCATAGCGTTCATCGCAATTTTGCTGGTAGTTGCCGTCATTATCACGAAGGGCCGCGACGCGATTTTCCAGAAGACGGGCCAGCTCAAGATAACGACGGAAACTCGTTCCGCCGATAGCGATGATGTGAACCCCGTCATCCTCCGGCGCCCTGCCATACAGGCGGCGATAAAAGGCCTCGATCAGAATAAACTCAGCATCCCCCTCCACGAGCAGCACACGTCTGGCCAGCGCAAATTCCAGCACGTTATTATCCGGTGCTTTCATAAAGAAGGCGGCAGTCTCAGCGGAAAGTTCATTCATCAGTACCGGCCGGGCAGGCCCGAGGAGGATTGCCTTACGCAGATCGAGGCGGGAGGAGATATGGCTGCTGTGTGTGGCAATAAACACCTGCGTCTGCCGTTCAGCGGCAAGCTGATTAACCAGCCTCTTCATACTGACATGGCTGAGATGATTCTCCGGCTCCTCAAGCAACAGTGCGTGGAGCTCTCCCTGCTGCTGATGCCGCTGCAGTGCAAACTCCGTTTTGATGAAGCACTGCCTTCCTTTTCCACGGTGACGAATGGAAATACCGTCCTCGGTAATGTCCAGATTCGCCTCAAGACCTGATTTGGCACCGGAACGCACGCCAAACTGATACGTTTCCAGCGTGTCGTTTATGGCGGACAGATGCCGGGTGCAGAAGTGCATTTTCTGTTGCCGGTAACTGTTTTCAAGCCGGTACCGATCGGCCACCGGCACATTGACGCTGTAAACCGTGCGCGTATATTCCTGTGCGGCGTGCTCGTTATCGATGCGTGCACTGTCTAACAGCAGATGGCGCAGATAGCGTCTGAAGCCGGCGAAATGACCGCCGGAGAAGGTGCTGAACCGCACGGAATAGTATTCATAGGGAAAATTATCGGGATCCTGCTGCAGGACATGGTGAATATCCTGAGCGTATTCCTCCGTCATGGGTGCAATGCGCATTCTGAGACCATCCGCATCGATACCCGCCAGATTTTGCCTGCCGTTCAGGTCAGGATCTCCCCCGTTACTCAGGAAAACGTCAGCTGTCAGCACGGGTAACCGATCGGCGCGGCGCTCACCTTCCTGAAACTGCCTGACGGCTGACTGGGACAGGAGCGATTCCACACCCAGTGCCTCGACCCGGTGCCGGCTGTCACTCAGCACAAGGTCAAGGGCCAGCAGAATCGTGCTTTTCCCGGACTCATTGTCCCCGACCAGAATGTTACGGTCATGAGTGAAGCGCAGGTCCAGTTCCGGAAACTTTTTAAAGTTTTGCAGCATAAGCCGCGTGATCAGAGGCATCTTTTATTCCTTTATATACCGCTGACTGAAAGAGTGTCCGGCAGCGCCAGACCGCCTGTTTTGTTTTCAGCGTTATCTTACCCAGTCTTCCAGCACAAGACCCGGCACCCGCTCAAATTCCCGCGTATTATTCGTCACCAGCACGGCGCCGGCGGCGATGGCGTGTCCGGCAATCGCCGTGTCGTTCGGGCCAATCGGCGTGCCGGCCATGCGCAGCGCCACCTTAATCTCCGTGGTGGCGTCCACCGCGGCGCGATCCCAGGGCAGGATGGCATCGAGGCGGGCGCAGAACGCGTCAACCAGCTGGACGTGACGCGGCGCGGCCTTCGGCCCGGTGGCGCCGAAGCGCATCTCGGCGTAGGTAATGGCCGAAACCACGATGCGGTGACCCCGCAGCACCGCCTGCTCCAGGCGCTTCAGCACGGCTTCCGGCTGCTCGCGCATGATGAACGAGCAGATGTTCGTGTCGAGCATATAGATTTTGTTCACAGGTTAACCCGTCCTTCGTCGCTGACAACGTCCTCGCGCTCCGCCATAAAGTCCGGGTCAGCTTTTTCGAGCTGCGCGAACGAGCCCCAGGTCGGCCGGACGGGACGCAGGATGATGCTGTCCCCTTCCCGGACGATCTCCAGCTCGCTCACCCCCTCAAAATCCAGATCGCGGGGCAGACGGATGGCGCGGTTGTTGCCGTTTTTAAAAATAGAGACTGTGCGCATGGTTTTTCCTCATATGCTGAGTGTGCCAGGGAGTATTCCCGCATAGGTGAAGTATATGCCTCCGGAACAGATCTGTATAGGTAAAGCATATGCAGATGGTGAGTATATGCGTATGCATTACCTATGCAGATGTCAGGCATATGGATATGCATGACCTATACGCTTTCTTCTCTTTTTCCGCTGAGATCCGAAAAAAGGTAAAGTCGGATCTCCAGACTACAGATGGGTTATTTTGGCTAACATGCCGGACATGGAAGCAGGGGAGTAAACTGATATAATGATGTAAGAACATATCTTACATAATGAAACGGAGGGGTTATGGCCCGTACAATGACGGTGGACGTGGGTGATGAGCTGCGTGAATTTATCGATTCCCTGGTTAAGGCCGGTGATTACCGAACCCAGAGCGAGGTTATGCGAGACGCGCTGCGGCTGCTGCGCGAGAAGCAGGCTGAATCACGCCTTCAGGAACTGCGCGATCTGCTGGCCGAAGGCATCAGCAGCGGCGAGGCGAAACCATGGAACAAGGATGCATTCCTGAATAATGTCAGGGCCAGGATGGCAAATGAAAGAGATTGAGCTGACACCAAAAGCAGAAGAAGATCTGGAGGCTATCTGGGACTACAGCTTCCGGCAGTTCGGGGTTGTTCAGGCGGATGCGTATATCGGCCGTATAGCAGCAGTGTTTGATGTGCTGGCCATGCATGACATCGGCACGCATCGCGCAGATGCTGGGAGAAGATATCTGCTCGCTGCCGGTGGAACAGCACATGATCTATTTTGTGCCATCACATTCGGTGGTTACGATCATTCGTATTCTCAGCCAGTCTCAGGATACGGTGCGGCATGAATCCTAGAGGTGATCGGCGCGCAATCAATTAATTTGTTATGTTTCAATAGCTTAATTCGTGTAATCTATCTTATGTTAAATGACCTGTTTGGGTAGATTATTTCATACGCCCAGATTCGCTGGCATCGATTTCCCGAAGTGAAAATGTTGATTCAGGCCCGGAACCGACGTAAAGACGCTGAAATACAAAATAGATATGGTCGTGAGTTTGTGAGCAGGCGATAAAATCTTGTTTCGGGACTTCGTAACGCCGTAGGTAATAATAATAGCCTCTGCCAGTTCAGGAATCAGCCCGGCAAGAGCTTTTCATTACCGGGCTGGTTTACAGTCAAATGACTGAGGCTGTGGGTGCAAGTTTTATGGGGAAATCAGGTGAAATCAGCGCGGGTTCGATACTCCTGAAATCAACCATGACTAATTCATTAATGACGAAAGGATCTTTATTAATATATTCAGCTACCACATCCTTTTTATCATGGTTAATAAGGATAAATCCGCCGGTGCTATCAATCAATGGCCCTGCCAGGACAACAAATTTTTGTTTAAAACCTGCCATCAGCCAGCTTTTGTGTTCTTCAAGATGGGCATTAAGCTCTTCTCTGGAACATAAGTAATTCAACGTTACCAGATGTAACATGTCAGTGTCCTCGGGTTGTCAGGGTTACAGAATTTCATTAATAGAAAGGCACGCCTTGGCAATTTCCTGCTGTTTTATCTCCTCGCCTCTGGATACCCCTTCAGCACGAATAAACACAACATCTGTAATACCCAGAAATCCAAAAAATGTCTGAAGATATTTTTCCTGAAAATCCATACCCGCCATGGGCGTTTTTTCATAAAAACCGCCACGTGCAGAGGCAATGATAATTTTCTTCCCGCCCGACAGTCCCTCCGGCCCGGTCGCTGTATAACGGAACGTTTTTCCTGGCTGTGCCAGCCTGTCCAGCCAGGATTTTAACTGAGTAGGAACGGAGAAATTGTACATAGGTGTCCCGATCACAACGACGTCGCTTTCGAGAAACTCTTTCAACAGTATTTCAGAAAGGAGGCGCTCATTGCCCTCTTCTTCTGTGGAATGTTCTTTCCCTGGCACCGGCCGGAAGCCGGCGGCAATGTTAGCGCTCAGATGATGGATCTCATCTTTAACCACATCACGATAAGTCACTTCTTCATAGTTCCCGGATTCCTTCAATTTACGCACCACCTCACCGGATAAGTGGCGGGTCACGGAAAACTCATCATTAAAACTTGAATCAATGTGCAGGATCTTCATCAGTTTTTACCTTTATCGGGATGTTTTATTCAGGTCACGGGCTGCTTTATCAATCATCTGAACAACGGCATCTGGTTGAGAAACCATGGACATATGGCTTGAGTTTAATGTGGTGACTGTCGCGTCCATCTGCATTGCAAATTCCCGCTGGACTGAGGGGTTAAGGGCATTATCATTTTCTGTGAGCAGATACCATGAAGGTTTGTAATGCCACGCGGCGCGTTTTACTTTTTCACTGAAAGCACCGGCTGCGACAGGCTGCTGAACGGCAGTAAGAATCTCCACCTTATCTGACGGGACATCGTTGGCCATCACATCATGAAAGGCTTGCGCGTTATCGAGCCAGATGAATCCCTCTTTATCCGGCGCCATCCCCTCCATGGGCGCTTTCAGACGAGCTAGTGCGTCAGCGACCGACTCACCGCTGTCAGGAGCCAGTGCAGAAAGGTATACCAGCCCCCGAACGTTAGCAGCATTACCCGCTTCGGTAATAACAGCGCCAGCCCAGGAATGTCCGACCAGCAATACATCACCCTGCTGACGGGCAAGTATGCGCTGAGTCGCCCTGACATCATCTCTGAGTGATGTAAGTGGGTTCTGTACGGCCGTGACATGATAGCCAAGCCTCTGAAGCCGTGTAATAACGTCATTCCAGGATGAACCATCCGCGAATGCGCCATGAACCAGAACGATATTTTTAATTTTGAGTTCCTCCGCATGCAGGCTGCTACTGAGTGTCATAAAAAGACAAAGGCCTGTAAGTGCTCTTCTCAACATCTCTCGGAATACTACGCCCATGATTAACTCACCCTGCCTGTAATAACATGTCTGAATTATTCCTATTCTAATTGGATCCCCTCCTGCTCTGGGAAGTGTCAATCCAGACAGGTATCATGCAAAATCTGACATTCTTACCCGAAGGACAATGAAATGCGTATTGCGCTCCTGGCGTTGCCCGGAAGTATGAAGTCATCGCTGGCAGGGATTTCGGATATGTTCTGGCTTGCAAATCAGATCATCACACAGAGCAGGTCCCACAGCGGCATCCAGCAAGAGAGGAAACCCTGCTTTTCTGTCAGCGTTATCACGGCCGATGGTAAGCCCGTCAGTGACGCTCAGGGACGGCATATCGAGAGTGACGGTGCTTTCACCGGGCTGCCAACATTTGACATGATTATCTCGGGGGGGATGCGACTTGATGAAGAAAAAAATCCACTCGCAAAAGAGGCCGTAAAAGAGGCTGCGGCATGGATACAGAACCAGTATCAACAGGGAGCGCGTATTGCCGGTGTCTGCGCCGGAGGCTTTGTTCTGGGGGAAGCTGGCTTACTGGATGGCAGAACATGCACCACAACATGGTGGCTTTTCCATACCCTCAAAGAACGCTACCCCTTAGCTAATCCGGTATGGGGGAAGTCGCTTGTCGAGCATGATAACGTCATGACATCAGGCGGCCCACTCTCCTGGGTCGATGTGGTACTGAAAGTCATCGGGCAGGAGGCCGGACCTGAGATCGCAAGGCAGACTGCAGATATAGCCGTTGCGGACAGCCAGCCCTTATCTCAGCATATTTATGCCCCTCAGGGCTTCCTCAATTCAGTTGATCCGATTTTGATGAAAGCAGAAAATCTGGTGCGTTATGTTAATCCCGCAATAACGGTTGAAGAACTGGCGGCAAGAATGAACATGTCCACCCGGACACTGCACCGAAAGATGGAAGGTCTATTGCGGGAAAGCCCAAAAACCTTTATCACCCGTGTGCGTATTGAGACAGCTCTGGTATTGCTCGAAAAACCTGATAAAAACCTGTCACAGATCGCCCATGAGATTGGTTACAGCGATGAAACGGCATTCAGAAGAGCCTTTAATAGCATAATGGGCATGTCTCCTGGCCGTTACCGGGAATGGATCAGGCATCGCCGGACAAACCATTCGTGACGGTGTATACCCGGAGGGCATACTGTGCCCGAATGATGTCGCGAACAGTATCCCTGCGGCGCCCCGTCGCGCTGGCATGTCGTCGCAGCAGGGAAGGATGCTATACGGGCGGGTTAACAACGTCGTTACTGAAATAATCAAGGGGCAAGTGGATATCCGCCCCTTAAAAATCAGAGCCTGCGCCGGATCTTCTCCACTAGGGCGGTGGTCGAAATCCCGTAGCGGTCGTGCAGAGTCGGCAGCGCGCCCGCATCAAGGAACACATCCGGCAGGGCGACGGTATCGAAATCTGCATTAATGCGGTTGCGTATCAACAGCGACGCAACAGCCTCACATAGCCCGCCCACGCTGCTGTGGTTTTCCGCCACAATCACCAGCCGTCCCGGCTTCGCCGCCTGGGCCAGTATTGTCTCTTCATCCAGCGGCTTAATCGTGGGCGAGTGCAGCACCGCCACGCTGACGTTATCCTTACGTAGCTGCTTCGCCGCCTCCAGGGCTCGCATGGTCATCAGGCCTGAGGCGATGATCAGGACGTCGCGCCCCTCTTCCAGCAGTGCGGCTTTACCAATCCTGAACTGGTAATTGTACTGGTCCAGCACAATCGGCACCTTACCGCGCAGTAGGCGCATATAAACCGGACCATCGTGCGTCGCCATCATCGGCACCGCCTGCTCGGTGTCTATCGCGTCACAGGGATCTATAATCGTCATGCCCGGAATACCGCGCATAATCGCAATATCTTCCGTCGCCTGGTGGCTCGGCCCGTAACCGGTGGTTAGTCCCGGCAGCGCCGCGCAGATCTTCACGTTCAGATGCTCTTCAGCAATCACCTGATGGATAAAGTCGTAGGCGCGGCGGGTGGCGAAGACGGCATAGGTTGTGGCGAAAGGAATAAAGCCCTCTTTCGCCATGCCGCCCGCGGCCCCCATTAACAGCTGTTCGGCCATGCCCATCTGGAAGAAGCGTTCCGGGTAGGCCCGGGCAAAAATGTGTAGATCGGTGTACTTCGACAGATCCGCCGTCATGCCGACGACCTCCGGTCGCTGTTCCGCCAGCTTCACCAGCGCGTGGCCAAACGGTGCGGCGCGCGTCTCCTGGCCTTCTTCTGCTATAGAGGCAATCATCGCCGACGTGGTTAAACGCGGTTTTTTCTCCGTGGTCTGGCTCATTACAGCACTCCTTCAGGTTTGTTGGCATCCAGCACGGCGAGTGCCTTTTGCCACTCGTCAGCATCCACGCGAATAAAATGATTCTTGTCACGCTTTTCGAGGAACGGCACGCCCTTGCCCATCAGCGTGTCGCACAAAATGACGCGAGGCTGGTTTTCCGGATAGCGTTTAGCATTATCAAACGCCGTCACCAGCGCCGTAACATCGTTGCCGTTTACACGCTGCACGTACCAGCCGAAGGAGGTCCATTTATCCTCCAGCGGCTCAAAGCCGAGGATCGCATGCGAGTTGCCGTCCGCCTGCTGACGATTAATGTCCACCAGAACGATCAGGTTCGAAAGGCCATGGTGTGCCGCCGACATCGCCGCTTCCCAGGTTGAGCCTTCATCCAGCTCGCCGTCCGACATAGAGTTAACGACCCAGGCAGGGTTCTGCTTGTGCTTCAGGCCCAGCGCCATACCAACACCAATGCTTAAGCCCTGTCCCAGTGAACCGCCGGAGATCTCCATACCCGGCGTATAGGTTGCCATGCCGGACATCGGCAGGCGACTGTTGTCCGCGCCGTAGGTCTCCAGCTCCTCTTCAGGAACGATTCCGGCTTCAATCAGGGCCGCATAACAGGCAATGGCGTAATGGCCGTGAGAGAGCAGAAAACGGTCACGGTCTTCCCACTCCGGCTCGCCCGGCTTGAGATTCATCCCGTGTGCAAACGCGGTGGCCAGCACGTCGGCATAGCCCAGCGCCTGCCCGATGTAGCCCTGCCCCTGCACTTCCCCCATACGCAGCGCGTAGCGGCGAATGCGCCAGGCCGCGGCGGCAACCCGTTGAACTGTGTTATCCGTCATCGTCGTTGTCTCCTTAATGGATTAGCATCCCGCCGTTCACGTCGAGCGTGATGCCGGTGGAGTAAGAAGAGAGGTCGCTGCCGAGGAACAGCGCGGCGCGGGCAATATCCTGCGCGTCCCCGAGGCGGTTAAGCGGAATGCCCGCCAGAATGGACGTTTTCATCTCATCGCTCAGCTTGCCTGCGGTGATGTCCGTCTGGATAAGACCCGGTGTGATGCAGTTTACGCGCACATTGTCTGGCCCCAGCTCACGCGCCATGGCTTTTGCCAGCCCCAGCACACCCGCTTTTGCAGCGCTGTAGTGTGGGCCGCCGAAGATGCCGCCGCCGCGCTGGGCCGATACCGATGAAATGCAGACGATGCTTCCCGACTTTTGCGCGCGCATAGTGGGAATAACCGCCTGGGACATTAGCAGCGTGCCGCGCAGGCTGACGTCAAGCACCGCATCGTAATTCTCACGTTTAATATCCATCAGCCTGATCGGCTGAGTAATGCCGGCGTTATTCACCAGAATATCGATGCGCCCGTATTTCCCCAGTACCTGCTCAATGGCGGCATTAACCTGTAATTCATTGCTGACGTTCGCCGCGAGGCCCAGATGTTCGTCGCCCAGGTTCGCGGCGGCGGCCCGGCTGGCTTCAGCGTTTAAATCAATAATCACCACTTTCGCACCCTGTTCGGCATATAATTTCGCCGTAGCGAAACCCAAACCGCGTACGGAAGCCGCGCCTGTAATAACGGCGACTCTATTTTTCAGTAACATATATTTACTCCATTAGGACAAGAGAGGTTCAATAATTTATTTCGGCTCTTCCAGAAGCATAATCATAATTAAGCCAATGGCTGCGCAAATACCGAAATAAATAAACACGGAATTAAAACTACCTGTTTTATCCAGCAGATAACCTGCCAGCATAGGGGAAACAAATCCGCCGAGATTACCGCCGCTATTGATGATGGACGCGGCAATGGGATAGGTTTTACTGTCCGCAACAGCCATGCCATAAGCTGTAAAAGCGGGCCAGCCAATATTCAGACAGAGGCCGACAAAAAATAGCCCGACGCAAACTGCCACGGTGCTTTGCGGAATATTCAGCATAATGACCATCATTAAAACGGTGCTGATGGCGGTAAACATCATGGTCGGTTTACGTCGGCGGCCGAGTAGTTTGTCGGAGACGTAGCCGCCAAAAATCGCACCGATCAATCCGCCGATACACGGCATGCTGGCGACCAGCCCCATGCTCATAAACGTAAAGCCTTTCTCTTTCACCAGATAGAGCGGGATCCACGTCAACAGTCCGTACAGCACGCTGACCATCATAAAATAGGCCAGGCAGTCGCCGAGAATATTCTTCGAGGTAAACAGCCCTTTCACCGTGCTTATAGGGGCTAACTCACGCACGCGGATCAGCCGATCAAAGCGTGCAAAGCCCGGTGAAATCAAGATGTTTTCACGTCTTGCGTCCGGCGTCTTCTGACCGGCGGTAATGGTCTCCAGCTCCGCTTTTGAGACGAATGCGCTCTCGGACGGTTTAGTGCGCACCAGTAAATACCACAGGACGGCAATAACCAATCCTGGTATCGCAAAGGAGAAGAAGACCCAGCGCCAGCCCCAGGTCATGGCGATCCACACGGCCAGCGGCGGCACGAGGATGGGTGCGAACATGGTAGCGGCGATGTAAACGCCCGTGGCCGTGGCCTTCTCCTTAGGCGGAAACCAGTTATTGATGGTGGAGGCCAGCCCGACCGGGCACGGCCCCTCGGTTAACCCCAGCCCCAGGCGGATACACTTCAGGCCCAGAACCGAAGTTGCGGTGCCCATCAACCAAGTAAAGGCAGAGAAGCCGAATATCGACAGCGCTACCATGCCGCGAATCCCCTTTTTGGCGATAAAAAAGCCCGCAGGAATTTGGCTCAGGGCGTATCCCAAAAAGAACATGCTGGCGATGGCTCCGGCTTCAAAATTATTGATATGAAATTCATCAATGATAAACGGGAGTACGGCACCAATATTTGTTCGGTCAGCATAGTTAATGGCATAAACAATAAAAATCATTGCCAGCACAACGAAACGGTAACTACTTTTTTTAGTACTTATGTAGGGGACAGCCTGTTCTATACGAGACATAACTTACCTCATTATTCGAACACTGTGAGTCGTTTATTATTGCGTTCCACATCAATATATCGGCTCACTCATCGAACACCATTCAATAAAACTCATTTATTGATGAGATAAATTTGATTCGCGATGCAGTTCAAAAAATAACATTGGGTTAAAATTGCCGGCAAGTAGTCACAATGTTATGTTTTTTATCATTAAACCGGTAAGGAGTAGGCTATGCCCGCGCAGGATCGCCAGACGTTATCACTGCCTTCGCTCAGAAATCTGCAGTCTTTCATTGCCGTCGCTAACGCATTGAGCATCCATCAAGCCGCTGAACAGCTCAATGTCACGCCCTCAGCGGTGAGCCATCAGATCGCCTCACTGGAATCGTGGATGGGCAAGAAATTGTTCATCCGCAGCGGCAAAGGCGTTCAGCTAACGCCGACGGGAGAAAAGTATCTGCGGGAAGTTTCTGCGGCAATGAGCGCCATCGGCCGTGCCACCGATCAGATCGTCAAAGAGAAAGATAACGCCGTGCTTCGTGTGCACTCCTCGCCTACCTTCGGCTTGTCATGGCTGTTGCGCCGTCTGGGCAGGTTCCGCGCTGAATATCCCGATATCACTATCATCCTCACCTGCTCCTATGAGAACCTGCAGTTCGCCAGAGACAATATTGATATTGATATCCGCCACGGCATCCCGGACTGGGATGCTTACCGGGTGATGACCATCAAAAACGACACACAGGTAGTGCTGGCCTCAGCGGAGTATGCTGAAAAACATCCCATCGCCACTCCCGGCGATTTGCTGCAGCAGTCGCTCATTTCGTCAACCAGCACTCTGGTGAACTGGGAAAAATGGTTCGCCTGGCACAATATAGACAGGCCGTGGCTCAACTTCAGCCTCAGCTTTGACCGCTCTTATATGAGCTTTGAAGCGGCGCGCATGGGGCTGGGATTTATTCTGGAGAGCAAAATGATGGCCACAGACCACCTGAATGATGGTTCACTGGTGCAGGTTCTTCCTGATGAGATGGGGATCGCCATTAACGCGCACCATCTGGTGATGCCGCATATGAATGAACGCGCATGGAAGATACAGCAGTTCGTCGAGTGGATGGACAGAGAGCTGAGGTTGTTGGGGTATCATCTGTAACGCCCTCTAACGACTGTGGTTTATCAGGATGTTAGTAGTTGCTGCTGATGCCTCCCTCTCTGCCTTAACCAACCTCTACATTTATCCTTTGCCCGCAGCACAGATCCGAATTCCATGATAACCGGAAATACCATCACAAGCCCCCGCAGGGGGCTTGTTTGTGCTGAGCTAAGAATTTTGAATTAAGCGTTTCTTGATGTATTGAGACGACTCCGTTAAGCCAGGGAACAGATCAAAATTTTCACATACGACATGACTGACGCTCTCGGCATCCTCGGCACTCCAGCTGCTCAGCGTCAGATTCTGCGCATCAAGCCATTCACGAAGAACAGCGTCATCGAGAGAGCGCGGGAACAGTGCGGCGATTGCCCGGCGCGATGTTTTCTTTTCTGGTTCGCTAAAGACAAGCACGTCATGAAAGTCACGTATAACTGCAATTCGTCTTTCAATGCTTCGGTCACCTTCGAGTAAAATGTCATGGAGTTCGCGAAGTATTTCTGTGCGCTGGACGGGATCCATAACTGACCATAAGAAGCGTATATTCTTACCGTTATCAGACTTGGACACGTCTGATGTACGATACCATTCGGCAAAAACATGCGTAACGGCGTTTGAAGAAACAAATCTCTCCGACTCTTTCATTCTGGAAAGAACGAGTTCTCTGTTTTTATTCAGCACACCGAAAGCAGTATGCAGGGCTTCTGCATCAGCAAAACAAGACTCACTCAGGGTGATGATTTTCTCCTGCACTAATGGCAACGATTGTGTTCTGAAGATATCATCGATAAACTGACGATCCAGCACCTCTAGGTTTTTTTCGTTAATATTGGCAGCCAGAGCCTCCTCCCTCTCGAACATCGGTCTTAATATATCTACGTCATCTGATAATGTATGAATGGCTTGGTAATATGTACTTACATACTGGACAGTATGAATATATCCAAGCTTGTTGTCGACGAAGATAGAAGTAATAGCCTTGCGTACATACGGCGCTGCGATATCATGGCTCAATGATTTTATCACCGTCTGGAATGAGTTCATATAGATGAAATAGTAAGAAAGGTATCTGTTAAAGTCTTCATTTTCGGTGAACTCATCGGCATAAATGGAAATTGATGTGTAGTCATTGATCGCCACCATATGTGCCACAACCTGAGCTGCAAATTCCTCTGGATGAGAAGCCTGAATCTCTTTCTGGTGAGGTATGAGCTGAAGGTATCCGGCTGAATACCATTCTTTGTTAAATATCAAATTTCTGAATTGATAAATATCATTAAGAGGTAAGTGTTGGGTAAAATCAGCATAATCTTTAGAAACCGCAACTGGTAAAAAACCGCTTTCATTTTCAATTAGTTCTTTAATAACTTTACTGCCTAAATCAAAGAACCGGATAACATTTTTGTTAAATATGTCACTATCGGTATGAGAGAGTTCAAAGCAAAGCATCTTATTGCTCTCAGATTCCACCAACGATAATGTGTTTATGTGTAAGTTGGGATATTTTTTTTCTCTGTTCAACAGATATATCGAGTAAACCTCACCAGAAAGATCAGCAGTGATCTCACTTAACAAATTTCGCCCGGTCATACCTGAATAAAAATCTGCTTCCGTAAGCAATTCGGTAACATAATTTTCATCGTTGCTGGGTGTGGCCTGCAGAAGCGTAAGCTCCCTTACCAAGTGTTCACTCTGACGAACGATAAAGGCTTCCTGTCCAATGTAACCACCCGCAACTAAATTAGCGACACTTTGACTAAAGTTCTGCCGGAAAGCAACGCGGTCTTTAATTGCATAAGTGGCATTCAGTATTCTTACTGAATCGCTAATTTCCTGGCGGATTTGATTGATACCTTCTGCAGTTAGTTTAGCGACGGTCTCCAGCCAGTCCTGCATTGAAATTTGGGCAGAGCAACGCCTCCATGCATGGCTGAAGCCATAAAAACCTGACAATTTTTCAAGGGCAACGGAATCGCGGTTTTTAATAGCTTCCGTCAATGGGGTATCAAACAACTCAGATCGTGCCAGTGCCACAGATGACTGGAAATGGATACTCATCAGGTATTCACTCCATCGCTGTGTGTCATTTAAAAACAGACGATTCAGCTGCTCCTGTGTCGCCTGCACTTTATCCTCAAAATCGTTTGGTGCTAAACCAGCATCGTTGCCTGTATTAGAACGAAGCAGGGAAGTTACCTCTCTTTCATTGTATCTGACAAACACGATATAAAGTGCGAGCAATACATATTCTTCCTGGCATGATGCAGATACCGTTAATTGAAGGATATGAATGTCATTAACCAGCTTTTTCAACAGCCTCGGTGTGATTCGCGGATATTCATTCGGACGCCACCGTTCAAGTATTAAAATGGCTTCTGAACATGATAATTCACCTTGTTCATATACTGTTTCTTTCCACATTTCCTGAAACGCATCCTGCCAACCGGCAGTGATTAATGGTGGCACAGTGAATGTAACGGGGATACGTTTTGCAATGAATTCGCGGCCAGAGTGTCCTTCAACAAGAAGTGATTTGGCCACCTGCCGTGCTGAATAGGGTACAATGATCCTGAACTGCTTGTGCGTGGTACCGGAAATAAGCTCCATATCACTCCACAGTTCCTTAACCTTATCTGAGTTAATTCGGTCCAGATTATCAATTATCAGAATGAATTTTGCATTATTAGGAACTGTTCCGCATTCTGTGAAACCTGCCAGCGCATTTATCAGTTCAATCGTTCCTATTTCTCTGCTGATAAGCCATGTCTCAGAAATTTTGTCCACACTATTCTGTTTAAATAGATCGCCGACGGTTACAATATCTTCTATTTTTCCGCGTTTTTTTCTTATTTTAGGATGAATGAGTTTGAGCCACAATAGTAGTAGACCGGGAGACAGTGCAGCAAGCAGTTCAAGGCCGATAATAGGCGGTGAAACTGCGCCCGTGCTTTTCAGATAACCATTCAGATCCAGGAGGAGATACCGAACCATCTGAACAGAAAGAAGGCACAAAAGTATGAAACTCACCGTCCACCAACTTAGCCTGCTTTTGACTTGTTTATCATATTCGACAATGTTACCCAAAGCTTTATTTTTGAGTGTTTCTAGTTTTTCCTTGTTCACGCCTCTGCTGTTGTTTATTCCCTCATAGATAACCTCTATTAATGCTTTTTTTGTATTTCCATAATGGTATAGTTCTGCATCAAAGTTAATAAATGTATACTCAGGAGATAGTGTTTTTTTCAGAAAATGAATGATGGTAGATTTTCCTGACCCTAACTCCCCTTCCAGGCCAAGAATATTTATGTCTTCTGTTTTAATAACTTTTGTCATCTGATCAGCAACTTTTTGGTGGCTTTCGCCCCGAAAAAGGTCGCTACCAGCTGGGATTTCTTGCTGAAGTTTAAGTGTCACAGGCTCTCCTTTTTGCCATTAATTTAATGAGCTTCTGGTAAGTTGGGTAAACGAGCAGCAGAGGAATTACAGACGTGCTTACCTTTTCATCATAAAACCACTGACGTGCATTTTTCCAGCACCTTCCTTCATATTTCTCTCTTGCGTCATAATCCAGATTACACGCCACCTGAAAACCCTTTCGCTAATCCGGAAAGCAATAATTTTTTCCTATCTGATCTTTTCGTTGCGTCTTTATGCGACCATCCACCTGTGCACATAGGGGGAGGGCCTATCAGTGACGCCTGAATCAGATGAGCTGGCTGCCCAGCTTGCTTGCAATAAAACAACAGCTAATAGGAACATGTGGATGTATCTAGAAAAACCAGTCAGTGAATGGCCTGCACTCCAGATTACGTGGAGTGAAGAACCAGATGAAAGGTATTGGGCTTTTGATGGGGATATTCCTGACTGGGCAGTTCCGGCCGGGAAGCTACGTCTGGGGTATGCATTAATATCTGAAATACATGCGCATCTGATCTTTGTCAGCAAAATCCACTCTGTCGAGGAACTCAGGGAGGGGGCCGTTGATGATAAGATTGAAGACATCATCAATTGCTGGAAAGAGGGTAAGGCCCTGACGCCGCCCGCGTTAAGGATAGTAAATGATGAAAGCGTTCAGAAAATCCACATTGCAGGGGGGAATCACCGGTTTAATGTGGCGTATCTCACCGGGCTAAAATTGATAGCTTTTCTTGCTTGTCCTGCGGATGCAGCATACCTGACGGCCCTGATTCCGTCATTAGTATGGAAGCCTTAAGATAGGACTCAGGGCGAACTCTAGGCCTGTTGATGCCAGATGTTCGCCCGTCATCACCGTCGGAAATATCGCTTAATCAGCCGACCCCAGTGAGTCAGAGTTACGGATGGATTCACCGTCCCCCGCGATAAGCTCCAGCTGATCCCCGGCCCGCGACCTGAAGGTTTCGAGTAACTCTCCCGCCAGCACAATAAGCTCATCGTTCGGTATATACCCGCTGATTTTACCGTGACGCAGTGCCTCATCCCGCTCCAGATACACATCGAGCGCTGTCAGCTTTTCACACAGGTCAGTCAGGGCTGCGGTGGAATCCGATGCACCGACCCGGAGCTGCATAGCCCGAACGCTTTCGAGGTGTTTTCTGAAGCGCTCAAACCACATGGTGAAAGTATAAAGCGGAATACCTTCCCCTTTGTCATCCAGCGCCAGCGCCTCTTTTGCGCACGCTATAGCTTCAGAGCTATCGCGGATGATCATCTGATTCAGAGTATGGTCGGACACGGCTCCACCGCCTATTTTTTGCAGCTCGTTAATATAGCCTGCGGCCTCTTCAATAAAATCTCGGGTGATCTGAAGATGCTCGCGGGTCAGGACCGCCAGGCTGGTCAGATTACCGATCGCCAGGCGCATAACCTCGGATAACCGGTTAATACCATCGAGGCTCACCGGGAAATGATTGTAGCCTCCGGCTGGTGAAGCTGTACGTTGTCCCGGCGCGGAGAGGATAAGATCTTCGTGGTTGCGGTAAAAGCTGTAAGCTTCCTCGATATCTTTCATGGCCATAGCGACAGCATTATCAGGGAGGGACTGGCCCGGCTGCACCGACTGAGTAAAGTGCTTCAGCCGTCCCCAGACAGTTTTAAACTTCTGCAGGGCTTCGGAGAAGACTTCCTGCGGATTGACCGCCGCCGGTTTGTAGCGGATCTGGAACGGCAGACTGCCGGTATCAGCGATATAGTCGGTGAGGGCAGAAAAATAACTGCTGAAGGTATAGCCGGCAGCCAGCAAAATAGGCTCAGCCTTTTCTTTGGATTCATCTTTGACGCGTGTATTCAACTGAGCCATGTTACTTCTCCGTTATCATGTATCCACTATCTCATCGTATATCGTTTTGCTATACATGTATACATATAATTGTTGATTTTGATTTGATTTACATAAAGCGAATCAGGTTTAAATCTCGTTTTGTTCTCCATCCTTCATTAGGATCCGAAAACCCCAAGTTCCGGATCTTCTCAGCTCCCTCCTGTCCGCAGCGGCGCAGAAACACAATATGTGCCACTCTCTCAGTTGCGGTTTCTGCTATATATAGTGTTTACCCCCTGCCCCGTGACCGCCCGATCAGCACCAAAAAAGGGCGGTGTGGTTATTCCCTGACCGTGTTACACTTCCGGAAATTGTAAAATTTAGGAAAAGTCGGATCATCATGAAGCGGCCATCCGGTAATTTATAGTTGTTGTTATATGGCTGCTTATAATCATTCCTGTGATATTTACAGTAGGAAAGATAAGCTGGGAAATATTAAGGCGGGTGACTGATATAATCCTGTACGCAGTCAGTTGTTCTGCCCATCTTAATTACTATGAGTGACTATTGCGGATGAATACATCATCACATGAAAGCGAGCGCGTCCAGGTTTCACTTGAAACCGTCTGGCGGGCGCTGACCGCCCTCGGTCATCAGCGGCTCTGGCTCCGCCCTCCGGATGAGCGGAGCGTGAACACCTGGCTGATCGTCACCTGGGACGGACTGACAGTGGCTGAGCGAATCAGAAATTCCGGAACGTAGTGGCTGACCGGGGATGCGAACGCCATCTACACCAATCCGGAACGGATCGTTCCGGACGGACTGGAAGAGCTCACCTGGCTGTCGGTGCAGCGGCGAATGAAGGACGGATTCTGAAGCCGACCAGGGACAAGCGGCAGGGCGGGATTTCTAACTTAAAGAACAACACAGAAGGGGACTGGCCTTATGGGAAGCATGAAAGAGCAGATGATGGATATTGAATCTGAACGATTTGATGAATGGCTTGCGGATAATTACCCGGATGTTGTCCCGAACTCTGAAGAATGGGAGCAGGCCGCGAACCTTTACTACTGGGAGCAGGAGGCGATTGCCGATCAGGCTCAGTGGGATCATGAACACGGTCTGTTTGTGGCTTCCCTGAACAATGTTCATCAGCGTTACCTGCACGCAAAGCAGGAACTGAAGAATCTATATACCTTGCTCGATAAGGAGCAGCCTGAACTGGTGTACAGGATGTCTTTCGTCCATGCAGTGACGGTCATGGAGGCGTACCTGATGTACTGTGCCAGGGCCCTGCTGGAGCATGACTGGCCGCTTACACGCTTCAGGGATGAGTTTTATATGAAGTCCGATAAAATCAAAAATCCGGTAAAACATGCTGCACGTGAAATGGATCTTTCACTTTTCCGGCCTGCGGCTCAGAATTTTGTTTCCCGGATGACCTTTCATAACGTGAAAACCATTGAGCGCTATTTCGGCGCCGTGCTGCACATTCCGCCCGTCTGGCCGGTTCAGCCGCTGGGTATCATCGCAGACTGGCGAAACGACCTAGTACACCGTAACGGTGTGGATGAACACGATGAGCCTCGAGTGATCTCAGCACAGCAGCTGCAGAACGCCCTGCAGAAAGTGTCAGAACTAATTGATGGTGCAGATCTGTCGATGCGGCAGGAAATTGACTTGTTTGGTAACTGGCGTAATGAAGAAAACCGGGAAATCATCGCGTCAGCACTGCGCATATCTCCGAAGGGAGAGTCATCCTCATGACCGGACTCGTTACCCTGGGAGGGCATTCGGCAGCAGGTGCTCAGTTACCTGTGTCTATCGACTATCCAGCCGCTCTGGCCCTACGTCAGATGGCTCTGGTCCAGGAGGAACTGCCGAAATACCTGCTGGCGCCGGAAGTGAGCGCCCTGCTCCATTACGTACCGGATCTGCACCGCAAGATGCTGTTTGCGACCCTGTGGAATACAGGTGCAAGGATTAATGAAGCGCTGGCCCTGACCCGGAGTGATTTTTCACTGGCACCGCCCTACCCGTTTGTACAGCTGGCCACGCTCAAACAACGGACCGAAAAAGCCGCCAGAACGGCCGGCCGCTCGCCTGCCGGCAGTCAGGCGCATCGCCTGGTTCCGCTTTCTGATGCGAACTATGTCAGCCAGCTGGAGATGATGGTGGCCACTCTGAAAATACCTCTTGAACGTCGTAACAAGCGAAGCGGCAGAACCGAGAAGGCACGTATCTGGGAGATTACCGATCGGACGGTCCGCACTTGGCTCAGCGAAGCGGTTGAAACGGCTGCGGCCGATGGGGTGACGTTCTCCGTGCCGGTGACCCCGCACACATTCCGCCATTCCTACGCGATGCACATGCTGTACGCAGGCATACCGCTGAAGGTGCTGCAGAGTTTAATGGGACATAAGAGCATCAGCTCGACGGAGGTGTATACGAAGGTGTTTGCGCTGGATGTGGCAGCACGGCACCGGGTGCAGTTCCAGATGCCGGGCGATGAGGCGGTGGCGTTGCTTAAAAAAACAGGTGACTAAGATAGAAAGGTAACAAGATGGTAAGTTACTATCTTACTATCTTACTATCTTACTATCTTACTATCTTACTATCTGATTAACTTAGTAACCATACCACCTTTAACTACCAACTTCACAAGTTAATCAGTTATTAAGTTATTAAGTTATTATTACTTTAATCTCGATTTTTCAATCAGTTGAGAGATTTCTTCTCGTGATAAATTTTCTAATGCCATCACTGCAGCTCTAACTACATCGGATCGATTTACTCTCCTGTTCCCTGATAACATCTCTTCCTTAATGACATTATCGATTGAGTTAAGATTCTCTTCAGCAAGAGAGATACTGACTGGTTTTGCTCTACTAGTCGCAGATTTATTACTTGGTTCATCTGGATTTTTTGCAGTGAGGCCAGCTGTGCCTCCGTTTATAAACGAAGCTTCGTCTCTTGGCGGTGTATGTGCTCTATTCCTCACAGAATGATCTCCTTAACCAGAGCTTCAATTTCTTCTTGGGCTTTGATGTTCTGTGTTTCAAAAATAGTCATTGATTCGGCCCAGGCATCCCTGTGAGCTTTTCTGTCACACACGCGAGCATTAGACAGATTCATTTCCGGAAAGTCTTTGAGAACATCCGCTGCCTGATTAGCTTCATTAACGAACATGTTAGTTGGTGTCATATTCAACACTAAATACCCACGTACAGACTCGTTGAAATCTTTAGCTGCAGTAAAAACAGAGCATGTATGTGGTACGACATCCAAATCCATTTGGGACGGTCGTAAAGGGGAAATAAACACATCTGCAGCCATTAATCCGCTTCGCATCTCTGCACTGTCACGGCCAGCACAATCGGCGATTACAAAGTCATAAGATTTTTCATGCTCTTTTAGCATGGCTTTGATGTTGCCGGACGCTCCAGTCACAGGCATATGAGGCAAGTTCTCTGGTCGATTGTTATACCAGGTCAGTACTGATTTTTGATCGTCGGCATCGACAATGAGAACTCGCTTTCCTAGCGCCATAAGATATGCAGCGATAGAAACTGCGAGCGTACTTTTACCTACTCCACCTTTTTGACTACCAAGAACAATGATCATATTCCGCACACCTTGTTTGTTATCTTATTAAGATAATAGGATATTAAAAAATATTTTTCAATATCTACGGCGCTTGCATTTTGCTATCATGTTAACTTGTTATGTTAATAAGTCAATGTAATTCAACAAGATATTATTAGTTTTAAAACGAGTTGCAACCTTAACAAGTTGTTATGATATCAAGATATTATCTTGATATCATAATCACACTTTTGAGTGAAGGAGTAAATCAATGGACCTTGTGTGGAAAAAAAATCCAAGGGGAAGGCTTGAAAGGAAACTGAATCTGGCAGAGAGAGAGGCATTGCTGCATGTTTTCAGCAACAGTCGAAAACCCGCTCAGGCTGATTTACGTATAGCAAATTCTGTGCTTGAAGAAATGGACCGCCGTAAGCTGTGGTTAAAATGTGATTGCGTCGAACATGACCCGAACATTGAAGGTCCTTTTAACTGCGAGGTTAACGTTGCCAGGTTACGCCACGTCAAGACGACAAGACAGCATGATGAACAGTGCCCTTTGTTCAGGCTAAAGAAAAGTAAGGATGCTGATAACACTATCACTGAAGGAAAAACCAGCCCATTAAATCCGGTTGGCGGGAATGACTGGTTACCTGACAAGAAGAAAGACAACAAAATCAACGCTGTGGAAGGGCCGGTAGTGCCCCGTAAGCGTCGACGCAAAACACTTAAACCCATTCCGGCTCTGGGCCGAAAATTGCTGACTCTCATTCAGGCAGCTGGCCTGAACCAACTTGAACTAGTACCTGAATATAAAAGTCCGGGGTTAGTCGGTTCGGTCAATAGAATAAAAGAAGTTCTGGATGAACATACAATGGGCAATGGAAGACAGCTTAATATGCTGTTCAGTTGCGCGCCCTGGCTGTCCCTCGAACGGATTAACGACATGCTGACTCAGCTGGAAATTTCACTGCAGACTGATAGCAGTGATAAGGAGGCATGCGTGTATATCATTGGTATTGCGACCGATGCCAATCGGGAAGAAGTAACCTTTAGCGTTCGTAGTAATACTTTTATCCATAGGCCTGAAGCCCGAGTCAGTATCAATGGAGAAAGCACCTACAACACTGGCAGTCGGGCCCCATACTGGGCAATTCTGGAATACCGCAGAGGTAGGGATGGTAAGGTTTACTGCCATGAGGGCTATGCGCATGCCGCGTATACGCTTGATAATCCTGTGCCTGTGGATAGCAACAAAGAACGCGATACACTGAAGGTAATAATAAACGCCAGCAGCTATGCTGGCCGTCAGGAAAATCATCCGGATGCTATCAGCCTCAGCAAGCCACTTTTTACGTCTAAAAGCACTAAAAATGGGGTGGAGGAGGTCATTCATCCTGACTTCATACTGAATGTGGTTCCGAGCAAAGAAAACACAGTTACCACTTTCATCATCGAAACAATGGGCTCTGAATCCGAGGAGTATGTCGAGCGTAAACTACAAACACATAGCTGGATGGAGCAGGAAGGTGTGCTCTTAACTGATCCTCCGGGCTGGCCAGAACATTCAGACAGGACATTTAACAGCTGCCTGCTCAAACACATTTTTAGTGCAGGGAAAATGCACCAATAGTTACAGGCAGCGGTTTTGAATTCAAATAGTGACAATACACCCTCAGCCAGAAGTGGAAAGGGCGCTCTTAAGTGTGACAAACGACACTCAGGGCTGAGGGGAAATGTGACAAGCTGCACTGAACTAAGTGTGACAAATTGCCCTTATTAAGTGTTTCTAAAGCACAAAATAGGTACCATTTAGTTCCTGAAAACCAGTCAGGGCAAAGGAAGGCAAACTTTTCTGTGACAAATCACCCTGAGAGCTTTAACTCTAGTGTGACAAACCACCCTGCTAATTGTGACAAATCACCCTCAAAGCTCACTCAGGTGTGATCGACATTATGTCGCTGAAAGAAAAGACTATATGAGTCGTCTGGCGGCCTTTCTTTTTCTCGATATAAGACAGGCGCATTGGCGTTCTGCTGTTAATCTCATCGACACTCGCCTGCAGAAACCGACGGCGAAAGTCCGGCATACGCTGATAACTTTGCGGAAGCTGATAGCGCTCCATGATCCAGTCTATTTTCAGGGATACCACGCCAGAGCCATCCGGCTTACGGTACTGGCATAGTGACTCGTACAGGCGCATGGCATAGGGATTTGTGATCTCTTTCGTTTCACTTAGTCGGAACTGTGTGAAACGGTTCTGAAGGCCAATAAAGAAAGGAATGAGGTACGGGTTAATATGGACGCTGTAAAGCCCTCTGGAGGGACTATGGGCACGTTTGATGAACCAGGGAAAGGACTCATAACCTTTTTCTTCCCCAGCATCCTCTTCAGGCCGATAAAAGACCACTTCTTTACCCGCGAATCCCTTGAGAGCCTGACGGATATCTTTGCTGGCCTCGGCGGAGGTCAACCCGAAGGTTTCCGCATACTTGGCGACCTGAATTTCACATATCCCGTCATGCTCCTGGAGCGTACCGTCAGATTTTCTGATCTGGTCCACAAAGAGATAAAGCATACGCTTTTGATCGCGAGAAAGACTGTATGCCGCCTCAGTCAGTTCGTTTGACTGGACAATTCGCGGGCTATTCTTACGTTTTTTATGGTTGATAACCGCAACTTCCGTCATGACAGGTCCGTGTAAAGTGTGACAGGAATTTAGATTGTCACACTAATTGAAAAAGAGTCAACAGGTTGGGATAACTTTGTGGAATACAGCAAATCATGAGGGCAATTTGTCACAGGGTTAAGGGCAATCTGTCACCCTTTAAGAGGGAGGTTGAGGGTGATTTGTCACACTGAAAGGGCAAATTGTCACAATGATCCTTCTCAAACCCGCATGAATAAAGGGCTGAGAGGAGTTCTAAAAAGGTAAACCTAACAATCTATTAAAAAGATCTTATAAAAATATGTCCGTGGATAAGTGGATAAACTTTAAGGAGCTAACCTTTAGAATTCGAGCGTAAGCAGAATTTGTCAGTGCAGTTACCTGGTGCTTCCTCGCTCACTCGCGGGCTTCGCCCTGTCGTTCGGCTGCGGCGAGCACTACTGGCTCTCTCTGAAAAGCGAAATTTAACTGATCCTCGCTATGGGGATATCTTTCCAGCGGGTGGTGTACGCAGGGGAGAGCATGTCGCGTTTCATTTGCCATGATGGCGCTATCCCTCGTCCGGCAAACCAGACCTGTCCCAACCCGGAATGATTAATGCCATCGAGAACCTTCATCAGCTCAGCGCTGTGAGGACGTGGAGGACGTTCGTCGAACAGCTGCAGCTGCGAAACGCCGGAGCCGGTGAAGTCATTCAGCATCACACCGGCTTTAGCATACCGGTGCCCATCCTTCCAGATACGCTCCAGAGCCGTTGTGGCGGCCGCAATGATGTCCCGGGTGTCCTGAGTGGGGGTAAGCAGTTTCTCCGTGGCCACGTTGCCGTAGTAAGGCTCTTTAACGGCGAACGGAGACGTTTTGATGAATACGGAAATATGCCGGCAGTACTGGCGCTCTTTACGCAGCTTTTCTGAGGCCCGCTCTGAGTACTGACAGACAGCCTGGCGGAGCGAATCGTATTCAGTGATCTTCTCGCCAAAACTGCGGCTGCAGACAATCTGTTGTTTAGTAGGCGGTGCTTCCTCAAGCGACATGCAGCTTTCCCCGTTCAGTTCGCGCACTGTTCGCTCGAGAACGACGGAGAATTTTTTGCGGATGAAGGCCGGGTTCGTCAGGGCCAGATCAAGCGCGGTCCTGATGCCAAGAACATTGAGCTTGCGTGCAATACGGTTTCCCACGCCCCAGATCTCTTCGACCGGCTGCAGTGAAAGCAGTTTCCGCGTTCGCTGAGGATTCCCCCGGGTCAGGGCGAGCACGCCACGAAACTGTTTCCACTCCTTTGAGGCCCACTGGGCTGATTTTGCCAGGGTTTTCGTCGGCCCGGCACCCATGCCGATGGTCAGACGGGTACAGTCATACACGTGCTGGCGCAGCTGCCGGCCGAAGTTCTCCAGGTCCATGCAGTGCTCAACGCCGGTCAGGTCGAGGAACATCTCGTCAATCGAATACTGTTCCACCCTGGGGGCCAGCTCCTCCAGGCAGTTCATCACGCGCGCTGACATCGAGGCATAAAGTTCATAGTTGCTTGAGAACGCGTATATTTTTTCCGGGTACTTTTCGTTTTTCATCTGAAACCACGGCGTGCCCATTTTGATCCAGGGCTTTGCCTCGGCACTTCTTGCGATGACGCAGCCATCGTTATTACTGAGCACCACAACCGGCTTTCCTTTCAAATCCGGGCGGAAAACACGTTCGCAGCTTGCATAAAAGCTGTTCACATCGGCCAGGGCAAACATCAGTACATCTCCCTCGGGCGGTGGATGATGTGCGTGACGACGCCAAAGATATCCAGATCGTCCGGGTCGGGATAAATCGGCGACCAGGCGGCGTTCATTGGCTGCAGCGTCAGTCGTGGCGTCAGCAGAAGCCGTTTAACCGTAAACTCTCCCTGCACACTGGCCACAACAATATCGCCGTGCCGGGGCTTCTCTGCACTGTCCACAACCAGCAGATCGCCATTGTAAAGGCTGCCGTCGGACATGCTGTCACCGCTGGCACGGAGATAGTAAGTCGCGCTCGGGTGCCGTATGCAGTAATCATGGAGATCCAGGTCGGACTCGACATAGTCAGCGGCAGGGCTGGGAAAACCGCAGCTGGCCAGGTCTGCAAACAACGGATGGGCCTGTGGCGGGAGTGCTTTCCCGGTGCAGAAAAGCTGCAGTTTCATCTTTCCTCCTGACGTCTAAATGCACTGGTTATGCATACAGTATATTTAACAGCGTGAGGATAATCCAGATCGCCTGCGCCATGAACAGGGTGAGTAACCTAAGTTACTCAAAATGCTAATTAATATCATTTTGAACCATTTATGCTTCTCATAATGAGAAATAAGGCTTTTGTTTTTCCATTTTGCTCTTATAATATGTATCAAATTGAGTTTAATTGATGGAGCATAATGATGAATATTTACTGCGATGATGGTTCAACTAATGTTAAGCTGGCATGGTTTGAAGGAAACGAGCTGCAGACCCGGGTTTCAGCTAACTCCTTCCGGCATGGCTGGAAAGTGGCGGAATTCAGTGCCGCAACGTTCAACTATCAGGTGGGCACGCTGAAATACACCTGGGACAGCGTCAGCCGGGATGCCATCCCGACGACAAACGTGGAATACCAGTACGGTGATCTCAACCTGCTGGCCGTGCATCATGCCCTGCTGAACAGCGGACTTGAGTCGCAGCCGGTGAGCCTGACCGTGACGCTGCCCCTGAGCGAGTATTATGACGGGGACTGCCAGCGGAACGAGGGGAACATCCGACGCAAACGGGAAAACCTGATGCGTGAGCTGGTTCTGAATAAGGGCAGGGCATTTACCGTAACGGACGTGAAGGTGATGCCGGAATCACTGCCGGCGGCGTTCTCCCGTCTCGCGGAGCTGAAGCCCGAACCCGCTGAGACCACCCTGATTATCGATCTCGGCGGAACCACGCTCGATGCCGGCGTGATTGTCGGACAGTTTGATGATATCAGTGCGGTACACGGCAATCCGTCTGTCGGCGTGTCACAGGTCACCCGCGCAGCTGCAGGCGCGCTGCGGGCTGCAGACAGCGAAACCAGCGCGCTTATTGCTGACACGGTCATCCGCAACCGCAATGATCGTCAGTATCTGCAGCGAGTGATCAACGATGCCGGAAAAATTGACGATGTTCTGAACAAAATTACAGAGGCAATCACTTCCCTGGGCGCGCGCGTCACCAGTGAGCTGACGGCCTTCAGGAACGTTAACCGGGTATTCCTGGTCGGGGGAGGGGCATCCCTCATTGAAGAGGCTATCCGTCAGGCCTGGCCTCTGGCTCCTGACCGTATCGAGGTTATAGGCGATCCGCAGCTGGCGCTGGCCAGAGAGATTGCCCTTTACAATAAAGAGGACTAAACGTGCCGGACGGCCAGTATTCTTTCTATCTGCACAGCGACGATCGCACCGACATCGCGGCGATGGCGACCATCAGCACCATCTCACAGCCCCTGCGCGGTGACTTCATCCGGACCGCCGCCACCGCCGGGGCGGTGATGTACCAGACGGATGCCCGTTTACCGGCATTGATCCCGGTGTTCTTTGACGGGCATCTGAGCACCATCCGGCTTTGCGCCGTGATGGCGCTGGTATCCGGCACCTGGTCTTCACTCTCAGGACTTCCTGATGAGCCTGACGGTGGCGTGGCGGCTCTGGCCATGTCACCGGATACGGAATACCAGCGCCGGCGTTACACCCTGACGCTTCAGGATGACCGGAGCAGTGAACGGGTTGAGCGTGTGCTGACGGGCGTGTCATCCCGTCTGCGCGGAGAGCTGCTGAGAAACCTGATTATCACCGGTCTGGCCCTGCATACGACCGCACCGGAGCTGCCGCGTCTGCTGGCCAGCATGCCGGTACCGCCCGGCACGGTCAGCGAGCTGCAGGTTCTGGTTCAGCAGATGGCCGGTACGGCTGGCGTGAGTAAAGCTGCAGTACCGGAGAAACCAGCAGAGCCTGCCGCACCGGTAACCGGTGAAGCGACCAGGATAAAGAAAAATATGCAACGGGCATTCGGAGACTAAAACATGTCAGTGGTTAAACAGAAGGCAGAGCAGTGCATTCATAACTTTCTGCGTGCCCGGAACGTGCCTGAATCTCAGTGGCCCGATCTGGTCAAAAAGACCGGCAGGGGAATGATACTGGCAGGCGTGGCCGTTGTGGTTCCCGGAGTTCTGGTTGATAACATCTCCCTGCCGGTGACAATCGCGATGCAGGTCTGCTACGCCTCACTGATCGGCCTCGGGGTTCTCCTGGCGTTTGACGATAAAAAGCCGAAGAACCGATCCTGAGCAGGAACATCATTCAGAATGGTAACCAGACAGCCCGGGAGGGACTGATGCAAAAGGTTAAGAGAGCGGGGCTGACGCTGGCGGAGGCCAGCGAGCTGTTGAACTGTCAGGAAATAAAGGAGATGAACAACAATGAGGAGGACAAATGAAGTGTAATACTGCAATTTTGTTTGTGGCGCTCACACTGGCAATACCCGGTGCGGTGAATGCCGCAGCCACAGTGGCGGTTCTTGACCAGATGGCCACGAAAAAGCAAAAGGAACGTGAAGACCAGCTCGAAGCCGTGGAACGTGATGCTTTAGCTCAGCCAGATGCATGGAAAGCATATCTACAGGTGTCTGACGCAGTGCCTGCTGATGCCCCCATCATGCTGCAAAACCGCTACCGCAGCCTCGCCATTTCACTGGCACTGAAGGCTGCAATGGCCTGTTCGTCAGACGCTCTCAAGCTTCTCGAGCGTAACGACGTAATTGAGTTTCGCGTACTCCGATCATCGTTAGTCTCAGCCTGCAAAACAGCTAAATAAGTTTCGTGCCAGCTGCCCACTTCCAGATTCCAATCTTCGGCTGGCATTCTCTCAATCCTGTAACCCTCTGTCCTGCATTATCCTCTTCAGGACAAAAAAAACGGCAGGGTGACATCTCATCCCTGCCGTCAAAACTAATCGCTTAATTTTTCGGCGATTATAATGTATTGTTTTGTGATGTAAATCACATTTTAATTTAATGTGAAATTTTCCCTCCGCTTTATATCTCCCGTAAGAAATTACCCGCCGTGCCTTCACGCTAACCCGGCCGCTGCGGTCGCAAGGGTTCACGTTGTCTCCGTCCTCACCCGTTCGCGCCCTGCACGGTGCATTCAGCCCGTGAAGGGCTTGCGCTGCGGCTTCGGCGTCGCCCTGGCGTCCTCCGCTTTACGCCGTGTTTTTGTGGCGGCACGGCGCAAGAGGGTGCCGGATGCTGAGGACACAACCATGTTCAGACTGACCTGTATTGAACTCGATAACGGCGAGTTTGCCGTCTATATCAATCACCATTACCTGGGGAGTGAAGATGCCAGCGGAGAGCGACTTTCTCTGGGGGAGGTTCTGGAGCAGCTCTCCCAGCTGCCGGGCGTGGAATTACAGACCCTGCTGGAACCCGTACCGGAGTGCGATGACTGGTGCTGGAACGACATCGCCGATCGCGTCCTGCCGTCGCGTCCTGCATGTCGTGATGATGTGACGGTGGCAGGGCTCATCGCCAGGCTGAAGCAGTACCCACCGGATGCACTGTGTATGGGGACGTTCTGGCTGGAAGATGATTTTCTGTCGCTCGATGACAGTCTGTCGGAGGAAGAAATTGCAGAAGCCATGCGTATCTGCGACCACAGCCACGATGCAGGCATCGGTTTTAACTGGGACACGCTGCAGTTCGCTATCGACCACGTGAAGGGGCGCTGAAAAAAAGGACACCATCCGGGGAGGGGGTGTCCTGAAGCCATGCAATTCGTTACAGGTGAAAACCCTTAAGATGTTTTCGGCGCTGATAATCACATAATCACTTCGCACTTTCACCTGCCATATATCCGACTCAAAAAAAAGACGTCTCCGGTTGGGGACGTCCTGAAATCAAAGGCACACATGTCAGATAACGGCGCGAATCCATTATCAGTGTGCATTCTGCCATACACTCACGGACTCATCAGCTACCAGAACCGGTACCGAAGGATGTCGGTTCCCTCCGCCTTATTGCCGCCAGCCGGCGGCGTGTTCAACGCCGTGCCTTCACGCTAACCCGGCCGCTGCGGTCGCAAGGGTTCACGTTGTCTCCGTCCTCACCCGTTCGCACCTTTCACGGTGCATTCAGCCCGTGAAAGGCTTGCGCTGCGGCTTGCGGCGTCGCCCCTGCGCCCTCCGCTTTTCGCCGGGTTTTTGTGGCGGCACGGCGCAAGAGGGTGCCGCATATCAGAGAGGAGTGTGTCTATGTCCCGTTTTATTCTGGGTGACTGCGTGCAGGTGATGTCCCGTTTTCCGGCGCGTGCCGTCGATTATATTCTTACCGACCCACCGTACCTGGTTGGCTATAAGGACCGTACCGGCCGCACCCTGGCCGGGGACAACTCTGCCGAATGGCTCCAGCCCGCCTGTCATGAAATGTACCGCGTGCTGAAAAATGACAGCCTCATGGTGAGTTTCTATGCCTGGAACCGCGCGGATCTGTTTCTGAATGCGTGGAAAACGGCCGGTTTCCGGGTGGTTGGCCATATCGTCTTTGCCAAGAGCTACGCCTCAAAATCGACGTTCGTGGGTTACACCCATGAGAGTGCCTACCTGCTGGCAAAGGGAAGGCCGCAAACCCCGGACCGTCCCATCCCGGACGTGATCCCCTGGAAATACACGGGCAACCGACATCACCCGACGGAGAAGCCGGTGCAGAGCCTGCGGCCGCTGATTGAATCGCTCACGCGTCCGGGGGCTATTGTCCTTGACCCGTTCGCCGGCAGCGGCTCCACCTGCGTGGCCGCCGCCGAAGCCAGCCGCCGCTATATCGGGATCGAGATGCTTGAACAGTACCACGCCGCCGGCGTTCGACGTCTGGCACAGGTTGAACGGGCAAGAAGGATGCCGGCGGCCAATGACGGCGCGTTTTACCCCGACTGGCCGGAGGCGGCATGAACTACCCGGGCCTTGAAAACCTGCGCGCGGACGTGGCCGCGCTCAGCAATGCCATGTGTGACGTGCGGATGCTGCTGAACCGCCTCGAATCGCAGCACCGGCACGACGCGGCAACGCTTACCGAACGTATGGCTGCGCAGACTCTGCGCCGGATCAACACCCTGCTTCTTGAAGCCTACCGCGAAGCCCTGGTGCTGGACGAAACCTTTCAGGACTGACTGACCCTGCCGGGCTGATGCCCGGCCTGTAACCCCTTACAAGAGAGAACAAACGATGTACGGAACCCGCGAAGAACTTTGTGTACAGCTTGAAAACATGTTCACGTTTGACGAACCCCTGGTCCTGCTGGTCTGGACGGAAGAGGGGATTAGCGTGGCCTGCCGTGAAGCCCAGCCAGAACCGGACGGGGCTGAAATCCGGAATCTGATGAAGGCGATCGGCGAAATGAAAATGACGCAATACCGCCAGGAGGGGGTAAATAATCTGACTGTCAGCGACCTCCTGGCCCGTCAGCGGGAAGCGGCAAACCGTCAGGTGAGTGTTCCGGCGGTACTCCTGTCCCGCGTCCTGCGTAACTATGAATGTGAGCTGGAAAACCGGATCGGTATGGCCTGGGAAGCCGGGCGGCAGGAGCCTGAATCCGTCAGGAATGAGCTGAAGGACGTTCACGCCTTACAGGAGACGCTGGCCGCGTAAGGGAAAGAGCCGGGGTAACGCCCCGGCAACCGGTGGACATCCACAGCGAAAAGGATGTCAGTTCCTTCCGCTTCTATCCGCCGCTGCCCTCCGGGCCACGTCGGGACAATGAAACTCCCCTGAAGCTCCCTGCGGTGACGGCATGCGCCGTGACTTCACTGTAGCCCGGCCGCATCGGCCACAAGGGTTCGCTGACGCCTCCGTCCTCACCCGTTCGCACCCTTCACGGTGCATTCAGCCCGTGAAGGCTTTGCGCTGCGGCTTGCGGCGTCGCCCCTGTGTCCTCCGCTTTTCGCCGGTCTGTCGTGTCGTCACGGCGATGCCGGAACCGAGAATATGTTAACCGTGGAGGATCTATGAACCAGACTATGACCTGTGATGCTGTTCGTCTTGAGGGTGCGCAGCGCCTGACTTTCCTGCCTGATTTGTTTGGCGGCGATTTTATGACGTCCGAGGCATCCGTGTACGCCTATGCCCAGCGTTACTGCCCTGAGTATCAGGGGGGATTCTGGCAGTTTTACCGGCTGCCGGAAGGTGGCGGATATATGGCGCCTGACGTGGAGAGTCTGACCCTGTGCAATCCGGACAACTGGTTTGAGCAGACTGTCCGCGGGGAAGTGGCGGGGATCATCCTCACGGCGCTGGTACTGAATCACCGGAGCTGGCACCACAGTAACCATGACCATGAGGAGCTGTGCCGCCACTTCTGCCGCCGTTATGAGCAGCTTATGGCATTTGCTGATACCCATCCGGAAAGCGCCACCATCTGGCGCGCCCTTGACTGACTGACCACGGGCGGCGATGCCGCCCGACTAAAGGAGAACACCATGCAACTGTCACCGGAAACCCGCAGTATCCTGCGCCAGTATAAAACGCTCATCAACGAGCGACGTCGCGAATCCGGACTCAGCCCCGTTACTACAGCTAAAGTGCTGGAAGAGATCTGCGAATCTGCTACCCGCCAGTGCGCCGTCTATCTTTGCGGCCACTTCATTCTCCAGGGCGGTCAGGGCGACGGACAATAAATAATCCGGGCGGGGCATAGGCGCCGCCTGTTCGCGCGCGAAAACCCTGTCATCCCTTCGGGCTGACGGACGGCAAGGTCAGCGCCTGCGGCGCTGCCCCCTCCCGCCCTGATGTAAGCCCGTGGAGATGTACATGAAAGGTATTGTGAGGGCAAATTGTCACGGATACGGTCCTGCGTGGCGTGGCGTGGCGTGGCGTGGCGTGGCGTGGCGTGGCGTGGCGTGGTTGTCGGCTCTGAAACCCGATCAGCAAATCCTCTGAAAACACCAGAATCCCATTTCTGGCCCCCTTCGGCTCCCGGCCAGCGCTGCTGTCCGGTCGTCGAGCACCATTCCGCCAGGGCGGCCGCTGCGCACCCGCCAGGCTCCGCCGAACCCCTCCGGGTTTCGGGCCATACGGCTAGGGTCTGATGGCGAAGGTCAAGGGCTGCGGCTTCTCCGGCCGTGCAGTCCGGAACGCCTTCACCGCGCCGGCTGATGCCGTCGCTTTAATGGCGCCACGCCGTTCCGACGTGTCGGGTGTGTGCATCCTGTTCCCCCGGTGAAGCCATCCCCCGTGCGTCCTTACGCGGAGGGCTTGTCGTAGCACCGTCGGGTCGTCATCCAAGGGGTGAAATGCACTCCGCCAAAACTTTTTGCGTGCCGCAAAAACTTTAGTCTCCGCCCCTTTCCTTCCGCCCTTCGCCGTTGCTCCTTTGCCCTTTGCCGCGAGAGAACTCACCAGGGAGATGGCCAACCATCACCACAGGAGAAAACCAGGATGCACACACGAAACGTCAACGTCAAAACCGCCGCTCAAGAATCTTCCAGGAAGATGGGGGAAGAACAAAACCCTGTTTCTGTCGCACGGGAGTGGGTGGCTCAGGCCACCTCGCTGAAAGCGGGGGTCACCGTCACTCTGTCCGATGTGTCCCGATACGGCGACGTTCAGGTGGAGATCCGCACCAACGGAACGCTTAACTGGCACGCCTGGTCGTTTGAACCGGATTTTCTTATTGAACTGAAACGCAACCTGCAATACGTGCAGCTTTAACCGGAGGCCGGATGTCCGGCCTTAACCCAGAGAAGGAGGAAACATGCAGAACCTTAACACCCGTCCGGCGACCCGTAAGGTCGGGCAGAGCACTGAAATCGTGAAGCTGCTGCGCATTCAGGCCAGCGACACCCACGTGGTCGAGTTTGACAACGTGGACACCCGATTTAATGACTGCAACAACTGGCAGGTGATGGCAGGAGGCAAACGCGTCCTGTACAGCAACCGCATGTATGAGAGTTTTTCAGATGTGAAATCGGGGATCGTGGCAACGATCAACGTGTGTGAAAACAGCGGCAGCGTAACGGATAAAGCGATGCTGGAAGGGGCAAAAGTCATGATGCAGGTTCTTGATGGCTATCCGTCCTTTGCAGCACTGGCAGCACACCCGAAACGCATTACCGGTTAACCGAGTGCCGTGACCGGAGGGCAATCCGGCCACGGCTAACCACAACTGTCACTGAGAGGTAAAAATCATGGTCGCCACCAATTCTACGGCAAAAAAACAAGCCAAGACCACCCGTCAGACAAAATCTGCGGAAAAAATCGCGCAGTCTACCGAGCAGAAGCTCGTCCAGCTGCTCGCTGATACGCCTGTGCAAATCTTCCCGTACTCCCGCCTGTCACGCACTGACTTAAACACGCGCATCATTCCGCATACCGATCAGGAAGTGGAAGAGATGGCAGACAGCATTCAGGCAATGGGCATCCTGCAAAACCTGATTGGTGCAGAACTGCCGGACGGTACGATCGGCATTGTCGGCGGGGAAGGTCGTCGCAGAGGCACAGGCATTCTGGTGATGCGCGGTGTGCTCGATGCGGACACGCCGTTTGTTCCGGTGAAAGTCCTGCCCGTTGAGATGGCGGTAGCGGCCTCGATGATCGAGAACGGTCGACGTAAAAACATGCATCCCGCCGAGCAGATTATCGGTTTTCGTACCCTTCAGCAGGAAGGTAAAACGGCCTCTCAGATCGGCGCACTGATGGGCTACCACCCGCGCCACGTTCAGCGCTGCCTGAAGCTGGCGAATCTTGCCCCCTCCCTGCTGGATGCGCTGGCGCGGGATGAAATCTCCCTTGAACAGTGTGAAGTCCTGACACTTGCTGATACCCATGAGCGTCAGGAGCAGGTCTGGAAAGAGGCTGTTGTACAGTGGCGCGATCCTGCTGTACAGACTCTGCGCAAAATGGTGACCGACGACAAGATGGCCATCAGTCACCCGATGTTTGAGTATGTGGGCGAGGAAGCCTATACCGCCGCTGGCGGTACGCTGACCGCCGACCTGTTCAGCGACAAGGACAGCACCTTTGCCGATGCAGCGCTGGTGAAATCTCTGCTGGCTGGCAAGCTCACCGTGCTCGCCGCTCGCGTTAAGCAGGAGCAGGGCTGGAGCTGGGCTGAGTACCGTATGACGGAACTACGCTTCAGCGGTGAGGACGCTGAACTGTACCGTTTTGCCATGCCGAAAGCTGTCCTGACGGAAGAAGAACAGAAGCGCGTCAGTGAGCTGGAAAAACAAAGAGATGCTACTGAAACCTACGATGACGAATACGAGCTTCAGCAGCAGATCGATGACATTTACTGCGAGGCGCAGTACCGCGAAGCCACGCCGGAATTTCGCGCCGCCCACGGTATCTGGGTGTCATGGGATGGTAACAATTTTCGGGTTCAGCCAGGTATCCGCAAGCTGACCGACGAAGACCGGGCAGCTGAAGAACAGGCGCGTCAGGAGCGTGAAAGCAATGTGATCAGACACACCACGCCTGACATTCCCGCTGACGCCTATCCGGCAACGCTGGTTAAGGCCATGTCTGCGGAGCGCACTCTTGCCGTTCAGGCGGAACTGGCGGGTCGCCCCGATGTATCGGTGGCGCTCCTGACGTGGACGCTGTGTCTTGCGCTCTTTTATCGCACCTACGGCAAGCGCAATGAACCGCTGAAAGCCTCCGTGTCCTCGAATCAGTATCACCTTGCATCACTGGCTCCATCCGGTGATGAAGGGAAGGCGCTGACGGCGCTCAAAGCACAGAAAGAGGCGCTTCAGGCAACGCTGCCCGAAAACTGGCATCTCGATTTCACCTGGCTGCTGTCATGGTCAGCAGAGCAGGTGAACACCCTGCTGGGATTCTGTGCGGCACACGGTATCAACGGCATTCAGGAACGTATGTACAACCATACGCAGAAAAGCGAACTGGACGGGCTGGAAGCGGCGCTGGACTTTGACCTGCGCAAATGGTGGCAACCGGATGCTGAGAGCTACTTCGGTAAGCTCACGATTTCCCAGATTGGCAAAGCCTATGAAGAAGCCGGACTCAGCGCCCGTGCGGGTGAAGTTGTGAAGCTCAAGCGCCGCGATGCGGCGAAGGCCGCCGAGCAGGATCTGAATGCTCAGGGCTGGCTGCCTGACTGGATGGTGCGCACAGCGCCAGCCGCTGAGGCTGAAGAAGCCACTGAATCTGACGCTGATACCACTGACCACGCTGCTTAATTCCGGAGGCCGCCGCCTTCGGGCGGCGGGAACAGACATGACCATGCAATATGACCTGAACCGAATCAACACCCTGACCGCCACAGACCTGGAGTTTATCCGTCAGCAGGGGGAGGACGCGCGCCGCGCCCTCAGCGATGCCGTGACCGGCCTCCTGTCGACACCTGAAGGATGGCGCGTCTGCGCCGAATACCGCAGCGAGTTCGGCGGCTTCTTCCCTGTCCAGTGCCGCTTCAGCGCGGACGGCAGTGATGACTGGCATCTTTGCGTGTGCAGCCCGGGCGAAGTCTCGCCTTACTGGCTTCTGGTGCTGCTGTCCTCCGGCGGTGAAGTGGTGCGTACTCTTTACCAGAGCGACACGCTTCAGCCTGAACGGATAAACCAGCTGATCGCGCAGCTGGCAGGTATGCGCCGCTTTAACTGCACTGCCCGCACCGTGGCGAAGCTGATGAATGTGGAGGTGACAGCATGATCCCGTCCTCACACGCGCTCGTTTCCCTGAAGCCCGCCCGTCAGGCTGCAATACAGGCTATCAGCCATGTTGAGTCTGCCCGTGAACGCGGCGCACGACTGCCCGCCATGCCGTATGTGCGTACCTTTCTGCGTCTTCTCACGGGCAGCGGACGCCTCAACGCCACGGTGGCCAATAAAATACTTGGTCCGCACTGGGTGCCAAATAACCGTCATTCGAACCTGAAACAGGTCGAGGAGGCGCTTAACACGATGATCGCCACCAGTGGCGAAGCCTGCCCGCTGCCGCTCACAATTGACGTACAGGCCGAACTGTTTCCTGAGGTCATGCACACCCGCACGGGTCGACGGCTGCACAGGTCCGGCATTAAGACCACGCGTCAGATGCGCCGCCAGTCTCGTGAGTACGAACAGCGCTGGAAACTGCGCCAGAACCTGCTGGAGCAGGCGAAAATCGACCTGAATTTTCAGTCTCCGGAAACCGTCTGCACCTGGTACACCCGGTGGAGCGACGAGTTTGACGCGGCAGAGCTTGCCGGACCGTTCTGGCGCTGGCAGTCGCGGTTCACGTCGCTGAAGGAACTTGACTGGCTTCGCATCAGCGGTGAGCCGCTGTATGCAGTGATGTACGAAATCCCGTTCATCGTGCGGGAGACACCGGAACCTGTCCGTACTGCTGAGCGCTGGCAGGTACCGAACAAGCTGCGGTACCGCCCGCACGGCCGGTGACAATATTGCCCTGCGCGTCAGTGGCGCGTTCAGCAGCGAAGAGAGCCTGCGAGCGGTGACGCTTCGGGTCAACAACCGCTATATCCCGCTTACGGGCATTGCCAGCATTGTACGCAGGCCGGCAGAGCCGCCGGCTCCGCTTTTTCGCGTCAACGGCCAGCCTGCCGTTGGCCTTGCCGTCTCGATGGCGCCAACCGGAAACATGCTTGATTTCGGGCAGGCGCTGCGGTCGCGCATGAACAGCGAAGCCGCACAGCTGCCGCACGGTATTGAAATGACCCGAATTGCCGATCAGTCTGCCGTAGTGAAGGAGGCCGTCAGCGGGTTTGTGCACGTGCTGGGGGAGGCAGTCATTATCGTGCTGGCCGTCTCTTTCGTTTCGCTGGGGCTGCGTGCCGGGCTGGTGGTGGCGGCAGCGATCCCGCTGGTGCTTGCCATGACGTTTGTCTGTATGCATCTTGCTGGCATTGGCCTGCAGCGCATCTCCCTTGGCGCGCTGATTATCGCGCTGGGCCTGCTGGTTGACGACGCGATGATCACGGTGGAAACCATGGTGGCACGTCTGGAAGCCGGCGAATCCCGTGCCAGTGCGGCGACCTATGCTTTCACTTCAACGGCATTCCCGATGCTGACCGGCACGCTGGTGATGATTGCCGGCTTTATTCCGGTTGGCTTTTCCGCCTCAAGCGCCGGGGAATACTGCTACACCCTGTTTGCGGTGGTACTTATCGCGCTGATCAGCTCATGGGTGGTGGCCGTACTGTTTTCTCCGCTGACCGGCAGCTGGCTGTTGCCTGACGCGCTGCAGAAACACACTGCCGGTCCGGGGCTGCATGGCAGGCTTTACCAGCGCCTGCTTGCCTGGGTTCTGCGGCATCGGTTATGCGATATCTGCAGGGGCACTTCCAGCATAGAAAGAGCAGACACATGAGTCGGATGCGTATGAATAATGCAGTTCACATCAACCGGACTCCAGCCAGAACTGGTTGATCTTTCCCGTCAGTCTCAGATCTACCTGGTGGCGCTTAGAATGCGGCTGCTGAAGCCAGGCGTAAAAACCACTGGGATGAACATCCAGCACCCGACAGAGCAGGCGAACAGGCCAGCAACAGGAGTTGTCACGGATAAAGGCGTACCTCAGTCGGACAGCTTTGCGAAGTACGCCGCGGCTTTTTTTAATATGTCCCGTTCGTCGGTAACCCGTTTCAGCTCTTTCTGGAGACGGCGGATCTCGGCCTGAGCATCTGACTGTTCTTTATTAGTGGAAGAATCCGGACCGTACTTCTTTATCCAGGCATAAAGGCTGTGGGTGGTGATATCGAGACGTGTTGCAACGCTGGCAACAGAATAACCGCGATCAACAACCTGTTTGACTGCTTCAGTTTTAAACTCTTCGGGATAACGCTTACCGCTCATGGGCACCTCTCTTTAAGCCATCTTAAATGACTCGGAGGTGTCTGTTAAACCCGTGGCGATTCATCCTTCGCGCAAATTAGCTCACGAGGTTGTCAGCAACTTCTGTTGATGACTTAGAGACTCCTGGCTATCACCGCGGCTGCTGAAAAGAATCTCAGCTGACGAGAACCTCACCCTGGAGAGAGCAGTCTGTCAGGCTTTAAGACCTAAAGCCTGACATGCGTGGCGTAAAATTAACGACGTACGGCCATAATACCTGCATCCACGTCCCAGATAGCACCGGTCACCCAGGCTGCCTTGTCCGACAGCAGGAACAGGATAGTATTTGCCACATCTTCCGGCATGCCCACGCGGCCCAGCGGATGGAAATCACTCATCGCCTTCATTGCATCAGCAATATCTTCTTTGGCCATGAATCCTTCGTATATTGGCGTCTGCACAATACCCGGAGAAACGGCATTCACACGGATACCCGCGCTGGCCAGTTCAATCGCCAGGTTGCGCGTCAGCGCATGCAGGCCGGCTTTTGCCATCGAGTAGGCAGAAGCGGGAGAATCACCCAGCGCAGCCTGCGCGCCAATTGAGCCGACGTTCACTATGGCACCTTCGCGTTTGTCGGCCAGCATGTTCTTCACCACGTCCTGCGTGATAAAGAAAGTGGCTCGGTTCAGCGACAGGTAGCTGTCGTAGTCTGCGGCATTGTGCTCGGTAAAGCTTTTCGGGATAAAGATACCCGCGGCATTTACCATCAGGCTGATGTCGCGGTGATGCGCATTGATTTCCTCACGAATGACATTCATCCCCTCTTCGGTCATCAGGTTTGCCGTAATGACCGACACCGGGCCAAGCGGGCTCAGTTCTTTCTGAACGGCGTCAGCTTTATCCTTTCTGCTGCCCGTCAGGACCACGCTGCCGCCGGCTTTCAGCACCATGCGCGCCGTTTCAAGACCCATACCGCTGGTGCCGCCTACGACCAGAAGCTTTTTACCGCTAAAAAAATCGCTCATATGTGACTCCATTATTTACTGGTGGTGTTCAGCCGGCACATAAACGGCCGGCAGGTGTCGGGTAATCAGATGCAGCCGCCGCCGGTGCCGCAGGCCTGACCGGCAGTTACGGTCATTTCCTCCTGCTTTTCATCCCAGACCTGGCGCAGCGCACTGAGGAAATTTTCCGAAGCCTGGGCGCCGCTGATGGCATATTTCTGGTTCAGCAGGAAAAGCGGCACGCCGCTGACGCCGATTGATCGGGCGCTGCTCTCATCATCCGTTACCGGGGCCGGGGCATTACTGCTGTTTGGTGTTGTCCAGCTGGCCATGGTTATTTACGGCCTTTTTCATGGGGACAGACTTTCCCCTGGCAGAGCTGCAGGCCTTGTTATTGCCTCCTGCGGATTGCTGATGCTGCTCCTGCCCGGCGCCACTGCGCCGAAGCCGGGCAGTGCGCTGATCATGGCGCTGGCCGGGCTGGCCTGGGCAGCCTATACCCTTGCCGGAAAAAAAATGCCTGATGCCACAGCGTCAACAGGGATTTCAACAGCTGCAACTGATTAGACGGGTTGGTAACCACTAAATTGATGACAAGTCGTACCGGTAATTTATCATCGCCATCAGCCTGACCGACTTCAACGGGCTCAGGCAGACGAATAATGTAAACAGAAGGTGTGTTGGCATGCGTACTGTCACAGTGCGGGATCGCCACAGAATAGCCATCAAGCAAAATACCCGTCGGGTACATGGCTTCACGCTCGCGTAGTGCCTCCAGATAGGTATCCTTCACTGTCCCCGCAGCATTCTGCCGTTCATGAATATGCTGCAGCACCTCGTCATAACTTTTGAAGTCGCCGCCATCGGTGACGCTGATAAGTACTGTATCCATAACTTCTCCCAGTAGCTTAATTTTGCTCAAGTGAGCACATACATATATACATATGAGCATTTATTGCATGCCGGTGTTTTGCGGAAACAAGCAGAGAGCAAAAGTTATAGGTCGATCACAGTAATAAACAAGAGAGCGAAATATATAATGCTCATATGAGCGCATGGCTGAATACCATATGACCATTTATTTATATCAACTGACTGAATTAAAAAGGAATATATCTGTTTACGGCTGATTAGCTGTTTCGCATGGTATCTTTGCGAAAGCGCCTGAAATCACGGAGTGGTAATTCAGCGGATGTCCTGACAACTGCAGGCGTAATGAACGGAAATCTGATTGTATGGGCTTTTCGCGAATTTGAGCCACTGTCGCTGCGTCATGAAATTTCAAAGGGGGGCGCCGGCAGTGCCCCGTATTGAAAGAGAGACCGGTGTTTTCCTGGCTTATCAGGAGTTGACCAGCTTTACAGCTGTATCAAAGTCGGTGATCAGCACATCAAGAAGGCCTGACTTAAGAGAGGCTACGATACCTTCATACTTCTGCTCTCCTCCCGCCACGCCAATCACTGTTTTCGCACTTCGCAGTTGCTCAGTGGAAATACCGAATCCCAGCCGGCTTATCGGGCTGTCAAGGATCTCTCCTTTGCTGTTGACGAGCGTGATGCAAACATCAGCCGCGATGTCATCACGGAAAAGTGGTGTCTGCCATTCTTCGGGAAAAATGTCACACAGGCTTGACGAGCCGGTTTTCCAGGCGCCAATACCAGTAATAACAACGTCCAGGCACGAATAATACTGTTGGGTGTCAACCACTGCAGGATCGCTGGCCAGTTTTTCTGCCAGATTTTCATCATCCACCCACATGGGGACATACATGGGATGTGCCTTTCCCTGAGAGATAGCTGCCAGCCGGTGTATCAGGTCTATCGGACCCTGACTGAATTCAATACCCGGATGTACGCCTGAAAGCTGCACAATATCTAAAGCAGGGAGGCTGGTCAGCTGACTCACGGTACTGGACAGAACGCGCCCCCAGGCAATACCCACCTTCATACCCCCTGTCAGGTAATTGCCCAGGTAGCTGGCTGTGATACCACCCAGCTTCTCATTTAGTTCTTCCTGGCTGTTCCAGGATTCTGATACAGAAAGCACGACGGCTTTTTGCAGGCCGTATTTCTCGCAGATATTATGAGCCACTTCTTCATCAAGCATCTGCTGTTTGGGAAAAAGAAACTTAACGTATTCCTGCTCGATCGCCTCATCGATCAGGCGCGCGGCCTTGAATCGTGAGATCTCGAGTTCTTCGGCAATTTCTGTTTTGGTCTTCATCTCAACAAAATAACGGCGAACGACCAGAGAATAGATGTAGCGGGGGTCATAACCTGACCAGCGGCTGTTTTTTATACGTTTAGGCATGGCGAATTCCTTTTTAATCGAAAGGAAATATCACAAAGGTTAACCTGTTGCCCCTGATTTTAATCAAAAGAGTACACTTTTTTACGCTCGTTTGGTATTTACTGGAGTGCTTTCTTACTGCTGTGTGATGGGCAACACGCATACTGTACTTGGTTGGTAAAGCTGGCTGGCATTATACCTGCGCGTACGGCTGCCACAGGTACACGTTAGAGCCGGTATCCATGATAAAGGTTTGAAAACAGGTTGCCCGAAATGACCTTTCTTGAGTAAAGCAGTACCGCACGGGCAGTATGAATGTAGCTTCTTCACCAGGCTGGTTTTTTTACATGGTTCATCGATTCATGGTTCATCGATTAAGGTAAGAAGTGTTTTGCACAATGTATATCCGGCAATCAGATACGGCCTATAGCCCTTCTGTCACCGCCAGGTTACAGAAATCACAGGCGCTAATTTCGGTAAAACGATTAATGAATATCAGCAAAAAGTCTTCCCGGGAACTTCATAAATCATCTGCTACTCCTGAAGGGGAAAAGTCCAGGTCGTTCATCAGATGGCTTCTTTCATCAGCTTTCCTGAGCTTTCCACAGGCAGCTGGTCCCATTGCATTCTCATTGCTTGCACTCAGTATCACAGGCGACAGCAGAGGCGGAGCAGCGATGATCCTTGCCATGACGATTGCTCAGGTTATTGGCGTGATCCCGTTTACACGCCTGGGCAACCGCTTTAACTCGGTCACTTACTTCCAGCTTCTGACGCTGACTCGTTCTATGGCTTTACTCTGCATAGTACTGGCATCATGGTATAAATTGCCTGTTACGGTATTAGTCATACTTGCCAGTCTGGCCGGACTGGTAAATGGTGCAGCTCAGGGGTATTTAAGGGTGATATTAAACCACGTGGTTAACGCAAACCGTTTACCACGTGGGCTGGGTATGGCCGCGACTCTGAATGAGATGGTTTTTGTTCTGGCTCCCGTGGCCGCATCAGGACTGGGAAGCATCTCCCCGGTGTTTTCTCTGCTCGTCATTACCGCTCTGGGTATACTTCCCGTTGTTCTCATTCCCCGGCTTAATATCCGGAGCTCCCCTGCCGTGGTTAAAACCAGGCAAAGAGCACTGACAAGACCGGTTGCTTTGGTGCTTATATGCTCTACTGCAGCTGAAGCAACCGTCGCAGCCGTTGAGATAGGTGCTGTGGCGTTAGCCCTGAACTTTCGGTATGAGCCATTTTATGCCATTTTTTTCACCGTTCCCCTGTGCCTTGCCTCTGTCATGGGAGGAGTCTGGGTCAGTATCCGCAACCGGATGTCTGCACCCGGCACAGTACTTTTACATCTGTGTCTGATGATGCTAGGGGCTTTGATGGTTACTGTTAATTTCTCCGTCATTACAACCATTGTGGGTGTGATGTGTATTGGCTCTGTCATTGCCCCACTTGGAACACATTTTTCGCTTGTACTTGATGAAATGTCTCCTCCGCATCTGAAAGCCGAAGTCTTCGCCTTACTGCGAACCTCCAATGCCATGGGTGTGATATTTGCGAGTGCCCTTCTGACTGTGACATCGCTGTCATTATCACTGTTAATAACTACGATTTTTATTGGGATAGTCGCTTCAGGAATGGCTGTTGCAGTGCTGGGTAAGAAAAGCGTGATTGAGACTGATTGTGAATAACACCTCAAACAGTAGGGCTTGTTGCTTAATCAAAGACACAACACAGTTAAGATAGTTATCAGAAGATTAGTAGGAGTAAGCCGAAAAATGGCTGTCTTATTAAGCTTACATAAAAGCATTTTTACGCTTCTGGCACGAAACAGACCAGTGTACTGCAAGGTCCGCTATGAGCGAACAGCGGAAGTTCGCATTTGTCATAACAGCCGGGATCCATGACTAAAATTGGCATCTGATAATCAACCGGAAGCAGGTCAGAGCACGCCGCGCATACCTGAAAATGAAAGGCAAAATTGACCTAGTGTCATCAGCCGTACCTGGACTTCCGGGGAGCCGGCCCAACGTGACATCCTTTGGCCGTTAATCATTGTCAGCCCTGTCTACTGCTAAAACCGACAGGGCAATCCTGCAAAGCAATACGAGGGCAGCGATCAGGCATCCAGACTCTCCCGTAAGGACTGAATAAACAGCTCCATTGCTGGCGTAATGACCTTACCTGAGTGATGAGCACACACTGCAGAAAGGGTTTCAGGGCGTGGTGACAGAGGAAGTTCTTGCAACAGTCCGGCACGCAGCTCTTTCTCCACCGTGAATCGCGGTAAGTACGTCACGCCTGTATTAGCCATCACGCACTGCTTAATGCTTTCAATGCTGATGAGTTCAATGGTGGAGTCAATCGTTATTTTTCTTTGTCTGAGGACAGATTCAAACATCAGACGGAATACACATTGTTTTTCATTAATAATGAAACTAACGGGGATATGCTGATTTCCCCGAGTGAAATCAACCAGTGCTAATTCGGGAGAGGCAACGAGCACGAGAGGATGTTCGCCATAGTTTTCCATAATGAGAGAAGCATCATTGCCCACACGATAGAAAATCCCCAAATCAATTTCATTGGCCAGCAAGCTGTCACGGATTGTATAACAGTTCTGGGATTGCAGAGACAGCAACACATTCGGCGCTCTTTTCTTAAAACTCTTCAGCACCTGCGGGATCTTGTAGGAGAGCAGCGTCTCGCCCACGGCAAGGCGCAATTCACCTTCCGGTTCATCGTTTCGCTGGACAGCCTGCTTAATGCTATTTATAACGACCATCATTTCATGAATATGGGGCATCATATTCCTGGCGGCATCCGTTGGCACCATGCGGCGACCAATTTTTTCAAACAGCTGAACGCCGTATTCGGCCTCAAGTTGTCTGATCTGAAATGTAACCGTTGACTGCGTACAGCAAAGTTTACTGGCTGCTTTGGCAAACGATCCTTCTTCCAGAATGGTCCTGAGGGTTAACAAACGACGTAAGTCCAAGATTGTCTCCTGTGAAGTATTCATAATGTTGAATCATGAATGCGAAAACATTCAATATTTTTTCTTATTGGCATCCTCTAAATTAAAAAAAAAGAGGAGTTATTATGTCACTTTCAATTGCTGGCGCTTTTCTGGCTTATACTTTCATCACTGCACTTACTCCAGGTCCTAATAACATTCTGGCTCTGAGCTGCGTGCATACTCACGGGTTTCATAAAAGCCTACGTCCACTGGCTGGCATGGGGGCTGGATTTCTCATTATTATGCTCCTGTGCGCCTTATTTACCGTGGCGATAACCCGGACACTGCCTTCCGTAACCCACTGGCTGACCTGGTTAGGCGTGATTTATATTCTCTGGCTGGCACTGAAAATAGCCCGAAGCCAGCCTGCAAATAACACCCGTTCTGACGTCCCACTGAGCTTCAGAACCAGTTTTTTACTGCAGTTTGCGAATGTAAAAATCATCCTTTATGGAGTAACGGCGCTCTCTACTTTCGTCATTCCCTATACCAGCAGTCAGGTCTGGATTATTCTGATCAGCGTTCTGCTGGCTTTGATCGGTGTTTTTGGCAACCTCTGCTGGGCGGCAGCAGGACACCTTTTTCAGGCGCTTCTTCGCCAGCACGGTCGCCTGGTCAATAGGATCCTTGCAGGGGCACTGGTACTGGTCGCAGTGGATATGTTGTTGTGAAACACATACAGTTCGCTTGATCCTGTTCCCGTCATTTCAGTCGGATAAACTGACAACAGTTCTGATGTCAGTTTATCCCCCAGGGCTATAGCCCTAATGTTATGCCACGGGTTTACCCGGTATAACATGCCCCAGTAATGCCTGCACGGGGGCAGTTTTAATGTCATTGTCAAACTGGCTGACGCTGTTCAGCCTGTCGATTTGTGCCTCTGTGAGATTCGCCCCTGAAAACCCCACATTACTGACGTACTGCGCCTGGGTCCGGGGGCCAATAATAGGGATACATTCCTGTGCAGCAACCCAGGCAATAGCTACCTGGTCCGGGCTTGCCCCGTTTTCAGTGGCTATAGCCAGAACCTCGTCAAGAATGGCGCTCCGCTGTTCGTTGTTTTCCGCCTGGAATACCTTTCCGCCCATCCCTTCTGCCCTGCCTTTTTCACCGGCGCGGTATTTGCCTGTGAGCATTCCACCGCCCAGCGGGGACCAGGTTATGGGTGTTATCTGCAGCGCCTGACAGGCTTTCAGCATGTCACGTTCGGGCTGACGTGAAACCAGACTGTACTGGAACTGAGAGGCGACAATCGGCACCGCGCGAGACAGCTCGGCAAGCGTTGCTGCGCGTGCCAGCCGCCAGGCCGAAAAATTGGACAAACCGGCGTAAAGAATTTTTCCGGCTCTGGACAGATCTTCAAGCCCCCGTACCAGTTCTTCTGACGGCGTAATATCGTCAGGATGATGAACCCAGTATAAATCGATACGATCGGTTTTAAGCCGCTTCAGACTCGACTCCACCGAAGACACCATCGCCCGGCGACTGTTGCCTGTAACCAGCCCGCCAGCTGCTTTAGATGCGCCGCTCGAATATTTTGTCGCAAGAAAGAAATTCTCTCTGCGTCCCTGAAGGAGGGCCCCCAGAAACTCTTCTGATTCACCGAACTGATACACATCAGCCGTATCTATAAAGTTACCGCCATCCTCTGCAAAAGCATCTAAAATCGCCCGACTTTCGTCTAACGATGCGCCGTATCCCCACCGCATGCCAAAATTTGCCGTTCCCAGGGCTACTGAAGATACTCGAACGCCTGTATTGCCAAGGATCTGATATTTCACATTGTCACCTCTTGCTTATGTTTATGATTTACCATGTCTTTGAAGGAGACCCGGATTAGCGGGTATATGCCCATATATCATCTTATTCTTTTACGCTGACAACCTGCAATTCAGATTTGGTGAAAAATGTTCTGCAGCGCCATGACGTTGTCCGCGCCAAGACGTTCTTCAATGATGTGCTGGCAGCGCTGCCAGGACGGAAACGCGTCTCTGATAAGCGCTTCACCTTCAGGGGTGATAGAGACCTGCTGCTGCCTTTTGTCCATACCATCACGGTCAACCTGCAACCACCCCTGACGCGCCAGAACGGTGACGTTTCGTCCTACCGTAGAACGATCCAGCCCGGCGATATCACCGAGCCGGGTAAGGCTTACGGGATTATTGTTTATCACCAGCCTCATCAACGAATACTGAGCAATATTGATGCCATAGGCATCCAGCTCGGCATCGTAAATCGCGGTCATCTTACGTGTGAAATCACGCAGATTTTTACAGTAGCAGGGAGAACTCATATCCAGTGCCCATATCAAGATCAGATAACAAAAGGGATTTAAGAGCGTATACCCGCATTAGATCTGAGTCCAGAATGCGACACCGGAAAATAAACATTTGATGCAGTGACTCCCTGGGTGAACCCGAAGGTTTATTGATCTGCTGGAAAGCGTTGACGCTGATCGTAATATGTGGGTATATACACGTATATTGTTATACCCGTAGTCAGCGGACAGCGCTTTGTTCAGAGAGGAAACATGGCCATTAATTCATCAACCATAGCATCGAGTTCACCGTCACGTATTCACCCGGCTGGCCTGCTTTCAATCGGGCTGGGCAGCATCCTGAGCTCACTGGACTTATTTGTCGTCAATCTTGCCTTCCCGTCGATCAGCCGAAGTTTTCCCGAACACCCCGAGGCCACACTGTCACTGATTCTGACGATCTTCTCAGTCTGTTTTGCCTCCACTCTGGTGCTGAGCGGCCGTTTTGCTGACCGGTACGGCCGACGGACTATTTTCTCGGTAGGTCTGGCCCTGTTTGGTCTGTCGAGCCTGCTCTGCGGGCTGGCGCCCACGCTCTGGATACTCATCGCCGCGCGGGCAATACAGGGGGTTGCTGCGGCCATGCTCATCCCGACAAGCCTTGGGCTACTACTGGGTGCATATCCTCAGGAGAAGCATAAGCAGATGATCGGGTTCTGGGCAGCCACCGGCTCGGTTGCGGCCGCGGCGGGCCCTGTCCTGGGTGGCTTTCTGGTTCAGGCGGACTGGCATCTGATTTTCTTCATCAACGTGCCCATCGTGATTGGGGCTCTCATCTGTACCCGATACCTGAAAGAAAGTGCACCGCATACCGGGCCTGCCCCCGATATTGCTGGAAGCGTACTCCTGACGTCAGGAATAGCTCTCCTCACCGCCACCATAGCTCATACTTCGGAATGGGCCACCCACAAAGCCGCTATTTTCGCGGGAAGTATGGGAGCCATCGTCGTTCTGACGGTATTTGTGTACCACTGCCTGAAATCCTCCCGTCCTCTTCTCGACCTGAGTCTGTTCCATTCCCGGGCTTTCACAACGGCAACAATAGGCATGGGATGTTTTTATATGAGTTTTGCCGTTATGTTACTTGGCGGCACGATGTTTCTGACCCAGGCATGGCACCTGACCGCCGCACAGGCAGGTCTTGCTTTTGCTGCGGGACCCGGCACCGCCGTTGTCGCCTCGCTGCTTATCGGGAGGGTAAAGGCCACTCCACAGAACCTTGCTGTCGCAGGTTCCGTACTGTACTTCCTGAGTGGACTCTGGTGGTTTTTAACGCTCAGCGACCATACCGATAATGCCTGGTTACTGAACTATTTGCCCGGACTGATTATGACCGGACTCGGTGCGGGTATCGCGCAGACGGGCTTTATGGCAGGTGCGGTTTCCGGGCTTCCGGCCCATATGTATTCGACAGGAACAGGGCTGATCAACACCTCACGCCAGATTGGTGCGGCGATCGGCGTTGCGCTTTTTGTTGCTCTAAGCGGTAAAGCTGCTGCACCCGAATCCTTCCATGCAGCCTGGCTGCTGATGAGCCTGTGTGGCCTTATTGCGGCGCTGTCGGCGAATTACCTGCGCCGCAAAATTTCCCCGAAAAAGTAAATGCCTCAGCAACACGGGAGCAAGTCAATGTCCGCTCCTGGCACAAAGCGGACATATTTACTCGAAGCTAACGGAAGCCTTTTCTTACCCCTATCTGGCTTTATCTGTCGGTGAGGTTGAAGGAAAGCGGTGATCTATAACTTCAGCACACCGCCATATAAAGTCGCCAGGTTTCAGAAAACGCACTCACCGTTACTGACGCGCTTTTCTGTTGTCAGCGGTATGGTCCCGCCTGAACCGTCAGACACACCAAGTACCAGCACCTCTGACTTTTCAGGTCCCATCTTCATGGTACCCAGATTGATGATGCAGATTACCTGTGTTCCCTGCAGTTCTCCGGCTTCATAGTTTGTATACGCTCCGCATGACACCCGGGTTCCCAGCTCGGGTCCAAGGTCAATCGTCATCCGCCACGTGGGCTTGGATGTTTTACTCTCCTCAACTCTGATAATGGTACCGGCACGCATATCGAGAGCCGAAAATGAGTCAAATGAGGCTTTATCTTTCATAATTCTTTCCTTTCTGAGATTTCAAAATTTTCTTTTCGTTGCAGGAACAGACTGAAACGTAACTTTTCGGCCGGAACGGTAATGATCCCAAGACACGCAATTATCAGACCGACGCCTGCCCATCCGTAAGGCGGCAGCCTTTCACCAACGAGCACAACGGCCAGCAGCGCGGCTATAACCGGCTCCAGCAGAGTGATCGTGGTTGCCATACTGGCCGGAATGCGCGCAAGCCCGTAGCCATAGCAGACATAACCCAGAAACATCGGAACCAGCGCCATATAAATACCGACGGCGGCGTTGTTCCATGCCATCAGGAGCGGTGCTCCCGTCATCAGCAGTACAGGCAAAAGCAGAATACCGCCTGCACCAAATGTGACGCCCATCGCGGCCCGGGAAGCCACCCCGGCCTGCATTAACCGTCGCGCTGACCACGAGTAAAAGGCATAGGTGAAGCCGGCTAGCAGGCCCAGAAAAACCCCCGTCGTAGAATGGTCATTTGCGGTACTGTTTTCGCTGCTTTCTGCCAGGCAGAGCAGAACCATGCCCGCAACGCCAACGCCCGCTCCGCACATCCACCGCTTGGTCAGTCGGAGACCGTCAAGGCGGCATTCAATCAGGGCAGATAGGATTGGTGCAGAGCCGATGGTAATAACCGTGCCAACCGTAACACCGGCGTAACGCATTGAGGCATAAAAAGCGAGAGGGTAAACCGCCACCGCCACTGCTCCGGTCAGCAGGAAATGCCAGTTCCGAGTTATCAGAACGCGCTGGCGGATGATGGGAGCTGCAGCGATAAGCCCCTGTAGCAGGCCACCAATACCCATAACGACCGCCCCTACGGCCAGTGGGCTGAGCCCGGGGGCATAAGTCGCAGCTGTGCCGGTCGTTCCCCAGAGAATAGCTGCGATAAGCACACCCGCCCTGCCGCCAAGGCGTGTTTCCGAAGAAAGCATCAGTACGCCTCCATCATCTGCTCGGCAATGTTGCCGGCCTGCGTCACGCAGTCACTATTACCTTCAAGTCCGGCCCGTGAAATGCTTCCTTCCAGCAGGAAGGCAAAATGTCTTGCCATACTGCGTGCGCTTTCAGCCTTTCCGTTCATCAGCTCAGTCAGATGCGCAGCCAGGATCGCTTCCACTTCCTCTTTGTGCTCCCGAACGGCCTGACGGCCCGGTGCCCCGGCGGGAAGTTCTGCCGCCGCGTTCAGCAGGCCGCAGCCGCGAAAACCGTTCTCATAGGCATATTCAGCATGGTCTTCATAAGCAGAGAAAACGGCCATTACCCGCTCTCTGGGCGTCATGGCAGCTTCCAGCCTGTTTTTATATAAAGAAAGCCATTCTTCATGGCGAACCCTAAGATAGGCCGCCACCAGTTCGTCTTTGGATGCAAAGTTGTTGTACAGGCTTTTTTTAGCAACGCCGGCTCGTTTCACAATGGCATCAATCCCCGTGCCATTAATGCCATGATTGTAAAAAAGGACGCGTGCAGCACTGAGCAATTTTTCGTAGGCGGTTTCAGAACCTGCAGATAAAGATGTCATGATCAGCCTCTTTCGGTCATTTGTAGGTAGACCAGTCTACCTACAAAATAGGCTGAAGCAACAAAAGTCTGCATTTATCACAGGCTTTGTGACCCTAAATAAGCTGGTCTGGCGAACAGAATCCGGTAAATAAGGCAATTATATATGCCGCGTCAGCAGCAAAGTGGCCCCAGCCAGCATTACATATCATCAGGAAGCTAACATCCGGCATGTTTAGATACGCGAATAAATGTCCGCTTCTGGCACAAAGCGGAAATCAGTATTTAAAAAATGAAAACCACAACTTGATGTATAGCGTTTGCTATACGTGATGGTTATGCTATTCTTGTAAAGTAAATGCTATACAGGGGTGTCTCATGAAATCAGATGTTCAACTTAACCTTAGAGCCAAGGAATCGCAGCGGGCGCTTATTGATGCAGCTGCGGAAATCCTTCACAAGTCACGTACAGATTTCATTCTGGAAATGGCCTGTCAGGCTGCCGAGAATGTGATCCTCGACCGCCGTGTATTTAACTTTAACGATGAGCAATATGCGGAGTTCATCGATATGCTTGATGCACCCGTTACAGATGATCCCGTTATCGAGAAACTGCTGGCAAGGAAACCTCAGTGGGACGTGTAACAGCACCAGAACCTCTGTCAGCTTTTCATCAGGTGGCTGAGTTCGTCAGCGGTGAGGCTGTGCTCGATGACTGGTTAAAGCAGAAGGGCCTTAAAAACCAGGCTCTCGGAGCGGCCAGAACGTTTGTAGTGTGTAAGAAAGACACAAAGCAAGTATCCGGTTTTTACTCTCTGGCCACCGGGAGCGTCAACCATACAGAAGCGACAGGCAATCTTCGGCGTAACATGCCAGATCCCATCCCTGTTATCATACTTGCCCGTCTTGCAGTCGATCTCTCTTTTCGCGGAAAAGGGCTTGGCGCTGATTTACTTCATGATGCAGTGCTTCGTTGCTATCGGGTTGCCGAGAATATTGGTGTACGTGCAATTATGGTTCACGCACTCACTGAAGAAGCTAAAAATTTCTACATTCACCATGGTTTCAAACCATCACAAACTCAGCAACGGACATTATTTCTTAAACTCCCTCAATAAACGCGAAGACTATTACGCTCAAACCGATACGAGCGAGAATCGGATGGCGCGTCTAATGTTAATTCAGTAGAAATGCTTCACGAAAGAAGATGACGAACGGTTATTGATGAGACTGTAAGGCGTAAGGAAGGAAGCGGTGGGATGGATAATCCGACTGTGGAAAATGTTATTGAGTTATAGCCATAAACAAAAAAGAGCCCATATATTAAATGGACTCTTTCTCTGATGCCTCGGTTAATCTGTCCAACTTATTGGGGTCAGTACACCCACGAGGCCACCTGTATGCCTAGACAACATCAGGATAGCCTCTTAGATGCCGCAAGGCAAGGAGAAGAAGGCCATGAAACTGCCGCGAAACACCCTGCTCTGGTGCGTATTAATAGTGTGTCTCACACTGCTGATATTCACTTACCTGACACGGAAATCGCTCTGCGAAATCCGGTACAGGGACACGGACAGGGAGGTGGCAGCTTTTATGGCTTACGAATCCGCTAAGTAGCTAACCCCGGCGGGGGGAAACCCCCGCCATTCAGGGGCTGAGACTGTGTGGACATGCCTGAAGCGCCTTTATGAAGGGGTTGCCGGTTTACCGGTAGCCCCTTTTTCCTTCCTGACGCGACCGCACGCCTGAACTTCCGGGAAGGGCTGTTCCCCTGCGGGGAACGGGGGAAGGGGGACGCGCCTTCGGCGCTGCCCCTCTGCTCCCTCCGCCTTGTCCACACTCCAGCCTTTCCTGCCTGATTTTGCTGAAGTCAGAACGCTATGAGTTACCTGCCTGTGCCTGGCTTCAGCCTGGTTTTCCCTGTGTTCTTCATCCCGGGCGTCATATCCGGCG
>NZ_QZCS01000015.1 GCF_003594915.1 Enterobacter chuandaensis
GCAGTTGCAACGCGGCTTTCAGCTCACCGTTGCGAGGTCACGTATATTACGTTTTCCTCATTCAGAGTCAAGCGATTATTTTCACTTTTCTCTGTTGGCGTTCATCTCTGAACCCCGCTAACCCGGCGGCTTGCAAGCCGTTGTTCCGTGTCAGTGGAGGCGCATTATAGGGAGTTCTCAGACGTTGACAACCCCTCTTTTAAAAAAAACTTTCAACCGTCTCTTTTTTGCTCAAAACCGTGCTACAGCGCCAGTTTTTCGAGCGTTTCAAAGCCATAACGGCGTAAAACGGGTAAAAGTTGCTCAGTCTCTTTCGTGATAGCCATGCAAAACGCGATATTCGCATCGGTAGATTTCGCATCCGGAGCTTCATGCTCCAGCAGCCAGGCCGTACGACGAGCGATTGCCGCACCAGAATCCACCAGGCGCGTTCCCTCCGGAAGCACTTCTAATAGCTCTTCCTGCAAGAGAGGGAAGTGGGTGCAGCCCAGCACAACCGTATCCGGTGGTTCGGGCATCCGCAGCCACGGACGAAGAATACGACGCAGCTCTTCGAGCGATACCGTCTCGCCGTGCAGTTTCGCTTCCGCCATCTCCACCAGCTCTGCGGAGCCAAGCATTGCAATCTGGCATTCGTTAGCAAAACGGTCGATCAGCTCGCGGGTATAAGGACGCTTTACCGTACCACGCGTGGCCAGTAATCCCACGATGCCGTTAGCCGTCAGGCGCGCGGCAGGCTTTATGGCAGGCACGACGCCCACAACCGGGAACTGGAATTTCTCACGCAGGGCGGGAAGAGAAACGGTGCTCGCCGTATTACAGGCAATGACCGCCAGCGCAAGGGGATAGCGCTTTTGTACCGCGGTGACGATTTCAACCACGCGCTCAACGATAAAGTCCTCACTCTTCTCCCCATACGGAAAAGCGACGTTATCGAAGGCGTAGATGTAATGGAGATCCGGCAGGAGATGCCGAATCTCGTCGTAGACCGAAAGCCCACCGACGCCGGAATCAAACACCAGCACGGTAGGGCGCGGATTAGAAGGTGTAGCTGCCAGACAAGGTGTATTCCCGTCCTGCAGTTTGGTAGCCATAAACTGTCTCGTAATCTTTATCGAACAGGTTGGCTATTTTACCACGAACTGTGAGGTGTGAGGTGATCGGATATGAAACTGCGACATCCCACAGGCTCACGCCGCCCATTTTAACTTTCTCTGACGGATAAGAACCAAAATCAGTGTCGTAACGCGTGCCGAGATAGTGATACGTCAGGCTCCAGTCGAAATCATAGATCTGCGTATCAAGCTGATATTTCACCTGCTGCTTAGCACGACGGTCCAGAAGTTCGTTGGTTGCCGCATTGCGGGCATCCACATAGTCGTAGCCAACGGTATGCGTCAACGGACCTGTATCAAACGACGCCGTCGCTTCCACACCCTTAATGCGTGCTTTGCCGACGTTGTAATATTCCTGAAGGTTATTATTGAAGTCGATGAGATTATCAACGTCATTACGATAGCCGGATACGCGCCAGCTCACGCCTGCCGTCAGGCCTTCAAACGCCCCTTCCCACTGCTTGCTCTCTTCAGGGTCAAGATGGTCATTGCCATAGAAGCCATAGAGTTGGCCCAGATTCGGTGCTTTATAGGCCGTACCATAAGAGGCAATGACGCGGTAACCGTCTACGAACTCCCACGCCGCACTGCTTTGCCAGGTGCCATGGCGACCAAACTGAGAGTTGTCATCGCTGCGAACCGCCCCTTCGAGAGTGACATCACCAAACTGCTGCAGCCCGGTCAGGTAGACGCCGGTGTTACGCAGGTCGTAGCCGTTGGTCACATAGTTTGTACCCGGCTCGGTGCTCTGCTTCTGCCAGTCAACGCCCGCGCCAATGTTTCCGTGCCCCACATCAACGGAGTTGAGCCACTGGACGTTGTACTGTTTGATTTCATCCAGCGTGGCCGTCGAATCGTAACGGCCCAAATTAGGGTCGTAGTTATAGTCCTTGCTGTGGCTATAGCTGGTGAGCAGTTGTGAATGGAAGATGTCATCGTTGAAGCGTAATCCTGCGTCCCAGGTCTGGCTGTAGAGCTGGCGGGTATCGACCAGTACATCAGGGGTAAATGAGCTGTAGTAACCGTCATAGGCCGTACGGTTGCTGTAGCCAAAGCCGCGAACAAATCCGCTCCACTGGTTTGAGAATGCGTGATCCACTGCTCCGTAGAGCGTTTTATTCATAAAGCCGTCGCGATCGGTCTGGGCAAGGCCGCCATTGTTGCCGTCCGCAACCACGTCGAAACCTTTAGTATAGGTGTAATCACCCGCCAGCGTGACGCGCGTGCTGTCGCCCAGCGTTTGCTGAGTACTGCCGCCATAATTCTGGTAACCGTGCGAGCCTGCGCCTGCATTCAGGGTCGTGCCGTCCTTTACGCGGGTGGTAATAATGTTCACTACACCGCCAATCGCATCCGAGCCGTATACCGCAGAACGCGGTCCACGAACATATTCGATACGCTGCACCAGAGAGATCGGGAACTGGCTGAGATCGGACGATCCCGTGACGCCCGCCTGGTTAAGGCGGATGCCGTCAACGAGAATCAGGACGTGACTGGAGTTGGTGCCACGGATAAAGAGAGAAGAGAGTTGCCCCATCCCGCCATTTTGTGCCGTATCCACGCCGGGCAGGCGACGCATAACGTCCAGGACCGAGGTTGACTGCCAGCGGTCAATATCGGCACGCGTAACCACCGACGTTGCTGCCAGAATAGTTTTTTTAGGTTGTTCAAAACGATTTGCCGTCACCACCAACGAGTCAGCGCTATCCTGCGCCCAGCCCGAAAATGCCGTGACGGACAGTGCCGTCAACAGCGATACTTTTTTAATCATTGTTAAAGCATCCACAATATAAGAAGGATGCCGCAGGCCTCATCTATAGCACGCGATGATGAAACCAAATGCGACGTGATCCCGGCAGGTCTTCGGGCTAGGTGGCGTTATACGGATGAAGACTTCCCATTTTCACAGTGTCTACAACGTTCATCCCGCCAGTCTTTACCGCTGCGCGTCAGCTCCAGATTTTCACTGGATTCCCTTTTCACTCTCAGGAGACCGGAAACAGAATGCTACAATTAGACACGTATAGATGTCCAGACAGCTATTGGCCATTAAATCTGGACATCCCCTGAACAATCCCTACAATCCCCGCGTAATTCTTTATCACTCAGGACGCATCATGACCCCAGAACACCTCCCGACAGAACAGTACGACGCGCAGCTGGCAGAGAAAGTTGTCCGCCTGCAAAGTATGATGACGCCGTTCAACGCGCCCGTTCCCGAGGTGTTCCGCTCCCCTGTCAGCCACTACCGCATGCGCGCTGAGTTCCGCATCTGGCATGACGGTGACGACCTGTACCACATCATTTTCGATCAGCAGACAAAATCCCGCATTCGCGTCGACAGCTTCCCGGCAGCGAGCGAGCTTATCAACCAGCTGATGACGCTGATAATTGAAGGCGTGCGTAATAATCCGGTGCTGCGCCACAAGCTGTTCCAGATTGATTACCTGACCACCCAAAGCAATCAGGCGATTGTCTCTCTGCTGTACCACAAAGCGCTGACCGACGAATGGCGCGAGCAGGCCGAAGCCCTGCGCGATGCGCTGCGTGGGCAGAACATCAACGTGCACCTGATTGGCCGCGCGACCAAAACCAAAATCATGCTGGATCAGGATTACGTCGACGAGCGTCTGCCGGTGGCGGGTAAAGAGATGGTTTATCGTCAGGTGGAAAACAGCTTCACCCAGCCCAACGCCGCGATGAACGTGCAGATGCTGGAGTGGGCGCTGAAGGCGACGGAAGGGTCAACGGGCGACCTGCTGGAGCTGTACTGTGGTAACGGCAACTTCTCGCTGGCGCTGGCGCGTAACTTCGATCGCGTGCTGGCAACGGAAATCGCCAAACCGTCGGTTGCCGCCGCGCAGTACAACATTGCCGCCAACCATATCGACAACGTGCAGATCATTCGTATGGCCGCAGAAGAGTTCACCCAGGCGATGAACGGCGTACGTCAGTTTAACCGTCTGGAAGGGATCGATTTGAAGAGCTACCAGTGTGAGACGATTTTTGTCGACCCGCCGCGCAGTGGCCTGGACAGCGAAACAGAGAAGATGGTGCAGGCGTACCCGCGCATTTTGTACATCTCCTGCAATCCGGAGACGCTGTGCAAGAATCTGGAAACATTAAGCCAGACGCACAAGGTTGAACGTCTGGCGCTGTTCGATCAATTCCCGTATACGCACCATATGGAGTGCGGTGTTTTACTTACCGCACGGTGATCTGTAGGCCGGATAAGCGTAGCGCCATCCGGCGTTTTTGGCAGGTGGCGCTTCGCTTACCTGCCCTACAAATAATTCCTTACTCCGGCAACTGGCTCTTACGGCTGCGCATGCGAGAGCCAATCCAGAACACCAGCGCCACAGACAACACAGCCGGGAAGAAGTTAGACCCGATATCCGGATACTCCGCGCGCACCACCGTGCTATACAGCAATACACCCAGAATAAAGCAGGCAGCGGCCAGCCCCGGTAACCCCACCGGCATGGTGCGGTTCAGGTAACGCTGATGCAGGCAGTAAACCGTCAGCACCAGCGCAATAAGTGGGAAAATCGAAAATGGCACGATTGAGCTAAAAATAGCGGCAAGCGTACCATTAATGGATAAGCCAGCGATCAATGCCAGCAACAGCGTCCCTTTATCCTGACCTGACTGTTTCATTACTCACCTTCACTCTTCGGTTTGATGTGCCAGTTTCTCTTGTTCACGGCGATACCAGTAATACGCGCCTTTGGAGATCATCCTGAGCTGCAATACCAGTCGCTCTTCGAGCTGCTTACGTTGTTCAATGCTGACATCCAGCGCTTCGGCACCCGCGCTGAATACAATCGTCACCATCGCCTCGGCCTGTGCTTCGGTAAACGCACGCGGCATATGGTTTTCGAGTTCAAGATAGTCGGCAAGTTCCGCGATGAAATGCTGAATTTCCCGCGCGACGGCGGCACGAAACGCTGCCGACGTGCCCGAACGCTCGCGCAGAAGAAGACGAAACGCGTTTGGGTTATTGCCGATAAATTCCATAAAGGTCGACACGGAGGTGCGGATCACGCTGCCCCCTTTGGCGATACGCTGACGCGCCTGGCGCATCAGCTGGCGCAGCATAAGCCCGCTCTCATCGACCATGGTCAGGCCCAGTTCATCCACATCACGGAAGTGACGATAGAAGGACGTTGGGGCAATCCCGGCCTCGCGTGCGACTTCGCGCAGGCTCAAACTGGCAAAACTCCGCTCAGCACTCAGTTGACTGAATGCGGCTTCCACCAGCGAACGCCGGGTTTTCTCTTTTTGTTGTGCTCTTACGCCCATCACGATAGTTGAATCCTTCCAAAGGCCTGATGGCACTATACCAGAGAATAAAATTAATCTGTTTGCCTGGCTTTGTGAATGATTGTTTACGTGCGGTTTGTGCTCCACTGCCGGAAAAAAGCACAACGATAATTGGGTTACTTCTGCAATGATGTTATGATTCTGTTGCTTTTATGTATAAGAACAGGTAAGCCTTGCCATGCCACATTCCTACGATTACGACGCAATAGTTATTGGTTCCGGCCCCGGCGGCGAAGGTGCTGCTATGGGTCTGGTGAAACAGGGAGCCAGAGTAGCGGTCATTGAGCGCTACCATAATGTCGGCGGCGGTTGCACCCACTGGGGCACCATCCCTTCGAAAGCCCTCCGCCACGCCGTTAGCCGCATTATCGAATTCAACCAGAACCCTCTTTACAGCGACCACTCCCGACTTCTTCGTTCCTCCTTTGCCGACATCCTGAATCACGCGGATACCGTCATTAACCAGCAGACGCGCATGCGTCAGGGTTTTTATGAGCGTAACCACTGTGAGATCCTGCAGGGCAACGCGCATTTTGTGGATGAACACACCCTGGCACTCGAATGCCACGACGGGTCGGTTGAGACGATCACCGCTGAAAAATTTGTTATCGCCTGCGGTTCACGCCCGTACCATCCGGCCGACGTCGACTTCTCGCACCCGCGCGTCTACGACAGCGACTCGATTCTGAGCCTGCACCATGAACCCCGCCACGTCATTATCTATGGTGCAGGGGTCATCGGCTGCGAATACGCGTCGATCTTCCGCGGCATGGACGTCAAAGTTGACCTGATCAACACCCGCGACCGCCTGCTGGCATTCCTCGATCAGGAGATGTCAGACTCCCTCTCCTACCACTTCTGGAACAGCGGCGTGGTGATTCGCCACAACGAAGAATACGAGAAGATCGAAGGCTGCGACGACGGGGTGATCATGCACCTGAAGTCTGGTAAGAAGCTGAAAGCCGACTGCCTGCTGTACGCCAACGGTCGTACCGGCAACACCGATTCACTGCAGCTGGAAAATATCGGGCTTGAAACCGACAGCCGCGGCCAGCTCAAGGTCAACAGCATGTACCAGACCGCGCTGCCGCACGTTTACGCGGTCGGCGACGTGATTGGCTACCCGAGCCTGGCCTCCGCCGCTTACGATCAGGGCCGCATTGCCGCTCAGGCGCTGGTGAAAGGCGAAGCAACGGCGCACCTGATTGAAGATATCCCGACGGGTATCTACACCATTCCGGAAATCAGTTCCGTAGGGAAAACCGAGCAGCAGCTGACGTCAATGAAGGTGCCGTACGAGGTGGGTCGTGCGCAGTTTAAACATCTGGCGCGAGCGCAGATCGTGGGGATGAGCGTAGGTACGCTGAAAATCCTGTTCCATCGCGAGACGAAAGAGATCCTCGGCATTCACTGCTTTGGTGAACGCGCGGCGGAAATCATTCATATCGGCCAGGCGATAATGGAGCAGAAAGGGGGTGGTAACACCATTGAGTACTTCGTTAACACCACCTTTAACTACCCGACCATGGCGGAAGCCTATCGGGTAGCCGCGCTGAATGGCTTAAACCGCCTGTTTTAACGCGCTGTCGAAATGGCCATCCATCGAACCACGGATGGCCTCTGCCAGCTGCTCATAGCGGCTGCGCAGCGGTGACCCCGGACGATACACCAGGCCGATCGTGCGACGCGGCTCCGGCTTGATGCACGGCAGGTACACCACGCCATCACGCTTACGCTCGCGCGGCACGGCCAGCGCAGGCAGCAGCGTAATACCGCTTCCCGCCGCCACCATATTACGCAGCGTTTCCAGGCTGGTTGCGCGGAAATGGGTATCTTCATCGGCACCCGCTTCGAAGCAGAAGCCCATTGCCTGATCGCGCAGGCAGTGGCCGTCTTCCAGCATCAGCAGCTTTTCCCCGGCCAGATCGGCCATCGGTACGCGATCGCGGTTCGCCCACGGGTGATCTTCATAGATCGCCAGCATCATCGGCTCGTCAAACAGCGGCACTTCGATAAAAGCCTCGCTCTCTTTTACCAGCGCCAGAATAGCGCAGTCGAGCTTGCCGCTGTCCAGTTGCGCCAACAGCTGATGGGTTTGCGCTTCATGCAGGTACATTTCGAGTTTCGGGAACGTCTGGTGCAGCATCGGAATGATGTGCGGCAACAGGTACGGGCCAACGGTTGGGATCAGGCCAATATGCAGCGGGCCGGACATCGCCTCCCCCTGCTGGCTTGCCATTTCCTTGAGCACTTTGACCTCGCGCAGCACGGTGCGCGCCTGATCCACCAGCAGCAGACCGGCCTGGGTGAACAGCACCTTACGGCTGGTGCGCTCCAGCAGCATCACGCCCAGCTCGTCTTCCAGCTTGCGGATCTGGCCGCTCAGCGTGGGCTGACTGACGTGGCAGGAATCTGCCGCGCGGCGAAAGTGGCGGTGCTCGGCTAGCGCTACCAGGTATTCAAGATCACGAATATTCATTATTCATCCTCCGTCGCCACGATAGTTCATGGCGATAGATAGCATAGCAACGAACGATTATCCCTATCAAGCTTTCTGTTGAATAATACACCACATAGACGAGGCGGCTCGTGTTTGACCCTTGACGTCCCCGCACCGTCAGCGAGTTTCTCTCAAAACTCGAACAACTAAAGCCAACGTGAACTTTTGCGGACCCCGTGGTCCGCTTTTTTTTGCATAAAAAAGCCCAACTCAGGGTTGGGCTGGGGTGTTGTAGGTCGGGTAAGGCGAAGCCGCCACCCGACATTTCAGGCATCAAACCAACCGGTTTTTCGCGTCCGCAATCGCCTGCGCCACCTGCTTCGGCGACACGCCGCCCTTCGCGGCACGCTTATCCAGACAGGACTGCAGCGCCAGAATCGGATACACATCATCTCCAATCACCGCGCTGAACTTTTGCAGGTCGGCCAGCGCCAGATCTTCCAGCGGTTTGCCCTGACGAATGGCCTCCACCACCGCTTCGCCCACAATGTGGTGCGCTTCACGGAACGGTACGCCCTTCGCGACAAGGTAGTCCGCCAGTTCGGTAGAGTTGGCATAGCCCTGCTGCGCCGCTTCCTGGCAGCGCGGGCGTTTCACCTGAATGCCGTCCAGCACCAGCGCGCCCATATGCAGACAGTCCAGCCAGGTGTCGAGCGCGTCGAACAGCCCTTCCTTGTCTTCCTGCATATCTTTGTTGTACGCCAGCGGCAGCCCTTTCAGAGTCATCATCATGCCGGTCAGCGCGCCCTGCACGCGGCCACATTTGCCGCGGATCAGCTCCAGCGCGTCCGGGTTTTTCTTCTGCGGCATCAGGGATGAGCCGGAGGTCACGCGGTCGGACAGCTCCACAAATCCGGCTTCGCCAGAGTTAAAGAAGATCAGGTCTTCGGCAAAGCGTGACAGGTGGACCATCCCGATAGAAGCATTCGACAGCAGTTCCAGCACGTGGTCACGGTCAGAGACGCTGTCCAGACTGTTACGGGTGGCAGACGCAAAGCCCAGCCAGCCTGCCAGCTGCTCGCGGTCAATTTCATATGCCGTACCCGCCAGCGCACCGCTGCCCAGCGGGCTGACGTCCAGACGCTTCAGGGTATCCTGCAGACGGCTTTCGTCACGCGCCAGCATCTCAACGTAGGCAAGACACCAGTGCGCAAAGGTCACCGGCTGCGCGCGCTGCAGGTGGGTATAACCCGGCATCACCGCGTCCTGATTGTTCTGCGCCGTTTCCACCAGCGCGCCCTGAAGCTGACGGTTGGCCGCCAGCAGTTCGCCGACGGTCTCTTTACACCACAGCTTCAGGTCGGTGGCGACCTGGTCGTTACGGCTGCGCCCGGTGTGCAGCTTTTTACCCAGCTGGCCGACTTTGTCGATCAGCTTGCCTTCCACCCAGCTGTGAATATCTTCGGCATCGCTCTGCAGGATTTGCTGCGGATCCAGACGCACCTCTTCCAGCAGGTTGTTCAGCGCTTCTTCCAGCTGTAATTGTTCGTCTGCGGTCAGTACGCCCACCGTCACCAGCGCTTTGGACCAGGCCACAGAGCCGACAATATCCTGTTCGGCCAGGCGGTAGTCGAAGCGCAAAGAGTCGTTGAACTGTTTGAACCGCTGATCCGCTGCCTGTGTAAAACGCCCACCCCAAAGTGCCATAACATCGTTCCTTTATTCGTTAGTTCTGCCGGGTGGCGCTTCGCTTACCCGGCCTATGGTCATTCAATAAAAACTTACGCTAAAATACGCGTGCCAATCGGCGTGCCGTTAAACAGCGCCGGGAGTTGCTCCGCGTGACGCCAGGAGGCGATATCCACCGGGCGGCCCAGCGTGCGCGCCGCATCCAGCGCGGCGTTCACTTTGACGATCATGCCGTCGGTAATAATGCCCTGAGCGATCAGTTGCTCGGCTTTGGCGGCGGTCATTTCTGCAATGCGCTGGCCTTTACCGTCCAGAATGCCGCTCACGTCGGAGAGCAGAATCAGATCCGCACCCAGCGTGGCCGCCAGCGCGGTCGCCGCCTGGTCCGCGTTAACGTTCATCAGCGCGCCCTCTTCGGTCACGCCGATAGAGCTCACCACCGGCAGGAAACCGCCTTCCAGCAGGGTGTTAATCAGCTTAGGCGAACCTGGCTGCGCCAGTCCAACATGGCCGAGCTCTTCGTCGAGCTGGGTCACTTTTACGCTGTCGCCGTCGCCCAGGTAGAGGCCAACGGACGCAATATGGTGTTTCTTCGCCCACGCCAGCAGCGTCTTGTTCGCCGTACCCGCCAGCGCGCCGGTGATGATGTCAATCTGGTCAGCAGGGGTGACGCGCAGGCCGTTCTTCTTTTTCACCGGCAGGTTGAGCCCTTTCATCAGCTCGTCCACCACGCAGCCGCCACCGTGCACAATCACCAGCGGACGCTGGTGTGATTCGCGATAGTTCACCAGCGCGGTAAACAGACGCTCCAGCGCTTCTTCGCTGTCCAGCAGTACACCACCGAGTTTGATAATTAATGGGTTCATCATCACACCTTAAATAAGAGCCTGCGTTTCAGGGAAGCCGAAACGAATATTTGCGCACTGCATTGCCTGTGCGGCAGCGCCTTTGAGTAAGTTATCTTCCGCGGCGACCACAATCAGATGCTCGCCCTGCACGGCAAAGCCGATATCGCAGAACGGCAGCCCGACCACGTTTTTCAGCGCCGGCACGCCTTTGTCGTACAGACGCACCAGCGGTTTATCCGCATACGCCTGCGTGAAGGCCTCGCTCACCTGCTCTTTGGTCACGCCCGGCTTCAGGCGGCAGGTGATGGTTTCGAGGATCCCGCGCGGGAAGCTGCCCAGGTGCGGGGTAAAAATCACCTCCGCACCCAGATGGGTGGTGATTTCAGGGTGATGACGGTGATTAAACACGCCATACGGCTGAAGGCTCACTTCGCAGAAGCTGTTGGAGATAGCGGCCTTGCGCCCTGCACCGCTCACGCCGCTGGTGGCGTTGATCACCGGCCACTGGCTCAGATCCAGCAGGTCCGCGTCGATCAGCGGCTTCAGGGAAAGCTGCGCCGCCGTCGGGTAGCAGCCCGGCACGGCAATCAGGTTCGCTTCTTTCAGTTTATCCGCACTCCACTCCGCCAGGCCGTACACCGCTTTTTCAAGCAGATCCGGGTGCTGATGGGTGAAACCGTAATATTTTTCGTAGAACGCGCCGTCGTTAACGCGGAACGCGCCGGAGAGATCGAATACCACGCAGCCGGCCGCCAGGAACTGCGGCGCCAGGTCGTGGCTGACCTCGTGCGCGGTGGCTAAAAACACCACATCGACGCCGTCGGTAAACTCGTTGATGTCAGACATCGGCTGCAGCGGCAGATCGACAATGCCTTTAAGCTGTGGATGCAAATCGGAAATTAACTTTCCGGCATCATTGCTTTGCGCTGACACGGTCAAAGCGGTTATGGTCATATGAGGGTGGCGATTTACGTAGCTTACAAGCTCTGCGCCCGCATAACCGCTAGCGCCTACAATCAGCGTATTCAACATCGGGTTCCTTTATGCTCAACGTTAATGTATTTTTATTCACATTTATTGCATGAATATTGATACTATCACGACCTAAGGTGTGTCAACAATGAAAATGAACTTACCGCCATTTATCGAGATCTACCGCGCCCTGATTGCCACACCGTCCATCAGTGCGACCGAAGAAGCGCTGGATCAGAGCAATGAGTCTTTAATCAATCTGCTGGCGGGTTGGTTTAGCGATCTTGGGTTTAACGTTGAGGTTCAGCCCGTTCCCGGAACCCGCCACAAATTTAACCTGCTCGCGAGCACCGGCACCGGCGCGGGCGGCCTGCTGCTGGCTGGTCACACCGACACCGTGCCGTTTGACGATGGCCGCTGGACGCGCGATCCGTTCACCCTGACCGAGCATGACAATAAGCTCTACGGACTGGGCACCGCCGACATGAAAGGCTTCTTCGCCTTTATCCTTGACGCGCTGCGTGACGTGGACGTGACGAAGCTGAAAAAACCGCTCTACATTCTGGCGACCGCCGATGAAGAGACCAGCATGGCGGGCGCGCGCTACTTCTCTGAAAACACGTCTATTCGCCCGGACTGTGCGATCATCGGCGAGCCAACCTCCCTGCAGCCGATACGCGCGCACAAAGGCCATATTTCTACCGCCGTGCGCGTGCTGGGCCAGTCCGGGCACTCCAGCGATCCAGCGCGCGGCGTGAACGCCATCGAGCTGATGCATGACGCTATCGGCCGCATCATGGCCCTGCGCGACGACCTGAAAGAGCGCTATCACTACGAGGCGTTCACCGTGCCGTATCCGACGCTGAACCTCGGTAGCCTGCACGGCGGCGATGCCTCCAACCGTATCTGCGCCTGCTGCGAACTGCATATGGACATCCGCCCGCTGCCGGGCATGACGCTGAGCGATCTCGATGGCCTGCTTAACGAAGCGCTGGCCCCGGTGAGCGAGCGCTGGCCGGGTCGTCTGACGGTCTCCGAACTGCATCCGCCGATCCCGGGCTACGAATGCCCGCCGGACCACCAGCTGGTCGAAGTGGTGGAAAAGCTGCTCGGTGAGAAAACCGACGTGGTGAACTACTGCACCGAAGCGCCGTTTATTCAAACGCTTTGCCCGACGCTGGTCCTCGGTCCTGGTTCTATCAATCAGGCGCACCAGCCGGATGAATATCTGGAAACCCGCTTCATCAAGCCCACCCGCGAACTGATCACCCAGGTTGTGCATCACTTCTGCTGGCATTAAAAAACTGCCCCCTCACCCTAACCCTCTCCCCTCTGGGGAGAGAGCAGGGTGAGGGGGGTAAATCCCGCGATCTCCGTCACATTCCCATAAGCATCTCTTATCTGACGCAATGCGAATTAAATTTCGTAAATTGCGCGCATTTATTCGTTTGCTGAACCGTTTTCGCAGCAATTGACGACGGGGGTTTTACGTGGCTTTATAAAGGGAGATGACAAAATAATGTCCAGAAGATTCTCGCCTGGGCATAAACAAAAATGATGGGGTGACTGGGTTTTTATGAACGAACAATATTCCGCGTTGCGTAGTAATGTCAGTATGCTCGGCAAAGTGCTTGGAGATACCATCAAAGATGCGTTGGGTGAGAACATCCTCGACCGCGTTGAAACCATCCGCAAGCTGTCTAAATCTTCCCGTGCCGGTAACGAGGCTAGTCGTCAGGAGCTGCTCACCACCTTGCAGAACCTCTCAAACGATGAGCTGCTGCCCGTTGCCCGCGCCTTCAGCCAGTTCCTGAACCTGGCCAACACCGCTGAGCAATACCACAGCATTTCGCCAAACGGCGAAGCGGCCAGCAACCCGGAAGTCATTGCCCGCACCCTTCGTAAACTGAAAGATCAGCCCGACCTCAACGAAGCCACCATCAAAAAAGCGGTGGAGTCGCTTTCGCTGGAACTGGTGCTGACCGCACACCCCACCGAAATTACTCGTCGCACCCTGATCCACAAAATGGTGGAAGTGAACACCTGTCTGAAACAGTTGGATAACAAAGACATTGCCGACTACGAACGCAATCAGCTGATGCGCCGTCTGCGCCAGCTGATTGCCCAGTCCTGGCATACCGATGAAATTCGTAAGCATCGCCCAAGCCCGGTCGACGAAGCCAAATGGGGCTTTGCGGTGGTGGAAAACAGCCTGTGGGAAGGCGTGCCTAACTACCTGCGCGAGCTAAACGAACAGCTGGAAGAGAACCTGGGCTACCGCCTGCCGGTCGACTTTGTTCCAGTGCGTTTCACCTCCTGGATGGGCGGCGACCGCGACGGTAACCCGAACGTGACCGCGGAAATCACCCGCCACGTCCTGCTGCTGAGCCGCTGGAAAGCGACCGACCTGTTCCTGAAGGATATTCAGGTGCTGATCTCCGAGCTGTCGATGGTTGAAGCGACGCCGGAACTGCGCGCGCTGGCAGGTGAAGAAGGTGCCAGCGAGCCGTACCGTTTCCTGATGAAAAAACTGCGCGGTCAGCTGATGGCCACTCAGGCCTGGCTGGAAGCGCGCCTAAAAGGCCAGCGCCTGCCAAAACCAGAAGGCCTGCTCAGTCAGAACGAACAGCTCTGGGAGCCGCTCTACGCCTGCTATAAATCACTGCAGGCCTGTGGCATGGGCATCATCGCTAACGGCGAACTGCTCGACACCCTGCGCCGCGTGAAGTGTTTCGGCGTGCCGCTGGTGCGTATCGACGTGCGTCAGGAAAGTACCCGTCATACAGAAGCCCTTGGCGAGCTGACCCGCTATCTCGGCATCGGCGACTATGAAAGCTGGTCCGAAGCCGACAAACAGGCCTTCCTGATCCGCGAGTTGAACTCCAAGCGCCCTCTGCTGCCGCGCAACTGGGAGCCAAGCAACGACACCCGCGAGGTGCTCAACACCTGTAAAGCGATCGTTGACGCGCCGAAAGGATCGGTGGCCGCCTATGTGATCTCCATGGCGAAAACCCCGTCCGACGTGCTGGGCGTTCACCTGCTGCTGAAAGAAGCGGGAATCGACTACGCTCTGCCGGTCGCCCCGCTGTTTGAGACCCTCGACGACCTGAACAACGCCAACGACGTCATGACCCAGCTGCTGAACATCGACTGGTATCGCGGCTTTATTCAGGGCAAACAGATGGTGATGATTGGCTATTCTGACTCCGCTAAAGACGCGGGCGTGATGGCGGCATCCTGGGCGCAGTATCAGGCGCAGGACGCACTGATCAAAACCTGCGAGAAAGCCGGTATTGAGCTGACCCTGTTCCATGGGCGCGGCGGCTCCATTGGCCGCGGCGGTGCGCCTGCTCACGCGGCGCTGCTCTCTCAACCACCTGGAAGCCTGAAAGGCGGCCTGCGCGTGACCGAGCAGGGCGAGATGATCCGCTTCAAGTATGGCCTGCCGGAAGTGACCATCAGCAGCCTGTCGCTCTATACCAGCGCGATCCTGGAAGCAAACCTACTGCCACCGCCGGAGCCAAAAGAGTCCTGGTGCCGCATCATGGACGAGCTGTCAGATATCTCCTGCGATCTGTACCGCGGTTACGTGCGTGAAAACAAAGACTTCGTCCCTTACTTCCGTTCAGCCACGCCTGAGCAGGAGCTGGGTAAACTGCCGCTGGGCTCACGTCCTGCAAAGCGTCGCCCAACCGGTGGCGTCGAGTCCCTGCGTGCGATTCCGTGGATCTTCGCCTGGACGCAGAACCGCCTGATGCTGCCCGCCTGGCTGGGTGCCGGTGCCGCGCTGCAAAAAGTGGTGGAAGACGGCAAGCAAAACGAACTGGAAACCATGTGCCGCGACTGGCCGTTCTTCTCTACCCGTCTGGGGATGCTGGAGATGGTCTTCTCGAAAGCCGACCTCTGGCTGGCGGAATACTACGATCAGCGCCTGGTGAAACCGGAGCTGTGGACGCTGGGTAAAGAGCTGCGCGAGCTGCTGGAAGACGACATCAAAGTGGTGCTGGACATCGCCAACGACTCGCACCTGATGGCGGATCTGCCGTGGATCGCCGAGTCTATCCAGCTGCGTAACATCTACACCGACCCGTTGAACGTTTTGCAGGCTGAACTGCTGCACCGTTCCCGTCTGGCGGAAGAGGAAGGTAAAGAGCCTGATCCGCGCGTTGAACAGGCGCTGATGGTGACGATTGCAGGCGTTGCGGCGGGTATGCGTAACACCGGTTAATGCTTTATGCCCGGCGGCGCTGCGATTACACGGGCCTACGACAGGTAGGCCGGGTAAGCGTTAGCGCCACCCGGCAATACCCTGGTATCCACACCATGCACCACGACATCGCCCACATTCTGACAGACCTGATTAACGGCACGACACCGCTGCGTCAGGTGCATTTTGCAAACCCAGCCATCTCAGCACCCGACCTTGCCTTACAGGTTGATTTCCCACGTCTGGAGATCGTGCTCGACGGTTCGGTGAAAGACCAGGCTGCTTCCGTTTTACAGCAGGGTGATGTTTTATACGTCCCGTCTGGCGGCTGGAACGATCCGCAATGGCAAACGCCCGCGACGACGTTGAGCATCCTGTTTGGCAAACAGCAGCTTGGGTTTAGTCTTTTGCACTGGGATGGTGTTGAAGTGCGTAACCTGGCAAAGCAGCACGTTGCTCGCCGTGGCCCCCGCATTGGCTCCTTCCTGCTACAGACGCTTCATGAAATGCAGATGCAGCCGCACGAGCAACAAACCGCACGGCTGATTATTGCCAGCCTGCTCAGCCACTGCGTCGATTTGCTGGGTAGTCAGATCCAGACCGCCTCGCGCAGCCAGGCCCTGTTTGAAGCCATTCGCGTTTATATTGATGAACATTATGCGACTCCGCTAACCCGGGAATCCGTCGCCCAGGCGTTTTATATCTCTCCGAACTATTTATCGCATCTTTTTCAGAAAACAGGTGCGGTAGGTTTTAATGAATACCTGACCCATACCCGGCTGGAGCACGCGCGTCAGCTGCTGAAAGGGTATGATTTAAAGGTGAAGGAGGTGGCGCATGCCTGCGGGTTTGTCGACAGTAACTACTTCTGCCGCTTATTCCGTAAAAATACGGAACGTTCGCCGTCAGAGTACCGTCGCCAGTATCACAGCCAGCTGACAGGGAAAGCGGTCAGTCCAGAATGACCTGAGTATGCTGCGGCGCGGATACCATTTTTCGTACTGCAGCCATTACCTTGTGCGGATCTCGCAGGAAAGCATTAATCCCGCACTTCACATAGCGGCAGGATTCAAAGCGCTCGCTGCCCGCCAGCTCAATATCCGTGATAAGCAATACGACATCAGCGCGCCGGATATCATCCTCCGTCAACTCACTTTCAATGCCTAACGCCCCCTGCGTCTCAATGCGGGCTGACCATTTCTCCTGCTGGCAAATCCGCTCCAGCCGTTCTGCGGCCATGTAAGTATGCGCCACGCCGCTTACGCACGCGGTTACCGCCACCAGATAACGCCCTGCCGTTATTGTCATTTTCAACCTCCCACGGTGACATGAAACCCTTTACGTTCCGCCATACTGCGCAGGAAAGCAACGTCGTCAGTTGTCGGAGGTATCACCTCCCGCATCGACCATTGTTGCCCAAGCAGGCGGTATTTTGGTTCGCCATACGTGTGAAACGGTAATAGATGCAGCTGACGTATCCCTGTAGGCAGCAAAAACGCCAGCACGCGCGCCATGTTGGTTTCCGTCAGCGTATAGCCAGGAATAAGCGGTACACGGGGGATGATATTTATGCCTTCCGCCACCAGTTGCCTGACGTTTTCCAGCACTCTGGGCAGATTCACCGCCGTCACCGAACGCGCCTGCTCAGGATCCATAATCTTCAGGTCAAAGAGTACTTCATCGCACTGGCGTGCCAGCGGTAGCAATCGTGACAGGGGCGCATCTCCCGCCGTCTCAATCGCGGTGCGAATACCGTAGCGGCGCAAACGCGCAAGCAACTGGGTCGCAAAGGTGGCCTGCATCAATACTTCCCCTCCCGACAGCGTCACTCCGCCGCCCGAAGAGCGAAAGAACACATCGTCTTTCATCACCTCGCGTGCAAGTTCGTCCAGCGTCACGTCGCGTCCGATGCGCTCAAACGCGCCGGACGGACATTCTTCCACATCACGCAGACAGGGTGTGCAGTGCAAACATTTACTCTCCCGACGAACCGTCTCCATTTTCGGGGAGATCGACTCCGGGTTAGCACACCACGGGCAGCGGTGAGGGCAGCCTTTAAAAAAGACCACCGTGCGAATCCCCGCCCCGTCGTTTAACGAATAGCGCTGAATATTGAAAATACGCGCCACGTCGGCGCGTGTTTCAACGACGTTACAGCTGATGCGCGGTGCGGCGGATAATGTCATCCTGGATCTCCTTCGACAGCTCAACAAAGAAGGCGCTGTATCCGGCAACGCGCACCACCAGCCCGGCAAAATCCTGCGGACGCTGCTGCGCTTCACGCAGTGTTTCCGCGTTCACCACGTTGAACTGGATGTGTTGCAACTTAAGCTGCGTGAACGCACGCAGGAAATCCGCCAGCTTTTGCAGCCCAGCGTCGCCTTCAAGCGTCGCCGGTGTGAATTTAACGTTTAGCAGCGTACCGTTAGATAACAGATAGTTATCCAGCTTACTCACCGATTTGAGTACCGCGGTTGGACCCTGCATATCTTGCCCAAGCATCGGTGAGAGCCCGCCGTCCGCCAGTTGCTCACCGGCAAAGCGTCCATCCGGTGTAGCCCCCACCACCGCCCCCAACGGCACATGTGCCGATACGGTATAAGAGCCCGGCGTAAACTGCCCGCCGCGCGGGTTACGGTATTTTTCGACCTCTTTGCAGTAGTGGCGCAGCAGTTCCGCGCTGATGTTGTCGACATCATCGATATCATTGCCGTACTTTTCGAAGCGATTGATCAGCCTTGCTCGCACTTTTTCGCCCTCCGGGGTGGCAAAGTTCGCTTTTAACACGGCTAAGAGCTCATCAAAACTTAAGCGTTGCTGTTCAAAGACCAGCCCTTTCAGGGCGTGTAAGGAATCACTCAGGTTGGCTATTCCGATCCCCTGTACGCCAGAGAAGTTATAGCACGCCCCGCCGTCGGTAATATCTTTCCCGGATTCAAGGCAATCGCTTATGAATGAAGAGAGTAACGGCACTGGCGCCCAGTCGCGATGACCGATATCGCAGATATTGCTCCCCTCGACCATTAGCGCAATGTAGTGATTAATTTTTACGCGAATATGCTCCAGCAAGCCTTCATAACTCAGCGCTGCGTTGCCTTCGTTCTCCTGCATCGCGATTTCCATCACTTTCAGCAGGTTAAACATGGCGATATCGTGCAGACCGTAGGTTTTACCAGGAATAGACAGCTCAACACAGCCGACGACAGCGTAATCACGCGCGTCCTCCAGCGACACGCCGCGATTCAGGAAGGCAGGCACCACCACTTCATCGTTAAAAATTTGCGGAATACCCGTTCCCAGGCGGATTGTCTCTGCGGTTTTCAGCAGGAAAGGTCTGTCGATCAGTTCATTCACCCGCACGCCGAGGTTCGGTTGAGGAAGCTGAACGCTCTGGTAGGCATCCAGGCACAGGAAGGAGAGCATGTTTACCGCGCTACGGCCGTTCTCCGTCAGGCCGCCTAACAGTGCGGTATACCCGGTCGGGAACCCGGCGAAATAGCGGGCGCTGCTGGTCGATCGTAAAAGCACCACGTCATTGCACTTCACCCACAGCGATTCCAGAATCTCTTTCAGGAACGCGGGCTCCTCGCCCTGTGAGAGCGAGGCCTGATAAAACGGCAGCATGTACTGGTCAAAGCGCCCGATGGAGAGCGAGCTGGCGTTGGATTCGTACTGCAAAATGACGTTCATGTACCAGAAAAGCTGACACGCCTGCCAGAACGTCTGTGGCTTATGCTGCGCGTTGTGCCGCGAGATGTCGGCAATTGTCAGCAGTTCCTCGCGGCGCGGCGCATCGCTGACACGGGCCAGTTCTTCAGCCAGCGCCGTGTAGCGCAAAATATGGCGCTGAGAAGCCTCAAGCAGGATCAGCGCCGCAGCATAAAAGGTGTTATGGGGATCGCGGGCGCAGTGTTCACGCAGTTCCTCCACCAGCGCGCCCAGGCCATTATTGAGCAGGCGCGGATAATCAATAATGATATGCCCCTGCCCTTTATCCGTCTGGTTGACGCTAAAAATCTGCGTCCCTACCGCGATTTTCACCTCATCCGTCATCTGGCTGTTGATGAAATCCTTCATCGACCGGTTTTCCCAGTAGGGATACAGCACGTCACGGTAAGTCTGCTTATCCTCATCGCTGATTTCAAAGCGGTCCTGCGGACGGGTCGCGAACTGATCCAGCTCCTTAAGCAGCCAGTACGGATCCATCTCCGGAGACATAATCCCTGCTCGCGGTTTAACGGTGCGGTTCCCGGCAATCAGTTCCTCATCACGAATCGCGATATTTACATGGTCGAGTATGTACGCCGTCGCTTTCGCGCGCCGGATAATCACCGGCTCGCCTTCCGTCTGTTGGTGGCTGGCCGTATAGAGCAAAGCGCGCTCAAGCGAGATTTCACGCGGGCTGGCAAAAAGGGCGTCTTTCAAACGCTGGGTACGATTCGTCATGAGGGAACTCCTGTAACGGTAAAACGACCCCGCCCCAAAGGGCGGGGGAGCATCAGGCGGTTTGCGCCAGGTGGGCATCAATCTTGTTCATGATGGCGTCGGCGCGTTTTACCGCGTCGCTGATGTTGACGCGTACAATGGTTTTCCCGACAAAGCGCTCTTCGAATTTAATGCCAATATCCTTGGTCAGGATCACCATATCCGCGGCGGCAACGTCTTCTGCCGTCAGCTCATTCTCAAGACCAATCGACCCTTGCGTTTCTACCTTCACTTCCCAGCCTTTCGCTTTAGCGGCGCTTTCCAGCGCTTCGGCAGCCATATAGGTATGGGCAACGCCAGACGGACATGCGGTTACTGCGATAATTCGGGCCATGTTCTCTTCCTCACTCAGTTAATTTCGAAATCCAGATCCAGGTCGTCCTCATTTTCTTCGACCTGTTTTGCATTCTTGCGGGCAATACGCTTCAGCACGTTGACGCTGATTGCCGTTACCACTGCGCCCACCGCAACCGCCGCGATATAGCCGAGCTTGCCGTCCACCACCGGAAGCACGATCAACCCGCCCCAGCCGGCATAACATTGCGCGCCCATCACGGCAGCTGTCACTGCGCCACACGCGGAACCCAGCATGATGGAAGGGATCACGCGCAGAGGGTCAGCAGCGGCAAACGGAATTGCCCCTTCGGTGACGCCCACACAGCCCATCACCACCGCCGCTTTCCCCGCCTCACGCTCTTCATCGGAAAAATTCTTGCGACCAACCAACGTTGCCAGACCTAACCCCAGCGGCGGCACGCAAATAGCCACGGCGGCAATCGCAACGACGGTATAGACGCCCTGCGCAACGCAAATCAGCATGAAGGCATACGCCACTTTGTTAACCGGGCCGCCCATATCGAACGCCAGCATGAGACCGAGAATGATGGCGAGTACCACGATGCTGCCCTGCTGCATGCCTTGCAGCCACTGAGTGAGACCGGTGGTCAGCGCGCCAACAGGCTCGCCAAGCCCCCACATCATGACGCCCGCGGTAATAAAGGTGCCGATAATCGGGATGATGAAGATAGGCATGACGGAGCGCAGTACTTTCGGGACCGGCAGTTTTTTCAGGTACCAGACGATAATCCCACCGAAAATCCCGGCGATAATCGCGCCAAAGAACCCCGCACCGAAGCTGTTGCCCACCCAGGCGGCAATGGCACAGGGAGCCAGCGCCGCACGTTCTGCAATTGAGTAGCCAATGTAAGCGGCCAGGAACGGCACCATCAACGTTAAACCCGCTACACCGATATCAAAGAGCTTTTTCAGATTGGGATCGGTTGCGGCATCCGGTACCGCGCCTTTGCCATATAGCATGACCGAAACCGCCAGCAGAATGCCGCCCGAGACCACGAACGGGATCATGTGCGACACCCCGGTCATCAGATGCTGCCGCGTGTTCTTGAGAATATGCACCAACGCTTTCATATGTCGCTCCAGGCCAAAACCATAAAGATGTTGTGGCAAACAATAGGCAATCAGAAAGACGGCGGACAGGAGACAAAAAGGCCATTTACTGGATTTTTGTAATGTCGAAATAAAAATGCGATCCGCCTCGACATTTCACACCGGCGATGCATTACGCAAAACGTCACAACCTGTGAGTGAAATCTCACTTTTAGCGTCACATTACATTTGTCCAGTTTTTGGCAGTTTTGTCACATGGCGCGCTTCATCCTCACGCTCGTATGCTGTTTCGCATCATTGACGATTGGTTTCAGGAGTGTGTATGGCTCTGGTAGTGGAATTTACCTGTGAATTGCCCAACGGCGTTCACGCGCGTCCGGCAAGTCATGTGGAAACGCTGTGCAATACGTTTGTCTCGCAAATCGAGTGGCATAACCTGCGTACGGATCGTAAAGGCGATGCTAAAAGCGCACTGGCATTGATTGGTACCGATACGCTGGCGGGCGATCCCTGCCGTCTGGCGATCTGCGGTGAAGACGAGCAGCATGCCCATCAGCGGCTGGAACAGTGGCTGAGAGAGGAGTTCCCGCATTGCGACGCACCGCTTGAAGGCGTTATCAGCACGGAGCTGGAGCCCTTACCAGAATCACTGACACGCCTGAACCCGACGCTTTTTCGCGCCACTCCGGTATGCAGCGGCAGTGGGCAGGGCATCCTGACGGTACTGGCCTCGCTGGATCTCAACGTCCTGACCGATTTACCCGACGCACAAAGCGTGGAAGCTGAGCAATCGGCGCTGGATACCGGTCTGACGCTGCTGGTCAAACACATTGAGCTGCACGCGCTGGAGGGCGACAGCACCGCCAGCGCCATTCTTGAAGCCCATCGCTCGCTGGCTACGGATACCTCACTGCGCCAGCACCTGCTGTCCGGGGTCAGCCGGGGCTTAAGCTGCGCCCAGGCCATCATCGCCACGGCGAACCATTTCTGCGATACGTTCTCTCGTTCCAGCAGCGCGTATTTGCAGGAACGTGTGCTGGACGTGCGCGACGTCTGCTATCAGCTTTTACAGCATATTTACGGTGAAACGCGTTTCCCGTCTCCGGGGCAGCTGACGCAGCCGAGCGTTTGCCTTGCTGACGACCTTACTCCCGGCCAGTTCCTGGAACTGGATAAAACCATGCTCAAAGGGCTGCTGTTAAAAAGCGGCGGAACCACCTCGCACACCGTGATACTCGCACGCTCCTTCAATATTCCCACTCTGGTCGGCATCGACAGTGAGAGCCTGCTGCAGTGGCGCAATACACCCGTCTTTGTCGACGGCAATGCCGGTGCGGCCGTAGTCAATGCCAGCGATGCGGTGATGCGCTACTATCAACAAGAAGCGCGGGTACAACAGGCGATACGCGAGCAGCAGCGCATCTGGCTCGATCGTGAAGCCAGAACCGCCGACGGTCTGCGTATAGAAATTGCCGCGAACATCGCCCACGCGGTGGAAGCCCAGGGGGCATTTGGCAACGGCGCCGAGGGCGTGGGCCTGTTCCGCACTGAAATGCTTTATATGGACCGCACCAGCGCGCCCGGCGAAAACGAGTTGTACAACATTTTCTGTCAGGCACTGGAGAGCGCAAACGGGCGGAGCATTATTGTGCGCACCATGGATATTGGCGGCGATAAGCCGGTGGAGTATCTGAATATTCCGGCAGAGAACAATCCGTTCCTTGGATACCGCGCCGTGCGCATATATGAAGAGTATTCAACGCTTTTCACCACCCAGCTTCGGGCGATCCTGCGCGCCTCGGCTCACGGCAACCTGAAGATCATGATCCCAATGATCTCCTCAATGGAAGAGATCCTGTGGGTGAAAGAAAAACTCGCCGAAGCGAAACAACAGCTTCGCAATGAACATATTCCTTTTGATGAGAAAATCCCGCTCGGCATTATGCTGGAAGTGCCTTCGGTGATGTTCATCATCGATCAGTGCTGCGAAGAGATTGATTTCTTTAGCATTGGCAGCAATGACCTGACGCAGTATCTGCTGGCCGTCGACCGCGACAACGCCAAAGTCACACGCCATTACAACAGCCTGAACCCGGCGTTCCTGCGCGCGCTGGATTACGCGGTGCAGGCCGTGCATCGCCAGGGGAAATGGATTGGCCTCTGCGGTGAACTGGGCGCGAAAGGGTCAGTACTGCCGCTACTGGTAGGTCTTGGGCTGGACGAGTTAAGCATGGGCTCGCCTGCCATTCCCGCCACCAAAGCACGCCTGGCGCAGCTTGATAGCCGCGCCTGTCGCCAGCTGCTGAACCAGGCCATGGCGTGTCGCACATCGCTCGAAGTGGAGCACCTGCTCGCCCAGTTCCGCATGAATCAGCAGGATACGCCGCTGGTAACGCCACGCTGTATCTCTCTGGATAACGACTGGAACAGCAAAGAAGAGGTCATGAAAGGGATGACCGATAACCTGCTGCTCGCCGGGCGTAGCCGCTATCCGCGCAAGCTGGAAGCCGATCTGTGGGCCCGCGAGGCCGTCTTCTCCACCGGGCTGGGTTTTGGTTTCGCCATTCCACACAGCAAATCAGAGCATATCGAGCAATCCACCATTAGCGTTGCACGCCTGAAATCTTCGGTCATGTGGGGCGATGAGGAGGCACAGTACATCATCATGCTGACGCTAAACAAACACGCCGCCGGCGACCAGCATATGCGTATTTTCTCCCGCCTGGCACGTCGCATCATGCATGACGATTTTCGTAGCGCGCTGGTTCACGCCAGCTCCGAAGAGGCTATCGCCTCCCTGTTAGAACACGAGTTAGAACTTTAATACGAGGAAGAGTAATGGAACTGTACCTGGATACCGCGAACGTGGCAGAAGTGGAACGTCTTGCGCGCGTCTTCCCCATTGCGGGCGTCACCACCAACCCAAGCATCATTGCCGCCAGCCGTGAATCCATCTGGGATGTGCTGCCGCGCCTGCAAAAAGCCATCGGGCCGGACGGCACGCTGTTTGCCCAGACCATGAGTCGGGATGCAGAAGGCATGGTGGCGGAGGCCAAACGCCTGAGCAATGCCATTCCGGACATCGTGGTGAAAATCCCGGTGACGGCTCAGGGGCTTATCGCGATTAAAGCACTGAAAAAAGAAGGCATTACCACGCTGGGCACCGCCGTTTACAGCGCCGCGCAGGGTTTACTGGCCGCGCTGGCAGGCGCGAAATATGTCGCGCCGTACGTCAACCGCGTCGACGCGCAGGGCGGCGACGGTATTCGCATGGTGCAGGAGCTGCAATCCCTGCTTGAACTGCACGCCCCGGAGAGCATGGTGCTGGCCGCCAGCTTTAAAACCCCGCGTCAGGCGCTGGACTGCCTGCTTGCCGGGTGCGAGGCGATCACGCTTCCCTTAGACGTAGCGCAACAAATGCTCGGCACGCCAGCGGTAGAGTCAGCCATAGAGAAGTTCGAGCAGGACTGGAAAAACGCGTTTGGTAACCTCAACCTCTAAGGGAGAAATGTTATGGACCGTATTATTCAATCGCCAGGGAAATACATCCAGGGCGCTGATGTGCTCACCCGTCTCGGCGACTACCTGAAGCCGGTGGCAAATCGCTGGCTGGTTGTGGGCGATAAATTTGTGCTGGGTTTTGCCGAAGAAACTCTGCGTCAGAGTTTTAAACAAGCCGAACTGCATGCCGAAATCGCGCCGTTTGGCGGCGAATGTTCGCAAATTGAAATCGATCGCCTGAAAAAGCTGGCCGATAGTGCCGACTGCCTCGCGGTGCTGGGTATCGGCGGCGGTAAAACGCTGGATACCGCCAAAGCGCTGGCCCACTTTATGGACGTGCCGGTCGCCATTGCACCAACAATTGCCTCCACCGATGCACCGTGTAGCGCCCTCTCCGTGATTTACACCGACAGCGGCGAGTTCGACCGCTATCTGATGCTGCCACACAACCCGAACATGGTTATCGTCGACACCAAAGTGGTGGCGGGTGCGCCGGCACGTCTGCTGGCCGCCGGGATTGGCGATGCGCTGGCAACCTGGTTTGAAGCACGCGCCTGCTCGCGCAGCGGTGCCACCACCATGGCGGGCGGCAAGTGCACGCAGGCGGCGTTAGCGCTGGCGGAACTGTGCTACAACACGCTGGTTGAAGAGGGTGAGAAGGCGATGCTCGCAGCGGAACAGCACGTGGTGACGCCTGCTCTGGAACGCATTATCGAAGCCAACACTTATCTGAGCGGCGTGGGCTTTGAAAGCGGCGGGCTGGCGGCGGCTCACGCCATTCACAACGGCATGACGGCGGTGCCGGATGCGCATCACTTCTACCACGGTGAAAAAGTGGCATTCGGTACGCTGACGCAGCTGGTGCTGGAAAATGCACCGGTTGAGGAGATCGAAACCGTCGCGGCGCTTTGCCACAGCGTTGGTCTGCCAATCACGCTGGCACAGCTGAATATCAAAGAGGATATTCCGGCCAAAATGCGTCTGATCGCGGAAGCCTCCTGCGCCGAAGGGGAAACCATTCACAACATGCCGGGCGGCGTGACGCCGGATCAGGTCTATGCGGCGCTGCTGGTCGCTGACCAGTATGGGCAACGCTTCCTGCAGGAATGGGAGTAAATAGGGTGAATAAAAATCCCCGCATCAGCGGGGATTTTTTTGCCCGTAGGCCGGATAAGCGTTAGCGCCACCCGGCACAATGGTTACTGCAGGTCAAACCGATCCAAATCCATCACCTTCGCCCATGCGGCAACGAAGTCACGGACAAACTTCTCGTGTGCGTCGCTGCTGGCGTAAACTTCGGCCAGCGCGCGCAGGACGGCGTTCGAGCCGAAGACCAGGTCGGCGCGGGTCGCGGTGTATTTCACTTCACCGCTGGCGCGATCGCTACCGGCAAACAGCTCGTTTGAATCGTCTGTCGCTTTCCACTGGGTATTCATATCCAGCAGGTTCACGAAGAAGTCGTTGCTCAGCACGCCCTCGCGGTCGGTGAACACGCCATTCTTACCGCCATCAAAGTTTGCACCCAGTACGCGCAGACCGCCGATCAGCACAGTCAGCTCAGGCGCGGTCAGGGTCAGCTGCTGGGCCTTATCTATCAGCAGTGACTCGGTGGTGGACACATCCACCTGCGCACGGTAGTTGCGGAAGCCGTCGGCAATCGGCTCGAGCAAATTAAACATCTCGATATCCGTCTGGTCCTGACGCGCATCGACGCGGCCCGGGGTGAACGGCACGGTAACGTAAACGCCCGCGGCTTTCGCCGCCTGCTCAACGCCCACAACGCCCGCCAGCACGATGATATCGGCCAGTGAGGCTTTATTAGTGGTGCGCTGAATAGCTTCCAGAGCCGGTAACGCACGAACCGCCGCAGCGTTCACATCCCAGTCGCGCTGAGGTGCCAGCGCCAGACGCGCGCCGTTGGCACCGCCGCGCTTGTCGCCGCCGCGGAAGGTTGACGCAGACGCCCAGGCAACGGAAACCAGTTCGCTCACAGAAAGGCCAGAGGCCGCGATTTCCGCTTTCAGGCTTTCAATATCTTCCTGCGTCGGATGGAACACCGCCTGCGGCAGCGGATCCTGCCAAATCAGATCTTCTTTCGGCACTTCCGGGCCAATGTAACGGGATTTCGGCCCCATATCGCGGTGGGTCAGTTTGAACCAGGCGCGCGCGAAGGCTTCGTTGAAGGCCTGCGGATCGTTCAGGAAGCGGCGAGAAATTTTCTCGAATTCCGGGTCAAAACGCAGCGTCAGGTCAGTGACCAGCATGGTTGGCTTACGTTTTTTCGACGGGTCGAACGGGTCAGGCATGATTTCCGGCGCATCCACGGCTTCAAACTGAATCGCACCCGCCGGGCTGCGGGTCTGCACCCATTCGTATTTGAACAGGTTCTCGAAGAAGTAGTTGCTCCACTGGGTCGGGGTTTGAGACCAGATGACTTCCAGACCGGAGGTGATGGCGTCAGCGCCAATACCGGTGCCGTGCGTACTTGCCCAGCCCAGGCCCTGCGCTTCAATCGGCGAGGCTTCCGGATCGGTGCCTACGTGCGTGGCTTCACCCGCACCGTGAGTTTTACCGAGCGTGTGACCACCTGCAATCAGCGCGACGGTCTCTTCATCGTTCATGCCCATGTTGCCAAAGGTGGCGCGGATCGCCGCCGCCGCAGACAGCGGTTCACCGCTGGCGTTTGGCCCTTCCGGGTTCACGTAAATCAGGCCCATTTCGGTGGCCGCCAGCGGGCGCTTCGCCAGCGCTTCCGGGTCACGGTGGGTCAGCCAGGCTTTTTCATCACCCCAGTTCACGTCCAGATCCGGTTCCCAGACGTCTTCACGCCCGGCGCCAAAACCAAAGGTGCGGAAGCCGGAGTTTTCCAGCGCCACGTTACCCGCGAGGATAAACAGGTCGGCCCAGGAAATTTTTTGTCCGTATTTTTGCTTGATTGGCCACAGCAGGCGGCGCGCTTTATCCAGGCTGACGTTATCAGGCCAGGAGTTCAGCGGCGCAAAGCGCTGTTGGCCGCGTCCGGCACCGCCGCGTCCGTCCACGGAGCGGTAAGTACCTGCCCCGTGCCAGGCCATGCGAATAAACAGACCCGCGTAGCTACCCCAGTCGGCTGGCCACCACGGTTGAGAGTCGGTTAACAGGGCTTTGAGATCGCCCTTGAGGGCGGAATAGTCGAGCTTGCTGAATTCTTTGCGGTAGTCGAAGTCTTCACCCAGCGGGTTCGAACGGTTGGAATGTTGATTTAGAAGATCGATGCGGAGTTGTTTAGGCCACCACTCTTTGCTGCCGGTACCTGCCCCCGCGCTGTGATCGACGCCGCCCTGATGGAACGGACATTTGCCGGCGGATGCCGCGTTATTGGTCTCGTCTGACGTGCTCATCGCTATGCTCCCTTTACAGTGATACCGTTACGATATACACCACTAGCAATAAGATATAGTTGAATTAATCCACAGATTCGATAGTTAATACCTTTTAACTTTTTATCTGATTAAAAAGCCCTCACTTTGTGAGGGCTTTTTGCTGATTACGCCGGACGAACGCCCAGCGTATGACAGATGGCGTAGCTCATCTCCGCGCGGTTAAGCGTATAGAAGTGGAAGTCTTTCACCCCTTCACGGCTTAAGATCTTCACCATGTCCATCGCGATGTTGGCCCCCACCAGCTTGCGGGTTTCCGCATCGTCGTCCAGCCCTTCGTACATTTTGGACATCCACAGCGGAATGCGTACGTTGGTCATATCGGCAAATTTCTTCGCCTGTTTGAAGTTAGAGACCGGCAGAATGCCCGGGATGATTTCGACGTCGATACCTGCCGAGACGCAGCGGTCTCGAAAGCGCAGGTAGCTTTCCACGTCAAAGAAGAACTGGGTGATAGCGCGGTTAGCACCGGCGTCCACCTTACGCTTCAGGTTAAGCAGATCCGCCTGGGCGCTTTTCGCTTCCGGATGAACTTCAGGGTAGGCGGCCACAGAGATATCGAAGTCGGCCACCTCCTTCAGCAGCCCGACCAGATCGGCCGCATACATTTCTGGCTTGCCGCTGCCGGGAGGGAGATCGCCGCGCAGGGCAACGATATGGCGGATACCGTTGTTCCAGTAGTCCTGGGCAATGGCGCGCAGCTCATCACGGGTGGCGTCGATACAGGTCAGGTGCGGTGCCGCTTCCAGACCGGTTCTGTCCTTAATGCCTTTAATAATGCTGTGCGTACGGTCACGCTCGCCGGAGTTCGCACCGTAGGTCACGGAGACAAACTTCGGTTTCAGGCTGCTCAGGCGATCGATAGAGCTCCACAGGGTTTGCTCCATTTCACTGGTGCGCGGCGGGAAAAATTCAAAAGAGACGTTAATCTGGCCGTTTACTTCGGCCAGGCTCTGATTCAGTGCTTCCCGCTGGTTGGCGTGAAAAAAGCTCATACCTTACCTCTATCTTTCGCGTGTCGTTGTCTGTTTTGTCGTGAACTTCTATACGTTTAGACGTCCAGATGTAAAAATGACGGAAAAGCGGCGTGACGTCAACAGAAATAATCACATTAACGGTGAGGTTTGCTCAGGAAAGATGAAGAGAGTTCATGATGGGATGAGGAGGCCCCTCACCCCGGCCCTCTCCCCTTTGGGGAGAGGGTTAGGGTGAGGGGGAGAGATTACAGCAGCTTAGCCAGACGGTTAATATCAGACTGGATCGCCCCGGCGGTGACGTCGCGCCCCGCGCCCGGACCGCGGATCACCAGCGGGTTATCGCGGTACCAGCGGCTTTCAATGGCGAAGACGTTATCGCACGGCAGCAGCGCCGCCAGCGGATGGTCAGGACGTACCGCCTCGACACCCACGCGCGCCTTACCGTTCGCCTCGAAACGCGCCACGTAGCGTAGCACCAGCCCCATCTCGTTTGCCGCTTCCAGACGCTGCACCATCTGATCATTCAGCTCGTCGCCGTTTTCAAAGAAGTGATCAACGGACCCTTCCTCGCAGCCCGCAGGCACCAGCGACTCGACGCGTACGGAATCCGGCTCGATGTCATAACCGGCTTCGCGCGCCAGGATCACCAGCTTGCGCATCACGTCTTTACCGGAGAGGTCAACGCGCGGATCGGGCTCGGTTAAGCCCTGCTGCCACGCCTGATCCACCAGGTCGGTGAACGGTACGGTACCGTCAAACTGCAGGAACAGCCAGGAGAGCGTGCCGGAGAAGATACCGCTCAGCGCCAGAATGCTGTCGCCGCTTTCAATCAGGTCGCGCACGGTGTGGTTTACCGGCAGGCCCGCACCAACGGTGGCGTTATAGAGCCAGTGGCGACCCGTTTTTTCAAACGCGTCGTGGATCTGACGGTATTTATCGGTGCTGCTCGCCCCCGCCAGCTTGTTGGCGCTGATGACGTGGAAACCGTGGCTGGCGAAATCCAGATACTGATCGGCAAGCTGTTCGCTGGCGGTGACGTCCAGCACGACCAGATCGTCATACGGGTGCGCGCGCATCCACAGGAACAGCGACTCTTCATCCTGCTCGACCGCTTCATCGTTGAAGAAGGCCAGCGCCCGACTGGCGTCCAGCCCTTCGTAGTTCAGCAGGCTGCGGCGGCTGTCCACCACGCCCGCAAGAATAAATTCAAACCCAGTACGCGCCGAAAGCGTCACCTGCTCACGAGCAAACAGCTCCAGCCAGCGGGAACCGATGTTGCCTTTACCAAACAGCACCAGGCCGATACGTTTTTCCGCGCGGAACAGCGAGGTGTGCAGACCCTGAATCAGGCTTTCGGTTGGGCCTTTACGCAGTACGGCGACCAGGCTGATACCCTCTTCCGACTGCCAGGTGAACTCAACCGGCTGGCCTTTCAGCTGCTGCCAGAAGCGGTGGCAGTGGAGCGGGTTACGGGTGACGCCCGCGCCCACCATCGCCACCAGCGCCAGACCCTGACGCAGGCGAAGCTCGCCCGGCAGGCCCGCTTCATCGAGAATTTTCAGCGCGCTGTCCGCCACTTCAGCGGTATAGCAGAACTGCAGTAGCTGACGATCATTGTGAACGCCAACGGCCAGCGGACGCACCTGGGCGCGTTTCAGGATCGTGTCGATATCTTTATGCGCCAGTCTGAAGTCCTGACCCGCAGGAACCTGGAACTCAATCAGGCAGATGTCGTCGTGGCTGGTGACAATACGCGCGCCCGTGCCGGATGCCAGCACGCGCTCGATGCGGGTGGAACCCTGGTCCGGCGTGTAGCTACAGCGCAGCTGCAGGTCGATATCGCTGCCGGAAACCGGCTGCAGCGTGCGGGCGTGCAGCACCGGTGCCGCCAGACGCGCCAGCTCGCTGGCTTCGTCGAGACGCAGCAGCGGCAGAAGGCAGGCATCTTTCACCTTACGCGGGTCCGCGCTGTAGACACCGGCCACGTCGCTCCAGATGGTGACGCGGGATACGCCCGCCAGGGCACCAATTTGCGTAGCCGAGTAGTCCGAGCCGTTACGGCCCAGCAGCACGGTTTCGCCCGCATTGCTACGGCTGATAAAGCCGGTGACGACGATACGTTTACCGGGGTGCTGCACCAGCAGTTGTTGCAGCAGCGGATAGGACAACCCTTCGTCCACCTGCGGCTGCGCGGCACGTTCGGCACGCAGGAAATCACGCGCGTCGAGCCAGGCCGCGTCCACACCGAGATGTTGCAGCACGGCGGCCATCAGGCGCGCGGACCACACTTCACCATGGCCCACCACTTCGGCATAGACCGCGTCGGTAATGCCGCTGTCCAGCAGGGCGGCCAGACGCTCAAGGTCATGCGTGAAGGCGCTGATCAGCCCGTCCGCCACGTCCGCAGGCAGCAGGCCGGCAATCAGCTCGCTCTGGTAACGACGCAGTGACTGTTGCACCTGATGCGCAGAAAGGCGATCGGTCTGGCTCAGTTTCAGCCAGCTGATCAACTGGTTGGTGGTGCTGCCCGCCGCCGAGACAACCATCATGTCACCCGGCTGTGAATACTCGGTCATGATCCCTGCAACGCGCAGGTAACACTTCACATCAGCAAGACTACTACCACCAAACTTGTGCAGCTGACGACCCTTCGCCCCTGCCTGCGCTATCACACTCATGATTACCCCTTGGCTGCGACCCGGAAGCCATTTTCCAGATCGGCAATTAAATCTTCAGAATCTTCAATACCGGTCGAGATACGCAGCAGCGTCTCGGAAATGCCGGCGGCGGCACGTGCTTCCGGTGCCATACCTGCGTGCGTCATGGTTGCGGCGTGGGAGATCAAGCTTTCAACCCCACCTAATGATTCCGCCAGCGTAAACAATGACAGCCCGCTCAGGAAGCGACGCAGCGTTTGCTCGTCACCGTCCAGTTCAAAACTTAACATCGCGCCAAATCCTTTCTGCTGACGCGCGGCAATCTCGTGCCCCTGATTTTCCGGCAGCGACGGGTGATAAAGCTTCTTCACCAGCGGCTGGGTTTTCAGGAAATCGACAATCGCCTGGGCATTACGCTGCGCTACTTCCATACGCGGCGACAGCGTGCGGATGCCGCGCAACAGCAGATAGCTGTCGAACGCGCCCGCGGTGACGCCAATGTTATTGGCCCACCATGCCAGTTCCGTGACAACGTCGGGATCTTTAGCAATCACCACGCCCGCCACCACGTCAGAATGGCCGTTCAGATATTTAGTACATGAATGCAATACCAGATCCGCACCCAGTGCTAACGGGTTCTGAAGGGCCGGACTGAGGAAGGTATTATCCACTACACTTATCGCTCCCGCATCCCTTGCGAGCTGACAAATTTTCGCAATGTCGACAACGCGCAACAATGGGTTGCTTGGACTTTCCACCAGAACCAGCTTCGGCTTCTCGGCCAGCGCCTGTTTTAGCGCCTGCTCGTCGTTTTGGTCGACAAACAGCACGCGGTAGCAGCCGCGCTTTGCCAGGCTGTCAAACAGACGGTAGCTGCCGCCGTAGCAGTCGTGCGGCGCAACCAGCAGATCGCCCGGTTTCAGGAATACCGTCGTCACCAGGTGGATGGCAGACATGCCCGTATTGGTTAATACTGCCCCTGCGCCCCCTTCCAGCTCCGCCAGCGCACGCTGGGTCACGTCACGCGTAGGGTTGCCACGACGCGAGTAGTCATGCGCGCGGGGTTCATTAAATCCGGTGAAATTGTAAGTACTGGAAAGATGAATCGGCGGGACAACGCAGCCGTACTGCTCGTCATCGTTCAATCCGCTACGCACTGCGATGGTGGCCTGTTTACGCGTCATGGTGAGGGCTTCCTGGCGAATAAGGTGAAATGTCAGGCACCAGAGTAAACATTGATGATATGGACGTCAATACATCTGGACATCTAAACTTCTTTGCGTATAGATTGAGCAATGCGCAAATAGCCGTTAAAATTATATGCTTTAGGACACGCTGCAGCGGCAATATCCGTGCCACGGTATCGTCTCTACGGTAAACTATGCAGGTTTGCGGTTCAAAATCGGTGGTTACAGGTTTTGCACCTTTAGATTAATGACTGAGAGGATTAAAGGTATCTCATGGCTGAATGGAGCGGCGAATATATCAGCCCATACGCTGAGCACGGTAAGAAGAGTGAGCAAGTAAAGAAAATTACGGTTTCCATTCCTCTGAAGGTGTTGAAGATCCTCACCGATGAACGTACGCGTCGTCAGGTGAACAACCTGCGTCACGCAACCAACAGTGAACTGCTTTGCGAAGCGTTTCTGCATGCGTTTACCGGCCAACCGTTGCCGAACGATGACGATCTGCGCAAAGAGCGCAGTGACGAAATCCCGGAAGAGGCGAAGGTGATCATGCGTGAACTGGGTATTGACCCGGAGACGTGGGAATACTGAGTTGCGGATACAAAAAAGGCACCTTGCGGTGCCTTTTTTTCGGGAAACTTATTTAGCGCCCGGGATGCTGAAACGCTTGTTGAAGCGGTCAACACGGCCACCGGTTGCAACATCACGCTGCTTACCAGTGTAGAACGGGTGGCATTTGCCGCACACGTCCAGGTTCAGATCGTGACCCACGGTGGAGCGGATCTGGATAGAGTTACCGCAAGAGCAGTTTGCAGTAATCATTTCGTATTTCGGGTGAATATCTTTTTTCATGGGAGAACCTCAGTTAAGGCCGCGTCGCTCTTCCAGCCCTAACGCCAGACACCACGCGATGTTGAATGTAATTTCTCTGGCGTAATATACACCAAAGGCGGCGAATCATACAGAATTTGACCAGCGTATGCAAACTGATCCGCACGCCGCTTTCACTAATGTGTATACTAACGCGCCACTTTTCAAGTCAGGAAGATTCGATGCCCGTCGCTCACGTTGCCCTGCCCGTTCCGCTTCCCCGCACCTTTGACTACCTGCTGCCCGACAGCATGAACGCCAAAGCGGGCTGTCGCGTGACCGTGCCGTTTGGCAAACAGCAGCGCGTGGGGATCGTCGTCTCCGTCAGCGACAAGAGCGAACTGCCGCTTAACGAACTGAAGTCGGTCGTTGAGGTGCTGGACAGCGAGCCGGTTTACTCCACCAGCACCTGGCGACTGCTGCTGTGGGCGGCGGATTATTATCATCACCCGATTGGCGATGTTCTGTTCCACGCCCTGCCGATTATGCTGCGCCAGGGCAAGAGCGCCAGCCATGCGCCGATGTGGTACTGGTTTGCCACCGAGCAGGGTCAGGCCGTGGACATCAACAGCCTGAAACGATCGCAGAAACAGCAGCAGGCGCTGGCCGCACTACGTCAGGGGAAAATCTGGCGGCACCAGGTCGACGAGCTTGAGGTCAGCGAAACCGCGCTACAGGCCTTAAGAAAGAAAGGGCTGAGCGAGCTGGCCAGCGAAGCGCCCGCACTTTACGACTGGCGCGACGGCTTCTCCGTCTCGGGCGATCGCCTGCGCCTGAACACCGAGCAGGCTACCGCCGTAGGGGCGATTCACAGCGCCTCGGACCATTTTTCCGCCTGGCTGCTGGCGGGCGTGACGGGCTCGGGCAAGACGGAAGTCTACCTGAGCGTCCTGGAAAACGTACTCGCGCAGGGTAAACAGGCGCTGGTGATGGTGCCGGAAATCGGCCTGACGCCGCAGACCATTGCCCGCTTCCGCGAACGCTTTAACGCGCCGGTTGAGGTACTGCACTCCGGGCTGAACGACAGCGAGCGCCTTAGCGCCTGGCTGAAAGCGAAAAACGGCGAAGCGGCGATTGTGATTGGCACCCGCTCGTCGCTGTTTACGCCGTTTAAAAATCTTGGCGTTATCGTGATCGACGAAGAGCACGACAGCTCCTATAAACAGCAGGAAGGCTGGCGCTATCACGCTCGCGACCTGGCGGTCTACCGCGCGCACAGCGAGCAGATCCCTATTATTCTCGGATCCGCCACGCCTGCGCTCGAAACGCTGCACAACGTGCGCCAGCGTAAATACCACATGCTGCGCCTGACGCGTCGCGCGGGGAATGCCCGCCCGGCCATTCAGCACGTGCTGGATCTCAAAGGTCAGCAGGTCCAGGCCGGGCTCGCGCCTGCCTTAATTACCCGCATGCGTCAGCATTTGCAGGCGGGGAACCAGGTGATCCTGTTCCTGAACCGTCGCGGATTTGCCCCCGCCCTGCTGTGCCACGACTGCGGCTGGATTGCCGAATGCCCGCGCTGCGACCACTACTACACCTTCCACCAGGCCCAGCGTCATCTGCGCTGCCACCACTGCGACAGCCAGCGCCCGGTGCCGCGCCAGTGCCCGTCGTGCGGTTCCACGCATATCGTGCCGGTCGGTCTGGGCACGGAACAGCTGGAGCAGGCCCTTGCACCCTTCTTCCCGGACGTGCCCCTGTCCCGAATCGACCGGGATACCACCAGCCGCAAAGGCGCGCTGGAACAGCAGCTGGCGGAGGTACATCGCGGCGGCGCGCGCATTTTGATTGGCACCCAGATGCTGGCCAAAGGGCACCACTTCCCGGACGTGACGCTGGTCGCTCTGCTGGACGTTGACGGCGCGCTGTTCTCGGCAGATTTCCGCTCCGCCGAGCGTTTTGCCCAGCTTTATACCCAGGTGGCAGGGCGTGCCGGTCGCGCGGGGAAACAGGGAGAAGTGGTGCTGCAAACGCACCACCCTGAACATCCGCTGCTGCAAACCCTGTTGCACAAAGGCTATGACGCCTTTGCCGAGCAGGCGCTGGCTGAGCGCCAGACCATGCAGCTGCCGCCGTGGACCAGCCACGTCATCATCCGCGCGGAAGATCACAACAATCAGCAGGCGCCGCTTTTCCTGCAGCAGCTGAGAAACCTCCTGCAGGCCAGCCCGCTGGTGGATAATCAGCTGTGGATCCTGGGCCCGGTGCCGGCGCTGGCGCCAAAGCGCGGTGGACGTTTCCGCTGGCAAATTTTACTCCAGCACCCGTCGCGCGTTCGCCTGCAGCACATCGTCAGCGGCACGCTGGCGCTCATCAACACTCTGCCGGAAGCGCGTAAAGTGAAGTGGGTGCTGGATGTCGATCCCATCGAAGGCTGAAGACGGATCGAAAAATTTAACGCGCCTCACACTTTTTATGAAAATTCTGTAACCGATTCCATTAACTATCTGTAAAAATGGTGATGTCCGCAGTTCGGTGTTCAGGCGAGGAGAAGACGTTGAAGTCCAGGAAAGAGGTTGCCACGGCGACCATGAAAGACGTTGCCGAGAAAGCACAAGTCTCAACGGCAACCGTGTCCCGCGCATTAATGAACCCGGATAAAGTCTCCCAGGCGACCCGCAACAAGGTCGAGCAGGCGGCCCTGGAAGTGGGTTATTTCCCGCAGGCTATGGGGCGGAACATCAAGCGCAATGAGTCGCGGACGATTCTGGTGATTGTGCCGGATATCTGCGATCCCTTCTTCAGCGAGATCATTCGCGGCATCGAAGTAACGGCGGCAGAGCAAGGCTATCTGGTGCTGATTGGCGACTGCGCCCACCAGAACCAGCAGGAAAAAACCTTTATCGACCTCATTATTACCAAGCAGATTGACGGCATGCTGCTGCTTGGCTCGCGCCTGCCGTTTGATGCCAGCATCGAAGAGCAGCGCAATTTACCGCCGATGGTGATGGCCAACGAATTTGCACCCGAGCTGGAGCTGCCGACGGTGCATATCGATAACCTGACGGCCGCGTTCAACGCGGTGAACTATCTTCAGGAGCTGGGGCATAAGCGCATTGGCTGCATTGCCGGGCCGGAAGAGATGCCGCTCTGTCACTATCGCCTGCAGGGCTATGTTCAGGCGCTGCGCCGGACCGGTGCGATTGTCGATCCGCACTACATCGCGCGCGGCGATTTTACTTTCGAAGCGGGCGGACAAGCGCTGGAGAAACTGCTGGCGCTGCCGGAACCGCCGACAGCAGTGTTCTGCCACAGCGACGTGATGGCACTGGGCGCGCTGTCTCATGCTAAACGCCGTGGCTTACGCGTGCCAAAAGACCTGTCGATTATCGGCTTCGATAATATTTCGCTTTCAGAGTTTTGCGATCCGCCTCTCTCTACCGTTTCACAACCGCGCTATCAGATTGGCCGTGAAGCGATGCTGCTTTTACTGGATCAGCTGCAGGGTCAAACGGTTAGCAGCGGCTCGCGGTTACTGGACTGCGAGCTGATTGTTCGCGGCTCTACCCAGGCATTGACTTAAAGTAAACGCCTTTCGGACACCCTTATCTGGTCAAAGCCCCGCCGCTTAAGTAACATGGCGGGCTGACGAACGAATAAATACAGCGAAACGATAGTGGCACAACGAGATTATGTACGTCGCGGCCAGCCGGCACCTTCGCGACGCAAAAAGAGCAGTTCAAAAAGCAAGCAGCGTAATCTGCCTGCGGTCTCGCCAGCAATGGTCGCTATTGCTGCGGCCGTGCTGGTGGCCTTTATTGGTGGCCTGTACTTCATCACGCACCATAAAAAAGAAGAGTCCGAGGCGCTTCAGGGCAACAAAGTGGTGGGAAACGGTCTGCCGCCGAAACCTGAAGAGCGCTGGCGCTACATTAAAGAGCTGGAAAGTCGTCAGCCTGGCGTGCGCGCACCTACCGAGCCTTCAGCCGGTGGTGAAGTGAAGAATGCCGATCAGCTGACGGACGAACAGCGCCAGCTGCTGGCACAGATGCAGGCCGATATGCGCCAGCAGCCGACACAGCTGAATGAAGTACCGTGGAATGAACAAACGCCAGCGCAGCGTCAGCAAACGTTGCAGCTGCAGCGCCAGCGCCAGGCACAAATTCAGCAGCAGCAACAACAGCAGTGGACGCAAACTCAGCCGGTACAGCAGCCGAAGGCCCAGCCATACCAGCAGCCGCAGCAGCAGACGCGCACGGTGCAGTCGCAGCCGGTACAACAGCCAAAAGCGCAGCCGCAAAAACAAGCGGCGCAGCCGTATCAGGATCTGCTCCAGACGCCAGCGCATACCACCGCGCAGCAGCCGAAAACACAGCAGGCCGCACCGGTGACCAAAGAAACCGAAGCGCCGAAGCAGACGGCTGAGAAAAAAGACGAGCGCCGCTGGATGGTGCAGTGCGGTTCGTTTAAAGGTGCCGAGCAGGCGGAAACGGTACGTGCTCAGCTGGCCTTTGAAGGATTTGACTCACGCATTACCACCAACAACGGCTGGAACCGCGTGGTGATTGGCCCTGTCAAAGGCAAAGAAAATGCCGACGGCACTATCTCCCGTTTGAAAGTGGCGGGTCACACAAACTGCATTCGACTCGCCTCCGGGGGTTGAAACCCCCAAATTCCCCCCCATCTATCATTTAATTCAGCCCTGAGCACAGGCTCAGGGCTTCTGTTTCCCGAATTTGTAACCAGGGGGTCTGCTCGTGACAACAATAGTAAGTGTACGCCGTAACGGCCAGGTGGTAATTGCCGGTGATGGCCAGGCCACGCTGGGTAATACCGTCATGAAAGGCAACGTGAAGAAAGTCCGTCGTCTTTATAACGACAAAGTGATCGCCGGTTTCGCAGGCGGCACGGCGGATGCCTTCACGCTGTTTGAACTGTTTGAACGCAAACTGGAAATGCACCAGGGTCATCTGGTGAAAGCCGCCGTTGAGCTGGCAAAAGACTGGCGTACCGACCGCATGCTGCGCAAGCTCGAAGCGCTGCTGGCCGTGGCCGATGAAACCGCCTCGCTGATCATCACCGGTAACGGTGACGTGATTCAGCCGGAAAACGACCTGATTGCCATCGGCTCTGGCGGCCCTTATGCCCAGGCTGCAGCCCGCGCGCTGTTGGAGAATACCGACATGAACGCGCGTGATATCGCGGTGAAGGCGTTGGATATTGCAGGTGATATCTGCATTTATACCAACCACAACCACACCATCGAAGAATTGACCTCCAAAGCGTAAGGATCTCCCATGTCTGAAATGACCCCACGCGAAATTGTCAGCGAACTGAACAAACATATCATCGGCCAGGATAACGCCAAGCGTTCCGTGGCTATCGCCCTGCGTAACCGTTGGCGCCGCATGCAGCTCGACGAAGAGCTGCGCCACGAAGTCACACCGAAAAACATTCTGATGATCGGCCCGACCGGCGTTGGTAAAACCGAAATCGCTCGTCGCCTGGCGAAGCTGGCGAACGCGCCGTTCATCAAAGTGGAAGCCACCAAGTTCACCGAAGTGGGCTATGTAGGTAAAGAAGTGGACTCCATCATCCGCGATCTGACCGACTCGGCGATCAAGATGGTGCGCGTCCAGGCGATTGAGAAAAACCGCTACCGCGCGGAAGAAATGGCGGAAGAGCGCATTCTCGACGTGCTGATCCCACCGGCAAAAAACAACTGGGGGCAGGCTGAACAGCAGGCTGAGCCTTCAGCCGCGCGTCAGGCGTTCCGCAAAAAACTGCGTGAAGGCCAGCTGGACGACAAAGAGATTGAGATCGACCTCGCGGCTGCGCCGATGGGTGTGGAAATCATGGCGCCTCCGGGCATGGAAGAGATGACCAGCCAGCTGCAGTCCATGTTCCAGAACCTGGGCGGTCAGAAACAGAAAGCGCGTAAGCTGAAAATCAAAGACGCGATGAAGCTGCTGATTGAAGAAGAAGCGGCGAAGCTGGTGAACCCGGAAGAGCTGAAGCAGGACGCCATCGACGCGGTTGAGCAGCACGGTATCGTATTTATCGATGAAATCGACAAAATTTGTAAGCGCGGCGGCAACAGCTCCGGCCCGGACGTGTCCCGCGAAGGCGTTCAGCGCGACCTGCTGCCGCTGGTTGAAGGCTGCACCGTCTCTACCAAGCACGGTATGGTGAAAACGGACCACATTCTGTTTATCGCTTCAGGGGCGTTCCAGGTTGCCAGCCCGTCAGATCTGATCCCGGAACTGCAGGGTCGTCTGCCAATCCGCGTTGAGCTGCAGGCGCTGACCACCGAAGATTTCGAACGTATCCTGACCGAGCCAAACGCCTCTGCCACCGTGCAGTACAAAGCGCTGATGGCGACCGAAGGCGTGAACCTCGAGTTCACCGAAGACGGTATCAAACGTATCGCCCAGGCCGCATGGCAGGTCAACGAAACCACCGAGAACATCGGTGCGCGTCGTCTGCATACCGTGCTGGAACGCCTGGTGGAAGATATCTCTTATGATGCGAGCGACCTCAACGGTCAAACCATTACCATTGACGCAGATTATGTGAGCAAACATCTGGATGCGTTAGTGGCAGATGAAGATCTGAGCCGTTTTATCCTATAATCGCGGTTATTGCATTCTCATCACTGTTAATGGGGGCTAAGGCCCCCATTTTTATTGGCTAAATTACTATGACTGATATCAGCCGTACTCAGGCGTGGCTCGAAAGTCTGCGCCCTAAAACGCTTCCTCTGGCCTTTGCCGCGATTATCGTCGGCACCGCCCTTGCCTGGTGGCAGGGTTATTTTGATCCGCTGGTCGCCGCGCTGGCATTGATTACTGCCGGCCTGCTGCAAATTCTCTCCAATCTTGCTAACGACTACGGCGATGCGGTGAAAGGCAGCGATAAGCCCGATCGTATCGGGCCGCTGCGCGGGATGCAGAAAGGGGTGATTACCCAGGCACAGATGAAACGCGCGCTGATTATCACCGTGGTGCTGATTTGCTTATCCGGCCTGGCGCTGGTGACGGTCGCCTCGAAAACCACCAGCGATTTCATTGGCTTCCTGGTGCTGGGCCTGCTCGCCATTATCGCGGCGATTACATACACCGTTGGCACGCGGCCTTACGGGTATATTGGCCTCGGTGATATCTCCGTGCTGGTGTTCTTCGGCTGGCTGAGCGTGATGGGAAGCTGGTACCTGCAGGCGCATACCGTTATCCCTGCCCTGTTCCTGCCCGCCACCGCCTGCGGCCTGCTGGCGACGGCGGTGCTCAATATTAACAACCTGCGCGACATCGACAGCGATCGTGAGAACGGTAAAAACACGCTGGCGGTACGTCTGGGGCCGGTCAATGCGCGCCGCTATCATGCCTGCCTGCTCATCGGCGCGCTGGTGTGTCTGGCGCTGTTTAACCTGATCTCCTTGCAGAGTTTGTGGGGCTGGCTGTTTGTCCTTGCCGCACCGCTGCTGATTAAGCAGGCCCGCTTTGTGATGCGTGAACTCAGCCCATCCGCCATGCCGCCGATGCTTGAACGTACGGTAAAAGGCGCGTTGCTGACTAACCTGTTGTTCGTCATCGGGATTGTCTTAAGCCAGACGCTGCGTTAACTGACAAATATCAATTAACAATTGATGATTTTGCCAACAACGCATTTCGCACGATATACTGAACACATTCGCAGCAACTGAGCGTTAAACCTATGAAATACGATACCTCCGAGCTATGTGACATCTATCAGGAAGATGTCAACGTCGTTGAACCGCTGTTCTCCAACTTTGGTGGACGGTCGTCGTTTGGCGGACAAATCATCACGGTGAAATGTTTCGAGGATAACGGGTTGCTGTACGATCTGCTCGAACAGAACGGCCGTGGCCGCGTTCTGGTGGTCGACGGCGGCGGTTCCGTGCGTCGCGCATTGATTGACGCGGAACTGGCCGGAATTGCCGCCCAGAACGAGTGGGAAGGCATTGTGGTATACGGCTCCGTGCGCCAGGTAGACGATCTCGAAGACCTTGATATCGGAATTCAGGCCATCGCGGCCATTCCGGTAGGCGCTGCGGGTGACGGCATCGGCGAAAGCGACGTGCGCGTTAATTTCGGCGGCGTGACCTTCTTCTCCGGAGATCATCTCTACGCTGATAATACCGGCATTATCCTGTCCGAAGATGCGCTGGATATCGAGTAGCAAGACAGTCAGCGTGAACCATAAAAAAACCGCCATCAGCAATGTGGCGGTTTTTTTGTCCCTCGGGATTCGCGGTCCGTTGGGAAGTCTTGCAACCTTTAACCAGGATTTTTATCTTACCCTGGTTCAAACCTCAGGTAACCCCATCGACCCTTTATAAATTCCTAATTATCTGTGAGGACCTTAACTATGCAGCTATTGCTCATTATGATGCTGCTGCGTCCCTTTCCGCCATCTCGCAAATGGGCATCGGTCCAGGGAAAGGTATATTCACAACCGTATAGCAACCTTTAACCGGGCTTGTGTCCACCGACTTATCACCGGTGGTGAACGGTGGAGCGGTTAGCTGCAGGGACCGCATAATGAAACGCTATTTATGTATCGCGTTCATTGTCGCCAGCGTACTCGTGGTAAAGAGCGATGAACCGAGTGGATTTGTTGCTTTTGTTATGACAGCGCAGGACAAGTAGCGTTAAGGCCGCCTTTGGCGGCCTTTTTTATGGTTGTCGCCGACTGACATCAAACCATAAAAAAAGCCGGGTGGCGGCTTCGCCTTACCCGGCCTGTTCAGTTCATCCCAATGGGAATTAAACCTCTTCCATACGTCCCAGCAGCGCCTGCAGGCGATCCTGCCAGCCGTTCTGCTGTTCGCGCAGCTGGTTGTTTTCGCGCTCCAGTTCTTCACGGCCGTGCTGAGCGTTCTGAACTTCCTGCGCCAGGCTGTTGTTCTTCTCTTTCAGCTCTTCAATTTCCATCTGCAGCAGCGTGATGGTGTCAATCGCCTGCTGTACTTTCGATTCCAGTTTCTCAAACACTTCTAAAGACATGATCCTACCTCTCCTGAATTGCAAGGCGACGCTTTAACGTAAACGCGCACAACATATGTTCCGATTGTATGGAGCCCTGCCGCGCCTGTCCAGCGGCATGCCACGCAGATCGCGGTTTGCAACACTTTTCGGCCTCGTCCTGGTGCGTTCGCGGCATATACCTCTAAGTTGTTAACTCATTCGTTAAAGAAATGATTCAGCTCACGGTTCGTAACTGACGTAAAAACGCGCTTTATGGCGCGAAAACGCTCATTTTATTGACGCAGACCACACATTTTGATTTCGATATTTCTCGTTTTTGCTCGTTAACGATAAATTAACACTATGTCTACAGGACATCGTGGCTGTCACGGGCGGCCACGCTAACAACAAACATCAATTTCTTCAGGATTCCGATTATGAGTCAGACATCAACCTTAAAAGGCCAGTGCATTGCCGAGTTCCTTGGTACCGGGTTGTTGATATTCTTCGGAGTGGGTTGTGTCGCTGCACTAAAAGTGGCGGGTGCCAGTTTTGGTCAGTGGGAAATCAGTATCATCTGGGGTCTGGGCGTGGCGATGGCTATCTACCTGACTGCAGGGGTCTCTGGTGCACATCTTAACCCGGCGGTGACAATCGCACTGTGGCTGTTCGCGTGCTTCGACGGACGCAAAGTTGTTCCTTTCATTATTTCTCAATTTGCCGGCGCGTTTTGCGCAGCGGCGTTAGTTTACGGGCTTTATTACAATCTTTTCATCGACTTCGAACAGACGCATCATATGGTTCGCGGCAGCGTCGAAAGTCTGGATCTGGCAGGCATCTTCTCAACCTACCCTAACCCGCATATCAATTTTGTGCAGGCGTTCGCAGTTGAAATGGTGATTACCGCTATTCTGATGGGCGTTATCCTGGCGCTGACCGACGACGGAAACGGCATTCCGCGCGGCCCGCTGGCACCCCTTCTGATTGGCCTGCTGATTGCGGTGATTGGCGCATCCATGGGCCCGCTGACCGGCTTCGCGATGAACCCGGCGCGTGATATCGGACCCAAAGCGTTTGCCTTTATCGCAGGCTGGGGCGACGTGGCCTTCACCGGCGGCAAAGACATTCCTTACTTCCTGGTTCCGCTGTTTGCGCCGGTTGTCGGGGCTGCGCTGGGCGCATTTAGCTACCGCAAATTAATTGGTCGCCACTTACCGTGCGACACCTGTGTGGACGAGGAGAAGGAGACGACTTCTACCACACAACAAAAAGCTTCGCTGTAATCTGACTACGGGACACATACCATGACCGAAAAAAAATATATTGTTGCGCTCGACCAGGGCACTACCAGCTCCCGCGCTGTCGTAATGGATCATGACGCGAACATTGTCAGCGTGTCTCAACGTGAATTTGAGCAAATTTATCCCCGTCCAGGCTGGGTAGAACACGACCCGATGGAGATCTGGGCGTCACAAAGCTCCACGCTGGTCGAAGTGCTGGCGAAAGCCGACATCAGCTCCGACGAGATTGCCGCGATTGGTATTACCAACCAGCGTGAAACCACGGTGGTGTGGGAACGCGAAACCGGTAAGCCTATTTACAACGCCATCGTCTGGCAGTGCCGCCGTACTTCAGAGATCTGCGAACAGCTTAAGCGCGACGGAATGGAAGAGTACGTGCGTAGCGCCACCGGCCTGGTGGTTGACCCGTACTTCTCCGGCACCAAAGTGAAGTGGATCCTCGACCACGTGGAAGGTTCACGCGAGCGTGCAAAACGCGGCGAGCTGCTGTTCGGGACCGTCGACACATGGCTTATCTGGAAGATGACCCAGGGACGCGTTCACGTTACCGACTACACCAACGCCTCGCGTACCATGCTGTTCAACATCAATACCCTGGAGTGGGATGACAAGATGCTGGACGCGCTGGACATTCCGCGCGCGATGCTGCCTGAAGTGCGTAAGTCTTCAGAAGTGTACGGCCAGACCAACATCGGCGGTAAAGGCGGCACCCGTATTCCTATCGCCGGTATTGCCGGTGACCAGCAGGCGGCACTGTTCGGCCAGCTGTGCGTCAAGGAAGGGATGGCGAAGAACACCTACGGTACCGGCTGCTTTATGCTGATGAACACTGGCGAGAAAGCGGTGAAATCAGAAAACGGTCTGCTGACGACCATCGCCTGCGGCCCGCGCGGTGAAGTGAACTATGCGCTGGAAGGTGCGGTGTTCATGGCGGGTGCATCCATCCAGTGGCTGCGCGACGAGATGAAGCTTATCAGCGATGCGTTCGACTCCGAGTACTTCGCCACCAAAGTGAAGGATACCAACGGCGTGTACGTGGTACCTGCGTTTACCGGTCTGGGCGCACCATACTGGGATCCGTATGCCCGCGGCGCGATTTTCGGTCTGACGCGTGGTGTGAATTCTAACCACATTATTCGCGCCACCCTGGAATCTATCGCCTACCAGACGCGCGACGTACTGGAAGCGATGCAGGCTGACTCCGGCATCCGTCTGCACGCCCTGCGCGTGGACGGCGGCGCGGTGGCTAACAACTTCCTGATGCAGTTCCAGTCCGACATTCTGGGCACCCGCGTTGAGCGCCCTGAAGTGCGTGAAGTGACGGCGCTGGGCGCGGCGTACCTTGCCGGTCTGGCGGTTGGCTTCTGGCAGAACCTGGACGAGCTGCAGGAAAAAGCGGTCATCGAGCGCGAATTCCGCCCGGGCATCGAAACCACCGAGCGTAACTTCCGCTACAGCGGCTGGAAGAAAGCGGTGAAACGCGCCCTGGCGTGGGAAGAGCACGAAGAGTAAGACAAAACACTCACCCCTCACCCCGGCCCTCTCCCCAAAGGGGAGAGGGTTAGGGTGAGGGGCTCCGACCGCACCGGTCCCTCCCCCCTCCCCACTCTGTGATAAACTTCGTGCAATTCCTTTTGACTGTACGAGTCCCTCATGAAACGTGAACTTGCTATCGAGTTTTCCCGCGTCACCGAAGCGGCCGCCCTCGCAGGCTATAAATGGCTGGGTCGTGGCGACAAAAATACCGCAGACGGCGCGGCCGTCCATGCCATGCGCATTGTGCTTAACCAGGTCAACATCGACGGCACCATCGTCATCGGCGAAGGCGAGATCGACGAAGCGCCAATGCTCTACATCGGTGAAAAAGTCGGTACCGGCAAAGGCGATGCCGTGGATATCGCGGTGGACCCGATCGAAGGTACCCGCATGACGGCGATGGGCCAGGCCAACGCGCTGGCGGTGCTGGCCGTGGGCGATAAAGGCTGCTTCCTCAACGCGCCGGATATGTATATGGAAAAGCTGATAGTCGGTCCTGGTGCGAAAGGTGCAATCGACCTCAGCCTGCCGCTGGATGCTAATCTGCGCAATATCGCGGCGGCGCTGGGTAAACCGCTCAATGAACTCACTGTGACTATTCTGGCAAAACCGCGCCACGACGCCACCATCGCGTACCTGCAGGCACTCGGCGTGCGCGTGTTTGCTATCCCTGATGGTGACGTTGCCGCCTCCATTCTGACATGCATGCCGGACAGCGAAGTCGACGTGCTTTAAGGTATCGGCGGCGCGCCGGAAGGCGTGGTCTCTGCGGCGGTGATCCGCGCCCTGGACGGCGATATGCAGGCGCGCCTGCTGCCGCGTCATGAGGTGAAAGGTGACAGCGACGAGAACCGTCGTATCGGTGAGGACGAGCTGGCACGCTGCGCAGCGATGGGCATCGAAGCCAATAAAGTGCTGGCGCTGAACGACATGGCGCGCAGCGATAACGTGGTCTTCTCCGCAACCGGCATCACCAAAGGCGACCTACTGGACGGCATCACCCGCAAGGGCAACATGGCGACCACTGAAACCCTGCTGATCCGCGGTAAATCGCGCACCATTCGCCGCATTCAGTCTATCCACTATCTCGACCGCAAAGACCAGAATGTGCAGACGCACATTCTGTAAAACCGTTTGACCGATAGAGCTTTCCGGCCCGAAGGGGCTGGAAATGTTTCCCACAAGTACGGAAGATAGAACAGAGAAACAGCACAGGAGAAGATCATGGCGGACTGGGTAACAGGTAAAGTCACAAAGATAGAATTCTGGACCGATGCGCTATTTAGTCTCACCCTGCATGCTCCCGTGCACCCGTTTAAGGCCGGGCAATTTGCCAAGCTGGGGCTGGATGTCGACGGCGAGCGCGTGCAGCGCGCCTATTCTTACGTTAACGCGCCGGATAACCCGGACCTCGAGTTCTATCTGGTCACCGTCCCGGACGGCAAGTTGAGCCCGCGTCTTGCCGCCCTTAAGCCCGGCGACGATGTGCAAATTGTGAGTGAAGCGGCAGGTTTCTTTGTGCTCGAAGAGATCCCGGATTGCGATACCCTCTGGATGCTGGCGACCGGCACGGCCATCGGCCCGTATCTCTCTATCTTGCAGTACGGTAAGGATCTGGAGCGCTTTAAAAACATCGTGCTGGTTCACGCCGCGCGCTATGCCGCAGATTTAAGCTATCTCCCGCAGATGCAGGCGCTGGAACAGCAGTACGGCGGAAAGTTAAAGATTCAGACGGTAGTCAGCCGCGAAACCGTAGCAGGAACGCTTACCGGTCGCGTACCGGCGTTAATTGAGAGTGGCGCACTGGAAGAAGCGGTGGGCTTACCGATGACAGCCGAGACCAGCCACGTCATGCTGTGCGGTAACCCGCAGATGGTCCGAGACACGCAGCAGCTTCTGAAGGATACCCGGCAGATGACGAAACATCTTCGCCGCCGACCGGGCCATATGACCGCCGAACACTACTGGTGATCAGCGGTATTTCACCTCGACGGTGTCTTTACCGTATTTGTTTTCGCTCTGGGTGCCGATAAACGCGCCCAGATCGACAATCATCATCACGAAGATGACCGACGGCAGCAGCCTGCCCACGACCCACGGCAGGATGGACGGCAACATCGACCAGTTCCCTGCCACCAGCATCCACGCCAGTACGATCAGAAATGCCCACGCGCCGGAACGTCCGCGATCGTGCAGGCGCTTCACCACGACAGCCGCCGTTGGCCATAGCAGGCAAACCAGCGCGAAGGCCGCCGTTTGCGTGCTCAGCCAGGCGTTGTAAGCAACGAAAAACAGAAGCAGCATGGCGACGACCCACGTTACCATCCATACCCAGAAATCACGGCGTCCAATACGCCCTTTGAATGAAAACAGCCACTGCTGTATGGTCATGTAAGGTTCCTTATTATCATTTAGCCCGCATTTTACCCTGGAGTTGTGACCTTTTGACAAGCCGACCAGATATCGTTTTAATCATGAGCACTTACGGCCAGGGGCAATGTTGATGAAAAGTTCGGCACACTCTCTTTTCCTGTGTTTAGCGATGCTCGGCGCGGGTTTTCCGCTGCACGCCGCCGACACCGCGGCCCCCACCACCGCGCCGTATTTGCTGGCGGGCGCGCCGTCCTTCGATCAATCCATCAGCCAGTTCCGTGAAGCCTTCAATCAGGCCAACCCAACGCTGCCGCTGGATGAATTTCGCGCCATTGATAGCTCCCGCGATGCCCCTACACTGACCCGTGCTGCGAGCAAGATTAACGAGAATTTGTATGCCTCCACGGCGCTCGAACGCGGTACGTTAAAAATCAAAAGCATGCAGATCACCTGGCTACCGATTCAGGGGCCAGAGCAGAAAGCCGCTAAATCGAAGGCGCTTGATTACATGAGCGCGGTGCTGCAGGCATTTACGCCTGCGCTGACGAAAAAGCAGAGCCAGCAAAAGCTGCAAAAACTGCTGGCCGCCGGTAAAAACAAGCGGTACTACGCCACGACCGAAGGCGCGATCCGCTATGTGGTGGCGGATAACGGCGAAAAAGGACTGACCTTCGCTGTTGAACCGATTAAGCTGGCACTATCTGACACCCTTGGCGGGGCGAATTAATGACAAAAAGCAAAGCCTTTCAGGGGAAAATCTCTATACTGATTCACAGACCATGCTGCCCGACAGGGCGGCCATATTCCTTAATTCGCTTATTTAGCGTGGAGAATTGAAATGCGACATCCTTTAGTGATGGGTAACTGGAAACTGAACGGCAGCCGCCACATGGTAAACGAACTGGTTGCGAACCTGCGTAAAGAGCTGGCTGGCGTGACCGGCTGCGCGGTTGCTATCGCTCCGCCGGATATGTACCTGGATCTGGCTAAACGTGCCGCTGACGGCAGCCACATCGTGCTGGGCGCGCAGAACGTTGACGTTAACCTGTCTGGCGCGTTCACCGGTGAAACTTCCGCTGAAATGCTGAAAGATATCGGCGCGAAATACATCATCATCGGCCACTCCGAGCGTCGCACCTACCACAAAGAATCTGACGAGTTCATCGCGAAGAAATTCGCCGTGCTGAAAGAGCAGGGTCTGATCCCGGTTCTGTGCATCGGTGAAACCGAAGCGGAAAACGAAGCGGGCAAAACCGAAGAAGTGTGCGCACGTCAGATCGACGCCGTGCTGAAAACGCAGGGCGCGGCAGCGTTCGAAGGCGCGGTTATCGCTTACGAGCCAGTCTGGGCGATCGGTACCGGCAAATCTGCTACCCCTGCGCAGGCTCAGGCGGTGCACAAATTCATCCGTGACCACATTGCTAAAGCTGACGCGAAAGTGGCTGAGCAAGTGATCATCCAGTACGGCGGCTCCGTAAACGCGTCCAACGCTGCTGAGCTGTTCACCCAGCCAGACATCGATGGCGCGCTGGTTGGCGGTGCATCCCTGAAAGCTGACGCTTTCGCGGTGATCGTTAAAGCGGCAGAAGCGGCTAAACAGTCGTAATGGCCTTTGTGGCGGGTGGCGCTTGCGCTTACCCGCCGCTACAAACGACCTAATACACTAAACCACAGATAATCCAGCGGCAGCAGCACCAGATACGTCGCTATCGCCAGCGCCAGACAGAGCAGCATCCCCGCCTTCGCAGGCACTTTCCCTAACCCCATCGCTACCACAATCGGCGACGCCTGATACGGCAGCAGCGGCGTGGAATAGCCCAGCACCTGAATCATAATCACCGACAGCAGCGGGAAACCGGTCGCGTCCGAGAAGCTCTGCGCCAGCGTGGTATACAGCGCCGGAACGCCGTTGGCGGTCATAATGAAGTTGAGCGCCGTGGTGATGCCGGTCAGGGCCAGGAAACTGGTGAACGGTTTGTCCGCATCCAGCGGCATAATGCGCAGCAGCGCCTCGCCCACGGCCGTCCCGATACCCGTTTGCGTCACGACGATCGCCAGCCCAAGAATGCCCGCGACGTAGATACAGGTGCGCATGTTCACCCCGGCAGAAAATTCGTCCCCGGTAATGAAACCCACGCGCGGCAGCATGACGATGATCGACGCCGCCAGCCCCGTCCACGCGGGCCCTACGCCGTGCCAGCTCTCCGTCACCCACATCACTAACACCACCGCCAGCAGCCAGGCAAGACGCTTTTCGTCCCGCCCCATGGGTTCAGACGGCATGAGTTCCTTCGGCGGTTTTGGGCTACCGGGAAATAGCCAGCAGATGAGGCCAATCAAAATCAGGCCTTTGAGAATACCGAGCACCGGCGTGTGCAGCAGCAGATACGGAACATAGTTCAGATGAATGCCGTACGAGCCTTCTGCCGCGCCGCTCATCACCAGGTTGGGCACATTAGCGGGCAGAATAGTGGCCGAGAGCTGGAAGGTGCCGAACCCGACGGCCAGCGCAAGTCCGAACCAGGCGCGGGAGCCGTCGGCGATACCGGCGCGCTTTGCCATCGCCGCGACAATGGGCATCAGCAGCGCAATACGCCCCATGTTCGACGGCATCACAAACGCCAGCGCGTAGCTGAGCAATACCACGCTCGCCACCATCATCACCCAGGAGTCGGTGAGCTTTGCCGACAGCGCCCGGGCGGCCCTGTCCGCCAGGCCGGTTTTACGGATCGCCACGCCGAGCACAAAGCCGCTGAAGACCAGCCAGAAAGCCGACGAGGCAAAACCACCAAAAATCACCTCTGGCGGGGCGATTCTGGCAGCCATTGCCGCCGTGAAGAACAGCAGCGCGGTGATAAATTCCGGCAACAGCGACGTCGCCCACAGCACGATGGTGACGCCCACAATCAATGAAGGCAGCAGCAGAGGATGCGTTAACCAGAGCGACATACCTGTCTCCTGTAGAATTTTTCAGCAAGTCTACGGTGACAGGCAGCCCGAGTAAACGCGATTTATGGTGGGGTTACTTCAGGATAGCGCATTGATGATCCTGCAATTGCTCTGCTGACGCGCGGTTAAGCGTGAGCAGGTTACGCTCGGTCGCCAGCAAAACAAACGAACCATCCGACTGCTGGGCCATGGCCAGCGCGAAACGTCCCATATGGTCGCGCGCTTCCGGCAACTCTTCCGCCAGCATCATAAACGGACTGCGCTGGACCAGCTCATTTTCCGTCACCCGACGGGCAAGATACTCATGCCCTTCCAGCCCGCCCGGGAACGGTAGCCACTGGGTGCTGATTTCTCCCTGCGCCGCGTTGAGCTTCTCGCGTACATCCGGGCGCAGGCAGGAGATATGGATATGGAAATGGTTCTGCGTGCGGCCTGTCGGTGAGTTAATCGTCAGCGAAATGGCGCTGTCCGGGACCTCGGAGCCGCGCTTCAGGGTCATAAAGCTGCGCGACTGCCACGCCAGCCAGAAGAAGTTCGGCGTGTGAGACTCGGTCAGGAGCGGGCTTTCAGTGCCGTTGATGCGATACGTTGGCATCAGCAGATACTGCAGCGGCCCGTTGCGGTCCTTAAATACCACATAGCCCGCGTCAGGCTTCACCTGCGCGCAGGGTGCCGGGTTACGATGTTGCTGCTGGTTAGGCAGACACTGGTCGAGAACGATATGACGCAATGCATTCGGATTACCCGCTTTTATCCAGTACACGCCGCCTGCGGCCAGGGCGATGACAATCAGGATCAATAAGATAATTTTTTTCACAACGCGTTCCCTGTTTTTAATAGAGGCAAAAGAGTAACGCAAAATGATGACCAAATAAAAAACCCGGTGGATTTCTCACACCGGGTTGCCGTGTCGTTTGCTAACCTTTAGCGCTGGCTAATCTGGTCGAAGGTGCCGCCATTAGAGAAGTGCTCTTTCTGCGCTTTCGTCCAGCCGCCGAACACATCATCGATGGTGAAGAGCTTCAGTTTCGGGAATTCGCTATCGTATTTCTTCGCGACAGCCGCATCGCGTGGACGATAGAAGTTCTTCGCCGCGATTTCCTGGCCCTCCGGCGAGTAGAGATACTTCAGGTAGGCTTCCGCCACCGCTTTGGTTCCTTTCTTATCAACGACCTTATCGACCACGGAAACGGTCGGCTCGGCGAGGATGGATTCGCTCGGAGTCACGATCTCAAACTTGTCTTTACCCAGTTCGTTGGTCGCCAGCAGGGCTTCGTTTTCCCAGGCAATCAGCACATCGCCAATTCCGCGCTCGACGAAGGTGTTGGTTGCGCCACGCGCGCCGGAGTCCAGCACTTCAACATTTTTGTAGAGGGATTTGACGAACTCCTGTGCTTTCGCCTGATCGCCGTTGTTGTGGTGCAGCGCGTAGCCCCAGGCTGCCAGGTAGTTCCAGCGTGCGCCGCCGGAGCTTTTCGGGTTCGGGGTAATCACAGAAACGCCCGGTTTGATCAGGTCGTTCCAGTCCTTAATCTGTTTCGGGTTGCCTTTACGCACCAGGAAAACGATGGTCGAGGTGTATGGCGCAGAGTTGTCCGGCAGGCGTTTGATCCAGTTTTTGTCGATACGGCCACGCTCGGCGATAGCGTCGACATCGTAGGCCAGCGCCAGCGTAACCACATCGGCTTCAATACCGTTGATGACGGACGTCGCCTGCTTACCGGAGCCACCGTGCGACTGACGAACCACCACGTTATCGCCGGTTTCCTGCTTCCAGTGGGCCGCAAACGCTTTGTTGTACTGCTCGTACAGCTCACGCGTCGGGTCGTACGACACGTTCAGTAACTGGATGTCCTTTGCCAGAACGCTGGTCGATGCCAGCAATAATGTTAACCCCACGCCCCATTTATTCATCGCCCAGCTCTCTTGTGTAGTGTTTTGATGAATGCAGCGTGCCAGAAAGAGAACCAATGATTAAAGAATAAAAAAAGATTGGCTATAACGTGCAGGAATAAAAAGGGGGGTTATGCGCACAAAAAAAGCCCGGTGGCGCTTCGCTTACCGGGCCTACGGATCGTGTTTTTGTAGGCCGGGTAAGGCGAAGCCGCCACCCGGCACGATACCAACGCCGATCAGTACAGTTTTTTCGCGCAGTCCAGCCAGTCACCTTTGAACGGACGCTTCATGTTTTCAATCGCGTCGATGATGTCATGGTGTACCAGCTGTTCGTTCTGAATACCGACGCAACGGCCGCCGTGACCCTGCAGCAGCAGCTCGATAGCGTACGCGCCCATACGGGAGGCCAGGATACGGTCGTACGGGCCCGGGGAACCGCCGCGCTGGATGTGACCCAGTACGGTCGCACGGGTTTCGCGTTTGGTTTCAGTTTCGATGTACTTCGCCAGCTCGTCAACGTCACAGATGTGCTCGGTGATCGCCACAATCGCGTGTTTCTTACCCTTCGCGATACCGGCTTTGATTTCAGCAACCAGATCTTCGCGGCTGAACTCCACTTCAGGAACCACCACGAACTCACAGCCACCGGCGATAGCCGCCGCCAGGGTCAGGTCACCGCAGTAACGGCCCATCACTTCAACGATAGAGATACGCTGGTGAGAAGAAGAGGTGTCACGCAGGCGGTCAATGGCTTCCACAACGGTGCCCAGCGCGGTGAAGTAACCGATGGTGTAGTCAGTGCCTTTGATGTCGTTGTCGATGGTGCCCGGCAGGCCGATGCACGGGAAGCCCATTTCGGTCAGACGTTTTGCACCCATGTACGAGCCGTCACCGCCGATGACCACCAGCGCGTCCAGGCCACGTTTTTTCATGTTCTCAATAGCCACTTCACGGATGTGTTCATCACGGAATTCCGGGAAGCGCGCAGACCCAAGGAAGGTACCGCCACGGTTGATCATGTCAGACACGCTGTAACGGTCGAGCTGAACCATACGGTCTTCGTACAGACCCAGGTAACCATCATAGATACCAAAAACTTCCAGACCTTCCGTCAGCGCTGCACGGACAACCCCACGAATTGCCGCGTTCATGCCCGGCGCATCACCGCCGCTTGTCAACACACCGATTTTCTTAATCATGACTACCTCTGAACTTAGGAATGCAAAATTGAAATCTGTTGCCGGAAGAAACTTATCGACCAACGAATACTGCAAATAGTATATCAATCCCTTCTGGCTGAATTGATTCAGGTCAGACCAAATGGCGGTAATTTATACACAAAATGCTGGTCTGGCTCACTTTTTTACAACGAATTACGAAAGCCCAATATGTCCGGGTACAACCGAGCAGGGATCCTGGTGAATGATGACGTCGGAACCAGGAAAACGCTGCAAAATCGCCTGCTCGACCTGCTCAGCAATCACGTGAGCCTGTACCAGTGGCAGGTTGTCTTCCATTTCAATGTGAATCTGAATAAAGCGGGTCGGCCCTGACTGCCGCGTTCGAAGATCGTGTGCACCGCTGACGCCGGGCCAGGAGGTCACGATAGAAAAAATTTCATTGCGTTCTGAGTCCGGGAGGGCGCGATCGAGCAGTGACTGCACCGCTTCATACCCCATCCGTAAGGCGCTATATAAAATATAGATACCAATCCCTAACGCAAACAACGCATCGGCCCGATGCCAGCCATACCAGGCCAGACCGAGCGCAATAAGAATAGCCCCATTCATCATAACATCAGATTGATAATGAAGCATATCCGCCCGTACGGCCTGGCTTTGCGTTTTGCGAACCACCCAGCGCTGGAACGTTACCAGAACAAGTGTGCTTATAAGTGCAATAACCGTGACGACCACGCCAACGCCGGGATTGTTCATCGGCGAAGGCGAAATAAGGTGCTGAATACCAGTCAAAAACAGGAACAGCGCGGAGCCAGAAATGAACATACTTTGCGCCAGCGCTGCGAGCGACTCCGCTTTGCCGTGACCAAACGTATGCTCTTCATCCGCCGGTTGCAGCGAGTAGCGCACCACCAGCAGGTTGGTCAGCGAGGCGGCAATATCCACCAGTGAATCCACCAGCGCCGCCAGAATACTGACCGAGCCGGTATACCACCAGGCAAAGATTTTAATCAGCAGCAGGCCAGTGGCCATGACGGTCGCCGCAATGGCGGCCCGGCTTACCAGCCTTCCATAGGATTGATTCATAAACGCTCCTGTCATGTCATGCCGCTAGTATAACGGAAGCATGGGGAGGCAAAGGATGAATAAACGGTTAACGAATCAGAATGCGGGACAAAAAAAACCCCCACATCATGTGGGGGAAGACAGGGATGGTGTCTATGGCAAGGAAAACAGGGTTTACTGGTTACTACGGGTACTGCTATTGCTACTGAAAAACGTCGTTTCTGAGCTTCGCTGCATCCGTGCAACCTCACGCAGCTGGTCCATACGCTGCTGATGTCTGGCATTCAAAACCGCTTGCTGCTCGGGCGTTAGCAGGTGGAACATCTGGTTGCGGACCTTCGCCATCTCTACCTGGCGGGCAACCTGTTCCTGTGCCATTTTTTCGGCCTGAGCGCGCACAGCGCTTTCGTCAAAATTTTCTGCGGTGACAAGGCGATGCATTGTCTCCATTTCGCTAACATTAACAGGGGGCTGGTCGTGTCGTGCCCTCTGCATCAGATCTCGCATCTGTTGACGCTGATGTTCGGTTAAACTTATGCCGTCAAACATATGGCTTTGGCTGCTGTGCTGCGTTGCGCCCTCTTGCGAGGAACCGTTATCGCCGATGATAGCTACAGCAGCCTGGCTAAACGCACTGAACGCCAGCGTTGAGGCCATGACGGCAGCGGTAACTTTGCGCATCACTTGCTCCCAAAATCTTTCGTGTCGCGATTCAACGAGAGACAGTCTACGATTCAGGCTGCAAACATGCGTCAGGGGGTGTAAAACAACGTAAAGTCATGGATTAGATAGCCTTGATGTCGTAATTTCTGCCTCGGAGGTATTTAAACAATGAATAAAATCCTGTTAGTTGATGATGACCGAGAGCTCACATCCCTTTTAAAGGAGTTGCTCGACATGGAAGGTTTCAACGTCCTGGTTGCCCATGATGGCGAGCAGGCGCTGAGTCTCCTTGACGACAGCATCGATCTACTTTTGCTCGACGTAATGATGCCAAAGAAAAATGGTATTGATACGCTGAAAGAGCTTCGCCAGACACACCAGACCCCCGTTATCATGCTGACCGCTCGCGGCAGCGAACTTGACCGCGTTCTCGGCCTTGAGCTGGGTGCGGATGACTATTTACCGAAGCCGTTCAACGACCGTGAACTGGTGGCCCGTATTCGCGCGATCCTGCGTCGTTCCCACTGGAGCGAGCAGCAGCAGAATACCGACAACAGCTCACCAACGCTGGAAGTGGACTCCCTGAGCCTGAACCCGGGCCGTCAGGAAGCGAGCTTTGACGGCCAGACGCTGGAACTGACCGGCACCGAGTTCACCCTGCTGTATCTGCTGGCGCAGCATCTCGGCCAGGTCGTTTCGCGTGAACATTTAAGCCAGGAAGTGCTGGGCAAACGTCTTACCCCGTTTGACCGCGCCATCGACATGCACATCTCTAACCTGCGCCGTAAGCTGCCGGAGCGTAAAGACGGTCACCCATGGTTTAAAACCCTGCGTGGACGCGGTTATCTGATGGTTTCCGCTTCATGATAGGCAGCTTAACCGCCCGCATCTTCGCCATCTTCTGGCTAACGCTGGCACTGGTTTTAATGCTCGTTTTGATGTTGCCAAAACTCGACTCACGCCAGATGACGGAGCTGCTCGACAGTGAGCAACGTCAGGGCGTGATGATCGAGCAGCACGTGGAAGCGGAGCTGGCAAACGATCCGCCGAACGATTTAATGTGGTGGCGCAGGCTGTTTCGCGCTATCGACAAGTGGGCGCCGCCCGGACAACGCCTGCTGCTGGTGACCAGCGAAGGCCGCGTGATTGGGGCCGATCGCAATGAAATGCAGATTATCCGCAACTTTATTGGCCAGGCGGATAACGCCGATCACCCACAGAAGAAGAAATATGGTCGGGTAGAGATGGTCGGTCCTTTCTCGGTACGGGATGGGGAAGATAATTACCAGCTCTATCTGATTCGCCCTGCGAGCAGTTCCCAGTCCGACTTCATCAACCTGCTGTTTGACCGTCCGCTTCTGCTGCTGATTGTCACGATGCTGGTCAGTTCCCCGCTGCTGTTATGGCTGGCGTGGAGCCTGGCGAAACCAGCGCGTAAGCTGAAGAATGCCGCCGATGAAGTGGCGCAGGGTAATTTGCGACAACACCCGGAACTGGAAGCTGGACCGCAGGAGTTCCTTGCCGCAGGGACGAGTTTTAACCAGATGGTGAGCGCGCTGGATCGGATGATGACTGCCCAGCAACGCCTGCTGTCGGACATCTCCCACGAACTGCGCACTCCGCTCACGCGCTTGCAGCTGGGCACCGCCCTGCTGCGTCGCCGCAGCGGGGAAAGCAAAGAGCTGGAGCGTATTGAAACGGAAGCGCACCGTCTGGACAGCATGATTAACGATCTGCTGGTGATGTCGCGCAATCAGCAGAAAAACGCGCTGGTGAGCGAAACGGTGAAAGCCAATCACCTGTGGCACGAGGTGCTGGACAACGCGGCGTTCGAAGCGGAACAGATGGGTAAATCGTTCACCGTCAACTTCCCGCCGGGACCGTGGCCGCTGTACGGTAACCCCAACACGCTGGAAAGCGCGCTGGAGAATATCGTGCGTAACGCCCTGCGCTACTCGCATACGAAGATTGAGGTGGCATTCTCGGTGGATAAAGACGGGATCACCGTCATTGTCGATGACGACGGCCCGGGCGTGAGTCCGGAAGACCGCGAGCAGATTTTCCGTCCGTTCTACCGTACCGACGAAGCGCGCGATCGCGAGTCTGGCGGCACGGGGCTGGGTCTGGCGATTGTTGAAACCGCCATGCAGCAGCACCGTGGCTGGGTGAAAGCCGACGACAGCCCGCTGGGTGGACTACGGTTAACGCTGTGGCTGCCGTTGTATAAGCGTTCGTAACCCTTCCTTACCCCTCACCCTAACCCTCTCCCCATAGGGGAGAGGGGACGGCTCGGTGCAGTCTTTTCACCCTCGCCCCTTTGGGGAGAGGGCCGGGGTGCGGGGAAGTAACTTCCCCCACAATCGCCGCGAATTATCCTCGATTTTGCCGCTTAAACGCCGCTTCTGCATCGTTCTGGTCCAGCTTGTCGATAACCCCGCCGCAGACAGCAGGCGGTGATACTGCTCGTCGTCAAACGGCATATGCCAGGCAATGGCGCAGGCGTCATAAACAGAGACATCGCTCAGGCGCGACGCCAGCTCAAGCGGCGCGTCCGCTGACACCTGTCCTGCCAGCACCACGCGGTACAGCCAGCCGGTTTTACCCGCGTTTTGCATCTGAGCCGACATGTCATGAATGCCGAAATGGTAGTTAAGCTTGAAGCACGGCGAGCGCGGCTGGGTTACCTGAATCAGGGCATCGCCCCAGCGGTAGATATCACCGATAAACACGTTCTTTTCGATGAGCCCTTCGGTGGAAAGATTCTCGCCAAACGCGGGGGCAACGAAGAGTTCCGCCTGCTCAGGAAACTCGGCTTTCCAGTGCTGATAGTGCTCGCGAGGATAGTGGCACAGCGCGCGCTCGGGCCCGCCGTGGATTTTCTTTTCGGCCTGCTGGTCACCCGCCAGCCCAAGGTCGGTTAACGTCAGCTCCCCGTCGACCTGAATTTTAGCGATGGCGCTCGGTCGGCTGCCGTCGTACTCCCTTACCTTGCCTGTAAACACATTCACCGGGTAATGCATCTCTACTCCTTCAGATACAAAAAAAGCGAGTCATCAGACTCGCTTCTCACAGGCGTCAATGCAACCTTATTTTTTAGCGGCGAAACGCGCTGCTGCTTCGTCCCAGTTCACCACATCCCAGAACGCTTTGATGTAGTCAGGGCGACGGTTCTGGAACTTCAGGTAGTAAGCGTGTTCCCACACGTCCAGACCCAGGATTGGGAAACCGGATGCGCCAGAGATCGCTTCACCCATCAGCGGGGAGTCCTGGTTAGCGGTAGAAACGACCGCCAGCTTGTCGCCTTTCAGAACCAGCCACGCCCAGCCAGAGCCGAAACGGGTTGCAGCGGCTTTTTCGAATTCCGCTTTGAAGTTGTCAACAGAACCGAAGTCACGCTCGATAGCCGCTTTCAGGTCGCCCTGCAGGGTGGTGCCGGTTTTCAGGCCTTTCCAGAACAGGCTGTGGTTAGCGTGACCGCCCGCGTTGTTACGCAGCACGGTTTTCTTATCTGCTGGCAGCTGGTCCAGTTTGGTGATCAGCTCTTCAACAGGCAGGTTAGCGAACTCTGGCAGGCTTTCTAGCGCGGCGTTCGCGTTGTTCACATAGGTCTGGTGGTGTTTAGTGTGATGGATTTCCATCGTCTGCTTGTCGAAATGCGGTTCCAGTGCGTCGTAGGCATACGGCAGGGATGGCAGTGTATAACTCATAATCCTCTCCATTATTGTCGGGCGGCACAGCTGTTAATGCCGCGTAAGCAGTTGGTTCATTATAGTTAATTAAATGATATTGAAAATGATTATCAATGCCGTAGTTTTTATAAGGTTATTAGGATTCTGATAAATGATAAAATTGTGAGTCTGCTCACCCGCTTAACGTGCTGATTGCCATCCTGAACAAAAGTGCGGCAACCTTCTGAAGGTTCCTGAACCGCCTAATTTTTACACTCATCAAGTCGGGGGGAAGCCTCCGGCTATAAAAACGATGAGGACGTAAAAATGAATCATGCGATTACGATGGGTATCTTCTGGCATTTAATAGGCGCAGCCAGTGCAGCCTGTTTCTATGCCCCGTTCAAAAAGGTGAAAGGCTGGTCATGGGAAACCATGTGGTCCGTTGGCGGTACCGTCTCCTGGCTGATTTTGCCGTGGACAATCAGCGCCATGCTGCTGCCCGATTTCTGGGGCTACTTCTCCTCCTTCAACGCCTCCACCCTGCTGCCGGTATTCCTGTTCGGCGCGATGTGGGGCATCGGCAATATCAACTACGGCCTGACCATGCGCTATCTCGGCATGTCGATGGGTATTGGTATCGCGATTGGCATTACGCTGATCGTCGGCACCCTGATGACGCCAATCCTCAACGGCAACTTCGACGTGCTGATCAACACCCGGGGCGGGCGAATGACGCTGCTGGGCGTGCTGGTGGCGGTGATCGGCGTGGGGATCGTCACCCGCGCAGGCCAGCTAAAAGAGCGCAAGATGGGCATCAAAGCCGAGGACTTTAATCTGAAGAAAGGGCTGCTGCTGGCAGTGATGTGCGGCATCTTCTCGGCGGGCATGTCGTTCGCGATGAACGCTGCAAAACCCATGCACGACGCCGCTGCGGCGCTGGGCGTCGACCCGCTGTATGTTGCCCTGCCAAGCTACGTGGTGATCATGGGCGGCGGCGCGCTGGTTAACCTCGGCTTCTGCTTCATTCGTCTGGCAAAAGTGAAAGATTTGTCGGTAAAAGCCGATTTCTCACTGGCAAAATCCTTGATCATCACCAATGTGCTGTTGTCGATGCTAGGTGGCCTGATGTGGTATCTGCAATTCTTTTTCTACGCCTGGGGCCACGCCAGCATTCCGCCGCAGTATGACTATATGAGCTGGATGCTGCACATGAGCTTCTACGTGCTGTGCGGCGGGCTGGTTGGGTTGGTGCTGAAGGAGTGGAACAATGCCGGGCGCCGTCCGGTTGGCGTATTGAGCCTGGGCTGCGTGGTGATTATCATTGCGGCCAATATCGTCGGCCTCGGCATGGCGAACTGATTACGCTGCTTTTCGACTGCGATGACGCCACTGAACCGGCGTCATCGCCACCTCGCGGTTAAACACCACCGAAAAGTAGTTACTGTCCTCAAAGCCGCAGCGCATCGCCACTTCACTTACCATCAGCTCCGTGTGCTGTAACAGATACTGGGCGTGGCAGATGCGCAGCTGGCGCAGATACTGGTTTACCGTCATCCCCGTTTGAGTGCGGAACTGCTGGCGCAGCGCGCGCTCGCTGCACTGCTCCTGCTCGCAGAATTTCTCCAGCACAAAGCTTTTATTCAGGCTGCCCGCAAGCCGGGCGATCAGCTTATCCAGCAGCGCTTCCTGCGTGGTGGCGGAGGGATTATCCGTGGCGTAACGATGACGTTTGAGGGTCATAACCAGCTGGGCGAAAAGCAGCTCCGACATCTGGTTTGCCACCGGATCGCTCTTCTGGCTCTCCTGCTCCAGCTGGGAAATGGTCTGGCGCACCTGAGCCATACCACTGCTGCTTAAACGCCAGTGCGGTTCGCCTCTGGTACCAGGAAAGCCCGAGATGTTGCCCGCCCAGTCGACATTCAGCTTGAGCCTGTCAGGGCAGTAGATGACGTTCTGCAACACCAGATCGTTAACCGAGGCGTAGGAGTGCTTGTCTTCAGCACGAATGTAAAACAGGTCTCCACGCGTGATGCGGTAGGGCCGGTCGTTGAGGATGTGTAAGCCATTGCCGCGCCACACCAGCACCAGCTCGCAGAACTCGTGGGTATGCTCGGCAAAGACATTTTGCGGGTAACGGTCGGCCACCGCGACGGCCTGACTCGCGGAGGAAAAAAAATCATCTTTGCGAAGAATTAACTGAGCGGCCACACCACAACCTCTACGGCGGATAACCGGACATTATTAGCTTTTTTGCGGCCTGAAAACGGTGATTGCCCTCGCGTTACTGAAGCAACGCGTCCTTGCCCTGACGGATATCGCGCGGCGACCAGCTAAACTCCCGGCGAAACAGCGTCGAAAAGTGGTTACTGTCGCCGAAACCGCAGCGATAGGCGATATCCGTAACGCTTTCGTCGGTATGCCGTAAAAGGTGTCGCGCTTTGATCAGACGCAGACGATTGAGGTAACGTTGCGGCGTGAGCCCGGTATGCTGCTTGAGCTGACGATGCAGCGTGCGCAGCGAGAGCGAAAAGTCGTCCGCCAGCGTTTCCCAGCAGACATCTTCAGCGAAATGATCTTCCAGCCAGGCCATCAGCTGATTCAGACGCGCGTCGTTATTTTTCAGCCCTTCCACCAGGCTGCTGCGGCGCAGCAGTACCAGCAGCTGCATAAACAGCAGCTCGCGGGTGGCAATAGCGTGCGTCTCCTGCCCGTCCTCGCTCTGCTCCATCTGGCTCACCAGCTGACGCACCTGCTGCAACGTGGATTGATTCACCCGCCAGTGCGACGGGTAGTGGCCGTCCTTCTCCTGCGGCAACAGCTGATTCAGCCCGGAGAGAAACTGGAACGCATCCGGGGAACGATAGAGCACATTGGTCAGACACAGGTTGTCGGTATGTTCATACAGGTGCCTGTCGTGATCGCGCACGAAGCACACCGTACCGCCGCTGATGGTATACGGCTGACCGTTAAACACGTGGATGCCCGTTCCGTGCTCAACAATCACAATTTCATGAAAATCATGATGATGCTCCGGGAACGCAGCCTGAGGAAGCCGTGGCTCAATCGCGACCGGAGAAGCTCCCGAAGGAAAAAAATCGACGCTGTGCAGTACGGTCATAACGGCCCCCACCAATGAGAAAAGTTCTCAAAATAGTAATTAAGGCCTTCCACGCTCACCTTAAATTTTTGACAGCAAACCGCGCAAAAGCTGTCGGTTTTTCAAGAAACAGGCGGAAAGATCGGGAAATGCGGTCAGCGTCACACTGCCTGCAAACCCTGCCATTACTGGGAACTGTGAACTCCCTCACGTTCACCTTTGCTTTCTTGCCAGCGCGAGATTTGGGCTGTCAGTGGCGAGAAGGTGGCTATTTCTTTCCTTTCTTACACTCCTCGCTAATGACTTAAGAAAGGACCCGACCATGACTTTTCGCCATTGTGTGGCTGTCGATTTAGGCGCATCCAGCGGCCGTGTAATGCTCGCCACCTGGGACTGCGACCAGCACACCCTTACGCTTCGCGAAATGCACCGTTTCGCCAATTGTCTGCAAAAACAGAACGGTTTTGTTACCTGGGATATTGATGCGCTGGAAGCGGAGATCCGCACCGGACTTCACAATGTCTGCGAAGACGGCATTCGCATCGACAGTATTGGCATTGATACCTGGGGCGTGGATTACGTGCTGCTGGACAGTCACGGCGAACGCGTCGGCCTGCCCGTTTCCTACCGCGACAGCCGCACCGATGGGCTGATGGCGCATGCCATCGCGCAGCTTGGCAAAGAGAACATCTATGGTCGCAGCGGCATTCAGTTTCTGCCGTTTAACACACTGTACCAGCTGCGCGCGCTGGTTGAGCAACAGCCAGAGCTGGTCGAAAAGGTGGCGCATGCGCTGCTAATCCCGGACTACCTCAGCTACCGTCTGACCGGCAACATGAACTGGGAATACACCAACGCCACCACCACGCAGCTGGTCAATATCAACACCGATAACTGGGATGAACACCTGCTGGCCTGGACGGGCGCCTCGCCGTCCTGGTTCGGCGCGCCAACCCATCCGGGCAACGTGATCGGTCAGTGGATTTGCCCGCAGGGGAATGAAATCCCTGTTGTCGCCGTCGCCAGTCACGACACCGCGAGCGCGGTCATTGCCTCGCCGCTCGCCAGCAAAGATGCGGCCTATCTCTCCTCCGGTACCTGGTCGCTGATGGGCTTTGAGAGCAAAACGCCCTACACCAGCGACGCCGCGCTGGCCGCCAATATCACCAACGAAGGCGGTGCCGAAGGACGCTACCGCGTGCTGAAGAACATCATGGGCCTGTGGCTGCTCCAGCGGGTGCTGAAAGAGCAGAACATCACCGACCTGCCCGCGCTTATTGCGGAAACCGAAAAGCTGAAGGCCTGCACCTTCCTGATTAACCCGAACGACGACCGCTTTATTAACCCGGTGCATATGAGCGCCGAAATCCAGGCCGCCTGTTTTGAAGCAGGAAAACCCGTACCCTCCCGCCCCGCTGAGCTGGCGCGCTGCATTTTTGACAGTCTCGCCCTGCTCTATGCCGACATTCTGAGTGAACTGTCTGACCTTCGCGGCAAACCGTTCAGCCAGCTGCATATCGTGGGCGGCGGCTGTCAGAACCAACTGCTGAACCAGCTCTGCGCCGATGCCTGCGGCATTACCGTGGTGGCTGGTCCGATTGAAGCCTCCACGCTCGGCAATATCGGCATTCAGTTGATGACCCTGGACGAACTTTCAAGCGTCGACGATTTCCGTTCGGTGGTGACGGCGAATAACAGCCTGACCACTTTCACCCCCCATCCCTGCCATGAAATTGCCCGTTATCGGGCGCAGTTTCTGCAAAAACGACTGACTAAGGAGCTTTGCGCATGACCACTCAACTTGAACAAGCCTGGGACCTGGCTAAACAGCGTTTCGCCGCCGTCGGCGTGGATGTCGAAGAGGCACTGCGCCAGCTCGACCGTCTGCCCGTCTCTATGCACTGCTGGCAGGGTGATGACGTCGCCGGTTTCGAGAATCCGGGCGGTTCCCTGACGGGTGGCATTCAGGCAACGGGTAACTACCCGGGCAAAGCGCGCAACGCCACCGAACTGCGTGCGGATCTGGAACTGGCGCTGAGCCTGATCCCGGGGCCAAAACGCCTGAACCTGCACGCGATCTATCTGGAGTCCGACGAGCCGGTGGCGCGTAACGCAATCAAACCGGAGCACTTTAAAAACTGGGTGGAGTGGGCGAAAGCCAACAGGCTGGGTCTGGATTTTAACCCGTCCTGCTTCTCGCACCCGCTGAGCGCCGACGGGTTTACCCTTGCGCACGCCAACGACGAAATCCGCCAGTTCTGGATCGACCATGTCAAAGCCAGCCGCCGCGTCTCGGCGTATTTCGGCGAGCAGCTCGGCACGCCGTCGGTGATGAATATCTGGATCCCGGACGGCATGAAGGACATCACCGTTGACCGTCTGGCCCCGCGCCAGCGCCTGCTGGCCGCGCTGGATGAAGCCATCAGCGAGAAGCTGGACCCGACGCACCACATCGACGCGGTGGAGAGCAAGCTGTTCGGCATTGGCGCAGAAAGCTACACCGTCGGCTCGAACGAGTTCTACATGGGTTATGCCACCAGCCGCCAGACCGCGCTGTGCCTGGATGCAGGCCACTTCCACCCAACGGAAGTTATCTCCGACAAAATTTCCGCCGCCATGCTCTACGTGCCGCGTCTGCTGCTGCACGTCAGCCGTCCGGTGCGCTGGGACAGCGACCACGTGGTGCTGCTGGATGACGAAACCCAGGCGATTGCCAGCGAGATCGTCCGTCACGATCTGTTTGACCGCGTGCACATCGGCCTCGACTTCTTTGACGCCTCCATCAACCGCATCGCGGCGTGGGTTATCGGCACCCGCAACATGAAGAAAGCGCTGCTGCGCGCGCTGCTGGAGCCTGTCGCCGCGCTGAAACAGCTGGAGGCTAACGGTGACTACACCGCGCGTCTGGCGTTGCTGGAGGAGCAAAAATCCCTGCCGTGGCAGGCGGTATGGGAGATGTACTGCCAGCGTCACGATGCGCCTGCGGGCAGCCAGTGGCTGGATAACGTGCGGGCGTATGAGAAAGACGTGTTAAGCAAACGCGGGTAACTGGCCCCTCACCCTAACCCTCACCACGATAACTGGAAAAGAAAATTATGCAGACCATCACCACCTCCTGGTTCGTCCAGGGCATGATCAAAGCCACCTCTGACGCCTGGCTGAAGGGCTGGGACGAGCGCAACGGCGGTAACCTGACGCTGCGCCTGGATGACGCGGATATCGAACCGTTCGCCGCCGATTTCCACCAGAAGCCGCGCTATATCGCGCTGAGCCAGCCGATGCCGCTGCTCGCCAACACACCGTTTATCGTCACCGGCTCCGGGAAGTTTTTCCGCAACGTCCAGCTCGACCCGCAGGCCAATCTCGGCGTCGTGAGGGTAGACAGCGACGGCGCGGGCTACCACATCCTTTGGGGACTAACGGATGAAGCGGTTCCCACCTCTGAACTGCCGGCGCACTTCCTCTCCCACTGCGAACGTATCAAGGCGACTGACGGCAAAGACCGCGTCATCATGCACTGCCACGCCACTAACCTGATCGCCCTGACCTACGTGCTGGAAAATAATTCTGATTTCTTTACCCGCAAGCTGTGGGAAGGCAGTACCGAATGCCTGGTGGTCTTCCCGGACGGCGTCGGCATTCTGCCGTGGATGGTGCCGGGTACGGACGAGATCGGCCAGGCGACCGCCAAAGATATGCAAAAACATTCGCTGGTGCTGTGGCCGTTCCACGGCGTCTTCGGCAGCGGTCCGACGCTGGATGAAACCTTCGGCCTGATCGACACCGCCGAGAAATCCGCGGAAGTGCTGGTGAAGGTCTACTCCATGGGCGGCATGAAGCAGACCATCACCCGGGAAGAGCTGATCGCGCTGGGCAAACGTTTTGGCGTTACCCCGATGCAATCAGCCCTGGATTTATACGCGTAACGCCACAGGCGATAGTTAAGGAGAATTATCATGAGCTTTATGTTGGCACTTCCCAAAATTAGCCTGCATGGCGCGGGCGCAATCGGCGATATGGTCAGCCTGGTGGCGACCAGGCAGTGGGGCAAAGCGCTGATTGTCACCGACGGCCAACTGGTGAAACTGGGCCTGCTCGACAGCCTGTTTTTCGCGCTGGACGCCCATCAAATATCGTATCACCTGTTCGATGAGGTGTTTCCGAACCCGACGGAAGCGCTGGTGCAAAAAGGATTTGCGGCTTACCGGGACGCGGAGTGTGATTACGTGATTGCCTTTGGCGGCGGCAGCCCGATTGATACCGCCAAGGCGATTAAAATTCTCACCGCTAATCCAGGCCCGTCTACCGATTACTCCGGCGTCGGTAAGGTGAAAAACGCGGGCGTGCCGCTGGTGGCGATCAACACTACCGCAGGCACGGCGGCGGAGATGACCAGCAACGCGGTCATCATCGACGCCGCGCGTCAGGTGAAAGAGGTGATTATCGACCCGAACATCATCCCGGATATTGCCGTGGACGATGCCAGCGTGATGCTCGATATTCCCGCCCCGGTGACCGCTGCGACCGGTATGGATGCGTTAACCCACGCCATTGAAGCCTACGTGTCCGTTGGCGCGCACCCGCTGACCGACGCCAACGCGCTGGAAGCGATTCGCCTGATTAACCTCTGGCTGCCGAAAGCGGTCGACGACGGTCATAATCTGGAAGCACGCGAGCAGATGGCGTTTGGTCAGTATCTGGCGGGCATGGCGTTCAACAGCGCAGGTCTCGGCCTTGTGCATGCTCTGGCGCACCAGCCGGGTGCGACGCACAACCTGCCGCACGGCGTGTGCAACGCCATCCTGCTGCCGATCATCGAAAACTTTAACCGCCCGAACGCGGTCGCACGTTTTGCCCGTGTGGCACAGGCGATGGGCATCGACACGCGCGGGATGAGCGACGAGGCCGCCAGCATGTCAGCGATTCAGGCGATTCGCGACCTGAGCGCCCGCGTCGGCATTCCGTCCGGCTTTAGCCAGCTCGGCGTGACCAAAGCGGACATCGAGGGCTGGCTGGATAAAGCCCTCGCCGATCCGTGCGCGCCATGCAACCCGCGCACCGCCAGCCGCGATGAGGTCCGCGAGCTGTATCTGGAGGCATTATGATCCGCAAAGCGTTTGTTATGCAGGTCAACCCGGACGCCCATGAGGAGTACGCGCGTCGCCATAACCCTATCTGGCCAGAGCTGGAAGCGGTGCTGAAAGACCACGGCGCGCACCACTACGCCATTTATCTCGACAGAGAACGTAGCCTGCTGTTTGCTACCGTAGAGATTGAATCGGAGGAACGCTGGAACGCGGTCGCGAATACCGACGTCTGCCAGCGCTGGTGGAAACACATGCGTGATGTCATGCCGTCGAACCTGGATAATAGCCCAGTGAGTACCGAGCTGAACGAGGTGTTTTACCTGGCGTGAAGACGTTGCCAGCGTCCTCCTGCAGCGAGGATACCGGATCCCTGTTAGTTTTGTTCCGCCACCAGCAGCGCATACGTGTCTGGCTCCAGAGCCTTAAAGATGTGCGGCTGGTCGGCCGGGTAGCAGATGTAATCCCCGGCGGCCAGCTCTTCCGCCGCGTCGAGCAGGCCAACCAGGGCCCGTCCCTGCGTCACAATAATATGCTCTACTGCACCAGGCGAATGCGGCTGGGAAATGCGATCGGCGCCTGGCTGGGTCATCAGAAGGTAGACATCCCGGCGCGCGCCCGGCGGGCATGCGGCGAGCAAAATGGCTTCGTAGTTTGCCTGCCCGGCAACCACTTTCGTGCCTTCACCACGGCGGATCACCTGCGTGGTCGGCTGCTGCGGCTCCAGCAAGCGGGCAAAGGGAATATCCAGCGCCACGCAAAGCGACCATAGCGTTTCCAGGCTCGGGTTCCCGTTGCCGGATTCCAGCTGGGAAAGGGTGGATTTAGCGATCCCGGCACGGCGGGCAATCTCCGCCAGTGAAAGTCCGGTTCGCATGCGTTCTCGCACCAGACTTTTGGCGATTACGCTAATTGGCTGCGTCATAAAACGGCCTCTTTGTTCTATAAATCGAACGAATCGTTCATCTTGAAAAACAGTTCTGTTGCGTTCATTATAATGGATACCCGTTCGATATGGCTAAAAATGTATGACGCATCATCTCTCCTGCCTGAAAGGCGACACGATAAAAGCAATCATCCTGGTTTGCCTCGCGGTTGGGGTCGTCGGGATGTCCTATGGCTCACTGGCGATGGCCTACGGCTTCCCGCTGTGGGTGCCGTTTGTCCTCTCCCTCACCGTGCTGGCGGGCGCGTCCGAATTTATGTTTATCGGCATCGTAGCAAGCGGCGGCAACCCGCTGGCGGCAGCCGCGGCCGGTTTGCTGGTCAACGCTCGCCATGTGCCGTTTGGCGTGACGGTGCGTGAACTGGTGGGCAAGCGTGGGTTGAGCTATCTGGGCTGTCACATCATGAACGATGAAAGCGTGGTGTTTGGCCTGTCGCAAAAAACGCCCGAGCAACGTAAAGCGGCTTACTGGCTGTGCGGTTTAGGCGTGGCGATTATCTGGCCGGTGGGCGCGCTGCTGGGTGCCATGGTCGGCAAACTGCTGCCGGACCCGGAAACCATCGGGCTGGATGCGGTATTCCCGGCGATTTTACTGGCGTTAGTGGTACCTGCGTTTAAAAACCGTACCACCCTGATCCGCGCCTGCAGCGGCGCCGCGCTATCACTGGCCGCCGTACCGTTTGCCCCGGTGGGCTTACCGGTGCTGCTCTCATTACTCGGTCTCGCTGCGAGGAAAAAATAATGGGGAACATGACGGTCTTTATTCTCGGCATCGCTATTTTGTCTGCAGGAACCTATCTGATGCGGCTCGGCGGAGCGAAACTGGGGAGTCGGCTTGCGCTGTCAGAACGCTCTCAGGCGCTGCTTTCGGACGCGGCAACGGTCTTGCTGTTTTCCGTCGCGCTGGCGACAACGTTCTATGAAGGGGAACACTTCGCCGGCATGGCGCGCGTGCTGGGCGTGGCGTTTGCTGTGTTTCTCGCCTGGCGCAAAATGCCATTAATTGTGGTGATCGTGGCGGCGGCGGTGGTAACGGCGCTGCTGCGCCTGGCGGGGATCCACTAAGAGAAATGCCCGACAGAACGCGTCTGCCGGGCATCAGAGGGTTTATTGCGCAGGAAGGGTGTCCGCGTTTAGCGTCAGCGTCTCGGTAAAGTCCGTGGCGTTGGTCACGCTGAACGCTTTTTCTGAAAGATAGGTCGTGACCATCATGGTCGCGGTGAACTGCTGGCCCGCCACTTCCGTGCCGTTAACAGCCGCCAGCGCTTTCTCCGGCGGCAGCGTCACCTGGGATGCCCCACCCTGAACGGCAACCGCCCCGATATCGACCGCGGCCAGCTGCACCGCGTTGCCGTCTACCCGTCCATCCTTAAACGCGATCTTCATCGCACCGCTATCCGTAAACCGATACGCCAGATTCTGCCGGGCTGCCCCGCTGATGGAGACACGCATTTTGCGCGTATCCGGACACAGTACCGAGACCTGAAACTCCCGCGTGACCGAGCCATAGCCGTTATAGACTTTGCCGACATGCTCGGCCGATCCCTTTTGCATATCCTCTTTACGGTAGCGGCCATAGTCGACCGTCTTTACCGCAGACATCATTTCACACTGACCATCATCGGCGTGCGCTAGCGTCGGTATCCCTGACACCCCGCAGAGTAACGCGATCGTCAGCGCGTACTTCTGAATGTTATTTAGAGACATTTCCCTGTCACCTCTTCATAGAATTTATTCGGCTCCGCTTCTGGCAGGGTATACGTCAGCTTACAACGCCCCTTATCCAGCTTCGCGTACAGCTGCTGGTTGGCGGAGATATCGTTAAGGAAGATCACGCCATCTTCTGGTGCCGTCGTGACGTACTCACCCGCTTCGTCCACAATGGAGACACCTTCCGGCAGCGGCGTACCGTCCGGGCGGCTGATAGCCAACAGCACGCGGCGCTGGCTCAACGTTGCAAACTCCCACTTCGCCACGGCACCGTGTGAAGCCTTGATCGCTATCCTGCCGTTTCTCACATCGAGGTTGCCCGGCAGACTTTCCGTGTTGACCTCAATGGTGCTTTCGCGGAACGGTGACAGAGAAGGGATCACGGCCTGACCCCATTTATCCGTCCACACCGGGCCACGCGCGGTGCCAATCTCGATGCCTGCCACCGGTTTATCCAGTTTGGCAATGGCATACGTATCCGCCACGCGGTAAGGCGAGAAGGTCACACCATCGCCGTGGGCCACAATCCCGCCGCTCAGCGCCGCAGAATAGTTCGTGTTGCTGTCGTTATCGCCTCCCGCCGCCAGCGCCAGGTTGGTATAACGCAGATTGCTGTTCAGCGAGGTATCCCAGCTGGTGGTGTTCTGGTCATGGTCCTGAGAGACGCCAACCATATACTGGTTCGTATCGTTGAGCGATCCCATCGCGCGCGTGCCCCAGGAACTGTCCCCCTCACTCTCACGATACCAGGAGCTGGTATTCACTCCCGTACGTCCCAGTGGGATCGACACATTCACATAGAGCATGTCGTTATCGCTGTCGTCGTTACGGCTGACGTCAGACTCCCAGTTCACGCTCACGTTGAAGTATTTAAAGCTCTGTGACCATGACGTAATAAATCGGCGGCTGTCGTATTCGCTGTTCCAGCTCTCATTGCGGTAGTAGCTGAGAGAGAAGCGGCCAAGGGCAGGAGTGGACCAGTTGATGCCAACGTTGGTGTCGTATTTCGTTTGCGACATGTCGTCGTCATCACCGTAAAGCTCCGTCATCTCGCGATAATCCGGCGTGCCGTAGCTGCCGCCCATCGAAATGCCGATCCCCCATGGCAAGGAATAGCCAAGGTCGAGCGTCGTTTTGTTGCCGTCCGTTTGCGACTGGTTATCTATCGACGCCAGAAAACCGAGTGAGGCATACAGGTTCTGCATCGGGACGGTATCCAGGTTGCCGGAGAAACCGTAATAGTGGTTATCCGCCATCACCATACCGGCAAGAAAATTCATGCGCTTGTTAATGGACCAGCCGTTGTTGGCGGAGACGATCCACGGATTTTCAAAGCGCGAATCCATGTCGTCTTCAACGCGACCTACCGCCATGGTAAAGCCCGGTGCGCGGCCCACGTGGTTGCTGCGGAAGGTGCTCGCCGCAACAGTAAAGTGGTTTTCACTGCCGTCGCTCTCGGTCACCGTCACGTTCAGGTCGGTGTTGAGGTTAGCCAGCGGCACATCGTCCAGATTAAACGGCCCGGCCGGTACCAGCGTTGAATAGATCAGTTGTCCGCCCTGGCGGATATCCACGCGCGCCTGCGGGTTACGGGCGATACCGGAGACTTCCACACCGGTCCCTGCCTGAGGCAAAAGTGCGGTATCCGGCATCATCTGTACTCCGTAGATAGACGGAATGCTGAAGCGGCTGTTGGCCACGTTAATCTGGCCACCCTGCACCATCACGCCATAATCGGTGAACGTGCGCTGAGCGTAGGTATAAAGGGATTCAACGTCAAAGCTCTGGTCGCTGCCGTCGCTGATGAATTGTGTGCTGCGTACAATCCAGTCCCCGGCGTTAAAGCCCAGTTCAAAGGTAGACTGGAAACGATCTGCGTTATCATCGTCATACTGGTTATGGGTGCCGAACATGGAGTAATTCAGCATCGCCGCACGCCCGCCACGGACTTCCGCGAACTGACGCCCAAAATTGGGATCCAATGCTTCCGGCGGGACCACAACCGATATTTCTTCGATATCCGGCGAAGACTGGATCGTCGAGCCGGACCAGTACTGATGAATTTTTGGGCAGTTGCCTCGTCTGGTTTTTTTAATCAGACCCGCGTTTTCCAGAAAGTCCTCATCAATACAGGGCGTACCTTCTTCATCAAATTTCACCGGCATAAGAGTACGCTGCTTACCGTTAATATTCACGGTCACGTTATGATAGCCGGGAGCAAAACGAGGTGCCATGGAATAGTATTCAGCAATCGCCGGATCTAACCCTTGGTTTTTTAATGCATCGGTATCAAATATCGCTCTCGCCAATTCTATCGATTCATTTTCTATAGGGGTTACTTCAGCCCGAATACTGAAAGCTAGCGCCGAAAGGCAAAACGCAAGCATTCCCTTTTTACAGGAAACGTTTAACATAACTACTCCATGTGATGTTTGCTTTTTTATTTGAAATCGGCGATATAATTCTTAGCCTTATAGCCGTAACGGGTTGCCGGATATATTTCAATTTTCTTTTCTAATGATGAAAATTTTACATCCGCATTGGCTGTCATTGTTTCACCCGGCAATATATAGGTTTTAGGGAATTTCGCTGCTGTACCGGAGGGTAATAATTTCACTTGTTGCTCCATACGAACAACATAAGGCGTCTTATTCTCGACAGTGACAACGCCATTTTTAACCTGCCAGGTTAAGTCCTTCCAGGGCTCAAGATTAACCGCCAGCCCAGCTGGACGAATAATAACAGGAAGATTCTGGCTAAAGGTGACCTTAACTTTATTCTTTTCCCGCTGCGGAATAGCGCTAAAAACCACACGTTTAAGGTGCTCAACCTTCAAAGGTTCGTTACTGCCTTTCAACACAAAGCGTACACGCTGAGTTTTACCTGCATCCACACGTACCACAGGCTGTGTAACAATCAGTCCAGGTTTTTGATCATCAGCTAAATCGATGACTTTTGTGTAGAGCAATTGTGCATCAGCATCGGTGTTTTTCACATCCATACTGGCGCCCTGTTCATCTTCGTTAACAATCAGCAATGATGTATCTGGCACCATCCCGGCAGCCATCGTGTTGAACGAAGCTAACAGGCAGGCGCAAATGAGCGTTCTTTTCAGACTCAGCATAATATTAATCCATTAATATTAATAAATAACACTCCACGAACATGGAGTGTTTCCTTTTCCGGCGGAAAAATTACAGATAAACTAACTCAACGTTTGTTAAGCCATCCAGAGTGGCTTCATCAGTAATACTCAGATCGTTGGTAGGGTTAATCATCGCTGCTACGCCGACATTAAAGTTAACATTAGTCTGCGGAACAGGGTCACCGCCTAATGTGTCACTGAAAGAGTACATCTCGCTCTTATCAGTTGTTACCTGCAAATAACGAACACCAGATTTATTACCCCAATCCATGTTACCGCCGCTTGCCATGGTATAAGTTGGATACAGTACGTCTCCAGCTTCGTTTGTCACTGCACCACTCGTTTGTTGAATACCAAGTGAGTAAGCGCCAATTTTTTTACCGTTATACATACCCAGACCCGCAGTATACTTCGGCTCGAGAGCAAAATCTAAATCAACAAATGATGTGGGTAAATCTTCTGTAGGTGCAGAATCAGCGTGTGCATCGTTAAAGGTTACGGCAATACGCGTAGCATCTTCACAGGTAATATTGACAGGAACAATTTTAACATCGGCTAATGGGGTTACGGCGGTTGAATTTAACGATGCCACTTTCATCGTGCCAAAATCTGCGATTCCTCCGCCGCTGGTGAATGTCGGCGTGCATGAAGAAGGCAGAATTTTACCCGTAACCTGAATATCAATACTGGATGCCGCCATTGCTGAGGACGCCGCTACAGCCAGCACGGATGCCAGCATCCCTTTTTTAAACATCGCGTTCATTTTATTTCCTTATATAAGTGAAATACAAAATAAACCAGATAATGAATATCTGGCCTGGGGTTATTACTTAAAACAGTTTGTTTTTGGAAAGTAGCATTACAGATAAATTCGATCAATACTTCAAAAGTCTTTTAGGATTTACGCCTGAGGAATTCCTTAAAACTCAGGATCAATTATATTTTCACTGAATATGAAACCGGTAATATAGCATCAAAAAAACACAATGCATTCTTTTGATAAATACATACAGAAGGCTGGTCTGACCTTATATTTGAAATGTGTATGGAATTGCTTAATTTCAAACAAAAGTGACCAAAGAGGTGAAACATTTACATTTATTGTTTCATTAATCAGGAATAGCTTAGAAGATATGCGAGGAGATAGCGGGAAGGAATAGAAGAAAGTAAACCTGTCCCGGCTCCGAAGAGCAGGGACAGCGGCAACATAGCTTACTTGTTCAGTTCAGCGGTCATATGCACGCGGTTACCGGAAAATGCCTGGGTAATCTTGTAAGAAGACGCGCCCGCTTCCTGAGCCTGAGCAGCGATTTTCGCTTCTGCGCCATCAATGGTAGACGCGGTTGCGGTCACCGTCTGTGCAGCGAAAGAACCGAAAGAAGTAGCCAGAGCGATTACAGCGACAAAAGTTTTGATGCTTTTCATAATATAAACCCTTTCATTAAGTTGTTTAGGTAAGGCACCGTGCCTTGATGAGATAAATATTAGCCCTCATCCTGAACAACTAAAAGCGGAAGGATTTGCTATTATCGTTCAAAATTATTGATTAACCATTAATCGCTGTGGATGGGTATAAATCGTCGCCCTTCCCGGCTTGCAGAAGCCCACCAGCGTCAGGTTGCAGCGCTCCGCGACTTCTACCGCCAGCGTGGTTGCCGCCGACACCGCAAACAGAATTTCCACGCCGCACATCGCGGACTTCTGCACCATCTCATAGCTTGCACGGCTGGAAACAAGCGCCGCGCCCTGCTGCCAGAGATCGCTTTCCTGCGCACGACGGCCTAATAGCTTGTCGAGCGCGACGTGGCGGCCTACGTCCTCATGCCCTCCGGCAATATCTCCTGACGGCAATACCCACGCCGCCGCGTGCGTGCAGCCACTCAATTGGCCGATGGGCTGTACGTCGTTGAGATGTTCCAGCGCATAGTCAAGATGCGCCAGATTAAAGGTCTGGGTAAAAGGCAGTGGCGCAACGGGCTTGCCAATATCGTTAAGCTGCTCAACACCACAAACGCCGCACCCGGTACGCCCGGCCAGCGCGCGACGGCGCTCTTTCAGCCCCATAAAGCGGCGGCTGGAGAGTTCAATTTGCACTTCCAGACCGTTACACGCCTGAACCACGTCCATGCCGTAGATCTCCTGCGGATGCGCAATGATGCCTTCCGAGAGGGAAAACCCGATGGCGAACAGTTCGAGATCTTTGGGTGAGGCCATCATCACCACATGCGAAATACCGTTGTAAACGAGGGCAACGGGCACTTCTTCCGCCAGAAAATCGGGCGTGGTATGGGTAATATGGGGCGGTCTGCGTACCGACAGTTCCACAATGCCCTCAGGCAGTGGCGATGAGCGGGTAGCACGGTTTTGTTTAGACACAGCGGTATTCCTGAACAACCACGGAAGTAAGCCTGCTATTGCAGCATAAACCACAGGCCTTACGCATAGTATGGATCAACTTTTCGACACTCATTCTCCTACTCATTAAGAAGGGGTGCAAGCCGACCCCTGCTACACCCTTTTAACATGCAGAGCAGATAACGTGATCGATGTCACACTTTATAATCAACACAGTGATAATACGTTCACTTTGTATTAACGCCGTTGGAACAGGTATACCGACATTGTGGTATTCTGATGATATCCCTCGGAGAAATGAGGGATTAACGCAAATTTTTCTCCTTTGCGGTCAATTCTCAACCGCGAAGTTAAAACTACATATGTAAGCAATGTCGAAACAAGGAGTGACCCATGCAGGTCAGCAGAAGGCAGTTCTTTAAGATCTGCGCTGGCGGTATGGCAGGCACCACGGCAGCGGCACTGGGCTTTGCGCCCGGCGTAGCGCTGGCGGAAACGCGGCAGTATAAACTGCTGCGTACCCGTGAAACCCGTAATACCTGTACATACTGCTCTGTCGGTTGCGGGCTGTTAATGTATAGCCTCGGCGACGGTGCTAAAAACGCCAAAGCGTCTATTTTCCATATCGAAGGCGACCCGGACCATCCGGTCAACCGTGGTGCGCTGTGCCCGAAAGGGGCCGGTCTGGTGGACTTTATCCACTCCGAAAGCCGCCTGAAATTCCCGGAATACCGCGCGCCAGGCTCCGATAAATGGCAGCAAATCAGCTGGGAAGAGGCGTTTGACCGCATCGCAAAACATATTAAAGAAGACCGCGATGCCAACTTTATTGAGAAGAACGCCGACGGCGTCACGGTTAACCGCTGGCTCTCCACCGGGATGCTGTGTGCATCTGCCTCCAGCAACGAAACCGGCTATTTAACCCAGAAATTCACGCGTGCGCTCGGTATGCTCGCGGTCGACAACCAGGCGCGTGTCTGACACGGACCAACGGTAGCAAGTCTTGCTCCAACATTTGGTCGCGGTGCGATGACCAACCACTGGGTCGACATCAAGAACGCCAACCTCATTGTGGTGATGGGCGGTAACGCCGCTGAAGCGCACCCTGTCGGGTTCCGCTGGGCGATGGAAGCCAAAATCCACAACGGTGCGAAACTGATTGTGATCGATCCCCGCTTTACGCGTACAGCGTCAGTGGCGGATTTCTACACCCCTATTCGTTCAGGTACTGACATCACTTTCCTGTCAGGCGTACTGCTGTACCTGATGACCAACGAAAAATATAACCGCGAGTACACCGAAGCCTATACCAACGCCAGCCTGATCGTGCGTGAGGATTACCACTTCGAAGATGGCCTGTTCAGCGGTTATGACGCGGAAAAACGCAAATACGACAAAACCAGCTGGAACTACGAGCTGGATGAGAAAGGCTTTGCGAAGCGCGATACCACTCTGCAACACCCGCGCTGCGTGTGGAACCTGCTGAAAGAGCACGTTTCCCGCTACACGCCGGACGTTGTTGAGAATATCTGCGGCACGCCGAAGGCGGACTTCCTTAAGGTGTGCGAGCTTATTGCGGAAACCAGCGCGAAAGACAAAACCGCGTCGTTCCTGTATGCACTCGGCTGGACGCAGCACTCCATCGGCGCGCAGAACATCCGTACCATGGCAATGGTACAGCTGCTGCTCGGCAACATGGGGATGGCAGGCGGCGGCGTGAACGCCCTGCGCGGCCACTCCAACATTCAGGGTCTGACCGACCTCGGCCTGCTGTCGCAGAGCCTGACGGGTTACATGAACCTGCCAGGCGAGAAACAGCCCGACCTGCAAACCTACCTGACGGCCAGCACGCCAAAACCGCTGCTCGAAGGCCAGGTGAACTACTGGGGCAACTATCCGAAGTTCTTCGTCTCGCTGATGAAAGCCTTCTACGGCGACAAAGCGACTGCGGAAAACAGCTGGGGCTTTGACTGGCTGCCGAAGTGGGACAAAGGTTACGACGTTCTCCAGTACTTCGAGATGATGCACCAGGGCCAGGTCAACGGCTATATCTGCCAGGGCTTTAACCCGGTGGCGTCGTTCCCGAACAAGAATAAGGTTGTTGAATCTCTGTCGAAGCTGAAGTTCCTGGTCACGATTGACCCGCTCAACACCGAGACCTCGACCTTCTGGCAGAACCACGGTGAATCAAACGACGTCGATCCGTCGAAGATTCAGACCGAAGTGTTCCGTCTGCCGTCGACCTGCTTCGCGGAAGAGAACGGTTCTATCGTTAACTCAGGACGCTGGCTGCAGTGGCACTGGAAAGGCGCAGACGCCCCGGGCATCGCCATGAACGACGGCGAGATCCTGGCCGGTATCTTCTTACGCCTGCGTAAGATGTACGCGGCAGAAGGCGGCGCGAACCCTGAGCCAGTGCTGAACATGACCTGGAACTACTCGACGCCGGAAAATCCTTCCCCGGAAGAAGTGGCGATGGAGAGCAACGGTAAGGCGCTGGCGGACGTTATCGACCCGGCAACCGGCGCGGTTCTGGCGAAGAAAGGCGATCAGCTCAGCACCTTCGCGCACCTGCGCGATGACGGTACGACCTCCAGCGGCTGCTGGATCTTTGCCGGTAGCTGGACGCCGAAAGGCAACCAGATGGCTAACCGCGACAACGCCGACCCGTCGGGCCTTGGCAATACGCTGGGCTGGGCATGGGCGTGGCCGCTCAACCGCCGCATCCTCTATAACCGTGCCTCCGCTGACCCGCAGGGCAACCCGTGGGATCCGAAGCGTCAGCTGCTGAAGTGGGACGGCGCGAAATGGGGCGGCGTGGATATTCCGGACTACAGCACTGCCGCACCGGGCAGCGACGTTGGGCCGTTTATCATGCAGCCTGAAGGGATGGGACGCCTGTTTGCTATCGATAAGATGGCCGAAGGTCCGTTCCCGGAACACTACGAGCCGTTTGAGACGCCGCTGGGCACTAACCCGCTGCACCCGAACGTGGTCTCTAACCCGGCAGCGCGTATCTTCAAGGGCGACTTTGAAGCGCTGGGTAAAAAGGACAAGTTCCCGTACGTGGGCACCACTTACCGTCTGACCGAACACTTCCACTACTGGACCAAGCACGCGCTGCTTAACGCCATCGCGCAGCCGGAACAGTTTGTGGAGATCGGCGAGAAGCTGGCGAACAAGCTCGGCATTGCCCATGGCGATACCGTGAAGGTCTCCTCCAACCGCGGCTACATCAAAGCCAAGGCGGTGGTGACCAAGCGTATTCGCACGCTGAACGTTCACGGTCAGCAGGTGGATACCATCGGCATCCCAATTCACTGGGGTTATGAAGGCGTGGCGAAGAAAGGGTTCATTGCGAACACCCTGACGCCGTTCGTCGGCGATGCGAACACGCAGACGCCGGAGTTTAAGGCCTTCCTCGTGAATGTGGAAAAGGTGTAACGGAGACGACTTATGGCTTATCAATCTCAAGACATTATCCGTCGTTCCGCGACTAACGGTTTCACGCCCGCGCCCCAGGCGCGGGACCACCAGCAGGAAGTGGCGAAGCTTATCGACGTGACCACCTGTATCGGCTGTAAAGCCTGTCAGGTGGCCTGTTCAGAGTGGAACGACATCCGTGACGAAGTGGGTCACAACGTCGGGGTGTACGACAACCCGGCGGACCTGACCGCCAAGTCCTGGACGGTGATGCGTTTCTCGGAAGTGGAGCAGAACGACAAACTGGAATGGCTGATCCGCAAAGACGGCTGTATGCACTGTGCGGATCCGGGCTGCCTGAAGGCGTGTCCGTCAGAAGGGGCTATCATTCAGTATGCCAACGGCATCGTCGACTTCCAGTCCGAACAGTGCATCGGCTGCGGCTACTGCATCGCGGGCTGTCCGTTCGACGTGCCGCGCATGAACCCGGAAGACAACCGCGTCTATAAATGTACGCTGTGCGTTGACCGCGTTAACGTGGGCCAGGAGCCAGCGTGCGTGAAGACCTGCCCAACCGGCGCTATCCACTTTGGATCTAAAGAGGATATGAAAACGCTGGCGGCAGAGCGCGTGGGCGAGCTGAAAACTCGTGGTTACGACAACGCGGGCCTGTACGATCCGGCCGGAGTTGGCGGTACGCACGTGATGTACGTGTTGCACCACGCCGACAAGCCGAACCTGTATCACGGTCTGCCGGAGAACCCGGAGATCAGCGCCACCGTGAAGTTCTGGAAAGGCATCTGGAAACCGCTGGCAGCGGTCGGTTTTGCTGCCACCTTCGCAGCGAGCATCTTCCACTACGTCGGCGTTGGTCCGAACCGCGCGGAAGAGGAAGACGACAACCTGCATGAAGAGAAAGACGAGGTGCGCAAATGAGAAAACGTGACACCATCGTGCGCTACACCGCGCCGGAACGCATCAACCACTGGGTCACCGCCTTCTGCTTCATGCTGGCGGCGATAAGCGGGCTGGGGTTCTTCTTCCCGTCCTTCAACTGGCTGATGCAGGTACTGGGGACGCCGCAGCTGGCGCGCATCCTTCACCCGTTCGTGGGTGTGGTGATGTTTGCCTCGTTTATCATCATGTTTTTCCGCTACTGGCACCATAACCTAATCAATCGGGATGATATCTTTTGGGCGAAGAATATTCGTAAGATCGTCGTCAACGAGGAAGTGGGTGATACCGGGCGTTATAACTTCGGCCAGAAATGCGTATTCTGGGCGGCGATTATCTTCCTGGTCCTGTTGCTGGTGAGCGGCGTGATCATCTGGCGTCCGTACTTTGCGCCTGCTTTCTCAATCCCGGTGATCCGATTTGCGCTGATGCTGCATTCATTTGCCGCAGTGGCGTTAATTGTGGTTATCATGGTGCATATCTACGCCGCCCTCTGGGTGAAAGGCACCATTACCGCGATGGTGGAAGGATGGGTAACCAGTACGTGGGCGAAGAAACATCACCCGCGCTGGTACCGTGAAGTCCGCCAGAAACAGGAAAAGTCATCTGAATGAGTATTCGCATAATCCCGCAAGATGAGCTGGGGTCGAGCGAGAAACGCACGGCGGATTATATTCCGCCGTTGTTATTCCCCAGACTCAAGAACCTCTACAACCGCCGCGCAGAGCGTCTGCGCGAGCTGGCAGAGAACAACCCGCTGGGTGATTTTCTGCGCTTTGCCGCGCTGGTCGCCCACGCGCAGGAAGTGGTGCTGTACGACCACCCGCTGCAAATGGACCTGACCGCGCGCATCAAAGAAGCCAACGCGCAGGGTAAGCCGCCGCTGGACATTCACGTCCTGCCGCGCGACAAGCACTGGCATAAGCTGCTGCATTCGCTGATTGCCGAGCTGAAGCCGGAGATGAGCGGCACCGCGCTGGCGGTCATTGAGAACCTGGAAAAAGCCTCCGATCAGGAGCTGGAAGAGATGGCGAGCGCGCTGTTCGCCTCCGACTTCTCGCTGGTAAGCAGCGATAAAGCACCGTTCATCTGGGCTGCGCTGTCGCTCTACTGGGCGCAAATGGCGAGTCTGATCCCCGGTAAAGCCCGCGCTGAATACGGCGAAGCGCGTCAGTTCTGCCCAGTCTGCGGCTCAATGCCCGTCTCCAGCATGGTGCAGATTGGCACCACGCAGGGGCTGCGCTACCTGCACTGCAACCTGTGTGAAACCGAGTGGCACGTGGTGCGCATCAAGTGCAGCAACTGCGAGCAGACCCGCGATCTGAACTACTGGTCGCTGGAAAATGAAGACGCGGCGGTGAAAGCCGAAAGCTGCGGCGACTGCGGCACCTACCTGAAGATTCTGTATCAGGAAAAAGACCCGAAAGTCGAAGCGGTGGCGGACGATCTCGCCTCGCTGATTCTGGACGCGAAGATGGAGCAGGAGGGCTTTGCCCGCAGCTCGATTAACCCGTTCCTGTTCCCGGGTGAAGGGGAGTAGTCTCCATTTAGCCCGGTCAGCCTCTTCGCTGCCGGGCTACTTACTGCGAAAGTGCAGGGATAACATGCTGAGGATCGTTGGCAATAGCCCGCAGTAGCGCTTTAGCCGGTCCTGTTGGTGAGCGCCTGCCTTGTTCCCAGTTACGCAGTGTATCGACACTAACAGAAATTAAATTCGCAAATTTACTCTGCGATAGCCCGGAAGCCTGACGAATTTCTTTAATTTTCATCGCATCGATCTGAAAGGTGCGCGACGGTTCGCGTTTGCCCTCGGCAATTTCGTTCATTTGCGCCATGCTTTGGGTTAAACGCTCAAACAGGGCCTTATCCATTTACCACCTCTCTATCATCTTTTTCAGAATAGCTTTCTCACTCGCGGAGAGGTCATCTTTAATCCCTTTCCGCCAGCAAGCCAGCGAATCTTTCGCAAGCCTCCCGTATTCTGGATCAGATCGCCGTACTCCGGTTGCGTCGCCAGGAATATCTGGAACCTATGATATTCATCGTCATCCAGTAACGTTTTGACGTCTTCTGTGAAAATGTCCGTTTCAATGAATAGCATTAAACATACGCCATTGGCTTATAGTAACAAATGTCTAATGTACGTCAATGACGTACCCCTTGCTGATTACGTTAACGGGATACGCCGAATAAAGCGAAGGATACGTTCTGCTACGTTGTGTATTTGCGAGCCGCTTTCCAGACGACCGTTATTCTTCCTCGTTCCCGCCCTCTTCATACGCGCCATACGGCTTCGCAGGGAGAACGATATAGGTGCCTTCAAACACCGCGCCCGGGGTTTCATCACCGAACAGCTCAACCTGCATCTGTACGCGGGCTTTGCGGCCTCGAGCCAGACGATCGAGATCGCCACCGAGAGCGCCAAGGTCCGCCACCGCGCTCGGCTTGCCGCTGATAGGCGCGCTGTAGCGAATATGGGCATCGGCGAGAATGATGGTGCCGCCCAGATGGCGCTCGCGCAGCATCAGCCAGATAAGCCCCCAGCCGGTGAGCGTGGCCAGTGAGAAAAGACTTCCGGCAAACAGGGTGTGGTGCGGATTTTGATTGCCGGTTTCCGGCATGGTGGTAATGAATTTTTGCCCGGTGTACTGCTGGATGCGCACGCCCATCTTTTCACTTAGCGGGATGTGTTCATACCAGGCCTGCTGCAGCTGTCCGCACCAGTCCGCGCGATGCAAAATATCGTCCAGCGTGGCGATGGGTTTGATCATCAAGAAGTGGCGAATCGGCGTGGTTTGCGGAGCGGTGATTTCGCCCTGGTTAACGAAACCGAGTTTGGCAAAGAACTCCACGGCATCTTCCCGGGCGCTACAGGTGACGCGCTTGACGCCTTCCTGGCGGGCGACGGACTCCAGCGTCATCGCCATCAGGGTGCCGAGGCCTTTGTCCTGCACTGACGGGTGAACCGCCATAAAGCGAATAGACGCTTCGTTATCGGCGTTGATATACAGTCGCCCGACGGCGACGAGGTTACCCTCTTCGTCCATCACCATCTGATGGTGGGCCATCGCGTCCCAGGCGTCGCGTTCAGAGCCTTTTGGCTGATGCAGTGGCTTGCGCAGCATTTCCCAGCGGAACTGGTAATACGCGTTTAACTCTTCTTCCGTTTGCGGTACTCGAAGGTGATACATAGCTGTACTCTCTCTTGTTACCCGCGGCCACGCCGCCAGTTGGCTCATACCTGGAGCCAGAATGTGACGGGGCCATCGTTCACCAGTGAGACCTGCATATCTGCAGCGAATCGTCCGGTTTGCGTATTCATTTCCTGTTGGCGACAACGCTCAACAAAGTACTCGTAAAGTGCTTCTGCACGATCCGGCGCGGCGCCTTTAGAGAAGCTCGGGCGCATGCCGCGCTCGGTATCCGCTGCCAGCGTAAACTGGGAAACCACCAGCACGCTGCCGCCCGCCTGCTGGACGTTCAGGTTCATCTTGCCTTCCGCATCGCTGAATATGCGGTAGCCCAGCACGCGCTCGCATAAGCGGTTAGCTTTTTGTTCGTCATCATCCTTTTCGACACCTAACAACACCAAAAGTCCTGGGCCAATTTCACCCGTCACCTCTCCCTCCACGGTGACGCTGGCACGGGTTACGCGCTGTATCAATGCAATCATGGTTGGTCTGCTTCTAATTGTTTTTCAGCTTCTGCTGCTTTTTTAAGTTCGCGGTATACGCCGAGAGTGACAGTTATTTCGGCGCCAAGCAAGACGATACACCAGGTCCAGTAAACCCAGACAAACAAAATGGGGATCACCGCCAGCACGCCGTAAATCAGCTGATAAGAGGGGAACATGGTGATGTAGAGGGCAAACCCTTTTTTACCCAGTTCGAAAAGCACTGCCGCCACCAGCGCCCCAACTACCGCATCGCGGTTGGGCACGCGCGTGGTCGGTACAACGCTATAGAGCAGCCAGAATGAGAGCCACGACAGGATCAGCGGAAAAATACGCAACACGTTATCGATAACGCTGTTTAAATCACTCGCCCAGCGCAAGGAGAGAAGATACGAACTGATTGCCAGACTCGCCCCGGCCAGCAACGGCCCCAGCGTTAAAATCATCCAGTAGACGGCGAAGGAATAGACCTTAGGACGGATTTTTTTGCTTCGCCAGATGGTGTTAAGCGCGCTGTCGATGGAGTACATCAGCAGCAGCGCGGTGACAATAAGCCCGCAGGCCCCCACCGCCGTCATCTTGCTGGAGTTGGCAACAAACTGCTCGATGTAGTTCTGGATAACATCCCCGGTGGCAGGAATGAAGTTCGCAAAGACGAAATGGCGAAGCTGCAGGCTGACGTCCGCAAACATCGGGAAAGCGGAAAAGAGCGCAAAGATAACCGCCACCAGCGGTACTAATGAGAGCAACGACACGTAGGCGAGGTTACCCGCCAGCGTGGTCATGTTGTCCTCATCAATGCGATGCCAGAGCAGCTTCAGCCAGGCCCTCAGTGGGCGAGTATGATGCGTGGCTTTTTGATGAACGGTTTTTAGCATAACTGCTTCGCAAAGTAGTTCGGTATCGTCTCTTTTCCGGTCACCAGAATTGACGTGATACCCAACTGGTTAGCTCCCTCTATATTATCGTCGTTGTCGTCGAAAAAGACCGCATCGGCCGCGGTGAATCCCTCTGCCTGCAAAACAGCCTGATAAATTCCTGCTTCAGGCTTACGCATACCCATCTCTTGCGAAAGATAAATCTTATCTGCCGCCGCCTTAACTTCAGGGTATTCATCTGGCCAGAAGGTCGTGTGCAGACGGTTGGTGTTCGACAGCACAACCACCCGGTGCCCCTGCTCGCGCAGCTTGTGCATAATGTCGATCACTTCCGGACGGATCGCGACGAACACCGCCTGCCAGCCGTGGGAAAACTGTTCATAGCTTAACGAAAGCCCCATCTCCTGGCAGAAGCGTTCAGCAAACTCTTCATCGCTAATCTCCCCGCGCTCGTGCTGATGGAAGGTCTCCCCCATCGCGAAATCCTGCTTTAACGTCGCCAGCGGCACACGGCTAAAGTCGCTCCAGGCCCCCAGCACCCGGTTAAAATCGATATCGACGATTACGTTTCCTAAGTCAAAGATATAAAGCATGTTTATCTCCTTTCGCCGTGGAGAGATAACTGTAGCGGGAATCACGAGATTTGACTATGCGTGCCATCTAAGGTGTGCGATCGATTTTTACGGCGCGTTTTTACGACAGTACAGCGAAGGGACGTTCGACGCGGCAAAAAGCCACGCTCCACGGTACTCATCAATCATCAGGCTCAAATCTCTTCCCGGCGTACGATAAAAGCCCGGTAGCGTTGCATTGATATCAGCCTCATCCGCACTATCGGCGAAGGTTTTAACAATACGATCGTTATTTAATACGCGCGCGTTCTGATGATCGCTGTAGTGAAAATAGATGGTACGGTTGACTTCAGAAATCACGTGACCAAACAGTTTACCGTTAATGACAGCGGTCCCTTCCCGATGCTGCATTCGCCAGGAAACCGTACCGACAAACCGGTTTTTACCAATCGTCCACTCCACATCACCTGTACAGCGTATCGGCGCGCTCGAAAAATGCGAATACGCTAACCAGCCGCTGGTAATAGCAGCCCCCAGAAACGCCGCCAGCAAAATAATACGATTTCCGAGTCTCGTCATTGCTCATGCGCCCAAAAATAATGCGTGGTACATAACGCTGCCGCGTCATGTCGCGCATCGTTATTACAGACAAACGCCGCGATTCGCTCCGTTTTACTATAGCCGATAAGAAAAACGTATCGGTTTGCGGCACACAGGCTGGGGTAATTTTTTAACAAGCGCAGGTAATGGTCCTGCATGTGTTCATTAGGTGCATAAAAGAGTTGGCAGGCGTTGGCCGTACTGCCCGTTGAAAGTGGAATGTAGTGACTAAACGGCATGTTATAGTGATGTTTATATAATATGCCTCCGTTAATAAGCGCGATCAGAAAAAGCGTAGCAGTGGCTATTATTAACCACACCGGCTTCTTCATCACGATGCCCTCAGCTATTGCTGCGTCCTTATTGGCAATTACCGGCTCTGCGGTGGGAGTAAATACTTCAACCTGGGTGGCTTCGGAAAGCGTCAGCCCACGCCGTGAGATCGTTTTTACCGTATCGCGCGGTAACCCCACCTCAGCCAGCGCATTGCGCAATGTCAAAATGGCCTGGTAAAAGGTATTCGGTGTAGTTATGTCGTTACGTTCACCCCATCCCACCACCATTAACTGATTTTGCGAAATTATTTCGCCAGGATGGGTGACGAGATAAAGAAAGCAGAGGTTGGCAGGAAGCTGCAATTGTATCGTGCGCCCGATAATAGGATTCACCAGGGTTTTGTTTTCCGGGTCATACTCGACCAGCTTGTTAATGAGATACAATTTTACCTTCCTCTGCAATAACAATATTTAACCCTTCACACCCATATATTTAACAACAGTATAGGTCAGAAGGATTAGGACGCGATACCTCCCTACCTAAGATTAGAAACATCACATTATTTTTCAATTCGTTACAAGGCGTTTTTCTTAGGTGAGCCTCAGCTAAAAGGACATAATGAGATTTCATTACACTTCGCCAGGCCAAATAATTATATTGAGCCACACGTTGAGAAAAGACTGACGTTCAGGCAGATCGAGGCGACGAATCTTTAGCTATTAGTGCTATTTCGTCAATTTCCTTTCGGGATTGTTTTTGCGGAATAATCTTAATAGTTTGATGAATATTCCTGGGTAACGTCTGGCAATCGATGTTCTGTCACAATGCCTACGGCCTGCAAGAATAGAGACAGCCAGGAATTTATATTCCCTGGCATTATTTCTCATAAAGACGTCAGGATCGCTGGATATGTTTCAAGATTGACACATTTGAAAGGCAGTGAAATATTGATAATGAAAATAAGACAGGAGTGGACTGGATGATAACATCGTCGCAAAAGGTTGTCCGCTGTATAAGCTGCGAACTGTCCTGTCAGTTATTCCCGGATAACACAGTGCGCTCACAATACTGTGGCAGCGCCTCCTTCGCAGTTTGGCCGGTGGGAAATCATTTCCTGCAACTTGCAGTAGAAAATAAAATATTGTCCGGGAACAAGAATCACTTATTACGCGGATTTATTTTTGTAGATTTTTCGATATATAACCTACGCCTGCTTGTCGATCCGCAATGGATTGAACATCTGGCAATGACTAACATGCACATCGTGCTTATCACAGACCGTAAACTGGAGGCGTTGGCCCATTACTTTTTCGCTCATCGCAGTGAAATAAAGGGAATTATTTATTCAGATGACAATGACGCTTTATTGCAGGAAAAAATTAACCATCTTTTTTCCGGCAGGCGAGTGAGCAGCAGGCGAAGAAACACCCTGAATACTGTTGAATTCACTTTACTTAACAGATTTATGTCAGGAGTGTGCCTCCAGGAGATAATAAAAACAGCCAGCGTTGATGTGAAAAAAATTTACGTTCATAAAATACGATTAGAGAGGAAGTTAGGTACCAGCATTCATAAAATACTCGTTTCTATTTTGTAATTTCAACTTCTTAACATACCCACATTTAATGGTGTGGAGGATGTTTTACGCCTGAAAGAAAGGGGGCAGTCATGCCATATTTATTGAAACATTCACCTGTCGCCGTTGCGATTTCGCTGGCGCTATCGTCAGCGCTATTTACCGCGAATGCAGCAGTTATCGATTTTGCTAATTTACCTGCCACCGGAGCAGTAACGGATTTGCCTGCAGAAATACAGGCGCTGATTCCTGCAACGGCAAACGCGAACTTTAGCAAAAATACCAGCGATCCTAACTATGTCTACCAGTACAGCCCGGGCAATATCCCTGTCTATGGGGATGGGATCACGCTTGAAGGACCAGGGGCGGAAGCCTTTGAGCATTCGGTCACCGTTATCCAGAACTCCACGTCCGGCAGCCCGGGGGTGATATTTGGTGACGATTTGACTATTCGTACCCAGTCAAAAGTCGCTGCCAATAATGGTAAAGATGTCGACGGTATTCGTACCCATGGTATGAACACACCGGACAACCCGGTGTTTATCATTACCGGCGACCGCACCCACATTTACGTTAATGGCCAAAGCGGCGATGGCATTAATGCCGGGTACAGCTCCTTCAGTCAGGGCTCTCTCGGCTCCGCCAATGTTTATGTGGGTGACGATCTCTATATCGAAACCACCGGCAGTACCGGTCGCGGCATTAGCGCCTATGCACTGAATGATGCCTCGAAGGCCAAAAATAACATTGTCGTCGGCGATCGTGCGCATATTGTGACACGGGGTACCTACGCCGAGGGGATTCGTACCAACCAGAGCGGCTCATCCGTCAGCCTGGGGGATGAGGCCACTATCGAAACGTACGGCACATCGGCCTACGGCCTGTATACGGGTTCTGCCTCCAGAATCGAGCTGGGAAAAAAAGCGACCATTACCACCGACGCGGCCAGTGCCTCCGGCGTGTATTCTACCGGCTCGTCAACCATCACCCTTGATGAAGGCGCGACCATCACCACCAACGGTGCCAGCGCGCATGGCGTCTATGCGTACACAGCAGCGGTAAACGTTGGGGATAACGTCACCATTGCGGTCAACAGCAGTGAGAAAACCAGTAGCTCCGCGCAAGCACCGCACGGGATGTACGCCTGGTCACGCGGCGTGATAACGCTTGAGGGCGGCGCAACCATTACCACCGCAGGCCAGCGCGACAACGGAAGCTATGCCCTGAACGCCAGCAACGGTGGAGTGATTGATGCCTCCACGGGCGGCAAATTCATCCTCAACGGCGATATCCTCTCCGCTGGCGGCGTCGCGGCCACCAGCACCCTTCCGGCACAAAACAGCACCATTACGCTGACAATGAATAACAACTCACTGTGGAACGGAGCGTCCTACATTGAGAGCAATGCCGCAGGCAGCGGTGCCATCGCACTTACGATGAATGATGCCGTGTGGAATATGCGCGACAGCTCCACGCTGACCAGCCTGACCCTGAATGCGGGCGGCACGGTTAATTTCCAGCATGCCGGGGATGCGGCATGGCAAACCCTGACCATCAATGAGGATTACATCGGCAATGGCGGCAAGCTGGTTTTCAATACCGTGCTGTTTGACGATACTTCGGAAACGGACAAGCTGATTGTCGAAGGAAACACGTCCGGCCATACCGGCGTGGAAGTGAACAACATTGGCGGTACCGGCGCACAAACCGTAGAAGGAATTGAAATTGTCAGTGTAGGCGGCAACTCTGACGGGACGTTTGAGAAAGCCAGCCGTATCGTGGCGGGGGGTTATGACTATAACGTTGTGCAGAAAGGAAAGAACTGGTTCCTGACCAGCCTGGCTGAACCCGTTGACCCACCTGTCGACCCGGTAGATCCCCCTGTTGACCCTGTCGACCCGCCTGTTGACCCGGTTGACCCCCCTGTAGATCCCGTCGACCCTGTGGACCCGCCAGTTGACCCGGTGATCCCGCCGCAGGAACCGGTACCGCCTGCTGCGCCGCCGAAAAGCGAGCACCAGTACCGCCCGGAATTTGGCAGCTATCAGGCGAACAGCTATGCGGCAAATACGCTATTTATGACCCGCCTGCACGATCGTCTGGGTGAAACGCAGTACACCGACCTGCTTACCGGCGAGAAAAAAGTGACGAGCCTGTGGATGCGTAACGTCGGCGGGCATACGCGTTTCAACGACGGCAGCGGCCAGCTAAAAACGACCGCCAATCGCTACGTGCTGCAGCTGGGCGGCGATGTTGCCCAGTGGAGCACTGATGGCCTGGACCGCTGGCATCTTGGCCTGATGGCAGGCTACGGCAACAGCCAGAGCCGGAGCGCTTCCAGCCTGACCGGATACCACTCACGTGGCGAAGTGAATGGCTATAGCGTTGGTCTGTACGGTACCTGGTACGCAAACGAAGCCGATAAAAGCGGCACCTACGTTGATAGCTGGGTGCTGTATAACTGGTTCGATAATAAGGTGATGGGGCAGGACCAGGCGACTGAGCGTTATCACTCCAGCGGCCTGACCGCCTCTGTAGAAGCGGGTTATAGCGTTAAGGTGGGTGAAAGCGGCCGCAACAGCTACTGGCTCCAGCCGAAGGCGCAGGCCGTCTGGATGGACGTGAAGGCTGACGACCATCGCGAGCGCAACGGCACGCGGGTGAAAGATGAAACTAAAGGGAACCTGATGACGCGTCTCGGCGTGAAGGCCTACATCAGCGGACATAACGCGATGGATGACGGTAAATCCCGTACCTTCCAGCCGTTTATCGAGGCAAACTGGATCCACAATACCCAGACCACGCGCATTCGCATGGATGACGTCAGCAATGAGATGCGCGGTACGCGCAATATTGGTGAGCTAAAGACGGGCGTCGAGGGGCAAATTACGCCGCAGCTTAGCGTCTGGGGCAATGTGGCACAGCAGATTGGCGACAAAGGCTACAGCGATACGCAAGGGATGCTGGGGGTGAAATACAGCTTCAAATAGCAACAAAAAAGCCGCTGAGAAATCAGCGGCTTTTTTTACTACGGATTGACCGTATTAGTCTTCTTTCGCACCGCGCATAGCACGTTTACGATCGTTCTCGGTCAGGTGACGTTTACGGATACGAATTGACTGTGGAGTCACTTCTACCAGTTCGTCATCATCGATGAACTCCAGAGCCTGCTCCAGCGTCATCTTGATCGGTGGAACCAGAACCGTTGCTTCGTCAGTACCGGACGCACGCATGTTGGTCAGTTTCTTACCGGTCAGGCAGTTTACGGTCAGGTCGTTAGAACGACTGTGAATACCGATGATCTGGCCTTCGTAAACTTCAGCACCGTGACCCAGGAACAGCTTGCCGCGATCCTGCAGACCGAACAGCGCAAACGCAACCGCTTTACCCTGACCGTTGGAGATCAGTACGCCGTTGTTACGCTGGCCCACTTCGCCCGGACGAACGTCGTCGTAGTGGCTGAAGGTGGAGTACAGCAGGCCGGTACCGGAGGTCATGGTCATGAACTCAGAACGGAAGCCGATCAGGCCACGGCTTGGGATCACGTAGTCGAGACGTACGCGGCCTTTGCCGTCTGGATTCATGTTTTTCAGGTCGCCTTTACGCTCGCCCAGCGCCTGCATCACAGAACCCTGGTGCTGCTCTTCTACGTCCAGCGTTACGTTTTCGAACGGCTCTTGTTTACGGCCATCGATTTCGCGGAAGATAACTTTCGGACGGGAAACCGCCATCTCGAAACCTTCACGACGCATGTTTTCGATCAGAACAGACAGGTGCAGCTCACCACGACCGGAAACGCGGAATGCATCAGCGTCTTCGGTTTCTTCAACGCGCAGCGCAACGTTGTGCACCAGCTCTTTGTTCAGGCGGTCAAGGATCTGACGAGAGGTAACGAACTTACCTTCTTTACCACAGAACGGAGAGGTGTTGACGTTGAAGAACATGGATACGGTTGGTTCATCAACGGACAGGGCTGGCAGCGCTTCGACGTTCTGCGGATCGCAGATGGTGTCGGAGATGTTCAGTTCACCCAGACCGGTGATTGCGATGATGTCGCCCGCTTCAGCGATGTCGCTCTCGATACGCTCAAGACCCAGGTGAGTCAGTACTTTACCGACTTTACCGTTACGGGTTTTGCCTTCGCTATCGATGATAGTGACCTGCTGGTTAGGCTTCACTTTACCGCGCTTGATACGACCAATGCCGATTACGCCAACGTAGTTGTTGTAGTCGAGCTGGGAGATCTGCATCTGCAGGGTGCCTTCCAGGTCAACGTTTGGCGCAGGAACACGGTCAACAATCGCCTGATACAGCGGGGTCATGTCTTCAGCCATGTCTTCGTGGTCCAGACCTGCAATACCGTTCAGCGCAGAGGCATAAACGATAGGGAAGTCCAGCTGCTCGTCGGTCGCGTCGAGGTTAACGAACAGGTCGAAGACCTGGTCAACAACCCAGTCAGGACGCGCGCCAGGGCGGTCAACTTTGTTGATAACAACGATTGGCTTCAGACCATGGGCAAAAGCTTTTTTGGTCACGAAGCGCGTCTGTGGCATTGGGCCATCCATTGCGTCAACGACCAGCAGAACGGAGTCTACCATGGACATTACACGTTCAACTTCACCACCGAAGTCGGCGTGCCCTGGGGTATCAACGATGTTGATACGGTAGTCATTCCATTTAATCGCGGTGTTTTTCGCGAGGATGGTAATCCCACGCTCTTTCTCCAAATCGTTGGAGTCCATCACGCGTTCTTGGGTTTCGGCACGCGCATCAAACGTACCGGATTGCTGCAGCAGCTTGTCAACCAGGGTAGTTTTACCATGGTCTACGTGCGCGATGATGGCGATGTTACGCAAATTTTCGATCACAACTTTGCCTCAGGCATTTAGAAATAGCGCGTTATTGTACACGGATTAATCGCACTACAAAACAGGATCACAAACATCCCCCGCAAACAAGTATTGCAGAGATGCTTTGTGATCGCTTTCACGGAGCGGTAAAAGGGCACTTTAACGTAAATTGCACCAATATGGTGCTCAATGTTCACATTGAAGCACTATACTGGTGCAACAAATCCATCATGGTGCAGCCCTTTTGCACTATGGTGCGCATGATAACGCCTTTTTGGGGTGTTTTAAAAGTTGGCACAGATTTCGCTTTATAAAAAATACATGGCAACAGCCAGTACAAACAGAAATTGAAGACCTCGTTACCACGACGACAATGACCAATCTGGAGAGTTAAGTATGTCCGCTGAACACGTTTTGACGATGCTGAACGAACATGAAGTGAAGTTTGTTGATCTGCGCTTCACCGATACCAAAGGTAAAGAACAGCACGTCACAATCCCTGCTCATCAGGTGAACGCCGAATTCTTTGAAGAAGGCAAAATGTTTGACGGCTCCTCCATTGGTGGCTGGAAAGGCATTAACGAATCCGACATGGTTCTGATGCCAGATGCAACCACTGCGGTCATTGATCCGTTCTTCGAAGAACCAACCCTGATCATCCGTTGCGACATCCTCGAGCCAGGCACGCTGCAGGGCTACGACCGCGACCCACGTTCTATCGCAAAACGCGCTGAAGAGTACCTGCGTTCTACCGGCATCGCGGACACCGTTCTGTTCGGGCCAGAGCCAGAGTTCTTCCTGTTCGACGACATCCGCTTCGGCGCCTCTATTTCTGGCTCCCACGTGGCTATCGACGACATCGAAGGCGCATGGAACTCTTCCACCAAGTACGAAGGTGGTAACAAAGGTCACCGTCCAGGCGTGAAAGGCGGTTACTTCCCGGTTCCTCCGGTCGACTCTGCACAGGACATCCGTTCCACCATGTGTCTGGTGATGGAAGAGATGGGCCTGGTTGTTGAAGCGCATCACCACGAAGTAGCGACTGCGGGTCAGAACGAAGTGGCAACCCGCTTCAACACCATGACCAAAAAAGCGGACGAAATTCAGATCTACAAATACGTTGTGCACAACGTTGCGCACCGTTTCGGTAAAACCGCGACCTTCATGCCAAAACCAATGTTTGGCGATAACGGTTCCGGTATGCACTGTCACATGTCTCTGTCCAAGAACGGTACCAACCTGTTCTCTGGCGACAAATATGCCGGTCTGTCCGAGCAGGCGCTGTATTACATCGGTGGTGTTATCAAGCACGCTAAAGCGATCAACGCCCTGGCGAACCCAACCACCAACTCCTACAAGCGTCTGGTCCCGGGCTACGAAGCGCCAGTGATGCTGGCCTACTCTGCACGTAACCGTTCTGCTTCTATCCGTATCCCGGTGGTGGCGTCTCCTAAAGCGCGTCGTATCGAAGTGCGCTTCCCGGACCCAGCGGCTAACCCATACCTGTGCTTCGCAGCACTGCTGATGGCCGGTCTGGACGGTATCAAGAACAAGATCCATCCGGGCGAAGCGATGGACAAAAACCTGTACGACCTGCCGCCAGAAGAAGCGAAAGAGATCCCACAGGTTGCTGGCTCTCTGGAAGAAGCCCTGCAGGCGCTGGACGCAGACCGTGAGTTCCTGACTGCAGGTGGCGTATTCACTGACGACGCTATCGATGCTTACATCGCTCTGCGTACCGAAGAGAACGACCGCGTGCGTATGACTCCGCATCCGGTTGAGTTCGAACTGTACTACAGCGTTTAATTTAGTTGTTTTACCCGGCGTGACAAGCGCCGGGGGTAGTTGCCGTGGAAACTTTTAGCCCATCTCCGGATGGGCTTTTTTCTCCACCAACAACCTGATCTCACGCGCTTTTTACGCCGAAACCGCTATACTGCACTAAAATAGTGCAACCAACTCCAGGAGACTGCTGAATGGCAACTGGCACGCTGCCCGATGCTGGGCAGATCCTCAATTCTTTAATTAACAGTATCTTGCTGGTCGACGACGAGCTGGCCGTCCATTACGCCAACCCGGCGGCGCAGCAGCTGCTCGCCCAGAGCGCGAGAAAACTGTTTGGCACCCCGCTTCCGGAACTTCTGAGCTATTTTTCGCTGAATATTGGCCTGATGCAGGAAAGTTTGCAGGCCGGCCAGGGGTTCACCGATAACGAAGTGACGCTGGTGATTGACGGGCGTTCGCATATTTTATCGCTGACCGCGCAACGTCTTCCTGAAGGCATGATCCTGCTGGAAATGGCACCGATGGATAACCAGCGTCGCCTGAGCCAGGAGCAGCTTCAGCATGCGCAGCAAATTGCCGCCCGTGACCTGGTACGCGGTCTCGCGCATGAAATCAAAAATCCGCTGGGTGGGTTACGCGGCGCAGCGCAGCTGCTGACCAAGGCCTTGCCCGACCCCGCGCTGGCGGAGTACACCAACGTCATCATTGAGCAGGCGGACCGCCTGCGTAACCTGGTTGACCGCCTTCTTGGGCCACAGCAGCCGGGCATGCACGTCTCAGAAAGCATTCATAAAGTGGCGGAGCGGGTAGTGAAGCTGGTCTCAATGGAGCTGCCGGAGAACGTTACGCTGGTGCGAGATTACGACCCCAGCCTGCCGGAACTGGCGCATGACCCTGACCAGATTGAGCAGGTCCTGCTGAATATTGTACGCAATGCGCTGCAGGCACTGGGGCCGGAAGGGGGCGAGATTATTTTACGCACCCGTACCGCCTTCCAGCTCACGCTGCATGGTGTGCGCTATCGTCTGGCGGCACGCATCGACGTTGAGGATAACGGGCCCGGTATTCCTTCTCATCTGCAGGACACCCTGTTCTACCCGATGGTAAGCGGCCGCGAAGGCGGTACGGGACTGGGCTTATCTATCGCCCGCAGCCTGATCGATCAGCACTCCGGAAAAATTGAATTTACCAGTTGGCCGGGACATACCGAGTTTTCGGTTTTCCTGCCGATTAAAAAATAAAGGTGACGTTTATGCAACGAGGGATAGTCTGGGTAGTCGATGACGATAGCTCCATCCGTTGGGTGCTTGAACGCGCACTCACAGGGGCAGGATTAAGCTGCACGACGTTTGAGAGCGGCAGCGAGGTGCTCGACGCACTCACCACCAAAACGCCGGACGTACTGCTCTCGGATATTCGCATGCCGGGCATGGACGGGCTGGCGCTGTTAAAACAGATCAAACAACGCCACCCGATGCTCCCGGTCATCATAATGACCGCGCACTCCGATCTGGATGCCGCGGTAAGCGCCTATCAGCAAGGAGCATTCGATTACCTGCCCAAACCGTTCGATATCGACGAAGCGGTGGCGCTGGTTGAACGCGCGATTAGCCACTACCAGGAGCAGCAGCAGCCGCGCCACGCACCCGATTTTGGGCCTACCACTGACATCATCGGCGAAGCACCGGCGATGCAGGACGTGTTTCGCATTATTGGCCGTCTGTCCCGCTCGTCCATCAGCGTATTGATTAACGGTGAATCGGGAACCGGTAAAGAGCTGGTGGCGCATGCATTGCATCGCCATAGCCCGCGGGCAAAAGCGCCGTTTATCGCCCTTAATATGGCGGCGATCCCGAAGGATTTGATTGAATCTGAACTGTTTGGCCACGAAAAAGGGGCGTTTACCGGCGCGAATACCATTCGCCAGGGGCGCTTTGAGCAGGCTGACGGCGGCACGCTGTTCCTGGACGAGATCGGCGATATGCCGCTGGACGTGCAGACCCGCCTGCTGCGCGTACTGGCCGACGGGCAGTTTTACCGCGTGGGCGGCTATGCGCCGGTGAAGGTGGACGTGCGCATTATCGCCGCGACGCATCAGAACCTGGAGCTGCGCGTGCAGGAGGGGAAATTCCGTGAGGATTTATTCCACCGCCTGAACGTCATTCGCGTTCATTTGCCGCCGCTGCGCGAGCGTCGGGAAGATATTCCCCGACTGGCGCGTCATTTCCTGCAGGTTGCAGCCCGCGAACTGGGTGTGGAAGCCAAGCAGCTTCACCCGGAAACCGATGCCGCCCTCACCCGCCTGGCCTGGCCGGGCAACGTGCGCCAGCTGGAAAACACCTGCCGCTGGTTAACCGTGATGGCCGCCGGGCAGGAAGTGCTGATTCAGGATTTACCGGCCGAGCTGTTTGAGGCCACCGCGCCAGAAAGCAGCACCGGGCACGCGCTGCCGGACAGCTGGGCGACGCTGCTGGCGCAGTGGGCCGACCGCGCGCTGCGTTCCGGTCATCAAAACCTGCTGTCTGAGGCTCAGCCAGAGATGGAGCGCACGCTGTTGACCACCGCGCTTCGTCATACGCAGGGCCATAAGCAGGAAGCGGCGCGCCTGCTGGGATGGGGACGTAATACCCTCACGCGCAAGCTGAAAGAACTGGGAATGGAGTGATCTTACTCCGCTGTGTAAAGGTTATTAATTGAGCGCAAATTGCCGTTATTTTGCGCTTTACTGTTCCGATGAGTTTTGTATGATCGTGCCCGGAAATTGGGGGGAGCATCATGCTGGAATCATTAGTGACTTTACTTTCGAGCGGAGCAGCAGAAAGCCACACGCCACAAACTGCCGTTGCGGCGGTGCTGTGTGCGGCGCTGGTTGGACTGTTTAGCTAGCGGGTTGAAATGTAAAAGCCGGGTGGCGGCTTCGCCTTACCCGGCCTACATTTCGTGCTTTTGCGGCTTAAATCACCCGCGAGAACTGCTGCATACGTGCTTTCTGACGCAGATACGCGTCAAAGCACATGCAGATATTACGGATCAACAGACGCCCTTTCGGCGTGACCTCAATCGCGCTCTCAGACACATCCACCAGCCCGTCTTTCGCCAGCGGCGCCAGAAGCTTCAGGTCTTCCGCAAAATAATCGCTGAATGTCAGATCCCACTGCGCTTCCACGTCGCTAAAATCAAGACGGAAGTTGCAGATAAGCGCCTTAATCACATCGCGACGTATACAGTCGTCACGGGTCAGCGCAATACCACGCCACAGCGCGTTGCCGGTTTCATCTACCTGCTGGTAGTAGAGCTTCAGCTCTTTCTGGTTCTGCGCGTAGCAGTCGCCAATCATGCTGATCGCCGAGACGCCCATCCCCAGCAGATCGGTGTCGCCCTGGGTGGTATAACCCTGGAAGTTACGGTGCAGGACACCTTCGCGCTGAGCAACAGCCAGCTCGTCATCCGGACGGGCAAAGTGATCCATGCCGATAAACTGATAGCCGGTTTCGGTCAGCGAGGTGATGGTTTCCTGCAGGATATCCAGCTTCTGCTGGGCAGAAGGCAGATCGGCATCTTTAATTTTGCGCTGGGCGGCGAACAGCGTCGGCAGATGTGCATAGTTAAAGACGCTGAGGCGGTCCGGGTTGAGCTCGGCCACGCGCTTCAGGGTGAAGGCGAAGCTCTCCGGCGTCTGCTTTGGCAGGCCGTAAATCAGGTCGATATTGGTCGAGGTAAAGCCGATGTCACGCGCGTGGTTGAGTAAGGCGAAGATAAACGCTTCGTCCTGCTCGCGGTTGACCAGACGCTGCACCTCTTTATTGAAATCCTGCACGCCCATGCTCAGACGGTTGAAGCCCTCGGCGCGTAAGTGATCCAGAACATCCAGCTCAATTTCGCGCGGATCGACTTCGATCGAGATTTCAGCGTCGTCGTTAAAATTGAAATTTCCGCGCAGCAGCGTCATCAGGCGGCTTATTTGCGCCTTATTCAGATAGGTTGGCGTGCCGCCACCCCAGTGAAGCTGGCTGACGTGACGCCCTTTAAACAGCGGAGCGCGGTGCACAATTTCCTGTTCGAGCGCATCGAGGTATTGGTCAGCTTTATGCTGCTGACGGGTCACGATTTTATTGCAGCCGCAGAAGTAGCAGAGCTTGTGGCAGAACGGAATATGGACGTAGAGCGACAGCGGACGCTCTGGATAGCGCGCGACGGCCTGCTGAAAATCCGCCTCGCCGAAGGCATCGGAGAACTCCAGCGCGGTGGGGTATGAGGTATAACGCGGCCCGGAATAGTTATACTTCTGGATTAGGGCCAAATCCCAGTCGATAGTTGGTGCTGACATGCTCACTCCTTCCGTTGGTGTCGCGTTCGTATACGGCGGCCCGTTCTGGCCCCATCGCGGGCCATCATTCGGGTGCGCAGCCACTTCTGTCGCCGCGACAACCGCCGTAGTTTAACGAATAACCACACCAGATAACATATAACCGGAAGGGTTATAAGCAGGACTATCCTACCTGCCGGATGCAAATGTTAGTTTCCACCCTTCAGAAGACGCATCATGTCTTCCTGCTTTTCTTCTTCCTCTTCGTCGTCTTCGTCATCGTAAGACAGACCAAGCTTCTGCATCAGTTCATCAATGCGGTCCAGTTTGGCATCCACCCATGACTGCTCTTCGGCGGTCAGGGTTTCACCCTCTTCAAGACGTTCCAGCAGCGCGTCCAGGCGCTCATCGTTCTCCAGCATATCCAGCTCAGCCTGCGGTGAAAGCATAGGTTTCTCGCTCTTTGGTTTGTGCTGCTTAGTGACCGGGGTGTCTGTCACGCCCAGTGGAATGGGAGTTTTACTGCCGATACGAGGATCTTTCTGCTGTTTGCCTTTTGCAGAGGTGCCTGCTGCCGCACCGCCGTTTGCACGGCTACCCGCAGCATGGCCACGATGTTTTTTATCGCGTTTGCGATCGCGCGCTTCCTGATTCAGTTCTTCGCGCGTTTTGCGGCGTGCTTTTGCCGGGCGTTTCGTGCCCGCTGCGGTGGTCGGTTTTTTCATGATGTTTTATCTTTAAGTCGTTTTCTTCAGTATAGAATTGCGGCGAAATCTAGCAGAAAGCAAGCAAAGAAAAAAGGCGACAGAGCAATCTGTCGCCTTTTTTCCTGACTCACAACCCTTAACGGGTCAGACATTCCATGTTTACCAACAACACACCCTGTTTATCCTTTGGCTGATACCGTCCGTGTATGGTTCCATTTCCTGTTAAAACGCCTCCAGGCGCTGGTCGTCCTGACTGTCCTGCGTCTTCGCCTCCTGGCGCTCCTGACCCTAATCCTTAAGTCTGATTCCTGTTGGCTTCCTCGCCCTGACGCACACTTTACCTTGTTCAGTTAAACTGACAAGCAACGAAACGGTACAAATGAGATTTTCAGACAATTACCCGGAAATAAGCTTATGATTTAAAACAGTTTGGCTTTTTTGACATCTGCGAATTCTCTGAAATCTCCCATAGCAACATTAGCCGATCTCTCACAACGGTTTGGGCATTCGCCTGCAAGCCCTGTGCAATGAGAAAAGCCTTTTGCCCGCATTCGGGTATAATCCCCTCAGATTACGATTTTTGGAGACGACCACGTGACTACCTGGAACTACCAACAGACGCATTTTGTCACCAGTGCGCCCGATATTCGCCACCTGCCTTCTGATACCGGTATTGAAGTGGCATTTGCTGGCCGCTCTAATGCGGGTAAATCCAGCGCCCTGAATACGCTGACCAATCAGAAGAACCTGGCGCGTACCTCAAAAACACCTGGCCGTACCCAGCTGATTAACCTTTTTGAAGTCGCTGAAGGCAAACGCCTCGTCGACTTACCGGGATACGGTTATGCGCAGGTTCCGGAAGAGATGAAGATCAAATGGCAGCGTGCGCTGGGCGAATACCTGGAAAAACGCATGTGCCTGAAAGGTCTGGTGGTGCTGATGGATATTCGTCACCCGCTGAAAGATCTCGATCAGCAGATGATCGACTGGGCTGTAGCAAGCGATATTGCCGTGCTGGTCCTGCTGACCAAGGCCGATAAGCTGGCGAGCGGCGCGCGGAAAGCGCAGGTGAATATGGTTCGTGAAGCGGTACTGGCCTTCAATGGCGATGTACAAGTGGAACCCTTCTCTTCGCTGAAAAAGCAGGGCGTGGACAAGCTGCGCCAGAAGCTCGATAGCTGGTTTAACGAGCTGGAACCCGCGACGGAAGCGGAAGAAGAGTAATACCGAGCGCGGCGAAGTCCGCGCTTTTTTTTGCCTGAACTTTTCTTTGCCGCAATAAAAAACGCCCCAGTCATTACTGACTGGGGCGGCTAAAATATTCAGCCAAATCCGATTACGTGAAGTAAAAGGTCTGAAAGATAGAACATCTTACCTCTGTACCCTACGTCGATAACTCTACCCCTTTTTTTGCTGCAGAAAAAGCACTTTTTGTAGTTTTTTTTCATTCTTTACATAGGGAATTCTAATGATCGTCACAAAACACGCGTTGTTATGTTGCTAACTTACATAAAAAGCGTGTTATTCATATAACGCTTAGTGAGCCTGATCCCAGTTTTCACCACTTCCCACTTCCACCAGCAACGGCACGTCAAGCGTCATGCTGCTTTCCATCAGTTCATGGATCTTTTTCGACACGGAATCGAGATCGTCCTTGTGCACTTCAAATACCAGTTCATCGTGTACCTGCATGATCATTTTCACGCGCGGCTTCTCTTTCTCGAGCCAGGCATCCACGGCTATCATGGCACGCTTGATGATGTCCGCCGCGGTACCCTGCATTGGGGCGTTGATCGCCGCACGCTCTGCGCCAGCGCGGCGCGCCGCGTTGCTGGATTTGATGTCCGGCAGATAGAGACGACGGCCATCCAGGGTTTCGACGTAACCTTTTTCCTTCGCCTGCGCGCGGGTGCGTTCCATATATTCCAGCACGCCCGGATAACGCTCGAAGTAAAGGTCCATATACTTCTGCGACTCTTTACGCGGAATATTGAGCTGGCGTGAAAGACCAAACGCGCTCATGCCGTAGATCAGACCGAAGTTGATCGCCTTAGCACTGCGGCGCTGTTCGTTGGTCACGCTTTCCAGCGGCAAACCAAAGACCTCTGCCGCGGTTGCACGGTGGATATCTTTCCCTTCCGCAAAAGCGGTCAGCAGACCTTTGTCGCGGGACAGGTGCGCCATGATGCGCAGTTCAATTTGCGAGTAGTCAGCCGAGACAATCAGGTAGTCATCAGGAGCAATAAAGGCCTGACGAATGCGACGCCCTTCTTCATTACGCACCGGAATGTTCTGCAGGTTAGGATCGGTTGACGAGAGACGCCCGGTTGCCGCTACCGCCTGATGATACGACGTGTGCACACGGCCCGTTTTCGGGTTGATCATCAGCGGAAGTTTGTCCGTATAGGTAGACTTCAGCTTCGCGAGACCACGATACTCCAGAATCACTTTTGGCAGCGGGTAGTCCAGCGCCAGCTCTTCAAGCACCTCTTCAGACGTTGACGGCGCGCCGCCAGGGGTTTTCTTCAGTGGCTTGATGCCCTGCTTTTCAAACAGGATGGTTTGCAGCTGTTTCGGAGACGAGAGGTTAAACGGCTCGCCGGCAAGCTCATGCGCTTTTTGCTCAAGCTCGGTCAAACGCTGCGCGAGCTCGCCAGAGTGGTTATGCAGCACCGTTGGATCAATCTTCACGCCATTGCGTTCGATACGGGACAGCACGGGCACCAGCGGCATCTCAATATGCTGGAACACATTCAGTGGACCTTCGTGCTTCTGCAGTTTTGGCCACATCTTCAGGTGCAGCTGCAGCGTGACGTCGGCATCTTCCGCCGCGTAGCGACCTGCTTCTTCGAGAGCAATCTGGTTAAAGGTGAGCTGATTTTTCCCTTTACCGGCAATCTCTTCAAAGGTAATGGTTTTGTGCTTGAGCCAGCGGTCAGATAAGGAATCCATATCATGACGGCCCGCCACGCTGTCCAGAATGTAGGATTCGAGCATGGTGTCGAAGGCAATCCCGCGCAGTTCAATGCCGTAGTTTTGCAGAATGCCGCGGTCGTACTTGAGATTTTGCCCAACCTTCAGCGCCTTTTCGTCTTCCAGAATCGGCTTCAACAGCTCAAGCGCGCGTTCACGGGAGATCTGCTCCGGCGCATCGAGGTAGTCGTGCGCCACAGGAACGTAAGCAGCAATACCCGGTTCTGTCGCAAATGACAGGCCCACCATATTGGCTGAGATGTTGTCGAGGCTGTCAGTTTCGGTGTCAAAGGCAAAGACCGGCGCTTTTTTCAGTTTCTCGATCCAGGCGATCAGCTGCGACTCGTCAAGAATGGTTTCGTAGTTATCGAAGGAGAGCGCTACGGCTTCTTCTTCCGCCTGCTCTTCGGCATCAACGACGATCGTCTCCTTCGGTTTTGCGGCAGGTTTCGCCCCTTTTGCCTGCAGCCATTTACCGGCTTCCACGTCAGTGGTCCATCGCTTGAATTCGTATTTCTTAAACAGGCTCAGCAGATCGTCAGCGGAAGGCTGTTGTACTTCAAGCTGTTCACAGCCCAGTTCCAGTTCCACATCGGTTTTGATCGTTGCCAGCTTATAGGAGAGATAAGCCACCTCTTTGTTCTCTTCCAGCTTCCCGGCCATGGTTTTTGCGCCACGGAAGGAAAGGCCGGCGATCTTGTCTGATTCCGCGTAGAGCGTATCCAGACCACCCAGCCCCTGGAGCAGCGCCTGCGCGGTTTTTTCACCGACGCCAGGGACACCAGGAATGTTATCCGAGGAGTCGCCCATCAACGCGAGGAAATCGATAATCAGCTCTGGCGGCACGCCATACTTAGTGACCACTTCTTCTGGACCCAGAATGGTGTTGGTCATGGTGTTGATCAGGGTAATACCTGGCGTCACCAGCTGCGCCATATCTTTATCACCGGTGCTGATCAGCACCGGACGGCCCATTTTTTCTGCTTCACGCGCCAGCGTACCGATGACGTCGTCAGCCTCCACGCCAGAGACGGCCAGCAGCGGCAGGCCCATTGCTTTCACCATGGCGTGCAGTGGCTCAATCTGCGCACGCAGATCGTCAGGCATTGGCGGACGGTGAGATTTGTAATGCTCAAACAGCTCATCGCGGAAGGTTTTGCCTTTCGCATCAAAAACAACAGCCGCATGGGTTGGCTGATACTGAAGGATCAGGCTGCGCAGCATATTGAGCACGCCGTACATTGCGCCGGTAGGTTCCCCTGCGCTATTGGTCAGAGGAGGAAACGCATGGTACGCCCGATACAGGTAAGAAGAGCCGTCGACGAGAATAAGTGGGTTTTCTGGGATCTGAACCATAATGTCCGTGCCTTTAATCAATTTATGGGTAAAGGATGCCACAGAAGGATGAAAACATCAGTTATTCGCGCCAGATACAGGAAAAGATTTTGCGATCGTGAGGATCGCTCGCAAAATTCAAACTGTGGATAAGTTTGTGTATATTTTCACTTCATATATAAAAAAGACGCTTAACGCAGACGCCAATCACAAATAAAACATTAAATATCATACAGTTGATTGGCATTACACACTCAAAATTGCATGCTGATGGCTATTTAGCCTATGTGGATATAACTCCTGATTAGCGCTCAATATTAGAGAAATCTTCTGTGTCCGGATAAAAGCCGCCGATTGACGGTGTGAAAGCGCCATTACTTTGCCTGTTTTCTGGTAAAATCAGCGCCCTGCGCCGAATAGCCGGTCGCTCACTTACAGCTAACTACCTGAAAAAGCTCATCATGTCGAGATTGCTCGCTGCAATAACATTACCGCTAAGCATCATTTTAACTATTCTGGTGACGATTGCCTGTTCTGTGCCGATCATTGTCGCCGGGATCGTTAAACTGCTGCTGCCTGTCCCCGCGGTGTGGCGAGCCGTATCTGCGTTTTGTAATTTCATGATGTACTGCTGGTGCGAAGGACTGGCGATCCTGCTGTGTCTGAACCCGCATCTGAAGTGGGATGTTGAAGGGCTGGAGAGCCTCAACAAAAAGAACTGGTATCTGCTGATCTGCAATCACCACAGCTGGGCGGACATCGTGGTGTTATGCGTGCTTTTCCGCAAACACATCCCGATGAACAAGTACTTCCTGAAACAACAGCTTGCCTGGGTGCCCTTTATCGGGCTGGCCTGTTGGGCGCTTGATATGCCGTTTATGAAACGTTATTCGCGCAGCTATCTGATTCGTCATCCGGAGCGTCGCGGTAAGGATGTGGAGACCACGCGCCGTTCCTGTGAAAAGTTTCGCGCGCATCCAACGACCATCGTGAACTTTGTTGAAGGCTCACGGTTTACCGAAGAGAAACGTCAACAAACTCGCTCCCCTTATCAGAACCTGCTTCCGCCAAAGGCGGCGGGTATCGCGATGGCGCTTAACGTGCTGGGTTCACAGTTTGATAAGTTACTTAACGTCACGCTCTGCTATCCGGAAAACGATAAGACGCCGTTTTTCGACATGCTCAGCGGCAAACTGACGCGCATTGTGGTTCGGGTAGATTTAGTTCCGATCGATGCCGGGCTGCATGGTGACTACGTTAACGATAAGAATTTTAAACGTCGTTTCCAGCAGTGGCTTAATACGCTCTGGAAAGAGAAAGACGAGCAGATAGACAGCATTAAATCTTCATACAAAAACGCCGGTCAGTGACCGGCGTTTTTACATCAACGAACTTACTTTTTCTCGACCAGGTATTTCACGGTATCAGCATACTGTTGTACGAAGATATCCATGCTGCTGGTGTCCATGCCCTGCATGTTCAGCTGATATTTGCCGTTAACAAACATCGCCGGAACGCCCTGAAGCTGCAGGTCAGCGGCCGCTTTTTCCTGCTGAGCGACCAGCGATTTCACCACAAAGCTGTTCCACGCGGCGTCGTACTCTTCACCTTTCACACCGGCATCAACGAACACTTTACGGATATCCGCAGTGGTCTGAACGGTCTGGGTTTTCTGTACGGCTTCAAACATTGGAGCGGTGATTTTATCTTCCACGCCTAGCGCCATCGCAACCGCCCACGCCTGAGTCAGGTCTTTACCCAATGGGCCCAGGAACTCAACGTGATACTTGGTCATTTTGGTGCCTTCTGGCAGCTTTTTCTTCACGTTGTCAGAAACATGCAGCACTTCTTCAAACTGATAGCAGTGCGGGCAGTAGAACGAGAAGAACTCCAGAACCTGTGGCTCACCAGCAACCGGCTTTTCCAGCGTGATAAACTGTTTACCGTCGGTAAACTGCGCAGCAGAAGCGCTAAATGCCAGAATCATACCTGCCAGCGCCAGCCAAATTTTTTTCATGATTAACTCTCTCCTGGGTGTGTCCAATTAATACATCGGCGTTAATTGCAGAGGAGGTTCCTGAAGAACCTTGACCTGCTCAGTAAATGTAGATATCTGGCTGCGCCAGTAATCTTCTCCGGTAAGCCACGGGAAATTACGGGGAAATGCGGGATCGTCCCAACGCCTGATTAACCATGCGAGATAATAAACAAAACGCATCGCACGTAAAGGCTCAATCAGGGCAATTTCGTCTGAATTAAACGGGCTAAATTCTTCATAGGCTTCAATAATCGTTTCAAGCTGCATGCGCTGCTCGGCTTTGTCCCCATTCAGCAGCATCCACAGATCCTGAACCGCTGGGCCCATGCGCGCATCGTCGAGATCGACAAACAGCGGGCCATCGCGCCAGAGAATATTTCCGGCGTGACAATCGCCGTGCAGGCGCAGAACTGAAATATCATCACGCCAGCAGGTTTTCACCGCAGCAATGAGCTTATCGGTGGCGTTAAGGAAATCATCCTTTAACGCTTTGGGGATCATTGCAGATTTTTCGAATACCTCGCGCGGTTCAAGAAGGTATTCCTGAATACCGATAGTCGGACGAGCAATAAAGTCTTTTTTGCGCCCCGTCTGGTGTATACGTCCCAGATAGCGAGCAACCCACTCCATCTGATCGATATTATCCGCTTCAAACTGACGACCACCCAGACTGGGGAATACGGCGTAGTAAAACCCTTCATGCGTGAGCAACGTTTGGTTATGGAACTTTATGGGTGCGGCAACGGGGACGTCATCTTCCAGCAGATCGTGAGCAAACTGGTGTTCTTCCTGAATTTGCTGTGCAGACCAACGTTCAGGGCGATAGAACTTTACGACGAAGCGCTGACGATCCTCGTCCTGAAATTGGTAGACGCGGTTTTCGTAGCTGTTTAACGGAGTTAGCCCGGAATCCACACGAATACCCTGTTCAAACAGGGCATCCATAATGGTATCCGGGTGTAGTGTCTGGAAAGTAAAAGCCTGGTCGTTCATCCGATCATCCGGAAATTATACGAATGATTCAGGATATCATCTTGTGGCGATTTCGGTGGCTCCGCTTACAAGCTTTTACTCTTTAATTACGCCCCGGGCGCGCAGCAATGCGGTTTTAAAATCTTCCTCATAATCCTTCTGAATACCAGGAATAACAGCATCTTTGGCAGAGTCGCGCATTTTGAGGTGGTAGATCAGGATGTCATCAGAAAGGTCTGCCAGTTCGCCGTCAAAACCTGACTCTTTTGCCAGTTTCTGTAAGAATTGCATCAGATTCAGCTCAGGCTCTTTTTGCCAGGCTGGCTGGAGGAGTTCAATGACTTCATTCAGACGTTTACATTTCATGGTGGTGCTCCTTTCATTTAGAGTGACACGTTAGCAGGGTCAATCCCACAATAAAAGAGGCGATATTCGTGAATCTTAGTCAGGAAATCATCGGCGTCGTTCTCGCAGGCGGCAAAGCTACGCGGATGGGCGGGGAAGATAAGGGATTACAGCTCCTGAAGGGCAAGCCATTATGGCAGCATGTCGCTGATACGCTTGTCGATCAGGTATCGGCAATGGCGCTGAGCGCAAATCGCCATATCGATATTTACCAGCGCAGCGGGTTTCCCGTTTATCAGGATAACCTCGCAGATTATCCGGGGCCGCTGGCCGGCATGCTTTCGGTGATGCAGCAGTCGCAGGGCGAGTGGTTTCTCTTTTGTTCGTGCGATACGCCATTAATACCCACCTGTCTGGTGGAGCGAATGGTGCAACAGCGAGGTGATTCACCCGTGGTCTGGGTGCATGACGGCGAGCGCGACCACCCAACTATCGCGCTCATTAACAGATCATTGATTCCTGCTTTGAGCGACTATCTGGCTGCCGGAGAACGAAGAGTGATGGTGTTTATGCGTAAGGTCGGTGGACATGCTGTTGATTTTAGCGACATGAAAACATCGTTCGTGAATGTGAACACAACGGAAGATTTACAGGCCATGCAGGAGAAGAGATGACCTCTGTTTTAGCCATTTCCGCCTGGAGTGGGACAGGAAAAACCACGTTGCTGAAAAAACTGATACCCGCGCTGTGCGCCCGCGGTATTCTCCCAGGCTTGATTAAGCATACTCACCATAATATGGATGTCGATAAGCCAGGCAAAGACAGCTATGAGCTGCGCAAAGCGGGTGCCGCACAAACAATGGTGGCAAGCAACCAGCGCTGGGCTTTGATGACAGAAACGCCGGATGAGGCGCCGCTGGATCTCGCGTACCTGGTGAGCCGGATGGATCACTCCACACTGGATCTAGTGCTGGTTGAGGGGTTTAAGCATGAGGCAGTGCCTAAGATCCTGCTGTTCCGAAGCGATGCCGGGCACGATATCAGCGAGTTAACGCTGGATGAGCATGTGATTGCGGTGGCCAGTGATGTTGTTCTCGATGTTGAGGTTCCGGTGCTGGATTTAAATGATGAGGATGGGATTGCTGAGTTTATTGTGAGGTGGTGTGCGGTCTGACTTGCCGGGTGGCGGCTTCGCCTTACCCGGCCTGCCGTTTTTTCAGCGTATAAACGCAAAAAGGCCATCCTTG
>NZ_QZCS01000016.1 GCF_003594915.1 Enterobacter chuandaensis
CTAGCCTTTTCTTTCGCACCTCCGCTGCATGAAGAAAGCGAACCTCGAAAGGGCGCTTGCGTCAGCATGAAACTTCCCCTAATCTGGCAAAAAGTAAGTCAATTCTTACCAAATGACTCGGGGTGCCCTTCTTTGTGAAGGCTGAGAAATACCCGTATTACCTGATCTGGATAATGCCAGCGTAGGGGGCCTAAATTCGGCTTACTTATCATGAAATTGACTCTCTTTTTGTCGGTGCGTATGCACATGAGGTACAAAAAGGGTGTATTAATGGGGTACAGAACTCTTCCCTACACGTTTCAGCGAAACGGCAACTACTATCTGCAAATCCGGCTTTCAAATGGCAGGATGTATAAAAAATCACTCCTTACTGACAGCTATCGCGAAGCATCTGCTTTGATGATTGGCGTTACTCCGCATATTCCTTTTGTGAAATCATTAGCTACGCCGATCTTCGTGTTCGAAGCATTCTTGTCAAACCTCATTGCGTCAGAACGCAAGGCAGCGAGAAATCCTCTTTTACCTCAACAGCAGATAATTATTCCTGCTGAAATCGTGGAAACTCCACCACCAGCCGAATCGGAAAAAGTGTTAACCCTTTCGGATGCGTGGGCGATGTACAAAGATGAAAAAGGGCGCAACTGGACGAAATCGATCTCAATGGCGAATGAGCGCTACATGGAAGTATTGTTAACTGTCTTGGGAGAGAAAACTGATGTAACGGCGATCACTAAGCAGGATATTAAGCAGGTGATGGAAGTTGTTGAAAATCTCCCTAAGCGCGTTGTTCAGCCTTATCGCTCAATGTCCATTCAGCAATTGATAGCATGCGATGATGTCCCACCGGATGATCTGGTTGGTGTTGAGGCTATCCATAAGCATCTCAAACTGTATAAATCACTCTTCAAAACCTTCCTCACAGAAAGTAAAGACATTCTAACTAAGTCGCCAACTGATGGCGTAGTGGCTGCACCATCGAAAGCGAGATTTGGTGCATACAGCACAGCTGAGATGAAAAAGTTTGTAGGGTGGGCACTAAAGCAGCCTGATAACTGGCAAAAATGGATCACGTTGTTATTGGCATATACTGGAGCAAGAAGAAGTGAGATAGGAAAACTGGAGAAGTCACAGATCAAGTTCGACGAAGATAGTCAGCGTTATTATTTCCTGATTGCTGAGGGAGGGCAGGGGAAAACGGAGAATGCCACAAGGCAGGTAGTCATCCACCCTAAGTTAATCGAATGGGGTTTCATAGAGTATGTTGATCGCCAATGGAAAGAGCGAATTTTTTCAGAAGTGGCAGGTACAAACATGACTAAGATCGGTAAATTTTTTGCGGATCTGCGTGATCAGCTCGGTATCCCTTATCTTGATGATTATGGACAACGGCGGCTGTTGCATTCTATCCGTCACTCGGTTTGTTCTGCTGCAATGGCTGGATGGGTGAAAAACATTCTGCACCTACAGCAAACAGTAGGCCATGAGAAGAGCGGAGGGATCACTAAACGATATTTACATACGTTTCCGCTCTCTACAGTCTCCTATGTAGTCGATGGGCTTTGCTGGGTCTAACATCGAAGACATGAGAAATCAATCTTAGGGTCGCAAAGTCAGCGATAACTTCTGGACTATCTTAGCCCATATATATTTGTCTACATGATTGATTTGCCAAGCAGTCAAGATAGAATGTTCTGACTTATCAGAGGGGGTGACATGAATATCCGGGAATTTATAGGCCAGTATCGCAACCACCCAGTGCTTTTCATCGGAGCAGGTGTCAGTTTGAGGTATCTTAACAATTCGCATACATGGGATGGATTGTTAAAGTATATTGCTTTTGAGTTGAAAGGGAATAATGAATTTTATTTAGATATTAAAGCTGAATGCCAAGTCGATGGTAAATATAACTATTCCCTAATTGCAACTAAATTAGAAAAAACATTTAACCAAGCATTAGGTGAAGATCGTAATGGTAAGTTTAAAGAGATAAATGATTATTTCTATGCTGAGATGGAACGTGAAAATAACCTGAGCAGATTCAAAATATATATTTCAAAGTTAGTCGGGAGTCTGGATTATAGAGAGGACAAAAAAGAGGAATTAGCAGAGCTAAAGAAAATCAGGAAAAATGTTGGCTCAGTTATAACTACAAACTATGATGGCCTTGTTGAAGATGTATTTAGCTTTGAGCCATTAGTAGGGAATGATATATTATTGAGTAATCCCTATGGTTCCGTATATAAGATTCATGGTTGTATTAAAGATCCTTCAAAAATAATTATAACTGAAGATGACTATTCTCATTTTGATAACAAGTATGAGTTGATTCGTGCTCAATTGCTCTCAATTTTCATTCATAATCCTATTATATTCATGGGATATGGAATTGGTGATGAAAACATAAAGAGCTTACTGAAAACTATTTTCACTTATGTCGAACCAAATTCACTTACTGCACAACGTATTAGAAATAATTTCCTATTGGTCGAATTTGAAAAGCATTCAACATCACATGATATTACTGAGCATGATATTGATTTAGAGGGGTTTTCCACAATAAGAATAAATAAAATAAAGACTGATGATTTCATAGAAATATATAGATCACTATCTAACTTGAATCTACCAGTGTCTGCTATGGACATACGAAAAGTTCAAAGTATTGTTAAGGATATATATTCTGGTGTACATGATGATGGAACCAGTATAAAAGTCAATATTACAGAGGATATCGACTCTCTTAATAATAGCGATAAAATATTAGTTATAGGATCAAGTAATTCTATCAAATATGAACATAAGAACTCGTCCAATTTCATGACAGATTATTTTGATATAATTGATGAATCAAATCATCAATTGTTGCAGTTAATCGATAAAATAAATATAACTTCTACCCAATGGTTTCCAATATACGGCTTCTGTCAGATCTGCCATGAGCTTATTAAGTGTGAGCCGCTTAAAGCTCAACAAAGAAGAAAAATCGAAGAGTATCTTGCTGGTTTGCCATTTGCTGTACAAAATACTCATGATAATTGGGGTGATATTTATGCTGATGAATCAATCACTCGAACGAATAAAATAAATTCTATCATATGGTCAACATGGCATGATATTATTGTTCCTGATGATGTAGAAGTGCTTTTACGTTCGATGCCAGATAAGAAAGGAACAGATTATAGGCGTTTACTCTGTGTGTACGACTACAAAAAATATGGTGATCCTCATTAATAATATATATTTCAGTTAATGCTGCATAACCATATGAAATTAAAAATGCCCACATCAGTGGGCATTTTTAATGTACAATTTAAATTTCTTCTGCACGTTTTGCTGCTTTTATACGATTGAACTCTAATACTTCTTCAACAACATAGCTGATGTGATGATTCGTATCAAATCCGATCCAGTCCTGAGGCCTACCTTTCAATTTTTTCATACTACAATCAAGTATTTTCTCATCGCCCCACGAAAACTCCGGTCCTAAGTAATGAGACGAACTGACAATAACCTTGGCGAGGTCATAAATTTGCTCGCCTTTATTGCCTTTTTGCTTAGAATGCCCTCGAGCCACAAAATATCTATTAGAAATAGTGTAACGAATTTTCCCATTTGCATGTGTTGCAATAATATCATCTGCTGCTGAAGGATTTCGTATCCCATAATCTGCAAATATGAGGTTATGATTACTATCTTCCAGAAGTGTTTTCCAAACAACCATTTCACGACGTTCGACGTAGTCAGTAGAGTCTTCATCCTTAACGGCTTCGTTAATAATCATTGGAAATGAAGCACCAGCCATCATCACAGAACCAAATTTATATTCACTGACAATCTTCAGAAGATGTTGCATGTCTGCAAGTAATGAAACGATAGATTTTTTGGTAACATCACCAAAATCAAACAAAATGATGATTTGCTTGTTTGTGAGATTCAATCCCTGAACAATGCTGTCAATGCTATCTTTGAAATAATCTTCATCATAAGCATCTTCTATTGTTTCTGAGTCAATACGCAAACAAAAATATGTGTCGTCTGTAATAGATAAATTACATAACGCGTTCTGATAATCAACATCATCCCATCGGTCAAATCCCACGACTGGGTGAACTTTCAGGCCACTTTCTGAGAGTTTGCGAAACATGTAACTGTATACATGCTCTCCTGTTTCGGTATATTCATTAGGCTTCCATTCAAAATGATCAAAAAAGATTGCCGAACTTTTGCATGATTTTGAAATTTCATGCGAAATCTTATCGAGGTAATGTTTCTTAGGTTGGGTGGAGTCACGATAATAAGCCTGTTCACGCATTTTTTGTGTGAATTTAGGGATCTCGAAGAAAGGTGTTATTCTTTGTGAATATGCAGTTTTAAGTTTTTCTAATGCTGCAAATTCACCAGGCTTTGCTTTCAGTATAGGAACATAAGTAGGATACATATATCGGCCTCCGGAAATTATTCGATAATTGCTGTAGATAAAATTCTACTAACCTCACCCTGACCGATGAGATCTGCAAAAAGACGGTAATTGCCTAACTCTCTTCTTAATCTTCCAGCAATGATTGCTGGCGTTATTTTTAACTCCCTTGATAATATGTCTATATTTTCTTTCGTTGGGGATATATATGCATCGCTTCTTTTCCAAACGGCTCTTGGTATAAATGCTTCCCTTGCCAACCTATTTGCTTCTGATTCTTTTTTATCATCCGAAGATGCATCTAAATCATCCAGAAATGTTTCTTCATTATGAACATGCTTCCAGATATGCGCGACTTCATGAAGCAAAGTAAACCAAAAGTTATCAAGACGATCATATCTCAGGCTAAGGCCAATGATAGGTTGTCCATCAATATCTTTTAATGCAGCACCATCAATACGAGTACCTTTTAAACTTGGCTCTATAATTATTGCTATCCCATGTTTCTCAAGAAATTCTATCGCAAGAAGTGGGCCTTTTTCGAACCAGCTTAATTGTGCGAGATCTCGTAGAAAACTTGCCGATAACACATTTGGATCGAAAATCCCGAGAGAGCTTTTTTTCTTTCGCGCTTGCTGCACGACTCTACTAACCCACGCATACAGTGCATATTGTGTTGAAGGCGAGTACGCATCACCAGACAATGTTCTTTTGAAAGAAAGGCTTCCGCTTTGCCAGCCTAATTGGTTTATAAAACCTTTGATAATGTCTTCAGCAGAACTTTTTAGAGCATTTCCATTTTCAGAAATCCATCCACGGTTGATCATTTCTTTTAATGGAAATTTTGACCAATCTACCCCTTCCTCATGAGATTGATTATCATCTGAATTTATACCTATCAGTGTATCAGTAGAAATCCCCAATCCAATGGACAGGGCTTTAATCATTGAAACTGTTAAGGGGCGCTTCCGGGAAAGAATTTCAGAAACACGGCTCCTTGTTCCCAGATAGGGAACGAGATCAACCTGTTTTAAACCCTTTTCATGCATCCTAAACAAAATTGCATCAATAGGGTCAGGTGGCTCAATCGGATACTTCGAGTTTTCATAGGCTTCTACGATCGTGATTAAAAGCTCGAGTTCTTCATGCTCTTCCGAGCGAGTCGGTGGCATCATAAGCATCAAAGAATGGATTCGCTCCAGGTAGTCCTGATGCTGTTGCTCTGTCTTTATAACTTTAATATCCATTCATGTGACCTTTACAGCAATAATCAATACAGTCAACGCATTGAAATCCATAATAGTTTCAATCGACATATCACAGCCATCAACTTTGAATGTGAACATACAATTCTCGATACAAACGACAGATGGGAATCGATCTTTCACATCATCAACGGATTTCCAACTACATGAATCAATCTCAGATGACCATGCGTTTACCCAAACTTTGGTGGCGGAACTCTCACTTATAAGCTGGTTCAACCGATTTCTTCCAAGCAGCTTCATAATTTGTTCCTAATATGGGAACATCTTAGTGTTCTTTGATTGCTATGTCAATGAGTTCCCAAAAATGGAACTCAATGTATGAGAGACTACAGTTTCTATGGTAACAATAGGGTCTTTCAGACACTGAATCAATAAAATATTCATATTTATCAAATCGATCCACGGATGGGTGTAATTGCATTTCTATCCCGAATGAATTCTTATGCACTTATTTTCACCATGAATGAGAGAGGGGGGAAGTGATTGATGATCTACGCAGTATACTTAGGCTGCTCAGCGCTTTTTTTCCTGTCCACCCAATTTCAAACTGCACAATTTTCAAATATCAGAGAGATGACCGGATGTCTTTAATCGGTAGAAGGTGGCTTTGCTGATGCCTAACCTATGTTGCACCGCTGCTGGCGGTAGACCCTGTGATAACAGTTCTTGTACTTGTTCAACGGTTGCTTTGATAGGTCTACCGCAATGCTTTCCTTCAGTCTGAGCACGCTTGATACCTGCTGTTCTGCGTTCTGCTATCAGGTCTTTCTCAAGGCTCGCGAGTCCTGCCATCATGGTAAGCATCGCTTTGCCAACGGGCGTTGACAGGTCGAATCCTTCACGCAAGCTGACAACCTTCACGCCTTTTGTCTGCAACATTTCCACGGTGGAAAGAACATCAATCGTGTTACGCCCAAGGCGGTCTATAGCAATAACTATCAGCGTATCGCCTTCTCGCACATAACTGAGTAGTTCACCAAACCCTGGACGCTCTGCTGCCTTCACTGCACCACCCACTGCTTCATCGCTAAACCAGCGAGTAACGCTATAACCAGCATCGGAAATCTGCTGCTTCTGGTTTTCAACGTTTTGGTCGCTGGTGGAAACTCGCACATATCCGATCACAGTAGTCATGATGTCCTCAAGGTCTCAAAAGGTAGTGTCAAAATAATGGCTGTCTCAAAATTAAAGATCAACCTTTTGATACAAGTTGAAGCCGCATTCTGTCGTTGCGTCGGTGTGGTCTTAAAAGGAGATGGTTTTGAGACTGGATTGCAGCGGTTTAGGAATAGAGACTTAGAACGAGAATATGGGGAGGCTGGAAATTCGGAATGGACATTCAACTTATTGGGCGTGATTGCTCACGCCTTTGTTTAGATCTCAGAGCACAGGCTCAGCGTATAGAGTGCCGTTTCACCATCGTTGTTAGTTGGGCGCATAACGAAAATTGGATCACTGCCGTTGTCGATGTAAGTAACCGCTATTCCACCGTCTGGAGTGGCGTACATCTTCGCAATACTTTTTTCTCCAATGAAACCCAGCCGCCAGGTTTTACCACCCATGCTCACTTTCATGCTTTTGTCCTGAACATCAAGGTGAGTCTCAACTGAGGATTTTTGGCTACCAGAATCGATCTGCCCTTCCTGGATCGCCTTACAGGTGAATGTGGTTGCACTTGAGGCGAAGGGGAGGACGAGCAGCGCCGCGAGAATCAATTTTTTCATGGTCTTCCTTTTCTTGTTGGATTTGTTGACAAGGCGCTGTTAGCGCATCACTTTATCTTACCACTTTAATCAATAAAATCGATCTTATAGATCAGTAAAATCGATCGATTTGAATGGCACAATGCTATTGTGTAAACAATGAGCGCTAAGCTATTCGACGATAACAAGCAACTGGAGTGAGGCTTATGAAGAAAGCAATATTGGTGATATCGGGACTACTGTTTTCACCGTTGGCGGCAGCAGGGCAGATCACAATGACCGATCCCCAGCAGGAAATGACGGAGAGTGGAAAGACGCTCTGCACATACCAGAACAGCATTTACCTGTTCACCTACATAACAAAGGGCAAGTGCCCATTTGCGAAGACATTTGACACTGATGATGCTCAGTAGTAGTTGGGATAAAACGAGCCGGGTAATTTTAAATTCGAATCAAGGCCGTTTGCTTAACACAAGTATCATAATGATTTTACTATTATTTCTGTGAATTCCGCACGGAGCAAGGTTTTATGCACGGTAGGTGATAGTTTTAATTGTTACGATCTCGGTGGGTATGGCAACTTTACCCCGTATCAATGGCGCTTCTTTACCTGCCAATTACCACCGGGTTACATGCCTGTTTGATAGGAATTAACTTGGGCGTTGTTGCATGGGGTACTGCTGCATGACATATCAGGCAGACGTAACAGGAAGCCGCTGCTACATTCGCATAGTGTAAGAGATGAGATTATCCAGGCACACCGGAAGGGCGATAAAGTTGCTCAGTTGGTGGAACGGTACGCAGTGAGCAGGTTGACGATCTGCCGTTGGGTGAAGTGACGTTTGGTCACTCTCTGAATGGTAGGCTCAGGCACTTTACCTGAGTGGGTAAGGCACTATACCGGAGGGGGTCAGGTAAAGAACCGGAGGGGGTAAGGCACTATACCCGACAATAAGATTAATGATTAGATTAGGTTTAAGATTAGTTATTAGATCATTATCTTTTGCGCTGACTTAGGTCAGGCTACGCCGCGCAAGAATGATCTTCTTCATTATACCTTTTGTCGTTGTCCCTGCTCGGTACTCTCCGGGCAAGTGACCTGTTTCGCCTTTGGTTGGCTCCTCGGTCAGCCCCGTACCGCTCGTGGAACAAGCGCAAGCGTACTCTGTACCTTCTGGACTCGTGCAAACTTCGTTTCTGACGAACGTCAGGCACGAATGATTATTTGCCATCGGCAAGAGATTGCTTTCGCCGTCGGCGAATACCCATGCGCTGTGCGCTTTGTTACCATCTGACCAACCAACTACCGTTGATTGACCATCTGATAAGCTGACTAACCTCAACCATCCATTCATGAACTGATGTTCACCATGTAAGGTTTCAGCAAGTCAGAGGCTAAGGCCCCCTGTTCACAGTGCTACGGTTCCAGTTAACCAAGCCAACATATCCAATCATCTACACCCGTCCGATCTCACTGCCGTTCAATCTTCTGTGTGCAGATTCTTGGTGTTGGTGTGGGATAAGTGCCAGAGGTGCGCCTGAATGCCGCCAAGCTTCACAGGAAGCCCGTAGAACGATTTAAACAGGGTAGGGAATGCAGAGGGTAGCCTGAATGTGTCAGAAAGCCGTAGAGAGCGCCACAGGAGCTTTTTGGCAGTGATCATGGGTAAACTGCTTGGGAATGGATCATATCACAAATTTACCTTGACCGATAGGGTTGTTTTTTGGTGTAAAGCACGTAATGAACTTGACTTTTTCGAACTTATTGAAATAACTATTGACATCAGGTGTGCTTTTAGTGTATTATTAAAAGTATGGTGATAATCATTATCATCTAATTCCCATCTAACAACGTTCCATGCGCATGAATTGCAGCCTCCACCAGGTTTTTGGTGCGGGGGCTTTTTTGCGTCTGGAGAAAACCAAACAGGAGCAAATAACATGCGTTACTTCAACGTTGACCAAATCTACGCAGATTTGATTACAGGCCGAACATCACGAACACTTGTTTACAGTTCACTTGTCCGAGCACGTAAGCGCGAACAGCCCGGCAGAGTGGAGATGTTCGAAGAAGCGATCCGACGCTTTGACGAATGGCGAGCAACGCCAAACTTCACACCCGTGACCAGCTAATCCATTGGGATAACCACAATAATGAATATCCGATTTAACCCCGAGGTTTTTAACGCTCTGCGTGAAGAAGCGGCCCGAAAAGGGCTGAGTATTCCCGCACTCGTTAATGCCATTGTCAAAAATACTATCCTACAAACTGAGGAACCAAATGCCAAAAAAGAAAAAACTCGTACCTAATTCAGGTAAGTCAATCGCTGAGATTATGAAAGATAACGAAGCGACAAATTCAGATGGAAGCATATCTCAGGCTTTCACCAAAAATTATGACCACTTCGAAGACATAAACTGCATTTACTCGGAAAAATACCCGGAAGGGAAAATGCTCGAACTTCTCCACATCGTTTTATACTGCCGCTTCCAGCGTTTCCAGAGTAATGGAAAAAAATGTTACGAAAGCCAGGGGCGATTAGGCCAAATATTTAGAAGTGACCCTGGAACGATAGGCGATAAAATTCGAGATTTGGTAGACATGGGACTGGTAACAACAGAACCGAATCCCGATCCCAAGTATGACACTCTTCTGTACACTGCGTTACCGCTTACTGATGCTCACGTTATCCCGCCTGATCAGCTAACAGCAGCGCCCATTATCGTTTCTGCCGTTATATTTGACCAGCCAGCACAAATGCCAGCCCCTGAACCAGTTACCGTAGAGGAAAGGGGAGGTGATGATGTGCCCGATTGGTTCAACACTAAAGACGAAGTTATACCAAGACCAACACCACCAATGAATGAAATGGATGCAGCCTGTACGATCTTGATTCGGAATATTGACATCCAGGCGGAAACGGAAAGTTTCACCCAGTTTACCGAAAGAGTTTGTAGAAATAATCGAAAGATACGGCTACCACAAGGGATTGAGGATTACTTCAAGAATACCCACCCTGAAATCTATGACGATTTCGACACAATACCATTTTAACCAGGAGGATTATGATTACCCAGCTCTACATCTTCTTATTCTTTCGCGCTGTTTGGTACATTGCCACTCGCATCCAGAAAAGAAAAAAACGAACACTTAGGGATTACACTGACTGAAACTCTTCAGTGACGTTTTCTACGCCAGGCGTTTTAAGAAGCACGCCATTAAGATGGATCACAAATTTGTTATCATGGCTGGCATATCCGGCAATTTGGCGACAAACATCTACAGGGACACGAACTGCCAACATGACTTCGGCATCGTCATTAAGCTGTATACCGATCAGGTAATCGAAATCCCAGGAGCGAATTCCGCCTAACTGGGTTTTATTGACTCTGGTTTTGACCTGCAACAACGTGCCATCGTCTAATCTGACATCGGCGCTTTTATGGGAGTTTGGCAATAATTCACCACCATAAAGTTGCTTTACGAGATGTTCACCATAATCACCAGTGACATTACCACCTCGGGCAAAAATGCCTTTGCAAGTAGTCACCGCTTCTCGATATTGCCGATATGCTTCACGTGCACTCATCCATCTAACCTCGTTAACTAATCGTAGATACCGATGATCTTGTTAATCACAGCTTCGAGGTATCAAGCCCAGCGGCTTTAAGCCGTTCGGTGAGATTCCTCATTTTGCTGAATTCAGTACCAAAACTGGCTTTAAGTCCCACACCCTCGCAAAACTCTTTAGCAGTGACGTTTTTCAGGTGGTCGGCGTATTTGATCATCTGGAGGTGCATTTCAACCGTTTGACCATTTCGCGGTGCGCTATTGATGGCTTGCTTAATGTTCTCGTAAATCTGGGTTTCTGTCATTTGCATATCTCACTCATCAAGTTTAGATAAATAATATAAATTAGCTAATTTAGATAATCAAGGGGGTTGTCATACAGATATGGGGTACAAACTGAGGTACAAGATGGGGTACAGCGTTAAGAAGCGATAACCGGAAGGGTGGGCTTGCAAGAGCAAGCAACTTCCCCTAAGCTGGCAAAAAGTATAGAGATTCAATCTTCATGACTCGGGGTGCCCCATCGCTGATGGGCTGAGAAATACCCGTATTACCTGATCTGGATAATGCCAGCGTAGGGAAGTCAGATGCCTTCCCGGTCATCGCTTCTTCACGCAAGGCAGGAGCGAAACCATGCAGCCTGACCTGCTCGATTTACACGTTTTACACCACTTCCGAACCCGTTCTCCGCTGACCCACTGTATGACCAACGACGTCGTACAGACCTTTACGGCTAACGTTTTGCTGGCGCTGGGTGCATCCCCCGCGATGGTGATTGAGGCTGAAGAGGCTGAACAGTTCGCCGCCATCGCCGATGCGCTGCTGATTAACGTCGGCACGCTGACCTCTCCGCGAGCGCAGTCGATGCGTCGGGCGATTGAAAGCGCGGTGGCGGCAGGTAAACCCTGGACGCTGGACCCGGTTGCGGTGGGTGCCCTAACGTTCCGCACCCGCTTTTGCCATCAAATCCTGGCCCTGAAACCGGCCGCCATTCGCGGCAACGCCTCCGAAATCCTGGCCCTTGCCGGAATGAGCGCGGGCGGGCGCGGCGTTGATACCACCGACACCGCCGCCAGCGCGTTGCCTGCCGCTCAGGCGCTTGCCCGTCAGGCCCATGCCATTGTGGTCGTCACCGGCGAGGTGGATTACATCACTGACGGAGAGCGGACCCGAACGGTCACGGGCGGAGACCCGTTAATGACCCGCGTGGTGGGAACCGGGTGCGCGCTTTCTGCCGTTGTGGCGGCGAGCTGCTCGCTGCCGGGCGACCGGCTGGATAACGTTGCCGCCGCCTGCGGATGGATGAAGCGTGCCGGAACGCAAGCCGTTGCGCAGTCACATGGGCCAGGCAGTTTTGCCAGCGTGTTCCTGGATGCGCTCTATACGCTGGAGGAGCCGGCATGAAACGGATTAACGCCCTCACTATCGCCGGTACCGACCCCAGCGGCGGCGCAGGTATTCAGGCTGACCTGAAAACCTTCTCCGCGCTGGGTGCCTATGGCTGCTCGGTGATTACCGCGCTGGTGGCGCAAAACACGCGCGGGGTGCAGTCGGTCTACCGTATCGAGCCGGATTTTGTCGCCGCACAGTTGGATTCGGTATTCAGCGACGTGCGCATTGATACCACCAAAATTGGCATGCTGGCCGAAACGGATATTGTGGAAGCGGTAGCCGAGCGGCTTATACGCTATCGGGTGCAAAACGTGGTGCTGGATACCGTTATGCTGGCAAAAAGCGGCGATCCGCTGCTCTCCGCCTCCGCCGTTGAGACGTTGCGCAGTAAGCTGCTGCCGCAGGTGGCGCTCATCACGCCCAATCTGCCGGAAGCCGCTGCGCTGTTAGGCACTTCGCACGCAAAAACTGAACGTGAGATGAAAGAGCAGGGGAAAGCGCTGCTGGCTATGGGGTGCGGGGCGGTGCTGATGAAAGGCGGGCATCTGGATGATGCCGAAAGTCCGGACTGGCTTTTCACCCGTGACGGCGAACAGCGTTTTACGACCCCGCGCGTACAGACCAAAAACACCCACGGCACGGGGTGCACTCTCTCTTCCGCGCTGGCGGCGCTGCGTCCCCGGCATGACAGCTGGGCCGATACGGTGCGTGAAGCGAAAACCTGGCTCTCGGCCGCACTTGCCAAAGCCGATACTCTGGAGGTGGGTCACGGTATTGGGCCGGTTCACCATTTTCATGAATGGTGGTAAGCCTTATACTGGCAGGAAACACCACGCCTGAGAAAAACAGAGATGGAACAAGCGCATACCCGGTTAATCGCTCAACTGAATGAACGGATCGCCGCGCCGGACAACACGCCGCTGTACCTGAAATTTGCCGAAACGGTTAAAAACGCGGTGCGCAGCGGCGTGCTGGAGCACGGGAATATTCTCCCCGGCGAGCGCGATTTAAGCCAGTTAACCGGGGTGTCGCGCATTACCGTCCGTAAAGCGATGCAGGCGCTGGAGGCTGAGGGCGTGGTGACGCGGGCCCGGGGCTACGGGACGCAAATCAACAACATCTTTGAGTATTCGCTCAAGGCGGCGCGCGGGTTCTCACAGCAGGTAGTGCTGCGCGGCCAAAAGCCCAATACGCTGTGGGTCAACAAACGGGTGGTGAAGTGCCCGGATGAGGTGGCCAATCACCTTTCAATTCCCCCGGAGAGCGAGGTTTTCCTGCTCAAACGCATTCGCTACGTTGACGACGACGCGGTATCTATTGAAGAGTCCTGGGTGCCGGTCGGGCTCATTCCCGATCCGGATGCGATTGGCATTTCGCTGTACGACTATTTCCGCAGCCAGAATATCTTCCCGCAGCGCACCCGTTCACGGGTCAGCGCCCGCATGCCGGACAAGGAATTTCAGGCGCACATCAAAATGGATGACAAAATACCGGTGCTGGTGATTAAGCAGGTTGCGCTTGACCAGCAGCACCGGCCGATTGAGTACAGCATCAGCTACTGTCGCAGCGATTTATACGTCTTTGTGTGCGAGGAGTAATTCGTCGCGAGTCGGGGCGCAGTCGCCGCCCCGGTGGCTGACCACCCACGACGCCACGGCATTTCCCAGCAGAACCGCATCCGCCAGCGACCATCCCGCCGCCAGCCCGGCAAGCGTTCCGCCCGCGTGGCTGTCGCCTGCGCCGATGGTATCTACGACCGTGGCGGGAAACGCGGGAACAACGCCCGAGACGTCACCGTCATACCACGTAGCACCGTCTTTATCATGGCGCACAATCAGCGCGGCGCCGAAGCGCTGCTGCCACTGCGCGCCGAGGGTTTCCACTTCCACTCCCAGTCTCTCAGCGGCAACTTCCGCTTCCTGACGATTGAGTGACACAATCGGCCTGCAGGCCATTATGCGCGCCATCAGCGCGTCGGCAATATCGGCAATGCGTGGGCCAAAATCAATAAAGGCCGTCACGTGCCGCAACCCTTCAAGCCAGCCCGTCAGCAGCTCGCCACACGGTGAGGCCAGCTGGTAGCCGGAGAGATAAACCAGGCTGTTTTGCGGAACCCGAAGCCCGTCAAGCCAGCGCTGCTGCCACTGGTTCTCGACGCCGCTAAAGGACATAAAGGTGCGCTCGCCGTCAGGCTCAACGAGCGCCAGGCACCAGCCGTTGTCGCCGGTTTCGGCCTCCACGGCGCTGTGCAGATCCTGCTTCGCCATGGCGTTGCGGATGATATCCGCCCACACGCCGTGGCCGACGGGCAGGGCGTTTTGCGCCGTAATGCCGAGCCGTTTCAGGGCGATGGCGATATTCAGCGCGCAGCCGCCGATATTCACGCCCTGCTGTTTAAGCTCGATATCGCACCCGCGCCAGGGCAGGGCGTAGGCGTCGGCGATGACGTCAATCACCGCCGCGCCCAGCACCGTCACCGGACGCGTGGCGTGCAGGGTGTCGAGACGTTGGGCAAACGAATTCATACGCCCTCCCTTTGCTCCCTGAAGTGCAGCAGTTTCGCGCAGTAGTGGCCAAAATCAAGTTGATTAACGGCGTCGAGCTCGGCCTTCAGAGCCGGGTCAATGGCCTGCACGCCGTGGAGCGCGCCGCAGATGGCCGTCGCCATGGCGCCAATGGTGTCGGTATCACCGCCCAGATTGGCGCATAAAATGGCGCAGCGGTTTGGGTCGGTTCCCGCCAGTTCCACCATCGCGATGGCCGCCGGAACGGACTCAATGGTGCTGGTTCCTGCGCCGACAAGCTGATAAATCTGCTCGCTGGCGGAGTCGATACCGTTGGCTTCCCGCACGGTCTTAAGCGCCAGCTCAATGCGCGCCGCCAGCGACGCGCTGAAGGTGGTGGTTTTTGCCTCCTGCGCAAAACGGGCAATTCCCGGCAGGGCATCGACGATGTTCTGCCAGCGTTCCCCGTCGACGGCGCGGGAAATCGTCCAGGCAATCACCACCGCGCCGGCAATGGCAAGATCGGATTTATGGGTCGGGCTGGAGGCCAGCGCGACCTGCTCAACAAAGTGTTCCAGCCGCGTCGCTGGCAGCAGACAGCCCAGCGGGGAGGCGCGCATCGCCGCCCCGTTGGTCACGCCGTTGTTTTCCAGTTCACTCACCAGCTTCCCGTCACGAATCGCATTAAGCGCAATTTTCGACGTCGGGCCGAGCACGTTCTTGTTAAACGCGTCGAAGTCGAGCGCCCAGCGAAGAATATGCTTGCCGATAACGTCCGCGTTAATCTCCCCGTCGCACTCAACGATTGCATCTGCCAGGCACAGCGCCATTGAGGTATCGTCGGTGAACTCTGCCTGTTTGAAATAGCAGGCCGCGTTATTCTCTGCCGGGCCGGGTAAAAAGCGGTCGATCCAGCCGAAGTGCGCCTTGACGTGCTTTCTCGGCCACAGCTCCGACGGCATACCCATCGCATCCCCTAACGCCTGGCCGTAAAGGGCCCCGAGAATACGGTCTTGTTTCATTTAACTTCCCCTTGTGTCAGCGCGGTATCGCCATCAACCACCTCAATTGCGGTGATCTCTTTATCCGATTCGCGGAAAAACAGCATAAACAGCACGGCAATCACGGCAATCATGATTGCACCAAATGTCCACATTCCGGCCCAGTTGAAGGTCAGCCCATTCACCGGCTCTTTGTAGGCGAACATTTTTTCCATCATCACGCCGCCCAGGCGGTAACCCAGCAGGCTACCAAACCCCTGACAGCACAGCGTAATCAGGCCTTGCGCGGCGGTGCGCATATGCACCGGCGCTTTTTTATCCACGTAGATGTACGCGGTGACGTAGTAAAAGTCGTAGCTCACGCCGTGCAGCAGAATGCCGAGGAACAGCAGGGCGTAGGTGAAGTACTGCTCCGCACCGCCATAGACGAAGAACCCGTAGCGGATGGCGGCGGTAATCAGGCCCAGCAGCAAGACCTTCTTAATACCAAAGCGTTTGGTAAAGAACGGCAGGGCGAGCATAAAGAAGATTTCAGAGAACTGGCCGAGCGTCATCCAGCCGGTGGCATTTTTCATCCCCACTTCGGTGAGATAGCCGTTGGCGAAGATGTAGTAGAAGGCCAGCGGCATGGCGAACAGGAACGAGCAGAAGAAGAACACCAGGAAGTTTTTGTCGCGCAGCAGGACCAGCGCATCCAGCCCCAGCATCACTTTGAAGTCCAGCTTGCCGGTACTTTTCGGCGGCGTGTTCGGCAGGAACAGAGCAAAGACGCCGAGCAGGGCGGAGCTGGCTGCGGTCATCAGCAGCGGGATATTGGTATCGGAGATGTCGCTGTAGCCCATCATCTGCGGCAGGAACCCGCACGCCAGACCGGAGGCGATCCAGCCGATGGTGCCCATCACGCGAATGCGCGGGAAATCGGCCTCGACGTCGTCCACGTTGGCGAAGGCAATACTGTTGGTCAGCGCGATGGTTGGCATATAGGTCAGAGAATAGACCAGCAGCAGCGGGAAGAAGGTGCTGAACTGGGTTTGCTGCGCGGCGAAGTACATCAGAATGGCACCGGCGAACATCAGCACCGACAGCACTTTCTGCGCGGCGAAGAAGCGGTCCGTCAGCGAGCCGACCAGAATCGGGGAAAGGATAGCGGCAATCGCGGTACAGGCGTAAGACCAGCCGATTTCCCCGGCGGTAAACCCGCTTTTACTCAGCCACAGCCACAGCGGCACAAACCACGCGCCCCAGATAAACCATTCAACAAACATCATGAATGACAGTTGGACTTTCGTTTTCATTTTTGAATCCTGCATGTCAGATAAGGTACGCCTTTAACATACCATTCAATAATACCTTTTAAATACCTTTGTGGCGATTGTTTGATCAATGTAACAGTTTTGTTGTACACGAATCGAGCCAGCAGATTGTGCTGAAAAAAAATGCAAATGGTGGAAAATCTGTTAAGTCGGTACCAGGCTTAGTCTGCCCATAAAAGATGGGACTGGATAAACACACACCGACACGACGTCGGACTTACGGGAGTATCACATGACTGATATTGCGCAGTTGCTTGGCAAAGACGCCGACAGCCTTTTACAGCATCGTTGTATGACCATTCCAGCCGACCAGCTGTATCTGCCTGGTCACGACTACGTTGACCGTGTGATGGTGGATAACAACCGTCCGCCTGCGGTTCTGCGAAACATGCAGACGCTCTACAACACAGGGCGGCTCGGTGGCTCCGGGTATCTCTCGATTCTGCCGGTAGACCAGGGCGTTGAGCATTCGGCGGGCGCCTCCTTTGCGGCGAACCCGCTCTATTTTGATCCGAAGAACATCGTAGAGCTGGCGATTGAAGCGGGCTGTAACTGCGTGGCGTCCACCTACGGCGTGCTGGCCTCGGTGTCGCGTCGCTACGCCCACCGCATTCCGTTCCTCGTGAAGCTGAACCACAACGAAACCCTCAGCTACCCTACCGAATATGACCAGACCCTCTACGCCAGCGTCGAGCAGGCGTTCAATATGGGGGCGGTGGCCGTCGGGGCGACGATTTACTTCGGCTCTGAGCAATCCCGTCGTCAGATTGAAGAGATCTCCGCGGCGTTTGAGCGCGCGCACGAGCTGGGTATGGTGACCGTGCTGTGGGCCTACCTGCGTAACTCGGCGTTCAAAAAAGACGGCGTGGATTACCACGTCTCTGCCGACCTGACCGGCCAGGCAAACCATCTGGCGGCCACCATCGGCGCGGATATCGTGAAGCAGAAAATGGCCGAGAATAACGGCGGTTATAAGGCAGTGAACTTTGGCTACACCGACGATCGCGTTTACAGCAGGCTGACCAGCGATAACCCGATCGACCTGGTCCGCTACCAGCTGGCGAACTGCTATATGGGCCGTGCGGGGCTGATTAACTCCGGTGGCGCGGCGGGCGGTGATACCGACCTCTCAGACGCGGTGCGTACGGCGGTTATCAACAAACGCGCGGGCGGCATGGGGCTGATCCTTGGCCGTAAGGCGTTTAAGAAATCGATGGCCGACGGCGTGAAGCTGATTAATGCGGTTCAGGATGTCTATCTGGACAGCAAAGTGACGATAGCCTGATCCCTTTAACTCCCTCTCCCCGTGGGAGAGGGCTGGGGTGAGGGCATGATCGCGCACTATGTGAAACATCAGCGCAAAAGCACACAGTCCGGCGGCAGCCTGCACTGCAGCGCGCCGGGCAACACTTCAATGCGGAACTGCGTCCCGCTCAGCGGCTCTCCGTCGAGGTTAAACGTCATCCCGTGCGGAGCATTTACCTCAAACCACGCCGATTTACCGTCAATAATATTCGGGCTCTCTTCCGGCTGCGTCAGCGTGGTAAACAGCGCGGGCAACAGGCCATCGCCCGTGAAAATACGCAGCTGTAGCTGACCGTCATTAATCAGCGCCTCCGGGCAGAGCTGCTGCCCGCCGCCAGCCTGACGTCCATTGCCAATCCCAATCACCAGCGCGTCACCCTGCCACTGAAAATCCTCGCCGCGAATTTCGCATCGGTCCGGCTTGAGGGTGTCCATGCGCATCAAACCGTGGATCAGGTATGACACGCCGCCCAGCGCCGCCTTCAGTTTTTCCGGCGTTTCGCTGGTAATGCGCGTGCCGAATCCGCCCGTTGCCATATTGATAAAGCAGGTTTTGTCATTCACCTGGGCAATATCCACGGCGGTGGCTTTGCCGAGGATCGCCAGCTGGAGCGCCTTCTCTAAATCTTCCGGGATCCCGGCGCTGGTGGCAAAATCATTGGCGGTGCCAAGGGGTAAAATGCCCATCACCGGGCGGTCTGCTGTGGGCAGGTCGATCAGCGCAGAGGCGATCTCATTGATGGTGCCGTCGCCGCCGCCGGAAATGATGGTGCTGATACCTAACGTTAACCCTTCGGTGATATAGCGTGCCGCGTCGCCTTTTTCCCACGTCACGCGTACGTGGATGCGCGCGCCGTCGTCACGCAAACCCATAATCGCCTGACGCAGCGGATCGTTACCTGCACTTTTGCCATTGAGAATCAATAAACTGTCTGGATAGGTTGCCATCCGCGCTGCTCCCTTTTTTAGCGTTAGTAAGAGTGTATAGCAGAGAGGAAAAAAGCGGGTAAGAACAGGATGAAAGGAACAAAACAGGCACGAAAGCGCGTTACACTTCAGCGATGAGATTAATGTAATCACAGGAAAGTGATGATGAATAAAATTTTGGTAAGCGCTTGCCTGATGGGCTTCAGGGTCCGTTATAACGGAAGTGAAAAAGCGCGAATGAATGGGCAACTCGCTCGCTGGCACCAGGAACAACGTCTGGTTATCCACTGCCCTGAACTTGCGGCCGGGCTGCCTATACCTCGTCCTCCGGCAGAGATTATGTCCGCTGATGGCAAAGACGTGATGCACGGACAAGCCAGAATTATTGAAAATACAGGGCAGGATGTGACTGAACATTATCAGCTTGCAGCCTGGCTCGCGCTACGCGCTGCTCAGGCGTCGGGTTGTAGCGCTGCATTGTTAACCGATGGCAGCCCAACGTGCGGCAGTCAGTTTATTTATGACGGATCGTTTCGCGGTATACAGAAAGCGGGGAGAGGGGTTGCTGCATCATTGCTCGCTGAGAATGGGATCGCCGTGTTCTCAGAGAAGCAAATCGACGAACTCATTGCCTGGGTTGAGGAGAGAGAAGGCAAAAAATAAGCCCGCGTAAGGGAGATTACGCAGGCTAAGGAGGTGGTTCCTGGTACAGCTAGCATTTATGGGTTATGTTTTTCAGCGGGGGGATAATACCCGTATTGAACGAAGCGGTATGTGATCCGATTCTAAGAATTATCCCAGCGCGAAAAAATTTCCCTGCTTAACTATTTGCCGTGTGGGTTTCGGGTGCTTTCACCGTTGAAGTTACGCATCAGCAGCGCGAACTTCAGCTCCACCTCTTCCGGAACCGGCAGCCAGACGGTATGACCGTCACCCGGCGCCACGTCAATCGCTTCGCCTTTGCCGTTTTCCAGATGCTCCAGCGTAAAGTTCATGTTGCCCTGCGGGGTCATCAGCTCCAGGCTATCGCCTTTGGTGAACTTATTTTTCACCGCGACGGCCGCCAGCGCGCCTTTGCGCTCGCCGGTGAAATCGCCGACAAACTGCTGGCGCTCGGAAACCGAGTAGCCGTGCTCGTAGTTCTGGTAGTCGTCGTGGGTATGACGGCGCAGGAAGCCTTCGGTATAACCACGGTGTGCCAGCCCTTCCAGGGTTTCCAGCAGGCTGGTATCGAACGGTTTACCGGCTGCCGCATCGTCGATGGCCTTGCGGTACACCTGTGCGGTACGCGCGCAGTAGTAATAGGATTTGGTGCGGCCTTCGATCTTCAGGGAGTGTACGCCCATCTGGGTCAGACGCTCAACGTGGGCGATGGCGCGCAGGTCTTTCGAGTTCATGATGTAGGTGCCGTGCTCGTCTTCAAAGGCGGTCATGTACTCGCCCGGACGTTTGGCTTCTTCAAGCATAAACACGCTATCGGTTGGCGCGCCGATGCCCAGCGTAGGCTCAACGTTGGTCACCGGAATAGGCTCATGCTTGTGGACGATGTTGCCGATATCGTCCTCTTTGCCTTCCTGGACGTTATATTCCCAGCGGCAGGCGTTGGTGCAGGTGCCCTGGTTCGGGTCGCGCTTGTTGATATAGCCGGAGAGCAGGCAGCGACCGGAGTAGGCCATGCACAGCGCGCCGTGAACGAAGATTTCGATTTCCATATCCGGCACCTGAGTGCGGATCTCTTCGATCTCTTCCAGAGACAGTTCGCGAGACAAAATGACGCGGGTCAGCCCCATCTGCTTCCAGAATTTAACCGTCGCCCAGTTGACGGCGTTAGCCTGTACGGAGAGGTGAATATCCATCTCCGGGAAGTTCTCCCGAACCAGCATGATTAAACCCGGGTCCGACATGATCAGCGCGTCCGGCTCCATATCCACCACCGGTTTCAGGTCGCGGATGAACGTTTTCAGCTTGGCGTTGTGCGGCGCGATGTTGACCACCACGTAGAATTTTTTGCCCAGGGCATGCGCTTCGTTGATGCCGAGCTGCAGGTTCTCGTGGTTGAATTCGTTGTTACGCACGCGCAGCGAGTAGCGCGGCTGGCCCGCATACACGGCGTCGGCACCATAGGCGAAAGCGTAACGCATATTTTGCAGCGTTCCCGCCGGGGAAAGGAGTTCCGGTTTAAACATGTTTGTTCTCGTTCTGATGACAGGTCAGATCCGCATACACCAGGTGCAGCGGTAAGGGGAGATCCCCTACTTTAAGGGCGGGCATTGTAGCGCTGCGGGGGAGGGAGGTAAAGCTTTGCCCCTCACCCTAACCCTCTCCCCAAAGGGGAGAGGGGGGAAATTTTGTCACGCAATCCTGCACGCATCCGCTTCCCACCGATACCCCACGCCATACACCGCGCGAATAAACGACTGCTCGGTGTCCAGCGCCTCCAGCTTGCGGCGCAGGTTTTTGATGTGGCTGTCGATGGTGCGGTCGGTCACCACGCGGTAATCGTCATACAGGTGGTTCAGCAGCTGCTCGCGGGAGAAGACTTTTCCCGGCTCGTGGGAGAGGGTTTTCAGCAGGCGGAACTCCGCTGGCGTCAGGTCCAGCAGCTTGCTGCGCCAGCTCGCCTGGAAGCGACTTTCGTCGACAATTAGCGGGCTTTCGGCGTCCAACACCTGAAGCTCGCGCTGCGGCCTGCAGCGGCGCAGAATGGTTTTCACGCGGGCGACCACTTCACGCGGGCTGTAGGGCTTGCAGATGTAATCGTCTGCGCCAATTTCGAGCCCCAGCAGGCGGTCAATCTCTTCAATTTTGGCGGTGACCATGACGATCGGCACGTCGGAGAAGCGACGAATCTCCCGGCACAGGGTCAGGCCGTCGGTGCCGGGGAGCATCAGATCCAGCAGGATCAGGTCCGGCGGCGTCTGGCGCACGTATGGCAGCACCTGGTCGCCGTGGCTGATCAGCGAAGGGGCGTAGCTGGCCGCGCGTAAATAGTCGATCAGCAACTGCCCAAGTTTGGGTTCGTCTTCGACAATCAAAATGCGCGGCGTGTTTTCGTCAATCGGTAACTCGGTCATGCTTCCCTCGATAAATCCCGTTCCAGAGGTAACTCTACTGTAATGCTAACCCCGCCAAAAGGCGAATGGGCGGCGCGAATGGTGCCATTATGCGCCTCGACGATGTTAACGCAAATCGCCAGCCCCAGGCCGGAACCGCCGCTGGCGCGGTTGCGGGAGCCTTCGGTGCGGTAAAAGCGTTCAAACAGTTTTTCCAGCTGCGCGTCCTGCACGCCGGGTGCGGAATCGGCGAAGGTGAGGGCGAAGCGTCCGTTTTCCTGTCTGCCGGAGATATGCAGCCCGCCGCCGCTGTCGGTGTAGCGCAGGCTGTTCTCCAGCAGGTTGTTGAACAGCTGCATCAGCCGGTCTTTGTCGCCGAATACCACCGCGCTGTCCGGCAGGGAGAGATCGATTTTCAGGTTGCGACTGGCAAAGCGCTCGCGGAAGGCGCCGCTCGCCACCTCCAGTACGTTAATGACATCAACGGGCGCCTTCTGGTAGGCCAGCGCGCCTTCGTCGGACATAGAGAGCTGGTGGAGATCGTCCACCAGCTTGGTGAGCGTGCCCACCTCCGCCTGCAGAGAGGCCACCGATTCCGGCGTAAACTGGCGCACGCCGTCCTGAATCGCCTCCAGTTCGCCGCGCAGCACCGCCAGTGGGGTGCGCAGCTCGTGAGAAATGTCGGCCATAAAGTCGCGGCGCATCTGCTGGTTTTTCTCCAGCGTGCTGGCAAGCTGGTTAAAGTCCTGCGCCAGCTTGCCCAGTTCGTCCTGGCTGCGGGTATCGACGCGGGTGGTGAAATCCCCGGCGGCGAGCTTGTGCGTGCCCTCCACCAGCCGTTTCACCGGGGCGAGCAGACCGCGCGCCAGCGGGAAGGTGGCGAGCGCGGCGAGCAGCGTGGAGAGGGCGACAATCAGCCAGCTGGTCCGGCGCTGCTGGCGGTCAAAGTTAATGTCGGTGTTGCGCGTCAGACGCTCCACCGGCGAGGCGATCACCCAGCCGACGGTCGCGTTATTCACCTTAATCGCCCGGCGGGTGCCGTCCGGTGGTATCGGCGCGCGCGGGCCAACCAGCGTGCGCATGTCCTGGTCGATCACCCAGAACTGGGTGCGCCAGCCGTGCGGCGGCATGCCCGGCCCCGGACGATCGTCACCGGTATCGTGCTCCAGCGAGCGCAGGATCTGGAAAATAAAGCGGTCATTATTACGCAGAAAACGCCAGTTGCCGTGCTGGGCGTACTGTTCACTCAGCGCATCGCTTAAGCCCTGCAGGCGCTGCTCGTTGCCATGCTTGATGTAGTCAATAAAGCCGCGCTCAAAGCTGACCCGCACCGCCCAGTGCATGGTGATCAGCAGGACGATACAGGTGGCAAATATCGCCACGAAGAGCTTGCCGGTAATGCCCGGACGCCAGAATTTCATGAGCCACTCCTTTTGCCGCGCCCGATCACGACGTTCTTGCTGGTATCATCCGGCACCCGGGCGAAGATGACGGCGGGCAGGGCGATAATCACCGCCATGCTGAGATAAGTGTATAAAAAGACCTGATGCGCCACGGGCGTGTCGACGCTGAGATGGTGCTGGCCGTACATGCCGAGCAGTAAACCGGCAATGGTCACGCCGACGCTCATGGAGAGCTGCATGATTATCGACAGCAGGCTGTTGCCGCTGCTCGCCAGCTCGTCCGGGAGATCCTTCAGCGTCAGGGTATTCATCGACGAGAAGCGCATGGAGTTGACGATCCCCTGGCAGAACAGCACCAGCGGCAGGACGTAGTACCAGCCCATCAGCGCCACGGCCATAAACAGCAGGCTCACCAGCGCCAGCCCCAGCGTGGCTGTCACCAGCACGTGACGGTAGCCAAAGCGGTTCACCACCTGCACCACGATGCGCTTCATTCCCATGCTGCCGAGCACCATCGGGATCATCATCAGGCCCGCATGAAACGGCGAAAATCCCATCCCAATTTGCAGAAACACGGGCGTCATAAACGGCAGCATGCCGCTGCCGATACGTCCGGCGAAGCTGCCGAACAGGCCAAGACGGTAGGTGGGGTTTTTAAACAAGTTCAGGCTGAACAGCGCCTTGTCATTACCGCGAGCGTGCCGCAAATACCATCCAATGGCGGTAAGGCCGAGGGCAACCAGAACGCCCAGCGTCAGGAACGAAATGCCCAGCCCCTTTTGCCCGTCGAGCGCCAGGGTCAGCGTCGCCATGCCCGCCGCCAGCAGAATAAAACCAAAGAAATCAAAGCGCCGCGTCTGCATTTTGTAATTCGGCATCAGCGTCAGGGTGGCAATAGCGCCGATGATGCCAACAGGAAGATTGATTAAGAAGATCCAGTGCCAGGAGGCGTACTCCACCAGAATGCCGCCCAGCGCCGGGCCCAGCAGCGGCCCCACCTGACCGGGCAGGGTGACGAAGGTCATCGCCGCCATGTATTGCTCGCGCGGCACAATCTTCATCACCGTTAGCCGCCCGACGGGCACCATCATCGCCCCGCCGACGCCCTGCAGCACGCGCGCCATCACCAGCTGGTCGAGGGTGTTGGCCTGGGCGCAAAACAGTGAGCCGGTGGTAAACAGCACGATGGCGGTAAAGAAGATATTCCGCACGCCCACTTTATCCGCCATCCAGCCGCTGGCAGGCAACATCACAGCAACCGTCAGCACGTAGGCAACAATCACCATATGCATATGCAGCGGGCTCTCCCCCAGACTTTTCGCCATCGAAGGGAGGGCGGTGTTGACGATGGTCGTATCCAGCGACTGCATAAAGAAGCCGAAGGCGACTATCCACAATTGCCAGCGAACGTTGCTGGGAAGTTCAGTCATTTACCCGGTCACCGTGGTTCTGTTTTTACGCGAAAAGCGCAGCCGCAGGCGGTCAAAGAACAGATAGACCACCGGCGTGGTGTACAGCGTCAGCAGCTGGCTCATCACCAGACCGCCGACAATGGTGATCCCCAGCGGCTGGCGCAGCTCTGAGCCGTCGCCGCCGGAAATCACCAGCGGCAGCGCGCCAAAGAGCGCCGCCAGGGTGGTCATCATGATCGGACGAAAACGCAGCAGGCAGGCCTGGAAGATCGCCTCCTCCGGCGTCAGGTTGCCGTTGCGCTGGGCGTCCAGCGCGAAGTCCACCATCATGATGGCGTTTTTCTTCACGATGCCAATTAATAGCATGATCCCGATGAGCGCGATCAGGCTGAACGGCGCGCCGAACAGCTCCAGCGCCAGCAGCGCCCCCACGCCCGCCGACGGCAGCGTCGAGAGGATGGTCAGCGGGTGAACGTAACTTTCATACAGCACGCCCAGCACAATATAGACCGTGGCAATCGCCGCCAGAATCAAAATCACCTGCGAGTTCATCGTCTCCTGGAACACCTGCGCGGTCCCGGCAAAGCTGCCGCGCACGGTGGAGGGCACGCCAAGCTGCGTCATCGCGCGGTTGATCGCGTCGCTGGCCTCGGAAAGCGACGAACCGGCGGGCAGGTTAAAGGAGATGGTCGACGCTGCTGAAAGCCCCTGATGGTTCACCGACAGCGGCGCGTTGGCTGGCCGCCAGCTGGCGAAGTAGGAGAGCGGTATCGCCTTGCCGTCGCTGTTAATCACAAACATTTTATCCAGCGCGCTGATGTCCTGGGTGTAGCGCGGATCCACCTCCATCACCACCTTGTACTGGTTCATCGGCTGATAGATGGTGGAGATCTCGCGCTGGCCGAAGGCGTTGTTCAGCAGGCTGTTAGCGGCTTCGACGTTAATGCCCAGCCGCGACATGGTTTCGCGGTCGTAGGTGAGCGCCATCTCGGCGCCGTTGTCCTGCTGATCGGAGTTCACGTCCGCCAGCTGGGGCAGGGCGGCCAGCGCCTTGCGGATCTTCGGCTCCCACTCGCGCAGGGCGGCTAAATCGTCCGAGAGCAACGTGTACTGGTAGCTGGCGTTCGCCTGTCGTCCGCCGACGCGGATATCCTGAACGGCCATCAAAAACAGGTTTGCCCCCGGCTCTTTGGCGAGCTTCACCCGCAGGCGGTCAATCACCTGCTGGGCGGTTTCGTTGCGCTCGCCGCGCGGTTTCAGGGTAATAAACATCATCCCGCTGTTAACGCGCGACCCGCCGGTAAAGCCGGTCACGTTATCCACGGCGTTGTCTTCACGAATGATCTTCATAAAGTCCTGCAGCTTGCCGCGCATTGCCTGGAATGAAATGCTCTGGTCCGCCTGAATACCGCCCATCAGCACGCCGGTATCCTGCTCCGGGAAGAAGGTTTTCGGGATGGTGATATACATCCAGACGTTGAGCCCAATGGTGGCGATCAGCACCAGCCCGACCAGCCGCGTATGGTTCAGCACCCACTTCAGCGATTTGCCGTAGCCTTCCTGCATCGCCATCAGAAAGCGACCAAAGCCTTTGCGGCGCGGCTGCGAGTGCGGCCTGCTGCGCTTGAGCATCCAGCCGCACATCATCGGCGTAAGCGTCAGAGAAATCACCAGCGAAATCCCGATGGCAACCGACAGCGTGACGGCAAATTCGCGCAGCAACCGGCCCGGCAGCCCGCCCATCAGCAGCAGCGGCAGAAATACCGCCACCAGCGACAGGCTCATGGAGAGCACCGTAAAGCCCACCTCGCGTGTGCCCTGCAGCGCGGCCGGAAGCGGCTTCACGCCCGCTTCCAGATGGCGGGAAATGTTTTCCAGCACCACGATGGCATCATCCACCACGAAGCCCGTGGCGATCGTCAGGGCCATCAGCGACAGGTTGTTGAGGCTAAACCCGCACAGGTACATGGCGGCAAAGGTACCGATCAGCGAGACCGGCACGGCCACCGCCGGGATAAGCGTCGCGCGGCCGGATCGCAGGAACAGGAACACCACCAGAATCACCAGCGCGACGGAGATAATCAGCGTCTGCTCCACCTCCTCAAGCGAGGCGCGAATGGTCGGGGAGCGATCCTGGGCAATCTGCAGATCGATTGCTGCCGGGATGGTCTCCTGCAGCTCCGGGAGGCGGGCGCGAATGCTGTTCACCGTCTCGATAATGTTCGCCTCCGGCAGCTTGCGGATCATCAGCAGAATGGCCGGTTTAGCGTTGGTCATCCCGGCGTTGCGCATGTCCTGCACCGAGTCGGTGACGCTGGCGACGTCGCTCAGGCGCACCGCCGCGCCGTTGTTGTAGTGAATAATCAGCGGCTGGTATTCCGCGGCGGTTTTTAGCTCGTCATTGGTGTGGATCTGCCAGCGATGGCTGCCGTCCTCAATCGCCCCCTGCGGTTTACGCACGTTGGCGTTGCTGATGGCGGAGCGCACGTCGTCCAGCGACACGCCCTGGTTAAACAGCGCCTGCGGGTTCAGCCCCACGCGCACGGCGGGCAGGGAACTGCCGCCGACGCTCACGTCGCCCACGCCGTTGATTTGTGAGATCGTCTGCGCCAGCTGGGTCGACGCAAAGTCGTAGAGCTGCCCCTGAGAATAGGTGTCCGAGGTCAGCGTCAGGATCATGATCGGCGCATCGGACGGATTGGCCTTGCGGTAAGTCGGACGGCTCGGCATCCCGCTCGGCAGCAGGCTTTGCGCGGCGTTGATCGCCGCCTGCACGTCACGCGCCGCACCGTTAATATCCCGGTCGAAGCTAAATTCCAGAATGATGCGCGTACTGCCCAGCGAGCTGCTGGAGGTCATCTCGTTGACCCCCGCAATCCGCCCAAGGGAACGCTCCAGCGGCGTGGCGACCGACGACGCCATGGTTTCCGGCGACGCACCCGGCAGCGAGGCGCTGACCATGATCACCGGGAAATCCACCTGCGGCAGCGGGGCGACGGGCAGCAGCCGGAAGCCCAGAACGCCGCAAAGGGTGATGGCGACGGAGAGTAAAATCGTCGCCACCGGACGGTAAATGAAGAGGGCGAAAAACTTCACTTACGCCTCCTCTTCACGTTTCGGGAAACGGCTTTTGGTCCACAGCGCCAGGCGGTCAAACAGCAGATAGATCACCGGCGTGGTAAACAGGGTCAGCACCTGGCTCACCAGCAGCCCCCCGACCATACCGATACCCAGCGGGCGGCGCAGCTCCGCGCCGACGCCGGTGCTGAGCATCAGCGGCAGCGCCCCCAGCAGGGCGGCCAGCGTGGTCATCAGGATCGGGCGAAAACGCAGCAGGCAGGCCTGGAAGATGGCATCGCGCGGCGACATGCCCTGCTCGCGCTCGGCGGCCAGCGCAAAGTCGATCATCATGATGGCGTTTTTCTTCACGATCCCGATAAGCAGGATAATGCCGATGATGGCTATGACGTCCAGCTCGCTGCCCGCCAGCATCAATGCCAGCAGCGCCCCCACGCCTGCCGTCGGCAGGGTAGAGAGGATGGTGATCGGGTGGATAAAGCTTTCGTACAGCACGCCAAGCACGATGTACATCGCCACGACCGCCGCGACGATCAGCCAGACGGTGTTGCCCAGCGCGGCCTGAAACGCCAGCGTGCTGCCCTGGAACTGGGTCTGAATATCGGACGGGAAGCTTACCGCTTTTTCAGCGCTCTGAATGGCCTCCACCGCTTCGCCCAGCGAGTAACCGTCCGGCACGTTAAATGAAATGGTGGTGGACGGGAACTGATCCAGATGGTTAATCGACAGCGGGGTATAGCGCTCCTCCACCGTGGCGATAGCGCTCAGCGGCACAATACCGCCGTCTTTACTGGTCAGGCGCACCGAATCCAGCGCGGCAAGGCCGGGCGTGTTTTCCGTGTTGTGCTCCAGCACCACGCGATACTGGTTTGCCTGGGTGTAGATGGTGGAGATAAGGCGCTGACCGAAGGCGTTGTACAGGGCATTATCCACGTCTGCCATGGTAATGCCCAGACGGCTGGCGGTATCGCGGTTGACGTTCACGTAGGCCGCCAGCCCTTTGTCCTGCCAGTCGCTGCTGACGTCGGCGAGCTGCGGCAGGGTGTTAAGTTTTTCAACCAGCTGCGGCACCCAGGTGCTGAGGGCATCAAGCGACGTAGCCTGGAGCGTGAACTGATACTGCGTGCGGCTGACCTGGGTGTCAATGGTCAGATCCTGAATCGGCTGCAGGTAAAGCTCAACGCCCGGCACGCGGGCCACGGCGCTTTGCAGGCGCTCGATGACGGCGTTCACGCGGTCGTCGCGCTCATCCAGCGGCTTGAGGTTGATCTGCAGACGCGCGCTGTTGAGCGACGGGTTGGTGCCATCCACCCCCACGTAGGACGTCAGGCTCTCCACCGCCGGGTCTTTCATGATGATGTCAGACACCTGCTGCCGGCGCTGCGCCATATTCGCGAAGGAGACCGACTGCGGAGCCTGAAGCGTGCCCTGAATAATGCCGTTATCCTGAATGGGGAAGAAACCTTTCGGAATAAAAATCCACAGCATCACGCTGAGCGCCAGGGTTCCCAGCGCCACGCCGAGCGTGGCCCACGGATGGTTCAGCACTTTCGCCAGCACGCGACCGTAGGCGGCAATAATCCGCTCGAACATTCGCTCGGAGGCGCGGGAGAAGCGGTTTTGCTTGCGCAGGGACTCGTGGCTCAGCATGCGGGCGCACATCATCGGGGTCAGGGTCAGCGACACCACGGCGGAGATCAAAATGGCGACCGCCAGCGTCACGGCAAACTCGCGGAACAGCCGCCCGACAATATCGCCCATAAACAGCAGCGGGATCAGCACCGCAATCAGCGAGAAGGTGAGTGAGATAATGGTAAAGCCGATTTCCCCCGCGCCCTTCAGCGCGGCGGCCAGCGGTTTTTCGCCTTTCTCGATATAGCGCGAAATGTTCTCAATAACGACGATGGCGTCATCCACCACGAACCCGGTGGCGATGGTCAGCGCCATCAGCGTCAGGTTATTAATCGAAAAATCGAGGAACACCATCACCGCGAAGGTGCCGACCAGCGAGAGCGGTACGGCGACGGCGGGGATAATGGTTGCCGGGACGTTGCGCAGGAACAGGTAGATGATCATCACCACCAGCGCAATCGCCAGCATCAGCTCAAACTGGGTGTCGGTGACCGACGCTCGAATGTTGGTGGTGCGGTCAGAAAGCACCTTCACGCTGACCGATTTTGGCAGGCTTTCAATCAGCTGCGGGAGCATGGTGCGGATGCTGTCGGCGGTTTCGATGATGTTGGCGCCCGGTTGACGCTGCACGTTCATCACGATCGCCTGCTGCTTGTTGGCCCACGCGCCGAGCCAGCTGTTTTCCGCGCCTTGTTCCACGGTGGCGATGTCGCCCAGGCGGATCGGCGCGCCGTTCTGGTAGGCCACAATCAGCTGACGGTATTCGTCGGCGGACTGCATCTGGTCGTTCGCCGAGAGGGTGACCGCGCGGGTCGGGCCGTCCAGCGAGCCTTTTGCCGAGTTGACGTTAGCATTGCTGATGGCGCTGCGGATGGTTTCGCTGGTCAGGCCCAGCGCGGCGATGGCCTGCGCGTTCAGCTTCACGCGTACCGCCGGACGCTGGCCGCCCGCCAGGGTGACGAGGCCGACGCCGGAGACCTGAGAAATTTTCTGCGCCACGCGGGTTTCGACCATGTCTTCCACCTGCGTCATCGGCATGGCGGAGGAGGTGACGGCGAGGGTCATGATCGGCGGATCCGCCGGGTTCACCTTGCTGTAGACCGGTGGGTTAGGCAGGTCCGACGGCAGCAGGTTGGTGGCGGCGTTGATGGCGGCCTGCACCTCCTGCTCGGCGACGTCCAGCGACAGCGTCAGCTGGAACTGCAGCGTCACGACGGATGCCCCCCCGGAACTCTGGGAGGACATCTGTTTTAACCCGGACATCTGGCCGAACTGGCGCTCCAGCGGAGCGGTAATGGCGGACGTCACCACGTCCGGACTGGCGCCAGGGTAGAGCGTCACCACCTGAATGGTGGGGTAATCCACCTCCGGCAGCGCCGACACGGGCAGGAAGCGATAGCCGATAATCCCGGCGAGCAGGATCGCCACCATCAGCAGCGTGGTGGCGACAGGACGGAGGATAAACAGGCGTGACGGCCCACCTGTAGAGCCTGGCGGCATGACCTGCATCAGGATTTCTCTCCCTGTTTCGCAGGTTCAACCACTTCCACTTTGGCCCCTTCGGTCAGACGGTCAATGCCGTCGGTGACTACGCGGTCGCCCGCGGAAAGGCCGGCGGCGATGACCACCGTCTGGCTGTCCTGAATCCCGGTTTTCACCAGGTGCTTGCTGACCTTATTGTCGCTGTTAAGTACCCAGACGAAGCTACCTTCGTTACCCATCTGCAGCGCAGCCGTTGGGATCACCACAGCGTTATCTTCGGTCGCAACCAGCATTCGCGCATTGACGAACTGGTTCGGGAAAAGGGCATCGTCCTGGTTATCAAAGCGCGCCTTCAGCTTGATGGTGCCGGTGGTGGTGTCGATCTGGTTGTCCAGGCTGAGCAGAGTACCCTCGCTCAGCTTCTGCTTGTTGGTGCGGTCCCAGGCTTCCACCACCAGGCCTTTACCGGCTTTCTGCGCCTGCATGACGGTTGCGATATCGCTTTCCGGCAGGGTGAAGACTAAATTAATCGGGTGGGTTTGGGTGATCACCACGATGCCCGTGGTGTCGCCGCTGGAGATCTGGTTGCCGATATCGACCTGCTTCAGGCCGACGCGCCCGTCAATCGGCGCGGTGATGCGGCTCCAGTCCAGCTGCAGCTGTGCGCTTGCTACGGCAGCTTCGTCGGCTTTGATGGTGCCCTGCGTTTCGCTGACCAGCGACTGCTGGGTGTCCAGCTCCTGACGTGACACGAGGTTGGTTTTCACCAGCTGCTGGTAGCGCGCTAAATCGCGACGGGCGTTGGCGAGGGTGGCTTTGTCTTTCGCGAGCTGCCCCTGCGCCTGGGCGAGGGCGACCTTAAACTGGCTCGGGTCGATTTCGGCCAGCAGATCGCCGGCTTTGACCTGCTGCCCTTCCTGGAAGTGGATCGCGATGAGCTGGCCGTCAACGCGGCTGCGCACCGTCGCGGTGTTCGCGGCGGTAATCGTGCCGAGACCGGTCAGATAACGCGGAACGGCTTTACTCATCGCCGTGGCAGCCTGTACCGGTGCCAGCGCGCCGCCACGCATGCCGTGACGGCCACCGCCTGCCGGGCGCTGCGATGCGTTATTGGCACCAGCGGGGGCTGCGGAATTTGCGGATTGGCTGTGCCAGTACCAGGCGGCGGCAACGGCCACCACAATGATGCCAGCGGCGATTGCCCAGCGGGATTTGTTACTGCCTTTCATCGTTATACGTTCTCATCCTGAAACACTTCGGGGAATGATACTAGTTTAGTCAGCTAACACAGCGGAAAAATGGAGGAAATATGGAAGACTGTCAGGAATGGTCTGAGTGTGGCGATCGTTTTAGCCGGGTAAGGCGAAGCCGCCACCCGGCACAACCGCATTAGCTAAACATCACCTGCGCCCAGCGCGCCAGCCCTGCTGTAACGGAGCCAAAGTCATCTCCACCGGCAATGGGAATGCCCGGCAGCTGTTCCGCCAGCGCTTTCTTGATCAGCGGCGAACGGGCGCTACCGCCGGTCAGATAGATCACATCCGGCTTCTCTTTACCGTTCTCCAGCGCCAGCTGCACCTGCTCCAGAATACGCTGCAGCGGCTGAGCAAGCGCCGTCTCCAGCCCCTCCTGAGAGATCGCCGTGGCCAGATCGTCGCTGATGAAGGGCAGCGAAACCGCATGTTCAGGACGATCCGACAGCGCAATTTTGCTCTCTTCGGCGGTGCGCACCACGCGGTAGCTCAGGCGCTGACGCCACACTTTATACAGCAGGGCGACCTTCTCGGCGTCCTGCGCATCGCGCACCAGATCGTTGAGGAAGCGCCCGTTCGCGGTGCTGTAAAAATCACTCTGCGCCGGAACGTCGTTGATGGCAATGGCGTTCCACCACGGCAGGATCGGCAGAGCGATGCCTTTTTCCGTTTGCCCACCCATGCCCAGCAGCGGCATCAGGCTCTTGAATGCCAGGGCGATATCGAGATCGTTACCGCCTACGCGGCAGCCGCTGTGCCCGAGCAGGCTGTTTTCGCGGTCGCGACGGCTATGCCACTGCGGGCCCATCAGCAGCAGGGAGCAGTCCGTTGTACCGCCCCCGATGTCGACGACCAGCACGCGCTTCTCTTCCGTCAGCGTGGCTTCAAAATCCAGCCCCGCCGCAACCGGCTCGTACTGAAACACCACGTCGCGGAAGCCTGCGCGATGTGCGGCGCGTTCAAGGATCCCCTGCGCCTGCTGGTTGGCCTCGTCGCCGCCCAGCCCCTGGAAGTTGATCGGGCGGCCAATCACCGCCTGGGTAATCTCCTCAGAGACCTGCGTCTGCGCCTGATTACGGATATGCAGCATCATCGCGCACACCAGGTCTTCAAACATCGCCACCTGCTGCGGCTTCAGGCCGCTGGCACCGAGGAAGGACTTCGGTGACTTAACAAAGTAAACCTCTTCCGGGTCTTCAATGTAGTGCCCGAGCGAAGAGAGGCCGAACTGCACGCTGGACGGGGTAACGTCGATGTCTTCCTCGCGGTTAAAGCTGACCGCACGGCGCAGCAGCGCCTGGGTTTCCGCTGCGGTAGCCGGAACCTGATGGTGGCGGAACAGCCACTCGCTCACCGCTTCACGCGTAGGCGCGCAGAGCATTGACGGCAGCAGCGTGCTCTCTTTTTCCATTTTAAGAAGCTGCGGTTGTCCGTTTTGCATGATCGCAACCGAGCAGTTTGCCGTACCGTAGTCAAATCCGATAAACACAATGAATCCCCATGCCGGTGAGAAGGGGCGAGACTTTAACGAAATGTCTGCATGGCGACAACAGGAATATGAAAGCAAGGCGAAACACCGCTTTTCCGTTTATCCTGAGAGGAATAAAAAAGGAGCAGCGATGTATACCCTGACGTGGCAACCCCCTTACGACTGGCAGTGGATGTTTGGCTTTCTCGGCGCCCGTGCGGTGACGGGCATTGAAACCGTCACGAGCGATTATTACGAGCGCAGCTTTGCCTGCGAGGGCCATCAGGGGATTTTTCGCGTAACGCCGGATATCGCCACCCATACGCTGAATGTGACCCTCAGCCCGGGATTAATTCCGGTTGCGCAGACGTGTCTTGAACGCATCGCGCGCCTGTTCGATCTCGCCTGCAACCCGCAGCACATCGCGGATACCCTGGGGGATCTCGGCGCTACCCGGCCCGGCCTGCGTTTGCCGGGGGCGATGGATGCGTACGAGCAGGGCGTCCGGGCCATTCTCGGCCAGCTGGTCAGCGTGGCGATGGCGGCGAAACTGGCTTCCCGCGTTGTCGCCCTGTGCGGAGAGCCGGTAAAAGATGCACCGGGTTATGTCTGCTTTCCCTCCCCGCAAGCGCTGGCGGTTGCCGATCCGCTGGCGCTCAAGGCGCTCGGGATGCCGGTAAAACGCGCGGAGTCGCTGATTCATCTGGCGCAGTCGGTCGTCGACGGAACCTTTCCGCTGACGCCGCCTGAAGACGTTGAGGCGGGCATGAAGGCGCTACAGCAGCGGCCAGGGATCGGACGCTGGACGGCAAACTACCTGGCCCTGCGCGGCTGGCAGGCGAAAGATGTGTTCCTGCCGGATGATTATCTGATTAAGCAACGCTTTGCCGGGATGACGCCCGCGCAGATTCGTCGTTACGCCGAGCGCTGGCAGCCGTGGCGTTCTTACGCGCTGCTGCACATCTGGTATACCGACGGCTGGGCACCGTCAGTTGATGGCGAAATAACTGGTGTTAAGCAGTAGATCAAGCGGCTGCGGTTCAGCGATGGTATCGCCATAAATAAAATCGATGCCAATGCCGGACAGCGTATCCATCATGATGGGCTGATTACACGGACCCGCGATGGTCTTCATCCCCAGACGCTGGGCGTGGCCCTGGACGATGGTCACCATCATCTCGTCCATCAGATTGCCATATACGTTGCTCACCACTTCTGCATCCAGCATCAGATAATCGGCCATGTTCGGGCTCAGGTGGGTGAAGACGTTCATGTCGCGTCCTGTCTGGCTGAAGATCACGCGGCAGCCCGCCTGACGAAGCTTTTGCAAACCCCGCTGCAGATTCTCATCCGGGTGACACACCACGTCGGCGGTGATAACCAGATGCAGCAGACGGCCCGGCAGGGAGCTGTTATCCAGAAGATCGAGCAGTTCATCCACCAGCGTCACGCTGGCTAAACCGGCCGCAGAAAGCGGCAGCGCCACGCCCATCCCCTTGCTGGCAACCTGGGCCGCGTAGTTACGGAAAAACTCGCTGAAGATGCGTCTGTCAAGGGCATGCAGCAGCTCAGGCTCCGCCAGACCCGCGCGGAAAGCATGTTCCTCCTGCACCTCGCCCTGGCTGGTCCACAGGCGCAGCGAAATCAGCCAGAAGTTACAGCTCTCCGGTATGCGTGGGGAGGCGACGCTGCGGGCTATCATCAACAAATGATTGTCTTTGATCATGTGCCACTGCTCGTCCAGCGACAGCATGCTGCGCGTGCTGCGGTCCCGCTCCTGCTGGGGTTCGTAAACCGTCACGATGCCGCGCCCGCTGTTTTTCGAGGCATAACAGGCAATATCCGCCTGCGACATCACGTCTGACGCCTGGTAGTTATTTTCATCAATCAGCGTGATCCCTGCGCTGGAACCAATCCTGTGCAGGCGGCCTTCCCACATAAAGTGATAGTCATTAATGGTGTGGATCAGGCGACCGGTGATATAGCGCGCGCTCTCAATATTGCAGTCCGGCAGCAGCAGCCCGAACTCGTCTCCGCCAAGACGCGCCAGCACGTCGCTGGAGCGGAGCAGGGTTAACATCATGGAAGAGAGTTCCCGCAGCAGGGCATCCCCCGCCGCATGGCCAGCGCTATCGTTGACGGCTTTGAAGCGGTCCAGATCGATAAAGACCAGCGCATGACGCTGACGCGTCTCACGTACGGTTTGCAGAAGCCTTTTGAGATGGTTTTCAAAGCTGACCCGGTTTGCCAGGTGGGTCAGGGCATCGTGTGACGCGCTATAGCTCAGCTGGCGCAGCATTTTGCGCGATTCAGTAACATCCTGAATAACGATAACCGAGCCAATACTTTTCCCCTCGAGCGTGCTGAGCGGCGTAATGCTGTAATGGATATCGAACGATCCCCCGGTGCGGCAGTTCAGCACCACGTCCTGGTCGATATCCGAACGGGACATATCACCACTGTGAATGTTTTCCATCAGCGGACCTTGCTCACCAAAGGTGATATGTAACACCTTCAGGATCGGCTGGCCGATGGCCTCGGTCTGCAGCCAGCCGCTCATCTTCTCGGCGACCGGGTTCATAAAGGTGACGTTCATATCAATATCGGTACAGAGCACCGCTTCGCCGATGGAGTCGAGGGTGATGTGCAGACGCTCTTTTTCCTGGAACAGCGCCTCGTTAAGCTGCTTCACCTCGGTCATGTCCATATTGATGCCGAGCAAGCGTTCGACTTCACCCTCTTTATTCAGTACCCGGTTTGCCAGGGAGCGAATATGGCGCACACCTTCCTTCACGCGGATACGGAATTCCAGCTTAAACGGCAGACGGGAAACCAGGGAATCTCGCAGCACTTTTTCAGCATGCGCGCGATCTTCCGGCAGCATGGCGTCGTGCCAGAGCTGCCAGGTGGGCTTAATGTGCGGCGGGATTTCATACAGCTCGAACATCCGCTTATCCCAGCTGATGATGTCTGGCTCCAGATCCCACTCCCAGATGCCGATGCCGCCGGCTTCGTTGGCCAGCGTAATGCGCTCCATCAGGCGTTTGTTGACCCACTCGGTCTGCTTCAGGTCGTTAATATCTTCAATCTGGGCGATGAAATAGAGCGGTGAGCCGTCGGCATGGCGCACGACGGACACGGCCAGAAGCGCCCAGACGACCTCGCCGTTGCGTGTGTAGTAGCGCTTCTCAAGGGTGTAGGTGTTAATGTCGCCGTTAACCAGCTGCTCCAGCTGTTCCAGATCGGTATGCAGATCTTCCGGCCAGGTGAGCTGCTGGAAGGTGAGCAACTGCAGTTCCGTCTGGCTGTAACCGAGGAAATTGCACAATGCCTTGTTGGCCTGAAGCCACTGGCCCTCAATGCTGACCAGTGCCATGCCGATGGCGGAATACTCCATCGCATTGCGAAAACGCTCTTCGCTTTCGGTGATGTGTTTGCGTTCGGCGCGGAAGGCATACATCACCATGGTCATCACGTTAGCGGGGAGAAGCAGCATCAGGAACGGCAGCCACGGCGCGTTCAGCATGGGTCCCACATGTTGGGTGGTCAGCGCCGCCGGGTTCCGGGCAATCATCAATGACACGACCATAACAGTGACCAGAAATACCATGAAGGCTTCCATTCGCGGCAGGCGCACGGCGCTCCACATCAGCAGAACGATCACGCAGGTAAAGGGCCACGGCAGCCAGGTAATGGAGGCCCAGCTAAGAGCCAGCGTGACGGCCATGGTGACCAGCGTTTCCAGCAGTAGTCTCGGGTCACGGTGGCGCAGCAGATAGTGAGGTTTGAACAGCAATCCCAGCGGCACCAGGGCCAGCGCGCCGATGGATTCAGAGAGCACCCAGACGATAAAATTACGCAGCGGTTCGGGAGCGGGGACCAACAAATAGACCAGAACGCCGCCCACCAGCGGCGGTACCAGCGCGCTGCCAATGGCGAGGCGGATCCAGTCATTTAAATTTTGCAGCGGGTTATACCACGGGAGCAGCTTACGCAGTAACACTGCACCAATGAAGGCCTCAATAACGTTTATTGAGGTAAAGGCGAGGCTTATCTCCCCCCAGGAGAACAGCATCCACGAGGCCAGAATATTGCCGAACGAACAGGCCAGGGCAATACCGGGCCACATTTTCCCGGCATGGCGGTAAAACGCCACCATCATAATCGCGGTGGGGAACCAGAGCGGGGCCAGCAGGGTGCCGAAGCGGGTGAGCTCCAGCGAAAATAAGGTAAAGATAAAGGTGACCAGGCCCAGACAGACAAGTCGCAATAAAGGATGTGGGGTAGTAACCAAAACCCGCTGGTATTGTTTATTCATTACCGCTTTATCCAGAGACGCCATGCCGTCAGGAGAGAAGTCCGCACGAGTGAATTTGATAATTTGGTTTATGCTAGTACAAACAATTTACAATTCATATGGCGACTGCTCATAATTTGACATCATAGACTTATTAAATAGTTACTCGCTAAAAAATTCATGTTTAGCGCTGAAAAAACGGCCATTAAAATTTCACTCAGGGAACAATGCGTCACTTTTCAGGCTGTCTCGCATAACCTGCGCATTCGACTGGTATCACGCCCGCGAAATCCCTATAATTGCCGCGTTTGACGCTCCGGCGTCGTCCTTCCTTCACATCCAGGTTAATCAGGTCGCTAAATTTATGACTGATAAGTCTCATCAGTGCGTCATTATAGGCATCGCCGGCGCATCGGCTTCAGGTAAAAGTCTAATTGCCAGTACGCTTTATCGCGAACTGCGTGAACAGGTAGGTGATGAGCATATCGGCGTCATTCCCGAAGACAGTTATTACAAAGATCAATCCCATCTGTCGATGGAAGAGCGTGTAAAAACCAACTATGACCACCCGAATGCAATGGATCACAGTCTCCTGTTCCAGCATTTAGAAGCGCTTAAGAGCGGTCAGGCGATCGAACTGCCCGTTTACAGTTACGTAGAACACACCCGCACTCAGGAAACGATCCGCATTGAGCCGAAGAAGGTGATTATCCTTGAAGGTATCCTGCTTCTGACCGACGCTCGCCTGCGTGAATCCATGAACTTCTCCATTTTCGTTGATACCCCGCTGGATATCTGCCTGATGCGCCGCATCAAGCGTGACGTTAACGAGCGCGGCCGTTCGATGGACTCGGTCATGGCGCAGTACCAGAAAACGGTCCGCCCGATGTTCCTGCAATTTATTGAACCTTCCAAACAATACGCCGATATCATCGTGCCGCGCGGGGGCAAAAACCGCATTGCTATTGATATCTTAAAAGCGAAAATCAGCCAGTTTTTTGAATAAGCCGCGCGAATTGTGTACCGTTCAGAGATAACCTGGTTTTACCCTGAGCGTTCAACGGCTCAGGGTACGATGCATGAAAGGAGAAAGTGCCATGCGTCTTTGCGATCGTGATATTGAAGCCTGGCTGGATGAAGGCCGCTTGTCTATTACCCCACGTCCTCCCGTGGAGCGTATCAATGGGGTGACCGTTGATGTACGGTTGGGGAATAAATTCCGTACCTTTAGCGGTCATACCGCGCCGTTCATCGACCTCAGCGGGCCGAAGGATGAAGTCAGCGCCGCGCTCGATCGCGTGATGAGTGACGAAATCGTCATTGACGAAGGCGAAGCGTTTTATTTGCATCCGGGTGAACTGGCGCTGGCGGTGACGTATGAATCCGTGACTCTGCCTGCGGACCTCGTCGGCTGGCTCGATGGCCGTTCTTCTCTGGCGCGTCTGGGGCTGATGGTTCACGTGACCGCGCACCGTATCGATCCAGGCTGGTCGGGCCGGATTGTGCTGGAGTTTTTCAATGCCGGTAAACTGCCGCTGGCGCTGCGTCCGGGAATGATGATCGGTGCGTTAAGCTTTGAACCACTCACCGGCCCGGCAGACAGGCCTTATAACCGCCGTCAGGACGCAAAATACCGCGACCAGCAGGGTGCGGTTGCCAGCCGTATTGATAAAGACTGATCGTTAGTCCATTGAGGATGCCATGAGAAGAGTTCTGACAACGCTGATGATTTTGCTGGTGGTGCTGGTTGCTGGCCTTTCGGCGTTGGTTCTGCTGGTTAACCCGAATGATTTCCGCGCTTACATGGTGCGGCAGGTCGAGGCACGCAGTGGTTACCAACTGAAGCTTGACGGGCCGCTGCGCTGGCACGTCTGGCCGCAGCTCAGCATTCTCTCTGGCCGCATGTCGTTAACCGCACCGGGCGCGGCACAGCCGCTGGTCTCTGCGGACAACATGCGTCTCGATGTGGCGCTGATCCCGCTTATCTCCCATCAGCTGCAGGTTAATCAGGTGATGCTGAAAGGCGCGGTCATTCAGCTTACCCCGCAAACCGAAGCCGTGCGCGACGCGAATGCGCCTGTCGCGCCGCGCGAGAATACCTTACCGGATGAACCGTCCGATACGGGCTGGTCATTTGATATTGGCAAACTGAAAGTTGCTGATAGCGTGCTGGTGTTCCAGCATGAGGATGCAGAGCAGGTCACCGTCCGCAACATCAACCTGCAGATGGAGCAGGATGAACACCATCTTGCGTCGCTGGAGTTTAGCGGACGGGTAAATCGCGATCAGCGCGATCTGACGCTGTCGCTGAACGCCAGCGTGAATGCCTCGGACTACCCGCACCAGCTCACGGCCGACATCCAGCAGCTTAACTGGCAGCTGACGGGGGCGGATCTCCCTACCCAGGGGATAACCGGGCAGGGAACGCTGCAGGCCGTATGGCGCGAAGAACAAAAACAGCTGGCGCTGGATAACCTCAATCTGCAGGCCAACGACAGCAGCCTGAAAGGGCAGGCGAGCGTCACGCTCGAAGAGAAACCGAAGTGGGTTTTGAACCTGCAGTTTGACAAGCTCAACCTGGAAAACCTCCTGCCACCGCTGCCGGCTAGCGCAACGGACAGCGATGCGACCCAGACCGGGCAAAGCCAGTCTCCGGTGTCGCGCCCGGTCATTTCGTCCAACCTTGAGCAGCCTGACTATAACGTTTTGCGCGGCTTCACGGCGGATATTGCACTGAAAGCCAACAGCGTGCGCTGGCGCGGCATTGATTTTACCGACGTGAGCAGCAAGCTGTTCAACCATAACGGGTTGCTGGCGATCTCTGAGTTGAGCGGAAAAATGGGGGCAGGGCATCTTTCGCTGCCGGGCACGCTGGATGTACGTAAGGACATTGCCAGCGCCGAATTCCAGCCGCGTCTCGACAACGTTGAGATTGGCAGCATCCTGAAAGCCTTTAACTATCCGATATCCCTGACGGGGCAGTTGACGCTGACGGGGGATTTTTCAGGCACCAAAATTGATGCCGACGCTTTCCGCCGTGAGTGGCAGGGCGAGGCGCATGTTGACCTGAAAGATTCGCGTATGGAAGGGCTTAACTTCCAGCAGCTGGTTCAGCAGGCGGTGGAGCGCAGCAGCGATGTTAAAGCCCAGGAAAACTACGACAGCGCAACGCGCCTCGACAGCTTCACCACTGACCTGACGCTGGATAACGGGGTACTGACGCTGGCCGGGATGCAGGGAACCTCATCCATGCTGTCATTAACCGGGGAAGGCTCGCTGGATCTGGTCAAAGAGACGGCGGACACGCGCTTTAACGTCCGGGTACTTTCCGGCTGGCAGGGCGAAAGCAAGCTGATTGATTTCCTGAAAGAGACGCCCGTTCCGCTTAGCGTATATGGCAAATGGCAGGCGCTGAATTACAGCCTTCAGGTGGATCAGATCCTGCGTAAGCATCTGCAGGATGAAGCGAAACGTCGGCTCAACAGCTGGGCGGATCGTAATAAAGATTCCCAGAACGGCAAGGATGTGAAGAAGCTGCTGGATAAGCTTTGACGGTCGTAGTGCCGGGTGGCGGCTTCGCCTTACCCGGCCTACGGTGTCAGGCTTTTTTACACCTCAAAATCCAGATCTTCCTCATCCTTCAATGGAATAAGCTGCACTTTCTGCACGCGATGGTTTTCAATCTGCAGCGTTTTTAGCAGATAGTCTCCCACCTGAACCTCTTCTCCCGGCTGCGGGATGCGCTGCAAATACTCCATCAGCAGACCGGCGATGGTATGGTATTCCCGCTTTTCATCCAGCGGCAGCGGCACAAATTGCACCAGGTCTTCAAGCGGCATATGTCCGTTAGCCGTCCACGAACCGTCTGCGTTTTTCTGGATGTCGTGGCGGGCATCAATCTCATCCACCTCGTTAGGCAAATTACCGGCGATGGTTTCCATCACGTCGCTGAGCGTGACCAGCCCTTCCACAGAACCAAACTCATCCACTACGAAGGCAAAGTGGGTGCGGGCGTTGCGGAACTGCTCCAGCGCGGAGAGCAGCGGAAGCGCTTCCGGGAAGACCAGCGGCTGACGCACCAGTGCGCGCAGGTTGAGCGCCTCGCCGTGCAGCTGCTGCTGGAGCAGGTCAATTACGTGCACTACGCCCAGGAGTTCCTCTTCTTCGTCGCCGCCGGTGACCACCACGCGGGTATGCTGGTTTTTATCCAGCAGGGCGCGGATCTGCTCTTCCGGTGCCGTGAGGTCAATATGCTCAATATCGTGCCGCGAGGTCATGATGCTGCTGACCGTGCGCTGATTCAGGTTGAGCACGCGCTCGATCATCAGCCGTTCCTGCGGGTTAAAGATCTGCCCGTCGCTGTGATCGGCCAGCAGGGCAGAGGATTCGGCGTCCAGCTCGGCATCCTCTTTCCTGCCGCTCAGCAGGCGCATGACGGTGTCGGCCGTGCGCTGGCGCAGCGTCTGATTAGCGGAGAGAAACCGGCGGCGGTTAAATATTGCCAGCTGGTTAAGCGCTTCAATCATGACGGAGAAGCCGATGGCAGCGTACAGATAGCCCTTCGGAATGTGGAAGCCGAAACCATCGGCAACCAGGCTAAAGCCAATCATCAGCAGGAAGCTCAGGCACAGGATCACGATGGTCGGGTGGCTGTTCACAAAGCGGGTCAGCGCCTTGCTTGCCATCACCATCAGCGTGATGGCGATAATCACCGCGGCCATCATCACCGCAAGGTGGTCCACCATCCCGACGGCGGTGATGACTGAATCAAGGGAGAAGACCGCATCCAGGACCACAATTTGCGCCACCACCGGCCAGAATTTCGCCCCGCGGCGCTGGGTCGGGTTCTCGCTGTCTTTTCCTTCGAGTCGTTCGTTAAGCTCCACCGTGGCTTTGAACAGCAGGAACAACCCGCCGAAGAGCATGATGAGATCGCGGGCGCTAAAACTCAGACCGTGAACGGTGAACAGAGGCTGAGTCAGCGTGACCATCCACGAAATAGAGGCCAGCAGCAGTAACCGCATCACCATCGCCAGCAGCAGGCCCGTCACGCGCGCGCGGTCGCGCTGGGAAGGGGGCAGTTTTTCAGCGAGGATGGCGATAAACACCAGATTATCAATCCCGAGCACGAGCTCAATGACCACCAGCGTCACCAGCCCGGCCCAGATTGATGGATCGGCAATCCATTCCATAGTAATAGCAATACCTTCTGTTATATGACGAATGTCACACTTCGATCATGGATAAAACCGGGGAAAAATGCAATGTCGGGCTGAGATTTCTCTTAATACGACGCGTAAAAAAGAGAGCATTCTCAAAAGGGTGTAAATAAGCGAAATACGTATATTTAATTACAAAGCGGGCACTTTAGGATATATCGCAGATAATGGTTTTTACTCTCTATTTGTCAATATAAAGAAAATCCTAAAAGGGTAAAACTTTGCTCTTAATATTAATCTTAAAAACAGATATTAGGACAGTTGTCTCCTTGCCTGCTATTAGGTTAGCTGCAACAATTCTCCCAGCATCAAATGTTAAATCTTGTTGTTGCTATTATTGTTTTGGTCTTCGGGATGGTTATTCATTATCCGTTGGGTGTTGCAAACGGCTGATATATTTCCAGAAGACCTTGTTCAAGAGGGTGTCTATCCATAACACATTGTTTAGTCAGTGGATTGGTAACTGAAAGCCAAGGGCGGTAGCGTGCCTGAAAGCGTGTGAATCAGCCTCGATTATTCTGTCAATAGCCAATGGATGAATAAGCTTTTTTTAGGACTGATGCCAGTTATATTTCTATTTGATTAACTGCATGCTGAAACCCAATACGTCTCAAGCTTATTTAAATTGCACAGGATAATTACTCTGCCAAAGTGATAAATAATCAATGATGAAATCCAAAATGAAATTGATGCCATTATTGGTGTCTGTGACCTTGATGAGTGGTTGTACGGTCTTTCCCGGCAGCAATATGTCAACAATGGGTAAGGATGTGATCAAGCAACAGGATGCCGATTTTGATCTCGACAAAATGGTGAATGTTTATCCACTTACGCCACGTCTGGTCGAACAATTACGTCCACGCCCAAATGTTGCCCAGCCGAATATGTCTCTGGACCAGGAAATTGCCTCCTACCAGTATCGCGTGGGACCGGGTGACGTGATTAACGTGACCGTCTGGGATCACCCTGAACTGACCACCCCAGCGGGCCAGTACCGTAGCTCAAGCGACACCGGGAACTGGGTGCAGTCAGATGGCACCATGTTCTATCCGTACATTGGTAAAGTCCATGTTGCCGGGAAAACGCTTGCCGAGATCCGTAGTGATATTACCGGCCGCTTAGCGCAGTACATCGCCGACCCGCAGGTGGACGTTAATATCGCCGCATTCCGCTCGCAAAAAGCCTATATCTCCGGCCAGGTGAACAAATCCGGCCAGCAGGCCATCACCAACGTTCCGCTCACCGTTCTGGACGCCATTAACGCCGCGGGCGGCTTAACCGACGGCGCCGACTGGCGCAACGTCGTGTTGACCCACAACGGCAAAGAGCAGCGCATTTCGCTGCAGGCGCTGATGCAAAACGGCGACCTGACCCAGAACCGTCTGCTCTATCCGGGCGATATTCTCTACGTGCCGCGCAACGACGATCTGAAAGTCTTCGTGATGGGTGAAGTGAAGAAACAGAGCACCCTCAAAATGGACTTCAGCGGCATGACCCTGACCGAAGCGCTGGGCAATGCTGAAGGTATCGATCTGACCACCTCCAACGCGACCGGTATCTTCGTCATCCGTCCGCTGAAAGGTGAAGGCAGTGCGAAAGGCAAGATTGCCAACATCTACCAGCTGGATATGTCCGATGCGACATCTCTGGTGATGGCGACGGAGTTCCGTCTCCAGCCATACGATGTGGTGTATGTCACCACCGCGCCGGTTGCCCGCTGGAACCGTCTGATCAATCAGTTGCTGCCAACCATCAGTGGCGTTCGCTACATGACGGATACGGCGCGCGACATTCATACCTGGTAATTCGCGATGTTTAACAAAATTCTGGTGGTATGCGTGGGGAACATTTGCCGTTCCCCCACGGCTGAACGGCTGTTGAAACAGTACCAGCCCGAGTTAACGGTCGAGTCCGCAGGGCTGGGCGCGCTGGTGGGCAAAAGTGCCGATGAGCGCGCAACGAGCGTGGCCCGCGATCATAACCTCTCTCTTGACGGGCATATCGCCCGCCAGGTCACCGGCCGCATGTGCCGGGAGTATGACCTGATTCTGGCAATGGAAAAACGTCATATTCATGCGCTGTGCGATATCGCACCGGAGATGCGCGGCAAGGTGATGCTGTTTGGTCACTGGGACAACGAGCGCGAAATCCCCGATCCGTATCGCAAAAGCCATGAGGCCTTCGAGGCGGTTTACACCTTACTTGACCAGTCTGCCCAACAGTGGGCGCAGGCACTGAAAGCTCAGCAGGGATAACAATGACAGAAAAAACAAAACCTTCTGCCGCCCCGACTTCGGGCAGTGATGAAATTGATATTGGTCGCCTGGTCGGCACAGTTATCGAAGCAAAGTGGTGGGTAGTTGGCATTACCGCCGTGTTCGCCGCGGCGGCCGTCGTGTATACGCTGTTCGCCACGCCTATCTACAGCGCCGACGCGCTGGTACAGATTGAACAGAATACCGGTAACTCGCTGGTGCAGGATATCGGCTCGGCGCTGGCGAACAAGCCGCCGGCATCCGACGCTGAAATTCAGCTGATCCAGTCGCGTCTGGTGCTGGGTAAAACGGTTCACGATCTTGGCCTCGACATTTCCGTTACCAAAAATACGTTCCCAATCTTCGGTGCGGGCTGGGACCGTCTGATGGGGCGCAGTAATGACACCGTCAAGGTCACTGACTTTGTGCTGCCGAAAGGGGCGGGGGATCAAACCTTTACCCTGACGGTGCTGGGTCCGAAACAGTACCAGCTGACCAGTGATGCGGGCTTTAGCGCACGCGGCGAAGTGGGGCAGATGCTGAACAAAGACGGCGTCAGCATGATGGTTAGCGCGATCCACGCCCAGGAGGGCGGTGAATTCACCGTGACCAAATTCTCCACGCTTGGAATGATCAACAATCTGCAGAACAACCTGACAGTCACCGAAAACGGTAAGGACACCGGCGTGCTGAGCATGACCTTTACCGGTGAAGATAAGGATCAAATCCGCGACATCCTGAACAGCATTACCCGCAACTACCTTGAGCAGAACGTCGAGCGCAAGTCGGCGGAAGCGGCGAAAAGCCTGGCGTTCCTCTCTAAACAACTCCCGGAAGTGCGTGCCCGTCTGGACGATGCCGAGAACAAGCTGAACGCCTTCCGTCAGGATAAAGACTCCGTTGACCTGCCGCTGGAGGCCAAATCGGTTCTCGACTCGATGGTGAATATTGATGCGCAGCTCAACGAGCTGACCTTCAAAGAGGCGGAGATTTCCAAGCTTTACACCAAACGCCACCCGGCCTACCGCACGCTGCTGGAAAAACGCCGCACCCTCGAAGAGGAGAAGGCGAAGCTGAACGACCGCGTGACCGCGATGCCGAAAACGCAGCAGGAGATCGTGCGTCTGACCCGTGACGTGGAGTCCGGACAGCAGGTTTACATGCAGCTGCTGAACAAGCAGCAGGAGCTGAAAATCACCGAGGCCAGCACCGTGGGTGATGTGCGCATCGTCGACCCGGCCATTACTCAGCCCGGCGTGCTGAAGCCGAAGAAAGCGCTGATTATTCTCGGCAGCATTATTCTTGGCCTGATGCTCTCCATCGTCGGCGTGCTGCTGCGTTCGCTGTTCAACCGCGGCATCGAAAGCCCGCAGGTGCTGGAAGAGAGTGGTATTAACGTCTATGCCAGCATCCCGCTGTCTGAGTGGCAAAAATCCCGTGACAGTGTCAAGACCATCAAGGGCGTTAAGCGTTACAAACAGAGCCAGCTGCTGGCCGTGGGTAACCCAACCGACCTGGCGATTGAAGCAATCCGCAGCCTGCGTACCAGCCTGCACTTCGCCATGATGCAGGCCAAAAACAACGTCCTGATGTTAACCGGCGTCAGCCCGTCAATCGGTAAGACCTTTGTCTGTGCCAACCTGGCGGCGGTGGTGAGCCAGACCAACAAGCGCGTGCTGCTGATCGACTGCGATATGCGTAAGGGTTATACCCACGAACTGCTGGGCACCAACAACGTGAACGGTCTGTCGGAAATCCTGCTGGGTAAAGGGGAAATCAGCGAGAGCGCCAAGCCGACCTCGATTCCACAGTTTGACCTGATCCCGCGTGGTCAGGTGCCGCCGAACCCGTCTGAACTGCTGATGAGCGAGCGCTTCACCCAGCTGATCGAATGGGCGAGCAAACACTATGACCTGGTGCTGATCGATACGCCGCCGATTCTGGCCGTGACCGATGCCGCCGTGGTGGGCCGCCATGCGGGCACCACGCTGATGGTCGCGCGCTATGCGGTGAACACGCTGAAAGAGGTGGAAACCAGCCTGAGCCGCTTCGAGCAGAACGGCATTGAGGTGAAGGGGGTCATTCTGAACTCCATCTTCCGCCGCGCGACCGGGTATCAGGATTACGGTTACTACGAGTACGAATACAAATCTGACTCTAAATAAAAAAGATCTCTCACCCTAACCCTCTCCCCTCGGGGAGAGGGCCGGGGTGAGGGGTGAGGGGAAAATATGACCACACAACGCCCTTTGATTTCTATCTATATGCCGACATGGAACCGTCAGCAGCTGGCGATCCGCGCAATTAAGTCGGTCTTACGTCAGGATTACGATAACTGGGAACTGATCATCGTGGATGACTGTTCTTCCTCGTATGAACAGCTGCAAAAGTTTGTGACTGACCTCAACGACCCGCGGGTGGTCTATACGCATAACGCGATTAACTCCGGGGCGTGTGCAGTACGTAATCAGGCGATTATGCAGGCCAAAGGGCAGTATCTGACCGGCATCGACGACGATGACGAATGGACGCCGAACCGCCTGTCCGTCTTCCTGTCGCATAAAGAGCAGCTGGTCACGCACGCGTTTCTCTATGCCAACGACTATGTCTGCCAGGGCGAGGTGTATTCGCAGCCAGCCAGCCTGCCGCTGTACCCGAAATCACCGTACTCCCGTCGCCTGTTCTACAAGCGCAATATTATTGGTAATCAGGTCTTTACCTGGGCGTGGCGCTTTAAGGAGTGCCTGTTCGATACCGAACTGAAGGCCGCGCAGGATTACGACATCTTCCTGCGAATGGTGGTGGAGTACGGCGAGCCGTGGAAAGTGGAAGAGGCCACGCAGATCCTGCACATCAACCACGGGGAGATGCAGATCACCTCCTCACCGAAGAAGTTCTCGGGCTATTTCCATTTTTACCGCAAGCACAAGGACAAGTTTGACCGTGCCAGCCGGAAGTATCAGCTCTTTACCCTGTATCAGATCCGCAACAAGCGCATGAACTGGCGCACCCTGCTGACGCTGCTGTCCGTGCGTAACGGCAAACGTCTGGCTGACGGGCTTCGGGGGAAATAATGTTTCTGGAAGATTGCCGCGCAAACAGCTGGAGCCTGCGCCCGTGCTGCATGGTTCTGGCGTACCGCATCGCGCACTTTTGCTCGGTGTGGCGCAAGAAAAACGTACTGAACAATATCTGGGCGGCACCTGTGCTGGTGCTGTACCGCATCATCACCGAATGCTTTTTTGGTTATGAGATTCAGGCCGCTGCCACCATTGGCCGCCGCTTCACCATCCATCACGGCTATGCGGTGGTGATCAACAAGTTCGTGGTCGCGGGTGATGATTTCACCATCCGCCACGCGGTCACCATTGGCAACCGCGGGCCTGACAGCCTGGCCTGCCCGGTCATCGGCAATAACGTCGAGCTGGGCGCCAACGTGGTGGTCATCGGTGACATCACGATCGGTAACAACGTGACGATCGGGGCGGGCAGCGTGGTGCTGGACAGCGTTCCCGATAACGCGCTGGTGGTGGGAGAAAAAGCCCGCGTGAAGGTGATTAAATGAACATTCTGCAATTTAACGTACGCCTCGCAGAAGGCGGAGCGGCAGGCGTAGCGCTGGATTTGCACCAGCGCGCGCTGCAAAAAGGACTCCAGTCTCGTTTTATTTACGGCTACGGCAAAGGCGGCAAGAAAAGCGTTAGCCACGATAACTTCCCGCAGGTGCACAAGCACACGCCGCGTCTGACCTCGATTGCCAACATTGCGCTGTTCCGCCTGTTTAACCGCGATCTGTTTGGCAACCTGAACAATCTTTATCGCACCGTGACCCGCACGACCGGCCCGGTTGTGCTGCATTTTCACGTGCTGCACAGCTACTGGCTGAACCTGGAAGAGGTGGTGGCGTTTTGTCAGAAGGTGCAGGCCCACAAGCCCGACACCCGTTTCGTCTGGACGCTGCATGACCACTGGAGCGTGACCGGACGCTGCGCCTTTACCGACGGCTGCGAAGGCTGGAAAAATAGCTGCCAGAAATGCCCGACGTTAAGCAACTACCCGCCGGTGAAGGTGGATCGCGCGCATCAGCTGGTAGACGGCAAACGCCAGTTGTTCCGCGACATGCTCTCGCTCGGCTGCACGTTTATCTCCCCGAGCCAGCACGTGGCCGATGCCTTTAACAGCCTGTATGGGGCAGGGCGCTGTCAGATTATCAACAACGGTATCGACGTGGCGACGGAAGCCATCCTGGCCGAACTGACGCCGGTAGCGGAAACCGCGGGCAAACCGAAAATCGCCATCGTTGCGCATGACCTTCGCTACGACGGAAAAACCAACCAGCAGCTGGTGCGCGACATGATGGCGCTGGGTGACAAGATTGAGCTTCACACCTTCGGCAAGTTTTCCCCGTTCGAAGGGGCCAACGTGGTGAACCACGGGTTTGAAACCGACAAGCGCAAGCTGATGAGCGCCCTGAACGGTATGGACGCGCTGGTGTTCAGCTCCCGCGTGGATAACTACCCGCTAATCCTCTGCGAAGCGCTCTCCATCGGCGTGCCGGTGATTGCCACCCACAGCGATGCGGCACGTGAGGTGCTGGAAAAATCCGGCGGGAAAACCTTCGCCGAGCACGAGGTTCTGCCGCTGGTACAGCTGCCGAAGGCGCAGATCGCCGAGGCCGTTTTTGGCACTGACCTGGAATCGTTCCGCAACCGCAGCCGCAAGGCCTACAGCGGACAACAGATGCTGGAGGAGTATGTCTCGTTCTATCAGAATCTGTAGTTATCTGCTGCTGCCGCTAATCTACCTGCTGGTCAACGTCAAAATTGCCCAGCTTGGCGAAAGCTTCCCGATAACAATCGTGACTTTTCTGCCCGTTCTGCTTCTGCTGTATGTCGATAAAATCAACCTGAAGAAGCTGATGATTGCCCTGGGGCTGGGCACGGGCCTGACGCTGTTTAACTACATCTTTGGCCAGTCGCTGGATGCCAGTAAATACGTCACGTCAACCATGCTGTTTGTTTATATTGTCATTATTATCGGAATGGTCTGGAGTATTCGCTTTAAAACAATATCTCCGCACAATTATCGGAAAATCCTCAGGTTCTTTTATATTGCCGTTGCGTTAATTGTTATGCTTGCCGCACTGGAAATGGCGCAAATTATTTTGACCGGTGGCAGTAGCCTGATGGAGATAATTTCGAAATATCTCATATACAGCAACAGCTATGTACTGAACTTCATTAAGTTTGGCGGGAAGCGTACCACGGCGCTCTATTTTGAACCGGCGTTTTTCGCTCTGGCGTTAATCTCAATTTGGCTCAGCATCAAACAGTTTGGTATCAAAACGCCTAAGACCGATGCTATGATTCTTGCAGGAATTGTTCTGTCCGGGTCGTTCTCAGGGGTAATGACATTTATCCTGTTTTACCTGCTGGAGTGGGCGTTCCAGTACCTGAACAAAGATGCGATTAAGAAAAAACTGCCGCTGGCGATTATCTCCCTGACGGTATTTATGGTCGGCGTGATATTTGCCTTCCCGTACATCTCAGAACGTCTGGGTGATTTGGGAACGGAAGGGTCATCGTCCTATTATCGCATCATTGGTCCGCTGGTGATGGTGGGTTATTCCTTAACCCATATTGATGGTGTAGTAAGATTCGGCTCACTTTACGAATATGTTGCATCATTCGGAATCTTTAACGGTGCGGATGTCGGTAAAACCATAGACAATGGTCTGTATCTGTTAATTATTTATTTTTCATGGTTCGCCGTACTGTTGACGCTGTGGTATCTGTTTAAAGTATTCAAAATGATGATCAACGCGTTTGGTGATAACCAGAACTTTCGCGTGCAGCTTTATCTTTTTACGCCGGTGTCGCTGTTTTTTACCGGGTCAATATTTAGCCCGGAATATGCTTTCTTGATTGTCTGTCCGTTTATTTTGCGCAAGGCGCTTAATATTACGAACGTATGACGAAATGAGGTGATTTATGTTTCTTAGCGTCATTACTGTCGCTTTTCGTAATTACGAAGGGGTGGTAAAAACCTGGCGCTCGCTGCGCAACCTGGCGCGCGATCCAAGCCTCACCTTTGAGTGGATTGTGGTCGACGGCGGCTCGAACGATGGCACGGCGGAGTTTCTGGAAAAACTCAACGGTGAGTTCAACTTACGCTACATCAGCGAGAAAGATAAAGGCATCTACGATGCGATGAACAAGGGCATTAATATGGCCCAGGGCCGTTATGCCATCTTCCTCAATTCCGGTGATATTTTCCACGATGACGTGGCGCTGTTTGCCCGTCAGCTGGCGCGCCAGAAAGAGGATGCCATGTATATTGGCGATGCGCTGCTCGATTTTGGCGACGGACATAAAGTGTGCCGCAGCGCGAAACCGGGCTGGTATATCTACCACAGCCTGCCGGCCAGCCATCAGGCCATTTTCTTCCCGGTAAACGGTCTGAAAAAACAGCCTTACGATTTGCAGTATAAAGTGTCTTCGGATTATGCGCTTGCCGCCAGCCTGTATAAATCTGGCTACCCGTTCCGTCGAATTAAAGGACTGGTATCTGAATTCTCGATGGGCGGTGTGTCAACGTCGAATAATCTGGAATTGTGTCAGGATGCCAAAAACGTGCAGCGTAAAATATTACGCGTGCCGGGGTTCTGGGCGGAATTATCTTATTTATTACGCCTGCGTACCACAGGTAAAACGAAAACCTTATATAACAAAGCCTGAATATAAGGAAACGCAATGCAGGATCTGAACGGTTTCTCCGTGCCGAAAGGTTTTCGGGGCGGGAGTGGTATTAAGGTGCAGTTATGGTGGGCGGTTCAGGCAACCTTATTTGCCTGGTCACCGCAAATATTGTACCGCTGGCGTGCCTTTTTATTGCGCCTGTTTGGCGCAAAAATCGGAAAAAACGTAGTTATTCGGCCGTCGGTAAAAATTACCTACCCCTGGAAATTAACCCTCGGGGATTACGCCTGGGTAGGGGATGACGCGGTGTTATATACCCTGGGCGAGATTACGATAGGCGCAAATTCGGTAGTTTCACAGAAGTGTTATTTGTGCACCGGCAGCCACGATTTTATGAGTCAGCATTTTGATATTACCGCTTCGCCAATTGTGATCGGCGAAAAATGCTGGCTGGCAACGGATGTTTTTGTTGCACCTGGTGTTTCTGTTGGCGATGGCACGGTAGTCGGTGCCCGCAGCAGCGTTTTTAAATCGCTACCGGCAAATAAAATTTGCCGTGGCAATCCCGCAGTGGTGATACGCGAACGCGTTGAAACTGAAAAACTTTGATAAGTACAGAGGAATATAAACATGTCTAAAGTCGCTCTCATCACCGGCGTTACCGGACAGGATGGTTCTTACCTGGCAGAATTGCTGCTGGAAAAAGGTTATGAAGTTCACGGTATTAAACGTCGTGCCTCTTCATTCAACACCGAACGTGTGGACCATATCTATCAGGATCCCCATGCCGCGAACCCGAAATTCCACCTGCACTACGGCGACCTGACCGATACCTCCAACCTGACACGTATCCTGCAGGAAGTGCAGCCGGATGAAGTGTACAACCTGGGCGCGATGAGCCACGTAGCGGTCTCCTTCGAGTCCCCGGAATACACCGCTGACGTTGACGCCATGGGTACCCTGCGTCTGCTGGAAGCGATTCGCTTCCTCGGTCTTGAGAAGAAAACCCGCTTCTACCAGGCATCGACCTCCGAGCTGTACGGCCTGGTGCAGGAAATTCCACAGAAAGAGACCACGCCGTTCTACCCGCGTTCTCCGTATGCGGTAGCAAAACTGTACGCCTACTGGATCACCGTGAACTACCGTGAATCCTATGGCATGTACGCCTGTAACGGCATTCTGTTCAACCACGAATCCCCGCGCCGCGGCGAAACCTTCGTGACCCGCAAAATTACCCGCGCTATCGCCAACATTGCTCAGGGTCTGGAATCTTGCCTGCACCTCGGCAACATGGACTCCCTGCGTGACTGGGGCCATGCGAAAGACTACGTGAAAATGCAGTGGATGATGCTGCAGCAGGAACAGCCAGAAGACTTCGTGATCGCGACCGGCGTGCAGTACTCCGTTCGTCAGTTCGTTGAAATGGCCGCGGCGCAGCTGGGCATCAAACTGCGCTTTGAAGGCACCGGCGTGGAAGAGAAAGGTATCGTTGTTTCCGTGACCGGCCACGACGCGCCGGGCGTCAAGCCAGGCGACGTAATTGTGCAGGTTGACCCGCGCTACTTCCGTCCTGCTGAAGTGGAAACCCTGCTGGGCGACCCAACCAAAGCGCACGAGAAGCTGGGCTGGAAACCAGAGACCACTCTGCAGGAGATGGTTTCCGAGATGGTGGCCAAAGATCTTGAAGCAGCGAAAAAACACTCCCTGCTCAAGTCTCATGGCTACGAGGTTGCCATCGCGCTGGAGTCCTGAGAATGACAAAACAACGTATTTTTGTTGCCGGTCATCGCGGAATGGTGGGTTCCGCGATTGTTCGCCAGCTCGAACAGCGCGGTGACGTTGAGGTGGTTGTCCGCACCCGCGACGAGCTGAACCTGCTCGACAGCCGTGCGGTACAGGACTTCTTTGCGAACGAACGCATTGACCAGGTGTATCTGGCGGCGGCGAAGGTGGGCGGCATTGTCGCTAACAACACCTACCCGGCGGATTTCATCTACGAGAACATGATGATTGAGAGCAACATCATTCACGCGGCACATCTGCACAACGTGAACAAGCTGCTGTTCCTCGGTTCATCCTGTATCTACCCGAAAATGGCGAAGCAGCCGATCGCCGAGAGCGAGCTGCTGCAGGGCACGCTTGAAGCCACCAACGAGCCGTACGCGATTGCCAAGATTGCCGGGATCAAGCTGTGCGAGTCCTACAACCGTCAGTATAACCGCGACTATCGCTCGGTGATGCCGACCAACCTGTACGGACCGCACGACAACTTCCACCCGAGCAATTCGCACGTGATCCCGGCGCTGCTGCGTCGCTTCCACGAGGCAACCGCCGAGAACGCGCCGGACGTGGTGGTGTGGGGCAGCGGGACGCCGATGCGTGAGTTCCTGCACGTGGACGACATGGCTGCCGCCAGCATTCACGTGATGGAGCTGGATCGCGAGGTGTGGCAGGAGAACACCGAGCCGATGCTGTCGCACATCAACGTCGGGACCGGCGTGGACTGCACCATTCGCGAGCTGGCGCAAACCATCGCGCAGGTGGTGGGCTACAAGGGCCGCGTGGTGTTTGACGCGACTAAACCGGACGGCACGCCGCGCAAGCTGCTGGACGTGACCCGTCTGCATCAGCTGGGCTGGTATCACGAGGTGTCACTGGAGCAGGGGCTCGCCAGCACCTATCAGTGGTTCCTGGAAAACCAGCACCGCTTCCGGGGGTAATGATGTTTTTAAGTCAGGAAGATTTTGCCACGGTAGTGCGTTCCACTCCGCTCATCTCAATTGATTTGATCGTGGAGAACGAACGCGGCGAGTTCTTGCTGGGGAAACGAACCAACCGTCCTGCACAGGGCTTCTGGTTCGTGCCCGGCGGGCGCGTGCAGAAGGATGAGACGCTTCATGATGCGTTTGAGCGTCTCACTCTGGCGGAACTGGGTCTGCAGCTGCCAATGGCAGCAGGCCAGTTTTACGGGGTCTGGCAGCACTTCTATGACGATAACTTTTCAGGTACCGGGTTCTCCACACACTACATCGTGCTGGGGTTCCGCCTGAAGGTGAGTGAGGCAGACCTGCGTCTGCCTGATTCTCAGCATGACGACTACCGCTGGCAGACGCCAGAGGCGTTGCTGGCCAGCGACAATGTGCACGACAACAGCCGTGCCTATTTCCTGGCCGATCGTCAGGCCGGGGTGCCGGGCTTATGAAGATCCTCGTATACGGAATTAACTACTCGCCGGAGCTAACCGGCATCGGGAAATACACCGGCGAGATGGTGGAGTGGATGGCGAGCCAGGGACATGACGTGCGGGTCATTACCGCGCCGCCGTACTACCCGGAGTGGAAAGTCGGGGAGCGCTACTCAAGCTGGCGCTACCGTCGCGAAGAGGGTACAGCGACCGTCTGGCGCTGCCCGCTGTATGTCCCTAAGCAGCCCTCGACGCTGAAACGCTTACTTCATCTGGGCAGCTTTGCCCTGAGCAGTTTTTTCCCGCTGATGGCGCAGCGTCGCTGGAAGCCGGATCGCATCATCGGCGTGGTGCCGACGCTGTTCTGCACGCCGGGCATGCGCCTGCTGGGCAAACTCTCCGGCGCGCGCACGTTGCTGCACATTCAGGATTACGAAGTCGACGCGATGCTGGGCCTGGGGATGGCAGGCAAAGGCAAGGGCGGCAAAGTGGCGAAGCTCGCCAGCGCCTTTGAGCGCAGCGGCCTGCATAACGTGGATTACGTTTCGACTATCTCGCGCTCGATGATGAACAAGGCGCAGGAGAAGGGCGTCCCGGCGGAGAAAGTCATTTTCTTCCCGAACTGGTCCGAAGTGGCGCGTTTTCGCGATGTGACAGAGCAAGACGCTCAGACGCTCCGCGACCAGCTTGGTTTGCCTGAAGACCAAAAAATCATTCTTTACTCAGGCAACATCGGCGAAAAGCAGGGGCTGGAGAGCGTGATTGAAGCGGCCCAGCAGCTGAGAGAACAGCCGTGGACGTTTGTGATTGTCGGGCAGGGCGGGGGAAAAGCGCGGCTGGAGAAGATGGCAAGCGTTCGCGGTCTGACCAACGTGAAGTTTTTCCCGCTGCAGTCTTACGACGCGCTGCCTGCGCTGCTGAAGATGGGCGACTGCCATCTGGTGGTGCAAAAGCGCGGCGCGGCGGACGCGGTGCTGCCGTCCAAGCTGACCAACATTCTGGCAGTGGGCGGTAACGCGGTGATTACGGCAGAAGCCGAAACAGAATTAGGCCAGCTGTGTGACAGCTATCCGGGGATTGCCGTGTGCGTGGAGCCGGAATCGGTCCCGGCGCTGGTCACCGGCATTGAACAGGCGCTAGCCATGCCAAAAGTGAACACGGTGGCACGTGAATATGCCGAACGCACGCTCGAGAAAGAGAACGTGCTGAGCCAATTTATTGCAGATATACGGGGATAAATCATGAGTCAAACCACTTTGTATCCGGTTGTGATGGCTGGTGGCTCTGGTAGCCGGTTGTGGCCGCTGTCCCGCGTGCTCTATCCAAAACAGTTCCTCTGCCTGAAAGGGGATCTCACCATGCTGCAGACGACGGTAAACCGTCTGCATGGCGTGGAGTGTGAAAGCCCGGTGGTGATTTGTAACGAACAGCACCGCTTTATCGTTGCCGAGCAGCTGCGCCAGCTGAACAAACTCACCGAAAATATTATCCTGGAGCCTGCTGGCCGTAATACCGCGCCTGCGATCGCCCTGGCGGCGCTGGCGGCAAAACGCAGCAGCCCTGACTGTGACCCGCTGATGCTGGTCCTGGCGGCAGACCACGTTATCCAGCAGGAAGACGCGTTCCGCGACGCGGTGCGTGCGGCCATTCCTTACGCCGAGAGCGGCAAGCTGGTGACCTTCGGCATCGTGCCGGATCTGCCGGAAACTGGCTATGGCTACATCCGGCGCTGCAGCGTGACGCCGGGTGAAGGCGACAGCGTGGCGTTTGACGTGGCGCAGTTTGTTGAAAAACCGAATCTCGAAACCGCGCAGGCCTACGTTGCCAGCGGTGAATATTACTGGAACAGCGGGATGTTCCTGTTCCGCGCCGGACGCTATCTTGAAGAGCTGCGCAAATACCGCCCGGATATTCTTAACGCCTGCGAAAAAGCGATGGCGGTGGTGGACCCGGATCTCGACTTCATCCGCGTGGATGAAGAGGCGTTCCTCGCCTGCCCGGAAGAGTCCATTGACTACGCGGTGATGGAACGTACGGCAGATGCCGTCGTGGTACCGATGGATGCGGGCTGGAGCGATGTGGGCTCCTGGTCCTCCCTGTGGGAGATCAGCGCCCATACCCCGGAGGGTAACGTCCATCACGGCGATGTGATTAGTCACAAAACGGAAAACAGCTACGTTTACGCCGAGTCCGGCCTGGTGACCACCGTCGGGGTGAAGGATCTGGTGGTTGTCCAGACCAAAGACGCGGTGCTGATTGCCGACCGTAATGCCGTGCAGGACGTTAAAAAAGTGGTGGAGAAGATCAAGGCGGACGGTCGCCACGAGCACCATATTCACCGCGAAGTCTACCGTCCGTGGGGGAAATATGACTCCATTGACTCCGGTGACCGCTATCAGGTGAAACGCATCACCGTGAAGCCGGGCGAGGGGCTGTCGGTGCAGATGCACCATCACCGCGCCGAACACTGGGTGGTGGTGGCGGGTACCGCTAAAGTCACTATCGACGGTGAAGTCAAACTGCTGGGCGAAAACGAGTCCATTTATATTCCACTGGGCGCCACACACTGTCTGGAAAACCCGGGGAAAATTCCGCTCGACTTAATTGAGGTGCGCTCCGGCTCGTATCTGGAAGAGGATGACATTATCCGCTTCCAGGACCGTTACGGGCGAGTGTAAACCTTTGCTTCATGCCCGGTGGCGCTGCGCTTACCGGGCCTACGAATGACAAAAATAAATTTGGCCATTAAGTGGTCAGGGCCAACTGTTGCCTGAAAAAGGGGTCATCATGGAAAAGTTAACCTGTTTTAAAGCCTACGATATTCGCGGCAAGCTGGGCGAAGAGCTGAATGAAGACATCGCGTGGCGTATTGGCCGCGCATACGGCGAATATCTGAAGCCACAAACTATCGTGCTGGGCGGCGACGTGCGTCTGACCAGCGAGTCCCTGAAGCTGGCGCTGGCAAAAGGGCTGCAGGACGCGGGCGTGGACGTGCTGGATATCGGCCTGTCCGGGACCGAAGAGATCTATTTTGCCACCTTCCACCTGGGCGTGGACGGCGGTATCGAAGTCACCGCCAGCCATAACCCGATGGACTACAACGGCATGAAGCTGGTGCGCAAGGGTGCCCGTCCGATCAGCGGCGACACCGGCCTGCGAGACGTGCAGTGCCTCGCGGAAGCCAACGACTTCCCGCCGGTGAACGAGGCGAAGCGCGGCAGCTATAAGCAGATCAACCTTCAAAAAGAGTACATCGACCACCTGCTGGGCTACATCAACGTGGCGAACCTCAAGCCGCTGAAGCTGGTCATCAACTCCGGTAACGGTGCCGCTGGCCCGGTTGTTGATGCTCTTGAAGCGCGCTTTAAGGCGCTGAACGTGCCGGTGACCTTCATCAAAGTACACAACACCCCGGACGGCAACTTCCCTAACGGTATTCCTAATCCGCTGCTGCCGGAGTGCCGCGACGACACCCGCAACGCGGTGATTGAGCACGGTGCCGATATGGGCATCGCCTTTGATGGCGATTTCGACCGCTGCTTCCTGTTCGACGAGAAAGGGCAGTTCATCGAGGGGTACTACATAGTCGGCCTGCTGGCGGAAGCATTCCTCGAGAAAAACCCGGGCGCGAAGATTATTCACGACCCGCGCCTTTCCTGGAACACGGTTGACGTAGTGTCCGCGGCGGGCGGCACGCCGGTGATGTCCAAAACCGGCCACGCCTTCATCAAAGAGCGCATGCGCGAAGAAGACGCCATTTACGGCGGTGAGATGAGCGCCCACCACTACTTCCGCGACTTTGCCTACTGCGACAGCGGGATGATCCCGTGGCTGCTGGTCACCGAGCTGCTGTGCCTGAAGGGGCAGACCCTGGGCGAGCTGGTGCGCGACCGCATGGCGGCATTCCCGGCGAGCGGGGAGATCAACAGCAAGCTGGCGCAGCCGGCCGAGGCCATTGCCCGCGTGGAGCAGCACTTTGCCATTCACGCGCTGGAAATTGACCGTACCGACGGCATCAGCATGGCGTTCCCGCAGTGGCGCTTTAACCTGCGCTCGTCCAACACCGAGCCGGTGGTGCGCCTGAACGTGGAATCCCGCGCCGACACGGCGCTGATGGAAGCCCGAACGAAGGACATTCTGGCGCTGTTGAATCAGTAATACGAAAACCTGAAGTCTGCCCTCACCCCGGCCCTCTCCCCAGAGGGGGAGAGAGTTAGGGTGAGGGGTAAGGTTTTGGTTGAATAAAGGAACAACGATGACGAATCTAAAAAAACGCGAACGAGCGAGAACGAATGCATCGTTAATCTCTATGGTGCAGCGTTTTTCTGATATCACCATCATGGTCGGTGGATTGTGGGCGGTGTGTCGGATCAGCGGGCTGCCGTTCTTATACATGCATCTGCTGATGGCACTGATTGCGCTGGTCGTGTTTCAGATGATCGGCGGGATGACCGATTTCTACCGCTCGTGGCGCGGCGTGAAAATGACCACCGAACTGATGCTGCTGCTGCAGAACTGGACCCTGAGCCTGATCTTCAGCGCAGGCCTGGTGGCGTTCAGCCATGATTTTGACAACCGCTTCGTGACTTATCTCTGCTGGTACCTGTTAACCAGCGTCGGCATGGTGGTGTGCCGCTCTCTGATCCGCTTCGGTGCGGGCTGGCTGCGTAACCGCGGCTATAACCGTCGCTTCGTGGCGGTGGCGGGCGATCTGCCGGTCGGGAAGGTGCTGCTCGACAGCTTCCGCAAAGAGCCGTGGTTAGGGTTTGAAGTGGTGGGGATTTACCACGACGCGAAGCCGGGCGGCGTGCCGTCGGACTGGGCGGGCAATTACGCGCAGCTTATTGAAGATGCGAAGGCCGGCAAAATTCACAACGTCTATATCGCCATGCAGATGAAGGACGAATCCCGCATCAAGCAGCTGATGCGCGAGCTGGCGGACACCACCTGTTCGGTGATCCTCATCCCGGACGTCTTTACCTTCAACATCCTCCATTCACGCATTGAAGAAGTAAACGGTGTGCCGGTGGTACCGCTGTATGACACGCCGCTGTCGGGTATTAACCGCGTGCTCAAGCGCGTGGAGGATATCGTGCTCTCTTCGCTGATTTTACTGCTTATTTCCCCGGTGCTGTGCTGCATTGCCCTGGCGGTGAAGCTGAGCTCTCCCGGCCCGGTTATCTTCCGTCAGACCCGCTACGGCATGGACGGTAAGCCGATCATGGTGTGGAAATTCCGCTCCATGAAGGTGATGGAAAACGACAAGGTGGTGACCCAGGCGACGCAGAACGATCCCCGCGTCACCCGCGTGGGGAACTTCCTGCGCCGCACTTCGCTTGACGAGCTGCCGCAGTTCATCAACGTCTTTACCGGCGGCATGTCGATTGTTGGCCCGCGTCCACACGCGGTGGCGCACAACGAGCAGTACCGCTCGCTGATTGAAGGCTACATGCTGCGCCATAAGGTGAAACCGGGCATTACCGGTTGGGCGCAGATCAACGGCTGGCGCGGCGAAACCGACACGCTGGAAAAAATGGAAAAACGTATCGAATTCGATCTGGAGTACATCCGTGAATGGAGTATCTGGTTCGATATCAAGATTGTTTTTCTGACCATCTTCAAAGGTTTCGTGAACAAAGCGGCGTACTAAGATGAGCTTACGTGAAAAAACCATCAGCGGGGCGAAGTGGTCAGCGATGGCGACCATCGTCATCATTGGCCTCGGCCTGGTGCAGATGACGGTGCTGGCGCGCATTATTGATAATCACCAGTTCGGCCTGCTGACTGTCTCGCTGGTGATTATCGCGCTGGCCGACACGCTGTCTGACTTTGGTATCGCCAACTCCATTATCCAGCGTAAAGAGATTAGCCATCTCGAGCTGACCACGCTCTACTGGCTGAACGTTGGGCTGGGCATTTTCGTGTTCGTGCTGGTGTTCCTGCTGAGCGACACCATCGCCAGCGTGCTGCACAACCCGGATCTGGCTCCGCTGATGCGCACGCTGTCGTTTGCTTTCGTGGTGATCCCCCACGGACAGCAGTTTCGCGCGCTGATGCAAAAAGAGCTGGAGTTCAACAAAATCGGCATGATTGAAACCAGCGCGGTGCTGGCGGGCTTTACCTTCACCGTGGTGAGCGCCCATTTCTGGCCGCTGGCGATGACCGCCATCCTCGGTTATCTGGTGAATTCTGCCGTGCGTACGCTGCTGTTCGGCTACTTTGGCCGCAAGATTTACCGTCCGGGGCTGCACTTCTCTCTCGCATCCGTTTCATCCAATCTGCGCTTTGGCGCGTGGCTGACGGCGGACAGCATTATCAACTACGTGAACACCAACCTCTCGACGCTGGTGCTGGCGCGCATCCTGGGCGCGAGCGTGGCGGGGGGCTACAATCTGGCCTATAACGTCGCGGTTGTTCCTCCTATGAAGCTGAACCCGATTATCACCCGCGTGCTGTTCCCGGCGTTCGCCAAGATTCAGGACGACACCGAGAAGCTGCGCGTCAACTTCTACAAGCTGCTCTCCGTGGTGGGGATCATTAACTTCCCGGTGCTGCTGGGGCTGATGGTGGTGTCCAGTAACTTCGTGCCGCTGGTGTTTGGCGAGAAGTGGAACGGCATTATCCCGATCCTGCAGCTGCTGTGCGTGGTGGGGCTGCTGCGCTCCGTGGGGAATCCGATTGGTTCTCTGCTGATGGCGAAGGCGCGCGTTGATATCAGCTTTAAGTTCAACGTGTTCAAAACCTTCCTGTTTATTCCGGCGATTATCGTTGGCGGGCATATGGCGGGCGCCATCGGCGTCACGCTGGGCTTCCTGCTGGTGCAGGTAGTCAACACCGTTCTGAGCTACTTCATCATGATCAAACCGGTGCTGGGCTCCAGCTACCGTCAGTACATCCTGAGCCTGTGGCTGCCGTTCTATCTCTCATTGCCGACCCTGGCGGTGAGCTACGGCCTGGGCATTATCCTCAGCGGGCATCTGCCGCTGGCCGCGCTGCTGGCGGTGCAGGTTGCCGCGGGCGCGCTGGCCTTTGGCGTGATGATTGTGCTGTCGCGCAACGCGCTGGTGGTTGAGATGAAGCGCCAGTTTTGCCGTAACGAAAAAATGAAAACGCTGCTTCGCGCAGGCTAGTTCTTTAAGAGGCCATTATGAAATTATTAATTCTTGGCAACCATACCTGCGGCAACCGTGGCGACAGCGCCATCCTGCGCGGTTTACTGGATGCAATTAACACCCTTAAGCCTGAGACTGAAGTGGACGTGATGAGCCGTTATCCGGTCAGCTCATCCTGGTTACTGAACCGCCCGGTGATGGGCGACCCGCTCTACAGCCAGATGAAACAGCACAACAACGCCGCGGGCGTGATGGGGCGCGTGAAAAAAGTGCTGCGCCGTCGCTACCAGCATCAGGTGCTGCTTTCCCGCGTGACCGACACCGGCAAGCTGCGCAACATCGCAATCGCGCAGGGCTTTACCGATTTCGTGCGTCTGCTGTCTGGCTATGACGCGATTATTCAGGTCGGCGGATCGTTCTTCGTCGATCTCTACGGCGTGCCGCAGTTTGAGCATGCGCTGTGCACGTTTATGGCGAAAAAGCCGCTGTTTATGATCGGCCACAGCGTCGGGCCATTCCAGGATCCGCAGTTTAACCAGCTGGCGAACTACGTGTTCGGCCACTGTGACGCGCTGATCCTGCGTGAATCGGTCAGCCTCGAGATGATGAAGCGCAGCGAAATTGACACCTCGAAAGTTGAACACGGCGTGGACACCGCCTGGCTGGTGGATCACCAGGACGATAATTTCCAGCCGAGCTACGCGGTACAGCACTGGCTCGACGTGGCGGCGAAACAGAAAACCGTCGCGATTACCCTGCGTGAACTCGCTCCGTTCGATAAGCGTCTTGGCACCACCCAGGCAGCCTACGAGAAAGCGTTCGCCGACGTGGTGAACCGCGTGCTGGACAGCGGTTACCAGGTGCTGGCGCTCTCAACCTGTACCGGCATCGACAGCTACAACAAAGATGACCGCATGGTGGCGCTGAACCTGCGCAACCTGGTGAACGACCCGTCCCGCTACCATGTGGTGATGGACGAACTGAACGACCTGGAGATGGGCAAACTGCTCGCAGCCTGCGACCTGACCGTCGGCACGCGCCTGCACTCCGCCATTATCTCCATGAACTTTGGCACGCCGGCCATTGCCATCAACTATGAGCACAAATCAGCAGGCATCATGCAGCAGCTTGGCATGCCTGAAATGGCCGTGGATATTCGTCATCTTCTCGATGGTTCGCTCGGTGCGATGGTGGGCGACACCCTGGGTCAGCTGCCTGCCATCAATGAACGCCTGGCGGTAGCGGTGAAAGCCGAGCGCGAGAAGGGGATTGATATGGTGAAATCGGTGCTCGATCGCGTGCGGGAGGGGAAATGAAGGTTGGTTTCTTCTTGCTGAAATTTCCGCTGTCGTCTGAAACGTTTGTCCTGAACCAAATCACCGCGTTTATCGATATGGGATATGACGTGGAGATTATCGCCCTGCAAAAGGGCGACACCCAAAATACCCATGCGGCGTATACCCAGTATGGGCTGGAGGCGAAAACCCGCTGGCTGCAGGACGAACCTTCCGGGAAACTGAGCAAGCTGGGCCACCGGGCGAGCCAGACGTTACGCGGGATCCACCGCGCGTCGACCTGGCGGGCGCTGAATGTTTCCCGCTATGGCTCTGAATCTCGCAATTTAATTCTGTCGGCCATCTGCGGGCAAACGGCGCAGCCGTATCGAGCCGACGTGTTTATCGCCCACTTTGGCCCGGCGGGCGTAACAGCAGCGAAGCTGCGTGAGCTGGGGGTGATTGACGGCAAAATTGCCACCATCTTCCACGGGATCGATATTTCCAGCCGCGAAGTGCTGAACCACTACACGCCGGAATATCAGCAGCTTTTCCGCCGCGGCGACATGATGCTGCCCATCAGCGAACTGTGGGCCGGACGTCTGAAAAACATGGGCTGCCCGGGGGAGAAAATTACCGTGTCGCGTATGGGTGTGGATTTAGCCCGCTTTACCCGCCGCCCGGTTAAGGTGCCGGGGAAACCGCTGCAGATCATCTCCGTAGCACGTCTGACCGAGAAGAAAGGTCTGCACGTGGCGATTGAAGCCTGCCGCCAGCTGAAGGCGCGCGGGGTGGATTTCCACTATCGCATTCTCGGTATTGGGCCGTGGGAACGTCGTCTGCGCACGCTTATCGAGCAGTATCAACTGGAGGATGTCGTGGAGATGCCGGGCTTCAAGCCCAGCCACGAGGTCAAGGCGATGCTCGATGAGGCGGACGTGTTCCTGCTGCCTTCGGTAACGGGCGCCGATGGCGATATGGAAGGCATTCCGGTGGCGCTGATGGAGGCGATGGCCGTGGGGATCCCGGTGGTATCGACGCTGCATAGCGGGATCCCGGAGCTGATCAAATCTGACCATTCCGGCTGGCTGGTGCCGGAGAATAACGCGATGGCCCTTGCGGATCGATTAGCTGCCTTCAGCGACATTGACCAGCAGGCGCTGGAGCCGGTGCTCCACAATGCCCGACAAAAAGTTGAAACCGATTTTAACCAGCAGGTGATTAACCGCCAGTTAGCGAGCCTGCTGCAAACGCTGTAACGCCGAGGTTGTATGCTGAAAAAGATTACCCGACGCACTTTTGTCTCCTCTCTTTCCGTTCTGGCGGCCTCGCCGCTGCTGTCGACCCGCATCGCGCGGGCGGCAAGCGGAAAGACGGTTTCCATTAATCAGTACAATAACAACGACTGGATTGCCGCCTTTAAGCAGGCGTTTAAGGACGGTGATACCGTTGTGGTCCCGGCCGGACTCACCTGTGAAAACATCAATACGGGTATTTTTATTCCCGACGGTAAAACGCTGCTGATCCGCGGGGCATTAACCGGCAACGGACGCGGCCGCTTTGTGCTGCAGGAAGGCTGCAAAGTGATCGGTGAAGGCGGCGGGCGCACGGAGAACATTACGCTCGACGTTCGCGGATCTGACTGTGTGATTAAAGGCCTGGCGATGAGTGGATTTGGCCCGGTAACGCAGATCTACATCGGCGGCAAGAAACCCAGCGTGATGCGCAATTTGCTGATTGATAACATTAGCGTGAGCCAGGCAAACTACGCCATTCTGCGCCAGGGCTTCCATAATCAGGTCGATGGCGCTCGCATCACCAACAGTAAATTCAGCCATCTGCAGGGGGATGCGATCGAGTGGAACGTCGCCATCAACGATCGCAATATCCTGATATCCGATCATGTGATCGACAATATCAACTGCACAAACGGCAAGATCAACTGGGGCATCGGCATTGGCCTTGCTGGCAGCACCTACGATAACGACTACCCGGAAAAGCAAACCGTGAAGAACTTCGTGGTGGCAAATATCACCGGCAGCAACTGTCGCCAGCTGGTGCACGTTGAGAACGGGAAACACTTTGTTATCCGCAATATAAAGGCCAAAAATATTACCCCCGATTTCAGTAAAAAGGCGGGTATAGACAACGCCACGGTCGCCATTTATGGCTGTGATAATTTCATTATTGATAATGTCGACATGGTCAATAGTGCCGGAATGTTAATCGGCTATGGGGTAATTAAAGGCGATTATTTGTCCATCCCGCAGAACTTCAAGCTCAACAATATTCATCTGGATAATCGCCAGCTTGCGTATAAGCTGCGCGGAATACAAATTTCATCCGGTAATGCGACCTCCTTTGTGGCAATCACTAACGTGGAGATGAAGCGAGCGACGCTTGAGCTGCACAACAAGCCGCAGCATCTTTTCTTGCGTAATATCAACGTGATGCAGGAAGCCGCTATTGGCCCCGCGCTGAAGATCAACTTCGACCTGCGTAAAGATGTGCGGGGTAAATTTATGGCCAAAGATGAAACCTTGCTGTCGCTGGCGAACATCAAAGCGGTTAATGAGAAGGGGCAGAGTTCGGTGGATATTGACCGCGTTGACCAGCAGGTAGTGAATGTGGAAAAGTTGAATTTTGCGCTTCCGCACAGATAATCGACAATTTTCTTTTTTGAGACTATTCCTGGCACAGAAGTGTGATCTATTCAGATTACAACTACAGAAATTTGTGGGGCTAAGGCGTAACATTGCCATAGGATTACGGCAAATCATGCTGGCGAAAACAGGTTTAAGAGCTATAATTCGTCAACCATTTTAAGGTGGAAGAAATAATGATTAATTTGAAAGCAGTCATTCCGGTAGCAGGCTTGGGCATGCATATGCTGCCAGCCACTAAAGCCATTCCTAAAGAGATGCTGCCGATCGTCGACAAACCGATGATTCAATATATCGTCGACGAGATTGTTGCTGCAGGGATCAAAGAAATCGTCCTGGTTACCCATTCGTCCAAGAATGCGGTTGAGAACCACTTCGACACCTCTTACGAACTCGAAGCGCTGCTTGAGCAGCGCGTCAAACGCCAGTTGCTGGCGGAAGTGCAGTCTATTTGTCCGCCGGGCGTGACCATTATGAACGTCCGTCAGGCGCAGCCGCTGGGGCTGGGTCACTCTATTCTGTGTGCCCGTCCGGTTGTGGGTGATAACCCATTCATTGTTGTTCTTCCGGACATCATCATCGATACCGCTTCTGCCGATCCGCTGCGCTACAACCTGGCGGCAATGGTGGCACGTTTCAATGAAACTGGCCGTAGCCAGGTGCTGGCAAAACGCATGAAGGGCGATCTCTCCGAGTACTCCGTTATCCAGACAAAAGAAGCGCTGGAGACGGAAGGGCAGGTGAGCCGCATCGTTGAGTTTATCGAAAAACCCGATCAGCCGCAGACGCTGGATTCTGACCTGATGGCGGTTGGCCGTTATGTTCTGAATGCGGATATCTGGGCGGAGCTGGAAAAAACTGAGCCGGGCGCCTGGGACCGTATCCAGCTAACCGACGCGATTGCTGAGCTGGCGAAAAAACAGTCTGTTGACGCGATGCTGATGACCGGTGACAGCTATGACTGCGGTAAGAAACTGGGGTATATGCAGGCGTTTGTTAACTACGGCCTGCGTAACCTGAAGGAAGGACAGAAGTTCAGAAGCCGGATTGAGAAGCTGCTGGCTAACGACTGATATTCCTGCCACGGCCTGAACAAACGGCAGTTATCATTTTGGAATGTTGAGACATAACCAAAATGATAACTGCCGTTTTTTGTTATTAATTTTAATGATTACATAGAGTTATCTGATTCAAATCTCAGCAGCTTTGTAGCGATTTGTGCTTGTTTCTGAGGTCGTTTAGGACGACAATTAACGCCAGTTTTTGTCTGTATCCAGACAAGAAAAATCATTTAATCAAACATCGCTCAGTGCACTGGTAGCTGTTAAGCCAGGGGCGGTAGCGTGCTCAATTTCTGAAACCGTCAATAAATGCTCCGGTTTCAGAACGCCAGTATCCAGACACATACACCAGACGGAACAGATAACGTGAAAATTCTTGTGACGGGCGGGGCTGGTTTTATCGGCTCAGCGGTTGTACGACATATTATTAAAAATACCCAGGACGATGTCGTCAATGTGGATAAGCTCACCTATGCCGGAAATCTGGAGTCGCTAACTGAAGTTAGTGCTAGCGACCGATATGCTTTTGAGCATGCCGATATCTGCGACAAAGACGTCATGGATCGCATCTTCGCAAAGCATAAACCTGATGCGGTGATGCACCTGGCCGCTGAAAGTCACGTCGATCGTTCCATTACCGGCCCGGCTGCGTTTATTGAAACCAATATCGTCGGCACTTATGTGCTGCTGGAAGCCGCTCGTGCGTACTGGTCCACGCTGGATGAGCAGGCGAAGAAAGCGTTTCGTTTCCATCACATCTCTACCGACGAAGTATATGGTGATTTACCGCATCCAGATGAGCATCCGGCATCAACTGAGTTGCCACTCTTTACTGAAACAACTGCGTATGCGCCCAGCAGCCCGTATTCAGCGTCGAAAGCCTCGAGCGATCATCTCGTTCGTGCCTGGCTGCGTACCTACGGTTTCCCGACCATCGTCACCAACTGTTCAAATAACTACGGCCCGTACCATTTTCCGGAAAAACTGATCCCGTTGGTTATCCTGAATGCGCTGGAAGGGAAAGCTCTGCCTATTTACGGGAAGGGTGACCAGATTCGTGACTGGCTGTATGTAGAAGATCATGCGCGTGCACTCTACACCGTGCTCACCCAAGGGAAACCGGGAGAGACGTACAACATTGGTGGACACAACGAAAAGCAGAACCTGGATGTGGTGCATACGATTTGCGATCTGCTGGATGAGATTGTGCCTAAAGAGGGTTCGTATCGCGATCAGATTACGTATGTGGCTGACCGTCCGGGTCATGACCGTCGCTATGCGATTGAGGCACATAAAATTGCTGCTGAGTTAGGGTGGAAGCCTCAGGAGACATTCGAAAGCGGCATTCGTAAAACGGTGGAGTGGTATCTGAGCAATACCGATTGGGTGGAAAACGTAAAAAGCGGGGCTTATAAAACCTGGATTGAGCAGAATTATGGGGAACGCAAATAATGAATATTCTGTTGTTCGGGAAAAATGGTCAGGTAGGCTGGGAGTTGCAACGGGCACTCGCCCCGCTGGGAAATATTATCGCCCTTGATGTGCATTCTACCGATTATTGCGGCGATTTTAGTAATCCTGAAGGTGTTGCTGAAACCGTAAGAAAAATACGTCCAGATGTGATTGTGAATGCTGCCGCACATACTGCCGTGGATAAAGCTGAATCTGAAGTGGACTTTGCACAACTCCTTAATGCCGCAAGCGTAGAGGCTATTGCCAAAGCCGCTGCTGAAACAGGCGCGTGGGTTGTGCATTACTCGACTGATTACGTTTTTCCGGGTACCGGTGATGCACCCTGGCTTGAAGATGATGCCACTGCACCATTAAATGTTTATGGCAAAACGAAACTGGCCGGTGAAAGGGCATTACAAGAATATTGCCCAAAGCACCTTATTTTTCGTACCAGCTGGGTTTATGCTGGCAAAGGCAATAACTTTGCAAAAACCATGTTACGTTTGGCTAAAGAGAAAACTGAACTTTCCGTCATTAACGATCAGTTTGGTGCGCCAACGGGTGCAGAATTATTGGCGGATTGTACCGCACATGCTATTCGGATTGCACAGAAAAATCAGGAGGTTGCTGGCCTTTATCACCTCGTTGCGAGTGGTGTCACTACATGGCATGATTATGCTGCATTAGTCTTTTCCGAAGCCAGAAAAGCTGATGTTGCACTTGCAATCAAGCAGTTAAATAAAGTACCAACCAGCGCTTATCCAACCCCGGCATGCCGACCAAATAACTCTCGTCTTAATAATGAAAAATTCCAGCGTACCTTTGGGCTTGTTCTTCCCAATTGGGAGAACGGAGTTAAACGTATGCTGAATGAATTGTTTGCTGCGACAGCAATCTGAATATAATGTTAGTGCCCGTCAGTGGGTACTTTTGCGTATAAAGAGATAATGAAATGAAAACCCGTAAAGGCATTATTTTAGCTGGTGGTTCTGGTACCCGTTTATATCCAGTGACCATGGCCGTCAGCAAGCAATTGTTGCCCATATATGACAAACCAATGATCTATTACCCGCTCTCAACGCTAATGTTAGCGGGTATTCGTGATATTTTGATTATTAGCACTCCGCAGGATACACCTCGTTTTGAGCAATTACTGGGTGATGGCAGTCAATGGGGTTTAAGTCTACATTATAAGGTTCAGCCTTCGCCGGATGGTTTAGCCCAGGCATTTATCATCGGTGAAGATTTTATCGGAAATGATGACTGCGCGTTGGTACTCGGCGATAATATTTTTTACGGTCATGATCTGCCTAAATTAATGGAAACGGCGGTCAATCGAGAGAGTGGTGCGACCGTATTCGCATACCATGTTAATGATCCTGAGCGTTACGGTGTCGTTGAATTTGATAAGAATGGAACTGCCATCAGCCTTGAAGAAAAACCGCTGGAACCGAAAAGTAATTATGCGGTCACCGGATTATATTTCTATGATAACGATGTCGTAGAACTGGCTAAAAACCTGAAGCCTTCCGCGCGTGGCGAGCTTGAAATTACTGATATAAATCGAATTTATATGGAGCAGGGGCGTTTGTCTGTTGCTATGATGGGGCGCGGTTATGCTTGGCTGGACACGGGGACGCATCAGAGTTTGATTGAAGCTAGTAACTTCATTGCCACGCTCGAAGAGCGCCAGGGTCTGAAGGTTTCTTGCCCGGAGGAAATTGCCTTTCGCAAGGGCTTTATAGATGTAAAACAGGTAGAAAGGCTTGCAGAACCACTTTTTAAAAATGACTATGGCAAATATCTTATAAAGATGATTAAAGGTTTATAAGAAATGAATGTTATTGAAACAACTATTCCAGACGTTTTAATTTTTGAACCAAAAGTGTTTGGAGATGAACGTGGTTTTTTCTTTGAAAGCTTTAATCATAAACTTTTCGAAGATGCTGTTGGCCGTAAGATATCTTTTTTACAAGATAATCACTCCAAATCTCGTAAAGGAGTGCTTAGAGGCCTGCATTTTCAAAAGGGAGATCATGCGCAAGGTAAATTAGTAAGATGTACCTTGGGCGAAGTTTTTGATGTAGCCGTCGATATACGTGAAAATTCTCCAACTTTTAGAAAGTGGGTCGGTGTATATCTGTCAGCAGAAAATAAAAAACAACTTTGGATTCCCGAAGGCTTTGCTCATGGGTTCGTCACCCTAAGCGAAACTGCTGAATTCCTTTATAAGGCAACAAATTATTATGCACCAGCTGCCGAAGGGAGTATCTTGTGGAGTGATGAGACAATAGGTATTGAATGGCCGTTAACTCAGCAACCTGAACTTTCAGCAAAAGATGCTATTGCTCCTTTGTTGACACAAATTTCATCATTTGAGTAATAATGACAGTGTCTCATTTAATTAAAATTTTTCCATCTAATATCGAATTCTCTGGAACTGAAGAGTCATCTATTCTTGATTCTGCCTTAGCTGCGGGTATACATCTGGAACATAGTTGCAAAAATGGAGACTGCGGAGTCTGCGAATCGACTTTACTCGTCGGCGAGGTAACAGATAGTGAGGGTAAAGCATATGGTCAGGGAGATAAGGTTCTGACATGTAATTGCAAACCTAAAAGTGATCTTCAATTGCAGGCCCATTATTATCCAGAATTACAGGGACAAGTAAAAAGAATTGTTCCATGCAAGGTAAATAGCATTGAGCTGGTTTCTGATGACGTCATGAAGTTAACTCTCCGTTTACCACCAACTGCAAAAATGGATTTTCTCCCAGGGCAATACGTTAACCTTCAGTATAAAGGTGTAACGCGGAGTTATTCTATTGCAAACTGTAATGGCATTGATGGCATAGAGTTGCACATACGAAACGTTGTTAATGGCCAAATGAGTTCATTATTATTCAGCGAATTGCAAGTCAATACCCTGATGCGCATTGAAGGCCCATGTGGGACGTTCTTTATCAGAGAAGGTGACCGGCCCATCATTTTTATTGCGGGTGGTACTGGGTTTGCCCCAGTTAAAGCCATGGTTGAGCATCTGGTAGAAAATGCATCATCTCGAGAAATTTATATCTATTGGGGTATGCCTTTAGGTAAGGACTTCTACTCTTTACTGCCTCAGGAACTAGATGATAAATTTGAACGAATTCATTTTGTGCCCGTGGTCTCCGGTAATGATCCAACATGGAATGGGCGTAAAGGTTTCGTTCATCATGCAATACTCGAGGATTTCGATTCGCTGGAGTCATTTGATATTTATGCTTGTGGTTCACCAGTCATGATTGATGCGAGTAAAAAAGATTTTATTTCCAAAAAAATGTCAGTTGATAATTTCTATTCGGATGCATTCACTGCATCTAAATAAAATAGAGGGTTAGGTATGAAAGCAGTGATTCTGGCTGGTGGACTAGGAACCAGATTAAGTGAAGAAACAATAGTAAAACCAAAGCCAATGGTAGAGATCGGTGGTAAGCCGATACTTTGGCACATTATGAAAATGTACTCCTCTCATGGAATTAAAGATTTTATTATATGCTGTGGCTATAAAGGGTATGTCATCAAAGAATATTTTGCGAATTACTTCCTGCATATGTCAGATGTAACCTTTCACATGGCAGAAAACAGAATGGAAGTACACCACAAACGGGTCGAACCATGGAATGTGACATTGGTTGATACGGGTGATTCTTCGATGACCGGCGGACGTTTAAAGCGTGTTGCTGAATATGTAAAAAATGATGAAGCCTTCCTTTTTACCTACGGTGATGGCGTTGCTGATATTAATATCCGCGCGACAATTGATTTTCACAAAGCGCATGGCAAAAAAGCAACCCTAACGGCAACTTTCCCTCCGGGGCGTTTTGGCGCGCTGGATATCCGTGGCGGCCAGGTTCAATCTTTCCAGGAGAAACCGAAAGGCGATGGCGCAATGATTAACGGGGGGTTCTTTGTACTGAATCCTTCGGTGATTGATCTCATTGAAAACGACGCAACTACCTGGGAACAAGAGCCGTTGATGACGCTTGCAAAGCAAGGGGAACTCATGGCCTACGAGCATGCAGGATTCTGGCAACCAATGGATACGTTGCGTGATAAAACGTACCTGGAAGGTTTATGGGAGAAAGGAACGGCACCCTGGAAAACGTGGGAGTGATATCATGATTGATAAAAACTTCTGGCAAGGAAAACGCGTTTTTATTACTGGTCATACGGGATTTAAAGGTGGATGGCTTTCACTTTGGCTAAGTGAAATGGGTGCAACGCTAAAAGGTTATTCTCTTGATGCACCTACAACGCCAAGTTTTTTTGACACTGTCAATATCAGTTCGTTGATGGAGTCAGAAATAGGTGATATTCGTGATTTTGAAAAATTACGTAACGCTATTGCCTCTTTTAAACCAGACATTATTTTCCATATGGCCGCTCAGCCGCTTGTCAGGCTCTCTTATAAGGAGCCCATTGAAACCTACTCAACGAATGTCATGGGCACCGTTAATTTGCTTGAAGCGGTGAAGCAGGTTGGAGGTATAAAAGCTGTAGTCAATATTACCAGCGATAAGTGCTATGAAAATCGTGAATGGGTTTGGGGTTATCGCGAAAATGAAGCGATGGGGGGCTATGACCCATATTCTAATAGTAAGGGGTGTGCTGAATTAGTCGCCTCTGCGTTTAGAAGTTCATTCTTTAACCCTCAAAACTATGCTCACCATGGTGTGGGTCTGGCTTCAGTTAGAGCAGGTAATGTTATTGGCGGCGGTGATTGGGCGGAAGACCGTCTCATACCAGATATCTTGCGTTCCTTCGAGAATAATCAGCAGGTTATTATTCGTAATCCACACTCTATTCGTCCTTGGCAGCATGTGCTGGAACCTCTTTCTGGTTATATCGTCATCGCACAAAATCTCTTTATTGACGGTGCGAAATACTCAGAAGGGTGGAACTTTGGTCCTCGTGAAGAGGATGCAAAAACGGTTGAGTTTATTGTTGAAAAGATGGTTACGTTGTGGGGGGAAGGGGCAAGCTGGTTGTTGGATGGGCAGAACCATCCTCATGAGGCTCACTATCTTAAACTCGACTGCTCAAAAGCGCATATGCAATTAGGTTGGCACCCTCGATGGGCGCTCGTTGAAACACTTGGTCGTATTGTTAAATGGCACAAAGCATGGATAGGCGGATCGGATATGCTGGAATATTCGAAACGTGAAATCCATGACTACATGACCGCGACTACTTTTAGCTAAACAGATAAGTACAGGAATTATAGCAATGACAGCAAAAAACCTGCGTGAACAAATTTCCAAACTCGTTGCTGAGTATGCCGATGAGGCATTAAGCCCGAAACCTTTTAATGCTGGTGTCAGCGTTGTACCACCTTCAGGTAAAGTCATCGGGGCTAAAGAGCTACAGCTGATGGTTGAGGCTTCTTTAGATGGATGGCTTACAACGGGACGCTTTAATGATGCTTTCGAAAAGAAACTCGGTGAGTTTATTGGTGTACCACATGTATTAACCACCACTTCGGGTTCTTCAGCAAACTTGTTAGCTTTGACCGCATTGACGTCGCCAAAGTTAGGAGACCGTGCGCTCAAACCCGGTGATGAAGTAATTACTGTTGCCGCCGGGTTCCCGACTACTGTTAACCCAACAATTCAGAATGGGTTGATTCCAGTTTTTGTTGATGTAGATATCCCAACGTATAATGTTGATGCTTCTCTTATTGAAGCTGCTGTGAGTGAAAAATCAAAAGCGATTATGATCGCGCACACCTTAGGTAACACATTTGATCTTACAGAAGTTCGCCGCATCGCGGATAAGTATAATCTGTGGTTAATTGAAGACTGCTGCGATGCTCTGGGCTCGACATATGATGGCCAGATGGTAGGTACTTTCGGGGATATTGGTACAGTAAGTTTTTATCCGGCCCACCATATTACGATGGGTGAGGGCGGAGCTGTGTTCACCAAATCAGGTGAATTAAAGAAATTGATTGAATCTTTCCGAGACTGGGGACGTGATTGTTACTGCGCTCCTGGTTGTGATAATACCTGTGGGAAACGTTTTGGTCAGCAGTTGGGTTCTCTGCCATTTGGATATGATCACAAATACACCTACTCGCATTTGGGATATAACCTGAAAATTACGGATATGCAGGCTGCTTGTGGCCTTGCACAGCTCGAACGAGTGGAAGAGTTTGTGCAAAAACGCAAAGAGAATTTTGCATACCTTAAAAATGGTTTGCAATCCTGCGCTGAGTTTTTGGAATTACCGGAAGCTACGGAGAAATCTGATCCATCCTGGTTTGGTTTCCCTATTACGCTGAAAGAAACTAGCGGTGTTGAACGCATTGATTTGGTCAAGTTTCTTGATGAAGCTAAAATTGGTACCCGTCTGTTATTCGCTGGCAATCTGACGCGTCAGCCATATTTTGCAAATGTGAAATATCGTGTTGTGGGGCGATTAACAAATACAGACCGTATTATGAATCAAACTTTCTGGATTGGTATTTATCCAGGGCTGACTACCGAGCACCTGGACTACGTCGTGAGTAAGTTTGAAGAATTCTTTGGTTTGAACTTTTAATTTTTAAAATATTGGTGATTGTGGTGATGAACAATAAAGAATATGTTGTTTTAACTGGGGCATCCGGATTTATAGGTAAGCATATGCTCAAAGCTTTGCAACACGTTGGCTTGTTTGTCATCGCAATCAGCCGTAATGTTGGGAATTATCATAATAGTACTACCCCTGGTTTAAAGTGGTGTGACTGGGAAAGTATCGACTCGGCAGTAGACGAAATGCCGATTGATGCAGTTATGGTCGGAGTTATTCATCTTGCTACAGAATATGGACGTAATACATCGTCACTGATGGAAGTTGAAGATGGAAACGTTGTAAAACCATTGAAACTTCTTGATTTGGCTGTTAAAAAACAAGCATCTATATTCTTAAATACAGATAGTTTTTTTGCAAAAGAAGCTTTTGATTATCAATATATGCGGCCATATATAATGACGAAAAGGCATTTTAATGAGATAGGAAGGTATTATAGCGATAATCATGATATTAGTTTTGTAAACATGAGACTTGAACATGTATACGGACCAGGAGATGCTGAAACTAAGTTTGTACCCCATATTCTATCCCGATTATGCAATGGGGATTTAGATATCCATTGTACTTCAGGACAGCAGATAAGAGATTTCACTTACGTCGATGATGTTGTCTCGGCATATTTGGTGGTTTTAGACAAGATTAGCGAAGTACCTACCTATATTGAATATCAGGTTGGTACAGGACATGGTGTTAATTTAAAAGAATTTCTTCTTTATTTACATGAGATGATACCTGGTTCTCCTGGTTCATTTAAATTCGGGGCTTTGGAGCAGAGAAAAAATGAAATAATGAAATCTGTTGCTAATAATGAAGGGCTAATATTGTTGGGATGGCAACCAAAATACGATTATAAAAGTGGTATTAGGGAAATGCTAAATGCTTATTCATTTGTTTGTGCAGAGAAAAAATCTTAATAAATTCAAAAAACATTTAAGACACAGTTGAACAATAATATAGTGAAATATAAATTGTTAAAGATTCCAAATCATTTAATCGTTGCCTGTTCTTCTTGGTTATCTAAAATAGTAATTGCTGGCGTACAACTTGCAAGCATAACTTATCTTCTTTCTATATTGGGAGAGGAGAAGTATGCGGCATTTAGCCTATTAACTGGATTGTTAGTATGGTGTAGCATTGTGGATTTTGGTATTGGGACTGGTCTTCAAAATTACATATCAGAATTCAGAGCAAAAAATAAAGATTATAGACCATTGATTAAAGCTGCATTGCAATTGAGTTTCGGTGCAATTCTCTTATTCATTGTGTTATTTTATTTTTTATCTGGGGTTGTCTCATCACGTTATCTTTCATCATTTTATGAGATTCTCCAGGGCAAGGCTAGTTCTATTTTCTTTATTGCATGCTTAGTGTTTAGTTCTATAGGTATTGGCACTATTGCATATAAAATCCTCTTCGCTGAATTAGTTGGCTGGAAAGCTAATATTTTGAACGCATCATCGTACATGGTGGGTTTACTAGGACTTCTATATGTATATTATGCAAAAATTCCTATCGACATAAAAGAATCACTGGTGATTGTATATTTGCCTGTTGGGGCTATTTCTGGCCTCTATATTATCTATAGATATTTCAAACTCTTTCATATAAAAACGACTAAATATCATTACTTAACTCTCCTTCGCAGATCTTCTGGTTTTTTCATTTTTACATTACTGTCTATTATAGTTCTTCAGACAGATTATATTGTTATATCACAAAGACTTGCACCAACTGATATTGTTCAATATACGATAACAATGAAGGTGTTTGGATTAGTATTCTTCATTTATACAGCTGTACTACAAGCACTATGGCCAATATGCGCTGAACTAAGAGTAAAGCGCGAGTGGAAGAAACTTAATAAAATGGTCGGCGTAAACATTTTATCTGGTTCTCTTTTCGTGATTGCCTGTACAATGTTAGCTTATGTTTTTAGAGTACAGATATTTGCAATAATTGCGAAGGGTATTACATACCAAGTTTCTATATGGTCATTTGTATTAATAGCAATCTATTTTTGTTTGCGTGTTTGGTGTGATACATATGCAATGCTCCTGCAAAGTATGAATTATCTAAAAATACTTTGGCTGATGGTTCCACTACAGGCAGTTATCGGGTTTATTTCTCAATGGTATTTCTCGTCTGCATATGGAATCAATGGTGTATTACTTGGATTAATTATCTCTTTTGCCCTGACTGTGTTTTGGGGACTTCCAGTAGCTTATGTTATAAAAGCAAAAAAGGTTTAAAATTATGCTCGTTTCATTTTGTGTACCTACGTATAATAGAAAAACATTCTTAGAAGAATTGCTAAATAGTATTGAAAATCAGAAGAAACCAAACTTTGATATAGAGGTTTGCATTTCAGATAATGCTTCTACGGATGGTACGGACATCATGATCGACATTTGGCGGAACAAATATAGTTTCCCCATTGTATATAAGCGTAATAGTGAAAATGTTGGCCCGGATAAAAATTTCCTTGAAGCGGTATCTTTGGCTAAAGGGGATTACTGTTGGATCTTTGGAAGTGATGATGCTCTCGCTGATGACGCTTTAGTTATTTTGGAGTCTTATCTTATTTCCAATGGGGATATATATCTATGTGATAGGTGCGAAACCGGATATAACTTAAATGATATAAAAAACCCACATCGTTCTTGGCTAAGTATTAAGGATAAATTAAACATTCTTGATGAAGAATTAGATAGAATTAATTATTTTAAAAGTTGTCTATCTATAGGTGGTGTTTTTAGTTATCTAAGTTCCTTAGTTGTAAAAAGACAGAGGTGGACTGCTGTAAAATTTGATAATTCTTTTATTGGAACTTCTTACCCTCATGTTTTCATTATGATGAATATATTTAATAATAATGGATGCCGGTTACATTATATCTCGAAGCCTCTTGTGCTTTGTCGTGGAGACAATGATACATTCGCGCACGAAGGCAAGGCACATAGAATAAAGATTGATTTTATGGGTTATTTTAAACTGGCTGATACTTTATACGCTAATAATCCAGTTCTCAAGAGGGAGTTTGAAAGTATTTTATTAAGTGAAAGACCTTGGATATATACAACATTAGCTGTTGCATGTTATGGCGATACAGCGGATAAAAGAGATATTTCAGACTTCTATGCTCGGTTAGGGTACTCAAAGAATCTAACTGGTACCTTACTCAGATTTGGGTTTTTAGCTGGATATGCTAAAAATGTTGATATCATCAAGAGATGCTTAAAAAAAATAAGCAAATGAATGCTAAAAAATCAGTTTACTTTATTTTCTGCCATTAAAAATGAGATATATGTATGGTACTAATAGCTTGGATTCTTGTTATAGCTCTATATCTGATTTGTGGCATACTTTATCTACAATTCCCACAATTATCACCTCTCGGAGCATTATCATTCCCTGATACAGTTAATGATCTAGCTATAGTAATTATAATAGGTATGTGTGGCGTATGTATGGGTTATTTATCCTTTTCAAAGGTCAGACTTATAGGTATAAGAGATTTTAATAATCCAAGTTTTATTAACTTTTGTTCGATGTGTTTCGCAATTGCAGCGCTCCTTGTTTTTTATTTAGGTGTCCATTCTTATGGAGGTTATTTCTCTTTCATCCATACTCCTTATGCACCGATCTATGAAGGAAGTGCCGAAAATGAAACCAAGGATGTTCTTATTTCTTCATCTGGTTTACTCTCAATTTATGCTTTGTTGACTAGTATTAGAACACAAATAAAAAATACGACTTTATTTAATAAAATAGTTATAATAATTTCTTTATTTGTTCTTATCTCTATCTTTATTCAAGGTCGCAGAGAGAATTTGATATTATTGATTTTTTGCTTTATTTCATATTATCTATTAAGCAGCAGTATCAATTTTTTACGTATTATTAAAGTTTTACTTATTTTTACTATTTTATTTTTTATAGCTGGGCTAGGTCTGTATCTTCGCGAAAGCACCTCCACATCGGGTGGTAGTATTATTACAGCAATTCCCTTTGCTATTATGTATGAAACACATTTTTCTTTAGCGACATTAGCTAATGAAGTCAGAGGGCATTTGTATAACAATTTGCCTTATGGTGGTGTTCTGGAGATTTTATCACCGATACTGTTCATTATCCCAGCATTTATATATGGTGTTTTAGGTTTAGATAAGCAAAAATTATTCGAAAATACTGAAATCCGTTATTATGAAGATAAAGGGGGGCAGTTTATTTTTACTGAAGGATTTCACTCTTTGGGGTATGTCGGAGTTTTTATTCACGGACTAATGCTTGGGATAACGTTGATAGTTTTTTACCGCATAGCAAAAAAGAGTGGATTAATAATTTATCATTTCCCAATTGTTTCATTGATTTTTGTAGCAATGCGAAAAGATCTGACATATGGTGTTAAATATATCTCCTTGTTATTAATTTTTATGATCTTCTTTTATTTTGTATATAAATTGCTACCACTCAAGACAGGTAAAATAGATGATGCATAAGGTACTTTTCATTAGTGCTTTCCATCCTGGAGCTAAAGGAACAATTGGTGCGGGGGAGGCAATATGTGGCGATAATTTAAAAAAGCATATAGCTAATGGTAGCGAAGTTGATGTTATCGTGTTGTCTCCGGCATCACAACATGAAAACCCGGATTTAAAAAAGTTATGTCATTCATATGAATTAATTAACGTTGATAAATTAGACTATGTTAAAGGTATTCTCTTTAACCTAAAAAACAGATCATTTTTAGCTCCATGGTTTTTTACTCGGGTCAGCAAAAAGTTAGTTGATTATGTTAATAAAAGATTGAAGGAAACAACGTATGATCTGATTTGGCTAGATTTTCCTTCTGTCTTAGGTGTGGTTAAACATATTTCACATAACAATATCATATATTTTGCACATGATGTTGTATCGCAACGAACGAGTCGCTCTTTGTTAAAAAAACCGATAAATTCAGAAATTTTAGGTATCGAGGCTGATTTGTTTAATAGTTTGTCGTCAATAATTGCGATGTCTAATAAAGATAGAGATTTAATTAACTCCATGAATTACTATGGAAATGTTGAAGTCGCAGAACTTGGTAAACAAAAAGTTGGTGAGGTTTTTAATTCTGTACCGATTGAAGAAATAGTTTCTGAATTTATGAATAAAAAAAATATTATTTTTTTTGGTAATATGACTCGCTCTGAAAACCATTGGTCTATAATATGGTTTATATTTTTTGTATTCTTGAGACTGAAACGCAAACAACCTAATCTTCATTTCTGGATTTTAGGTTTAGGTCCACGACGCCTGTTAAAGATTGTTGGTAGTTGCATTGCAAATGTTCATGTTGTTGGTGCTGTGTCTGATCCTACGTTAGCCTTCCAAAAATCAGATTTAAGCGTTGCCCCATTGTTATATGGTGCCGGCGTAAAAATTAAAGTACTTCAAATGCTTGATGCTGGAGCTAAAGTTGTTGCCACAGAGGTTGGGGCTGAAGGAATTCAGAAGCATAAAGATCTTTATGTAGTTGATAAAGAGAATATTGGAATAAAAATATTACAATTGTTGGATTAATATAAATATGTATTCATTTACTTTAATTGTACCAACATATAACGCAGGTGATAGATGGAAAGAATGGTTTATTGCTCTTGGGAAACAAACTATTCAACCATCAGAGCTAATTATAATTGACTCTTCATCTGTTGATAAGACGGCAGAAATAGCGAAAGAATTTGGTTGCAAATTAATCATAATCCCTTCAAGTGAATTTAACCACGGTGGTTCAAGAAATAGAGCACTCTCCAATGCGGCCGGAAGTGAACTAGTTGTATTTATGACGCAGGATGCCATCCTTGACAATGAGGATGCGTTGGCTCAAATGATAGCTGTATTTCGAGATCCTGAAGTTGCCGCTGTTTGCGGAAGACAAATTCCTCATTATGATGCAAACCCTTTAGCGATTCATGCCAGAAATTTTAATTATAGTTCTGATTCTCAAATAAAAAGCCAGTCTGATATAAATACTTTCGGTATTAAAACAGTATTTATGTCGAATTCCTTTGCTGCCTATAGGCGTACCGTTTTTGAACAATTAGGTGGTTTTCCTGAACATACAATTCTCGCCGAGGATATGTTTATGGCAGCAAAAATGATTCAGGCAGGTTATAAGGTCGCGTACTGTGCTGAGGCAGTAGTAAGACATTCTCACAACTATACACCGCAAGAAGAGTTCCAACGATATTTTGATACTGGCGTATTCCATGCATGCACACCATGGATCCAGCGCGATTTTGGCGGCGCTGGTGGTGAAGGATTACGGTTTGTTAAGTCCGAAATGCGATTTCTTCTTAAAGAGGCCCCCTTATGGATTCCCAGGGCGCTACTTACAACAGTTGCTAAGCTTTTAGGATATAAGTTAGGAAAACGTTGGCAGTCGCTACCATTGCCTCTGTGCCGGACTTTAAGTATGTACAAGAGTTACTGGAACAATGTCCAGGGATCAAAAACGAAAGAGATAAGATAAAATGTCTGTTCTTCCCGTAATAATGGCAGGCGGTACAGGCAGCCGTCTGTGGCCGCTTTCTCGTGAATATCATCCTAAACAATTTCTTAGCGTTGAAGGTAAGTTTTCGATGCTACAAAATACGATATCCAGATTAGCGCCTCTCACAACGGCTTCGCCTGTGGTTATTTGTAACGACCGCCATCGCTTTCTCGTGGCGGAACAACTTCGAGCCATTAATAAACTTGCCAATAATATTATTCTTGAACCTGTAGGCCGTAATACAGCTCCAGCGATTGCACTAGCTGCATTAGGTGCTCGGCAGAATTCGTTGAATAATGATCCTATCTTACTGATTCTCGCAGCGGATCATGTTATTCGAGATGAGGCTGCTTTTATTCGGGCAATTAAGCAGGCTGAACCTCTTGCTCAGCAAGGTAAACTTGTGACGTTTGGCATCGTCCCTACGCATGCCGAGACGGGTTATGGATACATACGACGTGGTGAACATCTCGGGGAAGATGCTTTTGCTGTTGCTGAGTTTGTCGAGAAGCCTGATTTTGACACTGCCTGCCATTATCTTGAAACTGGGAAATATTATTGGAATAGTGGTATGTTCCTTTTTCGTGCAAGCGCTTATCTAAATGAATTAAAGAAATTATCTCCAGATATCTATCTTGCATGCGAAAAAGCAATAGGGCGTGTCAATCCCGATCTTGATTTCATTCGTATTGATCAAGAGGCATTTACGCTTTGCCCCAGTGATTCTATAGATTATGCCGTTATGGAGCATACGCAGCATGGGGTAGTTGTGCCAATGGATGCAGGCTGGTCAGATGTGGGGTCATGGTCTTCGTTATGGGATATTTCTGTAAAAGATCAGCAAAGAAATGTCCTTCACGGCGATGTATTTATACACAAAAGTGAAGATAATTATATTTATTCTGAAAGTGCATTTGTAAGTACTTTGGGCGTCACTAATCTTGTTATTGTTCAAACAGCTGATGCTGTGCTTGTTGCGAGTAAAAATGATGTACAAGACGTTAAGAAAATAGTAGACCATTTAAAACAAAAAAACAGAAGTGAATATAAGCAACATCAAGAAGTTTTTCGTCCTTGGGGAAAATATAACATAATCGATAGCGGTGATGGCTATTTAGTCAAACGTATTACTGTTAACCCAGGAGGGAAATTTGTTGCGCAAATGCATTACCATCGTGCTGAACATTGGGTTGTAGTATCTGGTACTGCCCGTGTCACAAAGGGAGAGCAGACATTCTTAGTCTCTGAAAATGAGTCAACCTTTATCCCGTTTCAGACAATTCATGCGCTAGAAAATCCAGGAATAACTCCATTAGAATTAATAGAAATCCAGTCTGGCTCTTACCTTGGCGAGGATGATATTATCCGCCTTGAACAGCGTTCGGGATTTTCAGAGGAAGGGAATGATGAACCAGGTAAGTAATAGTTGTGATGTAATTGCTGCCTCAGGCATTGCTTTTGGAACCAGTGGTGCTCGGGGTCTTGTTAGCGATTTTACACCTGAAGTATGTGCTGCTTTTACCGCTTCATTTGTGACCGTTATGCAGCAAGATTTTGTGTTTAAAACTGTTGCATTAGCGATTGATAATCGACCAAGCAGCTACGCAATGGCCCAGGCTTGCGTGGCAGCGTTAGAAGATAAAGGCATTAGTGCTATTTTTTATGGTGTTATCCCAACACCTGCTTTAGCGCTCCAGGCTATGACTGATCGTATTCCTGCAATCATGATCACGGGTAGCCACATACCGTTTGATCGGAACGGGTTAAAATTCTACCGTCCCGATGGTGAAATTACGAAAGATGATGAATTAGCGATACTTAAAACTGAAGCCACATGTAAAAAACTTGTACTCAAGACCTTGCCAGTTTCTACAATTGCTGCAGAAAATTACATCTCGCGTTATCTCTCCTTATTCCCTACGCCATTCCTTAAGAATAAACGCATTGGAATTTATGAGCACTCAAGTGCAGGGCGCGATCTTTATAAACCCTTATTTGAAGCCTTAGGAGCCGAAGTTATCAGTTTGGGTAGAAGCGACAATTTTGTTCCTATCGATACTGAAGCAGTTAGTGAAGGCGATAGGGAGAAAGCGATTCTCTGGGCTGAGCATTATAAACTAGATGCTATTTTTTCTACTGATGGTGATGGAGATAGGCCTTTAATTTCTGATGAGAAAGGGCAGTGGCTGCGAGGCGATGTTTTAGGTCTTTTGTGTTCGTTGGCACTTTCTGCTGAGGCAGTCGCTATTCCAGTGAGTTGCAATAGCATGATTTCTACCGGACATTTTTTTAAGCATGTTAAACTTACTAAAATTGGCTCTCCCTTCGTGATCGCGGCCTTCTCTGAATTATCAACACGCTATAAAAATATCGCAGGTTTTGAAGCTAACGGCGGGTTCCTGTTAGGAAGCAATATTTTAGTTAACGAGCAACCATTAGCAGCTCTACCAACTCGTGATGCTGTACTGCCTGCCATCATGCTTCTTTATAGTAGCAGAGACAAAAGTATTAGTTCTCTTGTTCAACAACTGCCTTGTCGCTACACTTACTCTGATCGATTACAGAACGTCAGCCCTGAAAAGAGCCACAAGTTGATTGCGATGGGCATAAAAAATCAGCAATTATTATTAAATACTATAGGTCTACAAGACGAAATTGCTGTATCGCTAGATACAACTGATGGGATAAGAATAGCGCTCGACAGTAATAGTATCGTGCATTTACGCCCTTCAGGAAATGCCCCAGAGTTACGTTGTTATGCAGAAGCTAATTCGCTCGAGACAGCTCAACATATTGTGAAGAGAGTTCTCACTACCATTGTTAATACTTAGTTGAGAATATCTTTATTTTCATTTTTGTGTTTGAGTGCAAATAAATAAAAACATATTTATACGATGTGTTGTTACCCATTTAGAGGGTGAGGGTTAATGGATAATATTCATAATAAGTATAATCCACAATTATGTAAGATCTTATTGGCTGTTTCAGATCTGATATTCTTTAATGTGGCTTTATGGCTTTCTTTGGGATGCGTATATTTAGTTTTTAATGAGGTTCAGCGTTTTATTCCGCAAGAACAATTAGACTCGCGCTTCATTTCCCATTTCATACTTTCAATCGTCTGTGTTGGATGGTTTTGGATACGTTTGCGTCATTACACTTATCGCAAACCATTTTGGTATGAATTAAAAGAGATTATTCGGACTATTGTGATTTTTGCCGTGTTTGATTTGGCGCTGATTGCGTTTACAAAATGGCAATTTTCTCGTTATGTTTGGGTGTTCTGCTGGTCGTTTGCGCTGATTTTGGTGCCCTTATTCCGTGTTCTAACAAAACACTTGCTAAATAAATTAGGTATCTGGAAAAAAACAACCGTCATTCTTGGATGTGGTGAAAATGCAATCGGCGCATACAATGCCTTGCAGAGCGAAGAAATGATGGGTTTTAATGTTGTGGCTTTCTTTGATACTGATGCTGTATCATCTGAAATTTGTTCACTACCTGTAATACAAGATGTAGAAAAAATTTGGAGTTTAAATCGCACTGGCGATATTCATTATATACTTGCCTATGAATATACCGAGCTTGATAAAACACAATTATGGCTTCGTGAGTTATCTAAACACCATTGTCGTTCAGTTACTGTTGTGCCTTCTTTCCGCGGATTGCCCTTATATAATACAGATATGTCCTTCATTTTTAGCCATGAAGTGATGTTATTGAGGATACAAAACAATCTTGCCAAAAGGACCTCTCGTTTTCTTAAGCGTACTTTCGATATTGTTTGCTCTTCATTAATATTGTTAGTCGCATCACCACTCATGATTTACCTGTGGTATAAAGTGACACGTGACGGTGGGCCAGCCATTTATGGTCATCAGCGCGTAGGGCGAAACGGAAAGTTATTCCCGTGCTACAAATTCCGCTCAATGGTGATGAATTCTCAGGAAGTGTTAAAAGAGCTTCTGGATAGCGATCCGGAAGCGAGGGCCGAGTGGGAAAAAGATTTTAAATTAAAGAATGATCCACGCATTACCGCTGTGGGGCGTTTTATTCGTAAAACCAGCCTTGATGAATTACCGCAATTATTCAACGTGCTTAAAGGTGAAATGAGCCTGGTTGGTCCGCGACCTATCATTTCTGACGAACTGGAACGTTACTGTGATGATGTTGACTATTATCTGATGGCAAAGCCTGGCATGACGGGCTTATGGCAAGTGAGTGGTCGTAACGACGTTGATTACGATACACGCGTCTATTTTGATGCATGGTACGTCAAAAATTGGACTCTTTGGAATGATATTGCCATTTTGTTTAAGACGGTGAAGGTTGTGTTACATCGCGATGGTGCATACTGAGATTTTCAGCCGATAATTCACTAGAAAATATGCAGTTATGTGATCAGTGCATCATTTGCTATCCTCTTACCTCGCCCTTGAGTTAACATGTTTTTTACTTTACCCGTCGTTCGCATTCCGGCGGGGTATCCACACCTGACAGGAGTATGTAATGTCCAAGCAACAGATCGGCGTTGTCGGTATGGCAGTGATGGGGCGCAACCTGGCGCTCAACATCGAAAGCCGTGGTTATACCGTCTCCGTTTTCAACCGCTCCCGTGATAAGACCGAAGAAGTCATTGCCGAGAACCCAGGCAAGAAGCTGGTTCCTTTCTATACGGTGAAAGAGTTCGTTGAGTCTCTGGAAACGCCTCGTCGTATCCTGTTAATGGTGAAAGCAGGGGCGGGTACCGATGCAGCTATCGACTCCCTGAAGCCTTACCTTGAAAAAGGTGACATCATCATTGATGGCGGTAACACTTTCTTCCAGGACACCATTCGTCGTAACCGTGAGCTGTCCGCTGAAGGCTTCAACTTCATCGGTACCGGTGTTTCCGGTGGTGAAGAGGGCGCGCTGAAAGGTCCATCTATCATGCCTGGTGGCCAGAAAGATGCATACGAATTGGTTGCGCCTATCCTGACCAAAATCGCAGCCGTGGCTGAAGATGGCGAGCCTTGCGTAACCTATATTGGTGCGGACGGTGCAGGTCACTATGTGAAAATGGTGCACAACGGCATCGAATATGGCGACATGCAGTTGATTGCTGAAGCTTATTCCCTGCTGAAAGGCGGCCTGAACCTCTCCAACGAAGAGTTGGCTGAAACCTTTACCGAGTGGAACAAAGGCGAGCTGAACAGCTACCTGATCGACATCACCAAAGATATCTTCACGAAAAAAGATGAAGAGGGTAAATACCTGGTTGATGTGATTCTGGATGAAGCAGCGAACAAAGGTACCGGTAAATGGACCAGCCAGAGCTCTCTGGATCTGGGGGAACCCCTGTCTCTGATCACCGAATCCGTCTTTGCGCGTTACATCTCTTCTCTGAAAGAGCAGCGCGTCGCGGCATCTAAAGTGCTGTCCGGTCCACAGACTAAACCAGCTGGCGACAAAGCTGAGTTCGTTGAGAAAGTGCGTCGTGCACTGTACCTGGGTAAAATCGTCTCCTACGCGCAGGGCTTCTCTCAGCTGCGTGCGGCGTCAGACGAGAACAACTGGGATCTGAACTACGGTGAAATCGCGAAGATCTTCCGTGCGGGTTGCATCATTCGTGCGCAGTTCCTGCAGAAAATCACCGATGCCTATACTGAGAACGCCGGTATCGCCAACCTTCTGCTGGCACCGTACTTCAAGAAGATTGCGGACGAGTACCAGCAGGCGCTGCGTGACGTGGTCGCTTACGCGGTACAGAACGGTATTCCGGTTCCAACCTTCTCCGCTGCGGTGGCGTACTACGACAGCTATCGTGCTGCCGTGCTGCCTGCCAACCTGATTCAGGCACAGCGTGATTACTTCGGTGCGCATACCTACAAACGCACGGATAAAGAGGGTGTCTTCCATACCGAATGGATGGAATGAGTTAACTCTCAGGAATAACATCAACCCGGAGCTCGTCTCCGGGTTTTTTTTATGCAAAAAATGCCGCGCAATATTCGAAGTAGTCTGAATCTCGTCCCGCTCGTAGTGATTGCTCCTGGTTTGCCTTGACAGTGCTGTTTGCCAGGAGGTACAAAGCCCAACAGTTATGTTTATCGCGATGGTCTGCCGGCCATCAATACAGTTAACTAAAAGAAGTCATTAGCGAATGAAAATAACAATTTCCGGAACAGGGTATGTCGGTCTTTCTAACGGCATTCTGATTGCTCAGAATCATGAAGTGGTTGCACTGGATATCGTGCAGACTAAAGTGGATATGCTCAATCAGAAGAAATCGCCGATTGTCGACAAAGAAATCCAGGATTATCTCAGCAATAAAACGCTGAATTTCCGCGCCACGACGGATAAAGAAGATGCATACCGCGATGCGGATTACGTCATTATTGCCACGCCTACTGACTACGATCCAAAAACCAACTATTTCAACACCTCAACCGTAGAAGCGGTTATCAGGGACGTTATCGCCATCAACCCTGATGCGGTAATGGTCATCAAGTCGACGATCCCGGTTGGTTTTACCAAATCCATCAAAGAAAAGTTTGGTATTGATAATATCTTCTTCTCGCCAGAGTTCCTGCGTGAGGGGAGAGCGCTTTACGATAACCTGCATCCTTCCCGTATCGTCATTGGTGAACGTTCCGAGCGCGCTGAACGTTTCGCCGCGCTGCTTCAGGAAGGCGCAGTGAAGAAAGATATTCAGGTGCTGTTCACTGATTCAACCGAAGCCGAGGCGATTAAGCTTTTCGCGAATACCTATCTGGCAATGCGAGTGGCTTACTTCAATGAGCTCGACAGCTACGCAGAAAGCCTTGGACTGAATACGCGCCAGATTATTGAAGGGGTGTGTCTCGACCCGCGCATTGGCAACCATTACAACAACCCGTCATTTGGCTACGGTGGCTATTGCCTGCCGAAAGACACGAAGCAACTGCTGGCAAACTATCAGGCGGTGCCGAATAATCTCATCTCGGCGATTGTTGATGCTAACCGTACGCGTAAAGATTTCATCTCCGATTCGATCCTTGCACGTCAACCGAAGGTGGTTGGTGTGTACCGTCTGATCATGAAGAGCGGTTCCGATAACTTCCGCGCCTCTTCCATTCAGGGGATCATGAAGCGTATTAAGGCGAAAGGCGTAGAGGTTATTATCTTTGAGCCAGCCATGCAGGAAGATCAGTTCTTCAATTCCCGCGTGATCCGCGATCTGGATGCTTTCAAGAAGGAAGCGGATGTCATCATCTCGAACCGCATGGCGGAAGAGCTGGCTGACGTAGCGGACAAAGTCTATACCCGCGATCTGTTCGGTAGCGACTAATTCTCTTGCTTCATAAAAAACCCGGCTGATTTGCCGGGTTTATTATTTTCAGACCTTATAAAACTCTCGGTACCAGTCAACGAAGTTCTTCACGCCGTCTTTAACCGAGGTTTGCGGTTTAAAACCGATCACGTCATACAGCGCTTTCGTGTCGGCACTGGTTTCCAGTACGTCCCCTGGCTGGAGTGGCAACATATTTTTCTCGGCTTTTTTACCCAGTGCGTCTTCCAGTGCGGTGATGTAGTCCATCAGCTCTACTGGCGAGCTATTACCGATGTTGTAAACCCGGTAAGGTGCTGAACTGGTTGCCGGTGAGCCGGTCTCAACGGTCCAGTTTGTGTCAGGCTGGGGAATAACATCCTGCAGACGAATAATTGCTTCAGCAATATCATCGATGTAGGTAAAGTCGCGCTTCATCTTCCCGTAGTTATAGACATCGATGCTTTTGCCTTCAATCATTGCCTTAGTAAATTTAAACAGCGCCATATCCGGGCGTCCCCACGGACCGTACACGGTAAAGAAGCGCAGTCCGGTGGTCGGCAAGTTGTACAGGTGCGAATAGGTGTGCGACATCAGTTCATTGGCTTTTTTGGTCGCAGCATAGAGTGAAACGGGGTGATCCACTGAATCGTCAGTGGAGAACGGCATTTTGCGGTTGAGGCCATACACGGAGCTTGATGAGGCATAAAGCAGGTGCTGAACGTTGTTGTGACGGCATCCTTCCAGCACGTTGAGATGGCCAATAAGGTTGGCATCCGCATAGGCGTGCGGGTTTTCCAGGGAGTAGCGCACGCCAGCCTGTGCAGCCAGATGAATGACCCGATCAAACTTCTCACCGGCGAAAAGCGCTGCCATGCCTTCACGGTCCGCTAACTCCAGCTTGTGAAAGGTGAAACGCTCTGATTGCAGCCGTTCCAGACGTGCCAGCTTCAGGTTGACATCGTAGTAATCATTTAAGTTATCAATACCGACAACCTGATGGCCAGCTTCAATGAGGCGTTTACTGACATTCGAACCGATAAAACCTGCTGCACCCGTGACCAAAAATTTCATATATTCCCTCTTAAACCCTATTCTTACAGATGCTATAACGCATCACATGATGTCTATGATAGCGCGAAGGGGGATGAGTTACATAACCCATCTTTACGATATAACTCATCGGATTCTTATAGAAAAATCCGCAGTAATCGATAAACTATGCAAACATAATTATGTTTCCCCTTTTTCATCTGTTAGGGATTGTATGACGCAAAACAACAATAGCCAGGTCAGCCGAAGCAACGACCCTGAGCAAATTGATTTACTTGATTTAGTGGTACAGCTGTGGCGTGGGAAATGGATAATAGCAACGTTTGTCGTTGTTTTTATTGCCCTGGCCGTGGGATATCTCACAGTTGCAAAGGAAAAGTGGACCTCAAGTGCGATCATCGCCCAACCTGATGCGGCGCAGATAGCGACCTACTCAAACGCATTGAACATCCTCTACGGCAGCGCTGCTCCTTCAATGCTGGACATTCAAACGCGCGCGATTGATCGTTTTAACGCCTCTTTCTCGGCGTTATCGCAAGCCCTGGACAACCAGGATGTGCCTGAAAAACTGACCATTGAGCCTGCTGTTAAAGGGCAGCCGCTGCCGTTAAGCGTATCCTATACCAGTACCTCTGCAGAAGCGGCGCAAAAGCAATTGGCGCAGTACATCCAACAGGTTGATGAGCAAACGTCAAAGGAACTGGCCCTTGATCTCAAAGACAATATTAAAGAGCAGATTAAAACCCTGAACGATTCTCTGGTTAGCCAGGAGAAGGTCGCTCAGGAGCAGAAAGATCTGCGTATTAAACAGATTGCAGAAGCATTGAAGAATGCTGAAGCGGCGAAAATCTCCTCGCCACAGATTCAGCAAACCCAGGATGTCACCCAGGAGACGATGTTCCTGCTGGGTAGTGAAGGGCTGAAATCGATGATAGATAATGAAGCGTCCCGCCCGCTGATCTTCTCTACCGCATATTATCAGACCAAACGAAACCTGCTGGACATCCAGAACCTGAACGTAAACCCGGACACTATCCATGTTTATCGTTACGTTATGAAGCCGGATCTGCCCGTTCGTCGCGATAGTCCTAAGAAAGCGGTTATTCTGGTTCTTGCCGTGCTGCTGGGCGGTATGATTGGCTGTGGTGTGGTTCTGGGGCGTAATGCATTGCGCAACTACAAACCTAAAGCCTGATTTGCAGATAAAAAAAACCGGGGATTATCCCCGGTTTTTTTATTTGTGACGTTTGCGAAGATTCTCAATCACTGCCGTCAAATCCAGCTCCTGATCCTGCAGCAGCACCAGCAAGTGATACATCAAGTCAGACGCTTCATTCGTCAGCTCCTCGCGGTCATGCACGGTCGCGGCCAGCGCCGTCTCAACGCCTTCTTCTCCCACCTTCTGTGCAATACGCTTAGTCCCGCTGGCGTACAACTTCGCCGTATAAGAACTCTCAGGATCCGCCGTTTTACGCTCTGCCAGCAATTGTTCCAGTTGATACAGGAACAACCACTGGTGGCTCGTCTCGCCGAAGCAGCTGCTGGTCCCTTTGTGGCACGTCGGCCCAATCGGGTTTGCCAGCACCAGCAGTGTATCGTTATCGCAGTCAGGCGTCATGCTGACCACGTTCAGGAAGTGACCCGAAGTTTCCCCTTTGGTCCACAGGCGCTGTTTCGTGCGTGAGAAAAACGTCACTTTTCCGCTGTCGATCGTTTTCGCCAGCGCGTCCTGGTTCATATAACCCAGCATCAGCACTTCGCCTGAGACGGCATGCTGGACAACTACCGGCAGTAATCCGTCCGTTTTTTCCCAGTCCAGCTGCGCCTGTTGTTGCTCTGTTAACATACCCTGATCTCCACGCCCTGGTCAGCCAGGTACGTTTTTAACTCACCAATATTAATAATCTGTTTGTGGAACACGGAGGCTGCGAGCGCGCCGTCCACGTTCGCATCGCGGAAGGCTTCCAGAAAATGTTCCATGGTGCCCGCGCCGCCGGAGGCAATCAGCGGCACGTGGCAGACCGCACGAATTTTTTTCAGCTGTTCGAGGTCATACCCGTTACGCACGCCGTCCTGGTTCATCATATTCAACACTATCTCGCCTGCACCGCGCTTCTGAACTTCCTGCACCCAGTCGAGCGTTTCCCACTGCGTCACGCGCGTGCGGCTTTCATCTCCGGTGTACTGGTTGACGTGGTACTTGCCCGTTGCGGCGTCGAACCAGGTATCAATGCCTACCACAATACACTGCACGCCAAAGCGATCGGCCAGGCGGGTGATGAGTTCCGGCTCGGCCAGAGCAGGGGAGTTGATCGAAATCTTGTCCGCGCCAAAGGAGAGAATTTTGGCGGCGTCGTCAGCGGACTTAATCCCGCCCGCCACGCAGAATGGAATGTCGATCACTTCCGCCACGCGTGCCACCCAGCTTTTATCGACCACGCGGCCATCGCTGGAGGCGGTGATATCATAGAAGACCAGCTCATCTGCGCCTTCATCTGCATAGCGTTTTGCCAGCGGGACGATGTCGCCAATGATCTCGTGGTTGCGGAACTGCACGCCTTTCACGACCTGACCATCGCGCACGTCAAGACAAGGAATTATCCGTTTTGCCAGCATTGAATCGCCTCCGTTACTGTAAATTTACCTTCCAGCAGGGCCCGGCCCACAATCACGCCCTGCACACCGGTACCGCGCAGCGCGGCCACGTCGTCTATATCACCAATGCCGCCCGAAGACTGGAACGCAACCTGCGGATAACGCGCGCAGACCTCTTGATACAGCGAGACGTTAGAGCCCGCCAGCGTACCGTCGCGCGAGATATCCGTGCACAGCACGTGCTTCAGGCCAACGGGCAGATAAATATCGACCAGCTCTTCCAGCGTCACGCCGGAGTTTTCCTGCCAGCCGCACACGGCAACCTGTTTGTTACCCTGCTCGTCAATACGAACGTCCAGCGCCAGCACCAGGGCCTCGGCGCCAAAGCGGCGGAACCAGCCCTTCACCGTCTCAGGATCTTTCACGGCGGTTGACCCTACCACCACGCGCGCCACGTCCGCGTCCAGCAGAGCTGTCACGTCGTCTTCGGTACGCACGCCGCCGCCTACCTGGACGGGCACATCAACACCCGCAACCAGTTTTTTCAGCAGCGGGATCTGGCGCTTCGCCGGATCTTTCGCGCCCGTTAAATCCACCAGGTGCAGCACCTGAGCACCCTGAGCGGCATAATCCTGCAGGCGCGGCAGCGGGTCGTTTCCGTAGTCGCGCTGCTGGCCGTAATCGCCCTGATGAAGACGGACAACTGTGCCGTCGATTAAATCTAAAGCGGGAATAATCATCACATCTCCAGGAAGTTTTTCAGCAGCTGCGCGCCTGCGGCACCAGAGCGCTCCGGGTGAAACTGCACGCCGAAGAAATTGTCTTTCTGCACCGCCGCGGTAAACGCCTCGCCGTAAGTGCACTGGGCGATGGTATTGACGTTCACCGGCATGGCGTAGCTGTGCACGAAGTAGAAGTACGCGCCGTCTTCAATGCCGCGAAACAGCCGATCGCCTGCTTTGGCGTAAACGCGGTTCCAGCCCATATGCGGCAGCGGCAGGCCGTGGTCGGCCATTTTGGGTACGTCTTCGTCGATAATGCCCAGCAGGTCAACGCCGTTGCTCTCTTCGCTGCGGCGGCCAAGAAGCTGCATGCCCAGGCATATCCCCAGCACCGGTTGAGTACAGGCTTTGATCAAATCGACCAGATCGCGAGCGTGGATCTGATCCATCGCCGCCTGCGCCGTGCCAACGCCCGGCAGGAAAAGCTTGTCGGCGCGCAGCACCACGTCCGGGTCACGGCTGACCACCGGCTCATAGCCGTGGCGCGCAATAGCCGATTTCACGGAGTTCAGGTTGGCGCATCCGGTATCCAGAATCACCACGTTCATCAGAGCACTCCTTTCGACGAGGGCAGGGAGTCACCTTCCACGCGGATCGCCTGGCGAAGCGTACGGCCAAAGGCTTTAAAAAGACTCTCCACGCGGTGGTGATCGTTTTTGCCTTTGGTTTTCAGGTGCAGCGTCAGGCCCATGGTATAGGACAATGAACGGAAGAAGTGCTCCACCATTTCGGTGCTGAGATCGCCCACGCGCTGATAGGTGAAATCGGCTTTATATTCCAGGTGCGGACGACCGGAGATATCCATGGCGCAGCGCGCCAGACACTCGTCCATCGGCAGAACGAAGCCAAAACGGTTAATACCGCGCTTGTCGCCGAGCGCCAGCTTCAGGGCTTCACCCAGCGCCAGGCCGGTATCTTCCACGGTGTGGTGATCGTCAATATAAAGGTCGCCTTTCACCGCGATTTCCATGCGGAAACCGCCGTGGGTGGCAATCTGGTCCAGCATGTGGTCAAAGAAACCGACGCCGGTGTGGATCTTGCTGCCGCCTTCACGATCCAGCCAGACCTTCACATCAATCTGCGTCTCTTTGGTGTTGCGCTCAACGTGGGAATAGCGGTCACGTTTTGTCAGCTGCTCGCCAATTTTCGCCCAGTTAAGGTCGTTGCGGTCGTAGCGCAGCCCCGCGATGCCCATGTTTTCCGCCAGCGTAATATCGGTGATGCGATCGCCGATGACGTAGCTGTTGGTTTTATCCAGCGCATCTTCAGCCAGATAGCGCTCAACCAGCTTCACCTTCGGCTTACGGCAGTCGCACTCGTCAGCCGGCAGGTGCGGGCAAATCAGTACCTCATCAAATACCACGCCCTGAGAGGTCAGCACCTGCATCATCAGGTTATGTGGGCCGTCAAAGTCCGCCTGCGGGAAGCTGTCCGTGCCCAGACCGTCCTGATTGGTGATCATCACCAGCTTATAGCCTGCTTTTTGCAGCTTAAGCAGCACCGGGATCACGTCCGGTTCAAAAGCCAGCTTGTCGAAACGATCGACCTGGAAATCGGCTGGTGGCTCCGAAATAAGGGTGCCGTCACGATCGATGAAAAGGATCTTCTGGGTCATACTTTCTCCGCTTTCAGGGCGTCAATCACGCGCTGGCTCTCTGCACGGGTGCCTACGGTAATGCGCAGGCATCCGCTCAGAGAAGGTTGTTTATTCTGGTCTCGTAAGATAATGCCCTGATCCCACAAAGATTTAAATACGGCGCTGGAGGCGGTGAAGCGCGCCAGGATGTAGTTGGTTTCCGAGTCGAACACCTGCTCGACGCAAGGGATGTCTTTCAGCGCGGTGACAAGGTACTGACGTTCCTCCAGGATCTGCGCCACGCGTTCGCGCATCGCGTTGATACCCTGAGGCGTCAGCGCCTGTGCAGCGATATCGGCGACCGGCGTTGAGAGCGGGTACGGGGCGATCACTTTCAACAGCAGGTCGATAACCTCTTTATTCGCCAGCGTAAACCCGCAGCGCAGGCCCGCGAGGGCAAAGGCTTTTGACAGCGTGCGCAGCACCACCAGATGCGGATACTCTTCCAGCCAGCCCGTCAGCGTCGCCTGCGGGCAGAACTCGATGTAGGCTTCGTCGGCCACTACCAGCGCTTTACCCCGGGTCATCTCCAGCAGGGTACGAATATCCTGCGGGTTAATAATCTGCCCGGTTGGGTTATTTGGGCTGCAGACAAAGACCACCTTCACGCCGTCGAGATTGTCGGCAATGCCCTGCAGATCCAGCTGCCAGTTCTCCAGCGCCTGCACGTTGCGGCACGCCACGCCAAAGGTTTCCGCGCTGACGCTGTACATCCCGTAGGTGGGCTGGCAGTACATCACCGCGTCTTTCCCCGGCTCGCAGAAGGCGCGGATCAGCAGCTCAATGCCTTCATCCGCGCCGCGGCTGACCAGCACCTGCTCTGGCTTCACGCCCGCGTACTGCGCGTAGTTTTCAATTACTGCTTTTGGCTGACACTCCGGGTAGCGGTTCAGCGTTTGCTGCGACAGCTCAAACTGCACTGCCGTCGGGAATTCGTTGGCGTTCAGCCAGACATCCCCTTTGCCGCCGAGACGACGCGCGGACTGGTAAGGCGTCAGGCGACGGACATTTTCGCGGGCTAATTCTTCAATGTTCATGCTTGCTCCTTCAGGGCGGCAACGCGCAGCGTCACGGCGTTTTTGTGGGCAGTCAGGCGCTCGGCGGCAGCGAGGGTTTCAATAGTAGAAGCCAGTGAAGCAAACCCTTCGCGGGAGAGTTCCTGCACGGTCATGCGCTTCTGGAAATCCGCCAGGCCGAGGCTGGAACAGGTAGAGGTGTAGCCATAAGTCGGCAGCACATGGTTGGTGCCGGAGGCGTAATCCCCCGCGGACTCCGGTGACCAGTCGCCGAGGAACACCGAGCCTGCGCTGGTAATGCTGTCGACCAGATCGCGCGCGTTGCGGGTCTGAATGATCAGGTGCTCCGGGCCGTACTGGTTGGAGATGGCTATGCACTGATCCAGGTCGCGCGCCACAATCAGGCGGCTGGCCGCTAACGCCTGGCGTGCCGTGTCGGCGCGGGGCAGATCGGCAAGCTGGCGCTCGACGGCTTCACCCACGCGTTTCGCCATATCGCCGTCCGGCGTCAGCAGGATGACCTGCGAGTCCGGGCCGTGTTCCGCCTGTGAAAGCAGGTCGGAGGCCACGAAGTCCGGCGTGGCGCCGCTGTCGGCAATCACCAGTACCTCAGACGGGCCGGCAGGCATATCGATGGCCGCACCGTCCAGACGCTGGCTGACCTGGCGCTTGGCTTCGGTCACATACGCATTGCCTGGCCCAAAGATTTTGTCGACCTTCGGAATGGATTCCGTCCCAAACGCCAGGGCGGAAATCGCCTGCGCACCGCCCACTTTATAGACCGCCTGCACGCCGCACAGCGTCGCCGCGTAGAGAATCTCGTCGGCAATCGGTGGCGGAGAGCAGAGCACCACTTTCTGACACCCGGCAATACGCGCCGGGGTCGCCAGCATCAATACGGTGGAGAAGAGCGGGGCAGAGCCACCAGGAATATAGAGGCCGATGGATGCAACCGGGCGCGTCACCTGCTGGCAGCGCACGCCGGGCAGGGTTTCAACATCCACGGTCTGCAGTTTCTGCGCGGTGTGGAAGGTATCAATGTTTTTTACCGCGACGGCCATCGCCTGCTTGATGTCATCACCCAGACGATTGCTTGCATCACTGATTTCCTGCTCGGTCACTTTCAGTGCGTCGACTTCGGTCTTATCAAACTTCGCGCTGTATTCACGCAGAGCCTCATCGCCACGGGCTTTGACGTTATCCAGGATCTCCGCAACGGTGCGCGAGATGCTCTCAGAGGCGGAAATCGCCGGGCGCATCAGCAGCTCGCGCTGCTGTGCGTCGCTACAGTTATTCCAGTCGATGATTGTGTTAAAGCTCATGGCCATTACTCCATCATCTTCTCAATTGGCAGCACCAGGATAGAGCTTGCGCCCAGCGCCTTCAGTTTTTCCATGGTTTCCCAGAACAGGGTTTCGCTGCTGACCATGTGCATCGCCACGCGCTGCTGATCGCCCGCCAGAGGAAGGATTGTTGGACGCTCGGCGCCTGGCAGCAGGGCAATCACTTCATCCAGACGTTCGGTTGGGGCATGCATCATGATGTATTTGGATTCACGCGCCTGAATCACGCCCTGAATGCGGGTCAGCAGTTTGTCGATGAGCTGCTGCTTGGCGTCGGCCATCTCGCCGTCTCGCTGAATCAGGCACGCTTTAGAGCGGTAGATCACTTCCACTTCGCGCAACCCGTTCGCTTCCAGGGTGGCACCCGTGGAGACGAGGTCACAGATGGCGTCCGCCAGACCCGCACGCGGCGCCACTTCAACAGAGCCGTTCAGCAGGCAGGATTTAAACTGTACGCCTTTCTGGTCCAGGTAACGCTTTAACAGGTGAGGATAGGAGGTGGCGATACGTTTGCCATTCAGTGCGGCCGGGCCGTCCCAGGCTTCATCGACCGGCGTTGCCAGCGACAGGCGGCAGCCGCCGAAGTCCAGGCGACGCAGGGTGAAGTAACGCGGATCTTCGCCCTGAGCACGGCGGGTCAGCAGCTCTTCTTCCAGCACGTTTTCACCGATGATACCGAGGTCAACAACGCCATCCATCACCAGGCCCGGGATATCGTCATCACGCACGCGCAGAATGTCGATCGGCATGTTTTCAGCCAGAGCAATCAGGCGCTGGGTGTGCAGGTTGATTTTGATCCCGCAGCGGGCCAGCAGTTCGCGTGAATCATCACTTAAACGGCCTGATTTTTGAATAGCTATGCGTAAACGTGAGTTATCTAACATTCTTTATTCCTCGTTAACCTGTTTTAACCTGTCTGAATTTGGTCCAAAAAAAAGCCCCCGGAAGAAGATCTTCCGGGGGCTTTTTCATGCGTTCATGCACCACTGGAAGATCCAAACGTCTTCCAGCACACATCGCCTGAAAGACTAGTCAGGATGATGGTGATGATGGTGGTGTTTAAATTGAACGCGTGTCATATAAATTCTCGATGAATGCTTATTCATTTGATGTCTTTTAACCTAAACCAGTTGTACGACATATTGCAAGGGCTTTTTTTGATCATTAATTCATTTCATATTGATGCTATGAATTGTGTGTTCTGCCGGGCTGGCGTAGCCTTATGAAAGACGAGTAAGAGTCAGGAGAATTCGCATGAAAAAGGTCGCGATTGTCGGTTTAGGATGGCTGGGAATGCCGCTGGCGATGTCATTAGCCGCGAAAGGCTGGCAGGTGACCGGGAGCAAAACCACGGCGGATGGGGTAGAGGCCGCGCGCATGTGTGGTATTGATGGCGTTGAACTGCGTCTTGAACCGGAGCTGGTGTGTGATGCTGACGATCTGGACACGCTGATGAACGTGGATGCGCTGGTGATTACGCTACCCGCGCGGCGCAGCGGGCCGGGCGAGTCATTTTATCTGCAGGCGATGCAGGAGATTGTCGACAGCGCGCTGGCGCACCACGTGCCGCGCATTATTTTTACCAGCTCGACGTCGGTCTATGGCGATGCCGAGGGCGTAGTGAAAGAGAGTTCCGAGCGACGTCCCGTTACAGCAAGCGGTCAGGTTCTGAAAGAACTGGAAGACTGGCTGCACAACCTTCCCGGCACGCAGGTGGATATCGTCCGTTTGGCGGGGCTGGTTGGCCCCGGGCGTCATCCGGGACGCTTCTTTGCCGGAAAAACCGCGCCAGACGGTCAGCATGGCGTGAATCTTGTGCATCTTGAAGATGTTATTGGCGCGATTGAGCTACTCTTGCAGGCTCCAAAAGGCGGACACATCTATAATATATGTGCACCGTCTCATCCGGCGCGAAGCACGTTTTACCCGCTCATGGCACGCCAGCTTGGGTTAACTCCGCCAGTTTTTGGTGAAGCAAAGGACGAAAGCAAAGGCAAAATTGTTGATGGCAATCGCATTTGCCATGAGCTGGGGTTTGAGTATCAGTATCCCGATCCGCTGGTGATGCCCATGGAATAAGTCCCGCAGCGGAGACGATCGCACACCAGAAGGGGGCGAGCATGAAACCGCTGCTGGATGTTCTTATTATTCTGGATGCACTGGAAAAAGAGGGGAGCTTTGCGGCTGCCTCGGCAAAGCTCTACAAAACCCCTTCGGCACTTAGCTATACCGTTCAGAAACTGGAAAGCGATCTCAATATTCAGATCCTCGATCGCACCGGGCATCGCGCGCGTTTCACCCGCACCGGGCAAATGCTGCTGGAAAAAGGCCGCGACGTTCTGCATACCGTTCGCGAGCTGGAAAAACAGGCGGTCAAGCTCCATCAGGGGTGGGAAAACGAGCTGGTTATTGGCGTGGATGATACCTTTCCGTTTTCTCTCCTGACGCCGCTTATTGAAGCGTTTTATCTGCATCACAGCGTCACCCGGCTTATCTTCATCAATGGCGTGCTGGGCGGCTCCTGGGATGCATTAACCCAGGGCAGGGCGGACATTTTTGTCGGTGCCCTGCATGAGCCTCCCCAGTTGAGTGATTTTGGTTTTGCCCGCCTGGGCGTGCTGGAGCAGGTATTTGCCGTGGCGCCCCATCATCCGCTGGCCCAGGTGCCGGAGCCCCTTAACCGCCGCATCATTAAGGGGTACCGCGCGATTGTGGTGGGAGACAGTTCACGCCCCGAATGTGCGGTTTCCTCGCAGCTGCTGGATGAGCAGGAAGCCATCACCGTTTTCGACTTCAAAACCAAGCTGGAACTGCAAATTAGCGGTCTGGGCTGTGGCTATTTGCCGCGTTATCTGGCGCAGCGCTTTATTGATAGCGGTGCGCTTGTTGAAAAACAGGTACTTGCTCAAAGCAGTAACGAATCGGTGTGGGTGGGCTGGAATGAACAAACCGCCGGGCTTGCCAGCGCCTGGTGGCGGGACGAAATTTTAGCAAATAGTGCTATCGCCGCCGTTTACTCTCAGAGCAGCGTCGAGAAATCAGCCAGTTAGCAAAAAGAAAATTGCCCGGTGCGTTGCAAAGTATTGCCTTTTGTATCCGATGTGGGGCAAAATGCCGCCGCTGCAACCAAATGAATAATCGACGATATAAAAGGCGTCGGTTATTTTTTTTTGCATGTACGAAACGAAACTAAAAACCAAGAGGCCGGGCTTCGTACCGGATAGATATTTACTAAAATCCGACAGTTGTTGTCGCTGAGGAAGAAACAAATGGGGCAATTTTTCGCTTACGTGGCGGTTATCACCGTAAAGGAGAATAACTATGTCGCATAACGCAACTCCAAACACCTCTCGCGTGGAATTACGTAAAACGCTTACGTTGATTCCGGTTGTTATGATGGGCCTTGCCTATATGCAACCGATGACGCTGTTCGATACATTCGGTATCGTATCGGGCCTCACTGACGGTCACGTTGCGACGGCGTACGCCTTTGCACTGGTCGCTATTCTCTTTACTGCGCTGAGCTACGGTAAGCTGGTTCGCCGTTTCCCGTCCGCAGGCTCTGCGTACACCTATGCCCAGAAATCCATCAGCCCGGCGGTTGGCTTTATGGTGGGCTGGTCATCGCTGCTGGACTACCTGTTCATGCCGATGATCAACATTCTGCTGGCAAAAATTTACTTTGAAGCGCTGGTGCCTTCCGTGCCGTCGTGGCTCTTCGTTGTTGCGCTGGTGGCCTTTATGACCATCTCTAACCTGCGCAGCATCAAGACCGTGGCTAACTTCAACACCCTGATCGTTATCCTGCAGATGGGGATTGTTGCGGTTATCGTCGGCCTGATCATCTACGGCGTTTCTCACGGCGAAGGCGCAGGCACGCTGACCAGCACCCGTCCATTCTGGTCTGAAGGTGCACACGTTGTGCCGATGATCACCGGTGCGACCATCCTGTGCTTCTCGTTCCTGGGCTTCGACGGTATCTCTTCTCTGTCTGAAGAGACCAAAGACGCCGAGCGCGTAATCCCGCGAGCGATTTTCCTGACAGCGCTGATTGGCGGCCTGATCTTTATCTGTGCCTCCTACTTCCTGCAGCTGTACTTCCCGGATATCTCTCGCTTTAAAGATCCGGATGCGTCACAGCCTGAAATCATGCTGTACGTAGCAGGTAAAACCTTCCAGTGGGGCGTGCTGATCTTCTCCAGCGTGACCGTGCTGGCGTCCGGCATGGCGGCACACGCGGGTGTTTCTCGTCTGATGTACGTTATGGGTCGTGACGGCGTGTTCCCAACTCGTTTCTTCGGCTACGTGCATCCGAAATGGCGTACCCCGGCGTGGAACGTGCTGCTGGTTGGCGCGATTGCCCTGCTGGCGATTAAATTTGACCTGGTGACGGCGACCGCGCTGATTAACTTCGGTGCGCTGGTGGCGTTCACCTTCGTTAACCTCTCCGTGATCTCTCAGTTCTGGATCCGTGAGAAACGCAACAAAACGCTGAAAGACCACTTCAACTACCTGGTACTGCCAGTGTGTGGTGCCCTGACGGTAGGCGCGCTGTGGATTAACCTGGAAGAGAGCTCTATGGTTCTGGGGCTGATTTGGGGCGGTATCGGTCTGGTTTACCTGGCCTGCGTTACGAAGAGCTTCCGTAACCCGGTTCCTCAGTACGAAGACGTCGCGTAATATTGTGTCGGGTGGCGGCTACGCCTTACCCGACCTACAAAACACGCAGGCCCGCGCCAGCGGGCAAAAAAAGCCGGAGACATCGCCTCCGGCTTTTTTATTCCCCTCACTTAGACTATCTCTTGCGCGTACTGGAACAGGGATTTCAACAGTGCCTGTTTTTCAGCATTCCCTTCGTACTGGCCATAAAGCATTTCCAGCTCCTGGGCATAACTATTAAGGAACTCCGGGGTAAAGACATTGCGACGATGCTGTAGCCAGCGTTCCTGTTCTGTTTCATCCAGCGTGCCGGGATAGTTACGTGCCCGGTAATTAAACATCAGCTTTTCGATGCGCTTGTCGGCGAAGGTGATATCCAGCGCCGGCAGGTTGCGCGGCTCGGTTTGCAGGACGATATTCATGGCTGCACGATCGGCATCGCTGAAGAAGCCGTTATACAGCTGTGCGTCTACATTTTCCGACGGAACAAATGGCTCTGCTTCGGCAAAGATGGCGACAACTTTTTCGCGCACCTGCGGATTTTCACGCAGAACCTTAAGATTATCCAGGCAGTGCTGGCGGTTAATACCCAGCCTGTCGGCATCTTCCGGGCGCAGCGTGTTGGCCTGCGCCAGCACCGGACATTTATTGATATGCACCAGTTTGACCGGCACCGCAGGCAGATCCCCGAGTTCGTTTTTCGGGGTGTAAAGCCGTTCGCGCAGGGTATCGCTGTCGAGTTCCAGCAGCGGCGAAATATCGCCCGCCAGGTCCACCATGATAACCGCATTACGGTTATCCGGATGCCACGCCAGCGGCGCAACCCAGCTGGTGTTGCCGCGCCAGGCGCCAAACATGCCGGAAATGTGCACCAGCGGTTTCATCTGCGGTACATCAATCAGCATGGTCAGTTTCTGCTTGCTGCGGTGGCTAAGCAAATACTCAAACAGCCTTGGCTGCGCGGTTTTCACCAGCTTTGCCATGGCGATGGTGGCATAAACGTCCGCCATCGCGTCGTGGGCATTGCTGTGCTCGATGCCGTTGGCGCGCGTCAGGTGCTCCAGCCGGAAGCTCGTCAGCCCTTCCTCATTCTCCGGCCAGTTAATGCCTTCAGGACGCAGGGCATAACAGGCGCGCATGATATCGAGTAAATCCCAGCGCGAGTTGCGGTTCTGCCAGCTCCAGGCGTAGGGATCGTAAAAGTTGCGATAGAAGATGTTGCGCGTCACTTCATCGTCAAAACGGATGTTGTTGTAACCGACCACGCAGGTGTTGGGAACGGTAAACAGCTCGTGAATGCGGCGGGCGAACTCTGCTTCATTAACGCCTTTTTCCCGCGCTTCCTGCGGCGTAATTCCGGTGACCATCACCGCGCCAGGCTGCGGCAGGTAGTCATCCGCCGGTTTGCAGTAAAAGACCTCGGGCTCGCCAATGATGTTGAATTCGTCGTCGGTACGGATGGCGGCAAACTGCGCCGGTCGGTCCAGCGCCGGATGCGTGCCAAAGGTTTCGTAGTCGTGGAATAAAAAAGTCGGGCGTGCGGCAGAGTCAGACACCAGTAATACCATCCTGTTAAAAAATGACGTCACTATGGTAAACGATCGTGCGGGTCAGACCGAATAAAAAGCGCCGCGGTGGCGTAAATTTGTGAGACAGCTTCAGAGAAAAACCTGAGTTCTGTCACATTTTTTTTCAATTAAGCCAGGTAACGACATCAGAACTCCCGTAAAAAGGTCATCGATTTTTAATGACCTGAGGATATACCGTTGAAACGCCGTCTGTTTATTGCTGTTTCTTTACTCGCTTCGAGTGTCTCATCTGCTTTTGCGGCCGAACCACTGGATTTTTCGCCGCAGCCTCCGGCCATTCAGGCGGGCTCCTGGGTGCTGATGGATTACACGACTGGTCAGATCTTAACGGCGGGCAACGAACATCAGCAACGCAATCCGGCGAGCCTCACCAAGCTGATGACGGGCTATGTGGTCGATCGGGCCATTGACAGCCATCGCATTACGCCGGACGACATTGTCACCGTAGGGCGTGACGCGTGGGCGAAAGGCAACCCGGTTTTTGACGGATCGTCGCTGATGTTCCTGAAAGAGGGCGATCGCGTCTCCGTGCGTGACCTGAGCCGTGGGCTGATTGTCGATTCCGGCAACGACGCCTGCGTGGCGCTGGCCGATCACGTGGCGGGCGGGCAGCCGCAGTTTGTGAAGATGATGAACGACTACGTGCAGAAGCTGAACCTGCGCGATACGCACTTTGAAACCGTCCACGGTCTGGACGCGCCGGGCCAGCACAGCTCCGCTTACGATCTGGCCGTGCTCTCCCGCGCCATCATCCACGGTGAGCCAGAGTTTTACCATATGTACAGCGAAAAGAGCCTGACCTGGAACGGGATCACTCAGCAGAACCGTAACGGCCTGCTGTGGGATAAGACCATGAATGTGGACGGTCTGAAAACGGGGCATACCTCGGGCGCGGGCTTTAACCTGATTGCCTCCGCGGTGGACGGCCAGCGTCGTTTGATCGCGGTGGTGATGGGGGCCGACAGCCCGAAAGGGCGCGAGGACCAGGCACGCAAGCTTTTGCACTGGGGACAGCAGAATTTTGATACGGTGCAGATCCTGCATAACGGTAAAAAAGTGGGGACAGAGCGTATCTGGTACGGTGATAAAGAACAGATAAACCTGGGCACCGATCAGGACTTCTGGTTGGCACTGCCAAAAGCGGAAGTGCCGAACATCAAAGCCAAATACGTGCTGGATAAAAAAGAGCTGGAAGCGCCGATTGCCGCCCATCAGCGGGTCGGGGAGATCCAGCTCTACGATCGCGACAAAGTTGTGGCGCACTGGCCGCTGGTCACGCTGGAAGCCGTTGATAAGGGCGGCGTATTCTCACGCCTGAGCGATTATCTTCACCACACGCTGTAACCGCTGATGAGCAGACTGGCAGGGTTGCGAGTCTGCTCACATAATAAACACTCCTCGTTTGCCGATAATAGAAATCCTGCTTTATAGTGTATAAATATACAGTGATAATCGGAGGCAGCATGGACTACAGCATCAAGCAGCAACAGAAGCGTAAAATTGCGGGTTTTCATCTTGTTGGGCCGTGGGAAAAAACGGTCAAGCAGGGCTTTGAACAGCTGGTCATGTGGGTGGACGGGCGTCACATTGAGCCGCTGGAGTGGGTGGCGGTCTATTACGATAATCCCGATGAGGTTCCGGCAGAAAAACTGCGCTGCGATACGGCCGTTACGGTGCCGGATGATTTCGTGATCCCGGAAAATAGCGAAGGGGTGATGATGACGGAAATCGCGGCTGGTGATTATGCCGTGGCGACGGCGCGCGTGGAAAACTACGACTTTGCGACCCCGTGGTATCAGTTCTTTAATTCCCTGCTGCAGGACAATAAATATCAGATGGCGCTTAAGCCCTGCTTTGAGCGCTATCTTAATGATGGCAACGCGGACGGCTACTGGGATATTGAAATGTTCATCGCAGTAGAGCACAAAACGGTTTAAGCCTGCTTAATGAAGGGTTTTTCAGCCGGGAGCGATCCGTCCGGCTGAAAACACAGTACAATTGTGGTTTGCCGTGTAGCTGGAGAGCGGGTGTGCGTCCCGACAAATCATTAACCCCTTTTGAAATTCGTTTATATAAACATTACCGCGTGGTGCACGGGTGCCGCATTGCGCTGGCATTTGTGCTGACGTTTGTCCTCGTCCGGTTGCTGGATGTACCGGAAGGGACATGGCCGCTGATCACGCTGGTAGTGGTGATGGGGCCTATCTCATTTTGGGGGAACGTTGTCCCGCGCGCCTTCGAGCGCATCGGCGGTACCGTTCTCGGCTCTGCACTGGGGCTTATCGCCCTGAAGCTGGAGCTGATCTCCTTTCCGGTGATGCTGGCATGGTGCGGGGCCGCCATGTTCCTGTGCGGCTGGCTGGCGCTGGGCAAGCGGCCTTATCAGGCGCTGCTGATTGGTATCACTCTCGCGGTCGTGGTCGGTGCGCCCGCCGGGGATATGACCACGGCGCTGTGGCGAAGCGGGGACGTCATTCTGGGATCGCTGCTCGCCATGCTGTTTACCGGCATCTGGCCGCAGCGGGCTTTTTTGCACTGGCGTATCCAGATGGCAAACTACGTTACCGCCTTTAACCGCGTCTATCAGGCCGGTTTTTCCCCTAATCTGGTTGAACGTCCGCGGCTGGAAAAGCATCTGCAAACCATACTCAACGACGTGGTTAAAATGCGCGGACTGATCACGCCCGTCAGCAAAGAGACCCATATCCAGAAAGCAATTTTCGAAGCTATCCAGACGGTCAGCCGCAATCTGGTGTGCATGCTTGAACTGCAAATCAATGCGCACTGGGCTTCTCGCCCCAGCCACCTGTTGATGCTTAACGCGCAGACCCTCAAAGAGACGCAAATGATGACGCAGCAAACCCTGCTGACCATCGCCCATGCGCTCTATGAAGGCAACCCGCAGCCCGTTCTGGCGAACAGCGAGCGTCTGAATGAAATTGTGGCAGAGCTGAAACAGCTGATCAATGAGCGGCAGGGCGATAACGTGGCGGAAACGCCCATCCATGGCTATGTCTGGCTGAGCCTGGAACTGGCGCGTCAGCTTGAGCTGCTATCGCACCTGATTTGTCGGGCGCTGCGCAAATAAAACGCGGATGTGACGCCTGCTGCTTCGATTCAGCAGCAATTGGGGTTATGATAGCTTTAAACGATATAGCCATTGTCATTCGCAGCCGCTGTCAGTAAGGTTATTGTTACAACGGTTGCTTTAACGAATCCGAATCTCACATTATCAGGGGTGTAAAAATGGAAACTACCAAGCCTTCGTTCCAGGATGTTCTGGAATTCGTCCGCCTGTTCCGCCGCAAAAACAAGCTGCAGCGTGAAATCCAGGACGTTGAGAAGAAGATCCGTGACAACCAGAAGCGTGTTCTGCTGCTCGACAACCTGAGCGACTACATCAAGCCAGGCATGAGCGTTGAAGCTATTCAGGGCATCATCGCCAGCATGAAGAGCGACTATGAAGACCGTGTTGATGATTACATCATCAAAAATGCGGAGCTGTCCAAAGAGCGTCGCGACATCTCTAAGAAGCTGAAAGTGATGGGCGAAATCAAAAACGCCGAAGCAAAAAGCGAGTAATCGCAGCGAATTGTGAAAAAGGCTCTCTGGTGACAGGGAGCTTTTTTTATTTGTCGATCTGCGGTCCGTTGGTTTTGTAGGTTGGGTCAGGCGCAGCCGCCACCCGACAATTTTACCCGAT
>NZ_QZCS01000017.1 GCF_003594915.1 Enterobacter chuandaensis
TGGTGCTCGATCAATCTCAATAACTGTTTGTACAAGTATGAGGTCGCGAAAGCAGTCATTTTTAATAGCAATTAGATGATATCTAAATACTTTCTGTTTTATGTATTTGTGGCAAAAACGTGGGGGGAACTGCTCATTCCCTGTACAAAACCGTAATGTTCATGTGAGAATTAGAATCTAAAAAAACAACACAAGTACAGGAAGTTATGACCAAAAAGATTCATTTTTATGCACCAGGTACAAACGATTACATCAGCCCAACTTTACTTTTCTCAGTTGCCCGGATGACGGTAAATGATGACGGGGCTCAGTGGTTAGAGACTCAGTGGGCTGGCGGTGGCAATATTCAGGGGATGGCTCTTTACACTTCGATTCTTGATGCGGCAATTGCTGCTGAAGTACTGAATCAGGCAGAAACACCGTCGGAATGGAAGGTTTACTCATTCTCTGATCTGAACATTACAGAGATGATGATCAACACGAAAGCCCATAAATCCCATTACGGCATGATGCTTGTATTTGGGTTCTCAATCGACGATTTCAGAAACCTTATACTGCAATCTGCTCTATACCGAACTCTGCAATTCCCTGAATCATTCCCTATCGGTAACTGCTTAGATCCCATCACAAACAAGGTAATCCTGAAATTCGATGAATCCCTGTTCGAGGGGATGAATGGTTACTGGCATGAAGAGTTTCCCAGCTACTGTGAATCAATGGAGATCCTTAACTCTCAACCTCTCGACTTTATAAAAGAACATGCCCGGAATGCTGTATCAACGGTACTTGTCACCGCAACACCGATTATCAGCTCGGCAACGCAATACTGTGTATCCACCTATTCCATCGAAAAGCAAATGTGGATCGTATCTTCTCTGGCAGTGAATGGTTCTAAACCTGCTAACAAACTTCATTAAGGATGATTCTATGGCTACTGGTCATTTTCTGAGGATTGGCGACAAGACAACGTGCGGCGGTAGCATTCTTTCAGGTTCCCCAAATCACAGCTTTGGAGGGATTGCGACCGCGAGAAATGGCGATTCTGTCTCTTGTGGTAAAGATGGCAAGGTATACCATATCGCAGGTGGTATCCCCACTTACTCGATTCATGGAGTTGCCGCAGCAGGTACTTTGCATAGCCGCAGTACATGCCCCTGTGACACAACTTTCATTTCGTCATTCCCAAATGCTTCCTATTGGGTCGAGGAAAAGAAAGCAGTTAAGGCTGCCCCTTTAGCTGTTCCTGTACCAACAAAAACGGAAGAACCCGTACAGCACGCCCAGACAGCTAAAAAACTACATAAGGAAGAAACCAAACGTGAACCAGTAGATGCTGGCTTCTGTGTACTTCCTTACGGTGCTGAAACTGGTGCTTATGAGCGATACTTATTCGAAGGTAGTTCACCAGCAGGAACAAAGGAACTTTACCGTTCACTAAATGGAGAAGGTAAGGAATACAAAGCTGGTTCTATCCTACTTGTTGTTGATCCAGAAAAACAGCACAGTGATCAGATCGCACATATGCAGGCTGCTAAACAACGTATTGATACAGCATTAGAACCGCTTACGCATAAAGAGGCTAATTTCTTACACGATCACTATGCAACAATAGCTAACTTTAGCAACATCGCCGATAAAGGAATAGGACTTGCTGCTGAACCTGTTGGGAAGTATTTCGAGAATATAGAGGAAATCCTGAAAGAAATTCAGGAAACGTACAAGAATACATACACCACAAGAGGGGTTTTGATTGGTGAGCAATTCTATGTGAGACGTGCTCAACTATTCAAGAAACTTGATCATGTACTTAAAGTCGGCTTCCTTAATAAAGGTATGAAACTTGGTGAGTACAACAACTTAAAAAGTGCTCTTGGTTTATCAACTAAATCGATAACTCATAAATGGAATGAAACGGGAATAAGTGATATTGATGGTTACGCTACACATATAGAGCGAGCTGCAAAATTTGTAGCAGCTATGCGATATGTTGGTTATGTCGGGATTGGCTTTAGTGCTTTGCATTCTATTAATGAAATAAATGAGGCTTGTTCTGTTGGTCGTGAAAGCGAATGTACTAAAAAGAAATACACGGAAATAGGTAGCTTTGCAGGGGGGCTTGCTGGTAGTTATGCTGGCGGTGCTGCTGGTGTTGGCCTCTGTTCTGTTATTTTGGGGACTTTAACAATAGAAGCTGCCGGAGCAGGTGCATTAGCTTGTGGTGTAATTCTTGGTACTGGTGGGGGGTATATAGGCGGAGAGTATCTCTCAGACAAAGGTGAAGAATATGGTGAAATAATTTATAACGCAGTAGGGAACTGATGAAAATTGTATCTGCTATCATATTCATATTGTTTGTCTTATCGACAATTGTAGCATGTGCATATTCGGTGACGAAGAATAAACAACACCTTTTATTGTGCGATATTTTTAAAGAACGATTTGGACACGTACCCGCAGGTATAATCCTTGCGCAAGCAGGGGGGATATTCTTAGCTTTTCAAAAAGATATGTACTTCATCTTCCCATTTGCTTTTAAAAAGGGAAGTTTTCCTGTGAGAAATATGAACCCCGAACATTATGATTTCATCAAAAATTTACCTAAAGAGGAAGTGTCGTGGCTAAAAATTAAGTTTACTTTATTCTTAATAATGATTGTTCTGTTTTGTGCAACCATCATAACATCTTACTTATTTCTCTAAGCCTATTTTATAAAGCCGCTAAAGCGGCTTTTCTTGTAAGTGAATACGAAAGAGATTAGGTTACTGGTCTTTAGAACACAAAATAAGCAAATCCCAGGCCTCACGATTTTTGGAAAAAATCTTAAGTAATCTTTTACTCAGGAAAAAGCAAAGTCTGTTTTTTTCCGCCTAATTTATAATCTCGTTCATCTGATCAGCTTCTACCCCGCCGACAAAATGCCGTGTACTCAGATCTCAGTACTGAATTTTACACTAACCCTGTATTGGCGGAAAAACGATCGATTAAGAATCTCTTTTGGATATAGCGTAAAGGTGTGTAAACCTGCCAGAGGTCATATTTTGGCATAAAAACAGACCGGACAGCAGGACGCTGTCCGGTGCATGTGGCTATTTCGCAGGAGATAAACCGGCGCTTCCCACCGTTTGTCGTGTGGCATCGCCTCCCCACACCTGGTCATACTCGTATCCCGTAAGCTGCTTGATGATCACGCGAGTATTGGCGTCGCAGTCGCGGTAATCTCCGCCCAATTTCCGGCGGGCAATCTCCTTGAGCAGTTGTTTATGCGTCTCGCGGGTGAGCTTAAACTTATAGGTCGTGAAGAAACTCACCGCCAGCAGGGCGGCCGTTGCGAAAATCATCAGGCCGATAATCGCTCCCAGCGCGCTTTCTGGCTGTGCGCCGCTGCCCTTCACGAAGCCGGACTCCTGCAGTACCAGGCCGATAATCATGATGGCAATTGCCACGGTGCTTTTGCGGGTCAGAACCATCACGCCGGCAAAAATCCCCTCGCGGCGCTGCTGCGTCACTATTTCGTCGATATCGGGAATGAAGCTGTAGATATTCCACGGAATATAGTAAAGGCCGGAGCGGGCGGCCCCCAGCAGAATAAAGACCGCCGAGAACAGCAGCGTCGGTACCTGCGTTTTGGTGAGGTAGACCGTAAACAAGAATACCAGCACGCAGAAGATACAGCCGTAGGAGAAACGCAGTGCTGCGGAGGGAGTAACATTCAGCCGGTTCAGCAGCAGCATAAACCCGTAGGTGCCAGGCACCGAGGCGAAGGCGGCGATGCTCAGCCAGCCGGAAACCGCGGCCGCATCCTGGCTCAGACAGTACACGACATAATAGGTAAACACCGAGCCGAATACGTCCATCGCCGTAAACGAAAAGATATAAATAATAATATGCAGGCGGAACGCGCGAATACGGAATGAAGAAAAGAGATCCAGAACCAGATATTTCAGGTGATTAAGTAGCCCGCCGCTGCGCTGGGTATCTATTTTAAAATCGGACTCCTGCGGAACATCTTTGGCTTCCCAGGTGGTGTACCAGGTAATAAACACCGCAATGCAGAATACGCAGGAAAATATCAGCCCGGTGAGGGTATAGGTGAATGGATTGTCTTTGCCCGTGAACTGCATGATCACGCCGGGGACGGACACCGCCAGAAAACCACCTAACTGGGAGCAGATCATGCGCACGCCGGAGAGGCGGCTACGCTCTTCATAGCGGTTTGTCATTTCCGCCGCCAGCGTCTCCCACGGAACCAGCACCATCGCCGACAGCAGTTCAATCGAGAGATAGGTGCCCAGGTAATACCAGTAGCCCATATCCGTCAGCCACAGCAGGGCATACAAAAACATTAATGGGGAGCTGAGTAATAAAAAGAAGCGGCGACGACCAAATTTACGGCCAAGCCAGGTATCGCCGAAATTATCGGTGATATAACCCATAATCGGGCTTAAGAGTGCATCAATGACGCGGGCAATCGCAAATATTGAACCTGCTTCAATAACCGAGAGCCCGCAATAGGTGGTGTAAAAAAATAGCAGCCAGGTGCCGATAATGGCGAAAGCGCCTCCGCCAAACAGATCGGTTACGCCGTAGCCAAGCGCTACGCCATAACCAACTCTACGTTCAGTTGGTTTGACCATAATAATATCCAGTGTAGGGTAATGATTAACCTGTTTTTCAGGTCGTATTTTTATTTACTGCTGGACGACACATTACGTTCTAATTATTGATATCTATCCATTGTCTTAATTGAGATGAGCGATAAATGGCCTCCACAAGGGTGAGTGATTTTCCGGCAGCATGGATATCGGTGTAATCCGTTTCTCCCGGGTGAGTAACGGCATGATAAAAACGGCGGATCGCCTGTTGATGTCCCAGCCCCCAGTAGCTTTTAACTGAGCCGTCAGGGGAGTCATCGCTTACCAGCCTGCGACGCTCTCCGGGGGTGATGCGCCAGAGCACGTTGTCATTCAACAGCAGCGAGCCCCGTTCGCAGTGGATCTCCAGCCAGAGAGGGGAATCCGTGGTATTGCAATTACTGGCGTAAAACAGGCCGCGCGCACCGTTGGCAAAGTGCAGCGTCGCCATCGCGCTGTCTTCCCCTTCGGTCACGTCTGCCAGCTCTCCGCTGTCCACCACACCTTTCAGACGCGTCACGCCGCCGGCGAACCACTGCATCAGGTCGAGGGTGTGGATCGCCTGGTTAATCAGCAGGCTGCCGCCCTCCGTTGCCAGCCGCCCACGCCACGGGCTTTCGGTGTAGTACGCGCCGGAGCGTGACCACGTCAGCACCGCTTTCAGGCTAAGCATCTTCCCCAGCTCGTCATCGCTCAGCGCCTGCCGGATGCGAAGGCTGGTGGGGTTGAGCCGGTTCTGGTAGCACACGCCAAGCAGGCCCGGAGCCTGCTCAGCGGCGCGGGCGATATCACCGAGCTCGCTGCTGTTCATCCCCACTGGTTTTTCGCAGAACACATGCTTCCCGGCGGCGAGCGCCGCCAGGATCATGCTTTTATGTTCAAAATGCGGCGTGCAGATATGGACTACGTCGATGGCATCATCCAGCAGCATTTCCCGGTAATCCTGATAAAAGCGGCACTGATAGGCCATCGCCAGCGTCAGTCCTTTGACGCTGTCGATGTCTACCAGTGCGCGCAGCGCAACGTTGGGGATCTGGCGTAAAGCATTCACATGGCAGCCGTGAATGGCTCCAGCGCCGATTACCGCCGTGTTCAGGATCGTCATGGTTACCTCCCGTTATGCCGTCGCGTTGGCCAGCATCTGCGCCTTCACGCAGAGTTCCGCCGCCTTAAAGGCGTGAGCCTGCGTCATGGCGTTTTCGGTACGATTCAGGCAGTCGAGGATCAGCTCGCCAAAGAACGGGAACCCGACCTGTCCGGCGACCGGGTAACGGAATTCCCCCTCTTTATTGACCAGGTAAACCACGTCCTGCTCGCCGCGGGTGAGATCGACATATTTACGGATTTCGATATAGCCTTCGGTACCGAGCAGCGTCAGGCGGCCATCGCCCCAGGTTGAGAGTCCGTCCGGGGTGAACCAGTCGCAGCGGAAATAGCCGCTGGCGCCGTTTTCTCCCTTCAGCATCGCGTCACCGAAATCTTCGAAGGCCGGGTATTGCGGATGTCTGAAATTTCGCGCCTGGCTGGCCATCACGCAGGCCTCATCGTTGCCGGTATAAAACAGAAACTGCTCAATCTGGTGGCTGCCGATATCGCACAGGATGCCGCCGAAGTAGCGACGATCGTAGAACCAGTCCGGGCGACCGGTACCTTCCCGGTGCGGGCCGGTTCCCAGGGTTTGCACCACGCGGCCAATCGCGCCCTGCTGCACCAGCTGCCCGGCAAAGACCGCGCTCTCCACGTGCAGGCGTTCGCTGTAGTACACCGCGTATTTCTTCCCGGTTTTTTCCACCATCGCTTTGGCGTCCGCCAGCTGTTCAAGGGTGGTGAGCGGCGCTTTATCCGTGAAGTAATCCTTGCCTGCGGCCATCGCTTTCAGCCCCAGCGCGCAGCGCTCGGACGGGATGGCGGCTCCCGCCACCAGACGCACCTCGTCGTCGTTAAGGATCGCATCCAGCGAGTCCGCCGCTTTGGCCTGCGGATACTGCTGAAGGAATTTATCCACTTTCGCCGGGTCGGGGTCGTACACCCACTTCAGCGTGGCCCCGGCTTCAATCAGGCCGTTACTCATGCCGTAGATATGGCCGTGATCGAGCGCGGCGGCGGCAAACACAAATTCCCCCTCGCGAACCACCGGCTGGGGTTTGCCCACCGGGGCGTAGTTCATTCCGTCATTCTTGTTCATGCTGACACTCCTCGATCCAGAGCTTTGCCCAGAGGGATAGCGCCCACTTCGCTGAAGTTGGCGACGCTTGCGGATTTCTCATAAAAACGGGGGGCGAGGGCGTTGATCCCGCCGGTACGGTAAAACGGGTCGTCGCGCTGAATCGGCAGCGCGACCACTGTGCGGGTAATGGCGGATTTATAAATCGCGGCGATCAGCTCCAGCGAGCGTTTGCCCTGCAACCCATCCACTAGCGGCGCCGTGCCGTGCTCGATGGCATACATCAGGTCATTAATCTGCCCGGTGTGCAGCGTCCACTTGAGCTTCGGCGTCTCCTGAAAAACGGCGTTAAGCTGCGCTTCTCGCTCAAGATCGTTAGTTTCCTGCGGGAAGCCGTTATCGGCACTCACGCTGGAAAAGGCCTGCCACGGGGCGGAGATACGGGCTTTTTCACCCTGAATGATGATTTTCTGATCTTCCCCGTGGTGTACCACCGAGGCGGTAAGCTGCGCGAGTGCGCCGCTGGGGTATTTGAAGATTGCGGCGCTCAGGTCTTCCACTTCGGCGTTGTCGTGCGCCACGTTGGTCATCATCGCCACCACCTCGGACGGGAAGCCGAGCATCCACTGCATGGCGTCGATATGGTGTACCGCGTGGTTAAGCGTGCAGCCACCCCCCTCTTTTTCCCAGGTGCCGCGCCACCACAGGTCGTAGTAGCAGTGCCCGCGCCACCAGAGCGAATCCACCTGCGCGTGGCAAACCTTGCCTGCGAGCCCCGAGTCCAGCGCGGCTTTTAAGCGCCAGAAGGCATCGGTAAAGCGGTTCTGGGCGATGATGGAGAGGGTCTTGCCGCTGGCCTGTTGCGCGGCGATCATCGCGTCGCACTCCTCCAGCGAGGCGGCCATCGGCTTTTCGCACAGCACATGACACCCGGCGTGCAGCGCATCAATGCTAATTTCCGCGTGAACGTAGGGCGGCGTGCAGACGTCGACAATGTCGATATTCGGCTCAGACGCCAGCATCTGCTGGTGGCTTGCATACACGCGGGCGTCCGTCAGTCCGTAGCGCGCTTTTTTCTCGTGGGCTTTTTCCGGGTAAATATCCACCAGCGCGACGATCCTGCAGCGCTGGCCAAACTGCAAATAGCCCTGAATATGGTTATGCGAGATATTCCCTGTTCCCACAATGGCGACATTTAACATCGTTTATCTCCGAAGTTACCAGGTGCCTGAGGCGTCCAGCGTGACGCTGGCGGTCTCTTTAGCCACTGAGGTGCTGATACGCTGTTGAAGCAGGCGCAGATACTGTTTCTCGTTGAGCGGCAGATCGACCCAGTCGTCTGTCCAGGTCGAGAGGTGCATGGCGTTGGAGAGCGTCAGCCCGCGGATCCCTTCCAGACCCGGCGCAATCAGCGGCTCGCCGCGCAGGATGGCGGCAGAAAAGTTGGCGGTAATGACGTGGTGTTCGCTGCATTCCGGGGCGACGGGGATCGTCACCTCCCAGCATTCGGGTTCACCAAAGCCGTTTTGCCAGCGGGCGTTGAAGGCGGTTTCGGACTCGCGCAGTCGCCAGTAGCGCAGCTTGCCCTCTTCGACGACCACCTTGCCGCAGTCGCCGACGATTTCCAGCCGGTTAGTGCCCGGCGTTTCCGCCACGGTAGTGATAAACACGCCGGTCGCGCCGTTGGCGTATTCCGCGTAGGCGGTGACCTCGTCCTCCACTTCGATATTGCGATGCTTGCCGAACTGGCAGAACGCGCGCAGGCGGACCGGCATCCCCACCAGCCACTGCCAGAGATCGAGCTGATGCGGATCCTGGTTGAGCAGCACGCCGCCGCCTTCGCCTTTCCAGGTGGCGCGCCAGCCGCCGGAGTTGTAGTAGCTCTGCGAGCGATACCAGTTAGTGATGATCCAGTTGGAGCGGCGGATCTCACCCAGCTCGCCGCTGTCGATAAGATCTTTCACCTTCTGGTAGAGCGGATTCGGGCGCTGGTTATACATGATGCCGAACACCACGCCGCACTCCCGGGCGCAGGCGTTCATCTCCTGCACCTGCGCCGTATACACGCCCGCCGGTTTTTCACACAGGGTATGGATGCCGTTACGCATCGCCAACATCGACAGGCGCGGATGCTCGTAGTGCGGCGTGGCAACAATCACCGCGTCGATAAGCCCGCTCTGGAGCATCTCCTGTGCGTCGCTGAATAACGGGAGGGTGCCGACCAGCTGGCGAATGGCCGGGTGCTTTTCGACGGCATTATCGCAAACCGCCGCCAGGCAGGCGTCGCTGACGGTACCCGCCAGTAAATAGCGCGCGTGGACCGTACCGATATTACCTATTCCAATAATGCCAAAACGTACCTTCTCCATGTCACACCTTAATTTCAGTTGAAAAGAAGTGATGACCGGAAAATAGGAAAGGCGAGCCGCAGCGACAATGTGTTTTTGTGAGAATACTCGCAAGGTGATTAAGTAATCTCCAGGCTTTCTGAAATTTAGTTTTAAAATCAAAAGACTGTTTCTGCAAATATTTGCAAAAACTGAATGAGAGCGAGGTCACACTATGCCTGGCAGGTTAAAAATGGAGGAAATTGCGGCCCTGACGGGCTATTCCGTCAGTACCGTGTCGCGGGTATTAAGCGGCAAATCGTATACCAGCGATAAAGCCCGGGAGGCGATCGTTCGCACCGCCAGAGAATTAGGCGTGCTGGAGTCCATGGCGAGCGGCAGACTATTAATTAACGGAATCGCTGTTTTTGCGCCAGAAAGAACCTTTCAGGGCCGCGGGGATATTTTTTATCTGGAAGTGACGAAAGGCATTGCTGAAGCCTGCGCGCGACATAACGTGTGGGTGACCTGTTGTGGTTTAGAAGAGCAGCACGCCGATGTGAAAGTCTTTATGGAAAAGGCAAGCCAGAAGAATATTAACGCGATAATTATTATTGGGACTGATGATTCCACCATATTTAAACTTGCCAGCACGCTGAATAAACCCTGCGTATTAATTAATTCCGTTGACCGGGAAAGGATGCTGGATGCCGTCTCGCCCGATCACCGGGCGATTGGCTTCACCGCCATGCAGTACCTTTTTGAGCAGGGGCACCGGCGGGTATTAACGCTCACCTGCCTGCGACGAGAAACGCTGTATGCGCGTCTGGACGGCATCAAAGAGGCGTACCGCCATTTTCACGTGGCTTTTGATCCCCAGCATGATTTGCTGGTGACTGAGTGGTTTACCGCTGAGGAGGCCGAACGGGCGCTGGACGCGTGGCTGATGAGTCATGACAGAACCCAGTGGCCGGAGGTGATTTTCCCGAACAGTACCAGCATGGTGGAAGGGGTGATCAGGGCGTTGACGCGTCATGGGCTGCGCATTCCGGAAGACATTTCGCTCGTTACGACCGATTTTGCATGGAACCTGGCGCACCGTCTGGAAAAACCGGTCACGGGCGTGACGGTGCCCTGCCGCGAGCTGGGGATTGAAGCCGTACACCTGCTGCAAACGCGGCTCAACCGACCGCAGGCGCCGGTCTTTAACCTGCTGCTACAGGGAAAGGTGATGGATTACGGCTCGGTCAGCAATGCGACGCGCCACGCGGCTCGCGTGGCGCTGGAGCGGTAATCAGGCCAGCTGTGGCGGCAGGCAGACGCCGATGCCCCCGATCCCGCAGTAGCCGTACGGGTTTTTATGCAGGTACTGCTGGTGATCGTCCTCGGCGTAGTAGAACGGTTTTGCGGTGGCGATTTCTGTCGTCACGTCGCGCGTATCGCCCGCCTCTCGCATGGCCTGCTGGAAACGCTCAAGGCTGGCGCGGGCGGCGGCATCCTGCTCAGGCGTGAGCGGATAAATCGCCGAGCGGTACTGCGTGCCGTGGTCGTTGCCCTGACGCATGCCCTGCGCCGGGTCGTGGTTTTCCCAGAAGACCTGCAGGAGCTGTTCGTAGCTAATGACCGCAGGGTCGTAAACCACGCGGACCGCTTCCGCATGACCGGTTTCGCCGGAGCAGACTTCGCGGTAGGTTGGATTCGGCGTGTAACCGCCCGTGTAGCCGGCCGCGGTGCTGTAAACGCCGGGCAGCTGCCAGAAGAGGCGCTCCACGCCCCAGAAGCAGCCCATGGCAAACAGGGCGATTTCCATTCCATCAGGAACGTTGGTCATTGAATGGTTATTGACGGCGTGTAAGGTCGCCACAGGCATAGGGGTGTTGCGTCCCGGTAATGCATCAGCTTGTGAAACCAGATGCTTTTTGTCGAATAAACTCACGATGGGGCCTCCCGGGGTGCGATGTTTCGGTTAAGGTTGTCACGAAGCGTTTAATTGAACACAATAAATGCGCTGAATGAGACTAGATTTAATCATAAGAAATATTTGGGTGTTACACCCGTTTTCAACCCACGATTTGGGTTTTTGGCTTCCAGGCCGTATTTTGCCGCACCGCGGCATACATTTGCTTCCAGGGTGGAAAAGGGATATTCAGGAGAAAACGTGACAAAAATCCGCCAGTTATGTTTAGTCAGTGTGTTGCTGACAAGCGGGGTTGCCAGCGCGGCGAATGTCCGTTTGCAGGTTGAGGGGTTATCCGGGACGCTGGAAAAAAACGTGCGTGCGCAGTTGTCGACCATCCAGAGCGATGAGGTGACGCCGGACCGGCGTTTTCGTGCGCGCGTGGATGACGCGATCCGTGAAGGGCTAAAAGCGCTGGGGTATTACGAACCCACCATTGATTTCGATCTCCGTCCGCCGCCAAAGAAGGGGCGTCAGGTGCTTATTGCCCGCGTTTCGCCGGGCGAGCCGGTGCTGATTGGCGGTACGAACGTCATCCTGCGCGGCGGCGCGCGTACCGATCGTGACTATCTGGACCTGCTCAGCACGCGGCCGAAAATCGGCACCGTGCTCAACCACGGTGACTACGACCATTTCAAAAAAGAGCTGACGAGCGTCTCCCTGCGCAAGGGCTACTTTGACAGCCAGTTCAACAAAAGCCAGCTGGGCATCGCGCTGGAGCGACGTCAGGCCTTCTGGGATATCGACTACGACAGCGGCGAACGCTATCGCTTTGGCGATGTAACGTTTGAAGGTTCGCAAATTCGTGAAGAGTATCTGCAAAACCTCGTACCGTTCAAAAAAGGCGATTACTACCAGTCAAGCGATCTGGCGGAGCTGAACCGTCGCCTCTCCGCTACCGGCTGGTTTAACTCCGTGGTTGTCGCGCCGGAATTTGATAAGTCTCGCAAAACCAAGGTGTTGCCGCTGCATGGCGTTGTCTCGCCGCGCACCGAGAACACCATTGAGACCGGTGTTGGCTACTCGACGGACGTCGGCCCGCGCGTGAAGGCCACCTGGAAAAAACCGTGGATGAACTCCTACGGCCACAGTCTGACCACCAGCGCCAGCATTTCCGCGCCGGAACAGCAGCTCGATTTCAGCTATAAAATGCCGCTGCTGAAAAATCCGCTTGAGCAGTACTACCTGGTTCAGGGGGGCTTTAAGCGCACCGATCTGAACGACACCGAGTCCGATTCCACCACGCTTGCGGTATCCCGCTACTGGGACCTCTCCAGCGGCTGGCAGCGCGCGATCAACCTGCGCTGGAGTTTGGATCACTTTACCCAGGCTAACGTCACCAACACCACCATGCTGCTCTATCCTGGGGTGATGATCAGCCGCACCCGCTCCCGCGGTGGCCTGATGCCGACCTGGGGCGACTCCCAGCGCTATTCCATCGATTACTCCAACACCATGTGGGGTTCTGACGTGGATTTCTCTGTGATTCAGGCGCAGAACGTCTGGATCCGCACGCTGTATGACAAACACCGCTTTGTGATGCGCGGCAACCTCGGCTGGATTGAAACCGGCGATTTCGACAAAGTCCCGCCGGACCTGCGCTTCTTCGCCGGGGGCGACCGCAGCATTCGCGGCTACAAATACAAATCCATCGCACCTAAAGACGATGACGGCAAGCTGATCGGTGCCTCCAAGCTGGCGACCGGCTCGCTGGAGTACCAGTACAACGTCAGCGGCAAGTGGTGGGGCGCCATGTTCGTCGACGGCGGTGAAGCGGTGAGCGATATCCGCCGCAGCGATTTTAAAACCGGCGCCGGCGTGGGTGTGCGCTGGCAGTCACCCGTCGGGCCCATCAAGCTCGACTTCGCCGTGCCGGTCGGCGACAAAGACGAACATGGATTACAGTTTTACATCGGTCTGGGGCCTGAATTATGAGTTTATGGAAGAAAATAAGCCTCGGGGTGCTGATTTTTATCGTGCTGCTGCTCGGTACGGTGGCGTTTCTGGTGGGAACGACAACCGGGCTGCATCTGTTGTTTAACGCCGCGAACCGCTGGGTGCCGGGGCTGGAAATTGGCCAGGTGACGGGCGGCTGGCGCGACCTGCGTCTGAAGAACTTCCGCTATGAGCAGCCGGGCGTGGCGGTCAACGCCGGGGAGTTTCATCTCGCGGTGAAGCTGGGCTGTCTGCGGGATAGCAAGCTCTGCGTTAACGATCTGTCGCTAAAAGACGTCAACGTGGCGATAGATTCAAAGAAAATGCCGAAGTCTGCGCCGGTTGAGGAAGAGGACAGCGGCCCGCTGAATCTCTCCACACCGTACCCGATTGCGCTCTATCGGGTGGCGCTCGATAACGTCAATATCAAAATCGACGACACCACCGTTTCGGTGATGGATTTCACCTCCGGCCTGCGCTGGCAGGAGAAAAACCTCACCCTGACGCCAACCTCGCTGCAGGGCTTACTGATCGCGCTGCCGAAAGTGGCGGACGTGGCGCAGGAAGAGATCGTCGAGCCAAAAATCCAGAACCCGCAGCCGGAAGAGAAGCCGCTGGGCGAAACGCTGAAAGATCTCTTCTCGAAGCCTGTCCTGCCTGAAATGACCGACGTGCATCTGCCGCTGAACCTCAACATTGAGGAGTTCAAAGGCGAGCAGCTGCGCCTGACCGGCGATATCGATCTGACGGTCTTCAATATGCTGCTGAAAGTCAGCAGCATTGACGGCAACATGAAGCTCGACGCGCTCGATATCGACACCAACCAGGGCTCGGTGAATGCGTCAGGGAATGCGCTGCTGCGTGATAACTGGCCGGTGGATATCACCCTCAATAGCGCACTCAACATCGACCCGCTCAAGGGCGAAAAAGTGAAGGTTAAAGTGGGCGGGGCGCTGCGTGAGAAGCTGGATATCGGGGTGAATCTCTCCGGCCCGGTAGACATGGCCCTGCGCGCGCAAACCCAGCTGGCGGAAGCCGGGCTGCCGCTCAATCTGGAGGTTGTCAGCAAGCAGCTTTACTGGCCGTTCACCGGCGAAAAACAGTATCAGGCCGACGATCTGAAGCTGAAGCTGAGCGGCAAGATGACCGACTACACGCTCTCGTTCCGCACCGCGGTGAAGGGGCAGGGCGTGCCGCCCGCCACCATCACGCTGGATGCAAAAGGCAACGAACAGCAGGTTAACCTCGACAAGCTGACCGTCGCGGCACTGGAAGGGAAAACGGAACTGACCGCGCTGCTCGACTGGCAGCAGGCGATCAGCTGGCGCGGCGAGCTGAAGCTGACGGGGATTAACACCGCCAAAGAGGTGCCGGACTGGCCGTCGAAGCTGGATGGCCTCATCAAAACCCGCGGCAGCCTCTACGGCGGCACGTGGCAGATGGACGTGCCGGAAATCAAGCTCACCGGGAACGTGAAGCAGAACAAGGTGAACGTTGAAGGTTCGGTGAAGGGCAACAGCTACCTGCAGTGGATAATCCCGGGACTGCACGTGGCGCTGGGCCGCAACACGGCGGATATCAAAGGCGAGCTGGGGGTGAAAGATCTCAATCTTGACGCCACCATCGACGCGCCGAATCTGGATAACGCCCTGCCGGGTCTGGGCGGCACGGCGAAAGGACTCGTGAAAGTGCGCGGCACCGTAGACGCGCCGCAGCTGCTGGCAGATATCACCGCCAACAATCTGCGCTGGCAGGAGCTGAGCGTCGCCCGCGTCCGCGTGGAAGGGGATGTGAAATCCACCGATCAGATCGGCGGTAACCTGAACCTGCGCGTGGAGCGCATTTCCCAGCCGGACGTGAACATTAGCCTGGTCACTCTGGACGCCAGGGGGAACGAGAAGCAGCACGATCTCCAGCTGCGCGTGCAGGGCGAGCCCGTCTCCGGGCAGCTGCACCTGACCGGCAGCTTCGACCGCAAGGAAGAACGCTGGAAAGGGACGCTGGACAACACGCGTTTCAATACCCCGGTGGGCCCGCTGGCGCTGTCGCGCTCCATTGCGCTGGACTACCGCAACGCCGAGCAGAAGATCAGCATCGGGCCACACTGCTGGACCAACCCGAATGCGGAGCTGTGCGTGCCGCAGACCATTGATGCGGGCGCGGAAGGGCGCGCGCAGATCAACCTCAACCGCTTCGATCTGGCAATGCTGAAGCCGTTTATGCCGGATACCACGCAGGCCAGCGGCGTCTTCAGCGGAAAAGCCGATGTCGCCTGGGACACCACCAAAGAGGGGCTGCCGCAGGGCAGCGTCACGCTTTCCGGGCGCAATGTGAAGGTGACGCAGGAAGTCAACGACGCGCCGCTGCCGGTGGCCTTCGACACCCTGAATGTGAGTGCAGACCTGCATAACAACCGTGCGGAGCTGGGGTGGCTTATCCGTCTGACCAATAACGGCCAGATGGACGGGCAGATACAGATTACCGATCCGCAGGGGCGGCGCAATCTGGGCGGCAACGTCAATATCCGCAACTTCAACCTGGCAATGGTCAACCCGATTTTCGCGCGCGGGGAAAAAGCCGAGGGCATGGTGAATGCCAACCTGCGCCTGGCGGGCAACGCGCAAAGCCCGCAGCTGTTCGGCCAGCTGCGCCTCAGCGGTGTGGATATCGACGGGAACTTTATGCCATTCGATATGCAGCCCAGCCAGATTGCGATGAACTTCAACGGCATGAGCTCGACGCTGAGCGGCTCGGTGCTTACCCAGCAGGGGCAAATCAACCTGAGCGGTGACGCGGACTGGAGTCAGCTCGACAACTGGCGCGCCCGTATTGCCGCGAAAGGCAGTAAGGTTCGCATCACCGTACCGCCAATGGTGCGCCTGGACGTCTCGCCTGATGTGGTCTTTGAGGCGACGCCAAGTCTCTTCACCCTGGATGGCCGCGTGGACGTGCCGTGGGCGCGCATCGTGGTTCACGAGGTGCCGGAAAGCGCGGTCGGCGTCTCCAGTGATGAAGTTATGCTCAATGAAAATCTGAAACCTGCCGAAGAGAAGAGCGCTGGCATACCGATTAATAGTAACCTTATCGTGCACGTGGGAAATAACGTGCGGTTGGATGCGTTTGGGCTGAAGGCGAGGCTCACGGGCGACCTGAAAGTGGCGCAGGATAAACAAGGGCTTGGCCTCAACGGGCAGATCAATATTCCTGAAGGGCGTTTCCATGCCTATGGTCAGGACCTGATTGTCCGTAAAGGCGAGCTGCTGTTCTCCGGTCCACCGGATCAGCCGCTGTTGAACATCGAAGCGATTCGTAACCCGGAAGCGACGGAAAACGACGTCATTGCTGGCGTACGCGTCACCGGCTCTGCCGACGAACCGAAGGCGGAGATCTTCTCTGACCCGGCGATGTCGCAGCAGGAAGCCCTCTCTTATCTGCTGCGCGGACAAGGTCTGGACAGCGGTCAGAGCGACAGCGCGGCGATGACCTCGATGTTAGTCGGTCTGGGGGTTGCACAAAGTGGGCAGGTTGTGGGTAAAATCGGCGAGACGTTCGGCGTAAGCAATCTGGCGCTGGATACCCAGGGCGTGGGTGACTCCTCGCAGGTGGTGGTCAGCGGCTATGTGCTGCCGGGTCTGCAGGTAAAATATGGTGTGGGGATCTTTGACTCACTGGCAACACTCACGTTACGCTATCGCCTGATGCCTAAGCTATATCTGGAAGCAGTGTCCGGCGTAGACCAGGCACTTGATCTGCTCTATCAGTTTGAGTTTTAGCAATGCGAATATTTGTCTACGGCAGTTTACGAACCAGGCAAGGCAACAGTCACTGGATGACCAATGCCCAGCTACTGGGGAATTACAATATCGAGAACTACCAGTTGTACAGCCTGGGCCACTATCCAGGCGCGGTTCCCGGCGAAGGAACAGTACAGGGTGAAGTTTATCGTATTGATAATGCTACACTTGCCGAACTTGATGCCTTGCGCACCAGGGGCGGTGAATACGCTCGCCAGTTGATCCAGACGCCGTACGGAAGCGCGTGGATGTATGTCTACCAGCGTCCGGTCGACGGGTTAACGCGGATTGTAAGCGGTAACTGGTTAGACAGAGACCAGTACTGAAAAACGACAACGCCACCGTGAGGTGGCGTTGTTTTTTGTGCTTTCAGCTCTCTTCTGCATCCCGGCGCCGGGTTAAAAACAGAGGAACGAACAGCATGATGTACGGAGCAATAAGCCATAACAAGCACAGCGCGCGTGAACGTCCATAGTAGTTTATGCACCGCGTATTGCTTGAAATGACGGGCAGGAAAAACAGTAAAAACAGCAGAATCGCATAATCGCTTCTATACGGGATCCATAAGTAAAACAAAAACCAGGCAAGCTGGAATGTCATGATGCACAGATACTGCCATTTGCTGTCTTTGCCGTAACAGTCAAACGCCTTTATGTAGCCCATTTTTATGCTTTGAAGAAAGAAACTTAGCATGTATAACGCTCACGATCGCGACGGTCAGGAGTGTGCTTGTCACCAACGCCCCTAAAAAATAGCTGTGGGTGATATCAGTAACACCCGAGCCTAAAGTATGCAATTTACTATAACCTCTATCGACTGCAACAAAAAGAGTATATAGCCCGATGTTAATAAATAACTGAAGCAGGCAAGAAGTGATGATATTTTGCGGGATTCTTTTTAAAAGAGTGAGTGCCGCATGGATAATACCTGCCGACAGAGCAAAAAAGAGACCGTTAAATAAACTGGATAGTATGAAGCTATTTATTTCACTAAATACTAAGCTATCACTTCCATAATACCATGCCATGTATTCAACATAGGTACTTCTGCCAAAGATAAAAGCGGCAATAATAAGGATGAGCAGACTCACAATATGCCTTTTCTTACTCATAATTTTGCTCCCTTAGATAACAGCTCCTTCATCGTTTTACTGGCTTCTAGCTGATCTTTGATGATGGCAAGATCACGAGTATTGTGGTTATATTTTGCAATAGCGGTTGGCGTACCCTTTCCACCATTGTCCATAAAGAAGACGATATCCTTACGACCATAAAGAAGAACTTGCGGGATGGGATCTCGTCCATAACTTACCGCTTGTGGAAGGGAGTGGATAGACTCTGTCGTGAGGAAGCGAGGAATATTTTCATGCTCAATATTACCTAAAGGCGTTGTGGCAACAAGGGAGCCAATAAAATCGGTCGTATATACTAACGCATCTGTATCTTTAGTGGTTATTTTTGAACCTGTAATATATTTAATCTGTTGCCAAAGAGTAATATCTTTAGGGATAACCTTAACGCCATCCATAAACATATCTTGCTTGCGTTTTAGCTGAATGACAGTACGGTGCACTTGGGTTAAAGAGGGGCTGATTTCCCCAACTGAAGGCATTAGGCCATCGCGGGAATACAGCCTTTCAATGATAAAATAAATTCCAGTTGGGCGGGCAACATCAATGTTAATGGATGACATATGAATCCTAAAATGAATGGGGATTAATGTTCATAATGACAGTATGTTGTGAACAGACAGGCTATTCAACCACTCCCACTATAAATGATAGGGTGGCTTTTCTGTTTTTTATAGTTCATTCAAAAGGAATGAGATTTTTCTTAAAGAATTCGTCTGTATTGCTTTTAACCAGGGAAATAATAAAGCCCCGACTCGCGGGGCTTTATTGATCGGCAGTAAGAATTACTTCTTAGCAGCACGTTCGAAGGAGGCGATGATTTCTGCTTTCGCCGCTTCTGCGTTGTCCCAGCCGTCAACTTTAACCCACTTGCCTTTTTCGAGGTCTTTGTAGTGCTCGAAGAAGTGAGTGATCTGCGCTTTCAGCAGCTCTGGCAGGTCGTTCACATCTTTGATGTGATCGTATTCTTTGCTCAGCTTGGTGTGCGGTACCGCAACCAGCTTCGCATCTTCACCGGATTCGTCGGTCATCTTCAGGACGCCAACTGGACGGCAGCGAATAACAGCGCCTGGCTGCAGTGGGTATGGCGTTGGGACCAGCACGTCAACCGGGTCACCGTCCAGAGACAGGGTATGGTTGATGTAACCGTAGTTGCACGGATAGAACATCGCGGTAGACATGAAACGGTCTACGAACAGGGCGCCGCTCTCTTTGTCCACTTCGTATTTGATCGGATCTGCGTTGGCCGGGATTTCGATAACTACGTAGATGTCTTCTGGCAGTTCTTTACCCGCTGGGACGTTGAGTAAGCTCATGTCGGTGTCCTTTAAAATGGATGGTAAACAAGTGGCAGGTATTATAGCCAACTCACGCTGAATGTCTCCGCCTGTTTTCGCATTCTCTCCCCGCACGCGCCACTTTTCAGACCGATTCCATGACAGGAAAATCCATAAACTCAGCCGCATTTTTAATGGTGAAATGAAAGCGATTACAAACTTGTGATTAACGTTTTATTCACTTTTCTGAAGTGTGATGTAACGCAATTCGTTACATATTTCATTGGCTATAGTCATTTCGCAGAACATCTTTTAACCAACAATAAACACCCCTACGAGGACGCTCATATGTGGAAGCGCTTACTTCTTGTCACAGCAGTTTCGGCAGCCATGTCGTCTATGGCGATGGCCGCACCCTTAACCGTAGGTTTTTCGCAAGTTGGCTCTGAATCCGGCTGGCGTGCGGCAGAAACCAACGTTGCGAAAAGCGAGGCTCAGAAACGCGGCATCACCCTGAAAATCGCCGATGGTCAGCAAAAGCAGGAAAACCAGATCAAAGCCGTGCGCTCGTTTATCGCCCAGGGCGTGGATGCCATCTTTATTGCTCCGGTCGTGGCGACGGGATGGGAGCCGGTTCTGAAGGAAGCGAAAGACGCTGAAATTCCGGTGTTCCTGCTCGATCGTTCCATCGATGTAAAAGACAAATCTCTCTATATGACCACCGTCACCGCCAACAACGTGCTTGAAGGGCAATTGATTGGTGACTGGCTGGTGAAACAGGTCGACGGCAAGCCGTGTAACGTCGTTGAGCTGCAGGGCACCGTCGGGGCGAGCGTGGCCATCGACCGTAAGAAAGGCTTTGCTGAAGCCATCGCCAAAGCGCCAAACATCAAGATCATCCGCTCCCAGTCCGGAGACTTTACCCGCAGTAAAGGTAAAGAAGTCATGGAGAGCTTTATCAAGGCTGAAAACAACGGCAAGAACATCTGCATGGTTTACGCCCACAACGATGACATGGTGATCGGTGCGATTCAGGCGATTAAAGAAGCGGGCCTGAAGCCGGGCAAAGATATCCTCACCGGCTCTATCGACGGCGTGCCGGACATCTATAAAGCGATGATCGACGGTGAAGCCAACGCCAGCGTCGAGCTGACGCCGAACATGGCGGGCCCGGCATTCGACGCGCTGGAGAAATTCAAGAAAGACGGCACGATGCCTGAGAAGGTGACCGTCACCAAATCCACGCTCTACCTGCCGGATACGGCGAAAGAAGAGTTAGAGAAGAAGAAAAATATGGGCTACTAAGCCCCGCCGCGCCCCTCACCCTAGCCCTCTCCCCGGAGGGGAGAGGGAAAAAGGCAGGGCGGAGCTGGATATTAACAATTGGCACGATCAATCCCCTCTCCCCTATGGGGAGAGGGTCAGGGTGAGGGGGGGCGTTATGAATAATGAACAACACCAGGAAATCCTCCGCACAGAGGGCTTAAGCAAATTCTTCCCCGGCGTAAAGGCGCTGGATAGCGTTGATTTTAGCCTGCGGCGCGGCGAGATCATGGCGCTGCTGGGCGAGAACGGCGCGGGGAAATCGACGCTGATTAAATCCCTGACCGGCGTTTATCACGCCGATCGCGGCACCATCTGGCTGGAAGGCAACGCCATTTCGCCAAAAAATACCGCCCATGCCCAACAGCTGGGGATCGGGACGGTGTACCAGGAAGTGAACCTGCTGCCGAACATGTCGGTGGCGGATAACCTGTTTATTGGCCGTGAGCCAAGACGTTTTGGCCTGCTGCGCCGCAAAGAGATGGAAGCGCGGGCGACAAAACTGATGGAATCGTACGGCTTCTCCCTCGACGTCCGTGAGCCGCTGAACCGCTTTTCCGTGGCAATGCAGCAGATCGTCGCCATCTGTCGGGCGATCGATCTCTCTGCGAAGGTGCTGATCCTCGATGAACCCACCGCCAGCCTCGATACCCAGGAAGTGGAGATGCTCTTCACCCTGATGCGCCAGCTGCGCGATCAGGGCGTCAGCCTGATCTTCGTCACGCACTTCCTCGATCAGGTTTACGAGGTGAGCGATCGCATCACGGTGCTGCGCAACGGCAGCTTTGTCGGCTGCCGCGAAACCCGCGAGCTGCCGCAGATCGAGCTGGTCAAAATGATGCTGGGCCGCGAGCTGGAAACCAATGCCCTCCAGCGCGCAGGGCGCACGCTGCTGAGCGAGAAGCCGGTCGCCGCATTCAGCGATTACGGCAAAAAAGGAACTATCGCGCCGTTTAACCTGGAAGTGCGTCCCGGCGAAATTGTCGGCCTGGCGGGCCTGCTGGGCTCAGGCCGGACCGAAACCGCCGAGGTGATCTTCGGGATCAAGCCTGCCGACAGCGGCAGCGCGCTGATCAAGGGCAAACCGCAAACGCTGCGATCGCCGCATCAGGCCTCCTGTCTGGGCGTCGGCTTCTGCCCGGAAGACCGGAAAACGGACGGCATTATTGCCGCCGCCTCGGTGCGGGAAAACATCATTCTGGCGCTTCAGGCACAGCGCGGCTGGCTGCGCCCGATCCCCCGTAAAGAGCAGAACGCCATCGCCGAGCGCTTTATCCGCCAGCTCGGCATCCGCACCCCGAGCGCGGAACAGCCCATTGAGTTTCTCTCCGGCGGCAACCAGCAGAAGGTGTTGCTCTCCCGCTGGCTGCTGACCAAACCGCAGTTCCTGATCCTCGACGAGCCGACGCGCGGTATCGACGTGGGCGCGCATGCCGAAATTATCCGGCTTATCGAAACGCTCTGTGCGGACGGGCTGGCGCTGCTGGTTATCTCATCCGAGCTGGAGGAGCTGGTGGGCTATGCCGATCGCGTCATCATCATGCGCGATCGCAAACAGGTGGCAGAGATCCCGCTGGATAAACTGTCCGTTCCGGCAATCATGAATGCCATCGCGGCGTAAGGAGTGAATCGTGATGTCTCGTTCGCTTTCGCAAACCGGTGAGTCAAAGCGCCGCTTTAACTGGCCAACCGGCACGCCGCAAATTGCGGCGCTGCTGGTGGTACTGCTGGTAGACAGCCTTGTCGCGCCGCATTTCTTCCAGATTATCGTGCAGGATGGCCGCCTGTTTGGCAGCCCGATTGATATTTTAAACCGTGCCGCGCCCGTGGCGCTGCTGGCCATCGGGATGACGCTGGTCATCGCCACCGGCGGGATTGACCTTTCTGTCGGCGCGGTGATGGCGATTGCCGGAGCGACGGCAGCGTCAATGACCGTCGCCGGGCACAGCCTGCCGGTGGTACTGCTGGCGGCCTTATGCACCGGCGTGCTGGCCGGACTATGGAACGGTATTCTGGTGGCGGTACTGAAAATTCAGCCCTTCGTCGCGACCCTCATTTTGATGGTGGCCGGGCGCGGGGTGGCGCAGTTGATTACCTCCGGACAGATTGTCACCTTCAACTCCCCGAGCCTGGCGTGGCTCGGTAGCGGCAACCTTCTGTTCTTCCCGACGCCGGTGATTATTGCTCTGGTCACGCTCGTTGTCTTTTGGCTCTTTACCCGCAAAACGGCGCTCGGCATGTTTATTGAAGCGGTGGGGATCAACATCCGCGCCGCGCGCAACGCCGGGGTCAATACCCGATTGATGGTGATGCTGACCTACGTGCTGAGCGGCGTATGCGCCGCCATTGCCGGGGTCATCGTCGCGGCGGATATTCGCGGGGCCGATGCCAACAACGCCGGACTCTGGCTGGAGCTGGATGCGATCCTCGCGGTGGTAATCGGTGGCGGATCGCTGATGGGCGGGCGCTTTAACCTGCTGCTCTCGGTGATCGGCGCGCTGATCATTCAGGGCATGAACACCGGGATCCTGCTTTCGGGGTTCCAGCCGGAACTCAACCAGGTGGTGAAAGCGGTGGTCGTGCTCTGCGTGCTGATCGTCCAGTCGCCGCGCTTTGTCAGCATCATTAAGGGGATCCGTGGCCATGATAAAACGTAATTTACCGTTAATGATCACGCTGGGCGTGTTTGTGCTGGGGTATCTCTACTGTCTGACGCAGTTCCCCGGTTTTGCCTCAACGCGCGTGATCTGCAACATTCTGACGGACAATGCCTTTTTAGGCATTATTGCCGTCGGCATGACCTTTGTGATCCTCTCCGGCGGGATCGACCTCTCCGTCGGCTCGGTGATCGCGTTTACGGGCGTATTCCTCGCGAAGGCGATCGGCTTCTGGGGCATCTCTCCGCTGGTGGCGTTTCCGCTGGTGCTGGTGATGGGCTGCGCGTTTGGTGCCTTTATGGGGCTGCTGATTGACGCGCTGAAAATTCCGGCGTTTATCATTACGCTTGCCGGGATGTTTTTCCTGCGCGGGGTAAGCTATCTGGTGTCGGAGGAGTCGATTCCGATCAACCACCCGGTCTACGACACGCTCTCCAGCCTGGCGTGGAAGATCCCCGGCGGCGGTCGTTTAAGCGCGATGGGGCTACTGATGCTGGGTGTGGTGGTGATTGGCATTTTCCTTGCCCACCGCACCCGGTTCGGCAATCAGGTTTACGCCATAGGCGGTAACGCTACGTCGGCAAACCTGATGGGGATTTCCACCCGCAGCACCACCATCCGCATCTATATGCTCTCGACCGGCCTGGCGACGCTGGCAGGTATTGTCTTCTCGGTGTATACCCAGGCGGGTTATGCCCTGGCGGGCGTCGGCGTGGAGCTGGATGCCATTGCCTCGGTGGTTATCGGCGGCACGCTGCTCAGCGGTGGGGTAGGGACGGTGCTGGGCACACTTTTCGGCGTGGCGATCCAGGGGCTGATACAAACCTACATCAACTTCGACGGCACGCTGAGCTCATGGTGGACGAAGATCGCCATTGGCATCCTGCTGTTTATATTTATCGCCCTGCAGCGTGGCCTGACGGTGCTCTGGGAGAACCGACAAAGCTCACCTGTTACCCGTGTGAACACATCGGTAACAGAGCCATAACATGCTGAAATTGCTTAAACTCTAAACATTTTCCGGTAGCGGCCGATACTCTTTTTTTATGCCCAGAAATATCTCGCTACCGGAAATAATATCATGCTTAAAACGCTATCGATTCGTACCGGCTTGCTCTCTTTACTGGCCGTTATGACCCTTCTGCTGCTGATTGTCAGCGGCATCGGCATTTATGCCCTCACACAGAGTTCTTCCTCGCTGCAACGCATTAATCACCTCCAGGGTGAGCAGATGGTGCAGCTGAATACCGGCTATACGCTGATCCTGCGCGCGCGCAATGAGGCGGGGCAGGCCGTCCGCATGATGGAAATCGGCATGCTGGACGATGCGGCCAAAGCGGTAAAAAACATCAATCAGGAAGTCGCCCTGGCCCAGAAAACGTTGAAAGGCGTGATTGACAGCGGCGTGGCTGACGAGCAGGGGCAGCAGCTCCTCGATAAAGTCGCGGCCAGCCTGGCGACGTACAACCAGCAGGGGATCGGCCCGATGCTGAAAACCCTGAATGACCAGAGCGCAGACAGCTATTACGACCTGCTGGAAAACACGCTGATCCCGCTGGCGAAGCAGTTCGATAACGACATGCAGGCGTTTCAGAAATGGAGCGAAGCGCGAGGCCAGGCGGAAGTGAGCGCCGTGCAGGCGAGCAAAACCCGCGTGCTGATCCTGATTATCGTCGCCGCGCTGCTGACGGCGGGCATTATCGTGCTCGCCTGGCTGGTGCTGCGCCATATGCTGCTTAAGCCGCTGTCGGCCTCCATTGCGCAGCTGGAGAATGTGGCGGCGGGAGACTTAACCCATACGCTGAATGCCCCGGCGAGCCAGGAGTTTAACCGCCTCAACGCGGCGATAGAGGAGATGCGTCAGTCGCTGATGAACTCGGTTCTGCGGGTTCGCGATGCCAGCTCGCAAATTGATACCGGCAGCCGCGAGCTGACGGCGGGGAACCGGGATCTGGCTGAGCGCACCGAATCCACCGCCACGTCGCTGGAGCAGACCGCCGCGAGCATGGAGCAGATCACCGCCACGGTGAAGCTTAACGCCGACAACGCCGAGCAGGCGCACCAGCTGGCGAAGTCCGTTTCCGACACCGCCGATCACGGCAGCGAAATGGTCTGCTACGTGATTGAAAAAATGCGCGATATCTCCGGCAGCTCGGCGCGCATCGCCGACATCCTGAGCGTGATTGACGGTATTGCCTTCCAGACCAACATTCTGGCGCTTAACGCCTCCGTGGAAGCGGCGCGCGCGGGCGAGCAGGGGCGTGGGTTTGCCGTTGTCGCCGGTGAAGTCCGTAACCTCGCCAGCCGCAGCGCCGACGCGGCGAAAGAGATCCGCTCTCTTATCAGCGATTCGCAGACCCACGTTAACGAGGGCAGCGAGCTGGCCCAGCAGGCGGGTGAAACGATGGACGAGATTGCTACAGAAGTGCTGCGCATGACCAAACTGATGCGTGAAATTGCCACCGCGTCTCAGGAGCAGAGCCGCGGCATTGAGCAGGTGAATATTGCGGTGAACCAGATGGATGAAACCGCGCAGCAGAATGCGGCGCTGGTACAGCAATCCTCCGCCGCGACCCGCTCTCTTGAGGAGCAGTCGCGCCAGCTGATGGACGCCATGTCATCATTTAAAGTGACGGCTCAGACTGCGGCATAATATTTCCCAGCCCCGGTGCGTTCTGTGCCGGGGATTTATTTCTCGCGGAATTTATCGTCGCAATATTATCGTGAATATCACCCATTAATATTTCCAGCGAGCTGGTTAACGCTAACGCTTTTTCCGTGGGTTCAAGATATAAACCTTTGCGGAAAAATAACGGTTCATCAAACAGTTGATTAAAGCGTTTCAACGCCAGGCTCACCGCAGGACGGGACATCTCCAGACGCAACGAGGCTTTTGCCATACTGCCGCAGCGGACGACTTCAATAAATACAGGAATAAGGTTTAAATCAATGCCGGTATTAGCACGGGAATAATTTTTCATTGCAATTCTGCTCCAGGAAATAATTGTCAAACTGTTATGGAAATAATGCAGGAGCAGGGATAAAGATTAAAGCGTGATTTTTATAAACACTTATACGGTAAAATATATAAATGTGTTGGGGAGCCTGACTGGCTCCCCGGGAGAGGTATTACGCGTCCGGGTACTCACGGATAAAACGTTCAACGTCTTCAACCATATGGTTGTTACCGACGAAGAACGAACGACGCTGGTGCAGGCTTTCCGGCACGATGTCCAGAATACGCTCTTTACCGTCGCTCGCCTTGCCGCCCGCCTGTTCGGCGAGGAACGCCATCGGGTTGCATTCGTACAGCAGGCGCAGCTTCCCGTCCGGGTGGCTGGCGGTGCTTGGGTAGAGGTAGATACCGCCTTTCAGCAGGTTACGGTGGAAATCAGCAACCAGAGAACCAATGTAGCGGGACGTGTACGGACGCTGGGTTGCTTTATCTTCTTCCTGACAGAATTTGATGTACTTCTTCACGCCGTTCGGGAACTTGATGTAGTTGCCTTCGTTGATGGAGTAGGTGCTGCCTTTCTCCGGGAAGCGCATACGTTCCTGGCACAGGCAGAAGACGCCCAGTGAAGGATCGTAGGTAAAGGCGTGAACGCCGCATCCGGTGGTGTAGACCAGCATAGTGGAGGAGCCATAGACGACGTAACCGGCCGCAACCTGTTTACTGCCCGGCTGCAGGAAATCTTCTTCTGTTACCGGCGTGCCGACAGGCGTAACGCGGCGGTAGATGGAGAAAATGGTACCGACAGAAACGTTAACGTCGATGTTGGAGGAGCCGTCGAGCGGGTCCATCAGTACGACGTATTTCGCGTGTTCACACCCTTCGAATACAACAATTTCATCTTCTTCTTCGGAGGCGATACCCGCAACGATGTCGCGCGCGCGCAGTGCAGCTTTCAGTTTTTCATTTGCGAACAGATCGAGTTTCTGCTGAACCTCGCCCTGAACGTTCTCGGCACCGCTGGCACCCAGGATATCGACCAGACCGGCCTTGTTGATATCACGATGGATGATCTTAGCGCCCAGCTTTATTGCCGACAGCAAAGCAGTGAGTTCACCCGTAGCATGAGAGAACTCGTGCTGCTTTTCGACAATAAATTCACCTAACGTTTTCATAACACTTTCCCTGCATCTTTGTGAGTAGAGCGATTGTATGTTCACTAAAACGACTAAAGCCCAACAATCTTAACAAATATTCAAATAGTAGCGCAGAGGTGAATCGCGCCAGCAACATACGGATTTACCTGAAATGCGTTTCACAGCCGCTAACATGTGAGTAAAATGTGCGCCACATTGAAGAAGGATAGTGACGTATGCGCATTCATATATTGGGGATTTGTGGCACTTTCATGGGCGGACTGGCAATGCTGGCGCGCTCGCTGGGCCATGAAGTGACAGGTTCGGACGCCAATGTGTATCCGCCGATGAGCACGCTTCTGGAGAAACAAGGCATCTCGCTGATTCAGGGCTACGATGCCAGCCAGCTGGATCCGGAGCCGGATTTGGTCATTATTGGCAACGCCATGACCCGCGGCAACCCGTGCGTTGAAGCGGTGCTGGAACGCAATATTCCGTTCATGTCCGGCCCGCAGTGGCTGCATGACTTCGTGCTGCGCGACCGCTGGGTGGTTGCCGTTGCCGGTACCCACGGCAAAACCACCACCGCCGGCATGGCGACCTGGATCCTCGAAGCCTGCGGCTACAAGCCGGGCTTCGTGATTGGCGGCGTGCCGGGTAACTTCGACGTCTCTGCGCGTCTCGGCGACAGCCCGTTCTTTGTGATTGAAGCGGATGAATATGACTGTGCATTCTTCGACAAGCGCTCCAAGTTCGTGCATTACTGTCCGCGTACGCTGATCCTCAACAACCTTGAGTTTGACCACGCGGACATCTTTGACGATCTGAAAGCGATTCAGAAACAGTTCCACCACCTGGTGCGCATTGTTCCGGGCCAGGGCCGCATTATCCTGCCGGAGAACGACATCAACCTGAAGCAGACCATGGCGATGGGCTGCTGGAGCGAGCAGGAGCTGGTGGGCGAGCAGGGTCACTGGCAGGCGAAAAAACTCAACGCCGATGCTTCCGAGTGGGAAGTGCTGCTCGACGGTGAGAAAGTGGGCGAGGTGAAGTGGGGCCTGGTGGGCGAGCACAACATGCACAACGGCCTGATGGCGATCGCTGCGGCGCGCCACGTGGGCGTACTGCCTGCTGATGCCGCTAATGCGCTGGGTACGTTTATCAACGCCCGCCGTCGTCTGGAGCTGCGCGGCGAAGCGAACGGCGTGACGGTATATGACGATTTCGCACACCACCCAACCGCCATTCTGGCGACGCTTGCGGCGTTACGCGGCAAGGTTGGCGGCACCGCGCGCATTCTGGCCGTGCTGGAACCGCGCTCGAACACCATGAAAATGGGCATCTGCAAAGACGATCTCGCGCCGTCCCTGGGACGCGCCGACGAAGTCTTCCTGCTGCAGCCGCAGCATATTCCGTGGCAGGTAGCCGAAGTGGCGGACGCCTGCATTCAGCCTGCGCACTGGAGCGCGGACGTGGATGCGCTCGCGGATATGGTGGTGAAAGCCGCTCAGCCTGGCGATCACATTCTGGTGATGAGCAACGGCGGGTTCGGTGGGATCCATCAGAAGCTGCTGGACGGTCTGGCGAAGAAAGCGGAAGCGGCCGCCGACGCGTAAAAAAAAGCCCGGTGGCGCTCGCGCTTACCGGGCCTACATTACTCTTCTCCCTCTCCCCTTTGGGGAGAGGGGCTTACTCTGCGTTCTCAGACAGCTCGCGCAGATACTGGAAAATCAGACGCGCGGACTTCGGCGGCTTATTCCCTTCTTTCTCTTTCTTCGCGTTGCGGATCAATGAACGCAGCTGCTGGCGGTCGGCATCCGGCCACAGGTTCAGCACTTCCGGTACCGCATCATCGCCCTGTTCAATCAGACGATCGCGGATCTGCTCCAGCTTATGGAACAGCGCAACCTGCTGGTTGTGGCGGTTTTTCAGCTTGTCCAGCGCCTGACGGATCGGATCCACGTCGCGCTGACGCAGCATTTTACCGATAAGCTGAAGCTGGCGACGACGGCCTTCTTTTTTGATTTTCTGTGCCAGTTCAATGGCATCACGCAGATCCTGGTCGAGCGGGATCTTATCCAGCGCGTTTTTACCCAGTTCTACCATTTCTGCGCCAAGCTGTTTTAACTCTTCGGCGTCACGTTTAATTTCACTTTTACTGACCCAGATGATCTCATCATCTTCGTCTTCGATGTCATCACCGGGAACGTCGTCGAGCCAGTCTTCGGGCTGCTTAGTCATGTCAGGCTCCTTAAAAAAAGAGGCTAATGTTACCAGTTAAGACGCGCACTGAAAAACGGTTCTCTGTTAGACTTCACTTAACTCTCTCTTACAGTATGGCATTTGCGATGAAAGTAACCTCACAAGTTGAAGCGCAGCGTAAGATTCTGGAAGAAGCCGTCTCCACCGCGCTGACGCTCGCTTCAGGTAAATCAGATGGCGCCGAAGTGGCGGTCAGCAAAACCACCGGCATTAGCGTGAGCACCCGCTATGGCGAAGTGGAGAATGTAGAATTTAACAGCGATGGCGCGCTTGGGATCACGGTGTATCACCAGAACCGCAAAGGCAGCGCGTCGTCTACCGATCTCAGCCCGGATGCCATCGCCCGTACGGTGCAGGCGGCGCTGGATATCGCCCGTTACACCTCTCCGGATCCATACGCAGGGGTGGCGGATAAAGAGCTGCTGGCGTTTGACGCGCCGGATCTCGATCTTTTCCACCCGGCGGAAGTGACGCCGGATGAAGCCATTGAGCTTGCCGCGCGCGCCGAGCAGGCGTCTTTGCAGGCTGACAAGCGCATCACCAATACCGAAGGCGGCAGCTTTAATAGCCACTACGGCATCAAAGTCTTCGGCAACAGCCACGGCATGCTGCAGGGCTACTGCTCCACCCGTCACTCGCTCTCAAGCTGCGTCATCGCCGAAGAGAACGGTGACATGGAGCGTGACTACGCCTACACCATTGGCCGCGCGCTGGGGGATTTACAGTCTCCTGAGTGGGTGGGTAAAGAGTGTGCCGAACGCACGCTGTCACGCCTGTCGCCGCGCAAACTCTCCACCATGAAAGCCCCGGTTATTTTTGCCAATGAAGTGGCGACCGGCCTGTTTGGCCATCTGGTGGGCGCTATCGCGGGCGGCTCGGTTTATCGTAAATCGACCTTTCTGCTCGACTCGCTGGGCAAGCAGATCCTGCCGGACTGGCTGACTATTGAAGAACATCCGCACCTGCTGAAAGGGCTGGCCTCCACGCCGTTCGACAGCGAAGGCGTGCGTACGGAACGCCGCGATATCGTTAAAGACGGCATTCTGACCCAGTGGCTGCTGACCAACTACTCCGCGCGCAAGCTGGGTCTGAAAAGTACCGGACACGCGGGCGGGATCCACAACTGGCGCATTGCCGGGCAGGGCCTCAACTTCGAGCAGATGCTGAAAGAGATGGGTACCGGCCTGGTCGTAACGGAACTGATGGGCCAGGGCGTAAGCGGCATCACCGGCGACTACTCGCGCGGCGCGGCGGGCTTCTGGGTCGAAAACGGCGAAATTCAGTATCCGGTGAGCGAAATTACCATCGCCGGTAACCTGAAGGACATGTGGCGCAATATCGTTACGGTCGGTAACGATATTGAAACACGTAGCAATATACAGTGTGGTTCTGTATTACTGCCGGAAATGAAAATCGCCGGCCAGTAATACCCGAAAAGCGTTTTAATAATAAAAAAGGAAGTGAGCAATGCGTAAACACCTGTTAGCGATCGTCGCGGCTTCAACGCTGGTTCTTGGCTCTTCTGCGTTTGCTGCCGATCTCGAAGACAACATGGACATCCTCAGTCAAAACCTGAAGGTCGTGCAGAAAACGGACAATGCGGCGGAAATGAAAGGCGCACTGACCAAAATGCGTGAAGCGGCGCTGGACGCGCAAAAAGCGACCCCGCCAAAGCTGGAAAGCAAAGCGGCAGACAGCGCAGAGATGAAGGACTATCGCCACGGCTTTGACGTGCTGGTCGGTCAGATCGACGGTGCGCTGAAGCTGGCTAACGAAGGCAAAGTGAAGGAAGCCCAGGCGGCGGCTGACCAGTTTGTTGCGACGCGTAACACGTATCACAAGAAATATCGTTAATTGGGTGCCTGAGCTGTACGTCGTTTCTCCGTATGCGGAGGCGCACTAAAGCGCCCCCGCATCCTTGCTCCCTACTTGCCGGAGCGACAATCCATCCGCGCTGTCACTTCAAGCGAGCCGTTTCGAAAACGGATCTCGCACAGTGTTTTCCTCGTCACCAGCGTTAAGATGATTATTGTCAAAGCAACAATCATCGAAACCCGGATAATTGGGGATTGGCGTTTCATGGATGCCTCCTTGCTTTAAAGCGGGCGAGGTAGCGAACTCCACGGTGTGACGTGTCGTTTCGAGCCCCCGCCCTGATTTTCTATCAGGCGGGGCTTTCCACTTTCCGTCCCATGCCTGAGACGGTCAGTCTCAAGCACCCGCTGCCACTCTAGCGAATCCCCATAAGAAAACCTTATCCACGTCACATTTCTACGAGCCTGCTCGTAAACTTTTCCACTCTGCTTATCTGTTTAGAGCCGCTTAATAGCATGATATTCATCACGTAAATACAGCGGTTTATACGGATTCACCGCATTTATGTGGCACAGATCACTGCTGCGGCTCGCCTTTCCACTTCGAAGTGGAAAACAACTCGCTACAAACCCTTCCCGCCCAACGTTAGTTTTATTCCAGAGCCATTAACGGGGTAAGACGAGTGATTAACGGAGCGGTAATGAACGACGTTGGGGAACAGGCGGTGCAAACAGAACAGCTCGCGACCACCATGCTGCAGCAGGTTTATGCCCTGCTGGCCCGGCACAACATCATCCCCAATGCGGTACAGGAGCAAATGCTCACCTCCCACGTGCGCGCAATGGCGCACCGGTCCGTGACCGGCGAGCCGCTGCCGGAGGTTGAAGCAGAGCTGTTCGACGAAATTTCACCAGATTCAATGCAGCTTGCCCGTGAAGTGGTGGCGCAGTTTGGCAACCTTCCTGATGAAGAGGCCTGGCTGCTCTCCGTTCACTTTGAAGTCGCGAAAGACAACCTTTAAGGAGTAACACATGGAACAGATTACAGTCGTGATTGGCGATCGCCTGGGTAAAGGTCAGAAAGTGGCTGCCGGCGTGGAAAAAGCCGGCGGACGCGCGGTTGTCGTGCCGGGCATGGCGGCGGATATGAAGCTCGGCGACGTGATGAAAGCGGAAAACGCCACCTTTGGCATCTCCTTCTGCGGCAGCGGCGGCGCGGGCACCATCACCGCCCAGACCAAATATGGCTACAAGGCCAAATACGGCATGCGTTCGGTTGAAGAGGGCGTGACCGCCATCAACGAAGGCTGCAACGTGCTGGGCTTCGGCTTTATGGATAAAGAAGAGCTGGGCGAGCGTCTTGTGCAGGCGTGGCAGAAAAAATACGGCGCATAAGCATGAAAGAACAGTTCACAACCACGGTGAGAGTGAAGGGGAAGGGCGACGCGAAAGCGCGCGCCTTTGCCGACGCCCTCAACCACGTTCAGGCCGCGGTGATGAAAGCCTCACCGCATATCTTACTGCGTATTGAGCCACAGGATGTGCAGGTCGTTCAGGCGCATGAAGCGGTGCGAAAAGAAGCGTTTCTGTTCTTCTTTTTGCGCCGGGAAAGACGCACCTACAGCGTGGAGCTGGATGTGACCGTCAACGTGACCGCCATCAATCTTGACCAGGTGGATTTCGTCACGCAACGCTGATTATTCATAAAAGGGCAGACTGATGTTCTTAATTATATTAATAAAATCGCTCATCATTGGCGGCCTGGTTGGCGTCGGTGTCGGAGCCGGGGCTGCACGCATGTTTCATGCGCCTACCACTCAGGGTATGGGCGCGTTTCGTACGTTGGGGGAACTGAACTCCTGTGAAGGGGATCCGGCGTCCCACTTCTCCTTTGGGTTAGGTTTCTTCTTTAACGCCTGGGCCTCTTCCGTGGCCGCAGGTGCCTTCACACAGGACGTAGACCACCGCATCATCCCGAACTGGGGTGCTGCTGCACTGATGATCAAAAACCGTAACGTCGGCGAAACGCTGCACGACCCGCGCAAAATGGCGATTGCCTGCGGCGTGATCGGCATGCTCGTCGTCACCTTCCTGAACCTGACCGCCTCCTCGGTGCCGGCTGCGCTTCAGGTCACCGCCGTGAAGGTGCTGGTGCCCGCCGCGAACCTGCTGGTTAACACCGTGATGCCGGTGATCTTCTGGCTGGCGGCCATTGACGCGGGTAAAAAATCGGGCTTCTGGGCCACCATCTTTGGCGGCGCGGCGCAGTTGATCATGGGCAACGCCGTACCGGGCCTGGTACTGGGGATCCTGATCGGTAAAGGCGTGGAAGAGAGCGGCTGGAACCACGTCACCAAAGTAATGATGGTGGCGATCGTCCTGCTCTTCGTGCTGAGCGGCTTCTTCCGCGGCTTCGACATGAAGATGATCGAATCCTTCCATCTGACCGTGCCGAACTGGCTCGACATGATCCACAACTCGCTCAGCGGTAAATAACAGGAGCCTCTAAATGGAACAGAATAAAGGTTTTTGGTATGCCGACTGGTCGTTCCCGATCTTCGTTGGCCTGCTCTCCTCCGGCGTCTTCGCCGGGACGCACATGTACTACCTCTACGGCATCGGCGCGTTTAACGAAGTGGCCTTCGTGGCGATGCTGAAAGCGGGAATCGATACCGGCGTCTATGGCGCGGTAGCGGCGTTCGGCGCGAGCTTCCTGTTCGCCCGCATTATCGAAGGGTCGCTGGTGGGTATTCTCGACATCGGCGGGGCGATCCAGACCGGCGTGGGCCTCGGCGTTCCGGCACTGCTGCTGGGCGCGGGGATCATGTTCCCGGTGACCAACTTCATTGCCTCGCTGATTACCGGCCTGGTGATTGGTCTGGCGATTGGCTACGTCATCATCCTGGCGCGTAAGTTCACCATCAACCAGAGCAACTCCACCTACGGTGCAGACGTGATGATGGGCGCGGGTAACGCCTCCGGCCGCTTCCTCGGGCCGTTGATTATCCTCAGCGCCATGACCGCCTCCATTCCAATCGGCGTCGGTTCGCTGGTGGGCGCGCTGCTGTTCTACATCTGGCAGAAGCCGATTACCGGCGGTGCGATCCTCGGCGCGATGATTTTGGGCTGGCTGTTCCCGGTCGCTCTTTAATACCCGCGGGCGCTCCGGCGCCCGCCTTATCAGGAGATCCTCATGTTTGATTTACTCCTGCGCCGTGCGCGCCTCGCCGACGATACCCTGACCGATATCGCCATTCAGGACGGGAAGATCGCCGCGACGGGCGAAATTGACGCTCCCGCCCGCAAGACGGTTGAGCTTCACGGTGACGTGTACGTCAGCGCAGGCTGGATTGATTCCCACGTTCACTGCTACCCGAACTCCCCGATTTACCACGACGAGCCGGACAGCGTGGGCATTGCCACTGGCGTCACCACCGTGGTGGACGCGGGCAGTACCGGGGCCGACGACGTGGACGATTTTTACGACATCACCCGCAAAGCCTCCACCGACGTCTTTGCCCTGCTGAACATCTCCCGCGTGGGGCTGATTGCCCAGAACGAGCTGGCTAATATGGCCAACATCGACGCCGACGCGGTGAAGCAGGCGGTGAAGCGCCACCCGGATTTTATCGTCGGCCTGAAGGCGCGCATGAGCAGCAGCGTGGTGGGTGAGAACGGCATTACGCCGCTGGAGCGCGCCAAAGCCATTCAGAAAGAGAACGGCGATCTGCCGCTGATGGTACACATTGGCAATAACCCGCCAAACCTCGACGAAATTGCCGAGCTGCTGAGCTCCGGCGACATCATTACCCACTGCTACAACGGCAAGCCAAACCGCATTCTGACGCCCTCCGGCGAGCTGCGCGCCTCCATTACGTCTGCGCTGAAGCGCGGCGTGCGTCTGGACGTCGGCCACGGCACGGCGAGCTTCAGCTTTGAGGTGGCGAAACGCGCCATCGCGATGGGCATTCTGCCACACACCATCAGCTCGGATATCTACTGCCGCAACCGCATCAACGGCCCGGTCGGCTCGCTGGCAAGCGTGATGTCGAAGTTTCTCGCCATCGGCATGTCATTGCCGCAGGTGATTGACTGCGTGACCTCGAACGCTGCCGATGGTCTGCGCCTGGCGCGGAAGGGCCGCATCCAGCCGGGTCTCGACGCGGATTTAACGCTGTTCACGATTAAACGCCAGCCAACGGTGCTGACGGATGCTGAAAACGACAGCCTGCAGGCTGAACACATTCTGGTGCCGCTTGCCGCGATCCGCGCGGGCAAGGGCTACATGACCGAACAAGGGAGCACGGAACATGTCTTCGATTTATGAGAAGTACAACTTAAAGCAGGTTATCAACACCTCAGGCCGCATGACGGCGCTGGGCGTCTCCACGCCGCGCCCGGAAGTGGTGCAGGCGGCGATGGACGGCATGAATCACTATTTTGAGATGAAGGATTTGGTTAACAAAACCGGGGAATACATCGCGAAGCTGCTGGACGTGGAGGGCGCGACGGTGGTCTCCTGCGCGTCAGCGGGCATTGCCCAGTCCGTGGCGGCGGTGCTGGTAAAAGACAGCGACTGGCTGCTGGAAAACCTGCACGTCACCCCTATCGAGAACAACGAGATCGTGCTGCCGAAAGGCCACAACGTTAACTTTGGCGCGCCGGTCGGCACCATGGTGGCGCTGGGCGGCGGTAAGCTGGTGGAGGCGGGGTACGCCAACGAATGCTCCGCCGATCAACTGGCGGCGGCGATCACCCCGCGCTCCGCGGCGATCCTCTACATCAAATCGCACCACTGCGTGCAGAAAAGCATGCTCAGCGTCGAGCAGGCGGCAGTGGTGGCGCGCAAGCACGATCTCCCGCTGATCGTCGATGCGGCTGCGGAAGAAGATCTGCACGTGTACTACCGCTCCGGCGCGGATCTGGTGATCTACAGTGGCGCGAAGGCGATTGAAGGGCCCACCAGCGGGCTGGTGATCGGCAAAACCCAGTACGTTGAGTGGGTGAAGCGCCAGACGGCGGGCATTGGCCGCGCCATGAAGGTGGGCAAAGAGGGCATTCTTGGCCTGACCTGCGCCATCGAGCACTACCTGACGGCGACCAAAGAGAGCGGCGCCGAGATGGTGGCGAAGATGACGCCGTTTATCGACGCGCTTAACACCCTCAACGGCGTGACCGCGCGCGTGGTCTGGGACAGCGCCGGTCGCGATATCGCGCGCACCGAAATTAAGTTCGACGAAGCCACCACCGGCGTCGGCACGGGCGACCTGGTGGCGAAGCTCAAGCAGGGCGAATACGCCATCTATTTCCGTGGCTACAAGGCCAACGAAGGGATTATCGAAGCGGACGTGCGCAGCGTGACTGCTGACCAGCTGAACATCGTGTATCGCCGCATTAGCGAAGTGTTAGGACAGGAGAAAAAAGCATGAAACTGACCCCCAATTTTTACCGTGACCGCGTCTGCCTGAACGTGCTGGCAGGCTCTAAAGCCAACGCCAGCGCCATTTACGAGGCGGCGGAAGGTCACGTGCTGGTGGGCGTGCTCTCCAAAAATTACCCGGACGTGGCGAGCGCCGTTGCCGATATGCGTGAATACGCCGCGCTGATTGATAACGCGCTCTCCGTAGGCCTCGGCGCGGGGGATCCGAACCAGTCGGCGATGGTGAGCGAGATCTCCCGTCAGGTGCAGCCGCAGCATGTCAACCAGGTGTTCACCGGTGTGGCCACCAGCCGCGCGCTGCTGGGGCAGAATGAATCGGTGGTTAACGGTCTGGTCTCTCCGACCGGCACCGTGGGTATGGTTAAAATCTCCACCGGCCCGCTGAGCAGCAATGCGCCGGACGGCATCGTGCCGGTTGAAACCGCGATCGCCCTGCTGAAAGATTTCGGCGGCAGCTCCATCAAATACTTCCCGATGGGCGGCCTCAAGTGCCGTGACGAGTACCAGGCGGTGGCGGAAGCCTGCGCCCGTCACGACTTCTGGCTGGAGCCAACCGGGGGCATCGATCTGGAAAACTATGAGGCGATCCTGCAGATCGCCCTCGACGCGGGCGTGAGCAAAATCATCCCGCATATCTACAGTTCAATTATCGACAAAGCCAGCGGCGATACGCGCCCGGAAGATGTGCGTACGCTGCTGGCGATGACGAAGAAGCTGGTGAAGTAGAACTCACACATATACAGGAGCCATCATGCACACCCGTAACCTGCTTGTCGCTTCACTCTCAATGCTCGCCACCGCCGCTGTCGCCCAGACGCAATACGCCTGGGTGGGTACCTATAATCCGAACGGTGAAGGGCTGTACCGTTTCACTGTTAACCCGCAAACCGGCGCGCTGAACGATAAAACGCTGGTGAGCAAACTGCCGAATGCGGCGCAGTTGACCCTTTCACAGGACGGCAAAACGCTGTATCTGGCAAGCGAAGTGGAGCAGGGCGTGGTGCAGGCGCTACGGGTGGGCGATGACGGCGCGCTGAGCGAGCTGAATCAGGTGGCGTCCGGCGGCGCGGGGCCGGTGTATCTTTCGCTGACGCCAAACGGTAAGCATCTGCTGGTGGCGAACTACGTCAGCGGATCGATTGCCGTGTTGCCCGTCAACGCGGACGGCAGCCTGGCTGACGCGACGGACACACATCAGGATCAGGGCGAACCGGGTGCGGCGAAGCCGGAAGCGGCTGTCGAGGGGAGCTTTGCCATCAGCGATCACAACGGCCCCCATGCGCACATGATCGCCGCCGATCCGAGCGGGAAATATGTGTTTTCTACCGATCTGGGGCTGGATCGCATCTATCAGTACCGCTTTGACGATCGTACAGGAAAGCTGACGCCGAACGATCCGCCGTTTATCAGCGCCTCCTCAAAAGGCGCCGGCCCGCGCCACTTTGTCTTTACGCCGAAGGGCGATGCCCTGTGGCTGATTAACGAAGAGGCGTCTACGCTCACCCATTATACCGTGAGCGCCGACGGTACCTTAAAAGAGGGCAAAACGCTTTCAGCCCTGCCGGAAGGTTACAAAGGCACCAGCTTTGCAGCAGGGCTCGCATTAAGCGCAGACGGTAAGCAGCTGTATGTGGCGAACCGTTTGCATAACAGCATCGGGCACTTTACCGTAACAGCGGAGGGCACGCTGACGCATCAGGAGGATGTCTGGACCCGCGGCGACTACCCGCGCACCCTGACGCTCGATAAACAGGGACGCTGGCTGTACGTCATGAACCAGCGCAGCGACAACATTACCCGTTTCCGCGTGACGCAGGACGGCAAGCTGAGCTTCGAGCCTGACTATACCCCGGTCGGCAGCCCATCCCAGATGGTCATTTCACCCTGAGCAGTAAGAGGACAACGACGTGCGATTTCCGAACCAACGTTTAGCGCAACTTTTCGATCTGTTGCAAAACGAGACGCTGCCGCAGGACGAACTGGCGCAGCGGCTGTCGGTCTCCACGCGAACCGTCCGCGCAGATATAACCGCCCTTAACGCGCTGCTGGCGAGCCACGGCGCGCAGTTTATTCTGAGCCGGGGCAACGGCTACCAGCTCAAAATTGACGATGCCGAGCGCTATCAGCAGCTGCAGGCATCGCATCCGCGCGCGCTGCGCATTCCGCGAACGGGACCGGAGCGCGTGCATTACCTGGTGGTGCGCTTCCTTACCTCCGCATTTTCCCTCAAGCTTGAAGACCTTGCTGACGAGTGGTTCGTCAGCCGCGCCACCTTGCAGAGCGACATGGTGGAAGTGCGCGAGTGGTTCCAGCGCTATAACCTGACGCTGGAAACCCGCCCGCGCCACGGCATGAAGCTGTTTGGCAGCGAGATGTCGGTCCGCGCCTGCCTGACCGATCTCCTGTGGGAGCTGGCGCAGCAGGACAGCCTCAACCCGCTGGTGACGGAGGTCGCGCTCAACGCCGGAGTACCGGAGCAGATGGTGGCCGTGCTGCACGACGCGCTCACCCGACACCACATTCGTCTGACCGACGAAGGGGAGCTGTTCCTGCGCCTGTACTGCGCGGTGTCGGTGCGTCGTATCAGCGAAGGTTTTCCGCTACCGGAATTCCACGCCGAAGACGTGGAAGAGAACGTGCGGGAAGCGGCGAAAGATATTGCGGTGGCCATTCAGGAGATGGCGGGCAAAGCGCTGTCGCCGTCCGAAGAGAGCTGGCTGTGCGTGCACATTGCGGCGCGGCAGATCCAGGAGATCGCCCCGAGCGCCATTAACGCCGACGACGACGAAGCGCTGGTCAACTACATCCTGCGCTATATCAACACCCACTATAACTACAACCTGCTCAGCGACGCGCAGCTGCACGCAGATCTGCTCACGCACATTAAAACCATGATCACCCGCGTGCGGTATCAAATCATGATCCCTAACCCGCTGCTGGATAACATCAAGCAGCACTACCCGATGGCGTGGGATATGACCCTCGCGGCGGTGTCGAGCTGGGGCAAATACACGCCGTATGTGATCAGTGAAAACGAGATTGGTTTTCTGGTGCTGCATATCGGCGTCGGGCTGGAGCGCCACTACAACATCGGCTACCAGCGCCAGCCGCGCGTGCTGCTGGTATGCGATGCCGGTAACGCGATGGTGCGCATGATCGAGGCGGTGCTTCAGCGTAAATACCCGCAGATTGAGGTGACGCGCACGCTCACCCTGCGCGAATACGAGCTGGCGGATGCCATCGGCGAAGACTTTGTTATCTCCACCGCTCGCGTGAGTGAAAAATCCAAACCGGTGGTGACGATCGCCCCGTTCCCGACCGATTATCAGTTAGAGCAGATCGGCAAGCTGGTGCTGGTGGACCGCACCCGTCCGTGGATGCTGGATAAATACTTCGACGCGGCGCATTTCCGCATTCTCGACACGCCCGTTGACCAGCAAACGCTGTTCCGGGAACTGTGCGCGCAGCTTGAAGACGAGGGGTTTGTCGGCGCGGAGTTCCTGGATTCGGTCATCGAGCGCGAAGCCATCGTCAGTACCATGCTCGGCGACGGCATCGCGCTGCCGCACTCCCTCGGCCTTTTAGCGCAGAAAACGGTGGTCTACACCGTGCTGGCCCCGCAGGGTATTCAGTGGGGGGATGAAACTGCTCATGTGATCTTCCTGCTCGCCATCAGCAAAAGCGAGTACGAAGAGGCGATGGCAATTTACGATATCTTCGTCACCTTTCTGCGCGAACGGGCGATGGCGCGCCTGTGCCAGTGCGGGGATTTTGCCGGGTTTAAGGCGGTGGCGATGGAGAGTTTGAGTCGGTTTTGAGGTAAGGGCGGACGGATAACATCCGCCTTTAATTAGCGCAGATGATGCACAACCTGGTTGCTGCTGCCGCGCCAGATAAGCATAGGATCTTTTAGATCCTGCACGAACTTGCCGTCGACCAGGACGTTAATCAGATCCACCACTTCCATCTGCTGCGCATTCAGTTCATCCAGCTTATATCCCGTCCAGACCCAGATATCTTTTCCCGCACACTCTGCCCGAATGCGCTTCACCAGCTTCAGGATCTCCGGCACGTTTTGCGGGTGCAGCGGGTCGCCGCCGGAGAGGGAAATTCCCTGGCGTTTGATGCGCGTGTCGTTCAGGTCGTTGATGATTCGGTCTTCCATCCCGGCGGTAAACGGCATGCCGGAATTTACGCGCCAGGTGCTTTTGTTGTAGCAGCCGGGGCACTCATGAACGCAGCCTGAAACGAACAGGGTGCAGCGGGTGCCGGGGCCGTTGACGATGTCGACGGGGTAGTACTGATGATAATTCATAGCGTTAACCTGATGCCATTACCCCTCACCCGCCCTCTCCCCACAGGGGAGAGGGGGAAAGGCCGCACCGAGCAGTCCCCTCTCCCCTGTGGGGAGAGGGTTAGGGTGAGGGGAAAATTCGATGAAGAACTTACCCGATCTGCCCATTCCCCAAATGCTTCACGCGGCGCTTCACCTCTTCCTGCTTGCCGGCGTTAAACGGACGCGCGTCCGGGCTGCCGAGATAGCCACACACGCGACGGGTCACGGAGACGCGGGCCGCGTCGTGGTTGCCGCATTTCGGGCAGGTGAAGCCTTTGCTCGTACATTCGAACTCACCGGTAAAGCCGCACTCGTAGCACTCGTCGATCGGCGTGTTGGTCCCGTAATACGGTACGTGCTGATAGCTGTAATCCCACACGTCTTCCAGCGCCTTCAGGTTGTGCTGGATGTTCGGGTACTCGCCGTAGCAGATGAACCCGCCGCTGGCGATCGGCGGATAGGCCGCTTCGAAGTCGATCTTGTCGTACGGGTTCACCTTTTTCTCCACGTCGAGGTGGAAGCTGTTGGTGTAGTACCCTTTGTCGGTCACGCCTTCCACGATGCCGAACTCGGCGGTGTCCAGACGGCAGAAGCGGTCGCACAGGTTCTCGCTCGGCGTACTGTAGAGGCTAAACCCGTAGCCGGTTTCCTCTTTCCACTGGTCAACCGCGTCGCGCAGACGCTGGACAATCGCAATGCCTTTTTCGCGCAGGGCCTCGCTGTCGTACATATGCGCGTCGCCAAACAGGGCGTTGATGGTTTCGTGGATGCCGATATAGCCCAGCGAAATCGACGCGCGGCCGTTTTTAAAGATCTCAGACACGTCATCGTCCGCCTTCAGACGCACGCCGCAGGCCCCTTCCATATAAAGGATTGGCGCGACGCGGGCTTTGACCCCTTCAAGGCGCGCAATGCGGGTCATCAGCGCCTTACGCGCCAGCTGCAGACGTTCATCCAGCAGCTTCCAGAATTCAGCTTCGTTACCTTTCGCCTCCAGCGCGATGCGCGGCAGGTTCAGGCTGATCACGCCCAGGTTGTTACGCCCGTCGTGGATCTGCTCGCCGTTTTCATCTTCGTACACGCCGAGGAAGCTGCGACAGCCCATTGGCGTTTTAAACGAGCCGGTCACTTTGACGACCTGATCGTAGTTCAGGATGTCCGGGTACATACGCTTGCTCGCGCACTCCAGCGCCAGCTGTTTGATGTCGTAGTTCGGATCGCCAAACTTGTGGTTCAGGCCGTCGCGGATGGCGAACACCAGTTTCGGGAACACCGCGGTTTTGCGGTTCTTGCCGAGGCCGGAAATACGGTTGCGCAGAATGGACTGCTGGATCAGGCGCGATTCCCAGCTGGTGCCCAGACCAAACCCGAAGGTTACAAACGGCGTCTGACCGTTGGCGGTGTGCAGCGTGTTCACCTCATATTCCAGAGACTGGAAGGCGTCGTAGCACTCTTTCTCGGTGCGGGAGTGCGCGTAGCCGTCCGCGTCCGGGATCTGCCACTCTTCGGCCGTTTTACGGTGCTTGTTGAAGCTTGCCGCCACGAACGGGGCCAGCACTTCATCAATGCGGTTGATCGTGGTGCCGCCATAAATGTGGCTGGCAACCTGAGCGATAATCTGCGCGGTGACGGCGGTGGCGGTGGAGATCGACTTAGGCGGTTCAATCTCGGCGTTACCCATTTTAAAACCGTGGGTCAGCATGCCTTTCAGGTCGATCAGCATGCAGTTGAACATCGGGAAGAACGGCGAATAGTCGAGATCGTGGTAGTGAATTTCACCGCGCTCGTGCGCCGAGACCACATCGCGCGGCAGCAGGTGCTGACGGGCATAGTGTTTGGCGACGATACCGGCCAGCAGGTCGCGCTGGGTCGGGATCACTTTACTGTCTTTGTTGGCGTTTTCGTTGAGCAGGGCAGAGTTGGTCTGCTCCACCAGGCCACGGATCTCCTGGTTCAGGCGACCGCGCTTCTCACGCTGCACGTCACGATCGTGGCGATATTCAATGTAGGCGCGGGCTAACTGCTTGTAAGGCCCCGCCATCAGCTGGTTTTCAACCGCGGTCTGGATCTCGTTGATATCAACCTGGCTGCGTTCATTCATCTGGCTGCTAACGACTTCTGCGACGGTGGCGCAGTAATCTGCGTCATCGACTCCCGCTGCTTTAGCTGCACGCAGAATGGCTTCCTGGATGCGCTCTGATTTAAACGGCACTTTACAGCCATCACGTTTCATCACATGCGGTGTCATGATCACTCCATTTTTAAAAACAGGTTATCCACAGAGGCGGAGAAGTATTCACCGGGCGTATCCTCAGCCAGTCCAGTTACTTCCCTCGTTCCCAATATTTGTTATCCACAATTCCGGAGAGCTGGCTCGCCGTCTTGTTGTAGGAATAGTAGTCGATTAATACAAGATGTTGGGTTGGAGTGCATTTTAAATGCTACATATAGTGATTTGCATCAAACAAGTTTGCGATTTATTTGATGCAGAACAAAGTAAAAAGACGAGAGTACAAACGGCGGGCGCTTCAGCCTTTGTAAAGACCTGAAAGAAAAAATTGATTAATTATTCAACAAAAACAAGCGCTCAGCATAGCCTGCACTGAGCGCTGCTTGTTTAACTCACGCTGCAGACCCAGCTCAATCCCGCCTGCAAAAAAGCGGCGATAGCGATACTGCCCAGCGCCACCGGGATGAGAAGGGAGCGTTCAGGAGCATCTTCCTGTTTTTGAGGTTCTTCAGCACGCAGGGCGAACATCGCCTCTTCCCGGGTGCGCGCCGCCAGAAGCTGTTCGCGCATCTGATCTTCCGTTAGTCTGCTGGTCAGCGTCGTCAGCAGCTGCATATGGGTACTGCCTGCTTCTGAGGGCGGAATGGCGAGCAGGAAAACCATTCTCACTTCTTCATCACCGTCCAGCCCCGGCCAGCGTATCGGGTCGTCAAAGAGCGCCAGACAAAACGCCGCCTGCTGCACCGCCTCGGTTTTACCGTGCGGAACGGCGAGCGCTTCACCCAGCGCGGTAGGACCTTCACTTTCGCGTTGTAAAACGCTCTGGATAAACGTTTCTTCATCGCTGATGATATTTTGCCCGGCGAGCGGTTCGGCGAGCCAGCGGATCAATGCTTCAGGCGTACGCTGTGGCGGATTGATAAACACCAGTTCGGGATGCGTCAATGCAAGCAAGTTCATATTAAGCCTCCATCAAAAAATCGCAGGTTGCGGAAGGGGCAATTGCCATTACCGGCTGCACAAGCTCTTCCAGATAGTTGATCTGACGGAGCGCTGTCAGACTTTCCGGGACGGGAACCGGCTGCGTCCCGGCGTTAAACACCCGGACGACGCTGCCATTCGACCGTTGCGCATGGGGCAAGGCAGAAAGGACCAGCGGCTCCGGCAGGGTCAATAATGAGAATTCAGCCGGAAGCTGACGCTCGGGCAGACGCAACGCAAAGCGCTCAAGGCGGTGATCGAGCGTGTGCAACGATTGCCGTTGATAGGTGAAGGGCTGTCCGGCCGCATGATTTTCCAGCTGGCGAAGCGTGATATGGTCGGCGTTGTCGGCCAGCGCGACGGTGAATGAAAAGTGCAGCGGTTTCAGCAACTGGGCATCAGGAGTCTCAACTACCGTATTATTAATGCCCGACGCCCGGCCCGGTCGCCAGTCGAGATCGCTGCGTCCGAGCACGCCCGTCGATTTAAACATCGTCAGGGCAATAGCTGCCGGTTCGCTGCCGAGAATCTGAAATTCCTTCATGCCGCGGCTGGTCACAATCAGCGCTTTGCCCAATTCCGCGACAGCGATAATGCCTTCGGTGGTTTCGATATCCACGGGCATCTCGCGATAGCGCTCCTGCCAGTTTTCATCGGCACACCCCGTTTCACGCTGGATGATCGCGAAGGGCTGGGAGGCGATAGCGTGACGGGTGTGAACATCGCTGCCGATCAATACACGTAGCCGGTGATCGCAGTGGCTGTTTTCAAGCGTACTCTCGACATACAGGTTCGGATCGTCATGGCGTAATTCACACACCAGACGAAGAGATAGCGGCGTTCGGGTATCTTCCTGACGACCAGCGAGATCCTGCGGAAGCAGCATCGTGGCCTCAACGATCAGCTTTTCGATAAGCGGCGTTTTCAGGCAGTCGACGAGCGCGAAATGCGAACAGCGCGTCGGCGCGTCGTCCGCAAGCGGTGAGAAATCGTAGCTGTCGCCCGCGTCCGCGCAGTCTTCAAAGGTAAAGAAAGAGGGAATACGTCTGCCGCTGCGTTTGTCCTGCAGGGTAAGCGTTCCGGCGTCCAGCGACAGCCGATAATGTGCATTCTCTATCTCACCGCCCTTTATCGGTTCAGGCTGGCGGAACGGCGCAGGGTTATCTTCCACGTTAACGCTAAGATAGCCGACCGACGGCAGAACCGGGGTCTGCACCGCAACGTGCCAGCGGAAGTAAGGGGGAAGGGGTGTTTCGCACTCGCCTTCGGCGGTAAGGGAGATCGCCGTTCCGCCAGGCAACACGTCTCTTTTCAGGATGTCGAAGGGGATGAGCTGCCCCTGATACGTCAGCGCGATATTTTCAGCGCGGCTATAGAGAGTGGTTTTCACCACGCGCTGCGTAGGGGTGGCCAGCGGGTTGATAATCAGCAGGTCGCCTTCCCGAATGCAGGCGGTGGCCAGGGTTTTTACCACCAGGTTCCACAGGCTGTGGCACAGCTGTTCGGTTTGCTCCAGCCGATGCAGTATGTCGCGGTTGGTGGCGTCACTGTTGCAGCCGCCGACGGAGTCGTGAGCATGGCTTCGCAACAGCTTTTTCCAGAGCGTATCGACCACTGAGAGGTTGACCGGGATCCCCTTATGGCGCGCCATGGCGATGGTCGGCTCAAGCTGCCGCAGGATGAACTGCTCAACCTCATCATTTTTCTTTTTGATATCGTAGCGCACGGAACCGATCGTTTTATGAATGCGGGTGTAGCGCGGTGATTTCAGCTCCCCTTCCCAGATTTCAAACTGTTCACGCTGCGCGCGCAGAATGTCGACGTAGCGTTCCAGAGAACTCATAACGTACTGGTCGTGGTCAGGGGACTGTGCGCTGGCGACCTCCAGGATTTTCGGCAACGCCGGGTCGATACTGACCTGATCGCCGCCGCAGGGCAGGAGCAGGTCATTGATTCCGGCCCGCGAGCGCAGGAGATTGACCATCGGGTAGATTTTACCCTGCAGATGGCAGGCCTCCGGACGCATGTTTTTCGCCGCGCCATAGCCGAGCGCCATCGCGCAGGCGATAACGGTCGCCCCTGACGGCGCGCGCCAGAGGAACTGGCTGCTTTTGGCGTGTCTGTCATGATCGATACCGCGCCAGAAGACGATGTTGTCGAGATTGCAGCCCTGCAAAATCGTGGGCATCTGCGCATTGTGGCCGAAGGTATCCGGAAGATACCCAACCTGCATGGCGTGCCCCAGCTTACGGGCGGCGAAGATGCCGTACTTCAGGTTGCGGATGATGGATTCGCCATGCACGTTGTAGGTGTCCGTCTGGGTATACCACGGCCCCACAAAAATCCTTTTCTCTCTGACCAGCGTTTCCAGCCGGGCGCGATAATCGGGATTGATGGCGAGAAAATCCTCCACCACCGCCATCTGTCCGTCAAGGTGATAGCAGCTGTAAGCCGGGTCCTGCTCCAGCGTGTCGATGACGTCCGCAACGTTATATGACGCCAGCACCATGCTGTCCTGGCGGGTGAAATACCACTCCTGATCCCAGTGCGTGTGGGCAATGACGTGGATCTGATTCATGACGCTCCCCTTATCTGGCGTTCTTTGGGCTGACGTAAAGCACGCCCAGGGCGCAAATCAGTGCGCCAATAAGGACGCTCGCCAGGTAGCCCGCTACGTTGGTTGCCAGCGGCCAGCCCCAGATCGCTGGCAGAGGCAGCGTCTGCTTCACGCCGAGTGCAATGGCGAGCAGCGCACCGGCGACGGCGCCGGTCATGAACACCGGGATCAGGCGTGGGTTTTTCAGGATGAACGGGATCGCACCTTCCGAGATGCCAATCACGCCCAGTAACAACGAGGTGCTACCGACGGTTTTCTCTTCCCGGCTGAAGACATCCGGTAGCCCAAAGCGGCCGTTGAGGAACGCTGCAAAGCCGACGCCAATGGAGGGGATCACTATGGAGAGTTCGCGGGCGGTTAAATCAAACGTCTCGCTCATGCCATTCAGGCCGAGCGCGACCGAGCCTGCCGCCTTGTTGACCGCGCCGCCCAGGTCAAACGCGGTCCCCGCGGCGATCATCGCGGAATAGAACCCGCGCCCGGTGTCACCTGCCGAGGTAAAAAAGACCACCATAAGCTGGTTAAGCGAGCCAAAAATGGGGTTAATCAGATATTCCATGACCATCACCAGCGTAATGCCGGTGATCAGCGGGACGAGCAGCATGGTCTTAATGGTGGTGAGCTGCTGACGGACGTGAATCGAATCATTGAGCCAGCGCACCAGATAGCCCACAAAAAAGCCAATGCCAATGGCACCGAAAAAGCCGGATGGCATAAAGCCTTCGATATCAAAGAAGCGCTTGTAGACTTCATCGGACATGATGCCGCCGATAAGCCCGGGGATCAGCGCTGGCTTACCGGCAATGGAAAATGCCAGATACATGGCGAAGACCGGATACATGAACTTGATGGTCATAAAGCCCACTTTATCCAGCACGCTAAACGGCGAATGTTCGATGTTAATAAACTGGCCGGTAATTTTTGCCGTTGCCATCATCAGCCCGCCCATCACCACCACCGGCAGCATATAGCTGATGGCCGCCATGATATGACCAATAAAAATCTGGTAAGCCGAACGTGGGAGATCGTCTTCGTGGGCGACAGTGGTGACGTTTTTTTCCATGGACAGCGCCTGACGCAGATAGCGATCGGTGTGCTTGATCAGCTCTTGCGTACGGGTCTGAAGGTGAGGAATGTTTTCAAAACGCTCGGCATCCTGAATGGGAACGTCGGTTGCCAGAATAATGGCCGTGGCGGAGGCGATATCCTGTTTAGTTAAGCGGTTTTTGACGCCGTCACTGCCCTGCGTTTCGACCTTTACTTCGATATTGTGCTCTTTAGCCCATGCAATAATTTTATTTGCCGCCATAAAGGTGTGGGCGATGCCTGTCGGGCAGGCCGTTACCGCGACAACTTTTTGTTTCGTCATTGTCATAATTCCCTGGATGTGAAAACAGGGAAAGTATAAAGAGAACCTAAAACAGTTTTTAATGTTTGCTAATACTAATTACGTATCGTGATACGCGTAAATGCAATGTGTGAAGCGCCTTCCAGAGACTATTTTTCTGTTGTGTTAATATCATTCCGGGATTAAACAGGGCGTAACAGATGAATTCATTCCAGGGAAGTGAACGTTTGATATTTGAATACATTCAGCATCACGCGTGTAATATTTCTAATATATCGGCAAAAGAGATTGCCCGTGATACCTTTACAACGACAACATCCGTTAATCGTGTGTGTAAAAAAATGGGCTATAAAAGCTATACCGAGCTTCGGTATCGTTTTTTGCGCGATCACTTTACACCAGCACCTGCCGCCCCCGACGCGGGGCTGCAGGCGGACGATATCGTGGCGGAATTCTCCAGGCTGCTCATCCATTCCAGCCATATCTATCTGTATGCTCGGGGCGCCTCGCTCACCAGCCTCAACTACCTGTCGCGATTTTTATCACTGGCGAGCCTGCCGCATCTTATTTTGAATGACATGCACCAGCTGACACGGGTATCGAAGGGGACGCTGGTGCTGATCAGTAAATCCGGGGAGACCCAGTCGCTGGTTGAAATGGCGCGTAACGCGCTGCGCAAAGGCTTGAAGATTATTGCGATTACCCGCCAGGGCTCGACACTGGCGTCGATCTCAACGCTATGCTGGCCGTTACCGATCGACATTAACGCGGTTTCGCTGTATCAGCGGGAAGGTCAGCTTGAACTGTTAAGCGCCGTGGACCGTATCGGCTGCAGGCTGCTGCAGCACGATACGGTGTAGTCTGGCCGTCAGAGCTGCTTCACTATCCCCAGGCGTACGGCATAATCATTTTCATGGTTGCCGTCATCGTTGATATAGGTTTTATCCAGCGATACCAGCTCGACATAAGGCGTCCAGCCATCGTCGAGCTTGTAGTTGAACGCGACGGTATGTTCCCAGTAGGTATCATCCCCGGTTCCCTGATCGACATTATCCTGCCAGCGGAAGCGCGGGTTGTAGGACATACCGAATTTGCCAATGTTATACGCGAACCAAATGTCGAACTGGTGTGACTGACGGCGGGTGTAGCCGCTGCCGTCGAGTTCTTTGTCGCTGTGCGCATCATTGACGGTGTTATAACGATAGCGGGCGGAGAGGTTCAGACCGTTATCAAACGCTTTCCAGCCCTGAATGAAGGGGCGGTAATGGGTATTGCTGGTGGTGAAAACCGTCACCATGCCAGGCGCAACGGCGAAGCCATTGCCCAGATCGAAGCGCCAGCGCGTTTCGATCTCCTGCGCCGCTTCCGTTAACCCCTTTTCGTCTGGATTATATCGGTCAGTATCACCAAAAAAGGTGTCGTTGTGGTTTTGTGCGGCTTCAACGGAGAAGTAAAAACCGTTATCTGCCTGATGCATGACCTTAATACGAGAATCATTTACGTCTGAGCGCGTATTATGACCAAAGCGAAGATCGACGGACGTATTTCCGCACCATCCCTGTGTGCTCAATAATAATGCGCTAATACATGTTGCTTTAATAATTGTCTTTTTCATAATATCCTGCCGAGGTTATTTAATTGGCAGGCTATTTTTATTTTGGGTGCGGCATATTGTAAAAGTTATCGTCGTACATTTAGCGTATCGCTAAACATAAAAAAAGGAGATACAGCATGCTGTATCTCCTGACGTTTATTCCTGCAGCCACCAGATGGCTTCAAACGGGCGCAATAGCAGCGTATCTGGGCGGGGCGGAACGTCCTCATAGTTGCTGAGTGCAACCCGCCATGTTCCCTGTACCGGGTCCGGCTGCCACTGCTGGCGCTCGCGGCTCAGGTTCGCCACGACTATCAGCGTCTGCCCCTGCCACTGGCGGCGATAGCACCACAGCGAAGGATGTTCCGGCAGCAGATCGTCGTAATCCCCCCATGTCAGCACCGGCAGGGTTTTACGCAGGCTTATCAGCGACCGATAGGTGTAGAACACCGAATCCGGGTCGTCCAGCGCCGCGCGCGCGTTCACGGTTTCGTAGTTGTCACAGACGCCAATCCACGGCTCGCCCTCGGTAAAGCCCGCATTGTGTGAGGCGTCCCACTGCATTGGGGTTCGCCCGTTATCGCGGGATTTACTCGCCAGAATCGCCAGTAACTCCTCCGGTTCGCGGCCGCTGGCGCGCAGTTCCGCGAACATATTCAGGCTTTCCACGTCGCGATAATCGGTGATGCGGCTGAAGTGCGGGTTGGTCATCCCCAGCTCTTCACCCTGATAGATATACGGCGTGCCCTGCATGCCGTGCAGGACCATGCCGAGCATCTTCGCCGCCGCCACGCGGTGTTCCCCTTCGTCGCCAAAGCGCGACACGATGCGCGGCTGGTCGTGGTTACACCAGAACAGCGCGTTCCAGGCTTTGTTGTGCATCCCCTGCTGCCAGTGGCGGAAAAGGGTTTTCAGCGCCACGAAGTCCGGCTTCGCCTTCGTCCATTTTTCACCGCCGGGGTAGTCCACCTTGAGATGGTGGAAGTTAAAGGTCATCGACAGTTCTCGCCCGTCGAGCGACGCGTACTGCTGGCAGTTCTCCAGCGAGGTCGAGGACATCTCTCCCACCGTCATCAGGTTGCGTGGGGTAAAGACGTCGCGGCTCATCTCCTGAAGATATTCGTGGATGCGCGGCCCGTCAGTGTAGAAGCGGCGACCGTCGCCAAGGGTGTCGTCCGGGAAGTCCTGATCTTTTGAAATCAGGTTGATCACGTCCAGACGCAAGCCGTCCACGCCGCGATCGGCCCAGAACTCGCACACCTTTTTCAGCTCGGCGCGCACCGCCGGGTTTTCCCAGTTGAGATCAGCCTGCTCCGGCGCAAACAGGTGCAGGTAATACTGCTCGCTCTCGGCGTGCCAGCGCCAGGCGTTGCCGCCAAACTTGGAGCGCCAGTTGTTAGGAAGCTGCTCCGGCGTGCCGTCGCGCCAGATGTAGAACTGGCGGTACGGGCTCGCTTTGTTCAGCGACTCGCGGAACCAGGCGTGCTGCGTGGAGGTGTGGTTAAACACCATATCGAGAACGATGCGAATGCCGCGTTCGTGCGCTTCGGTAACCAGTTCGTCGAAATCATCCAGCGTGCCGTAGGCTGGATCGATGGCGGTGTAATTCGCCACGTCGTAGCCGTTATCCACCTGCGGGGAGATATAAAACGGCGTCAGCCAGATGGCGTCAATGCCGAGGGTTTTCAGATAGTCCAGCCGCTGGGTTACGCCGCGCAGATCGCCCGTGCCGCTGCCGGTGGTGTCCTGAAAACTCTTTGGGTAAATCTGGTAGATGACGCCGTTCTGCCACCAGTGAGGAAGGGTATTCATAGTGCGTTCCTGCAAATGCGAAGGGGCGCAACTGCGCCCCGAAAGATGAAGTTAAACAATCTGCAGCGTGCCCTGACGGAACTTACGCTGGTAAACCACGGTGGTGAGCGCCATGGGGACGATAATCGCCACCGCCATCGCCAGGGCAAACACCTGCCAGAAAGCGGGCTGGATGGAGAGGATGCCAGGCAGGCCGCCGACGCCAATACCGTTCGCCATCACGCCGTTCAGGCCGCACAGCAGGCCCGCCAGGCCAGAGCCGATCATCGCGCAGAGCATCGGGAAGCGGTATTTCAGGTTGATACCGTACATCGCCGGTTCGGTCACGCCGAGGTAGGCGGAGATGGCCGCCGGAACGGAGATCTCCCGCTCGTTGTGCTTACGGCTGACGATAATGATGCCGGTCACCGCAGAGGCCTGCGCAATGTTAGAGAGGGCGATAATCGGCCAGACAGGCGTACCGCCGAGGCTTTGAATCATCTGCATGTCGATCGCCAGCGTGGTCTGGTGCACGCCGGTGATCACCAGCGGGGCATAGAGGAAGCCAAACAGCGCGGCACCAATCGGGGCGAAGCTGCCGGTCATCAGGTGACGCACCGCGAAGGCCACGCCGTCGCCAATCATGCGGCCAAACGGACCGATAAAAGCGTGCGCCAGGAAGACGGCCAGGATCAGTGAGCAGACCGGCACCACCACCAGATAGAGGTAATCCGGCACGATGCGCTTCAGGCGCGTTTCAATAAAGCCTAGCGCCAGACCGGCCAGCAGGGCCGGGATGACCTGCGCCTGATAGCCCACTTTGGCGATGGTAAACAGGCCGAAGTTCCACACTTCCGGCACCTGCTGACCAAGTAAGTAAGCGTTCATTAACTGCGGAGAGACCAGCGTGACGCCCAGTACAATACCGAGAATCGGCGTACCGCCCATCTTGCGCACCGCGGACCAGCAAATCCCCACCGGCAGATAGAAGAAGATTGCTTCGCCAATCAGCCACAGGAAGTCATAGATGCTTTGCAGCGCCGGGTACATCTGCGCCAGCGTTTTGCCGTCGCTCATCGGCACATCGCCGATGACGTTACGGAAGCCTAAAATCAAGCCTCCGCTGATCAGCGCCGGCAGCAGCGGGAAGAAGATCTCCGCGAAGTGGGAGATCAGCTGCTCGTGCCACTTCATATTCTGGCGCGCGGCCTTCTTCGCCTGCTCTTTATCGGCAGAGGAGTGCCCGGTAGTCGCCAGCAGAGCCTGATAGTAATCGCCCACTTCGGTACCAATCACAACCTGGAACTGTCCGGCGTTGGTGAAGCAGCCTTTCACCATCGAAAGCTCTTCAATCGCCTTCGGGTTGGCTTTGGCCGGATCGTTCAGCACGAAGCGCAGGCGTGTAATGCAATGGCTGACGGTGGCGATGTTTTCGCGACCGCCGACCAGGACGATCAGCCGATCGATATCTGCTTGTTTGACTTTACTCATCATGAAACCTCATGACCGATGTTGAAGGGGGTAATGACCTGAGCGCAAGCCTACTCCTTCAGCGTGACGGCGAAAATGGGAACGTTCCCGAAATCGGGCGAAGATCACAATAAACAATTCAGGAGGGTTATGAGAGACGGGCAGGAATCACGATCTGGCGCGGTTCGATCCGCCCGTTGATCTGCTCAATCAGCTGCAGGGATGCCGGGAAGAGATATAAAAATTTACCAGGATTTTATATGAGCCAACTACTTAATGTTTTTAGAGATTCCGGGTCATTATCTTAAAAAGAAAGTATCAGGTCCTAAATGTGATCAGGTTGGAATATCAATACTGTGTTCAGGCATAGGCTTGCTTCAATTTGCTGAAACACGTATGGAGCGCTTATGTACGGAAACAATGAAATCATCCGTTATTTACAGGCCAATAAAATTCTTGCGCTTAAACTCGACCATGCCGTCACGGCTGTTGGCCAGCAGGTCAAAAAACAGGTGGATACCATAGGGAATGGCGCGACACGTCTTTTGTATTACACCTCATGCTTCACCGATGAATATTATGACGTCTGCCAGCGACAACAGATTGAAGATATACGTTTCAGGGATGCTGTTTATCAGGTAGTGAACGGTATTGATGTAGTCTATAACATGCTTCGAATCTACTTTGAGGAAATTTTCCGGTATAAAACATCAGACCAATTAGAGTATATCAAGCAGCACCTGATGGCGGTAAATGTCCATGTCGCATCGGTCACCCTCACTGGAGCAGGATTTACGTTTGCTGTCGCCACCTGTGTTCGCCTTGGATTAAACATCAGCCTTGAATTAAGCGCCCTTGCGGGTACCTGGGCTTCCCGTGGTATTGCCCTTATTGGTGTCTATGGGGTAGTGCAAAAAGCCGCTGACAGTGCTCATCGCCTGCATGTCGAATTTCCCGCCTTGTACGCTGCTTTTTATGCACAAGGACTTGAAATGCTCTACTTCATTATTGAGCCAGTGTTTCAAAGGTCGCACGCAGTGGATGCGCAATGGGCATCAGATAGTGACATTGCGGACATCATCAGCAGGATGATCTTATAGCCATGTTGAACTACATCAAACGTTTTTTACGCTGGCAGGGGCGAGTCTTTTTTTCAATCTATGGCCCAACGGCGTTAACAATTCTATTTGCCCTGATTCAGGCGCATTTTTCCCCGGGAAGCCCAGTCTGGCCTATTGGTGTTTTCTTTGTTGTCGTAATGATTATTTTTGGTCGTTATGTGAAATGGTAAATGCTGAGCTTCCTAATATTGATACCCACCAATAAGGATATGACATGTCTACTCCTGCACATTTATGGCTTGAAGATGAGAACGGCTCGCCGGTAATTGGTAGCTGTATAATGCCACTTCGGCTGGGTTCTATTGAGTTAAAATCATTTTCCCACGGGGTAACCATTCCTGTTGATCCAAGCTGGGGAAAACTCACCGGAACGCGTGTTCATCGCCCTATCACCATAGTTAAAGAATTTGATCAGACTACCCCACTTCTGTACCGCGCGGTGTGCGAAGGGCGAACCATGAAGAAAGCGACAATTAAAATGTACCGTCTTCTGGAGGCAGGAATCGAGTCCGAGTATTTCAATATCATTTTGGAAAACGTTAAGTTCACCACGGTCGCGCCATACCTTTCTCCTGGCGGCATGAGTAGTACCCACCTTGAAACGCTTGAATTGCGTTATGAGGCGATCACATGGAAGCACATGGAAGGCAATATTATCTACCGTGATTCATGGAACGATCTCTGCTGCAGATGATAACTAACGAGCTAAGAGAGACGGGCAGGAATCACGATCTGGCGCGGTTCGATCCGCCCGTTGATCTGCTCGATCAGCTGCGCAGCGGCCTGTCTGCCGGACTCGGCGTAGCCCGGGTCAACGGTGAGGATCTCCGGGTGCAGGAACTTCATCAGCGGCGTGCTGCCGACGCTTGCCACCTGCAGGTTATCAATGCGCTGCTCCTGCAGAAATTTACTGGCACCCAGCGCCAGGGTATCCGTGGCGCACACCAGCGCGGTGGTCTGCGGCGTCAGGACGCTGGCGACCTGCTCGTAGCCCTGCTTCATGCCGAGCCCCGGCAGGGAGGCCACGGCGGAAAGGTTGTGGTTTTTGCAAAAGGTCAGGTAGGCCTCATGGCGACGCTTGCCGGTAGTGACGTCCGCGTGCGGCACGCCCAGATAGCTGATGTGGCGGTGGCCGTCTTCGTACAGACGCTGCATCAGGGTGATAATCGCCCCTTCGTCGTCATAACAGACGGAGGCAAACCCGCTGGCATCGCGTGCCAGCAGCACCAGAGACGGCTGCCAGGGTTTCAGCATCTCCTCATTAATACCGGTAAAACCAAACAGTACCACGCCGTCAATGTTGCGCCGCTGGAGCATGCCGAGATGTTCTTCCACCAGCTGTGGCGAGAACTGACTCTCCATCATGATCGGGTCATAGCCCTGTTCGTAGAAGGCGGGCAGCATGGTCTGTACGGCGAGGTTTTCTGACAGGGAATCCAGACGCGAAACAATGATCGCGACCACCTTGTCACTCTGCCCGCGCATGGCGCGTGCGGAGCGGGAAGGGGAAAAACCGTGCTGATTCATAACCGCCTCAACGCGTTCGCGGGTGCGTTCGCTGACACCACTTTCGTTGTTCAGCACGCGCGACACGGTGGATTTCCCCACGCCGCTTAAACGCGCGATGTCTTTAATCGTAAGGCGGTTCTGCATGCTGTTTTCCCTGTAACAACGACAAAATGGTCAATTGAGCCTAATGCTATAGCGCGATTTCGCTATGGGCAAAGTCTGGTTTACGTACTGTTTATTTGCAGGCGCGTATAATACCGCCCGAATCGTCACAAAGGGTACGCTTAAATCCTTATACTGCGCGGCGACACCCTGTTTTTTTACTTACCGGAGGCTTTATGGATCCCGATCCCACACCTCTCCTGAACGGGAGACCACGTTCTTTCCGGTAAGCCAGCTTTTGCTGTCTCACCGGTATGTGAGGCAGCAACGTCCTAAACGTTCCTGCTTGAAAATTAAGTGCCTGACAGGTACGACTTTGCCACGCCTGAAGGGAATGCTGCGTCCGCCCTGCGGATGCGGAGGAATGTCTATGTTTAAAAATATCACCCGGCAGCTGCAGGCGCTGCTGAGCCGCCACCTGCCACACCGTCTTGTTCAGCGCGACCCGCTGCCCAATGCCAAAAACATGGCGGGGGCGGAGATCCCCGCGTCCCTGACCGAACGCTGCCTGAACGTGGCGGCGATGGATGAAAACGAAGTCTGGCGTGCCTTTGGCGGTCATCCGGAAGGGCTGAACGCGTCTGAAGTGGAAAAAATCCGCGCCGTGCACGGCGATAACCAGATCCCGGCGCAGAAGCCCTCTCCGTGGTGGGTGCACCTGTGGCTCTGCTACCGCAACCCGTTCAACCTGCTGCTGACCGTGCTCGGCATCATCTCCTACGCGACGGAAGATCTGTTCGCCGCGGGCGTGATTGCCCTCATGGTCGGCATTTCCACGCTGCTGAACTTTATTCAGGAGGCCCGCTCCACCAAAGCGGCGGACGCCCTGAAGGCAATGGTCAGCAACACCGCGACCGTCTCGCGTGTGATTAATGATCTCGGCGAAAACGCCTGGGTGGAGCTGCCTATCGACCAGCTGGTGCCGGGCGATCTGGTGAAGCTGGCGGCGGGAGACATGATCCCGGCGGATTTACGCATCATCCAGGCGCGGGATCTGTTCGTGGCGCAGGCCTCTCTGACCGGGGAATCCCTGCCCGTTGAAAAGGTGGCGCGCAGCCGCGACCCGCAGCAGATGAACCCGCTCGAGTGCGATACCCTGTGCTTTATGGGAACCACGGTAGTCAGCGGTACGGCGCAGGCGATTGTCACCGCCACCGGGGGCAACACCTGGTTTGGACAGCTTGCCGGGCGCGTCAGCGAGCAGGAGAGCGAGCCGAACGCCTTCCAGAAAGGGATTGGCCGCGTCAGCATGCTGCTGATCCGCTTTATGATGGTGATGACGCCGATCGTGCTGCTGATCAACGGCTACACCAAGGGCGACTGGTGGGAGGCGGCGCTGTTTGCACTCTCCGTGGCCGTCGGCCTGACGCCGGAAATGCTGCCGATGATTGTCACCTCCACGCTGGCGCGCGGGGCGGTAAAACTGTCGAAGCAAAAGGTGATTGTTAAACACCTCGACGCCATTCAGAACTTTGGCGCGATGGACATCCTTTGCACCGACAAAACCGGCACCCTGACGCAGGATAAAATCGTGCTGGAGAACCACACCGACATTGCCGGTAAAACCAGCGAGCGCGTGCTGCACAGCGCGTGGCTGAACAGCCACTACCAGACCGGGCTGAAAAACCTGCTCGACGTGGCGGTGCTGGAAGGCGTGGACGAGGAGTCTGCCCGCACTCTCTCCGGCCGCTGGCAGAAGGTGGACGAAATCCCGTTCGACTTCGAGCGCCGCCGTATGTCGGTGGTGGTGAGCGAGCAGCAGGACGTGCATCAGTTGATCTGCAAAGGCGCGCTGCAGGAGATCCTGAACGTCTCCACGCAGGTGCGGCATAACGGCGAGATCGTCCCACTGGACGAGACCATGCTGCGCCGCATCAAGCGCGTGACCGACAACCTGAACCGTCAGGGGCTGCGCGTGGTGGCGGTAGCCAGCAAGTTCCTGCCCGCGCGCGAGGGGGACTATCAGCGTATCGACGAATCCGATTTGATCCTCGAGGGTTACATCGCATTCCTCGATCCGCCGAAAGAGACCACCGCGCCGGCTTTAAAAGCGCTCAAGGCGAGCGGCATCACCGTCAAAATCCTGACCGGCGACAGCGAGCTGGTGGCGGCTAAAGTGTGTCACGAAGTGGGGCTGGACGCGGGCGACGTGGTGGTGGGGAGCGACATTGAGCACCTCACCGACGACGAACTGGCGCAGCTTGCCCAGCGCACGACGCTGTTTGCCCGCCTGACGCCGATGCACAAAGAGCGCATCGTTACCCTGCTGCGTCGTGAAGGGCACGTGGTCGGCTTTATGGGCGACGGCATCAACGACGCGCCCGCGCTGCGTGCGGCGGACATTGGTATCTCCGTGGACGGCGCGGTGGATATTGCTCGCGAGGCGGCGGATATCATCCTGCTGGAAAAGAGCCTGATGGTGCTGGAGGAGGGCGTCATCGAAGGGCGTCGCACCTTCGCCAACATGCTGAAGTACATCAAAATGACCGCCAGCTCCAACTTCGGTAACGTCTTCAGCGTGCTGGTGGCCAGCGCCTTCCTGCCGTTCCTGCCGATGCTGCCGCTGCATCTGCTGATCCAGAACCTGATGTACGACGTGTCTCAGGTGGCGATTCCGTTTGATAACGTGGACGACGAGCAGATCCAGAAGCCGCAGCGCTGGAACCCCGCCGATCTGGGTCGCTTCATGCTGTTCTTTGGGCCGATCAGCTCCATCTTCGACATTCTGACCTTCTGCCTGATGTGGTTTGTGTTCCACGCTAACACTCCGGAGCATCAGACGCTGTTCCAGTCCGGTTGGTTCGTGGTAGGGCTGCTGTCGCAGACGCTGATTGTGCATATGATCCGCACCCGCCGCATTCCGTTCATCCAGAGCCGCGCCGCCTGGCCGCTGATTGTAATGACGGGCATTGTGATGGCGCTGGGCATCGCGCTGCCGTTCTCGCCGCTGGCAGGCTACCTGCAGCTTCAGGCGCTGCCGCTGAGCTACTTCCCGTGGCTGGTGGCGATCCTCGCGGGCTACATGGTGCTGACGCAGATGGTGAAAGGCATTTATGCGCGTCGGTATGGGTGGCAGTAAGTTATGTTTGCCGGGTGGCGGCTTCGCCTTACCCGGCCTACTCACGAAACGTAGGCCCGGTAAGCGCAGCGCCACCGGGCAATAGCTTTCCTCCCAAATTCAACAACCTGTGATCTCCGTCGGCGCATTCGCTTGACGACAATTTGAGCGCATGTTAACAGAATGTTTTGCCTTTATTTGGCCCGTCAGATAAGGAACATTCATGTTACGGTACAGTCTCTTAACCGCCGGGCTGATGCTCGGCGCCTCTGCCTTTGCCGCCCCGGCAGGCGATCTCCCCTTAATGCCCTGGCCCGCGAAGGTTGAACGCCCGACAACCCAGGGCGCGCTGGTGCTTAACGATAAAATTTCCATCAGCGTCAGCGGGGACGATCTTGGTGACGCCGTCAACCGCCTGCGCCAGCGCATTGCCCTGCAAACCGGCTGGACGCTCCAGCCGCAGGCCGAACAAACGGATAAACCGACCATCCGCATCGCCATCGCTAAAAAGGTGAAGCCGCAGCCGCTGCCGGACAGCGATGAAAGCTACAAGCTCACGGTGGATGCCAACGGCGTAAACATCTCCGCCAACACCCGCTTCGGCGCGCTGCGCGGCATGGAAACGCTGCTCCAGCTGATGCAGAACGGCGCGGAAAACACCTCGCTGCCGTGGGTCACCATTGAAGATTCGCCGCGCTTCCCGTGGCGCGGGCTGCTGCTCGACTCGGCGCGCCACTTTATTCCGCTGCCGGATATCAAGCGCCAGATCGACGGCATGGCCGCGGCGAAGCTCAACGTCCTGCACTGGCATCTGACCGACGATCAGGGCTGGCGCTTCAGCTCGAAGCGCTACCCTAAGCTGACGCAGCTCGCCAGCGATGGGCTGTTCTACACTCCGGAACAGATGCGCGAGGTGGTGCGATACGCCACCGGACGCGGCATCCGCGTGGTGCCTGAAATTGACATGCCGGGCCACGCCTCGGCGATTGCCGTGGCCTACCCGGAGCTGATGAGCGCGCCGGGGCCGTACGGCATGGAGCGCAGCTGGGGCGTGCTGAAGCCGGTGCTGGATCCAACAAAAGAGGCAACCTACGCCTTTGCCGACGCGATGGTGAGCGAACTGGCGGCGATCTTCCCGGATCCCTATCTGCATATCGGCGGCGATGAGGTGGACGACAGCCAGTGGAAAGCGAACCCGGCGATCCAGAATTTCATGCGCGACAACAGGCTGGCGGACAGCCACGCGCTGCAGGCGTATTTTAACCGCAAGCTGGAGACGATCCTTGAGAAGCACCACCGGCAGATGGTCGGCTGGGACGAGATCTACCATCCCGACCTGCCGAAAAGCATTCTGATCCAGTCCTGGCAGGGACAGGACGCGCTGGGGCAGGTGGCGCAGAACGGCTACAAAGGCATTCTCTCTACCGGTTTCTACCTCGACCAGCCGCAATCCACCGCCTATCACTACCGCAACGAAATCGTCCCGCAGGGCTTAAACGGTGTGGATGTGATCGCGGATACCGACAGCGCCCAGAGCTGGGCCTTCTCCATGCCGCGACTGAAGGGCAAGCCGGTAGAGGGGAGCTTTACGCTGGTAAAAGGGGATGCCGGCTGGCGCGGATTTATTGATTTTGCCGGGAAATCCCGCCGCGCGGTGGATAACATTCAGTGGCGTGACGACAATCAGGTGACCTTTACCGTCGACACCTGGATGGGTGAAACGCGCCCGGTGGTCAATGTTGATAACGACAAACTCACCGGCTATTTCCTGGTGGGGAATACGCGTTACCCGATTAGCGGCACGCGTCTGGACGAGGTGCCGAAAGGCATTCCGCCCGTCGTGCCGGACGTGGCGAATCAGGCCAACCTGCTCGGCGGCGAAGCCGCGCTGTGGGCGGAGAACGTGGTTGCGCCGGTGCTGGATATCCGCCTGTGGCCGCGCGCCTTTGCGGTGTCGGAGCGGCTGTGGTCCGCGCAGGACGTTAATGACGTCGACAACATGTATACCCGCCTGCAGGCGATGGACAGCTGGTCGACGGTGTCCGTCGGGCTGCAGCAGCATACCCAGCAGCAGGTGCAGTTCACGCGCCTTGCTAACAATGCGGACACCCTGCCGCTGCAAATCCTCGCGCAGGCGCTTGAACCGGCCCAGTATTACACCCGTCAGCACCTGAAGTTCCAGGCCGGAAACTACCATCAGTTTGAGCCGCTTAACAGATTTGCAGATGCGCTTAACGCTGAAAGCGCCACCGTGCGCCAGATGCACAAGTGGGCGGACCGCCTGGTGAGCGACGCGGAAGACACGGAAAGCGCCGACGCGCTGCGCCACGTCTTCAACCGCTGGCAGAGTAATACCAGCGACGCGCTGGCGCTAAGCGAAAACAGCTATCAGCTGAAAGCGATCAAGCCGGTGATTCAGGAAGTCGATAAGCTTTCGTCGATTGGCCTGCGGCTCACCGACCTGGTGGCGCGTCAGGGCACGCTGGACGATAAAGAGATCGCGTCGATTCAGAGCGAGCTGGATAACGCGGCGAAGGTTCAGGACGAGGTGGTGATTGCGGCGGTATATCCGCTGGAGACGCTGCTTAGAGCGACGCGGAATCAGTAACAAAAGCGCCCGGTGGCGCTACGCTTACCGGGCCTACGTAACGTGTAGGCCCGGCAAACGAAGTGCCGCCGGGCGCAAAGGCAACTCAGTTTTTCAACACCCACGCCTCTTTCCAGTGTGCGCCAACGCCTGGCTCAAACTGGGTTGCAAACTTGCTCCACTGCACGCAGTAGCCGCTGTACGGGAATGGCTTACATTCGTAGGTCTTACCGTCTTTAGGCTGTAACACTACGGTGCCCGCTTTGTAGGACGCAATGCCGTCCGGGAAGATAAAGTCATGCTGACCGGTGCCATCTGCGGCTGAACCGCCTTCCAGCATCAGGTTCAGCACGTCCTGGGCGAACAGGGTGCCGTCTTTATTGGTGGCGTAGTATTTCAGCATGTGGTGGCCCGACGTCACGTCATTCAGGGTCATGGTCACGTCCTGGTTGGCGTTGTTCATGTCCTGTTTCAGATACCCTTTTTCCGCACCGCTGTGGTTCATTACGTGTGCTTCAAGGTTCACGTCGCCTTTGGTGTTCACGTGGAAGGTGACGGTTGCCTTGCCGTTCTCGATTTTGCTGTACTGCAGGTTAGAAACGGCAATGGTTTCATGCACTTCCGCTTTCTGCTCTTCGTACGAGATCGCAACGGACTGCAGGGTACTGCCGTCTTTGACGAAGACGCTGTTCGCGCCGTGGACCGGGCTGATTTCACCCGCTTCATCCTTTACCCCGACGCGCACGTCGCTGTGCGCGGCGTTGATCTTCTGCGCCAGATCGTATGCCCACTGGTTCGCATCTCCCTGGGCAGCCGAACTAATAGTCATCTCGGTGCGCAGAGCGGCAACTTCGCCGTTGGCATCGAAGAAGCGTGCAATGACTTTATCGCCTGCGTTCAGGTTATTCCCGGCAATCTGCCCGCTCAGCGTTTTGCTCCACTCGGACACCACCGCAGGCGTGTCGTCCGGGGTCACGTTGCCGCCGTTACCGAAATCTACGTCAATGGCCTGATAAAAACTGTTTGCGGTATCCGCAATTTCCCATACGCCATAAATAACCTGATAGCCCGTACGTTCCGGGACGTTACAGGTCATGGATTTTGTCATCGCTGGTGCCTGACCATTCCCGTTAATAGTACAGAACGGCGTTAATTCAAACTGGTCGCGGGTCAGCGGCTTATTTGGGTCCCAGTTTTGTTTGGTGATGTAATAACGCCAGTTGGTGGTTTTATGCGGTGCGGTATGGTGCCAGACAAATTCATGCGGGCCTGCCGTCATGGGGCTTTTGGACCAGGCGTTCAGGCTCTGCTTATCAAGCTGGGAGTAGTTGGCAATGCCTGCGCTGGCGAGCTGGCCGTCAGGCGGCATCGCGCCGGTCGGGAAGCCGGAGGCCTTTTCTACGCTCTGCGGTTCGTACTGGACGGAGCCACAGTCAATATTCTGGCCGAGCTTACACATATAAGCGCGGCTGGCGGGGGATTCTATATATCCGTGTGCAAGTGCGGAAGACGCCACCGTTAATGTGGCAACGGCCAGCGCAATTTTAGAGAGTTTCATTCTTCATCCATTAATTAGAATATAACAAGGCAGCGTCAGTCTATTAATGGAGTAGGGGAAGCGTCATTTCCTGAAGAGAGTAAAAATGGTCGAAATAAAAAAGGCAGCCTGAGCTGCCTTCTCTTTATTGAAATAAATTAGCGACGTACGGCAATCGCTTCAATTTCAATTTTCACGTCTTTTGGCAGACGAGCTACTTCAACACAGGAGCGCGCCGGGAAGGAGGCGTTATGCTCGGTGAAGAAGGCTTCGTAAGTGGCGTTAACGGTCGCGAAGTCATTCAGATCTTTCACGAAAACGGTCGTTTTCACGATGTCGCCCACTTTCAGACCGGCAGATTCAACGATAGCCTGCACGTTTTCCAGCGACTGACGCGCCTGCGCCGCTACGTCGGCTGGCACTTCACCGGTTTTTGGGTTCACCGGGATCTGGCCAGAGGTGATGATCATGCTGCCCAGATCAACGCCCTGAACGTATGGGCCGATAGCCGCTGGTGCATTTTCCGTCGCGAGTATTTTGCTCATTTTTTCTCCAGAATTACAGCGTTAAGAATGTTCCCGGCCATTATAACAGCCGGGATTTCATTACCAACCTCAATTAGTTGGCCAGCACCACATAATGAGAAAACTCTTTTTCGCAGTATTTGCATTTGAGCGCGATGTCATTGGCGCGTTTTTTCACTGCAAAACTGGAGGAAACCGGCTCAGCATGACTGATGCAGTTGCTGTTCGGGCAGACCAGCACGCTTTCGATGCGATCCGGCAGGCTCGGGCGAGATTTACCCACCACGTCGTAATCATCGATGCGGTTAACGGTGGCCTCCGGCGCGTACAGCGACAGCTGGTTGACCTGCTCGTCGGTCAGGAAGGTGTTCTCGATCTTGATCAGATCTTTGCGTCCCATTTCGCCGGACGGCAGGTTCAGGCCGATGGTGATGCGCTGGTCGGTTTCGGTCAGTTTGAACAGCGTCAGCAGCTTAAAGCCGACCTGCGCAGGGATGTGGTCAATCACGGTGCCACGCTTGATGGCTTCAACCTGGAGTTTGTTATCGTGTGTCATTGTCGTTTCCCCTTACAGTGCCAATTCGCGATTCAGAACCAGTGCCAGTAACGCCTGGCGGGCGAAGATGCCGTTTCCGGCCTGCTGGAAGTACCAGGCGTGCGGCGTTTTGTCCACGTCGGTGGTGATCTCATCGATGCGCGGCAGCGGGTGCAGCACCTTCATATTGTCGCGCGCGCCCTCAAGGTCGCTGGCGCGCAGGACGAACTGCGCCTTCACGTTGGCGTATTCGGACGGATCCAGACGCTCTTTCTGCACGCGGGTCATGTAGAGAATATCCACGTTGCCCATCACCTCTTCGATGCTGGCGTGCAGGCTCCACGCAATGCCTTTCTCGTCCAGCATGTCGAGAATGTACTGCGGCATCGCCAGCGCGTCCGGGGCGATGAAGAAGAAGCGGTTGCCGTTAAATTTCGCCAGCGCCTGGGTCAGGGAGTGGACGGTGCGGCCGTACTTAAGGTCGCCGACCATGGCGATGTTCAGGTTCTCAAGCGTGCCCTGGGTTTCCTGAATGGTGAACAGATCCAGCAGGGTCTGGGTCGGGTGCTGGTTGGCACCGTCACCGGCGTTCAGCACCGGAATGCCGCCGGAAAACTCGGTCGCCAGACGCGCCGCGCCCTCCTGCGGGTGACGCATCACAATCGCGTCAACGTAGGTGCTAATCACTGAAATGGTATCCGCCAGGGTCTCGCCTTTTTTGCCCAACGACGTGTTGCTGCTGTCCGAGAAGCCCACCACGCTCGCGCCCAGGCGGTGCATGGAGGTTTCAAAGGAGAGGCGCGTGCGGGTCGAAGCTTCAAAGAAGCAGCTCGCAATCACCTTGTGCTTCAGCAGCTCCGGTTGCGGATTGGCCTTCAGTTTTGCCGCGGTTTCCAGAACCAGTTCCAGCTCTTCGCGGCTGAGGTCGTTTATGGAAATGATGTGTTTTTGATAAAGCGGATTCATGTTTATCTCCTGACGCCGGGCAAAAAAAAAGCCCCTCAAATGAGGGGCTCTGGGAATAGGTTTAGCAACGGGAAGAAAAACGGCAGGCCAGCGTCTGATTTCAGACGCGGTAAGACGTTATGTCGTACACGCTTGACCATGCTTCCTCCCGGCAAATTGTCGGGCATTATACGCAGCTCGTTATGCGGATCAAGCGATTTAATGCACGCTTTACTCAATGCAAACGGTTCTTTATGAATATTAATGCGTTCTGAGTAAATAATTAATTTGCTTATGCACCAGCGCGGTGCGCTTCACGACGCGGGGGGCGACCCAGACGATACTGCTTCCTGCCACCACGCCTAAAATTTCCGGTAACTGGTGATAATCCAGAATACGCGCCACCGCGCGGCCATATCCGGCAACGGTATGGATAAGGATAAATTCGCTATTGTGCTCCACGCTCACCACCATTTCGGAGACGGTGCGCGCGGCATCGGGGGCAGGGCGCAGTTGGGGATTCAACGAATAAATCTTTAGCCCTTTGGCATTTCGAATTTTTATGACACCAAGCAACTTGAGCAGACGTGAAACGGTGGACTGGCTGATGGTCTCAAAACCCCGCTCCTGCAAATCGCGGCGGATCTCCTCCTGAGAGAGATAGCTCTTTTCCGCGATCAGACGCTGGCAGACCGTCAGCTGAAGCTGTTCTTTTGGAGAGTAATCACCATATTCCGTCATAACTATTTCCCATGTAAGTGGCTGAAACAAAACGCCCGGTGGCGCTACGCTTACCGGGCCTACAACTTCAAAACATCACAACATCGCCCCCAGGCTTAACGCCACCATAATCACCACCGTTAATATTCCCAGCAGCGGCGCGACCCATTTCAGATAGCGCACGTAGGGCACGCGGGCGATAGCCAGCCCGCCCATCACGACGGCTGAGGTGGGAGTGACCAGGTTAACGATGCCGGACGCCGACTGGTAAGCCGTGACCACCAGGTCGCGGTTGACGTTAGCGAAATCGGCAAGGGGCGCCATGATCGGCATCGTCAGAACGGCAAGGCCGGACGAAGAAGGCACAAGAAACGACAGCACCACTTCCAGCCAGTACATCACGTTGATGAACGCCACCGTTGACAACCCGGTGACCATCCCCTCGGCGCTGTGCAAAATGGTGTGGGTAATCATGCCCTTATCCATGATCACTACGATACCGCGTGCGATGCCGATAATCAGCGCGACGCCCAGCAAATCTCGCGCGCCGTTGATAAAGGTTGAGGTCAGCTCCTCTTCGCTCATCCGCGCAATCAGGCCGACGATAATGGCGCTGGCGAGAAACACCGCCGAGATCTCCGCCATCCACCAGCCCAGCACCGCCACGCCGTAGATCATCACCGCGAAGGCGAGGGCGAAGATCACCAGGATGAGTTTGCGCACCGGGGTAAATTCCAGCGACTGCTCGCCCTTGTTACCGAGGAAGTGGGCGAGGTTCTCCTCCTGCTTATCCGCCACGATCGACAGCGACGGATCCTTGCGCACCTTACGGGCGTAGCGCATCACCCACGCCACGCAGATGACCCAGCCAATCACCAGCAGCGCGATGCGCAGCATGATGCCGTTGGTGAAGGGGATCCCGGCGGCGTTGGCGGCGATCACCGTCGCGAACGGATTGATAGTCGAACCGAGGGTGCCGATCCCCGCCCCGAGCAGCACGGTAGAAGCCGCGACGACCGGATCGAACCGCGCCGCCAGCATCACTGGCACCAGCAGGGTGTAGAAAGGCAGCGACTCCTCGGCCATGCCGTAAATCGTGCCGCCAGCGGCAAACAGCGCCATCAGGATCGGGATCATCCACTCCTCGCGTCCGCGCAGTTTAGTGGTGACGCGTTCGATCCCGGCGTCAATCGCTCCGGTTTTGGTGACGATCCCGAGGAAACCCCCGATGATCAGAATAAACAGCGCGACGTCGATCGCCCCGGCCTGGCCGGATTCCGGATCGTACAGCCCGGCAATCGGTGCCATCAGCACCGAAACCACCCCCTGCGGATGCGCCGCGACGTGCGCGTAGGTACCGGCAACCGGCACATCTTTGCCGAGCGCCTCGTTCATCGCCATATGGTACTGCCCGGCCGGCACAATCCACGTCAGCACGGCGACCACGGCAATCAGAAAAAAGAGAATGGTGTAAGCGGAGGGAAACTTGAACTTGCCCATGATGTTCTCCTGAAACCCGGCGCACCCGCGGCGCGCCGGGCGGTGATTAGTCGCCGAGTGTCGCCACCATGACCGCTTTAATGGTGTGCATGCGGTTCTCTGCTTCGTCGAAGACGATGGAGTTCGGTGATTCAAAGACCTCTTCCGTCACTTCCAGCCCCTTCAGGCCGTACGCCATTTCGATCTCGCGGCCCACTTTGGTGTGCTCGTTGTGGAACGCGGGCAGGCAGTGCATAAACTTGACGTTGGGGTTTCCGGTGGCCTTCATCACGTCCGCGTTAATCTGATACGGCTTCATCAGGCTGACGCGCTCGGCCCAGGCCTCCTTCGGCTCACCCATGGAGACCCACACGTCGGTGTAGAGGAAATCGGTCCCCTGCACGCCTTCTTCCACATCGTCGGTGAGGGTGATGCGCGCGCCGGTTTCTTTGGCGATGGCGCGGCACTGCTCAACCAGGCCCGCCTCCGGCCAGAAGGATTTCGGCGCCACAAGGCGGATATCCATCCCCATTTTGGCCGCGCCGACCATTAGGGAGTTGCCCATGTTGTTGCGCGTGTCGCCGAGATAGGCAAAGCTCAGCTCCGGCAGGGTTTTGCCCGGCGCGTGCTCCAGCATGGTCATCAGGTCAGCGAGGATCTGCGTCGGGTGGAACTCGTCGGTCAGGCCGTTCCACACCGGCACGCCCGCGTACTCTCCCAGCTCTTCGACGATGGCCTGGCCGTAGCCGCGATATTCGATGCCGTCATACATGCGGCCCAGCACGCGGGCGGTATCCTTCATCGACTCTTTATGGCCAATCTGCGAGCCGCTTGGGCCGAGGTAGGTCACCTGCGCGCCCTGGTCAAACGCGCCCACTTCGAAGGCGCAGCGTGTGCGGGTGGAGGTTTTTTCAAAGATCAGGGCGATGTTTTTCCCGACCAGGGTTTGCTTCTCGCGCCCGGCTTTTTTGGCGGCCTTTAGCTCGATGGCGAGGTCGATCAGGTACTGGATCTCCGCCGGGGTGTAGTCCAGCAGTTTCAGGAAGTTGCGGTTTTTCAGGTTGATGGTCATGTGGGAAATCCTTTTTAAAATTTTGCTGTCTGGTGCCCTCACCCCGGCCCTCTCCCACGGGGAGAGGGAGAGTCGGGTGAGGGGGAACGAATCAACGTGCCTTTCTCGCCCGCGAGGATCTCCGCGCCGTCATTCAGCGCGCCGATCCCGGCAATGCCGTTGCAGGCCTCAACAAACTCGCGGCAGGCGGCCACTTTCGGCCCCATCGATCCGGCGTCGAACTGCATGCCTCTGAGCAGATCCGGCGTTACCTGCGCCAGCGGGCGCTGGGTCGGCTTGCCCCAGTCGAGGTACACCGCGTCGGCATCGGTCAGGATCAGCAGAGCGTCGGCCTCGATCTGGCGCGCCAGCAGCGCGGCGGAGAGGTCTTTGTCGATCACCGCCTCAATACCGCGATAGCCGTTGGCGTTCTCCACTACCGGCACGCCGCCGCCGCCGTTGCAGATCACCAGATGGTCGCGCTGGATCAGCGCCGTGATGGCGTCGCTCTCGACGATGCGCTTTGGCTGCGGAGACGGCACCACGCGGCGGAAATAGCTCCCGTCGGCCTTGAACACCCAGCCTTTTTCCCCTGCCAGCGTTTTTGCCTGGGCTTCGCTGTACACCGGGCCGATGTACTTGGTCGGGTTGCTGAAGGCCGGATCGGCGGCGTCCACCTCCACCTGCGTGAGCAGAACGCTCACCTCGCGCTGCGGCAGATTGTTTTTCAGCGCCTGCTGGAGCATGTAGCCGATCATCCCCTGGCTTTCGGCACCGAGAACGTCCAGCGGGTAGGGGGTGACTTTGTCGTAAGCGCTGTTCTGCAATGCCAGCAGCCCGACCTGCGGGCCGTTGCCGTGCACCAGCACCACGCGCCACTGCGCCGTCAGCCCGGCGATGGTGTGGGCGGCCTGCTCGATGTTCTGGCGCTGGATCTCCGCTTCCAGCGGCTCGCCGCGCTTGAGCAGCGCGTTGCCGCCCAGGGCCACAACCAGAGTGGGTTTTCGTTCCATGATGGCTCCTTTAAATTCCGTCGCGTTCCAGCGGGCAGCTCATGCAGCGCGCGCCGCCGCGGCCGCGTCCGAGCTCATCACCGGGGATAGGCAGCACGGTGATGCCCGCCTTGTCGTACTTCTCGTTGGTCCAGACGTTGCGCTCGTAGCCAATCACCACGCCCGGGCGGATGGTCAGCACGTTGTTGGCGTCGTTCCACTGCTCGCGTTCGGCTTCAAAGGCGTCGCCGCCGGTGGTGATCAGCCGCACCTGGTTAATGCCGAGTGCTTTCTCGATGGCGTGCAGCAGGTCGGTTTCCTGCGTGCGCAGCAGGCCGCCGCGTCCGTCCGGGGTGAGCGTCCAGCACTGGGCGTCTTTTCGCACCACTTCCGGGTAGACGGAGAAGGTGTCCACGTCGATGTGGGTCATGACGGTGTCGAGGTGCATGCAGGAGCGGTGTTTTGGCAGCTCAACGGCAATCACACGCTCGGCCTGGCGATGTTTAAACAGGCTATTAGCGAGGAACTCCACGCCCTGCGGGGTGGTGCGTTCAGACATGCCAATTAATACCGCGCCGCGGCCAATCACTAATACATCGCCGCCCTCCAGGGTGGCGTGGTCATAATTAATATTCTCGTCGCCGAAATACTTAATAAATTCGCCATCGGCGAATGCCGGGTGCCAGCGATATATGGCTCGCAGGTTATTGGTTTCACGCTGACGGGCCGGTTTGGCCATTGGGTTAATCGACACGCCGTTATAAATCCAGCACGAGGTATCGCGGGTAAATAAATGGTTCGGCAGCGGCTTCATAATAAAATCATTCGCCGTGTGGGTATCGACCACCATATTTTTAATCGCCGCCGGAATTTCGCCGTAGGTTAATCCGCCGCTCAGCCTGCGCGCCAGTTCGCGGTGCGGCATATCCGCCAGCCAGCCGCGCACGTCGCCAGCAAAGGTTGGGCCGAGGCGATAGTCGGAAATTTGTGTTTCAAGAAGCCAGGCTTTCGCTTCTGCAATATCAAGCGTTTGCGTGAGAAGGTCGGTCAACAGCAGGACTTCCACACCCTGCTCGCGCAGCGTGTTTGCGAAGATGTCATGCTCCTCACCCGCCCGCTCAACCGAGAGTACGTCATCAAACAACAGCTCCTGACAGTTTGACGGGGTTAACCGCTTCAGACTTAAATTTGGGCGGTGCAGCATAACGCTACGCAATTGACCAATTTCAGAACCGACGTAATGCTTTTCCATAATTATTCCTTTAACTTTTTTTCAGAATAAAAAGGGCATGCGCCATGCGTTGTGTTTAATTACATGGCGGCTAAGCTCAATTGATTTCGTGATTCATACTAGGCGGTTAAATAATCCGTAATGTGATGCAACTCACGCGAAAATCGATATTTAGGTGTTTGTTTTCATTTGCATGATTCGCATCAGATAATGATTAATTTCATATTATTGCAGGCTGAATAGCTAAGCAGGATCCGGTGGCATTATTTGAGGTTGTTATTAATTTGTAGATTTTAATCTTTTGACATATTTTGTTATGCTACTGATTTTTAATATTTTATTTCACGTTGAGGAATGGCTATGCAATCAACGTAATTAACTATTTTTGACTTAAGAAAAAACCATAAATAATTATTGATTTTTTGAGCAAATAATCAGAACGGTAAAATGTGAGATGGCAATGGGTTTTGTTAATTAAGCTGAATGATCAGTGGGTTAGCCGAGCAGTGCGATAAGCGCCTACCAATGTTATGCATAACCCCTGCATAAATGCCTGTGCAGGTTTAACAGAGAATTAACAGCATTAGCGATAAACATGCGCTCGCGCAAATCTCACCGAAAAAGGGCTGGTATGGCAGCCTGGATTCTCGTATAAAAGATAAAAATGAAACAATGTTTTATATTGAGGGTTTGAACATGATTATCGGCAACATCCACCATTTGCACTCCTGGCTGCCTGGCGAACTGCGTCAGGCCATTGAGCACGTCAAAGCCCACGTCACCGACGCCACGCCGCTTGGGAAACACGACATCAACGGTAACAGCCTGTTTTATCTGATCTCAGAGGACATGACCCAGCCGTTCGCCGAGCGCCGCGCGGAGTACCACGCGCGCTATCTGGACATTCAGATTGTGCTCAAAGGTCAGGAAGGGATGACGTTCAGTACGCTGCCGCACGGTACGCCGGACACCGACTGGCTGGCGGACAAAGACATCGCGTTCCTGCCGGAAGGCGAGCAGGAGAAAACCGTGGTGCTGAGCGAAGGGGATTTTGTGGTGTTTTACCCGGGCGAAGTACATAAGCCGCTGTGTGCGGTGGGAGCACCAGCACAGGTGCGTAAAGTGGTCGTTAAGATGTTAATGGAGTAACCCGTCACCCTAACCCTCTCCCCTTTGGGGAGAGGGCCGGGGTGAGGGGAACAATATGTGATCCAGCTTAAACTTCCCGCACTCCCTCCTCATCTCTCATTTACCTCTCCTTTTTCTGCGTCATAGTATGATCGTTAAATTAATGAACGCTGTTCTATAATGTAGAACAAAATGATTCAGCAAGGAGATCTCATGCCGCAGTCCGCGTTGTTCACGGGAATCATTCCCCCTGTCTCCACCATCTTTACCGCCGACGGCCAGCTCGACAAGCAGGGCACCGCCGCGCTGATCGACGATCTCATCAAAGCAGGCGTTGACGGCCTGTTCTTCCTGGGCAGCGGCGGCGAGTTCTCCCAGCTGAGCGCCGAAGAGCGTAAAACCATTGCTCGCTTTGCTATCGATCACGTCGATCGTCGCGTGCCGGTGCTGATCGGCACCGGCGGCACCAACGCCCGGGAAACCATTGAATTGAGCCAGCACGCGCAGCAGGCGGGCGCGGACGGCATCGTGGTGATTAACCCCTACTACTGGAAAGTGTCGGAAGCGAACCTGATCCGCTATTTCGAGCAGGTGGCGGACAGCGTCACGCTGCCGGTGATGCTCTATAACTTCCCGGCGCTGACCGGGCAGGATCTGACCCCGGCGCTGGTGAAAACCCTCGCCGATTCGCGCAGCAACATTATCGGCATCAAAGACACCATCGACTCCGTCGCCCACCTGCGCAGCATGATCCACACCGTCAAAGCCGCCCATCCGCACTTCACGGTGCTCTGCGGCTACGACGATCATCTGTTTAATACCCTGCTGCTCGGCGGCGACGGGGCAATCTCGGCCAGCGGCAACTTTGCACCGCAGGTGTCGGTAAATCTTCTGAAAGCCTGGCGCGACGGGGACGTGGCGAAGGCGGCTGAGTATCATCAGACCTTACTGCAAATACCGCAGATGTATCAGCTGGATACGCCGTTTGTGAACGTCATTAAAGAGGCAATCGTGCTCTGCGGCCGCCCGATTTCTACGCACGTGCTGCCGCCCGCCTCTGCGCTGGACGAGCCGCGTAAGGCGCAGCTGAAAACCCTGCTGCAACAGCTCAAACTCTGCTGAGCCGGACGATAACGATGACCATTGAGAAAATTTTCACCCCACAGGACGACGCGTTTTATGCGGTGATCACCCACGCGGCGGGGCCACAGGGCGCGCTGCCGCTGACCCCGCAGATGCTGATGGAATCCCCCAGCGGCAACCTCTTCGGCATGACGCAGAACGCCGGAATGGGCTGGGACGCTAACAAGCTCACCGGGAAAGAGGTGCTGATTATCGGCACCCAGGGCGGCATCCGCGCCGGTGACGGACGTCCGGTTGCGCTGGGCTACCACACCGGACACTGGGAAATCGGCATGCAGATGCAGGCGGCGGCGAAGGAGATCACCCGCAACGGCGGGATCCCGTTCGCGGCCTTCGTCAGCGATCCGTGCGACGGGCGCTCGCAGGGCACGCACGGCATGTTCGACTCCCTGCCGTACCGCAACGACGCGGCAGTTGTGTTTCGCCGTCTGATCCGCTCCCTGCCGACGCGCCGGGCGGTGATCGGCGTGGCGACCTGCGATAAAGGGCTGCCCGCCACCATGATTGCGCTGGCCGCGATGCACGACCTGCCGACCATTCTGGTGCCGGGCGGGGCGACGCTGCCGCCGACCGTGGGTGAAGATGCGGGCAAGGTGCAGACCATCGGCGCGCGCTTCGCCAACCACGAGCTGTCATTGCAGGAGGCCGCCGAACTGGGCTGTCGCGCCTGCGCGTCACCGGGCGGCGGGTGTCAGTTCCTCGGCACGGCGGGCACTTCGCAGGTGGTCGCGGAGGCGCTGGGCCTGGCGCTGCCGCACTCCGCGCTGGCCCCGTCCGGGCAGGCGGTGTGGCTGGAGATCGCCCGCCAGTCGGCGCGGGCGGTGAGCGAGCTGGATAACCGCGGCATCACCACGCGCGATATCCTCACCGATAAAGCGATCGAAAACGCGATGGTGATCCACGCGGCGTTCGGCGGCTCCACGAACTTACTGCTGCACATTCCGGCCATCGCCCACGCGGCGGGCTGCACGATCCCGGACGTTGAGCACTGGACGCGCGTCAACCGCAGGGTGCCGCGCCTGGTGAGCGTGCTGCCTAACGGCCCGGACTATCACCCGACCGTGCGCGCGTTCCTCGCGGGCGGCGTGCCGGAAGTGATGCTCCACCTGCGCGATCTCGGCCTGCTGCATCTGGACGCCATGACCGTCACCGGCCAGACGGTGGGCGAGAACCTCGACTGGTGGCAGACGTCCGAGCGCCGTAAGCGCTTCCGCCAGTGCCTGCGCGAGCAGGACGGCGTGGATCCGGATGACGTGATCCTGCCGCCGGGGAAGGCAAAAGCAAAAGGGCTGACCTCGACGGTCTGCTTCCCGACGGGCAACATCGCGCCGGAAGGATCGGTGATCAAGGCCACGGCGATCGATCCGTCGGTCGTCGGTGACGATGGCGTTTACCGCCACACCGGCCGGGTGCGGGTGTTTGTTTCCGAAGCGCAGGCGATCAAGGCCATCAAGCGGGAAGAGATTCAGCGGGGCGATATTATGGTGGTGATCGGCGGCGGACCATCCGGCACCGGCATGGAAGAGACCTACCAGCTCACCTCCGCGCTGAAGCATATCTCGTGGGGCAAGACGGTGTCGTTAATCACCGATGCGCGCTTCTCGGGCGTGTCGACGGGCGCCTGCTTCGGCCACGTGTCGCCGGAGGCGCTGGCGGGCGGGCCGATTGGCAAGCTGCGCGATAATGACATCATCGAGATTGCCGTCGACCGCCTGACCCTTACGGGCTGCGTGAACTTTATCGGCACGGCGGAGAACCCGCTGACGCCGGAGGAGGGCGCGCGCGAGCTGGCACGGCGGCAGACGCACCCGGACCTGCACGCCCACGACTTTTTGCCGGACGACACCCGGCTGTGGGCAGCACTGCAGTCGGTGAGCGGCGGCACCTGGAAAGGCTGTATTTATGACACCGATAAAATCATTGAGGTAATTAACGCCGGTAAAAAAGCGCTCGGCATTTAATTATTTTATTAGCGTAAGCCGTCTGCGGAAAATATTCCGCGGTCGGTTTACGCTTGTCTGTAATTTATTAATTTAAACAATCAGTTGCGATATATCGTTGGCGTCACAAAAGCAAAATAACGTAATTCGGAAATAAGATATGACCATTGCTGGTTAATTGAACAGCTCATTACACTCCATTAACACGATGTTGTAATTCAGCACACTACCAAAGGGTGTAATTCTGATGACGCAATTAACCATGAAAGACAAAATTGGCTACGGGCTGGGTGACACCGCCTGCGGCTTCGTCTGGCAGGCCACGATGTTCCTGCTGGCCTATTTCTACACCGATGTGTTTGGTCTCTCCGCAGGCATTATGGGCACGCTGTTTTTGGTCTCCCGCGTGCTCGACGCCGTGACCGACCCGCTGATGGGGCTGCTGGTGGACCGCACCCGCACGCGGCACGGCCAGTTCCGCCCGTTCCTGCTGTGGGGCGCCATCCCGTTCGGCATCGTCTGCGTGCTGACCTTCTACACGCCGGACTTCTCCGCGCAGGGCAAAATCATCTACGCCTGCGTGACCTACATTCTCCTGACTCTGGTCTACACCTTCGTTAACGTGCCGTACTGCGCCATGCCGGGCGTCATCACCGCCGACCCGAAAGAGCGCCACGCCCTGCAGTCCTGGCGTTTCTTCCTCGCCGCCGCGGGCTCGCTCGCCATCAGCGGCATCGCGCTGCCGCTGGTGAGCATCATCGGCAAAGGGGACGAGCAGGTGGGCTATTTCGGTGCCATGTGCGTGCTGGGGCTGGTTGGCGTGGTGCTGCTCTACGTCTGCTTCTTCACCACCAAAGAGCGCTACACCTTTGAGGTGCAGCCGGGCTCGTCGGTGGCGAAAGACCTTAAGCTGCTGCTGGGCAATAGCCAGTGGCGGATCATGTGCGCGTTCAAGATGCTGGCGACCTGCTCCAACGTGGTGCGCGGCGGGGCGACGCTCTACTTCGTGAAATACGTGATGGATCACCCGGAGATGGCGACCCAGTTTTTACTCTACGGCAGCCTTGCCACCATGTTCGGCTCGCTCTGTTCGTCCCGCCTGCTGGGCCGCTTCGACCGGGTCACCGCCTTCAGGTGGATCATCGTCGCCTACTCGCTGATCAGCCTGCTGATTTTCTTCACCCCGGCTGAGCACATCGCGCTGATTTTCGCCCTCAACATCCTGTTCCTGTTCGTCTTTAACACCACCACGCCGCTGCAGTGGCTGATGGCCTCTGACGTGGTGGATTACGAGGAGAGCCGCAGCGGTCGCCGCCTCGACGGGCTGGTGTTCTCCACCTACCTGTTCAGCCTGAAGATTGGCCTGGCGATTGGCGGGGCGGTGGTGGGCTGGATCCTCGCGTACGTGAACTACTCCGCCAGCAGCAGCGTGCAGCCGGTCGAGGTGCTCACCACCATCAAAATTCTGTTCTGCGTGGTGCCGGTGGTGCTCTACGCGGGCATGTTCATCATGCTGTCGTTCTACAAGCTCACCGACGCCCGCGTGGAGGCCATCAGTCAGCAGCTGATCAAGCACCGCGCGGCGCAGGGCGAGGCCGTTCCCGACGCCGCGACAGCCGCATCCCATTAACCGGAGGCAATATGGAAATCACTAACCCAATTCTGACCGGCTTCAACCCGGACCCGTCCCTGTGCCGTCAGGGCGAGGACTACTACATCGCCACCTCGACCTTCGAGTGGTTCCCCGGCGTGCGCATCTACCACTCCCGCGACCTGAAAAACTGGTCGCTGGTCAGCACCCCGCTGGATCGCGTGTCGATGCTGGACATGAAGGGCAACCCGGACTCCGGCGGCATCTGGGCGCCGTGCCTGAGCTACGCCGACGGCAAGTTCTGGCTGCTTTACACCGACGTGAAGATTGTCGATTCGCCGTGGAAAAATGGCCGTAACTTCCTCGTCACCGCGCCATCCATCGAAGGGCCGTGGAGCGAGCCGATCCCGATGGGCAACGGCGGGTTTGACCCGTCCTTGTTCCACGACGACGATGGCCGCAAGTACTACCTCTACCGCCCGTGGGGGCCGCGCCACCACAGCAACCCGCACAACACCATCGTGATGCAGGAGTTTGATCCGCAGACCGGCACCCTCTCGCCCGAGCGCAAAACCCTGTTTACCGGCACGCCGCTCTGCTACACCGAAGGCGCGCACCTGTACCGCCACGCGGGATGGTACTACCTGATGGTCGCCGAGGGTGGCACCAGCTACGAGCACGCCGTCGTGGTGCTGCGTTCCCAAAATATCGACGGGCCGTACGAGCTGCACCCGGAGGTGACGATGATGACCAGCTGGCACCTGCCGGAGAACCCGCTGCAGAAGAGCGGCCACGGCTCGCTGCTGCAGACGCACACAGGGGAGTGGTACATGGCCTACCTCACCAGCCGCCCGCTGCGCCTGCCCGGCGTGCCGCTGCTGGCCTCCGGCGGACGCGGCTACTGTCCGCTTGGCCGCGAGACCGGTATCGCCCGAATTGAGTGGCGCGACGGCTGGCCGTACGTGGAAGGCGGCAAGCACGCGCAGCTGACCGTGAAAGGCCCGCAGATGGCGGAACAGCCTGCATCCATTCAGGGCAACTGGCGGGAGGACTTCGACGGCAGTACGCTTGACCCGGAACTGCAGACCCTGCGCATTCCGTTCGACGACACCCTCGGCTCGCTCACCGCGCGCCCCGGCTACTTACGGCTCTACGGCAACGACTCGCTCAACTCGACCTTCACCCAGTCGACCGTGGCGCGCCGCTGGCAGCACTTCGCCTTCCGGGCCGAGACGCGGATGCAGTTCTCGCCGGTCCACTTCCAGCAGAGCGCGGGCCTGACCTGCTACTACAACAGCAAAAACTGGAGCTACTGCTTTGTGGACTACGAGGAGGGGCAGGGGAGAACCATCAAGGTTATTCAGCTCGACCACAACGTGCCGTCATGGCCGCTGCACGAGCAGCCGATTCCGGTGCCGGAGAGTGTGGAGAGCATCTGGCTGCGGGTAGGTGTGGATACGCTGGTTTACCGCTACAGCTACTCGTTCGACGGCGAGACGTGGCACGCCGTGCCGGTCACCTATGAGGCGTGGAAGCTGTCGGACGACTACATCGGCGGGCGCGGCTTCTTCACCGGCGCGTTTGTGGGACTTCACTGCGAGGACATCAGCGGCGACGGCTGCCACGCGGACTTCGACTACTTCACCTACGAACCGGCATAGCCCAGTGCACGTGAGAGCGCGAGCCCGGCCTGCTGAAGCTGCTCGCGGAAACTAGCCAGCTCTGCGTCGTCCACGCGGGAGGTCAGCGTCGACAGGCTCAGGGCGGCGATGACGCGGGACTCGTGGTTCCACACCGGCACCGCCACGCAGCGCACGCCCTGCTCGTTCTCTTCGCTGTCCAGGGCATAGCCCTGCTCGCGGGTCTGCGCCAGGGCGGTCATTAACGCTTCACGAGAGGCGAGGGTAGAAGGAGTATAGGTGGTGTACTGATAGCCCTCCAGCAGGGCGTTCAGCTCGGCCTCGCCCAGCCAGGCAATCAACACCTTTCCGATGGCGGTGGCATGAACCGGCAGGCGGCGGCCGATGCGCGAATAGGCGATGGCGGCGAGCTTGCCTTCAATCTTCTCGATATAGACCCCTTCACGCCCATCCAGGATCCCCAGATGGGTGGTCTGTCCGGTCCGCTGTGACAGCTCCGTCAGCCAGCCTTTCGCCTTCTGACGAATATCGATGGAGCCCACGACGAAATGACCGCGCTCGACCAGCTTCATGCCGAGGCGATACTTACCGTTTTCCGGGTTCTGATCGATATAGCCGTGAAGCTGCAGGGTTTTCAGCAGCGAGTGGAGGGTACTCTTGCTCAGCCCCATCAGTTTGCTGATGTCGGTGATCTTAAGCTCGGTGGCCTGCTCGTTGAACAGGTCGAGGATCTGCAACGCACGTTCAACAGACTGAATAATCGGCATAATGCTGGCATGTCCACGCTGGAATTAAGGCGAAAACGTACCTTTTTCGGGGTGAAAAATCAATTGAGTAGAGCGGGTTGTGGGAGAAAGGGCATCAGCCGCATCGTCGCCTTTGTTGCCGGGTGGCGCTGCGCTTGCACGGGCCTACGGGTTTTGTAGGCCGGGTAAGCGCAGCGCCACCCGGCAACAAAGGCGGCTCCATTATTGTTAGCGGGGGGGCATCAATTATTATCCCGAGCGGCGACAGACTGAATTTTCCAGATCCCATCTTCTTTAACCATGCAATCAATGACTGTGTGCTGGGTCTTTTTGCCAAACGTGATATTCACGTTTACACAGACCGGGTCTGAATCATACGAATCAATAGCCACATTCTCAGCCCAGTCCTCGCCGATATATTGCGATTTCATAAAAAAATCAGCCTCGTAAAATTCAGCGTCGGCATAACGGGGATCGTCTGCATGACGTAATTTTTTCATGGTGCTGGCCGTAACGAACTTATCGATTTCATTTCCCTGTTGGATGGGATAACGATCGTTGTTCACTTGTTTAATGTACCAGCGATTGAATTCAAGAGCGCGCTGCATCGGTATCTGAAAATCTTCGGCCCCCAATGCTGCTGTGCTGAATAACACAATTAAGATGAGCTTATTCATATTAATAATGCCTGTATAAGGTTATTGCTGGCTGAAGTTGGCGATAGGTTGGCCCCGGGTACAGTGTTCTCTGTTTAAAATCTGAATACCAGGTTCCAGCTCCATCGTAAATACAGACATGCCCGTACTGATTCGGGCCGGGCAAGGCATCAATCACCGCGATATCCCCCTCTATGGGAGTGCCATAGACTTTTGAGAATCCTGCTTTTTCAAGAGAACGCCAGAAATCCTTAGCGTTTGCCCCTTCGATTTTAAGCCCTCCGGCTCGAATGGCGGCGGCGATTGCTCGAGCGCAATAGTGTCCAGTATGGGTTAGTGCGTGGCTACGGGCGTATGACACAGCTTCATGTTTATTCCATGACATAAAAAATCCTTATTAATGAAATGCAGCAATAAGGAAATATTACGCCGATAATATACGGTGTTTTGTAATTGATAATGACCTGATATTAACCATTATCTACTCAGTAAATAATGGTTAATAAAAATATAAATACCTATTATGGTTAATGCGTATCTGAGAAAGCGTCAGTAAAATGAATTTTTCTGCCTGACGATAACGCTGTTGTCGTTTTTAGGTTTTTCTCCCTCTCCCTGTGGGAGAGGGCCGGGGTGAGGGCACCAACGCGCAGAGGACCCAATCACTCCCCAAGCGTCGCCACCATCACCGCCTTAATCGTATGCATCCGGTTTTCCGCCTGGTCGAACACGATGCTTGCCGCCGACTCAAACACCTCGTCCGTCACCTCCATCCCGCCGTGCAGATCGAACTCTTTCGCCATCTGCTTGCCGAGCGTGGTCTGGTCATCATGGAACGCGGGCAGACAGTGCAGGAACTTCACGTTCGGGTTGCCGGTCAGCGCCATCATCTGCGCGTTCACCTGATAACCGCGCAGTAGCGCAATCCGCTCCGCCCACTTCTCTTTGGCTTCGCCCATCGACACCCAGACGTCGGTATAGATAAAGTCCGCGCCCTTCACGCCCGCCGCCACGTCTTCCGTCAGGACGATCTTCCCGCCGTGCTTCTCCGCCAGCGCGCTGCACTCCGCCACCAGGCTCTCTTCCGGCCAGCAGGCTTTCGGGGCCACCAGGCGTAGATCCAGCCCGGTCAGCGCCGCCGCTTCCAGCATCGAGTTGCCCATGTTGTTGCGCGCGTCGCCCGCGTAGACCAGCGTCATCTCGTTAAACGCCTTGCCCGGCAGGTGCTCCTGCATGGTCAGCAGGTCCGCCAGCAGCTGGGTCGGGTGGAACTCGTTGGTCAGCCCGTTCCACACCGGCACGCCCGCATACTGCGCCAGCGTCTCGACCACTTCCTGGCCGTGGCCGCGATACTGGATGCCGTCGTACATCCGCCCGAGCACCCGCGCGGTGTCTTTAATTGACTCTTTATGCCCAATCTGGCTGCCGCTCGGCCCTAAGTAGGTGACGCGCGCGCCCTGGTCAAATGCGGCAACTTCGAAAGAGCAACGTGTACGGGTCGAGTCTTTTTCGAAGATGAGCGCGATGTTTTTACCGGTAAGCTTCTGTACTTCCTTGCCATTTTTTTTATCGGCTTTGAGCTGTGCGGCAAGGGTCAGCAGAGAAGTGAACTGTGCAGGGGTAAAGTCGAGCAGTTTCAGAAAGTGTTTCTTGTATAAATCGGACATTTTATCCTCACATGGCGAACGCCACTTATTGAATTAAAATTCACTTTATATGTGTAATTATTCATTTGCAACCCCGTTTCACAAATCTTTCCAACAAAGGTGGAGGCAAACCCGTCCGTGTGTGAAAATAGAAGTATCTGCCGCACTTTAAAGAGGATTGAGCCATGGCAAACCCGGAACACCTGGAAGAGCAACGCGAAGAGACGCGTCTGATTATTGAAGAGCTGCTGGAAGACGGTAGCGATCCGGACGCGCTGTACACCATCGAGCACCATTTCTCTGCGGATGATTTCGACGCGCTGGAAAAAATGGCCGTGGAAGCCTTCAAGCTGGGTTACGAAGTGACCGAGCCGGAAGAGCTGGAAGTGGAAGAGGGCGACACCGTCATCTGCTGCGACATCCTGAGCGAAGGCGCGCTGAAGGCGGAGCTGATCGACGCGCAGGTAGAACAGCTGATGAACCTGGCCGAGAAGTTTGAAGTGGAGTACGACGGCTGGGGAACCTACTTCGAAGATCCAAACGGTGAAGACGGCGAAGAAGGCGACGACGAAGATTACGTCGACGAAGACGACGACGGCGTGCGTCACTAAGTGATTCAGGCGGTGGCGCGCGCCACCGCTTTTTTCAAGGCAGAACCATGGATTACCCGCAGATACTCGCCCCCGTACTCAATTTCCTCCAGTGCCCGACCCCGCAAGCATGGATTGATAAAGCCCGCGACCCGGCGAACCTGCCGCTGTTGCTCACCGACCACATGGTGTGCGAGCTCAAGGCCGCCCAGACCGCGCTGCTGCTGGTGCGCAAATACGTCGCCGACGAAAGCGGTGCCGACGCGCTGCTCGACTGGCTCAAACCCTACGAACAGTTCACCTTCCGCGACGGCCCGGAGCCGGACTTCATCGCCCTGCACAAGCAGATTGGCAAAAGCGTGATGCCCAAAACCGACGACCCGTGGGGCCAGGCGCTTATCGACAGCATGGTGCTGCTGATTAAAGAAGAGCTGCACCACTTCTGGCAGGTGCGCGAGGCGATGCTGGCCCGCGACATTCCGTACGTCAAAATCACCGCCAGCCGCTACGCCAAAGGGATGCTGAAGGAAGTGCGCACCCACGAACCGCTGACGCTGATCGACAAGCTTATCTGCGGCGCCTACATCGAAGCCCGCTCCTGCGAACGCTTCGCCGCGCTGGCCCCGTTCCTCGACGACGACCTGCAGAAGTTCTATCTCTCGCTGCTGCGCTCGGAAGCGCGCCATTATCAGGACTACCTGACGCTGGCCCGGCAGGTGAGCGACGACGATATCTCACCGCGCATACAGCTTTTTGGCGAAATTGAAGCCACACTTATCTCGACACCGGACCACGAGTTTCGCTTCCACAGCGGCGTGCCGGTGTAAACCGGCATAACTCAAGGATAAGGATGCGAGATGAATAAAACGTGGACCCGTATTGTGATTGTCGTCATTGCGGCTGCCGCCGTGGCGTTCTGGGTGTTTTTCGACAGGCAGCGCGCCCCAGAACGGCAGATGGATAACGCCCTCAACGCGATGCCCGCCTGGCAGGTGATTAAGGAGCAGGAGCCCGCGCTGCATCAGCGCATCCTCGACCAGATGGCCGCCCTGCAAAAAGCGGGCGAGCCGGAGCAGCAGATTATCGACACCATCCAGCCGCAGATCCTGCATCTGCAGATGACGCGCCTGCAAAACGCCCCGGATGCCAACGTGGTGAACTACATGACCATCAACATGGAGCAGACCGCCGCCATCCAGAAGGTGAGCGATGACGCCTGCTTCCGCTTCCTCTACCCGATGGTGAAGGGCGGCGTGAACCCGATGCGCATGCTGGATAAAGACCTGATGGCGCGGCGCATGCAGGCCGACGCCGACATGATGCGCGCGGCCTACGGCAAAAACCGCCACACCGTGACCCCAGCCGAACGCGAGGCGGCTGTCGAGGATGTGCGGCCGATTATGAATGCGCTTGCCGACAAGTACGGTGAGGACATCCAGCTGCTGCAGATGCCGGAGAAGGCGGCGGGCAAAGAGAAGCTCTCCTGCGATATGGTGCAGGAGATGTGGGCGAAGGTGCTGGCGCTGCCGGAGCAGAAGGCGGCGAGGGTGATTCGGCTGGCGGTGTCTGAGCTGGACTGACGAAGGGCGCTGGTTTTTTGGGCACTTAGCGCGGGTTTCGCGCGTCGTCGCTTGCATGGCGGCGCGCGACAGGTATAATCCACAACGTTTCCGCATCCCCTTCAGTGCCGAAGTGGCGAAATCGGTAGACGCAGTTGATTCAAAATCAACCGTAGAAATACGTGCCGGTTCGAGTCCGGCCTTCGGCACCAAGTCACTAAATTTCTTACAATACAGCTAGTTAGGCAGTAAAATCTGTCTCTTTTGCCTGTAAGAAATGCTCTGTTATGTCCCTTGAAAAAGCCGCTGTGGTTGATAGTGGTAATTGGGATGTTAACTCATAGCGGCGTGTAGTTCCAAGCGTCAAACACGTACTGACTCAACTTGAAAGCTATGACGTAGCCACCGTCTCTAAACAATCCCAAAAACTTTTAGTGAAGCGCATTTTAGCCCGATGCCCCGCTCTGTCGCCGTCGCGAGACGCCGCAGGGGATAAACAGGTTTATGGTGGTCACGGTACTTGCAGACCATATGCAAGCTCTGCCAGCGGTTCGGCCTCGCTCCCTTTAGGTACATGGTCATCCTGATAAGCCTCACTAACTGACACAACCCTGATGAAGTCGCCAGAGGCTCCGCTTGTTGTCTTACCACCAACGGGGCTTTATGGATTCTATTGCGGTGTGTTTGAAAGTGCGCGGGGGGTCATTCCCGCGCGTCCGGCGCTTTATGGTAAGTATTTAAGTATTTCTGCTGCCCAGTTTACACGGTGGATGACACGGGCATGGTGCAAGTTTCCGTCTAGTATTTCGGCTTTAGTTAGCTGGGATAACTGCTGCCAATTATTGTTAAGTATATAAGTTGCGTTATTACATTGTGAGCTTTCTAGCACGTAAATGTTTTGGCCTGTGAACCCAAATATCACGTAGCCTTGGAACCCAGCTTGCCCAACCGCTACGAAATCTGGTTTTTTACTATTGATAAGTTCAAGTCTGCCTTCAACAACAGCGGTATTGCCCTTTCCCCTGATCTTAATAGCTGAAAGGATTTTTGAACCGATAGTACTCCAAGGCTGTTGACCCTGAGGCAGGAGGCTCCAGTTTAGTTTTATAGATTTACTTTTAACGATGGTATTAAGTTGGTCGTCAACAGTTTCGCACAACCCAAAAAGCTCTAAAAAAAGATTAATGCAGTGAGCCACTAACTCTTTGTTGTTAGCTGTCAAACTTAGCTTTGGAGAGATGATCAACTTCTCCCCTTGCAGATTCTCTACAATCTTTAACTCTATGCTTGGTGGAGGGGTGAGGATTCTCTTGTAGCGCTTATACTCAATTTCACGAGTGTCAGTAACTTCTTGAGTTGCGCCCCCTCCGATCCATTGCTTTCTAGTCCATGAAATTTGTCTGTATGCAGTTTCTTTAGGTGCTGTTTTGTCAGGTACTGATTTGCCATTAGCATTGAATCTGGTTATTGGCCCTAAAATTTTGGGGAGGACTTCTTCACCTAAAGCTCTTTGACTTGAGAAACCAATAGAGTCCGTTTTCCCCGCATCTGGCAAAGAATGTGCAATGTAGATATCACGGCCATCAAAGTTAGGTATGTAATTATCAATATTTCGAATACGCTTTTTCTGAATAAGCATGGATCGTTCCTTTTGATTTTATCTTACTGTTTACATAACCAACCAAGCCGGGCACAATCGAGCCGTTAGAAACGATAGTGAGGCTAACAATCGTTATGAGTTTGCAGACTCATGGCGGTCATGCTTCATAGACCGGATTCACGCAGGTGACTCCGGTTTTTTTATGCCCATCATTTATACATGGGCACAACATATAGGGTGTGTTAATAAGATTACCCCCTACATGTTCAGCATTCTAGTTAGGATTCTTTGCAGTACAAGGGTTGATTTTGAGGTTAAATTGAGGTTGTCAAAGGGAAATTTCGACCAACCCTACGTGCCGTAAGGCTTAGGCTGTATGTCAATGTTTCAGAAAAAAAAATGAAAATTTGATCGAGTGCTGATTTCTTTAGCACGAGAACATGAGATCGAACCAAAATATTGCAAAGTTTTGAACAAAACTTGAACTGCCTCGTGTCTCCATAGCCAAGACGAATGCAGTTTAAATAAGCTAAGTCAGCTCTCAAAAGTCCTTTATGACCCGAACCAAAAATTGTACCTCTTAAACCCCCACCGCAAGCGGCTCTCCGGGGTTTGTGCGCATGGAGTAATGCGGTTGTACTGGGTATGTGCGCACAACCCTCTACAAGCCGCATTCTACCGTTAGCCTATAGCTGAATCCCCGGCTTGAAAAATTGCACGCTTATGGTTGCCCCTCCCTCGACAATTAACAGTCCGATTTCCCCCGCATGGCGTCCCTCGCCGAAGGCGAGGCGGGCGCTCTATCGATTTGTATCTGATTTGGCCGTCTGGCCGTCCATATGTTGTCAGCGTTGCTGGAGCTGCGGCTGGCTGTGTTACTGCTGCGATGTGTCTGTGTTTGAGTATCGTATAGGTACACTCAATGGATACTCTGTGCTGATGCCGCATCGCTGTATCAATAATCAGTTTACATGAGTTAATTGATACAGTATCTTTGGTCTCACCTTTTTGATACTGAGGGCTGAGTGATGAGGTTCGGATACATTCGAGTTAGCACCAGAGAGCAGAACATCGCGAGGCAAGAGACTGCTTTAGCTGGCCTGTGTGATGAGCTGCTGATTGATAAGGTGTCGGGCAAGAGCACTGACAGGCCGAAACTGGCCTCGCTGATGCAGCGTGTTCGCGCTGGTGATGTGGTTGTGGTGAAATCCGTTGACCGTCTGGCACGCAACACCAAAGACCTGCTAACCATGCTGGATGAGCTTCTGAGCAAGAACGTGTCTGTTCAGTTTCTGGATAACAGTATGACGTTTGAGCCAGAGAATCCCACGAGCCGCTTTATGATTACCATGCTGGGCGCAGTGGCCGAGCTGGAGCGGAGCTTCATCCGCCAGCGCCAGACCGAAGGGATTGCAATCGCTAAAGAGGCTGGTCGCTTTAAGGGCAAGCCGAAGGATACAGAGTTACGCGCGAAGGTGGCCGATCTGCTCGGTCGTGGCCTGTCGCCTGATGAGGTGGCGAAGTTAGCCGAGTGTGGCCGTGCTACCGTTTTTCGCATCAAGCGAGAGCTGGCCGCCAGCGTTACGGAGTGATGGCCTACAAGCGAATGAGGTGCTATGACTGGCCGTTACTGGGCTGTGGGTGATGGGTGGCCTACAGCTTTTATATGAATATCAGGGTGTTATGTTATGCTTAATCTCGTAATGCTATGATTTATAGTGTATTTTCGTATTACTTGCGGCTCTCGATGTGAAGAGGTGGCGGGGCTTTAGCCGTGCCAGACGATGAACATCGAGATCAGATTGTGAATGTGATTCATCACTGAACAATTCGAGGGATGGGGCAGGGGAAGGGATCAAAGGCTGCGTTGTCCAATCACTAAGCTAGATTTGAAGCTGGTCAACACGTTAGTAGTATCTTTAAAGTTGCATTTAAAATACATGTACAAAAAAGGGTTCTTCCCTTACATCCCTTCTCCTAAATGTAGTTACGAGTGCTTCGCTCTCTTCACTTGCTGCGCTTCTCGCTATGCTCCAGCCCGCTCCATCGCCTTTGGCTCATTCCCGGTCTTCGCCCGCTGCTGATGCTCGGCCCTCCACGCAACCGTGCTTGCCGGGCGGTCAACGCGGCGGGGATGTGTAGTGGAACGGTACTCTTTATAGATATTATTAATGTAATCAACTACATACTGTTATCGGTAGGTATTCTTCAAAACATCTTCATTCATTTCTGTATCGTTCAATCATCTTTCTTGTTCGTTTCCTTTCAGGTCTTAGCCGTTGTTCATTGGTCTTACTGCCTGCTGTGCTACTGCCAGCTATGGCACGCCGTTACGGTCTACTGTGTCACCTGTCCTACTGCCTTCACTGTCTGCCGTCTATCATCCTATCGGATTCTATCCGTCATCCGTTCGGCGCTCGCTCGAATCGGCTGCGCCGCGCTCGCTCTGCGTATCTAGCGATACTTATCACTATAGATGCTTTCATAATTATCTAATGATTACAGTAACTTATATTTTTAATTTTAAAGGCTACTAATAAGGAGATATAGAGCATTACTTTCCCGCTTTTGACCGACAAAAATCGCGTTGTTAAGTATTGCCAGCCCAGGCTCAGTAAGGCTTAGCGAGGTGGTGGTTAAAAATTGACCTAATGAAAGTATCTACTAAGGAGAAAGAATAACTCCCGAAGCGAGACAACCTCTCCGATTTTGAAAGTGACTATTAAGGCAGATAAAGACACTGACACTGTTGCCGACATGAAAACCTCTATAAGGGCAGAGAGTCTGCCGCACCTGTACCACCGCCCCAACCTGAGCTAATACCTACCCCTATTTTCTGGAGATTTCACCATGCCAACAAACCTATGCCGCCTGCTTGTGCAGGCTGCCGACGCTGACCCGCTCAATACTGCGGACGCAGATGTACAGCAAATGATCGCTGACGGGATTGTTATTCGACGTTCCAAGATATGCCCTGTAAAGCGTAAACCCGTTAAGGCGGCATACAACACAAAGACCGAAGAGTTTTATTACAATGCAGATGGCTCCGCGATGACCTTGCGGGAGTGGCGAACGCTGTACGGTGTTCAACCGAAGAAACAAAAACAGCGCTCTGACACTGGGTTGCGGCAAGTCATCCAGCCCGGCGACGCGATTTATTGCCGACGCGCCGAGATTGAGCAATGGTTGAATAAGAAGCCCGCTCGTTATGTTGACCCGCTGTCGCCAGATTTTCCCGGCGTCCGCGTAGACGATGCCGCATTGAAACCGCGCGAGCACGCCGTGCCGGAATCAACAACCGGACAGAATGCTTTTCTCAAAGCCTGCCGCGAGTTTCTGATTTGCGATGAGAAAACCATGCGCCGCATTAACAGGGGCATGAGTAAACTGGAAGCGATACGCAACGCAGATTTCAAACGCTACGGAGACTCAGGGGAGTTTCGTCAATTGTGGTGTGGAGAGTCTAAACCTACCGAGGATAAATTTAACAGTACAAATCATCATTGTGACCCAAACGGCTTGGCAGTGTCGCCGTCTGTGCCGTCACTGAATACAGCCTCTTATGAGTTCCGCCCGCTGGTTCGCTGTGACCGAAACGCACGCGTTAGCCTGCTGCCACCCGATGGGCTGGAGTGGAGGCCGGGGCAGTTGTCTGTTGCTGATGCGATCTTCTCCCGTGGTAGTGATGTGCTGGCCGTTCTGCCGACTGGGTATGGGAAAAGCGCCGCCTTCACTTATCCATTGATTTATGAATCCCGCGCTGGCGTTGGCCTGTCTGTTATCGTTGTTCCTACTAATACCCTTAAACGTCAGATTCTCCGCCAGTTGCGGGAGGCTGGCGTTCACGCTGTGGCATTTGGTGACAAGCTGCCGAGGCACCGCAATGCGCAACAACTGGCGGGGCTGGCTGCCGGGGCGTTCCGGGTTGCAGTCGTTTCGCCTGAACATCTGGTTCCGTCGAGTCAGGTTCTCGCGGCGCTGATGGCTTATGGCGTTGATCGTTTTATTATCGATGAGGCACACACGGTCAAAGACTGGGATTTCCGCCCAGCTTACGACGCAATGCAGCACACACTACTGAATGCCTTTCCTTCGGCTCAACGCTGCGTGTTTACGGCTACGCTGCTGCGCGAAAATGAGCGCAGTTTAATGGAGTCGCTTGGCTGCCGTGGCGATTACGTAACATTCCGCGCTGATGTTGCTCGCGAGAATATCCAGTTGACGCCAGTCAGACAGTGCCGCGAACGTTTCCGAGCGGCTGTTGGTCTGGCTGAGGCTCTGCCGGATGAAGAGAAGACGCTCATTCTCGTCAATGACCTTAAGACGTTGCGGGCGTACCTGAAGCTCTTGGGCGACCGGGCGCGGCCATATCATTCGAAGACGATGCACCTGAGCAACGAGGAACGCCACGCAAACGCTGAGTGGTTTGCCTCTACACCGGGCGCGATTCTGATTGCTACTAAAGCCTTCGGGCTGGGTGCTGATGTTCCTGATATCCGTAACGTTGTAGTGACATACGTCCCCGATGACTTGCCTGATCTCGTTCAGATGATTGGACGAGCCGGGCGCGATGGGGAACCTGCCCGCGCTTTTCTGCTGTGGTCATCGCTGGCGCTGGATGTTGCGCCTGATGAGCTTGCTTACTTCTACCGCCCTGAAAACTGCAACTGGCAGTACATCGCTAAATACCTCTGAGTCGAAAGGCTCTCCCTGATTCTCTGGAGTTAATCATATGCCTGTTACCGAACATGCGCAGCGTCGTGCTGCGCGTGCGGATGCGCTCATCACCGCACAACTAGCTTTCGCCCTGAATGGGTACAACTGGGATGAACTGGCCGAACCTCATCGCAAGACCCTTAATCGTGAGGCCATCATTCGCGAGGTATCTACACCGCTGGAGCGATATTGCCTGCTGAATGATTGCGAGCCGTGGGAGTGTCTGGCCGCTGTACTGAACCGCATGAAAAGGCCGGATGGCTCGCGTCGCTGGAAAGCCGTCCGGTTGTCCGACCGGATTTTCAATGGCCGGGTGCATCCGGTACGCAAGACTCCTGATGAAGTTTACGCCGCCATTGCCCGCCGTTTGTTTCTGCCGAAGCCCGTGCATCAAGAAGTGATTCAGCACATCCGTGCGCTAGGCCTGTTACCAGTTGGAGATAACCACCAATGACGAAATCTGAATTTGAAGCCGGAGCATGGGAACTAAAAACCCTGCTGCTGGGTGCGTTGACGCGCAGGCTTAAGGAGGACGAGGCGGGAGAGTCACGCATGGCTGCTGCCGAGTTGTCATCCTGCGTGAACTTCCTCAAGCAGAACGCCGCCGACTCGCCTGATACAACCTTTAACAACGTGTTCCCGGAGGATGACGACCAATGACCCCTGAACAGTTCCGGCAATGGTTCGCCACGCTGCCGGAGAAATATCAACGTGTAGTCCGCTTCATGTACGACAACGCCCGCAAGTCGGGCACACACACCGCGTCAAGCCTTGCGCTGATTCACACGTTGGTTACTGACCAGATCAAATTTGATTCGGAGTTTAATTTATGACTTTGAGTATTACCGATATCCAGCGCATTAACGCGCTGGCTCATAAGCACCTAAAGAACAATGAAGAGATTGCAGCGGAGACAGGTCATACCCTGACCGATATTGATGCAGTAATCCGTGGCGTCTATGTCGATGACTTGGCCGAACATTGGAAAGACGATGCTGATATTAATCTGGCGGAGTACAACGCCATCCGCAGCCGCTATAAGCCCGGCAAGCTGCACCGCGATACAGAGTTTATGATTGCCCGCGATATGCTGATTCGCCCTGAGACGGTGCTGGCTATCGCCCATTCCCGCTTTAGCAACGCCCACACGCACCCGGTACAGAAACCCTTGAAGGTGAAGCCAGCGAAGCCGAAAGTAGTGCGCAAGTTAGTGCCTACTGATTTAGATGAAATCCACAAGTTAGAGCGCTTCGGTTGGCCTGCTGCGGAGATCGCCGGGAAGCTGGGCGTCCCTGTTGAGGTCGTCGCGCATGTGCAACGCTGCCTGAGAAATCGTTGGTCGTACCCGGATACTCTGGAGTCTGTTAACTCCAAATTCAGCGAGGCTGAATGATGGCAGAGAACGAACCGCTGCACCCCGCCGTTAACCCTGATCTCTACGTGAACCTTGACGAACAACGCGAAGGATACGCTCCGATTGAATCACGGGGTTGGGATGTGCTGACGCAGAACCTGACCGGGAAAGGTCGAACTGACCCCAGCCAAACACTTAACCAGAATCCGAAACAACGCCCGCGCGGCTCCGTTGGTGAGCGTCGTTGGCTTCGTAAACGTGGATTACTTTAACGAGGAATTACCATGAGCAAAACTATCGTATTGCTGCCGCCCCGCAAGAATACAGACTGGGCTGCACAATTAAAGCTGATTTCTGAATCGCTTGAGGTGAGTCAGGCAGACCTCGCCCACGCCTATCAGGTTGATCGTCGGGATATGGGTAAAGCGTATCACGGTGTGCGCAAACTGCCGGAACGTTGTGTGCCTGTTCATATGCTGTTGTTAGCGCAGGTACACGACCTTAGAGCATTATCAGGAGAGTAATTTATGTCTGACCAGAATGTTAATCCGTACCTTTCCGGTGCTGATGCTGCATCGCAGCAATCGCCATACATGGCTGCACCTGTTGGAGCTGACAATGGAGCATCCCGCTTTAGCTCTGCGCCTGCTGATGCTGATTTCCTCCGTACCCAACCCGTTAACGGCAATGATGGCGGACAATGGAATAATGGCAATATCGCAAATCAGCAAGACCAGAACGCTGACAGCTCTGGGGCGCAAGTGGGCGACACACTGCAATTACAGGATGGCACCACTGTTGAGTTGACTCCTGAACTTCATGGGCTGATGGGGCAGTTTCACCAGTCTGTCGAAAGCCAGCTAGGTCAGGGTACAGTTGACGCGATGTTGCAGTACGCTGGCACGCTCGACGCCGGGACGCAATCAACCCTTGAACGGATGGTCATGTCTGGCGATCCCGCGCAGATGTCGCGTGCGGTTCAGTATCTGCAAGAGCGTATGGCTGGCGGTTCCATTACCGGTTACGTCCCGAACGGCCAGACTGCCGCGCAACCTGTCGGAATGTCACATGCTGAGTTTATAGCAGCGTATGACCAGCTTTCGCAGTGGGCGCAGCAATCAGGGTATGGCCCCGGCCATCGCCAGTACGATGAACAATACCGCGCTCTGGTTGCGCAGCGCTCCGCTGGCAAACGTGCTGGTCGCTAACGCCCAACTGTGGAATGCGCCCTGCAAGACCGAGTGCGCACCGACCCGGTACTACCACACCAATCTATGCGCATGAGTCCCCGCAAGCCGCATTCTGCGCGGCATCTGAAAGCCTGTTTTTAATTAACCGAGGTTCGTAATGAGTACCTGTAATTTCCATGCTGTGGAGCGTGTCGCTGACGTGCGCCCGGATTTCGCCTTGCCGCTGGGTAGATGTGATCATGTTTACCCTGAGCGTGTGCCGCACGTTTTCAATCCAGACGAAGCGGTTTATATCGTTGCACGGTCTGCCACATCCGGCACCCGCACATCTGGCGTTAGCCGTGGGCTTTCCCCTGTGCTGCCGCCGAAGATGGCCGAGCGGATGCGCGAACGTGAACGGCACGAGAAGAATCGAGCCAGACCCCGCAAGGTAATCACTGAGGCGATACGCGCTGACATTATCGTTCGCTCTGCAAAAGGCCAGAAGAATCGTTACATTGCAAGCAAGGTTGGCGTGTCTGAAACCTCTGTGCGGAAGGTGTTGAACATGGCGCGTATGAGTGCGCACTAATGCAAGGTAATACGTTCGCCTTACTTCACGCGCACTAACCCCTGAGAACCGCGCCAGCTCTGGCCTCAAAACGCCCATTTCGGGGCACCTTATCCCTTTAATCGATACCGTTCTGAATCCTGCCTCGGCGGGAGGATTCCGCACGTCTGTGCCATGACGATGGCGCGGGCTTCATCAACCTACGTAGGAGTTTTGTTTATGGCTGATACTTCGTACAGTCCCGATCTGTTTCGCCCACATTATGGCGGGGTGGAATCCGACAATGATATTCACATCGAGGCTTATGACCGGGATGTCCAGACCCGTTTAGAGTCCAAATCCGTATTTCTGGCCGAGGGGCTGTCTACATACAGGCCGCTGAAAGGCAGCAACCAATACCGCATTGATCGCCTGAGTGGTGATCTTGAGGTGAAGGGCAGAACCGCAGGGCAATCGCTGGAGCCTACCGCCGTTAAGTCGGACAAGTTGGTTATCTCTGTGGATACGCTGAGTTATATCCGCGTCCCGATTGACTATCAGGACGATTGGACAGCACCCACATTTCGCGCAGAGCTGAGCCGCAATATCGGCACTGCGCACGCTAAGTTCTACGACGAAGCGCACACCATCCAGTTAATCAAAGCGACTGACTTTGTACCGCCGCCGACACTGCAACCAACGTTTAACCCGCTTACGAATAACGTTGTCTCGCTCGACCTGACAGCGGGGAGCGAAGAGGACGCCGCAAACGAATTGGTTCACGCCGTCAAAGCGGCTGCTAATCGCTTCCTCACTGAGAAAGATATTCCGGTGGCCGAGCTGGTGCTTCTCATTGACCCTGCATGGTTCAGCATCCTGATGGAACATAAGAAGCTGATGAACGTCCGTTACAGCCGGGATAGTGGCAACGATTACGCATGGCGTCGCGTTGGCTATGTCGCTGGGGTGCGAGTCATTGAGCTGAACAGTTACCCGCAGGAAGTCATTACCGGGCATGAACTGGGCGCTGATTATGACGTTACCGCAGAGGAAGCGATGACGAGGGCGACGCTGTTTAAACCTTCCTCTGTGCTGCTGACGGTCGAAGCGCAGAGCGTCATCAATCGCCAGTGGGATGATGAACGCGAAATGACAATGGTGATGGACTCATATCGGCTGTTCAACGTTGGGCTGCGTCGTCCTGACTGCGTTATCAATTTCCGACAAGCTGCATAACTGGAGGGGCTGAGTCATGGTTAATGATGCTTACGCCCCTGAGCTGCTGTGTTCCCTTTTCCTGTATGACCCGGTGACAGGCCGCCTGCACCATAAAGCTAACCGACGCCGGGTTAAGACTGGCTCCTATGCTGACTCCACCCGGCGAGCTGATGGCTATCGTCAAGTTGCCCTGCGACTTGATGGCAAGCAGTACCAGCTAAAAGCCCATCGCGTGGCGTGGATTCTTGCGCATGGCGCTATTCCTCATGGTAAGCAGATCGATCACATCAACGGTATCCGTGACGACAATCGCCTATGCAATCTGCGCTTGGTTACGCAGCGGGAAAACGACCAGAACCGACGCAAGGCAAGGGGATATAGCTGGAATAAAGGCTGTAGCAAATGGGAGGCTTACATACGCGTTGATGGTGTACTCCGTCACCTTGGCTTATTTACTACCGAAGCGGCGGCGCGTGCTGCCTATCTAAAAGCTAAAGCCAGATACCATCCCTCAACGCCAGCCGATTTGTTGCAGGCTGCCTAATCCTCGGAGGTTCCATATATGGCTGATGAAAAGCCGATTAGAGCGCTGGCAGATGATGACCCACGCCGCCAGCGGTACGCTGAACTGATGGCGCAGGCTGGCCGCATGACTATTCCCCGACTGCATCCGGGCGATGCTAATAGTGTTATGAGCCAACTTGCGACGATGCTCGGCGCACCTGTCCCGATAGTCGGTGCTATGACTGAGCACGCCGCTGCATGGCGTGCCTGTATGCTGGAGCAAGGGCTTGGCGATCTTCTGGATGGCTTGAGTAAACAGGTGCTGACCATCTTCTTTCTGCTCTGCTGGAGAGACAGCGCCTTGCGATTGGCGGGTAAGCAAAAGGAACGGCTTACAGCGGCCAGCGAGGGTTTGACCATTGAGCAATACCGGGCAATGCACCCGGCTTACAGAGAGAATAAAGAAGATGATAACCACGATTAAATTAAGGTGGCGGTACATCGAGCCGCCGCCAATGACTGGCGCACTCGCTGACCTGAAACAGTGGGTAATGGATACCGAAGAGCCTGAGCTGGAAGCTGAATTTCGTAAGCTGCTGGGGCTAATGCGCCGCAACGGTATCAGTGACGAACGCGTTAATGCGATGGCTGATGAGCTTTATGTTCTGGTTTGCCAACGCCAGTGCGAAGAATACGAAGCCTGCAAGCGGGCTGCGTCTGACAATGGAGACTTTGAATCATGGTTACACGGACAGACCAACTACTAAGAAAAGCGATGCGGGACTATCTGGAACACCTCGGCAACATGCCGTTGGCTGAACGGATTACAAATGCTGCTGTATTCGAAGATGTGTATCGCTTCCTGTTGAATGGTTCCGGTCGGCTGGAGTTGCGCCGCGCTGATGTGGCCGCTGTCCGTATCTTCCTGTGGAATTATCAATACCGACGCTGTGCGGTGACAGGTAAGCCGCTGCGCCTTACGTCTGCCGTGCTAGATCACTGCCACCGAACCGGGCGCGTGCGTGCTGTGGTGCATCGTTCTGCTAACGCTGCTGAGGGAGGCCGCTACGTTGGGCGGACGTGTGGTGTTAGCGTTGCGAACTTAAGGGCTATGGTTGGCAGCTATCGCAAGCAATACACTGGTATTGGCGTGTTATATCCATAACTGCGGGGTAATAAACCCCGCCGAAACAGTAACGTAGCTACTCAAACAGGAATGTTGTAGTAATGGCAAATGGCGTTAGTCAGTAGCGCGGGAGCAGCGGAGGCAGCAATGTTTAATGTACCAGCATATGCTTTACCGATCATATCTCCGACCCATTTACCAATCTTTCCTCCAAACGCGTCTGAACTGGTGGGGGGCGTGGATTCCTGTATCGCTTGGTGTAATGCCTCAATATCTTCGTCAGTTGCACCCCATTGTTTGAGCTGTTCTTTGAGAGAGTTGAAGTCCCCCGCTGTTATTTTATTTGCTTGCTTAATATTTCCTGTACTACCCGCAACTATCGTTCCAGCGTTATTGACAGGTGCGTGGAAATTATTAGTGTTATTGTTCACAGTCACGGTCATGATCTCCCTTTGCTGTTGAGTAATTGATAAGTTTTCGCAAAGCACTCCTTTTTCTTCTAATTCTAAGGCCCAATTAAGTATCATCATTTTTACATCTAAAATGATCTTCACCATATGTGAACGATGAGGGAATTGAGCATAGTTTTTAAAATTTCCAAAGAGATTAGAAAAGAACTGCTTTTGCTTTTCAGATAAGAAAGCTGTTATTGGTTCGTCAGAAGAGGCCATTCGTTCAATATCAGCTATAGGGTTTTGAACCGCGCACATCTTAAAAAGGTTAAAGTTATCGTGCTCAAGTATATCTTTTAAAAAAGTTCGATCTAGGTTCATTGGCTGCCAACTGCCATTGTGTAGCTGGGCGTAATGGGGAAGATCAAAAAGCCTATAAACTGGTGTGAGAGCTTTAGATGGGTATCCCCTGTACTCGTATTCGAGCCAATCGCCGAACTCTTTGTCCCCGATTTTCCTAGCAATAATAATAGATTGCATTAATATCGAAGACATACCATAAGAGTCGGCGTGTATCATCTGTCTTAGCTGTATTACTGGGGAATTTTGCATGGGACTTCCTCTTCGCGTTGTCGCTTAGCATTCTACCCCAACCTAAAAGCTCCCCCACCGTTTTTAACTGATTTTTATACCCTCGCTTTCAAGCATTTCTATGTAGCGTTTAAGCTCTTGGGGAGCTGCTGCGTTTTTTGAGTAAGTCTTGAAGCTCTCAGTATTCCCTCGCTCATGGCCTACCAGTAGCGCAATTCTGTCCTCTGGCACTTGAGCACGGTCGAGCTGTTGCACAAACGCATGGCGGAGTGAGTGAAACACTTTTCTCTCTGCGGCAAGTTCGCCAAGAGCTTTACGCTTTGCCCGTGTGAACTGCTGCGTATGCCACGTTGAGCGCTTCCCATCCGCCCGGTCTGTGATTGAAGCGTGATAAAACAGAAAACCGCTATGTGTGTTTTTGAGCAACGATTTTACGAGGGGGATTAGCTTACTGTGTACAGGGACGATTCGCGCCGCGCTCTTGGTTTTCCCCTCGGTGATCTCAAAGCACAAAACGCCCTCGATAGTTTTAATACTGCTCTCACGCAGCGTACATATTTCATTGATCCGCATACCGCTGTAAGCACCAATAGCCGTTACCGCCTTCATCTCGTCATCAAGCAAGGTATAGACCTTTGCCAGCTCTCCCGGTGCGAAGACTTCATAGCTGACCTTGCTGCTTTTGGCTTCGAGTGCATGACCACGCCAAGGGTTATCCTGTGGCGCATCGTGATAGCGATTGCGTGCCAAATCCCATATCTGTGCCAGTGCACTGATATAGTTCTGGATGGTTTGGGGCGCTCGCTCAGTTTTGAGTTTATCTAACCAGCCTGTAACTATGGTTCGGTTAATATCTCGCAACTGAACATCTTTCTTTTTCAGGTGGGTTAACAGCACCTCTACGGCTTTGTTGGTCTTGGATAGCGTGGTCAGCTTTCTCTTCTCGCTGTATTGGAGAAGATACAGATCGCGCATTTTAAGTAGGGAAGGGCAAGCCTGAACCGATGCACCAAATGATGCGGGGGCTTCCTTAGCATACACACTGACACGGCGTAGCTCATCAATGATTTGATCTACGGATGAGCCGCCTTGCGGCTTAAGCAGATTCCGTAAGCGAGTCCATTCCAGAGCAATAGCATCGCGAAACAAACGCGCTTGCCGTATGTCTCGTGTCCCTGTGCTTTTCATAAAGTAGCGCTTCCCTTGGAACAGGTGGCGCATGTAGATGGGAATAGCTATCCGCACGAGGTAATTCCCGCAGGGATCTAAAACTAGATAACGATCTCTCTTGAAACTCATACAAACCCCGGTTATGTTGTCGGGGCTTTTTCATGACTAAACAGTCGGTGAAATGTGCCGGGGTTATGAGCTTTAGTCTCGCTAGTTCAATGAGTTAACAATGATTCTTGAAGCAAGCTAAGCCGCTATAACCCGTGCCGGTTCGAGTCCGGCCTTCGCACCAAGTCACTAAATTCCTTTAAAAACAATGAGTTAGCGTGAAAGACCTGCCTCATTTGCATATAAGAAATGTCAGTTTCCTATCAAGTACAAAAGCCACTGTGATTGTTAATGGCTTTGGTATGTTAGCACGCAGTGGCAAGTAGTTACCAGGCTCAACCTTGTATCGCTTTTCCTTTGAAGCCGGAAGACGTGCCGCCGTCTCAAAACTCCATACCAAAACAGATTGATCACACGCATTTAAGCCCGATGTGCGGCCTTATGAGCCACGTAAACAGGTTTATGGTGATTAACGTACC
>NZ_QZCS01000018.1 GCF_003594915.1 Enterobacter chuandaensis
GCTTCAAGCATTGGTATCAATAATGGTAGTTTTGGTGCTAAAGCAAACTATCCCGATTGTTTTTTATTTACGTTTTGTATAGGATTTGTCCCCATTATTGATTGTTTGTATCGATCAATTTGATCTTAACGATCTGCTAAATCCATTAATTGTTCATTGAACTCGCTCCTTTATTCGCTTGTTTTATGCCGAATATAGGTCTCTCACTACATTTATGGGATTTTAAAATAAAATGTTCTTCAATAAAATCAATAAGAAAGTCGTGTTTTTCTCTTTGTTACTGTGTGTTGGTACACAGCAAGCAGTAGCTGCACAGGATCAGAATACACATGCAAACATGGAAGTTACTCTGGAAGTGCTTAAGTCTTGTTCATTTACTGCGGACAAAATGGATTTTGGTCAGCATAAATCCGATGAAGGCAACAGCCTTCAAGCTTCCAGTAACCTAAATATTGTCTGTACCAAAAATACCCCGTTCAGTATCACGACTGCGAGCAGCGATCTGTCAATGGAGCCAGTCAGTGGTGAGGGTGAGAAGGTAAACTTTGAACTCTATACCGACAATAACAACAGTTCACCTGTCAGCAACAGCGCTGCGCTGTCTGGGACCGGTACTGGTGAAGCACAGACCCTGACTCTCTGGGGTAAAGTCCCCGCAACAGAATTAGCAAAAGCTTCAGCTGGTAAGTATCACGGGAATGTTACCCTGAACATGCTCTACTAATCCTTCATCGCTGATTTTTTATCCGGTTTTCCGGGATATGCCGATGACACTTATTATTAAGGCGTCGCCCTTAGTCTGCATACGGCGCTTTTTTATGGATAACACACACGGTCATGAACAATACGATGAAGTGCCTTTACGGGCTCTTGACGCTTGTCGCTTCTGTTTCTTCCTTTTCTTTATTTGCTGCCAGTCTTCAGGTCACGCCCGTTAACCTGTTTTTTGAAAAAAATGAAAACGCGAAAGCTGTTTACCTGAGTAACTCCGGTTCACATGACGTGCGGGCGCAGCTCCGGCTGTACCTCTGGGAGCAGGAAAACGGTAAGGATGTCCTGACCGACGCACGCGACCTTGTTGCCAGTCCACCAATGACACAAATCCCTCCGAGCAAAACACAGATGGTGCGAATGCTGATGGTCCAAACACCCCCCGGCAGCAGGGAAAGAAGCTGGCGTCTAATTGTTGATGAGTTACCTCCGGCCATTGATTCCACTGCATCCTCAGACAATCAGGTTAATTTCCTTTTACGGTATTCCGTTCCCGTCTTTGCTGGCGGGGATACCTCACCAGATATCAGCAGGATCCATGTCCGGCTGGAAGGGAATCGGTTGTGGGTCAGAAACGATAATCCCGTTCATATCAAACTGAGTAACGTCAGGCTGCTGAAAGGAAAACAGACGGTAACAGTAACTGCAGGCCTGATGGGTTATGTGCTGAGCGGAAAACAGATGGTATGGCCCGTTGGGGCGGCTAGTCCGGGCATGCAAAAGGTGGAGTTTTCGCTGAATGACAGTCCGGCTCTTAAAAGCCTTCCGCTCCAGTCACCTTAGTTTGTGTCTGTTGTTCATTTCCTGTATCAACCGCACCGATGCGGCGTCGGTCCTGCCTGAAGGAGCACTACCCCAATATCTGGCTGTCAGTGTTAACCAGCAGGCGATCCCGGGATTTGTGGAAATGTGGCAGGATGGTAATGATTTCTGGCTTAAAGTGGAGGACGCCCGAAAGCTTCAGATTGATATTTCAGATCTGGAACAGAAGGAAGGGCTTGTCCGTCTGCGTACTGGAGATTACCTGAAACTGGAATATGACGCGCTGAATCAGTCGTTACTTCTGCTCGTATCTGGTGATGAGCTGACAGGCAAAACTGTACTGGACGGAACGTCACAAAACCCTCTTCAGAATGATGCCCTGACGCCATCAGTGAGTGGCCTGACTCTGAATTACAGCCTGTATGGTCAGAAAGGCTCCGGATATGAAACACTTAGCGCTTTAACCGAATTACGATCAACAGGCGGTGAGTTCGGGGTGTTCAGCAGCGGGTTGAATTCCCGGTTATTTAACTCAGAAGGTCGCTCTTCCGTTGATACGGAGCGGCTTGATACCCGCTGGACATACAGCAACCCTGAAAAACGAATCAGCGTTATCGCTGGTGACGGTTATACCGATGCGCTGTCGTGGGGACGGCGCGTCCGTTACGGGGGGCTAACCATCACGCGGGATTATTCGTTACAACCTTCTGTTAATACAGGCTCCCGCTCAGTGCTGACGGACAGTGTGACCTTACCTTCGACGGTTGATCTGTATGTCAACGGGATTAAAAACAGCAGCCAGCAGGTCTCTCCCGGCCAGTTCGCGTTGAGTACCACCCCGACATTTACGGGCGGGGGGATGGCTGAAGTGGTGATCACTGATATCAATGGTCGGAAACGGATGGTCAGTCTTGATGTTTATGGTACAAAGAACATGCTGGCTGGCGGGTATCATACAGAGTCGTTCAGCCTGGGATGGTTGAGGGAGAACTATGCAGAGACCTCTTTTGACTACAACAGCCATCTGCTTCTCAGCGGGGCGTGGCGTTATGGCGTCAACAATAATCTGACGTTGGAGGCGCATACACAAATGGCTCAGGGACGGTTGATGCTGGGGGGCGCAGGGCTGTCATGGCTGACATCACCGTGGACAGGCATTATCAGTCTGAATGCTGCTGGCAGTCAGTACGAAGGGGCCCACGGGCAGCAGTCTGGTTTTGGCTGGCAGTGGAATCGCGGGGGTGTGGGATTCTCCGTCAGCCATCAGCAGTACAGCGGAAATTATTGCGATCTGGCGTGTCTTGCCGGTAGTCAGCAGCAAAAAAAGAGTGACAGTATATGGCTGACAACCGGCACAGACAGTGCCGGTAATTTCGGCCTCGGTGTGGTGGAGCAGCAGTATCCCTCAACAGGGCGTTCCCGTTACGGCAGTATATCATGGACGAAGGAGCTTGATGGTGGTCTGACCCTGTCAGTCTCTGCATCCAGAATGATCTCCGGGGATGAGCGACAAACCCTGTTCTATTCCGGTCTGAGTATCCCTCTGGGTACTCGCTACCGGGTATCCCTTCAGGCTGACAGGCAAAACGGAACCACAGGCACACAATGGCAGTTAACATCACTGGCCGATCGTACACAACCAGACTGGGGCTGGCAGATTTCCAGTCAGCAGGGGAAAAGTAATCTCTTCCATGCGGAGGTAAACCGGACTGCAATGACCCATGAATGGCAGGCAGGAACGGATGTTCAGAGGGGAGAGAAGGGTTTCTACGCCTCACTGGACGGTACGCTTGGCTGGCTGGGAAATCATTTATATGCCATGCGCAATGTGCCGGATGCGTTTGCTGTTGTGGACACCAACGGTGTGCCGGATATTCCGGTTAAGTTGCATAACAACCCCGCAGGGCGAACAGATGAGCAGGGTTATCTGCTGCTGACGGACCTGAATGGGTGGCTGCCTAACCAGATTGCGATAGATCCCTTGTCTCTTCCGGGTGATTACCGGGCACCGGAGACGGTAGCGACGGTTGTTCCCCGTGCTGGGAGTGGTGTCAGTGCGCATTTTAATGTCTATCGTGCCCGTGCTGTAGTGTTGAAACTGAAAAATACGTCCGGGGCAGATATTGAGGTCGGAAGTGCTGTTACCGTGTTGACGAAAGATGGAACCTCGGTTGCATCGCACCCGGCAGGAAATATTGTGGGGTATAACGGGGATGTGTATCTGGAGAGCCCTCCGGAAGGTGGACAGGTTGAGGTCCATACGCCATCAGGTCAGTGTGTGGCAGATATTCCGGATATGTCAAGTCACACAAAAACGATTGAACAGGCAGAGGTGGTATGTCATTAGTCAACAGAGCATCGTCAGTCTATATCATTCTGGTCGTGACTATGATGTCATGTCTGAGTCTGTCATCATTCTCTGCCCGGGCAGATAATACCTGCTGGGCTTCAGGGCAGGGGGTGTTTTCGTTTGGCACGGTCAGTGCCGGGGCAAGCGCAACAACCAGTATGAATGTGACGGCAACGTGTCAGGGAAGCTACGGAAAGTCAGTCTGGTTCCGGGTCTGTTTACAACCCGCTACTGAAATACTGACCATGAGCACAAATACCTCCCCAGCCTACAGCTTTAATTTTCAGGTGTTCACCGCATCAGATATGACGCGGGCGCTGGATACGAGCAATGCGGCAGAACTGACGATGATAGCAGGAGATAATGAATCGGTTTCAGGTCAGTTCCGATTGGTGGGAAGGACAATGTCAGGACAGACGGGACTGCCGGCACAGGAATACTTTAATTATTACGTTCCCCTCACCATGAAATGGACGAGTGCAGAGCGGGAGGAGATGCTCCCGGCCTGTCAGGTGGGAACGGTGGTGGCGCCTTACCCGGCCAGTGCCACGGCGACGGTGAAGAATACCTGTGCCATCAGCGGCGTATCGGTACTGAATTTTGGCGCTCTTATGGGGGGGCAGACCCCACAACTGAGGGGAACCGCACAAAATAGTATCTCCATACAGTGTCCGGTTGGTACTGCGTATTCGGTAGGGCTGGGTGATGGTCAGCATTTTAACGGCTCGCAACGGCAACTTTGTTCAGTTGAAGGTGAATGTGTGACTTACGGAATCTGGAAGGATGCTGCGGCAACGAAAGCATGGGGCAACGTTCCGGGAGCAACAGCACTGGATGTCTCATCGTCATCAGGTGAAATCAGCCGTTACGTCGTATATGGGGTATTACCAGCGCAGTCATGGCCTTCTCCGGGAACTTATACCGATACGGTTATTATCACGCTCCGGTACTGATAAAAGTACTGCAGTGCAAGACCATAAGTTCAGTCTGTGGACCTTTCTTCGCAGATAATCTCTGCGGTGGTACGAAGTATGAGTCAGATGGACCGGAAAGAACCAAAAATTAAAACTACTTTTCTCCAGCAGTGCGAGAGCGTTAGAAATTCCGTGTCATTCCAGTAATATATAATCAAAAAGGAATGACAAATGTTCCAGCCATTTGATTTCGACAAAGCCCTGAAAGCGCTACAGTCCGGTCAGTCCCTGACCGGCAAAGATGGCATCTTAACGCCGTTAATCAAACAGTTAACTGAAGCAGCCTTGTCCGCCGAACTTGACTCCCATCTAGCTTCAGATGTGCAAGCCAACCGTAAAAACGGCTCCGGTAAAAAACCATTAAAGCCCCGACCTGCAGCTTCGAACTGACGACTCCGCGCGATCGTAATGGCTCTTTTGAGCCTCAACTGGTGAAGAAGCACCAGACCACGCTGTCGGACGAGATTGAGCAGAAGATTATCTGCCGCCTGTTTACTCTCGGTATGAGCTACGCCGATACCTCTATTAAGTAACCAGATTTACAGATGGTTAGATCAAGTTGAAGATTGTGAACGCATATCACATTTTTTCGTTTATTCATTGCGCAATTGCAATGTTTTTGATCTATAAATGTAATATCGATCTATTATAGTGATTAATATTATAAAATTAATTTTTTTAATTTATATGCAGTGATATAAGCAGAGTTAGCAGCATCCTGAGTTCAGAAGGTCATCAGTAGCACTGGGATTTTCGTTGATATGAGGAGTGCAAGCCTATGTTTTTGTTTAATAACGGAAATGTAAGGACAGCCTGTTTGGCTATGCTATTCGTTCTGTTGCCTCTAGATGTGTTGGCTGCAAGTGTTTCGTCTTCTACTGCAGTGGTGGGGGTCTCACTGGAGATTCATAAATCTTGTTCAAGCCAGACAGAGAAGAAAGGAGGAAGTTCAAGTGGGGTGTTGAGTGTGTATTGCTCAGATACCGCATCCTATCGGGTTAGTCGAGAAAACAGCGATATCATTTATCATCCAGTTGCTCTGAAAGGAAACACGGAGGTATATGTCTTACATATGAATAAATCAATTATAAGTCGATCTGAAAGACATGTTATCTACTTTTAAAAGGTAATGGTCACAACTTATTGATAGTGTTTTATGTTCAGATAATGCCCGATGACTTTGTCATGCAGCTCCACCGATTTTGAGAACGACAGCGACTTCCGTCCCAGCCTTGCCAGATGCTGCCTCAGATTCAGGTTACGCCGCTCAATTCGCTGCGTATATCGCTTACTGATAACGTGCAGTTTTCCCTTCAGGCGGGATTCATACAGCGGCCAGCCATCCGTCATCCATATCACCACGCCATAGTGCGTTCACCGAATACGTGCGCAACAACTGTCTTCCGGAGCCTGTCATACGCGTAAAACAGCCAGCGCTGGCGTGATTTAGCCCCGACGTAGCCCCCACTGCTCGTCCATTTCCGCGCAGACGATGACGTCACTGCCCGGCTGTATGCGCGAGGTTACCGACTGCGGCCTGAGTTTTTTAAGTGACGTAAAATCGTGTTGAGGCCAACGCCCATAATGCGGGCAGTTGCCCGGCATCCAACGCCATTCATGGCCATATCAATGATTTTCTGGTGCGTACCGGGTTGAGAAGCGGTGTAAGTGAACTGCAGTTGCCATGTTTTACGGCAGTGAGAGCAGAGATAGCGCTGATGTCCGGCGGTGCTTTTGCCGTTACGCACCACCCCGTCAGTAGCTGAACAGGAGGGACAGCTGATAGAAACAGAAGCCACTGGAGCACCTCAAAAACACCATCATACACTAAATCAGTAAGTTGGCAGCATCACCCCCGTAATCATCAGTGCCGCTCAATGTGGCAGTTACTGAAAAAGGTCCGCCATTTTATGGAAACCGCCAGCCCATTCCCCGGAGGAAAACATGGTCAGGCAAAAGTGTAGCGGTATTAGGCGCAGCTATTTAGTTAATTTCGTTGCGTTTAAATTCTGCACTATTATCTGCTATTCATCTTGCTTCAGGCTAAAAAAGGTTGGGTAGGTGTAAGATTTACCACTGAACTTTAAATATGCTATCTCTGACCCTAATAGATTTTGATGCTTGTCGTGAGTTCAACTCCTCAGCATCAGCACAATCGATGATTTTAACGCTGAAAAACGATACGACTTTGCTCATAGTGTTTCTTTGGTCCCTTTATTGAACCCTAAATTAAAAACCATAACAAAATAACGATAAAAATCAATTTATTATAAGTACAATTACAGGGACCCCAGCCTTTTGATAGGACTGCAACCGGACAGCGGCAATAAAAACAGCCACTTACGGACACTGACCAGACAGCAGGCAGACCGAGAAAAGACAAAAATATGCACATGAAATTCACGTGCACTCTAAAAGAACCCCAGATCTCACGGTCTGGGGTTTTTCTATTTGTAAATAAGGGTAACAAAAAAACACATACCTTTCCTCTCCGTACTCTTCTTGACACTGTTTATTTTTACAGTGAAAATACTGTGTGCAACCACAGTGCTTTCCGCAGTCTTTTATGTTCGTTGAACTGGTTTATGACAAACGAAACGTAGAGGGACTTGAAAGGGCCAGAGATATCATTCTGGCGGAGCTGACGAAGCGAGCGCACTATATTTTCCTTATGCCGAAGTGAAGGTGGAGCCGATGCAGGCGAACGGCTCAAATAGCGATGCCAGCAAGAGTGATCAGGAAAAACTGAATCGCATGTTGGAAGATATGTTTGAAGAGGCCGATATGGGGCTGGCTGCGGGTTAAATCCTGAAAGCCCCAGAGAGTTATGTTGAATGCTAGAGACCGCATCCTATCGGAAGTGGTTGCTGTAATTGTTCTCTTCTGTATAGGTCATATTGCGTTATCATATCAAGTGTAACGACTACGGGATCGTACCTTCCATTAAGTATAAGTCGTACAACTACACATGTCGGCATGAATAAAAATAGTGGGGCTTAAATATGGGTGTTAAGCAAGATGATGAAGGCAAGTATGTTACCAGTGACAGGCCTTTTACACAGTATGATCATAAATGGCAGGCAGACAATGCAGAGAGCTGGCAAAGTGCATGTGATGCCAGCAAATCAGTTAGTCAGCCGAGCCAGTCTTACCAGACGCCACAGTTTACAGCAGTTGGCGGTCAATCTGGGTTAAGCACTCTTTTTGGCTATGCCACGATAATATTAATATTCTGGGCTATTCTTAATTTTTTTATTCTCATACCCGGCATGAGGGCAAGCTTTTTATTACAAAGCGCGGGGGGCTTTTTTGCAATACCTGGGGCATGTATAGGGGTTATACTTAGAGTTGTCCATTTAATACTTTTCGCCCCTTATGTTTTTATATACCCTTGGAGTGATGGTGACATTGCCAGACAATTTTGTTATCAGATGGGTGTGATTGCCGTAACTTCAATTCCAGCCCTAATCCTGTGGAAAAAAATTAAGAAATCCATACTTTATTTTACAGGAGCACTTGCGATATTATCCTATATCTCCGTAGGTTTGTTGGCACTTAACAATGACTTATGGGCTTCTTTTAAAGTTTATCCATTTTTAAACTAGCCCGGCAATTTCATGCCGTTCAGCTTACCCGATTCCCGCCCGTTGTGCGGGAATCTTTGTAGAAACCAGACACGCCCACGATGTAACTGACGACAATATCACCGTCCTCGGGATGGAGGCTGAAATCAATGAGAAGATATGAACCATCGAGGATACCGGCATTGATCATTGAATCTCCTGCGACGCGAAATGTATATGTCGATGAGAGGTGGGGAATAAGATGCGACACAGATCGATGCCGCTCTCGATATGGCACTGTTGCAAAGTTAGCGATGAGGCAGCCTTTTGTCTTATTCAAAGGCCTTACATTTCAAAAACTCTGCTTACCAGGCGCATTTCGCCCAGGGGATCACCATAATAAAATGCTGAGGCCTGGCCTTTGCGTAGTGCACGCATCACCTCAATACCTTTGATGGTGGCGTAAGCCGTCTTCATGGATTTAAATCCCAGCGTGGCGCCGATTATCCGTTTCAGTTTGCCATGATCGCATTCAATCACGTTGTTCCGGTACTTAATCTGTCGGTGTTCAACGTCAGACGGGCACCGGCCTTCGCGTTTGAGCAGAGCAAGCGCGCGACCATAGGCGGGCGCTTTATCCGTGTTGATGAATCGCGGGATCTGCCACTTCTTCACGTTGTTGAGGATTTTACCCAGAAACCGGTATGCAGCTTTGCTGTTACGACGGGAGGAGAGATAAAAATCGACAGTGCGGCCCCGGCTGTCGACGGCCCGGTACAGATACGCCCAGCGGCCATTGACCTTCACGTAGGTTTCATCCATGTGCCACGGGCAAAGATCGGAAGGGTTACGCCAGTACCAGCGCAGCCGTTTTTCCATTTCAGGCGCATAACGCTGAACCCAGCGGTAAATCGTGGAGTGATCGACATTCACTCCGCGTTCAGCCAGCATCTCCTGCAGCTCACGGTAACTGATGCCGTATTTGCAGTACCAGCGTACGGCCCACAGAATGATGTCACGCTGAAAATGCCGGCCTTTGAATGGGTTCATGTGCAGCTCCATCAGCAAAAGGGGATGATAAGTTTATCACCACCGACTATTTGCAACAGTGCCAGAAAACGCTCACCATAAGTCTCAACGGAAGCCTTAAGCTCCTGAATTATTTTAAAGGCATGCTCCCTTGCGTTATTAATGGAAAATTCAGGGTAACTTCCTACGGAAACGTAAACATTCTTTCCGCGAATACTTTTGCGGACAATAAACTTAATGCGTCCGGATGAGTGGAATATAGCCTTAAGCCCGGTACATTTTGTATCGCTGGCTTCGATAGTCCGGCCAGTTTGTATTGCACGGGTTTTACACTCATCAAAAAAAGCTTTAGTGAATGCCTCTCTTTGATTCTTTGGGCTGCGATGTCGGGCCATTGGTTCAACACAGCAATCATCAACGTCAACGCTGGTTTTGATGTTTTGCGCTGACTTACAAAAGCGACCATCCACAGAATCAACATCATTCTGTTTCATTGTCAGCGTTATTAGGTTTAAAGAACTATCGGGTTTCATAATGCATACATCTCGCTCAATTAATACAAATTAAGGGTATTGAGTTAGATGCTGGCCAGCACATGAAGCGAATAGTATTGGCAGAAATACTGAAGTGCAAATCACCGACTCTGACATTTTGGTGAGAAAAGCACGCGTTAAAGAGGCCTGTTTGCCCCCTTAATCTCCTGAAAGTGCCACTCCCCCACTTTCAGGCCTGAACGTCGTTTCTCCCCATAAATAATATCGATTATGGGGTGCTGCTTGTTTTTTGAACTATTTAAGGCGTTTTGTGATTGAGAAAATAAGTAAGAAAATCAATAGCAATTGTGCGCAAGCGTTCTCTCATTTTCAGTTAAAACAGCTCATGCTAATTTTCTTACAAAATGCTGCAAATCGGAAAAAAACGGGATTTAACGCCAGCCCACCACTAAATTTAAGGACATAATCCAAAATAAGCAAACAACGTAAAAAAAATGTAACTAAAAGTCATTTGAAAACATATTATCAATATGAATCAATTACTTATGGAGATAATCATGTTTAAACTCACGACCCCCACCAGTCTTCCCCTTCTCAACCTGCCCGCCTCCGCACTGGCGTCCCTCAGCAATGAAATTCTTGGACCCGTCGATGATATCGACCTGTTTACCGCCTTCTGGAACGAAACGGGAACCCTGCTCTGGCATCTCAACCACGATGACACACTCCCCGAAGACCCGCTGCTGGCAGTGGCACTGGCTAACCCGGAATACGTCACCGCACTTGATGATGGCTGGTATCTGCTTCTCGGTATCGTCTGTGATAACGGACAGGGTATCTATCTGGTATTCAGGCCAGTGACCAATGGCGATGGCGCGTTTTCGTCCATGATAAAGGTAGCGTAGCAAAAACTTTTTACGACCTTCTCTTCTGCTGACCAGACACTTGAGGCCGGAAATCTCGGTGTCGCTGTATTCGGCATCGGTACTGCGTGCATCGGATGTGTTAGGGGGCAGGGATTTAATGAGCTGATTAGTAAAACGGAAGCGTTTGGGGGTGGACATATAACCTCCTGTGACTGGTGTAAAGAACGTCAGGGTTGACCCATCCCCGGCACGGCGCTGTTAATGTCTGAGTTGATTTTCTTGTGTGGCGAACGGAATGCTGGTGCCACATGGGATGAATGAAGACGGGAAATGCAGAAAGAGCAGGCTTTACGGTCTGCTTCTGGTCTTAAGGAGAAAGATTGCCGTTGGGGAAGAGTTCACAGAAATAATATGTGCTTCAGCCGGGTACAATTACATGCCATAAGGACCCGTAGCATTGCCTGTTCGTTGTACTTAGTGTTTTCAGGATAGAATACATGAACATGACACCATGATAGTCATGGCAACATTTGGTACTATTTCCTTACTTTTATAAGGGAAGAGGATTTTTTGATTGGTCCTGGGACTAACAATAGCGGTAGGTGTTCTTGTTGTTTTATTCGTGATTATGACTACGATGCATATTTTATTGAAGAAAAAACATGCAATCGATCTTTTACGTTATAGCAAGATTGTTGATCTTGAAGAAGAAGCACGAAAAATGAAAAAGGCTATGGATGATGAAGAAAAGTCCAGCCGCAATGCTATTGATAAAGAAGTGAAAGACAAGCGTACTGAGATAGATAAAGAGGTTAAAGATAAATATGCAGATATACAGAGGCGTGAAAAAATAGCGAGAGAGCTCATTGCTTCTCAAGAACAAGAGCTAACCGACTTAAAAAAATCGTATAATGAGAAACGCCAGCTCCTGTTGGATCTCTCTGCAAAATTAGCAGAAGTTAGTGATTCTGTTGATATGATTGATTATGGTATGTATAAACCGCGTTTCGACTATCATGATTCCAAAGCTTTCCAGGAAGCCATTAGTTACAATAAAGAAAGGCAGAAAAGTCTAATTCGACAAGATGCTGCTTGTGACTTTAATACCAGCTGGGAGGTGAATGGTAGTAAGTCGGAAGGTAAAAAAAATGATCAAGCGGTATGTGAAATTGCTAGTCAGAGCATTCAATAGCGAGTGTGACGCCGCAATAGGAAAAATAAAGGCAGGAAATGTTGAACAACTAAAAAAACGTATTGAAAGTGCTTTTGATGCACTCAATAAATTTGGACAATCAATGAATATAAGTATCACTTATGATTATCTGAATTTACGGCTGGAAGAATTACTGCTTTGCCACGAAAAAGAACTTAAAATTCAGGATGAGAAAGATATTCTTCGAGAAGAACGTGAATTGCAACGAGAAGAAGAGAAAGCGCAGCGTGAATATGAGAAAGCTATTCGCGATGAGCAAAAGGCAGAGAAAGACTTCCAGAAGGCAATGGAAAGAGCAAGAAAAGAGCTTGAAAAGGCAAATGCTGAAGAAAAATCCCGTATCGAAGCCAAAATTGCTGATCTCGAACTTCAGGTTGAAGAGGCAAGGGCCTTGTCTGAACGCGCTAAATCTCAGGCTCAGTTAACCCGAAGCGGCCATGTCTATGTAATTTCTAATATTGGAGCGTTTGGAGAGAATGTCTATAAAATTGGTTTAACAAGACGACTTGAACCTGAAGAACGTGTTAATGAACTGGGTTCTGCATCAGTGCCATTTAAATTTGATATCCATGCTTTAATTTACTCTGATGATGCTCCAGCACTTGAAACTAGCTTGCATAATGAATTTTCTTCGCACCGAATAAATATGGTTAACAATCGAAAGGAATTCTTTAAGATTAAACTATCAGATATTGAGGGTAAGGTTAAATCACTTGGTTTTGATGCGTCATTTACAGAGTATGCACTTGCTCCTGAATATCGTAGTACACTCTCTATTTTGAATGAAAAAGACAAAGCAAAATCAATTGCAGATACAGTAGAGGATAAGGTTGGAGAATTGTTCCCGGAAATGGCTTAAAGGATTTTTAAATTCATATTAAAGGCTAGGCAAACCCGTTTCGGCGAGTTTGTCTAGGTAATTTAGTTTATGCGGTTATATATAGCATTTATATAATAACTCTGATTAAATCTGATGATTTCAAGTCTCATCGAGCCAGCAGCTGCATCGCGCTCACGTTATTTCTTCTTTTGAATGTAAGCATCCAGTTTAACCAAACCATTCGCTTATATAGAATATCCAGAGAACGGTTCAAGTATGATCTAAGGTCAATGTCGGCTCATCGCTCAGAGTGGACACTCAAATTTAGCAGTCCAATATGTTTAACTCAATTATCCTTCTACTGGTAAATCAGCCTACTATGACGTGGAAAGCGGGGGATTTTGCTGATGCGAAGAATCATAAGGGGAAAAACAGGAATATTACAGGTGGAGTAGATGGTGGAAACACCCGACTGACAAGGGGAGTTGATGACGCTGAGTTTTTCCCCCTTACCTGAAGAGGAGTCTCCCCGGTCTTCCCCCGGGGGGAGGGACAGGTAATTTGTTGTTAAATAAAGTAAATCATGGAATCCCCCATTTCCCCCGTATTCTCTGCTTCATTATGAATAATCTTAGAGAAAGGAACCGTAGAGGACCGTAGAAAGACCGTAGCAGTGGGGTAAGGAAGAGGCACATCAGAGGGTGTTGAGGTGTCTAAAAGTAACGAACATCTGCGAAAATGGCGAGAAATCCAGCAAAAAAATAACGTGTTGCAACGACCAGAAATCTACCGTAGCCAAGAAAGGAAAAAGCCCCGCTTTGCAGCGAGGCCTTATGAATATTGGTGCCCGGACTCGGAATCGAACCAAGGACACGGGGATTTTCAATCCCCTGCTCTACCGACTGAGCTATCCGGGCAACGGGGCGCATTAAACCCGATCTGCCCGTTGCCGTCAACGAAAAATGTTGTTTTCGTTACAGACTGCGCAATCTCTCGCCATTTCGCCGCATCCTTAAGCGAAAAAGTGCGTCCAGAGCGCGGAGAGCGGCATGGCGAGCAGCAGCGCGGGCAGCATATTCACCACGGCAAACATTTTGATCCCGCAGATGCGCAACCCGGTCGCCAGCAGCAGCAGGCCGCCGACGGCGGTAAAGTCTGCCATCATCGCCGGCGTGGTCAGCGGGAGAATCAACGTGGCGCAGGTGGCGAGCGCGAGCTGAATCAGTAGCATCGGCACGCAAATCGCGGCAACGGCAATGCCGAGCGTGGTGGCGAAAATGGTGGCGGTGAAGAAATCAAGAAACGCTTTCGCAATCAATATGCTCGGGTCGCCCGTCATCCCTTCCTGCATCGAACCGAAAATCCCGGTGCCGCTGGCGCAGAACAGAATGATGATGGCAACGTAGTTTTGAATAAACGACTCGTGCGTGCCGTGCTTCGCCTTGCCCGGCCGGGCGATCAGGTTTTTGGCTTTACCTACCGCGCTATTGATGCCTTTTTCCAGATAGCAAAACTCGCCAATCAGCGCGCCGAGCAGGGTGGCCAGCACCATCACGGGCAGGTTGGCGCATTTGATAACCAAAAGGATGCCGATACCTAACGATGCCAGGCCGAATATAGAGGGCATGGATGAGCGAATACGCTCCGGCAGCCGCTGACTCAACACTGCGCCCAGTACGCCGCCCAGTAATACGGCTCCGGCGTTAATAAATGGCCCGATAACCACGGTGAACTCCTGTTATTTACTCATTGATATTGCATTATTATGGCACGTCAAGGCTGCGCGGGGCTTAGCTTTGGGTGGTTTCGTGCATACTGATTCCTTCTTGCACCTCAAAATAAAAGGTGACATTATTGCGCGAATTTTCTCCTCCCTGTCTCACCGTTCGGTGAGGGTAACTGCGTCTATGAAAACCATGAAAATTGCCGTCAGCCGCGAGCTGCTCTCCATTGTCTCTACGCACCGCGAAAAGGTGACGCTGGACAGCACTGATTTTACCGATGTGGCGGCAGTCGTCATCACAATAGCCGAAAGTCGCAGCGGTATTCTTACGTTGCTAAAGCGTACGGGCTTTCATTTGCCGGTGTTTATTTTCTCTCAGGATCCAGCGGATGTGCCTGACGGTGCCACCGCGGTTATCTCGGGCAAAGCTCAGGAGTTCCTCGAACTGGAGAGCGCCGCCTGCCGTTACGAAGAGGATCTGCTGCCGCCTTTTTTCGACACCCTGAGCCAGTATGTGGAGATGGGCAACAGCACCTTCGCCTGTCCGGGCCACCAGCACGGGGCATTTTTCAAAAAACACCCGGCAGGGCGACAGTTCTATGATTTCTTTGGTGAGAACGTGTTTCGCGCCGACATGTGCAATGCCGACGTTAAGCTGGGCGATCTGCTGATCCACGAAGGCTCCGCCAAGCACGCGCAAAAGTTCGCGGCGAAAGTGTTCAACGCGGACAAAACCTACTTTGTGCTGAACGGCACGTCGGCGGCCAACAAGGTGGTGACCAACGCGCTGCTGACGCGCGGCGACCTGGTGCTGTTCGACCGCAACAACCATAAATCTAACCACCACGGGGCGCTGATCCAGGCAGGCGCCACCCCGGTTTATCTTGAAGCGGCGCGTAACCCGTTTGGCTTTATCGGCGGGATCGACGAGCACTGCTTTGACGATGCGTATCTGCGCGAACTGATCCGCGAGGTGGCGCCGGAAAAGACCGACGAGGCGCGACCGTTCCGCCTGGCGATCATTCAGCTTGGCACCTACGACGGGACGATCTACAACGCCCGCCAGGTGATCGACAAGATCGGCCATCTGTGTGACTACATCCTCTTTGACTCCGCCTGGGTGGGCTACGAGCAGTTTATCCCGATGATGGCGGAAACGTCCCCGCTCTTGCTGGAGCTGAACGAGAACGATCCGGGTATTTTCGTGACCCAGTCGGTGCACAAACAGCAGGCCGGGTTCTCGCAAACCTCGCAGATCCATAAAAAGGATAATCACATCCGCGGCCAGGCGCGTTTCTGCCCGCACAAGCGGCTGAACAACGCGTTTATGCTGCACGCCTCCACCAGCCCGTTTTATCCGCTGTTCGCGGCGCTGGACGTGAACGCCAAGATCCACGAAGGGGAGAGCGGACGCAGGCTGTGGGCGGAGTGCGTCGAGCTGGGCATTGAGGCGCGTAAGGCAATCATTGCCAACTGTCATATGATCAAACCGTTTATCCCACCAGTGGTGGCGGGGCGGCCGTGGCAGGATCATCCGACGCACGCCATTGCCAGCGAGCTTCGCTTCTTCAGCTTCGAGCCGGGGGCCAAATGGCACGGGTTTGAGGGCTATGCCCGCGAGCAGTATTTTGTCGACCCGTGCAAGCTGCTGCTGACCACGCCGGGCATCGATGCTGAAACGGGGGAGTACACGGATTTCGGCATCCCGGCGACGATTCTGGCGCACTACCTGCGCGAAAACGGCATCGTGCCGGAGAAATGTGACCTCAATTCGATCCTGTTCCTGCTGACGCCTGCCGAAAGTAGTGAGAAGCTGGCGCAGCTGGTGGCGATGCTGGGGCAGTTTGAGCAGCATATTGAAGACGATACGCCGCTGGCCGACGTGCTGCCGACCATCTACCAGAAATACCCGGTACGCTATCGTGATTATACGATTCGCCAGCTGTGTCAGGAGATGCACGATCTCTACGTCAGCTTTAACGTGAAGGATTTACAGAAGGCGATGTTCCGTCAGGAGAGTCTGCCTGCCGTGGTGATGAACCCGCAGGATGCCAACCAGGAGTACATTCGCGGGAACGTCGAACTGGTGCGTATTCGTGACGCCGAAGGACGCATTGCCGCCGAAGGTGCGCTGCCATACCCGCCGGGCGTGCTGTGCGTGGTGCCCGGGGAAGTCTGGGGTGGAGCAGTACAGCGCTATTTCCTGGCGCTGGAAGAGGGCATTAATATGCTGCCGGGCTTCTCGCCGGAATTGCAGGGCGTGTACAGTGAAAAGGATGCCGACGGGATTAAGCGGCTGTATGGGTATGTGTTGAAGTAGTGTGGGTCGTTGCCCCTCACCCCGGCCCTCTCCCCTCCGGGGAGAGGGTTAGGGTGAGGGGGAGAATTACATCAAACCGCACTACGCTTGTACATCCTCCTCGGATGCCCAATCTTGCCGTACAGCATCTCCACCGTCAGAAAACCCGCCTCTACGCAGTGTTCCAGATAGCGCCGGGTGGTGGTTTTACTCAATCCCGTTTCGCTCACCACTTCATCCACGGTGAAGCAGTGCGTCGCCTTGTCGTTGAACAGCGTCTGCACCCGCGCCAGCGTATTCTCCTCAATGCCTTTGCTGCCGTTATCCTGGCGGTAATTTTTTGCCTGCAGTAGATAAAGGGAATCTACGTTCTGCTGGTCGACAATCTTCCAGACCCGCTGCTGTTCGGCAAACTGCACGAACCGCTCCAGCGACTGGCTGAGCCGCTTCCAGGAGACCGGCTTGAGGATATAGTCAAACGCACCGTTACGGATCGCCTGGCTGCAGGTGTCCATATCGCTGGCGGCGGTGATGAAAATCACCGAGCAGTTGGCGCGGGTCAGCATCGGGTTGCTGATAAGGGTGATGCCTTTGCCGTCCGGCAGATAGTTGTCCAGCAGCATCAGCTGCGGCTGTTTACTCTCAAGCTGAACCTGCGCGTCAGCCAGCGACGAGGCAATCCCGACCAGCCGCAGGCGCGGATGTTTGCTTATCAGCTCCGCGTGCAGCTGTGCCAGTTCGTTCTCGTCTTCAACAATCAGTACGTCGATAAGTTCATGTTGCATAGTCGGTATCTTCCAGTTGCCGGACGGTTCCTGAGGCCGGGATAAACAGTGAGAAAATGGCTCCGTGCGGCGTGTTATCGGCAACTTCTATTGTGCCGCCAGCCTGCGTAACGTAGCTTTCGATCAGATACAGGCCGATCCCGTGATCGCCGCGCGTTTTGGTGGTGATGCCGCGTTCAAAGATCCGGTCACGGATCGCCGGTGTAATGCCAACGCCCTGGTCGGCCACCTCAATAATCAGCTCCTGTTCGCTGAGTTTTATCAGCACTTCTACCGGCGCATGGGGAAGCGGTGACCGCTGTGTCGCTTCGATGGCGTTATCCAGCAGGTTGCCAATTATTGAAATCAGCTCTTGCTCCCCCAGCGCCAGGAACGGTTTGTCCAGCCGACAGGCCGGGTCGAAACTCAGCTCGACGCCTTTCTCCCGCGCGCGGGCGGCTTTCCCGAGCAGCAGGCCGCACAGGGTCGGGGAGCTGAAGCGGGAGGAGATAAAGTCCAGCAGCTCCTGAGCATGCTCCGACTGCGCCTGAATGTAGCGAATGGCCTCTTCATAGCGGCCCATATGCAGCAGGCCAGACAGCGTCGTCATCCGGTTCAACTGCTCGTGGCGCATGATGCGCAGGTTATCGACATAGCGCTTAACCTGGCTGAGCTGAGCGCTGAGCGAGTCGATCTCGTTGCGATCGCGGAAGGTGATCACCCAGCCCTGGAGCGAATTTTCCAGCATGATCCGCACCCGGCTGGCAATTACGGTGAGGTCGTTAAAGCGGCAGATCTCATCGTGGGTATCTTTCGCCAGCATGGTCTGGGGAGTGAAGAACGGCACCGGATCGATCACCTGGCTTATCAGCTGCCCCCGAAGTTCGCGAGCAGGCTGGCTTAATCCCAATAATTTACGCGCCGCCTGGTTGATCACCTCAATGCGCAGATCGTCGTCGATGGCGATCACCCCTTCGTAGATGGACTCCATCATCGCCTTCTGCTGGCGCACCAGCAGGCCGATCTCGCGCGGTTCCAGAGAGAAGATCTGCTTCTTAATACTGCGGGTGAAGAACCAGGAGAAGATAAACAGGGCGATCAGCAGCAGCACGGCGGCAATCAGGATATTGACCACTTTACTGACGGTAATGGTGTCCAGGTAGCTGGTGAGATAGCCCACTGAAACAATGCCAACCACCTGCCCGGCATCGTTGAAAATGGGCGCTTTGCTGCGCAGCGAAATGCCTAAGCCGCCCTTGCGGATAGTGGTGGTACTTTTTCCGTGCAGGACCTCTTCGTTATCTCCCCCGACCAGCGTCGTGCCCACCCTGTCGGCAAAGACGGAGTGAAAAAGATGCCGTCCCGTATTATCGCCAATGACAATAAAGCTGGCGTCGCTGTGCGCGGCCATTTTCTGCATAAAATCGTGAATGGCGTTGATATCTTTTTGTTCAACTTCAGTGCGCAATGACGGAATAAGCGCAATCTCTTCCGCCTGTATTTTGGCGCGCGCGCTCATTTCCTGATATAGCTGTTTTCCGACATCGGCATAATAATATCCGCCCAGCAGCGCAAAAAGCACTGAGAAAAAGGCAACCAGCGAAATAAACAGCTTAATCTGGAAAGAGACTTTCATAACTATCACGCAAAGTAGCGGCAAAGATCGTCAATATATCATCTTTTTTCATGCGGATGTCCGCTTTGCGGGAAACTTGTGATCCCTTGCACAGCAGGGGCTGTAAATGATTTGTCCTGAAGGCTTGCGTACTTCATGCCGCTAAGTTAAATGTTATTTGCTTGTTCAATTCAGAAAAGAAACCATAAAAACCACGATAATAAATAAGGCGTAAATCACATTAAATAAAAGAAACCATTAAAACCATAGCTGCCATTAAAACTTCGCTTTTAATATGCCATCCCTCACATAAAGTAAGCCTTTGTGACTCTAAGCTGAACGCACAAAATAACTAAGGGGCTTATTATGAGCACAACTGACGATTCTTTCTCTGTTACCCACGACCCGATTGAAATTCAGCGGCCTTCGCTCAAAGAGCGCTGGTGGCATATTATGGATACCTGGAAAATCGGGATTATTCCTCTGCCGCTGTTCGTACTGGCGGGCGCGCTGATTGCGATTGATTGCCTGGGCGGAAAACTGCCGAGCGATATCGTGGTGATGGTGGCCACGCTGGCCTTCTTCGGCTTTGCCTGCGGCGAGTTTGGCAAACGCCTGCCGGTTGTCGGCAAGCTCGGCGCGGCGGCGATTTGCGCCACCTTTATCCCTTCCGCGCTGGTCTATTATGGACTGCTGCCGGACGTGGTGGTCGAGTCCACCACTAAGTTCTACAAATCCACCAACATTCTCTACCTCTATATCTGCTGCATTATCGTCGGCAGCATCATGAGCATGAACCGCACGGTGCTGATTCAGGGCTTCCTGCGCATCTTCTTCCCGATGCTGTGCGGTGAAATCGTCGGCATGCTGGTGGGGATGGGCGTCGGCCTGGCGCTGGGTCTTGAGCCGTTCCAGATCTTCTTCTTTATCATTCTGCCGATCATGGCGGGCGGCGTCGGGGAAGGGGCAATTCCGCTTTCCATCGGCTATGCCACCCTGCTGCACATGGATCAGGGCGTGGCGCTCGGCCGCGTGCTGCCGATGGTGATGCTCGGCGGTCTGACGGCAATCATCATCTCCGGCTGCCTGAACCAGATTGGTAAACGCTACCCGCACCTGACCGGTGAAGGCCAGCTGATGCCTAACCGCGCGAATGCCGATGCCACCGTCTCTCAGCCTGCGTTTTCCGGTAAAGCGGACGTCACCACCATCGCCTCCGGCGCGCTGCTGGCGGTGCTGCTCTACATGCTGGGCATGCTCGGCCACAAGCTGATTGGCCTGCCTGCCCCGGTCGGCATGCTGTTTATGGCGGTGCTGGTGAAGCTCTGCAACGGCGCCTCTCCGCGCCTGCTGGAAGGCTCGCAGGTAGTGTACAAATTCTTCCAGACCTCCGTGACCTACCCGATTCTCTTCGCCGTTGGCGTGGCCATCACCCCGTGGCATGAACTCGTGGCGGCGTTCACCGTCAGTAACCTGCTGGTGATCGTCAGCACCGTCTCCGCGCTGGTGGCGACCGGCTTCTTCGTCGGCAAAAAGATTGGTATGCACCCGATTGACGTCGCCATCGTCTCCTGCTGCCAGAGCGGGCAGGGCGGTACCGGCGACGTGGCGATCCTGACCGCAGGCAACCGCATGAGCCTGATGCCGTTCGCCCAGATTGCAACCCGAATCGGCGGGGCGATTAACGTCTCTATTTCACTGCTGATTCTGGGCAACTTCCTCGTTTAAGTATTCAGGAAAGAACAATGAAACTCGCAAGCTTTTTATACCAGGGAAAACGCAGCTACGGCATCGTCCAGGCCGACGGCGTAATTGATTTAGGCCGCCGTCTGGGCGACCGCTACGGCGACCTCAAGGCGTTGCTGCAGGGCAACGGGCTGGCGCTGGCCACCCGTTACCTGAACGACGCGGTGGACGTGCCGATGAGCGCCATCACCTTCTTACCGGTGATTGTACAGCCGGAAAAAATCCTCTGCGTGGGCATGAACTATGCCGACAAGCGCAAGGAGTTTGACCAGCACAACCCGGCCCCGACGCTGTTTGTCCGCTTCCCGGATTCACAGACTGGCCACAACGAGCCGGTGCTGAAGCCGCGCCATTCCAGCGAATTCGACTACGAAGGCGAGCTGGCGGTGATCATCGGCAAAGGCGGGGAGAACATCAGCCGCGACGATGCCCTGCGCCACGTGGCGGGTTACAGCTGTTACATGGATGGCTCCGCCCGCGACTGGCAGCACACCTGGTTCACCGCCGGGAAAAACTGGCGCCAGACCGGCGCGTTCGGCCCGTGGATGGCGACGGCGGATGAAATTCCTGACCCGCACCAGCTGGCGATCCGCACCTGGCTGAACGGCCGCATGGTGCAGGAAGACAACACCAGCAGCATGATCCATAAGGTCGCGGAGCTGATCGAGTACATCAGCACCTTCACCCGCTTAAGCCCGGGCGACGTGATCATCACCGGATCCCCGGGCGGCGTGGGTAAAAAGCGTAACCCGCCGCTGTTTATGAAAGAGGGGGATCGCATTGAGGTGGAGATCGAGCATATCGGTCATCTGAGCAACGTGATTGTGGAAGCGCCAGCCGTCGGGCTTGCGGCAGCACACTGAGAAAGGCGGCATGAACAGTCAACCCATCGATTTTCGCCACACGCTGGTGGCGAAACATCCGGAACGCTTAAGCCAGATCCGCTACCTGCTGGCAGACAGCGGCCTCGGCCTGGACAACGACATCACGCTGTTTGTCGAAGCCTGGTCCGGTGCGCAGCTGGTGGGTTGCGCAGGGCTTGCCGCCAACGTCATCAAGTGCGTGGCGGTCAACGAGCAGCTTCGCGGCGAGAACCTCAGCGCGCGGCTGCTGGCGGAGGTAGAAAATGCGGCGCTGGAGCGCGGCCATTTTCACCTCTTCCTCTGCACCCGGCCGTGCAACCGGGAGCGCTTTGCCCGCAGCGGCTTCTGGCCGATTGCCCAGAGCGGCAACAACGCGGTGCTGATGGAAAACACCCCGCAGGGGATCGAGCGCTACTGCCGCTCCCTGCGCGCGAAGCAAAAGTGCGGGGAGAACATTGGTGCGATAGTGATGAACGCCAATCCGTTCACCCTTGGACACCGCCATCTGGTGGAGCAGGCGGCGCAGCGGTGCGATGCCCTTCATCTGTTCGTGGTGCGTGAAGACGCGTCCTTCTTCCCGTTCAGCGCGCGTCTTGAGATGGTGCGCGCGGGCGTGGCGCATCTGCCGAACGTGGTGGTGCATGAAGGCTCGCAGTACATCATCTCCCGCGCCACCTTTCCGGCCTACTTCCTGAAGGAGACCGGGAAAGTGCAGCATGCGTGGAGCGAGATCGACGTGCTGATCTTCCGGGACTTCATTGCCCCGGCACTCGGCATCACGCACCGCTTCATCGGCTCGGAGCCGTTCTGCGACATCACACGCCAGTACAACCAGACGCTGCACGACCTGCTGGCCTCGCATATCGAGGTGGTGGAAATGCCGCGCATCAAGGCCACCGGCAACGCCATATCCGCGTCGGAAGTGCGCCGCTTACTGAAGACACAGCAGTTTTCCCGGATCAGGGAAATTGTCCCGGACTCCACCTTCGCGCACCTCGAAACGCATTACCGTGCGAGTGCGGAAGTCGCATAACTATCAGGAATTTATCATGAAAATTGTAAGGGAGGCGCTGGCCGGAACGCAGGAGTCCAGCGACCTGATGGTGAAAATCGCCCCCGCTCACAATGAGCTGGAGATTGTCATCCACAGTGAAGTGATTAAGCAGTTTGGCGAGCAGATTCGCCAGGTGGTCAACGACACGCTGCGCGCCATGAACGTGCACCAGGGACTTATCATTATTGAAGACAAAGGCGCGCTGGACTGTGTGATCCGCGCCCGCCTGCAGAGCGCGCTTCTGCGCGCTGCCGATGAACAGGCCATTAACTGGGGGGCGCTGAAATGAGCAAACTCCGCCGCAGTATGTTGTTCCTGCCGGGCGCCAACGCCGCCATGCTTTCAACCGCGTTTATCTACCGTCCAGACTCCATCATGTTTGACCTTGAGGACGCCGTCGCCCTGCGCGAGAAGGATACCGCGCGCATGCTGGTGTTCCACGCGCTGCAGCATCCGATGTATCAGGATATCGAAACCGTGGTGCGCATTAACCCGCTCAGCACGCCGTTTGGCCTGCTGGATCTGGAAGCCGCCGTGCGCGCGGGCGTGGATGTGATCCGCCTGCCGAAAACCGACACCCCCGACGACATCTACGAGCTGGAAGGCCACCTTGAGCGTATCGAGCAGGCGTGCGGCCGGGAGGTCGGCTCCACCCGCGTGATGGCGGCGATTGAGTCGGCCATCGGCGTCATCAACGCCGTGGCGATTGCCCGCAGCTCTGTGCGCCTCATCGGCATTGCGCTGGCCGCCTTTGACTACGTGATGGACATGCAGACCGAGCGCGGCGACGGCACCGAGCTGTTCTACGCCCGCTGCGCCGTGCTACACGCCGCCCGCGCGGCGGGCATCGACGCCTTCGACGTGGTGTGGTCAGACGTTAACGACGAGGCCGGGTTCCTGCGCGAGGTCGATCTGATCCGCAAGATGGGCTTCAACGGCAAATCGCTGATTAACCCGCGCCAGATTGACCTGCTGCACAACGCCTACGCCCCGACGCAGGATGAGGTGGATCACGCCAAAAGGGTCATTGAAGCGGCAGAAGAGGGTGAGCGCAACGGCCTGGGCGTGGTGTCGCTCAACGGCAAAATGGTGGATGCACCGATTATTAACCACGCGCAGGTGGTGCTGGAGCGCGCGGCGGCCTCCGGCGTGCGTCGGTAAGGATGACAGAATGAATCAGACAGAACTTCTCCACGTGAATTTTCCCCATCTGCGGGACCTGAAGCCCTTTGATACCGCCCACAGCGCCACGCCGTGGCTGGCGGACAGCGAAGCGAAGCACAGCCGCAAACTGTGCGCTTCTATTGAAGAAGCGGTTAAGCGCTGCGGCCTGCAGGACGGGATGACCATCTCCTTCCATCATGCGTTTCGCGAAGGCGACCGGGTGATCAACACCGTCGTGGCGCTGCTGGCGCGGATGGGCTTCAAAAATCTGACCCTGGCCTCCAGCTCGCTGATGACCTGCAACGACGCGCTGATCGAGCATATTGAAAGCGGCGTCATCACCCGGATTTACACCTCGGGCATGCGCGGCAGGCTGGCGGACGCCATCTCCCACGGGCTGATGGACGAGCCGGTGCAAATTCACTCCCACGGCGGGCGCGTGAAGCTGCTCCAGGACGGCGAGCTGAATATCGACGTGGCGTTTCTCGGCGTGCCGTGCAGCGATGAGTTTGGCAACGCCAACGGCACGCACGGCAAATCGTGCTGCGGTTCCCTGGGTTACGCGATGGTGGACGCGCACTTTGCCCGCAAGGTGGTGCTGCTGACCGAAGAGCTGGTGCCGTTCCCCAATATGCCCGCCAGCCTGGTGCAGGACCAGGTGGACTATATCGTGCAGGTTGAAAGCGTGGGCGACCCGGCGAAAATAAGCGTCGGCGCGGCGCGCGTCACCAGCAACCCGCGCGAGCTGATGATTGCCCGCTATGCGGCGGACGTGATTGAACACTCCGGCTACTTCAAACCGGGTTTCTCGATGCAGACCGGCTCCGGCGCGGCGGCCACCGCCTGTACCCGCTTTATGGAAGAGAAGATGGAGCGCAGCGGCGTGACGGCGCGCTTTGCGCTCGGCGGCATCACCGGCAGCCTGGTGGATCTGCACGAGAAAGGGCTCATCGAAAAGCTGCTCGACACCCAGTGCTTTGACGGTCAGGCGGCGGCCTCTCTGGCGCGCAACCCGAACCACGTGGAGATCTCCACCAACGTCTATGCCAACCCCGGCAGCAAGGCGGCAAGCTGCGACCAGCTCGACGTGGTGATCCTCAGCGCGCTGGAAATCGACATCGATTTCAACGTTAACGTCATTACCGGCTCCGATGGGGTGATGCGCGGCGCGTCCGGCGGGCACTGCGACGTGGCCGCCGCGGCGAACCTGACCATCGTCGTTGCGCCGCTGCTGCGCAGCCGCATTCCAACGGTGGTGAAACGCGTTACCACGCGCCTTACGCCGGGCGAAAGCATCGACGTGCTGGTCACCGACCACGGCATTGCGGTCAACCCGGCGCGCCCGGAGATCCGCGAGCGGCTGCAGGATGCCGGGCTAAAGGTTGTGGACATCAACGCGCTTTACGAGCGGGCAATTTCCTTGACCGGCGTACCGAAACCGATTGAATTTACCGACAAAATCGTCGGGGTGATCCGCTACCGCGACGGCAGCGTGATCGACACTGTTCGACAGGTAAAGGAGTGAATATGACCATTGCGACACCCGTGCGGGTGGGTGTCAGCCTGGACGCGCTGCTGGCGGCGAAAGAGCGCCGAGCAGCGCGCCAGGCTGACATGCTCACGCACTATCAACAACCGGTGATCTCCCTCACGCTGGTCACGCCCGGGGAAATTAAGGACAGCCTGCGCTATCGCAATACCATGGGCGTGGCGCTGCAGATGTGCGACCAGCTGCTGTGGGAAAAACGCTGGCAGGTGCTGGACCGTCAGGTGCTGTGGCTGCCCACCGGTCCAGAGGCCATCTGGTGCGTAGCCCATCCTGCGGCGGAAATCAAAGCGCACTGTGCGGATCTGGAGCAGACGCACCCGCTCGGCAGACTGTGGGATTTGGACGTCATCTGTCCGCAGCACGGCCACGTCGGGCGCGAGTCGCTGGGGGCGAATCTCAGGCGCTGCCTGATCTGCGACGAGCCCGCCCACGCCTGTTCGCGTTCGCGCAATCATCCCGTTGAGCAGGTGGTTTCCCGCGTGGAGAAGATGATCGATGACTGGTTTGCTCGCGACTAAACCGCGTCCGATTGATGTGCCCGCGCTTGCCGAAGCGGCGCTGTGGCAGGAGCTGGAGCTGACGCCCAAGCCGGGGCTGGTGGACACGCTTAACAGCGGTTCCCATCGCGATATGGACCACGCGCTGTTTGTCCGCAGCATCGCGGCGATTACGCCCTGGTTTTCGCGCTTTGCCGAGTTAGGCAACGCGCATGCGGATAAACCTGTTGGCGAGCAGCTACGGATTATCCGCCCGATGGGGATGGCCTGCGAGCAGGCGATGTACGCCGCGACGAACGGCGTGAACACGCACAAGGGCGGGATTTTTGCTCTGGGTTTACTGTGCTTCGCCGCCGGGCGTGTGAAAAACGTCTCGGCAGACAGTCTCTGCTGTGAAGTGAGTAACATCTGCCGCGGGCTGGTGTCGCGGGAGCTGGCCGCGCGCAGCGGGCAGGCAACGGCGGGCGAGCGGCAGTTTCAGCTGTACGGTCTCACTGGCGCGCGCGGCGAGGCGGAGAGCGGCTTCGCGACGGTGCGTAAGGCGCTGGCGCAGTGGAACGGGCATTCGCTTCACGGCCTGCTGTTGCGCCTGATGGCGGTCAATCAGGACAGTAATCTGGTGTCGCGCGGCGGCATTGAAGGGCTGCGCTACGTTCAGGACTACGCGCGGGAGCTGCTGGCTAACGGCTGGGATCGCGAGGCGTTGCTTAAGATGGATAAGGCATTGATTGAACGCAACCTGAGCCCGGGCGGCAGCGCGGATTTGCTGTCGGTGGGGTGGGTGCTGTCTGGAATAAAATAGCCGGGTGGCGCTAACGCTTACCCGGCCTGCTCTCGTGCTTTTGTAGGCCCGGTAAGGCGAAGCCGCCACCGGGCACAACAATTAATGCGCTATCGGCTGCGTACCGTGCGCGGTGCGAACATGCTTGTACTTGAACAGTACGATAAACGCGAAGAACAGCACCAGCGAGTATGCGGCGAAGATCAGCCACACCGGCTGCCAGTTGGTGATGCCGTTGGTGGTGTACATCTCAACCACTTTACCGCTCACCACGCCGCCCAGGATACAGCCGAAGCCGTTGGTCATCATCAGGAACATACCCTGCGCGCTGGCGCGGATTTCAGGCTTCACCTCTTTTTCTACAAACACCGAACCGGAGATGTTGAAGAAGTCGAAGGCGCAGCCGTAAACAATCATCGACAGCACCAGCAGCACGGTGCCGAACGCGCTCGGGTCGCCGTAGGCGAACAGGCCGAAGCGCAGCATCCAGGCGGCGATACTGATCAGCATGACGTTCTTGATACCGTAGCGGCTCAGGAAGAACGGGATGGTCAGGATGAACAGCGTCTCGGAGATCTGCGAGATGGACATCATCACCGACGCGTGCTCAACGATAAAGCTGCCGGCAAACAGCGGATCGTTATCGAAGCTGTGCAGGAAGGTGTTGCCGAACATGTTGGTGATTTGCAGTTCCGCGCCCAGCAGCATGGAGAAGATAAAGAAGATCGCCATGCGCTTGTTTTTGAACAGCGCGAACGCGTCCAGGCCGAGCATGGTGCTCCAGCTCTGGTTTTTCTGCTGGTTAGACACCGGAATGGTTGGCAGCGTCAGGGTGAACAGCGCCAGCAGTACGGAGAGCGCCGCGCCGATGTACAGCTGCATATGGCTCAGTTCGAAGCCCGCGAAGCTCACGCCCCACATCGCCATGATAAAGCCGATGGTGCCCCAGATGCGGATAGGCGGGAAATCGGTGACGATATCCAGTCCGGCAGATTTCAGGCGGTAGTAGGAGATGGTGTTGATCAGCCCAAGCGTTGGCATATAGGCCAGCGAGTTAAGCAGGATCACCATAAACATCGCCCCCGGCGTGGTCACTTCGGCCGCCATAAACAGCGTCCCCGCACCCACCAGATGGCAAAGCATGTACAGCCATTTCGCGCTTAACCACTTATCCGCCACGATACCGAGCAGCGTTGGCATAAAGACAGCCGCAATACCCAGCGAGCTGTAGACGGCACCGATTGACGCACCATCGAACTTGAGCGTCACAAACATATAGGAGCCGAGTGTAGTCAGCCAGCTACCCCACAGGCAGAACTGCAGAAACGACAATATTTTAAGCTGCAGCTTAAGGTTCATGTTACTTTCCTCACAAGTGAGCGGGAGATATGTTGTTTTTGGAACATTCAGGGTTGTTATTTGATGCAATTCTATCAGTTGGCAACGATATGTTTTGTTACCTCCCGCAAAAAAATGCAATCCACATTAATTTGCAGTTTGGATTGTGATGCAAATAACATTTTCGTATGGGTGGGGTGAGTGAGTGCGGCCTGATGCCCTCACCCTGACCCTCTCCCACGGGGAGAGGGAAAGCAGAACACCTTCTCCTTACAGGAGAAGGTGTGTTGATTATCGACGACGATAGTTTTTCTGCGCCGTATTCACCTTATACAGGTACCGGCGGGATTCCGCAGACGGGTGGCGGGTGGTGAGGGTTGAGTAGACATCCCCCGGCGCCATGCTGTTGATGATGTTCGCTGCCTGCACTTTGTCACTCGAGAACACGCGCAGCACGCTGCCCGCGCCGCCGTTATAGGCAGTGATTACCGCGTAGCGGCGTGAGGTCGGGTTATCAATCCCACCGAGATAGACATTGTTCAGCATCGCCAGATAGGCGGTACCGGTATCAATGTTGCTCTGCGGGTCGAACAGGTAGCTGCGGCTCGGCGTGCCGGATTTCCCCTGTGAGCGGAACACGTCCTTACCGGCGCTGTGCTGGACAACCTGCATCAGCCCCAGCGCGTCAGAACGGCTAACCGCGTACGGGTTAAACGAGGATTCGGTCTGCATAATCGCCAGGATCAGCGACTCATCCACGCCATACTTACGCGAGGCCTGACGCACCATGCCGAGGTACTTATGCGCACGCTTGTCGAGGTGGTTCGGCACAAGGTTAATGGTGACGCTGTAGATAATTTTCAGGCCATTAGAGCGGCTTTTCAGGCGCGTCTGCAGCAGGTAGTCGGCAAATTTCGTGGCGCGACCTTCCCAGCGGATCGGCTGTCCGGTCTGGTCGACAACCTGACCGTACAGGAACGGCTCTTTTGAGATGGTGATGTCGTCCGCATCGGAGTAGAGATCGATAGATCCCGGATCGTCACCCATCAGCAAGGTTTTGATAATCGCCTGACGCAGTCGTGCCGCAGGGTCGGTGCCTGCGATGGTCTCAATGGTGATCGTACCCTCATCAAAGTTGATGTGGCTACGGGTCAGATAGGCGTCGGTGTACTTAACGTAGTCCTTCGGTCCGGCAATAAGAACTTCGTTAAATCCCCATATGTTCTCGATGTTGTGGGCAAACTGCCCCATCAAAATGTCAAAACCGTTGGTGTCCTTAACCCAGGCTTCGTTGTAATCATCGCCTTTTTTGGAAGAACAAGAGACCAGCAACGGCGCAACAAGGGCTAGCGCTAAAAGTTTTTTCATCATTCCGGGAGTGCGTGTTGTGTTTGCTTTAACGGCGGGGTTTCCCCCGCACGCTGTTATTTTTCCGGCGGCGTATAGCCTTCGATGTGCACGTCTTTACCTTCGAACAGGAAGCTCACCATCTCCTGCTCCAGCAGCTTGCGGTGTTCCGGGTTCATCATGCTGAGTTTTTTCTCGTTGATCAGCATGGTCTGCTTTTTCTGCCACTGTCCCCAGGCTTCTTTGGAGATCTCGTTGTAGATACGCTTACCCAGCTCGCCCGGATAAAGCTGGAAATCCTGGCCTTCAGCGTCGCGCTGCAGGAAAGTACAAAAAATGGTTCTGGCCATACTCATTCCTCTTTGTGTTGCCGATGCTAAACCATTGCACCGACACGTAATTGCTGTAACAGGCGCTCCACGGGAGCCGCCAGCCCGACTGATGGCGGTTGCGCTAAGTTATACCAGAGAGCGGTGCCTTCATCCATGCACGAGGTGAATGAGGACACGGGAAGCCACATCGGCACAATATCCAGGTGGAAATGGCTGAAGGTGTGGCGGAACGCGTTGAGTTGCGTCAGGGTATCTGCCGCTATGCCGCGCTGTTCAAGCCATTCCCGAAGCGAGGCTTCATCTTCAAACTGTGGGAAGCAGTATAGACCACCCCACAGGCCGCTCGGCGGACGCTGGGCAAGGAACACCTCGTCGCCGTGCTGCATCAGCAGCATATAGCCGGTACGCTCCGGCAGTGTCTGTTTGGGTTTTTTACCCGGATACTGCGCCCACGAATGGTTGGCATACGCCACGCAGAGGTTGTTAACCGGGCAGAGTTCGCATTTCGGTTTGGAACGCGTGCAGACCATCGCGCCGAGATCCATCATCGCCTGGTTGAAACGCTCGACGCCTTTCGCCGGGGTGACCGCTTCACTTATTTCCCAAAGACGTTTCTCAACGTCCTTCTTCCCCGGCCAGCCGTCGACGGCATAGCAGCGCGCGAGCACGCGCTTCACGTTGCCGTCGAGGATCGGGAAATGTTTGCCCAAAGAAAGGGAGAGAATGGCGCCTGCGGTTGAACGCCCGACGCCGGGTAAGTCCGCCACTTCGTCAAAGGTTTCCGGGAATTTACCGTTGTGGCGCGTCGCGACCTGCTGTGCAGCCTTGTGGAGGTTACGCGCACGGGCGTAGTAGCCGAGACCGGTCCACAGGTGCAGCACCTCATCTAACGGCGCGTTGGCCAGATCGGTCACCGTCGGGAACCGCGCCATAAAACGCTCAAAGTAAGGGATCACCGTGGCGACCTGCGTTTGTTGCAACATCACCTCGGAGAGCCATACTTTGTACGGCGTTTTTTCAATTTGCCAGGGCAGGGTTTTACGCCCGTATTTGTCGTACCAGTCCAGCACCTGGGCTGAAAATTGAGAGGCTTGCATGGTCATCGATTCGCATAATCAGGGACGCAGATTGCAGCACAGCGTCAATCTGCTGTAAACCGGATCTTTCCCATGCTTGCATAGAAGCCTTAACTTTGGATAATGCCCGTTTCCCGAACACTCTCACAAGCAGACAACTCTTTTATGAAAAACGACGTCATTTCACCGGAATTTGATGAAAACGGCCGCCCGCTGCGCCGTATTCGCAGCTTTGTCCGCCGTCAGGGCCGCCTGACAAAAGGGCAGCAACACGCGCTGGACAACTACTGGCCGGTGATGGGCGTTGAGTTTAGCGAGCAGCCTCTGGACTTTACTGAGCTGTTTGGCCGTGACGCGCCCGTCACGCTGGAGATCGGTTTTGGTATGGGCACCTCGCTGGTGACCATGGCAAAAGCCCGCCCGGAGCAGAACTTCCTCGGCATTGAAGTGCACTCGCCGGGCGTGGGGGCCTGTCTCGCAACGGCTCATGAAGAGGGCGTTGAGAACCTGCGCGTGATGTGTCACGACGCGGTGGAAGTGCTGCACAAAATGATTCCTGACAATTCTTTGAACATGGTTCAGCTCTTTTTCCCTGACCCGTGGCACAAAGCACGTCATAATAAACGCCGTATCGTTCAGGCGCCGTTTGCCGAGCTGGTGAAAAGTAAGCTGAAGCTGGGCGGCGTCTTCCACATGGCGACCGACTGGGAACCGTATGCGGAACATATGCTGGAAGTGATGTCGTCGCTGGACGGGTACAAAAACCAGTCTGCGAGCAACGACTATGTACCGCGTCCGGAATCGCGTCCGGTAACGAAATTTGAACAGCGTGGCCATCGTCTTGGTCACGGTGTATGGGACTTAATGTTCGAGAGGGTGAAATAATGGCAAAGAATCGTAGCCGTCGTCTGCGTAAAAAGATGCACATCGAAGAATTCCAGGAAGTGGGCTTCTCCGTCGCGTGGCGTTTCCCGGAAGGCACCAGTGTAGAACAGATCGATCAGGACGTGGATGCGTTCATCAACGAGGTGATCGAGCCAAACAAGCTGGCCTTCGACGGTAGCGGCTACCTGGCATGGGAAGGTCTGATCTGCACCCAGGAAGTCGGTAAGTGCACCGAAGAACATCAGGCGCTGGTTCGCAAATGGCTTGAGGACCACAAGCTGGAAGATGTCCGCGTCAGCGAACTTTTCGACGTTTGGTGGGACTAATAAAGCAGTAAGCGGGCCAGCATTAGCTGGCCCATTTTGTCTGAGGGAGTGTTAAAGATGCGCAAAACGTTGCTGGCTGTTGCCTTGATGGCAACCGGATTCACCGCCCATGCGGATTATCAATGTAGCGTCACCCCGCGTGATGACGTGGTGTTAAGCCCGCAAACCGTGCAGGTCAAAGGCGAGAACGGCAATCTGGTGATTACGCCGGAAGGGAACGTCACCTTTAACGGTAAACCACAGAACCTGACCGCCGCCCAGCGCGAGCAGGCGAAAGACTATCAGGCCGATTTGCGTACCGCGCTGCCGTGGATTAACGACGGCGCGCTGACGCGTGTCGAAAAGAGCCGCGTCGCGCTGGATAAGATCATCACTAAAGAGGTGGGTGAGAGCAGCAACATGCGCACCCGCCTGACCAGGCTCGACAAACAGCTTAAAGAGCAGATGAACCGCATTATCGAGACCCGCTCCGACGGCCTGACGTTCCACTACAAGGCGATTGATCAGGTTCGTGCTGACGGACAGCAGCTGGTGAATCAGGCGATGGGCGGTATTCTGCAGGACAGCATCAACGAGATGGGGGCCAAAGCCGTGCTGAAAGGCGGCGGTAACCCGCTGCAGGGCGTGCTGGGCAGTCTGGGCGGCCTGCAGACCTCCATTCAGAACGAGTGGAAGAACCAGGAAGATGATTTCCAGCAGTTCGGCAAAGACGTGTGTAAACGCGTGGTGTCGCTGGAAGATAGCCGGAAGGCGCTGGTGGGGACGCTGAAGTAAGTTCTCTGCGCGCTGGGCCCCTCACCCCAGCCCTCTCCCCAGGGGAGAGGGTGTAATTGTTCCCTCTCCCTGTGGGAGAGGGTTAGGGTGAGGGCATCAAGCAGCGCAGTCGTTGCCTGATAGCCATTAACACCTCCTCCTCGTTTGTCCTGAATTCGTTATTCCAGAACCGTAGTATTTCCCAGCCGTTCGCATTCAAAAATTCAGTACGACGTGAATCATAGGTTTCGTTATTCTGATGTTGGCCACCGTCCAGCTCGATAATCAGCTTTGCCTTAAAACAGGCAAAATCCACGATATATGCACCAATCGGCATCTGGCGGCGAAACTTATAGCCAAAGAAGCGGCGTCCCCTGAGTAAATACCAGAGGCGTAACTCTTCGGGCGTCATTTGTTTACGGAGTTGTTTTGTTTTTTCCATCCTCACACTCTGCCAGCCTTTCCCTCAGCCGGCAGAACGGGATGCAAAATCCTGAATCAGGCTTCAGGAATCTTCGGCGAGGAACAGCTCAAGAAGGGAGTTTAAGAACAGTTTGCCGTGCTCGGTGATCTGCCAGTACTCATCACATTCCGTGAGATACCCCTGCGCCAGCGCCTCGTCAATCTGCGGACGAATCACCGATTCCGCCAGGCCGGTGTACAGCGCAAACTCCGCGCGCGGCGCGGCTTCCAGCAGACGGAAGCGGTTCATAAAGAACTCAAACGGCTTATCTGCCGCCTCAACGTCGTGCTGACGCTCCAGGTAGCGGCCTTCCATATACCCGCGCGGGTGCCGGGTTTTGGCCGTGCGAAGGATACGCCCGTCCGGGAAGGTCACTTTGCCGTGCGCGCCGCAGCCGATGCCCAGATAGTCGCCAAAGCGCCAGTAGTTCAGGTTGTGCTGGCACTGGTAGCCTGGCTTCGCATAGGCCGAAGTTTCATACTGCTGATAGCCCGCGGCAGTTAACAGCTGATGGCCCTGCTCGAAGATATCCCACAGCGCGTCGTCGTCCGGCAGCACCGGCGGGCGCGAGCCGAACAGGGTGTTGGGCTCAATGGTGAGCTGGTACCACGACAGGTGCGGCGGGTTCAGCGCAATCGCCTGGCGCAGATCGTCCAGCGCCTCTTCCAGCGACTGGTCCGGTAGGCCGTGCATCAAATCCAGGTTAAAGCTGCGCAGCCCAAGCCCCGTTGCCAGGTTCGCCGCCCGCTTCGCCTCTTCCGGGCCGTGAATGCGCCCCAGTCGTTTCAGCTTCGGCTCGCTAAAGCTCTGCACGCCGATGGAGATACGGTTCACGCCCGCACGCTGATAGTCGACAAAACGGTCGGCTTCAACGGTGCCGGGGTTGGCTTCCATTGTAATTTCAGCATCCGCCGCCAGGTTCAGGCGCGCACGCACGCCGTCCAGCAGCGTTTGCATCGCCGGGCCGGACAGCAGGCTCGGCGTACCGCCACCAATGAAAATGGTCTTAACTTCACGTCCCTGTGCGTAAGGTGCATCGGCGTCCAGGTCGGCCAGCAGATGCGCAACGTAGTCATCGTGCGGCACTTCGCCCTTTAGTGCGTGCGAGTTGAAATCGCAGTACGGGCATTTCTGCACGCACCACGGGATGTGAATATACAGACTCAGAGGCGGCAAATTAGCCATTACGCAGTGCTTCCAGTAACAGTTTCAGCGCGCGTCCACGGTGGGATATCGCGCTTTTCTCTTCGCGGGTCAGTTCCGCAGCGGTTTTGCCCTCGGTCGGGACAAAGAAAATCGGATCGTAGCCAAAGCCGCCGTTGCCCGCCGCTTCACGGGTAATTACGCCCGGCCAGCTGCCGTGGCAGACGATCGGCGTCGGGTCTTCCGCGTGACGCATATAAACCAGCACGCAGTGGAACTGCGCGGTGCGCTGTTCATCCGGTACATCTTTCAGAGCGACAAGCAGCTTTTCCAGATTCTGCTGGTCGGTAGCGTCCACGCCGGAGTAGCGCGCGGAGTAAATCCCCGGCGCACCGCCGAGAAAATCCACGGCCAGGCCGGAGTCATCGGCAATCGCTGGCAGGCCGGTAATCTGCGCAGCGTGGCGCGCTTTCAGGATCGCGTTTTCGATAAACGTCAGCCCCGTCTCTTCGGCGGACTCCACGCCAAGATCGGTCTGAGCCACCACGTCCAGCCCAAAATCATTTAATAGCGAGGCCAGCTCGCGCACTTTACCGGCGTTACCGGTCGCGAGAACAACTTTCTGCATGGTTTAGTCCTGTTCTGTCAGAGCCGCGACTTCCGTCGGGATAGATTGCGGATTAAGGATTTTTACCTGTTTATGCCGCCCAAGTTCACCTTTTTCAATAATGACCTGGCTTTTGGCGACGCGAAACTGTTTTGCCAGATATTTGGTCAGATGCGCGTTCGCCTGACCATCGACCGGCGGGGCGGTGATGGCGACTTTTAGCTCGTCGCCATGCAGCCCAACAATACTGTCACGGCTGGCTTTCGGCTGAATATACAGCCGTAAAACCAGCCCGTCGGCGCAGATGCTTACTGCACTCATAGCGCCATCCACAGCCCCGGCAGCAGCATATCGCCCGTAGACTGTAACAGCTCAGCGATCCCCATGTTGACCACATAAAGCAGCAGCACCAGGATCATCGGGGAGAAGTCGATGCCGCCCATGGACGGAAGCAGGTTACGGATCGGACGCAGCAGCGGCTCGGCCAGCTGAATCAAGGCGTACTCCACCGGGCTACGTCCCTGGCTCACCCAGCTCATGATCGCCATAACCAGCAGCACCCAGAAGATCAGCAAACCGACGGTTTTGATCAGAATCAGGATGGCGGCAATCCAGATAATCGGCTGGAAGGTGATAACCATAAACAGCACGATGGCTTTGAGCACGCTCAGAATAAACGCCACCAGCAGCGAAGCGCTGTCGATGGGGCCCATGGCCGGGATAATACGGCGCAGCGGTCCGACAACAGGCTGCGTGATTTTCACGACAAACTGCGAGAACGGATTGTAAAAGTCACAGCGGGCCCACTGCATCCAGACGCGCAGCAAAAGCGCCATCGTATACAGTTCAAGCACTGTTGAGAGCAGGAAAGTCAACGTCTTCATGGCGTTCCTCAGGTTTCCTTATTATTTTGAGTAGTCGCGCGCACCGAAAATGGCGGTACCGATGCGCACCATAGTGCTGCCTGCCGCGATGGCGGCTTCCATATCATCCGACATGCCCAGTGAAAGCGTGTCTACCGTTTCATAGCGCGCTTTAAGCGCCTCAAATGCTACAGCCATTTGCTGTGCCACGGCAAACTGCCTTTCATAACTTGACTCAGGCGCCGGAATGGCCATCAGCCCGCGCAGGGTTAAGCGCGGCAGGGCGGCCACCTCTGCGGCCAGCGCATCCAGTTCGCTCAGCGCAATGCCGGACTTGCTGTTTTCATCGCTGATGTTGACCTGGATAAGCACGTTAAGCGCTGGCATTTCAGCCGGACGCTGGTCATTCAGACGGGAAGCAATACGCAGACGGTCGATGGTATGGCACCAGTCGAAGTGCTCTGCCACCAGACGGCTTTTGTTCGACTGCAGCGGGCCAATAAAGTGCCATTGCAGATCGGACGTCCCCTGTTCCTGGAAGTCGCGAATTTTATCCACGCCTTCCTGCACGTAGTTTTCACCAAACGCCCGCTGGCCTGCAGCAATGGCTTCTGCGATGGCGCTCGCAGGCTTGGTTTTACTGACTGCAAGCAATGTAATTTCTTCTGAAGCACGGCCGCAACGTGTTGCAGCGGCTGAGATTTTGTCCCGGACCTGTGCCAGGTTATGCGCAATGTCGTTCATTTTCCGAGGAGTAGTCTATGGATGTGGAAGAAATTGTGGCCCTTAGTGTAAAGCATAACGTCTCCGATCTACACCTGTGCAGTGATTCACCACCTCGCTGGCGCAGGCTAGGCCGCCTTGAACCGGCCCCGTTTCCGCCGCCTGACGTCGGGGCGTTGCTAAAAGCGTGGCTGAACGACGAGCAGCAGGGAGCCTGGTGGGCAAACGGGCAGGTCGATTTTGCCGTGACGGTCGCAGGAAACCAGCGTCTGCGCGGCAGTGCGTTTAAGCAGATGAAGGGCGTCTCCGTTACCCTGCGCCTGTTGCCGCGTTCCTGTCCGCAGCTCGCTTCGCTGGGTGTGCCGCGGGCGCTTCCCGAACTGTTATCCAGTGACAACGGGTTGATTCTGGTGACGGGGGCCACCGGCAGTGGTAAATCCACCACGCTGGCTGCGATGGTCGATTTTCTCAACCGCCAGACTGACGGCCATATCCTCACGCTCGAAGATCCGGTGGAGTTTATGTACCAGAGTGAACGTTGCCTGATTCAGCAGCGCGAGATTGGGCAACACAGCCCGTCCTTTGCCGAGGCGCTGCGCGGCGCATTACGCGAGGATCCGGACGTTATTTTGCTGGGAGAGCTGCGCGACAGCGAAACGATCCGCCTGGCGCTGACGGCGGCGGAGACCGGGCATCTGGTGCTGGCGACGCTGCACACGCGTGGGGCAGCGCAGGCAATTGAACGGCTGGTCGATACGTTCCCGGCGCAGGAGAAAGAGCCGGTGCGTAACCAGCTGGCCGGCAGCCTGAGGGCGGTGCTGGCGCAAAAGCTGCTTCCCGATCTCCAGGGCGGGCGCGTCGCGCTATATGAACTGCTGGTGAACACCGCTGCGGCGGCGAATCTGATTCGTGAAGGGAAGACGTGGCAACTGCCCGGCATCATTCAAACCGGCCAGCAGGCGGGCATGCAGAACTTTGACCAGAGCCTGGCGGAGAGACGGGCGCAGGGGCGGCTGTAGGCCCCTGCGTTTAAAAGCCCTGTTCGAAATAGCTTTCGAGGATGATGACGGCTGAAGCGGAGTCCACGCTGCCCTTGTTGAGCGCCCGGAACCCGCCGTGCTCGAACAGGCCCGCACGCGCTTCGACGGTGCTGAGACGCTCGTCGTGAAGCTTCACGGAGACGCCAAAACGTCCATGGATTTTATTGGCGAACTTACGCGCCCGGGCAGTAAGCGGCTGTTCCGTGCCGTCCATGTTCAGCGGCAGCCCAACGATAACGTCATCCGGCTGCCACTCTTTGAGCAAGCGCTCAATAAGGTTCCAGTCTGGCGTGCCGTCGTTGGCCTTCAGGGCCGTGAGCGGACGCGCGGTACCGGTGATGCGCTGGCCCACGGCGACGCCGATGCTTTTGGTGCCAAAATCGAAGGCCAGCAGTGTTCCGCTCATCAGGCGTGCCCCGCTACGCCAGGCATTGTCAGGATATCGATGCCAATCAGCTTTGCCGCGTCACGCCAGCGATCGGCAATCGGGGTTTTAAACAGAATATTCATGTCCGCAGGTGCGGTAAGCCAGGCATTATCGAGGATCTCTTGCTCAAGCTGGCCTTTCTCCCACGACGAATAGCCCAGCGCCACCAGCACTTCCGAAGGCTGCTCAGCGGTGCCCAGCGTTTCCAGCACGTCGCGCGAGGTGGTGATCACGGTGTTGTCGGAGATGCGAATACTGGAAGAGAATACCGGCGGGGTATGCAGGATAAAGCCGCGATCTTCGGCAAGAGGTCCACCCAGCATCACCGGTTTATCAAGCCGGATTTCCGGCAGGCGCGCTTCAGCCGGGATTTTCAGCTTGTCCAGAATCCCTTCAACCTGCAGGTTTTCCAGCGGTTTGTTGATGATAATACCCATCGCGCCGTCTTCATTGTATTCACAAATATAAACCACGGCGCGGCGAAAAATCGGATCCTGGAGAGCAGGCATGGCAATAAGAAAGTGATGCTGTAAATTCATTGTCAGAGGTACTGTTTCCTGGTTTAAAAAGCGACAGCGCCCAGTATGGAGATAAACACAGGCGCTGTCACAGGTTATTTCTGTAAACGTTTTTCGATAGCGTCCATCAGCATTCCGGTGATCGAGATCGGGAACTCCGCCTCAATTTCGCGAATGCAGGTTGGGCTGGTGACGTTCACTTCAGTCAGGCGATCGCCGATGATATCCAGGCCAACGAAGATCAAGCCTTTGGCTTTCAGCGTTGGGCCGACGCGGCGGGCAATTTCCCAGTCGCTTTCGGTCAGCGGACGCGGTTCACCACGGCCACCGGCCGCCAGGTTACCGCGCGTTTCGCCACCCTGCGGAATACGCGCCAGGCAGTAAGGAACCGGCTCGCCATCCACGACCAGCACGCGTTTGTCGCCGTCTTTGATCGCCGGAATATAGTTCTGCGCCATGCAGTAGCGCGTGCCCAGCTCGGTCAGCGTTTCGGCGATCACGCCAATGTTCGGGTCGCCCTCTTTCACGCGGAAAATAGACGCACCGCCCATGCCGTCCAGCGGCTTCATGATGATATCGCCGTGCTTCTGCCAGAATTCTTTCAGCTGCGCTTTGCTGCGGGTCACCAGCGTTTCCGGCGTCAGGTCAGAGAACCAGGCGGTGTAGAGCTTCTCGTTACAGTCGCGCAGGCTCTGCGGCTTGTTGACGATCAGCGTCCCTTTCTCTTCTGCACGTTCAAGGATATAGGTGCTATAGATGTATTCGGTGTCGAACGGCGGGTCTTTACGCATCAGGATAACGTTGAGGTCGGCCAGGGCAATGTCCTGCTCGGTGCCGAATTCGTACCATTTGTCGTAGTTCTGCTCGACGTTAACGATGCGGGTGCGTGCGCGGGCTTCACCGTTGATCAGGTAAAGATCGTTCATCTCCATATAGTGGAGTTCATAACCGCGACGCTGCGCTTCCAGCAGCATGGCGAAGCTGGAATCTTTCTTGATGTTAATGTTTGCGATGGGATCCATCACGATGCCGAGCTTTATCATGTTCTTCTCCGTTTATACTTCAACCCAGATCGCCAAACCGTACCTGTAGCGCGGTAATGGCCGTGAGTGCCGTTGTCTCAGTGCGCAGAACGCGAGGTCCCAACAGAATATCAGTAAACTGGTAACGCGCCGTCATGGCAATTTCGTCAGCCGACAGGCCGCCTTCCGGCCCAATCAGCAGGCGTACGCGCTCAACGGGCAGCGGCAGCGTATTGATGCTGGCGCTGGCGCGCGGATGAAGATTGAGCTTCAGCCCGCTATCCTCTTCTGCACACCAGTCCTCCAGCTCCATCGCCGGGCGGATCTCCGGAATACGGTTGCGGCCGCTCTGCTCGCAGGCCGCAATGGCGATTTTCTGCCACTGCTGGATCTTTTTGTTCAGACGTTCCGCATCCAGTTTAACGCCACAGCGCTCGGAAAAAAGTGGCGTAATGAGGCTTACACCCAGCTCTATGGATTTTTGAATGGTGAACTCCATCTTTTCCCCGCGCGACATCACCTGCCCAAGGTGGATATGCAGCGGCGATTCACGGTCGTCCACTTCACCGCGCAATACATTTACATGCACGCTTTTTTTATCCGCCCGCGTGATTTCCGCGTCGAAAACCTGATTAGAGCCGTCGAACAGCTGGATGGCCTGGCCTGCGCCCATGCGCAGCACGCGGCCAACGTGGTTAGCGGCATCGTCAGACAGGGCGATTTCGCGGCCTGCGGTAATCAGTTCAGGATGGTAAATGCGGGGAATGCGCATAGTCAGAAATTCCATGTGTCATGCGATATAAGCGAATGGCCGTAGTGTAGGTTAGCTCTTTTGCGCCTGGCAAGCCCGCTGGACGTAAGGGTTATGATTCCCCTGGACTCTGGCGATACGTTCGTCGCGCTGGCATTCCCATTCCGTTACCGGATACTGCTTATCCCAGGCATTGAACAGCTGCGTCTGCTGGCGTGAAAGGTTGAGGTCATAACGGTCACGCATGTAGAAGTAGGTGCGGGCGATGCTGCCGCGCGCGCGGGCAGGGGGCTCGGCGACTTTCTCTTTGAAATCCACCTTCATGCCGCACTGGCCGTACTGGCCTTCGCCACCGTTCCACTGGCTGTACATGAAATTGCCGCGGTCGCCGTTCACTTCACCAACCGCAGGCTGCAGGTTATGCATGTCGCTTTCCATCTGGCGATAAACCGGATCTTTGGCGCAGTTTTTACGTCCGCCGTCCTGCCAGCACTGGCGCTGGTGACCAAACTGCCACGCCGGGACCACATGTTCCCACTCGATGCGGCTGGCGCGGTTCTCGTTTTTACGCACCTTATAGCCGCAGGATTCGAGGTCAACGACCCCTTTTTTGCCCTGCCAGTTAATTTTACAGCCGCAGTAGAAATCGCCAGGTGCATCGGCGTTCACCTTCACGCCAGCGGCTTTAGCCTGAGAGAAACTGTTGATACCGTCGGCCAGAGCGTGGCCGGAGAGCGCCGTTGCCAGGAAGGCAACCGCGAGAGAAACATTACGGGACATCTTACACTCCGTGTGAAACGAGCCCGCAACGTAACGAATGTTGTTCCCGTATGCAATCAGTCAGATCAGGAAAGTTCCTGAAAGTTCAGCTGATTATTCCGCGACCAGCGGCTCGCCGCATTTCACGCAGCGGTAGGTGGCCTCGCCGCGCACCACGCGGTTATGGCGACGGACGGTCAACTGGTGCTGCTGGCACTGGCAGCGGTAGGGGAAGGTGTTACGGCGCACCGATTCCAGCTCAAACTGATGCGTGCGGCGGGCCGGCACCCCGAGCACTGCCTCCATCATCCACTTCCACTCTTTTCCGTGCGGCGCGACGCGGCCAAAGTGCTTCCACACCAGAAGGTGCGCCAGCTCGTGCGGTACGACCTCTTCAATAAATGCCTGCTGATTTTCCAGCATCAGCACCGGGTTCAGTCGGATCTCATACGATTCCAGCCAGGCGGTGCCCGCCGCGGTGCCGCGCTGCTGATAGACCAGCTTCGGTTCAGGATAGCTGCGGCCGAGCTTCAGGTTGGCCTGGGCGAGTTTTTCCCGCAGGCTGCGCATAACGGCTTGCTGAATGGCAATGGGGAGACGGGGAGCTTTCATTTATGCATCATAAAACAGTGATCTAACTTTCGCAATTTACATACATTTAGATTTATCATCTTTATCTTCATCAGCTAAAGGTACTGTAAATGAAAAATAATGGAAGAGATTATGAAGAGTTTGTTAAAAAAATTCATGTTATTTTGCTAAATTATGATGGTGAAAATTCAATAAGAAATATAAATATCGAGAAAAACAAAAAAATAGTTGATAGATGTGGTGTTGAAAGAGAATTTGATTTGTATTGGGAGTTTTCTTTGGGGGGTATCTATACAAAACAGTCATAGAATGTAAAGATTATAGCTCGTCCATATCGATTGATAAAATTGATTCTTTTATTGGTAAATTACATGACATCCCAAATTTAAGAGGTATTTATGCAACCAAAACAGGTTATCAAAAAGGAGCAGAAGTAAAAGCTAAACAACATAATATAGATTTATTGGTGATCCGCGAAACAAATGATAGTGATTGGGTTGATGAAGATGGCGAACCATTTTTAAAAACAATCGTTTTTAAAATGAAAGCTATTACGCAGCCATCCGCAAGATCTTTTAATGTAATGATCGATAAAACTTGGTTTGATAGTCAAACAGACATTGATGAAGCACAGATAAAACATTCATTATCTAGAATTCAAAATAATGAAGTTATTATACAAAATGATGACGAAAATAAGAACTACACCTTACAACATATTGGAGGGAGGATTATTGCTGCAAACCCAGAATTGCCTTATGGAAAGGGACAGTTCATTGAAAAGTTTGAAAATGGTTTTTTAATAGTTCCGAAGGATAATTTTAAAGTAAAAATAAAAGCTCTTATCGTGGATTATGTATTCACGAAACCAATTGAAAGTACTTTTGAAATTGACTTCGCTGAGCAAATTCTAGGTATTGTAATGAATTACCAAGATGGTACAAAAAAAACCATTTTAAAAAATGGAATGATTAAATAATAACGCCGATGAAGGTTCTTTACGGATCTTCATCGGCGTTCAGTTAGTCGTGGGCGCCGATTTCGCGCAGCGGACGACCTTTCATCAGGTTACGTTCAATATGTTCCAGCGAAACGTGCTTGGTTTCCGGAACCAGCCAGATGGTCAGCACAATAAAGAAGATATTCAGACCGGCGTAGACCCAGAAGGTGTTCGCGTTGCCCAGGGTATTGAGCATGGTCAGGAACGTTGCGCCGACGATCATGTTGGCAATCCAGTTGGTTGCGGTAGAGCAGGTGATACCAAAATCACGCCCTTTCAGCGGCTGGATCTCAGAGCACAGTACCCAAATCAGCGGACCGGCGCTCATCGCGAACCCGACGATAAACATCAGCAGCATACCCACCGCGAAGTACTGGGCGGTTGGCGAGTGGATGCCCACATGCATCATCGTACCGAGAACGCCCATGCCCGCCGCCATCACCAGGAAGCCCAGCGTCAGGGTTGGCTTACGGCCCCAACGGTCCACCAGACCGATGGCGATAAAGGTCGCCAGTACGTTAGTCAGACCGACGATAACGGTCCCCCACATCTGTTCGGTGGTGTTGGTGTAGCCCGCCAGTTCGAAGATTTTTGGCGCGTAGTACATGATGACGTTCATCCCGGTGAACTGCTGCATCACCTGCAGCAGCACGCCGAGGAACACCGCGCGGCGGAAGTTGCTGTTCTCTTTAAACAGCGCCCAGCCGGACTGTTTTACCTTCAGGCTTTCGCGGATCTCATCCAGCTCGTTTTTTGCCTCCGCGCTGGTATCACGCAGGCGGAGCAGAACGCGTTCGGCGTCATGGAAGCGGCGCTTCGCGGCAAACCAGCGCGGGCTGTCCGGCAGGAAGAAGACACCAATCAGCAGCAGAATGGCCGGGATGATGATCACGCCGAGCATCCAGCGCCATGCGCCGCTGTAGCTGAAGGCGGTATCAGACAGGTACGCGCCGAGAATACCGATGGTGATCATCAGCTGGTACATGGAAATCATGCTGCCGCGGATTTTCTCCGGTGCAATTTCAGAGAGGTAGAGCGGGGCGGTGTATGACGCCACGCCCACTGCAAGGCCCAGCAGCACGCGGGAAAGGATCAGCACTTCAACGTTAGGTGCAGCAGCAGAGAAGAGTGAACCGGCGACGAAGAGGATCGCGCCAATCATCAGGCTCTTTTTGCGTCCGAGCTTGAAGGAGAGCCAGCCGCTGCCGACGGCCCCAACGGCCGCACCGAACATCATGGAGCTGACCACCCATTCCTGGGTATGCGCGTTAATCTGGAATTCGTCTGCGATAAAGGGAAGGGCACCGGCAATAACGCCGATATCCAGGCCAAAGAGTAATCCTGCCAGGGCGGCGAGGAAGCAGACGAAGAATGTCATCGCCTTGTTGGACGTACGCCCCTGTTTTTTATTGTCAGGCATTATGCCCTCCAGTTGGGTTATCAGTTTTATTGATGTAAAGGGTAGGTGAGCGACCCGTAAAAATATGTGAGATTAATCACAATGGTGTAATCGGTTACACTAACGTGAAACCGTAAAAATTATTAAAGCTTTGAAAATATAGAGGTAAACGAGGTGATGCGCATCGCGTTTGTTTGAATTTCAGACTTAACTGAAAGGAAATGTAACAGCAGAAGAAAGGCGATCATGCAAAGAGAATATTCTGAAAGCGGGATATATCCGGCGCGGTGTAATCGGTTTCAAACATTGCCGGGTGGTGGCACCCCGTAGGTCGGTTAAGGCGCAGCCGCCACCCGACACAAAAAAGGCCAGCCTGAAGGCTGGCCTTTTATAAAGCAGCTGTCAGTCGATTACTTCAGACCGGCAGCTTCACGCAGCAGAGCGGCTTTGTCGGTTTTTTCCCATGGGAAATGTTCACGACCAAAGTGACCGTATGCAGCGGTTTCTTTGTAGATTGGGTGCAGCAGATCCAGCATCTGAATCAGGCCGTATGGGCGCAGGTCGAAGAACTCACGTACCAGCAGGGTCAGCTGTTCTGAAGGCACTTTCTCGGTACCGAAGGTTTCCACCATGATAGAGGTTGGCTCAGCCACGCCGATAGCGTAGGAAACCTGAATCTCACAGCGGTCAGCCAGGCCGGCAGCAACGATGTTTTTCGCCACATAACGTGCAGCGTACGCGGCAGAACGGTCAACTTTAGACGGATCTTTACCGGAGAACGCGCCGCCACCGTGACGCGCCATGCCGCCGTAGGTATCAACGATGATTTTACGACCGGTCAGGCCGCAGTCGCCCATTGGGCCGCCGATAACAAAGCGTCCGGTTGGGTTGATGAAGAATTTGGTCGCAGAGCTAAGCCATTCGGTCGGCAGAACCGGCTTGATGATCTCTTCCATCACTGCTTCCTGCAGGGATTTCTGATCGATCTCTTCGGAGTGCTGGGTAGACAGCACCACTGCATCAATGCCGACGATTTTGCCGTCGTCGTACTGGAAGGTCACCTGGCTTTTCGCATCCGGGCGCAGCCACGGCAGGGTGCCATTTTTACGCACTTCAGCCTGACGCTGCACCAGACGGTGTGCGTAGGTAACCGGGGCTGGCATCAGCACGTCGGTTTCATTGGTTGCATAGCCGAACATCAGGCCTTGGTCGCCCGCGCCCTGTTCCAGCGGATCGGCACGGTCAACGCCCTGGTTAATGTCAGGAGACTGTTTGCCAATCGCGCTCAGTACCGCGCAGGAGTTGGCATCAAAGCCCATATCAGAATGCACATAGCCGATCTCACGCACCGTGTTACGGGTGATCTCTTCGATATCAACCCATGCGCTGGTGGTGATCTCACCGCCAACCAGAACCATGCCGGTTTTGACATAGGTTTCACACGCTACGCGTGCTTTAGGATCCTGCGCCAGGATCGCATCCAGCACCGCATCGGAGATTTGGTCAGCAATTTTATCAGGATGTCCTTCTGATACGGACTCGGACGTAAACAGGTGTTTTGCCATGTTTTATTTCACCTAAGAGGAATTTGGTTAGCTCAAGCTGCTGTGTGGAATAGCCAAAGGAGATAATTCTACCAAGGCCTGCAGGTTTTTGACACTGGCAGTATGAGTGTTAATCAGTATAGATGGATTAACATCTGGATGGCTATTTTAGGTCACTTCTTCGCCCGATTTCCAGTTTTTTTTGATTCATCTCTCACTGCGTTGAAATGGCTGCTGGAAATTTTTCCTGACGCTGCTGGCAACACGCGCATTTTTGTTTTGCTTTTTAGCCCCCTTCTCGGTATAAAACGCGGCGCGCGGCTCATACAAAAAAAGCGCTCGATGAACTCATCGTGTCGCCACTTCCAGCCGGGTTAAGCAGTGAACTGTTAGCTTTGGCTTGAGGTCCGTTTCAGCAGAGGCGGCCGTGGAGGTGATACGAGATAATGAACCATCGTTTTCCGCTAATTCAGCGCAGCCGTTCTGGCACGCATTTGATTCCCGCAACCCGCATTTCTAGTCTGCAAACCTGCCGATGTTATACCCATCTCGGCGCTTCTCAGGATTCAAGGGCCGGTTACGCTCTGTGAAAACTGAACAAGGGCGCTCTTGTTAATACAAGAGTTTTCTCGTGGTTTCGCCGAACCTTGTCATACAGAGTTCGGATACGTGTTTTACAATGATATGAATAAGAAACCGGTCGCACGGTCTGGATTTCAGCATACTCTGCTGGGAAACGGAGCCGTTAATGGGTTGTTATCGCCGTATAACGCTGCGATAGTAGTCAACTGTTTTACACTTAATACAAAGAGTTGAGGTTCGCTATGTCTGACGACATGTCTTCTTTTTCGCCTTCGTCAGCGGGCGAACAGGGTGTACTACGTTCTATGCAGGAGGTTGCGATGAGCTCCCAGGAAGCCAGCAAGATGCTGCGCACTTACAATATTGCCTGGTGGGGCAATAACTACTACGACGTCAACGAGCTGGGCCACATCAGCGTCTGCCCGGATCCGGACGTCCCTGAAGCGCGCGTGGATCTCGCTAAGCTGGTGAAAGCCCGTGAAGCACAGGGCCAGCGTCTGCCTGCACTGTTCTGCTTCCCGCAGATCCTGCAACATCGCTTGCGTTCCATTAACGCCGCGTTCAAGCGCGCGCGTGAATCGTATGGTTATAACGGCGACTATTTCCTGGTTTATCCGATCAAGGTGAACCAGCACCGCCGCGTGATTGAATCCCTGATCCACTCCGGCGAACCGCTGGGTCTGGAAGCGGGCTCGAAAGCGGAGCTGATGGCGGTCCTGGCCCATGCGGGCATGACCCGCTCGGTGATCGTCTGTAACGGCTATAAAGATCGCGAATACATTCGTCTGGCGCTGATTGGCGAGAAGATGGGTCACAAGGTCTATCTGGTTATCGAGAAGATGACCGAAATCGCGATCGTGCTGGAAGAGGCCGAGCGTCTGAACGTTATCCCGCGCCTTGGCGTGCGTGCGCGTCTGGCATCGCAGGGTTCCGGGAAATGGCAGTCCTCCGGCGGTGAAAAATCCAAGTTCGGCCTCGCGGCGAACCAGGTGCTGCAATTGGTGGAAATTCTGCGCGAACGCGGTCGTCTGGACAGCATTCAGCTGTTGCACTTCCACCTCGGCTCGCAGATGGCGAATATTCGCGACATCGCCACCGGCGTGCGCGAATCGGCGCGTTTCTATGTTGAGCTGCACAAGCTTGGCGTGAACATCCAGTGCTTTGACGTGGGCGGCGGCCTGGGCGTGGACTACGAAGGGACCCGCTCGCAGTCCGACTGCTCGGTGAACTACGGCCTGAACGAATATGCCAACAACATCATCTGGGCGATTGGCGATGCCTGTGAAGAGCACGGCCTGCCGCACCCGACGGTGATCACCGAATCCGGCCGCGCGGTAACCGCGCACCATACGGTGCTGGTCTCTAACATCATCGGCGTCGAGCGTAGCGAAATTACCGAAGCGACGCCTCCGGCAGACGATGCCCCACGTTCCCTGCAAAGCATGTGGGAAACCTGGCAGGAGATGCACGAGCCGGGTACGCGCCGTTCCCTGCGCGAATGGCTGCACGACAGTCAGATGGATCTGCACGATATTCACGTTGGCTACTCTTCAGGCACCTTTAGCCTGCAGGAGCGCGCGTGGGCGGAGCAGCTCTATCTGAACATGTGCCATGAAGTGCAGAAACAGCTCGACCCGAGCAACCGCGCGCACCGTCCGATTATCGACGAGCTGCAGGAGCGTATGGCGGATAAGATCTACGTCAACTTCTCGCTGTTCCAGTCGATGCCGGACGCCTGGGGTATCGACCAGCTGTTCCCTGTTCTGCCGCTGGAAGGGCTGAACCACGCGCCGGAACGCCGTGCGGTGCTGCTGGACATCACCTGTGACTCCGACGGCGCTATCGACCACTACGTTGACGGGGACGGTATCGCCACCACCATGCCAATGCCGGAATACGACCCGGAGAACCCGCCGATGCTGGGCTTCTTTATGGTGGGGGCGTATCAGGAGATCCTCGGCAACATGCACAACCTGTTCGGCGATACCGAAGCGGTTGACGTGTTCGTGTTCCCTGACGGCAGTGTGGAAGTGGAGCTGTCAGATGAAGGGGACACCGTGGCGGACATGCTGGAATACGTGCAGTTGGATCCGAAAAAACTGCTCACCCAGTTCCGCGACCAGGTGAAAAACACCGGTCTGGACGATGCGCTGCAGCAGCAGTTCCTCGAAGAGTTTGAAGCGGGTCTGTACGGATATACCTATCTGGAAGACGAGTAGGCATTCTTCCCTCTCCCATAGGGGAGAGGGTGAGGGTAAAGACAGCGTAATGCCCTATACTCACTTGAACCCGTATGCCTTACCGGCGATAATTCGTCTCAATAAGCGCTTTACGAATCGATCCCTTCCTCGTCGGGCTTAACGACGCGGAAGGGATTTTTTTTACAGTTTTCAACCCATCGACTTTCAATGAGGTCAGGACATGAGCACTTTAGGTCATCAGTACGATAACTCTCTGGTATCTAACGCGTTTGGTTTTTTACGCCTTCCGATGAACTTCCAGCCGTACGACAGCGACGCGGACTGGGTAATCACCGGCGTACCGTTCGATATGGCGACCTCTGGCCGCGCGGGCGGTCGTCACGGTCCGGCCGCGATCCGTCAGGTTTCCACCAACCTGGCCTGGGAGCACAACCGCTTCCCGTGGAACTTCGACATGCGCGAGCGTCTGAATGTGGTGGACTGCGGTGACCTGGTGTACGCCTTCGGCGACGCGCGCGAGATGAGTGAAAAGCTGCAGGCCCACGCGGAGAAGCTGCTGGCGGCCGGCAAGCGCATGCTCTCCTTCGGCGGTGACCACTTCGTGACCCTGCCGCTGCTGCGCGCTCACGCCAAACACTTCGGTAAAATGGCGCTGGTACACTTTGATGCGCATACCGACACCTACGCGAACGGCTGCGAGTTCGACCATGGCACCATGTTCTACACCGCGCCGAACGAAGGTCTGATCGACCCGAACCACTCCGTGCAGATCGGTATTCGCACCGAGTTCGACAAAGACAACGGCTTCACCGTGCTGGACGCATGCCAGGTCAACGATCGTGGCGTGGACGACATCATCGCGCAGGTTAAGCAGATCGTCGGCGATATGCCTGTCTATCTGACCTTTGATATCGACTGCCTGGATCCGGCTTTTGCGCCGGGTACCGGTACGCCGGTGATCGGCGGCCTGACGTCCGATCGCGCCATCAAGCTGGTGCGCGGTCTGAAGGATCTGAACATCGTGGGTATGGACGTGGTGGAAGTGGCGCCGGCCTATGACCAGTCTGAGATCACTGCGCTGGCCGCAGCGAGCCTGGCGCTGGAAATGCTCTACATTCAGGCTGCCAAAAAAGGCGAGTAAGCCTCGCCTGGTGTGAAAAAAACCTCTCACTTGAGAGGTTTTTTATTGCCTTCAGAACACGTTGAACGGGTACTCTACGTAAGCGCGGATCTCGTCCCCGCCCACGTTATAGTCGCTGGCGTTGCTGGAGACGCGCAGTACGGAATAGCGCAGTTTCAGTTTCAGATCCTTCGCCGGACCGTCCTGCACCTGGTACTGGATCTGGTTAAACCACTCGTGTTCTTTGCCGTTGCTGGTTTCAGACGTCTTAATGTTGTCGCCGCGCACGTAGGCCGTGGTCCAGCTCAGGCCCGGCAGGCCGAGGCCGCCAAAGTCCAGGCCGTACGACGCCTGCCAGGAACGTTCATCTTCGCCGTTAAAATCAGACCAGTAAGAGTTCGCCAGCCAGATGGTGTTGCCGCCGTCACCCACGCCGCCCTTGTCGCGATAGCCGCCGTAGTTGTAGCCAGTGCTGCCGCTGCTCTGCTGGTATGCCACTTTGAACGTGTGAATATCCCAGATGTAGCTCGCCGCCAGGCTCCAGATGGAGTTACTGCGGCCCGTGTCGAGGCTGTCCGCGTAACCCTGATCCAGACGCGAGTTATAACCGTTGAAGTCGAGTACCAGCTGCTGCCCCGTGCTGAACGGTTGTTTGAAGTTCAGACCCAGATACTGTTTGTTCATCACCTCTTCGTTATGAGAGGCGTATAGCGCGCCGCTGAACTGGTCGTTGAACTGGTAGCTTGCGCCGCCGAAGGTCAGGCTTTTCAGGCCGCTGTCGTGGCGGTCGTCGCTTTTACGCTGCTCGTCGGTGAAATAACCGGCGTTCACTTCCAGCCCGTCGATCTCCTTCGAGGTCAGCATAGTACCGGTGTAGCTTTCAAACAGCAGGCGGGAGCTGTCGGCATTGACAATTGGCAGCTCAGGACGCTGATTGCCATAGCTCAGTACGGTATTAGAGATGCGCATTTTGGCCGTCGCGCCAAACTTTGCCAGATCGGATTTGGCCCGGCCATCATCGTCCTGTTTAAAGAAGTCGATGCCGCCCGCACCGCTCTTGCCGCGACCGCCATCCAGGCGCACGCCGTACTGTGCGATGCCGTCTACGCCAAAGCCCACCAGACCTTCGGTATAACCGGATTCAAAGGTGGCGATGATGCCCTGGCCCCATTCGGCTTTATCCTGCTGGCCCTGATGGTAATCACGGCTGATATACGCATTGCGTAAAAACAGGTCTAAATGACTGTCGTCGATAAAACCTTTGCTGTCAGATTGCTGGCTGGCAGCGGCAGGTAATGCGGTGAATAAACTTAAAGCAATTAATGATAATTCTTTTTTCACGGAGGGAACGTCTCTGTCTTAATATATTAAATTGAATTACTGCGCGTTTGATAATTACCGGAATGGTTAACGATTGCAATAAATATGTGACCAGACATTTCAATAGGGAAGGGCTGATTTAACGCGGTGTTCAGGAGGATTACCGATACGTGCGATTAAGTTGGCAATTCATGCGAAATAAAAAGGAGGCAAAATTGCCTCCTTCCAATATTATTTAATTCCGTCAGCGGCCATACGGTCGCGAATATGCTGCGCGCGCGCTTCTGAGGCCGGGTGATCGTCAAACATGGAGCTTTGGCGTCCCGCTTCCAGTTTGGCCAGTTTTTCAAAGCTGGTGGCTAAACCCGATGGGTTAATGCCACGTTTGCGCAACAGATCGTAGGAGTAGTCGTCCGCTTCGGATTCCTGACGCTGTGAGAACTGGGAGTTAACCAGCTTTTCGCCTACGTCACCCAGCTGTGACTGGGACAGGCTGCCAACGATACCGCCCGCAGAAGCCGCCGCCGCGCGGATGGCGTTAGTGCCTAAGGCAACCTGCATCCCTTTCTTGACGTGGCCGAGCGCAACGTGGCCCATTTCGTGGCCGATCACCGCTTCGACTTCGTTGTCGGTCATCATGTCCATCAGGCCGCTATAGACGCGGATGCAGCCGTTGGCCATCGCGAAGGCGTTGACGTCTTTCGCCATGTAAACCTTGTAGTTAACCGGCTGGCCGTTGATGTTATCGCCAAGCGCGGAAGCAATCTTATTCAGACGCTGTGTGTAGGTACTGTCAGCCGGGGCAAGCGTGGCTTTTCCGTCCATATCTTTACAGGCCTGGTCGCTCAGCGCTTTCACCTGCGCGTCGCTCAGGGAATAGGCCTGAAAGGCTTCTGCGCCTGACGTCATCAGACCGTTAGAATCCATACTCTGACAGCCGCTCAGCAGGAGCGTCGTACCCAGGGCCAGCACTATTGCACGCATTTTCATGAGGTTGCTTCCGTACTCGTTAATCTGAATAAAATCCGAAAAGTGCACCGTCAGCGAAGCCGGTGTCGGGCTAAGTATAAGGAATATCTACAGGGGCGGGCGAGCAGATTGCGCAACATGCGAGCATGATCCAGAGATTTCTTATCCTGCAAAAGAATGCTCCATGTACATGCCCTGCGGCTTGGGTTACATTGTTGGCACTTTTTTCCGGCGTAGCCCAAAACGCGCTGTCGTCAAGGGCATGGCCTTTAACAGTCCGATCTGGAGTTAAAATGTCCTCACGTAAAGAGCTTGCTAATGCTATTCGTGCGCTGAGCATGGACGCAGTACAGAAAGCCAAATCCGGCCACCCGGGTGCCCCTATGGGTATGGCTGATATCGCCGAAGTCCTGTGGCGTGATTTCCTTAACCACAACCCTCAGAACCCGGCATGGGCTGACCGCGACCGTTTCGTGCTGTCTAACGGCCACGGCTCTATGCTGATCTACAGCCTGCTGCACCTCACCGGCTACGATCTGCCTATCGAAGAGCTGAAAAACTTCCGTCAGCTGCACTCCAAAACTCCAGGTCACCCGGAAGTGGGTTACACCGCTGGCGTAGAAACCACCACCGGCCCGCTGGGTCAGGGTATTGCTAACGCAGTGGGTATGGCGATTGCCGAGAAGACCCTGGCTGCGCAGTTCAACCGTCCTGGCCACGACATCGTTGACCACTTCACTTACGCATTCCTGGGCGACGGCTGCATGATGGAAGGCATTTCTCACGAAGTGTGCTCCCTGGCCGGTACCCTGAAGCTGGGCAAACTGGTTGCGTTCTATGACGACAACGGTATCTCCATCGACGGTCATGTTGAAGGCTGGTTCACTGACGACACCGCAGCACGTTTCGAAGCCTACGGCTGGCACGTTGTGCGTGGCGTTGATGGCCACGATGCTGACTCGATTAAACGTGCAGTAGAAGAAGCGCGTGCTGTGACCGACAAACCGTCCCTGCTGATGTGCAAAACCATCATCGGCTTCGGTTCTCCGAACAAAGCGGGCACCCATGACTCCCACGGCGCACCGCTGGGCGATGCGGAAATCGCACTGACCCGTGAAGCGCTGGGCTGGAAACACCCTGCATTCGAAATCCCGTCTGAAATCTATGCTCAGTGGGATGCAAAAGAAGTGGGCCAGGCGAAAGAAGCGGCCTGGAACGAGAAGTTCGCTGCTTATGCGAAAGCGTTCCCTCAGGAAGCGGCTGAATTCACCCGTCGTATGAAAGGTGACATGCCGTCTGACTTCGACGCGAAAGCGAACGAGTTCATCGCTAAGCTGCAGGCGAACCCGTCTAAAATCGCGAGCCGTAAAGCGTCTCAGAATGCGATTGAAGCGTTTGGTCCGCTGCTGCCAGAATTCCTGGGCGGCTCCGCTGACCTGGCACCGTCTAACCTGACCCTGTGGTCTGGCTCTAAGCCAATCAACGAAGATACTGCCGGTAACTACATCCATTACGGTGTACGTGAATTCGGTATGACCGCGATTGCCAACGGTATCTCTCTGCACGGCGGTTTCCTGCCGTACACCTCCACCTTCCTGATGTTCGTGGAATATGCACGTAACGCCGTGCGTATGGCTGCGCTGATGAAACAGCGTCAGGTGATGGTCTACACCCATGACTCCATTGGTCTGGGCGAAGATGGCCCAACTCACCAGCCGGTAGAGCAGGTGGCTTCCCTGCGCGTGACCCCGAACATGAGCACATGGCGCCCATGTGACCAGGTTGAATCCGCGGTAGCGTGGAAGTACGGCGTTGAACGTCAGGATGGCCCGACCGCGCTGATCCTTTCCCGTCAGAACCTGGCGCAGCAGGAGCGTACTCCAGAGCAGCTGGCGAACATCGCGCGCGGTGGTTACGTGCTGAAAGATTGCGCGGGCCAGCCTGAGCTGATCTTCATCGCCACCGGTTCAGAAGTTGAACTGGCTGTAGCAGCATGGGAAAAACTGACTGCCGAAGGCGTGAAGGCGCGTGTGGTTTCCATGCCGTCTACCGATGCGTTCGACAAGCAGGATGCGGCTTACCGTGAATCCGTACTGCCTAAAGCAGTTTCCGCTCGCGTGGCAGTGGAAGCGGGTATTGCTGACTACTGGTTCAAATACGTGGGTCTGAACGGTGCTATCGTCGGTATGACCACCTTCGGTGAATCTGCTCCTGCAGAACTGCTGTTCGAAGAGTTCGGCTTCACCGTTGAGAACGTTGTCGCTAAGGCGAAAGAACTGCTGTAATTGTTTGTCCGGTGCGGGCTGATGCCCTCACCCTGGCTCTCTCCCACGGGGAGAGGGAGAATAAAGTAGGCCGGGTAAGCGCTAACGCGCCACCCGGCTTTTTTGTAAGCATTATTCCACCCAAAATGTGACGCAAGTCATATAGCGCGCTTATTCATCTGGACAGACATTCCTTTTATTCCTCGATTCGCTTATTCTTGCTGAAGCGTTTCAGTCGATTAAATGTTCGACAATTGACCAATCAATCGCAGTTTGTGATAGCAAAGATTCCCCTTCGGGCGTAGCTGGATTACTCTTTCAGCCACCTCAAACTCAGGGATAGCTTTGCAGGAGATCTATGACCGTACGCGTAGCGATTAATGGCTTCGGTCGCATCGGGCGCAACGTGGTTCGTGCTTTATATGAATCCGGGCGTCGTGCGGAAATTACCGTGGTAGCAATCAACGAACTGGCGGATGCTGCGGGCATGGCGCATTTGTTGAAATATGACACCAGCCACGGACGCTTTGCCTGGGACGTTCGCCAGGAAAGAGATCAGCTGTTTGTCGGCGACGATGCCATCCGCGTACTGCATGAGAGCAGCATTGCAGGGCTACCGTGGCGTGAACTGGGTGTAGATGTGGTACTGGACTGTACCGGCGTTTATGGCAGCCGCGAACATGGCGAAGCACATCTGGCTGCTGGTGCAAAAAAAGTCCTCTTTTCTCATCCCGGCAGTAACGACCTCGACGCAACCGTCGTGTTTGGCGTCAACCAGCATGAGCTGCAGGCCGAACACCGTATTGTCTCCAACGCCTCCTGCACCACCAACTGCATTATTCCGGTCATCAAACTGTTAGACGATGCGTATGGCATAGAATCCGGCACCGTGACCACGATTCACTCCGCCATGCACGATCAGCAGGTTATCGACGCCTATCACCCGGATTTGCGACGCACTCGCGCGGCGAGCCAGTCTATCATCCCGGTGGACACAAAGCTGGCTGCCGGGATCACCCGCATTTTCCCGCAGTTTAACGACCGTTTTGAAGCGATTGCCGTGCGTGTTCCCACGATAAACGTCACCGCAATTGATCTCAGCGTGACGGTGAAAAAACCGGTAAAAGCCTGTGAAGTCAACCTGTTGCTGCAAAAAGCGGCACAGGGGGCATTTCATGGTATAGTTGACTATACGGAATTACCGTTGGTCTCAGTAGATTTTAACCACGACCCGCACAGCGCCATCGTAGATGGCACGCAAACGCGAGTCAGTGGTGCACACCTTATCAAGACGCTGGTCTGGTGTGATAACGAATGGGGCTTTGCTAACCGAATGCTCGACACCACGTTAGCAATGGCCGCTCAAGGTTTCAGGTAAGACGCATCGTGCGTCTGCAAAACTTTAAGAATCAACGAGAGGATTCACCATGTCTGTAATTAAGATGACCGATCTGGATCTGGCTGGTAAACGCGTTTTCATCCGTGCCGATCTGAACGTACCGGTTAAAGATGGCAAAGTGACCAGCGACGCGCGTATCCGCGCATCTCTGCCAACCATCGAACTGGCTCTGAAGCAGGGCGCGAAAGTGATGGTCACCTCCCACCTGGGCCGTCCAACCGAAGGCGAGTACAACGAAGAGTTCTCTCTGCTGCCAGTTGTTAATTACCTGAAAGACAAACTGTCCAACCCGGTTCGCCTGGTGAAAGATTACCTGGACGGCGTTGAAGTCGCTGCCGGTGAACTGGTTGTTCTGGAAAACGTTCGCTTCAACAAAGGCGAGAAGAAAGACGACGAAACCCTGTCCAAAAAATACGCTGCACTGTGCGACGTATTCGTCATGGATGCATTCGGTACGGCTCACCGTGCGCAGGCGTCTACCCACGGTATCGGTAAATTCGCCGACGTCGCGTGTGCGGGTCCTCTGCTGGCTGACGAACTGGAAGCGCTGGGTAAAGCACTGAAAGAACCTGCTCGTCCAATGGTCGCTATCGTTGGTGGTTCTAAAGTGTCTACCAAACTGACCGTTCTGGATTCCCTGTCTAAAATCGCTGACCAGCTGATCGTTGGCGGTGGTATCGCAAACACCTTCGTTGCCGCTCAGGGCCACAACGTGGGTAAATCCCTGTATGAAGCAGACCTGGTTGACGAAGCCAAACGCCTGCTGGGCACCTGTGATATCCCGGTTCCAACTGACGTTCGCGTGGCGACCGAGTTCTCTGAAACCGCAACCGCGACCCTTAAATCTGTTAACGACATCAAAGATGAAGAGCAGATCCTGGACCTGGGCGACGTTTCTGCACAGAAACTGGCTGAAATCCTGAAAAACGCAAAAACTATCCTGTGGAACGGTCCTGTCGGCGTGTTCGAATTCCCGAACTTCCGTAAAGGGACTGAAATCGTTGCTAACGCTATCGCAGACAGCGAAGCGTTCTCTATCGCAGGCGGTGGTGACACCCTGGCAGCAATCGACCTGTTCGGTATCGCTGACAAGATCTCCTACATCTCCACTGGTGGCGGTGCATTCCTCGAGTTCGTGGAAGGCAAAGTTCTGCCAGCAGTAGCAATGCTCGAAGAGCGCGCTAAGAAGTAAGCCATTCAGGGGCAGGGAAACCTGCCCAATTTTCAGCGCGCTTATAAGAGCTCGCACCTTTTCTAACGGCCGAAGATACAGGACTAAGCAACATGTCTAAAATTTTTGATTTCGTAAAACCTGGCGTTATCACTGGTGATGACGTACAGAAAGTGTTCCAGGTAGCTAAAGAAAACAACTTCGCTCTGCCAGCAGTTAACTGCGTGGGTACCGACTCCATCAACGCCGTACTGGAAACTGCTGCTAAAGTTAAAGCGCCAGTTATCGTTCAGTTCTCTAACGGCGGCGCTGCGTTCATCGCAGGTAAAGGCGTGAAAACTGACATTCCTCAGGGCGCTGCAATCCTGGGTGCTATTTCTGGTGCGCACCACGTTCACCAGATGGCTGAGCACTACGGTGTGCCAGTTATCCTGCACACTGACCACTGCGCGAAGAAACTGCTGCCGTGGATCGACGGTCTGCTGGACGCGGGCGAAAAACACTTCGCAGCAACCGGTAAGCCACTGTTCTCTTCTCACATGATCGACCTGTCTGAAGAGTCACTGCACGAAAACATCGAAATCTGCTCTAAATACCTGGCGCGCATGGCCAAAATGGACATGACCCTGGAAATTGAACTGGGTTGCACCGGTGGTGAAGAAGACGGCGTGGACAACAGTCACATGGACGCTTCTGCCCTGTACACCCAGCCAGAAGACGTTGATTACGCTTACACCGAGCTGAGCAAAATCAGCCCACGCTTCACCATCGCAGCGTCCTTCGGTAACGTGCACGGCGTTTACAAACCAGGTAACGTGGTTCTGACCCCGACCATCCTGCGTGATTCTCAGGAATACGTGTCCAAGAAACACAACCTGCCGCACAACAGCCTGAACTTCGTCTTCCACGGCGGTTCCGGTTCTTCTGCTCAGGAAATCAAAGACTCCGTAAGCTACGGCGTAGTGAAAATGAACATCGATACCGACACCCAGTGGGCAACCTGGGACGGTATCCTGCAGTACTACAAAACCAACGAAGCTTACCTGCAGGGCCAGCTGGGCAACCCGAAAGGCGAAGACCAGCCGAACAAGAAATACTACGATCCACGCGTATGGCTGCGCGCTGCACAGACGTCCATGGTGACCCGTCTGGAGCAGGCATTCAAAGAACTGAACGCGATCGACGTTCTGTAATTTGAGCTGCTAACAGCATCAGAAGGCCCGCAAATGCGGGCCTTTTTTTATGCGTTTTCAACATGCTGCAACATCTGCTTTTGTGATCTGTTTGGCAAAACTTGCGCTTTTTGTTTACCCTTTACTGACCTGCCTGTCTCCCTGAGGGATAGATTTAGTGTTTTGGTTTAACAAAAGGAAGAATAAATGGAACAACTCGATGTTGTAGACAGCATCAATCACGCCGGTAACTGGCTGGTGCGCAACCAGGCGTTATTGCTGAGCTACACCGTTAATATTGCTGCTGCCATTGTCATTATCATCGTCGGGATGATCGTGGCGCGGATTGTATCGAACGCGGTCAATCGCGTGATGCTTGCTCGTCACATTGACGCCACAGTGGCTGATTTCCTTTCTGCACTGGTGCGCTATGGCATCATCGCGTTCACGCTGATTGCAGCTCTGGGGCGCGTGGGCGTTCAGACGGCATCGGTTATTGCTGTGCTCGGTGCCGCTGGTCTGGCTACTGCGCTGGCGCTGCAGGGCTCGCTTTCAAACCTGGCGGCAGGCGTGCTGCTGGTCACCTTCCGTCCGTTCCGCTCGGGTGAATACGTTGATCTTGGCGGGATTGCCGGAACCGTGCTGCAGGTGCAGATTTTCTCAACAACGCTGCGTACCGTTGATGGCCGTATTGTGGTGGTGCCGAACGGTAAAATCATCGCCGGCAATATCATTAACTTCTCCCGCGAGCCGGTGCGCCGTAACGAGCTGATTATCAGCGTGGCGTATGATTCCGACATCGATCAGGTGAAGTCGCTGATCAGCAACATCATTGCATCAGACGATCGCATTCTGAAAGACAAAGAGCAGACGGTTCGCCTGAACGAGCTGGGCGCGTCCTCGATTAACTTTGTGGTGCGTATCTGGAGCAAAAGCAGCGATCTGCAAAACGTCTACTGGGACGTACTGGAACGCATCAAACGCGAGTTTGACGCCAACGGCATCAGCTTCCCGTACCCGCAGATGGACGTAAATGTTAAAAAAGTCAAAGAAGCAGAGTAACTTTACCAGTAGGCCCGGTAAGCGCTAGCCACCGGGCTTTTTGGTTATTAGCCGTGCTAATCCCCAATTAATATTATCCATTTCCTCTTATGTAATTCGCGCAGTATAGTCAACTTCCAGAACAATACTGTGAGAATTTCTTCATGTTATCGTATTATTTTCAGGGGCTTGCGTTAGGCACGGCCATGATCCTCCCCCTTGGTCCACAAAATGCGTTTGTGATGAACCAGGGCATTCGCCGCCAGTATCATCTGATGATTGCCCTGCTATGCGCGGTGAGCGATTTGCTGCTGATTTGCGCCGGGATCTTTGGCGGCAGCGCGTTGCTGATGCAATCCCCATGGCTGCTGGCGCTGGTCACCTGGGGCGGCGTGGCGTTCCTGCTGTGGTACGGATTCGGTGCCCTGAAAACTGCAATGAGCAGCAATCTTGAACTGGCGAGCGCCGAAGTGATGAAGCAAGGGCGCTGGAAGATTATCGTCACCATGCTGGCGGTCACCTGGCTAAATCCGCACGTCTACCTCGATACCTTTGTGGTGCTGGGCAGCCTGGGCGGACAGCTGGACGTTGAGCCGAAACGCTGGTTTGCGCTCGGCACGGTCAGTGCCTCTTTCCTCTGGTTCTTCGGCCTGGCAATCCTGGCAGCGTGGCTGGCACCGCGCCTGCGGACTGCTAAAGCGCAGCGCATCATTAATACGCTGGTGGGGCTGGTGATGTGGTTTATCGCTTTCCAGCTGGCGAAAGAGGGGATTCATCACGTACAGGGATTGTTCAACTAAGCGTTTGTCTTATGGACATCTGAACAAGACCCGCTAAGCTTGCTGGCATGCGCCCTGTTGTTGGGGCACTCTTCGCAACATGGAGGAATGACAGTGAAGTTTAAAGTGATGGCCCTGGCGGCATTAGTAAGTTTAGGTGCGGTGTCGGTGCAGGCAAGTGAACTGCCGGATGGCCCGCACATCGTCACGTCAGGCACCGCAAGCGTGGACGCGGTACCGGATGTTGCAACCCTGGCAATTGAAGTGAATGTGGCTGCAAAAGATGCCGCTTCCGCCAAAAAACAGGCAGACGATCGTGTTGCGCAATATCTCTCTTTCCTGGAACAGAACGGTGTTGCTAAAAAAGACATCAGCTCTGCGAACCTGCGTACCCAACCGGATTACGACTACCAGAACGGCAAAAGTATCCTGAAAGGCTATCGCGCCGTGCGCACTGTGGAAGTGACCGTGCGCCAGCTGGACAAGCTGAATTCCCTGCTGGACGGCGCGCTGAAGGCGGGCCTGAACGAAATCCGTTCTGTGTCGCTGGGCGTTGCGCAACCGGAGAAGTATAAAGACGAAGCGCGTAAAGCGGCGATTGACGATGCTATTCATCAGGCGGAACAGCTGGCGTCCGGCTTCAAGAGTAAGCTCGGCCCGGTTTACAGCGTGCGTTACCACGTCTCTAACTACCAGCCAAGCCCGATGGTGCGGATGATGAAGGCGGATGCCGCCCCGGTTTCTGCTCAGGAAACCTACGAGCAGCCAACCATTCAGTTCGACGATCAGGTGGATGTGGTCTTCCAGCTGGAGCCTGTTGCAGCACAGCCGAAACCTGCACAATAATCAGTAGGCCGGGTAAGGCGTAGCCGCCACCCGGCTTTTCTTTTTAATCCTGCCTCAAAACCTTGTGCCCAAATGCCAGCAGCGCGTCGGTGACGTTGCGCATCATGCGGCTTTCCGGCGCAAAGCGGTGCCAGTACAGCATCCGGCGCTGATAGAGACCCGGCGTTAAATCAATCAGCTCACCGCTTTTTAACTCTTTCTCAATTTGCAGATGTGGGATCATGCAGCAGGTGGTGCCCTGACGTGCAAGCTGCACAAAGGCTTCTGACGAGTTGACGATATGGCACGGCACGCTGCCCGGAGGCAGGTCGAAATTCTGCTGCAGGAAAGCCTGATGCATATCGTCCAGATGGTCGAACGCCACGGCAGGCGCCTTCAGCAGCGCGGCGCGGGTGACGCCGTTCGGGAAGTAGCGCTCAGCGAAGGCTTTTGAACCGACAAACAGGTAGTCCAGCGCACCTAGCTGATCCACCAGGCAGCTCGGCAGCGCCTGAGGCTGGATACTGACCGCCCCAACCACTTCACCGCGACGCAGGCGCTCCTGGGTGCGGGTTTCATCTTCAACCTGGAGATTCAGGCGGATAGGGGAGTCGGCCAGCACTGGCGCAAGAGCCGGCAACAGCCAGGTTGCCAGACTGTCAGCGTTGACCGCCAGCGAGAGCAGCAGCGGCGTGGAGCCCGTTTGTTCATCACCCAGCCACTCATCTTCCAGCAGTTCAACCTGGCGCAGCAGGGCGAGGAGCTTTTGCCCTTGTTCCGTTGGACGCGGCGGCACGGTACGCACCAGCAGCGGCTGCCCGAACATGTTTTCAAGCTGTTTGATACGCTGTGATACGGCGGACTGGGTGATGCACAGCTTTTGCGCCGCGCGTTCAAAACCGCGTTCACGAATAACTGCATCAAGTGCCTGTAGTGTTCTGTAGTCCGGACGTTTCATTGCTCTGGCTGACTCCTTAATTTTGCTTAATCTGCACTATGACACAATTTTCCCTTCGTGGCAGACGAAATCCATTCGACGTGTTCTATAATGCGCCCTGAGTTTTCACACCACAGGCAAAACGATCATGACGCAGGATGAACTGAAAAAAGCAGTAGGATGGGCCGCTCTCCAGTACGTACAGCCAGGTACCATTGTCGGTGTTGGTACAGGGTCGACGGCGGCACACTTTATCGATGCGCTGGGCACGATGAAGGGGCAGATCGAGGGCGCGGTTTCCAGCTCCGATGCCTCCACGGAAAAGCTGAAAAGCCTCGGCATTACCGTTTTCGATCTCAACGAAGTGGACTGTCTGGGGATTTACGTTGATGGCGCGGATGAAATCAACGGCCACATGCAGATGATCAAAGGCGGCGGCGCGGCGCTGACCCGCGAAAAGATCATTGCTTCCGTTGCGGACAAGTTCATCTGCATCGCGGATGCCTCCAAGCAGGTCGATATTCTGGGGAATTTCCCGCTGCCGGTTGAAGTGATCCCGATGGCTCGCAGTGCGGTTGCGCGTCAGCTGGTGAAGCTGGGCGGTCGTCCGGAATATCGTCAGGGCGTGGTGACCGACAACGGTAACGTGATCCTCGACGTTCATGGCCTGGAAATCCTCGACGCGATTGCGCTGGAAAATGCCATCAATAGCATTCCAGGCGTAGTCACTGTAGGGTTATTTGCCAACCGTGGCGCGGACGTGGCGCTGATCGGCACTGCTGACGGCGTGAAAACCATCGTAAAATGATCTGACGGGGGGAGTTCTCCCCCCGCTAAAAAATTTTTGAAAAGCTAAATTCGGTGACTTGTGTCACGTTTTTCCGCCTCTTTTGCCGATCCTGCCACGTTCATAAATTTCCACAGCATTTTCCTCTGCCATTTAGCCCTGTATGACTTTTCTTCAGAGTGCCGACGCAAACGTTCATATTGCTGCAATAGTTTTTTTTGATATGTTGGCTACAGCGGATTTTAATCCAGCACAACATCAGTTCAGATAAAAACAGGGTCGGGGAAATGGCAAAGGTATCACTGGAGAAAGACAAAATTAAATTCCTGCTGGTCGAGGGCGTGCATCAAAAAGCAATCGATAGCCTTCGTGCGGCAGGTTACACCAACATCGAATTTCACAAAGGCGCGCTGGACACCGAAGAGCTGAAAGCGGCCATCCGTGATGCCCATTTCATTGGCCTGCGATCCCGTACTCACCTGACTGAAGATGTGATTGCCGCGGCGGAAAAGCTGGTTGCCATTGGCTGCTTCTGCATCGGCACCAACCAGGTCGACCTGAATGCTGCCGCCAAACGCGGTATCCCGGTCTTTAACGCCCCGTTCTCCAACACCCGTTCCGTGGCGGAGCTGGTGATTGGCGAACTGCTGCTGCTGCTGCGCGGTATCCCGGAAGCTAACGCTAAAGCGCACCGCGGCGTGTGGAACAAACTGGCAGCGGGCTCATACGAAGCTCGTGGTAAAAAACTGGGTATCATCGGCTACGGCCACATCGGTACGCAGCTCGGTATTCTGGCGGAATCCCTGGGTATGCACGTGTTTTTCTACGATATCGAAAGCAAGCTGCCGCTGGGCAATGCGACCCAGGTTCAACACCTGTCTGACCTGCTGAACATGAGCGACGTGGTGAGCCTGCACGTGCCGGAAAACGCCTCCACCAAAAACATGATGGGCGCGGAAGAGCTGGCGCTGATGAAGCCGGGCTCTCTGCTGATCAACGCCGCTCGCGGTACGGTGGTCGATATTCCTGCGCTGTGCGACGCGCTGAAGCGTAAGCATCTGGCGGGGGCGGCCATCGACGTGTTCCCGACGGAGCCTGCCACCAACAGCGATCCGTTTAACTCTCCGCTGTGTGAATTCGACAACGTGATCCTGACGCCACACATCGGCGGTTCGACTCAGGAAGCGCAGGAGAATATCGGTCTGGAAGTGGCGGGTAAGCTGAGCAAATATTCCGACAACGGTTCAACGCTCTCTGCGGTGAACTTCCCGGAAGTGTCTTTGCCGCTGCACGGTGGTCGTCGTCTGCTGCACATCCACGAAAACCGTCCTGGCGTGCTGACCGCCATCAACCAGATCTTTGCCGAGCAGAGCGTTAACATTGCGGCCCAGTACCTGCAAACCAACTCGCAGATGGGCTACGTGGTTATCGATATTGAAGCCGATGAAGATGTTGCCGAGAAAGCGCTGCAGAGCATGAAGGCCATACCGGGAACGATTCGCGCGCGTCTGCTGTACTGATCCTTGCGGTCTGTGGTGTCGGGTGGCGCTGACGCTTACCCGACCTACAATGTTCGAGGTTTTTCGTAGGCCGGGTAAGGCGCAGCCGCCACCCGGCTTTATGCTACCAAAGCCACGTTTTACTTGGCGTTACCACCGCAGGCAGCGGAATATCCCATTTCTCCACCGGCAAGGCTTCTACAGCCTGGCAATCATGCGCATAGCCGACCGGCTGCAAACCATACTGCCGCCAGTTTTGCAGCGTTCGGTCGTAAAAACCGCCGCCCATACCTAAGCGCTGTCCCTGCTCATCAAACGCCACCAGCGGCGTAATCAGCACGTCCAGCTCGGACAGCGGTAATACGTCGCGCACGTCGAGTTTTGGCTCGGTAATTTTCAGACGATTTACCACCAGCTCGCTGTGCGGGTGGTAGTGCAGAAACAGCAAATTACCTTTGCTAAACGGATGCAGTACCGGCAGGTAAACCCGTTTTCCGGCGCGCCAGAGCTGGTCGATAAGCGGCTGGGTATCCAGCTCGCCATCAAACGACAGAAACAGGGCGACCGTGTTGGCCATCACGACAGGCGGATAGGCCATCATGCGGGCGGCGGCCTGCTGCGCAAAGTGTGCTTGTTGTTCGGACGTAAGTGCGCGACGACGCTGGCGAATGAGCTGACGGATGTCCTGGCGTGAAGCAGAAACTTCAGGGAATTGAGTCATGGTAGTCGGTAGAAGAAGAAAGAGGGAATCTCCGAGATGCCGCCGCAGGCTGTAACCCTTGAACCCTTGGTTCAAGGTGAATGTGTCGTCATAGTTTTAAGGCTTCTCGGACGAACCGAGCATGCTCACCAACCATGGAGCGCCACATTCTTGTGGTATGAAATATCGGCTCAGGGGACTGGCCCGCTTGCGAACATCTCAGAGAAATTTTGTCTTCACAGTTACTCTACCATAGTCAACTGCGAAGTGTTATTCAAACTTTGGTCCCGGCCTTTCGGGATTGCGACCTTGATCAAGCAACGCTTGTTCAATGGTCTGCTGGAGCATTTTAATGCGCTGCTCCATGCTAGCCGCGTAGTCGCGGGTCTTCGCTTTTTCCTGAGTCAGTTCATAGCTGATATTCAACGCGGCGATGAAAACCAGCTGCTCAGTATTTGTGACTCTAGTGCGTTCTTTTAGATCTTGCAACCGCTGATTCAAATCGTCCGCAGCCTGATTCAAAGCATCCCTTTGTTCAGGCGGACAATTCACTCGCAGTGAACGGCCAAAAATCTGGAGATCGACGGGTTGTGCAGACATGCCACCTTCCTGCTGATTGACTGCGCTGCCTTCGCTAACTGGCCCGGGGGCTGCGAAGGGGCGACACTATAGCTACCCTGATGTGAAGATACAAGCCCTTTTCTGGTATCACCAGGGTCCAAAGTGGTAGCATATCATGAATATCCTCCCTTTGATGACGAATGCGTATGTCTATACAGAACGAAATGCCTGGTTACAAGGATTTAAACCAGTTACTGAACCAGCAGGGAGTCGGTCTTACCCCTGCCGAAATGCACGGTCTGATCAGCGGCATACTGTGCGGCGGAAACAGCGACAGCTCATGGCAGCCGCTGATCCACGACCTCACGAACGAAGGGCTGGCGTTTGGCCACGAACTGGCGGAAGCGCTGCGTAAAATGCACGCCGCAACCAGCGATTCGCTGGAAGACGATGGCTTCCTTTTTCAGCTTTATCTGCCTGAAGGCGACGATGTCAGCGTCTTCGATCGCGCCGATGCGCTCGCGGGTTGGGTAAACCACTATCTGCTTGGCCTGGGCGTTACCCAGCCGAAGCTCGATAAAGTGACCGGCGAAGCGGGTGAAGCGATCGACGATCTGCGCAACATCGCCCAGCTTGGCTACGATGAAGACGAAGATCAGGAAGAGCTGGAGATGTCTCTCGAAGAGATCATCGAGTACGTGCGCGTGGCGGCGCTGCTGTGCCACGACAACTTTACGCGTTCGCAGCCGACCGCGCCGGAAGTTCGCAAGCCAACCTTACATTAAGAAAAATAACGCACAGGAGGGTGTCATGGTTATCTCGCATCAAGAGTATTCTCGTCGCCGTCAGGCGCTGTTGGCAAACATGCAGCCGGGCAGCGCGGCCCTGATTTTTGCCGCGCCGGAAGTGACGCGCAGCGCCGACAGCGAATACCCCTATCGCCAGAACAGCGATTTCTGGTACTTCACCGGGTTTAACGAGCCGGAAGCGGTACTTGTGCTGATTAAGAGCAATGACACCCACAACCACAGCGTGATTTTCAACCGCGTGCGCGATCTGACGGCTGAAATCTGGTTTGGCCGCCGCTTAGGGCAAGAGGCCGCACCGGAAAAGCTGGGCGTTGACCGCGCGCTGGCGTTTAGCGAAATCAACCAGCAGCTCTATCAGCTGCTGAATGGCCTGGACGTGCTCTACCACGCCCAGGGCGAATACGCCTACGCTGATGAGATTGTTTTCAACGCGCTGGATAAGCTGCGTAAAGGTTCTCGCCAGAACCTTTCCGCGCCCGCAACGCTCACGGACTGGCGTCCGGTGGTGCACGAGATGCGCCTGTTTAAGTCTGAAGAAGAGCTCAACGTGCTGCGCCGCGCGGGCGAAATCAGCGCCCTGGCGCACACCCGCGCGATGGAAAAATGCCGTCCCGGAATGTTCGAATACCAGCTTGAAGGCGAAATTCACCACGAATTTAACCGCCACGGCGCGCGCTTCCCGTCCTACAACACCATTGTTGGCGGCGGGGAAAACGGATGCATTCTGCACTACACCGAAAACGAAAGCGCGCTGCGCGACGGCGATTTGGTGCTGATTGACGCCGGTTGCGAATATCAGGGCTATGCGGGCGACATCACCCGTACCTTCCCGGTGAACGGTAAATTCTCACCGGCGCAGCGGGCGATTTATGACATTGTTCTCGAATCACTCGAGACGGCGCTGACGCTGTATCGCCCGGGTACCTCCATTCAGGAAGTGACCGGCGAGGTGGTGCGCATCATGATTACCGGGTTGGTTAAGCTTGGGATCCTCAAAGGGGATGTCGACACACTGATTACCGAGAACGCTCACCGCCCGTATTTTATGCACGGCCTGAGCCACTGGCTGGGGCTGGATGTGCATGACGTGGGCGCGTACGGCCCTGAACGTTCGCGCGTGCTGGAGCCGGGCATGGTGCTGACCGTCGAGCCGGGGCTGTACATCGCGCCGGATGCCGATGTGCCAGAAGAATACCGCGGAATTGGCATTCGTATTGAAGACGACATCGTCATCACCGAAACCGGCAACGAAAACCTGACCGCGAGCGTGGTAAAAAAAGCGGATGATATCGAGGCGCTGATGGCAGCGGCGCGCTTATGAGCGTGATCATCGTGGGCGGCGGCATGACCGGCGCCACGCTGGCGTTAGCCATCTCGCAGTTGACGAAGGGTCAGCTTCCGGTTCATCTGGTTGAAGCCGTCGCGCCGCAGGCGAAGCATCACCCTGGGTTTGATTCCCGCGCCATTGCCCTGGCGCAGGGCACCTGCCAGCAGCTGTCCCGGATTGGTATCTGGCAGGCCATCGCCGATTGCGCCACCGCCATTAATACCGTGCACGTGAGCGATCGCGGCCATGCCGGGTTTGTCACGCTGGATGCCCATGACTACCGTATTGCCGCGCTGGGCCAGGTTGTAGAACTCCACGATGTCGGCCTGCGCCTGTTCCGTCTGTTGCAGGACGCGCCAGGCGTGACGCTGCACTGTCCGGCACGCGTTGACAGCTTCACCCGCAGTGAAGATGCGGTCAGCGTGACGCTGGATAATGGTGTTGTTCTCGATGGCCAGCTTCTGGTTGCCGCGGACGGATCGCGCTCGGCGCTCGGCACCCAGTGTGGTGTAGAGTGGCGTCAGCAGCCTTACGGGCAGGTTGCGGTTATTGCGAACGTCTCGACCGCCGCGGAACACAATGGCCGGGCGTTTGAGCGCTTCACGCAGCACGGTCCGCTGGCGATGCTGCCGATGTCGGAAGGTCGTTGTTCGCTGGTCTGGTGCCACCCTCAGGATAAAGCCGAAGAGGTTAAGTCCTGGTCCGACGAACGTTTTTGTAACGAGCTGCAGAAAGCCTTTGGCTGGCGGCTCGGGCGTATTACCCAGGCGGGAAAACGTACGGTCTATCCGCTATCGTTAACCACCGCATCACAGTCTGTTTCCCACCGGGTGGCGCTGGTCGGCAACGCGGCGCAGACCCTTCACCCTATCGCAGGTCAGGGCTTTAACCTCGGCCTGCGGGATGTGATGAGCCTGGCTGAAACCCTTTCTCAGGCGTGGGGCGAACAAAAAGACTGCGGCGCTTATTCGGTGCTAAGCCATTACCAGAAGCGACGTCAGGCCGATAAAGAGGCGACAATCGGCGTCACCGATGGTTTGGTCCATCTGTTTGCCAATCGCTGGGCGCCGCTGGTTGCCGGTCGCAACCTCGGGCTGATGGCGATGGAACTGTTCATTCCGGCACGTGACGTGCTGGCGCAGCGGACCCTGGGTTGGGTCGCGCGTTAAGGAGTTATCACTGTGCAAAATGTTGATGTTGCTATCGTTGGCGGCGGAATGGTTGGGCTGGCGCTGGCCTGCGGTTTACAGGGCAGCGGCCTGCGCGTGACCGTGCTGGAGCAAAAGCAGCCTCAGCCCGTCGCACCTGATGCCCCGCCGGAACTCCGCGTGTCGGCGATTAACGCGGCCAGCGAAAAGCTGCTGACGCGTCTCGGCGTCTGGTCAGATATTATTGCCCAGCGTGCCAGCTGCTATCACGGCATGGAAGTGTGGGACAAAGACAGTTTTGGCCACATTGCCTTTGATGATGAAAGCATGGGCTACAGCCATCTTGGTCACATCATCGAAAACGCGGTGATCCACCACGCGCTGTGGCAGAAAGCAGAGCAGTGCAGCGACGTGACGCTGGTAGCACCTGCGCAGATCCAACAGGTGGCATGGGGCGAAAACGAGGCGTTTATCACTCTGCAAAGCGGTGACATGCTGACCGCGCGCCTGGTGGTGGGTGCCGACGGCGCTAACTCCTGGCTGCGCAACAAGGCCGATATTCCGCTAACGTACTGGGATTACCGCCATCATGCGATGGTGGCAACAATCCGTACCGAAGAGCCGCACGGCGGCGTGGCGCGGCAGATTTTCCACAACGACGGTATTCTGGCCTTCCTGCCGCTTGCCGATCCGCACCTGTGCTCGATTGTCTGGTCCCTGGTGCCGGAAAAAGCGAAGCAGATGCAGGAGGCGACGCCGGAGGCCTTTAACCAGGCGCTGTGCGTGGCGTTTGATAACCGTCTTGGCCTGTGCACGCTTGAAAGCGAGCGGCTGGTGTTCCCGTTAACCGGCCGTTACGCGCGTCAGTTTGCGGCGCACCGTCTGGCGCTGGTGGGCGATGCGGCCCATACCATTCATCCGCTGGCGGGGCAGGGCGTTAACCTCGGCTTTATGGACGCGGCGGAACTGGTGGAAGAACTGCGTCGCCTGCACCGTGAAGGTAAAGATATCGGTCAGCATCTGTATCTGCGTCGCTATGAGCGCAGCCGCAAGCACAGCGCGGCGATGATGCTGGCGGGGATGCAGGGCTTCCGCGAGCTGTTTGCCGGGGCAAATCCGGCGAAAAAACTGCTGCGCGATATCGGTCTTAAACTCGCAGACACCCTTCCCGGCGTCAAACCTCAACTTCTGCGTCAGGCAATGGGTCTTAACGATCTTCCCGACTGGTTACGCTAATCTCGATCCCCGTCACACTTTATTTTCCCGGCCTCTGCGCCGGGGGAATTCCCTCGTTTGAAATATTCTAATTCCACGCCATTTTTCGCATTAGTTTTTCTCATGTTATGATTTTTATGTGACGGAAATTCGGCCCGTTTTTCCGCACGAAATATCACCATGTGCTAAATCCTGTTAGATCATTGTTAATTTTGTGCGGGGTTAATCGCATTTTTCCAGTGAATAACTCTGTAGGCTTTTCAGCGTTTTTTGGTCATAAGCTAATGTGATGACCCGTTTTACCTTATGGTTAACCGCCGGTTTCGGTGGTAAGTTCAGGTAAAAGAGAACGTTTGCGTCGGCATTCGGGAACGAGGCCGATACCGGGTTTCACGGTGAATTTTTCAACGAGGACAAGATGGCTCAACAGACTCCTTTGTACGAACAGCACGTGTTATGCGGCGCCCGCATGGTGGACTTCCATGGCTGGATGATGCCGCTGCACTACGGCTCGCAGATTGATGAGCACCACGCGGTGCGCACCGATGCCGGTATGTTCGACGTGTCCCACATGACGATTGTCGATCTGCGCGGTAGCCGCACCCGGGAGTTTTTGCGTTATCTGCTGGCAAATGACGTCGCCAAACTGAAGACCCCGGGTAAAGCGCTCTATACCGGCATGCTGAATGCCTCGGGCGGCGTGATTGATGACCTTATCGTCTACTACTTCACCGAAGATTTCTTCCGCCTCGTTGTAAACTCCGCCACCCGCGAAAAAGACCTCTCCTGGATCACCCAACACGCCGAACCTTATGCCATCGACATCACCGTCCGTGACGATCTGTCGCTGATCGCCGTGCAGGGGCCGAACGCGCAGGCGAAAGCCGCGTCTCTGTTTAACGACGAGCAGCGTAAAGCAACCGAAGGCATGAAGCCGTTCTTCGGCGTGCAGGCGGGCGATCTGTTTATCGCCACCACCGGCTACACCGGGGAAGCGGGCTACGAAATTGCGATGCCGAACGAGAAAGCCGCCGATTTCTGGCGTGCGCTGGTGGAAGCGGGCGTGAAGCCTGCGGGTCTGGGCGCACGCGATACGCTGCGTCTGGAAGCCGGGATGAACCTCTACGGTCAGGAGATGGATGAAGGCGTCTCTCCGCTGGCGGCCAACATGGGCTGGACCATCGCGTGGGAACCGGCTGACCGTGATTTCATTGGCCGTGAAGCGCTGGAGATGCAGCGTGAGAAGGGCACTGAACAACTGGTTGGTCTGGTAATGAAGGAAAAAGGCGTGCTGCGCGGCGAACTGCCAGTGCGTTTTACCGATGCCGACGGCAATCCTCGCGAAGGCGTGATCACCAGCGGGTCCTTCTCCCCGACGCTGGGCTACAGTATTGCACTGGCACGCGTGCCGGCGGGCATTGGCGACACGGCGGTGGTACAAATCCGCAACCGCGAAATGCCGGTCCACGTGACCAAACCGATTTTTGTTCGCGCCGGTAAGCCGGTCGCCTAACTATTTTTATCAGGAGAACTTCAATGAGCAATGTGCCAGCAGAACTGAAATACAGCAAAGAACACGAGTGGCTGCGCAAAGAGGCGGACGGCACTTATACCGTTGGGATCACCGAGCACGCGCAAGAGCTGCTGGGCGACATGGTGTTTGTTGACCTGCCTGAAGTGGGCGCAACCGTCAGCGCGGGCGATGACTGCGCCGTGGCGGAGTCCGTGAAAGCGGCGTCTGATATCTACGCACCGGTAAGCGGCGAGATTGTTGCCGTGAACGACGCGCTGAGCGACTCCCCGGAACTGGTTAACAGCGAGCCGTATGAAGGCGGCTGGATCTTCAAGATCAAAGCCAGCGACGAATCTCAGGTTGCCGCGCTGCTGGATGCGACCGCGTACGAAGCACTGTTAGAAGACGAGTAAGCATTCTCCCTCTCCCCTTTGGGGAGAGGGAGAAAACACATTCACTGCACGTTTCAGGAACCATCGCTCATGACACAGACTTTAAGCCAGCTTGAAAACCGTGGCGCCTTCATTGAACGTCACATTGGGCCGGATGCTCAGCAACAGCAGGAGATGCTGAAGACGGTTGGCGCGGATTCATTAAACGCACTGATCGGCCAGATTGTGCCAAAAGATATCCAGCTTGCCACGCCGCCTCAGGTGGGGGAAGCCACCACGGAGTTCGCCGCGCTGGCGGAGCTGAAGGCTATCGCAGGCCTGAACAAGCGCTATAAGTCTTACATTGGCATGGGCTACACCAACGTGCAGCTGCCGCCGGTTATCCTGCGCAATATGCTGGAAAACCCGGGCTGGTACACCGCTTACACCCCTTATCAGCCAGAAGTGTCCCAGGGCCGTCTGGAAGCGCTGCTGAACTTCCAGCAGGTGACGCTGGATCTGACCGGTATGGACATTGCCTCCGCGTCTCTGCTGGATGAAGCGACCGCCGCCGCCGAAGCGATGGCGATGGCAAAACGCGTGAGCAAGCTGAAAAATGCCAACCGCTTCTTCGTGGCGGCAGACGTGCATCCGCAGACGCTGGACGTGGTGCGCACCCGCGCGGAAACCTTCGGCTTTGACGTGATCGTCGACGACGCCGACAAAGTGCTGGATCACCAGGACGTCTTCGGCGTGCTGCTGCAGCAGGTGGGCACCACCGGTGAAGTACACGACTACGGCGCGCTGATTGCCGAGCTGAAATCCCGCAAAGTGGTTGTCAGCGTTGCCGCCGATTTTATGGCGCTGGTGCTGCTGACCGCGCCGGGCAAACAGGGCGCGGATATTGTATTCGGCTCCGCGCAACGCTTTGGCGTGCCGATGGGCTACGGCGGCCCGCACGCGGCGTTCTTCGGCGCGAAAGATGAATTCAAACGCTCCATGCCAGGCCGTATCATCGGCGTCTCAAAAGATGCTGCCGGTAACACCGCGCTGCGCATGGCGATGCAGACCCGCGAGCAGCATATCCGCCGTGAGAAAGCGAACTCCAACATCTGTACTTCCCAGGTCCTGCTGGCAAACATCGCCAGCCTGTATGCAGTATTCCACGGTCCGGCTGGCCTGAAGCGCATTGCCAGCCGCATTCACCGCCTGGCCGATATTCTGGCCTGCGGCCTGCAGCAGAAAGGCCTCAAGCTGCGCCACGCCCACTACTTCGATACCCTGTGCGTGGAAGTGGCAGACAAAGCGGCCGTGCTGGCGCGCGCGGATGCAGCAGAAATCAACCTGCGCAGCGACATCCACAATGCGGTCGGCATTACGCTGGATGAAAGCACCACCCGTGACGATATCCTGAATCTGTTCAGCGTGTTGCTGGGCGACGGACACGGTCTGGACATTGATACGCTCGACAAAGAGGTCGCGCTCGACAGCCGCTCTATTCAGGAAAGCATGCTGCGCAATGACGCGATCCTGACTCACCCGGTGTTCAACCGCTATCACAGCGAAACCGAGATGATGCGCTATATGCACTCTCTGGAGCGCAAAGATCTGGCGCTGAACCAGGCGATGATCCCGCTGGGATCCTGCACCATGAAGCTGAACGCCGCGGCAGAGATGATCCCGATCACATGGCCTGAATTCTCCGAGCTGCACCCGTTCTGCCCGCCAGAGCAGGCGGAAGGTTATCACATGATGATCAACCAGCTTTCCGACTGGCTGGTGAAGCTGACCGGTTACGACGCGCTCTGTATGCAGCCGAACTCCGGCGCGCAGGGTGAATACGCGGGCCTGCTGGCGATCCGTCACTATCACGAAAGCCGCAACGAAGGTCACCGCGATATCTGCCTGATCCCAAGCTCCGCCCACGGTACCAACCCGGCCTCAGCCCAGATGGCGGGCATGGAAGTGGTGGTCGTGGCCTGCGATAAGAACGGCAACATCGATCTGGCCGACCTGCGTGCGAAAGCCGAGCAGGCGGGCGACAAGCTCTCCTGCATCATGGTGACCTACCCGTCCACCCACGGCGTGTACGAAGAGACCATCCGTGAAGTGTGCGAAGTGGTGCACCAGTTTGGCGGTCAGGTTTACCTCGACGGCGCGAACATGAACGCTCAGGTGGGCATTACCTCTCCGGGCTTTATCGGCGCGGACGTGTCGCACCTGAACCTGCACAAAACCTTCTGCATTCCGCACGGTGGTGGCGGCCCGGGCATGGGTCCTATCGGCGTGAAAGCGCACCTGGCACCGTTTGTGCCGGGCCACAGCGTGGTGCAGATTGAAGGCATGCTGACCCGTCAGGGCGCGGTCTCTGCGGCCCCGTTCGGTAGCGCATCAATCCTGCCTATCAGCTGGATGTACATCCGCATGATGGGCGCGGAAGGGCTGAAGCAGGCGAGCCAGGTGGCTATCCTGAACGCTAACTATATTGCGACTCGCCTGAAGTCCGCCTTCCCAGTGCTCTATACCGGCCGTGACGGTCGCGTGGCGCACGAGTGCATTCTGGATATTCGTCCGCTGAAAGAAGCGACGGGCATCAGCGAACTGGATATTGCCAAGCGTCTGATCGACTACGGCTTCCACGCGCCAACCATGTCGTTCCCGGTTGCGGGCACGCTGATGGTGGAGCCAACCGAGTCTGAAAGCAAAGCCGAGCTGGACCGCTTTATCGACGCGATGCTGGCCATCCGCATGGAGATCGATCGCGTGCAGGACGGCGAGTGGACGCTGGAAGATAACCCGCTGGTTAACGCCCCGCACACCCAGCATGAGATGGTGTCCGAATGGAACCACGGTTATTCCCGCGAACTGGCCGTCTTCCCGGCAGGTGTGGCAAACAAATACTGGCCGACCGTGAAGCGTCTTGATGACGTGTACGGCGACCGTAACCTGTTCTGCTCCTGCGTGCCGATGAGCGAATACCAGTAATTATTTGCCATACTGTAGGCCGGGTAAGCGTTAGCGCCACCCGGCTTTTTTTTTCTGGAGGTTGTGAATGGCAATTGCACTGGTCACCGGCGCCAGCCGCGGCATTGGGAAAGCCACCGCGCTGCAGTTGGCACACGAAGGCTACACCGTGGCGGTGAACTATCACCACAACATTAAAGCCGCGACGGACGTCATCAATCAGATCGTTGAGGCAGGTGGTAAAGCGTTTGCCGTGCGCGCGGACATCAGCGACGAAGCGCAGGTACTGGCGATGTTCGACAGCATCGATCGTGAAGGCGAGCCGCTTCGTGCGCTGGTCAATAATGCGGGCATTCTGTTTGAGCAATCCACCATTGAGAATCTGTCCGCAGAGCGCATTAACCGCGTGCTGGCGACCAACGTCACGGGCTACTTTCTCTGCTGTCGTGAGGCGGTGAAACGCATGTCCATCAAGCATGGCGGCAAGGGCGGGGCGATTGTGAATGTCTCTTCCGCGGCGTCGCGTTTGGGCGCGCCGGGAGAATATGTCGATTACGCTGCTTCTAAAGGCGCGGTAGATTCCCTGACCACCGGGCTATCGCTGGAGGTGGCGGCGCAGGGTATTCGCGTGAACTGCGTGCGGCCTGGGCTGATTTATACCGATATTCACGCGTCCGGCGGAGAGCCGGGGCGGGTGGATCGCGTGAAATCGTTGCTGCCGATGCAGCGCGGCGGCCAGCCGGAAGAGGTGGCGCAGGCGATTGTCTGGCTGCTGAGCGAGAAGGCGTCTTACGTGACGGGCAGTTTTTTAGAGTTGGCTGGCGGGAAATAAACCCCTCACCCTAACCCTCTCCCCAAAGGGGAGAGGGGATCACGGCGTTAAAGTTTCTCGCCGTTGCTGGCAATCACCTCTTTATACCATTCGAAGCTTTTCTTACGGGAGCGGGACATGTCGCCCGTGCCGTCGTCGTGCTTGTTGACGTAGATAAAGCCGTAGCGCTTGCTGTACTGGCCGGTGGTGAACGACACGCAGTCGATGCAGCCCCACGGCGTATAGCCCATCAGATCCACGCCATCGTGCGTGACGGCTTTGATCATCTCTTCCACGTGGGCACGCAGGTAGTCGATGCGATAGTCATCGTTGATGCTGCCGTCTTCTTCCACCTTATCGTAGGCGCCAAAGCCGTTTTCCACGATAAACAGCGGCTTCTGATAACGCTCGTAAAGCTCGCACAAGGAATAACGCAGGCCCACCGGGTCAATCTGCCAGCCCCAGTCGGACGCCTTCACGTGCGGGTTCGGCACGCTGCCTTCGAAGCCGGAGATGGCGTCACCGGTGCCGCCTTCCGCCTTCACCGCGTTGGTCATGTAGTAACTAAAGCCTAAGTAATCGCAGGTGCCTTCACGCAGGATCTGCTCGTCGCCCGTCTCCATTTTGATGGAGAAGCCGCGGCGCTCCCACTCGTTCAGTACGTAGGACGGGTAGTAACCACGCAGCTGGACGTCGGTAAAGACATAGCGCTCACGCATAGATTCCTGGGCGAACATCACGTCTTCCGGCTTGCAGGAGAACGGATAGAGCGCCACCATCGCCAGCATGCAGCCGACTTTCATCTCCGGGTTGATACGTCGCGCGGCTTTCACTGCCAGGGCGCTGGCCACAAACTGGTGGTGCAGCACCTGGTACATGGTCTCTTCCGGGTTTTCATGTTCGGTATAGACCACGCCCGAGCAGCAGTAGCCGAACAGCGGGGCGCGCCAGTTGCGTTGGTTGTTGATTTCGTTGAAGGTCATCCAGTATTTGACCTTGTGCTTGTAGCGCTCAAACACCACTTCCGCGAAGCGTACAAAGAAATCGACTACTTTGCGGTTGGTCCAGCTGCCGTACTCCTGCACCAGGTGCAGCGGCATTTCGAAGTGGGAGAGGGTGATCACCGGCTCGATGTTGTACTTCAGCAGCTCATCGAACATGTCGTCATAGAACTTCAGCCCTTCTTCGTTTGGCTGCGTTTCATCACCTTTCGGGAAGATGCGCGTCCAGGCGATAGAGGTGCGGAAACACTTGAAGCCCATCTCGGCAAACAGCTTAATGTCTTCTTTGTAGTGGCCGTGGAAGTCGATGGCCTCGTGGTTTGGGTAGTATTTACCCGGCACCACCTCCTGCGTGATTTCGCGCGGCACGCCGTGTGCGCCGCCGGTCAAGACGTCGCAAATGCTTGGCCCTTTGCCGCCTTTGTTCCAGCCGCCTTCAACCTGGTGAGCGGCAACCGCGCCGCCCCATAAAAAATCTTTGGGTAAGGTTAATTTTTTCATCGCTGCTATTCTCAATAAATGGCTTACTGGCAACGAGTCTAGCAAAGCGAAATTGAATGTCACGATATAACAATTTGCGAAAAATGTAATTTGTCACATCGAAAAAACAGGGTGTTTTATTCCGTCAGTTTCTTCGCCAGCTTGCGTCCGAGAGATTCCAGAATATAGATGACGGGAATTTGCGTGGTGATATCGTAGACACCACCAATTCGCGTCTGGGGAACGTGCCAGGAGAGATTAAAGTCCGCCAGTTTTGCCAGGCGCGAGTGTTCGTGGCTGGTAATAGAGAGCACCTTGCAGTGATGCAGGCTGAACTGGCTGGCGAAGCGCAGGATCTCCTCAGTTTCACCCGAGACGGAGAGCACAATCGCCAGCGCATTTTTCGCCATATCATTGGTGACCGGGAAATAAGGATCATCAATATGATTACTGAATTTACCAATATTCGAAAAGAAACGTGCACCATATTTCGCCAGTGAGCCTGACGTTCCCGCCCCGACAAATATAATGCGCTCTGAAGAGAGAATGATATTTACCGCGTCATTTAATAGCGCATCGAACTCTTCGTTATTCACGCTTTTAAAGAAGCTGATAATTTCGCTTGCACCGAAATTCGTCTGCTGGGGCTCGTTCTGCTCAAGATAGAGCTTAAAGCGCACGCGAAATTCAGAATACCCTTCGCAGTTGAGCTTGCGGCAAAAGCGCAGGATGGTGGTGGTTGAGACGCCAGCCGCATCCGCCAGCTCGCGGATGGTCATGTACATCACTTTGTCACGATTTTTAATGACATAGTTATAGACCATCATTTCCAGATTATTGAGACTGGCAATGGCGGAGTGGGTGAACATACTCACAGTGGCAAAACTCTCATTCAGACCTCATTTATCCATCATACCATGCAGCCAGGCGGCAGGATCCAATTTTATGCCCTTGATTCTTAATGATTAAATTTTTACGTGAACAATTGTTAGGTGAAAGGTTTGTATATATCTATGATTTTTAGGTATAAATTTTGAAATGAATTTATTTTAGCTAACAGGTGTTCACTGGAATCATTCTCAGTTAGCATAGATATGCGATGAATAATCATCTTACGTTTTCCCGGAGTTTTGTATGGCGAGCAGACCATTAATCGCACAGGGATATTCGCTGGCTGAGGAAGTAGCCAACAGCATCAGCCACGGCATTGGCCTGGTGTTTGGGATTGTCGGTTTAGTGTTATTGCTGGTACAGGCGGTGGATACCAATGCCAGCGCGATGGCAATTACCAGCTATAGCCTTTATGGCGGAAGCATGATCCTGCTGTTCCTGGCATCGACGCTCTATCACGCGATTCCACATCAGCGGGCTAAGATATGGCTCAAGAAATTTGACCACTGCGCAATCTATCTGCTTATTGCAGGCACCTACACCCCGTTTTTGCTGGTGGGGCTCAATTCCCCCCTGTCGCGTGGCCTGATGATTGTTATTTGGAGCCTGGCGCTGCTGGGGATCCTGTTTAAGCTGACCATCGCGCACCGGTTTAAGGTGCTGTCGCTGGTCACCTATCTGACCATGGGCTGGCTGTCGCTGATTGTGGTGTATCAGCTGGCGATTAAGCTGGCAGTAGGGGGCGTTACGCTGCTGGCTGTGGGCGGTGTGGTCTACTCGCTGGGCGTCATTTTCTACGTCTGCAAGCGCATCCCATACAACCATGCCATCTGGCACGGCTTTGTGCTGGGCGGCAGCGTGTGCCACTTTTTGGCGATTTATTTGTACGTGGGGCAGGTGTAGTTTTTTCTACCGTGCGGGCGGTTGCCCTCACCCCGGTCCTCTTCCATAGGGAGAGGGAGGACACCAAAACCGTAGGCCCGGTAAGCGCAGCGTCACCGGGCGATACAGCATCACTCATCCAGTGAATACGGCAGCGGCTCAATACTCAATGTATTGGCATCGTCACGTACACGGAATACGCTGTCGGCTTCCATATCGTTGTTCATGACAACCTGCACCAGCAGGCGGCCATCATCAAGCTGTACGGCGGCTAACACGGTGCCGGTGCGGCGCCAGTTCTCACCCATCTTCAGTTCCAGGTCTTCACCCGCTTCCGGTACACGGCTGGCATGGCCCGCCAGCGTCCACAGCGCGCGTTTGTTTGCCCCGCGGAATTTTGCACGCGCTACCATCTCCTGGCCGGTGTAGCAGCCTTTTTTGAAGCTGATCCCGCCCAGCGCCTGCAGGTTAGTTGCCTGGGGAATAAACTGCGCGCTGTTGGCCGCGTCAATCACCGGCAGGCCCGCTTCGATGTTCAGCGCCAGCCATTGCTGACTGTTGTTGAGCTGCGCTTCGCCGCGCAGTGCCTCGGTGACCCGTTCCGCCGTTGCGACATCGGTGACTAACAGGAAGCGCTCTGCCGGATGTTCAAACCACAGGATGGAGGTTGCGTCCTCGCTGACCACCTGTTTTTCCGCATCCGGTAGCGCAGCAAACAGATTTTGCAGCGCCGCACGCGCCTGGAAGCCCGCCACGCCCAGCAGAACATGTTCGTCGTCCGGGGCGATGGTGACTTTGGAAAAGACCGCGTATTTTTTCAGCTCTTTGAGCTGCGCATCGCGCAGGCTGCGGCGCTCAATAAATGCAAAACCGTCCTGACGGCGGAGGAGACGCAGGTTGCTCCACATTTTGCCTTTAGGATCGCAGTGCGCGGCCAGCAGATGCTGGTGTTCAGTCAACTGTGCAACATCCGCAGTCACCTGACCCTGCAGGTATTTTTCGGCGTCGGCGCCGGAGAGGGTTGCCAGCGCCCAGTCATCAAGAGAAATAAGCGTCAGCGGCAGACGCGCAGAGGCGGCGGGCTGGCGAGGAGAAAATGGTGTAAATGCCATAACGGTATCCTGAATTGCTTAACGCTTTGATAATGCCTAATGGTAAAAGAGCCTGCAGGCATTGCAAGCGCTTTCAGCAGACCATTTGTGCCATAAACCGGTTATGCGTAGCGCTACGCAAAATAGTGTAATCCGCTGTCTTTGTAGGGATTATTCTGGAAGCCAGCTCGTCGATCGCAATATTCCAGTAATGAAACGGTCAAAAACACGTTACACTAGCTGGTGTCCCCATAGAGAAATTAAGAACAGAGAACGGGGTACCGACTGTGCCAAACGTAATGCAGGAACCTGAACATGGATATTAACAACAAGGCCCGAATTCACTGGGCATGCCGTCGCGGCATGCGTGAACTTGATATTTCCATCATGCCTTTCTTCGAATATGAATACGACAGCTTAAGCGATGATGATAAGCGTCTGTTTGTTCGTCTGCTTGAGTCTGATGATCCAGATTTATTCAACTGGCTGATGAACCACGGCAAACCCGCCGACACCGAGTTGCAACGGATGGTGCAATTAATTCAAACACGGAATCGGGAACGTGGTCCTGTGGCAATCTGATCTTCGCGTCTCGTGGCGCTCGCAGTGGATGTCTTTGTTGCTCCACGGCCTGGTTGCGGCCATCGTGCTACTGATGCCATGGCCGCTCAGCTATACGCCGCTGTGGCTGCTGTTACTTTCGTTTGTTGTTTTTGACAGCGTACGCAGCCAGCGTCGCATTAACGCGCGTCAGGGCGAGATCAAGCTGCTGATGGATTCCCGCCTGCGCTGGCAGGGAAAAGAGTGGGATATTCTCGGTGTGCCCTGGATGCTTAACACCGGCATGATGCTACGGTTACGCAAAGTGGGGGGCGGACGTTGCCAACACCTGTGGCTGGCGGCGGACAGTATGGACGCGTCTGAATGGCGAGATCTGCGCCGGATGTTGCTGCAACAGCCGACGCAGGAGTAGGGGCGTTAGCTAAATTTTTCTGCCATTTCGCCGAGGATCTGCTCGCACCAGGTTTGCAGGCGCTCATCGCTGAGATCGTACTGATTGGTTTCATCCAGCGCGAGCCCGACAAACAGCTCGCCGTCGGCAATAATCGGTTTTTGACTGGTGAACTCATACCCTTCGGTTGGCCAGTAGCCGATAAACGTCACCCCTTTCGGCACCAGCTTGTCGTGCAGCATGCCGAGTGCGTCCAGGAACCATTCTCCGTAGCCTAACTGGTCTCCCATGCCGTACATCGCAATAATTTTGCCGTCGAGATTCACGGAATCGAGCTGATCCCAGATGGCTTCCCAGTCTTCCTGTATCTCACCAAAATCCCAGGTTGGAATGCCGAGGATAAGCACGTCGTACTGCTCCATCAGCGCGACCGCATCATCTTTCAGGTTATGCAACGTCACCAGTTCCGGGCCAATGATGTCGCGAATTTTCTCTGCCGCCATTTCGGTGTAGCAGGTGCTGGAACCATAGAACAGACCAATATTCATCGCGTAACTATCTCAATTCATGCTTTGTCTTTGCGCGTAGTGTACCAGAAACCGGCCGCAATCAGGCATAATGGCCTGACTGCAGAATCAAAGGGGCTGATGTGGAAAAGGATCTCGCACTCGTTGAACAGTTTCTCGACGCACTGTGGCTGGAGAAGAATCTGGCTGAGAATACGCTCAGTGCCTATCGGCGCGATCTCACCATGCTGGTGGAGTGGCTGGCGCGTCGGGAGTTATCGCTTGCGAGCGCGCAAAGCGACGACCTGCAGGCGCTGCTCGCTGAGCGTGTAGAAGGGGGGTACAAAGCCACCAGTTCTGCACGTTTGCTCAGCGCCATGCGTCGGCTTTTCCAGCACCTTTACCGTGAGAAACTTCGCGAAGACGATCCCAGCGCGCTGCTGGCGTCCCCGAAACTCCCGCAGCGGCTGCCGAAAGATCTCAGCGAAGCACAAGTTGAGAGATTATTACAGTCACCGGCTGTTGACCTGCCGCTGGAGTTACGCGATAAAGCCATGCTTGAGCTATTGTATGCTACCGGCTTGCGCGTTTCGGAACTGGTTGGCCTGACGATGAGCGACATCAGCCTGCGTCAGGGCGTGGTGCGCGTCATCGGTAAAGGCAATAAGGAAAGGCTGGTTCCGCTGGGAGAAGAGGCGGTTTATTGGCTGGAAACGTACCTTGAGCACGGCCGCCCCTGGCTGCTCAATGGCGCGTCTGTCGACGTTCTGTTTCCGAGCCAGCGCGCGCAGCAGATGACGCGACAAACCTTCTGGCATCGCATCAAGCATTACGCCACACTGGCGGGTATCGACAGTGAAAAGCTTTCGCCGCACGTATTGCGTCACGCCTTCGCGACGCATCTGTTAAACCACGGCGCAGATTTACGCGTGGTGCAGATGCTGCTGGGACACAGCGATCTTTCAACGACGCAAATTTACACCCACGTCGCGACGGAACGCCTGCGGCAGCTACACCAACAGCACCACCCTCGTGCGTGAGTGCCGACAAATTGTAACAGGATCAATTATGAAAAAGTCTTTCGCGCTGTTCACCCTGCTGGCAGCCTCATTTACCGGTTTCGCCCATGCGGATGACGCCGCCATCAAACAGTCCCTGGCTAAGCTTGGCGTTACCAGCAGCGACATCCAGCCTGCGCCGGTCGCCGGTATGAAAACGGTGCTGACGAACAGCGGCGTGCTGTACGTCACCGAAGACGGCAAACACTTCATTCAGGGGCCGCTGTACGACGTGAGCGGCGCGCAGCCGGTGAACGTCACCAACCAGCTGCTGATGAAAAACCTGAACGCGCTCGAAAAAGAGATGATTGTCTATAAAGCGGCGCAGGAAAAACACGTGATTACCGTCTTCACCGACATCACCTGTGGCTACTGTCACAAGCTGCACGAAGAGATGAAAGACTACAACGCGCTGGGCATTACCGTGCGCTATCTTGCCTTCCCGCGCGCAGGCGTGCAGAGCAAGCCAGAGCAGGATATGAAAGCGATCTGGTGTGCCAAAGACCGCAACAAAGCGTTTGATGACGCGATGAACGGTAAAGACGTTAAGCCTGCCTCCTGCGACATCGACATTGCTAACCACTACGCGTTGGGCGTGCAGTTTGGCGTGAGCGGTACGCCAGCGATTGTGCTGAGCAATGGCTATGTGGTGCCGGGCTATCAGGGGCCGAAAGAGATGAAAGAGTTCCTCGACGCGCACCAGAAACAATTTGGTGGTAAATAATTCGCGTGAAAGCCCCCATCAAATTGCGCCGCCGCGAGGCGGTTGAACACGTTGATTTGCCGGACGATCTCCCGGCGCTCCTGAAGCGCCTCTACGCCAGCCGCGGCGTGCGTCGCGCGGAGGATCTTGAGCGCAGCGTGAAAGGGATGCTGCCCTGGCAGCAGCTGAGCGGTATCGAAAAAGCTACCGAAATGCTCTACAACGCGCTTCGTGAGGGAACGCGCATTGTGGTGGTTGGCGATTTCGACGCCGACGGCGCAACCAGCACCGCGCTGAGCGTGCTCAGCCTGCGCGCGCTGGGCTGCGATAACGTCACCTATCTGGTGCCGAACCGCTTTGAAGACGGCTACGGTCTCAGCCCGGAGGTGGTCGATCAGGCCCACGCCCGCGGTGCGCAGATGATCATGACCGTCGATAACGGGATCTCTTCCCATGCGGGCGTCGATCATGCTCACGCTTTAGGGATCCCGGTGCTGGTCACCGATCATCACCTGCCCGGCGAAACGCTGCCGGATGCAGAAGCGATTATTAATCCCAACCTGCGCGACTGCGATTTCCCGTCGAAATCCCTCGCTGGCGTGGGCGTGGCGTTTTATCTGATGCTGGCGTTGCGTACCCTGTTACGCGATAAGGGCTGGTTCGAGTCCCGCGGGATTGCCGTGCCAAACCTGGCCGAATACCTCGACCTGGTGGCGCTGGGCACCGTGGCGGACGTGGTACCTCTTGATGCCAATAACCGTATTTTGACCTGGCAGGGCTTAAGCCGTATTCGCGCGGGCAAGTGCCGTCCCGGAATTAAGGCGCTGCTGGAGATTGCCAACCGCGATCCGCTTAAGCTTGCGGCAAGTGACTTAGGCTTTGCCCTCGGGCCGCGTCTTAACGCTGCCGGAAGGCTGGACGATATGTCCGTCGGCGTGGCGTTGCTGCTGTGCGACAACATCGGCGAAGCGCGCGTGCTGGCGAACGAACTGGACGCCCTGAACCAGACCCGTAAAGAGATTGAGCAGGGGATGCAGGCCGAAGCGCTGACCCTGTGCGAAAAACTTGAGCGCAGCGGCGATACGCTGCCGGGCGGGCTGGCGATGTACCATCCTGAGTGGCATCAGGGCGTGGTCGGCATTCTGGCGTCGCGCATTAAAGAGCGCTTCCACCGCCCGGTGATCGCGTTTGCGCCTGCGGGCGACGGCACGCTGAAAGGCTCTGGCCGTTCGATTCAGGGGCTGCACATGCGCGATGCACTGGAGCGTCTGGATACGCTTTATCCGGGTCTGATGATCAAGTTCGGCGGCCACGCGATGGCAGCAGGCCTGTCGCTGGAAGAGGCAAAGTTCGACGAGTTCCAGCGCCTGTTTGGCGAGCTGGTCACCGAGTGGATTGACCCGGCGCTGCTGCAAGGCGAAGTGGTCTCTGACGGTGAGCTGTCTGTCTCCGAAATGACGATGGAGGTCGCGCAGATGCTGCGCGATGCCGGTCCATGGGGGCAGATGTTCCCGGAACCGCTGTTCGACGGGCGATTCCGTCTGCTGCAGCAGCGTATCGTTGGCGAACGCCACCTGAAAGTGATGGTCGAGCCCGTGGGCGGCGGACCGCTGCTGGACGGCATCGCCTTCAACGTTGACACCTCCATCTGGCCGGACAACGGCGTGCGTGAGGTTGAGCTGGCGTACAAACTGGATATCAACGAGTTTCGCGGTAACCGCACCCTTCAGATCATCATCGACAATATCTGGCCAATTTAGCGGCAGTAATCTCTATAAAAAAGGGCGTGGATTCGGTACAATCCCGCTCTTATCACCGCATTTTGACAAGTCCATAAAAGAAAACAGACCATGTTTGAAATTAATCCGGTAAAAAACCGTATTCAGGACCTCACGGAGCGCTCTGACGTTCTTAGGGGGTATCTTTGACTACGATGCCAAGAAAGAGCGTCTTGAAGAAGTAAACGCCGAGCTGGAACAGCCGGACGTCTGGAACGAACCTGAACGCGCACAGGCGCTGGGTAAAGAGCGTTCCTCTCTCGAAGCTATCGTAGATACGCTGGATCAAATGGCCCAGGGGCTGGAAGATGTTTCCGGTTTGCTGGAGCTGGCCGTCGAAGCCGACGACGAAGAAACCTTTAACGAAGCCGTGGCAGAACTCGACGTGCTGGAAGAGAAGCTGGCGCAGCTGGAATTCCGCCGTATGTTCTCCGGTGAATACGACAGCGCTGACTGCTATCTCGATATTCAGGCAGGTTCTGGCGGTACTGAAGCGCAGGACTGGGCCAGCATGCTGACGCGTATGTATCTGCGTTGGGCGGAAGCGCGCGGCTTTAAAACCGAAATTATCGAAGAGTCTGAAGGTGAAGTTGCGGGTCTGAAATCCGTGACCATCAAAATTATTGGCGATTACGCCTACGGCTGGCTGCGTACCGAGACTGGCGTTCATCGCCTGGTGCGTAAGAGCCCGTTCGACTCCGGTGGCCGTCGTCATACCTCCTTTAGTTCCGCGTTTGTGTACCCGGAAGTTGACGAAGATATTGATATCGAAATTAACCCGGCGGACCTGCGTATCGACGTTTACCGCGCATCCGGCGCGGGTGGTCAGCACGTTAACCGTACGGAATCTGCGGTGCGTATTACCCACATTCCAACCGGGCTGGTAACACAGTGCCAGAACGACCGTTCCCAGCATAAGAACAAAGACCAGGCCATGAAGCAGATGAAAGCGAAGCTTTATGAGCTGGAGATGCAGAAGAAAAATGCTGAGAAACAGGCGATGGAAGACAACAAGTCTGACATCGGTTGGGGCAGCCAGATCCGTTCTTACGTCCTTGATGACTCCCGCATCAAAGACCTGCGTACCGGGGTTGAAACCCGCAACACGCAGGCGGTGCTGGACGGCAGCCTGGACCAATTTATCGAAGCAAGTTTGAAAGCAGGGTTATGAGGAACCAACATGTCTGAACAACAAGCACAGGGCGCTGACGCGGTAGTCGATCTTAACAACGAACTGAAAACCCGCCGCGAGAAGCTGGCAGCGCTGCGCGAGCAGGGCGTGCCGTTCCCGAACGATTTTCGTCGTGACCACACCTCAGACCAACTGCACGCTGACTTCGACGGTAAAGAGAACGAAGAGCTTGAAGCGCTGAACATCGAAGTGGCTGTTGCAGGCCGCATGATGACCCGTCGTATCATGGGTAAAGCCTCCTTCGTGACCTTGCAGGACGTGGGCGGCCGTATTCAGCTGTACGTTTCCCGTGACGATCTGCCGGAAGGCATCTACAACGAGCAGTTCAAGAAGTGGGATCTGGGCGATATCCTGGGCGCGAAAGGTAAACTGTTCAAAACCAAAACCGGTGAACTGTCTATCCACTGCACCGAGCTGCGTTTGCTGACCAAAGCCCTGCGCCCGCTGCCGGACAAGTTCCACGGCCTGCAGGATCAGGAAGCGCGCTACCGTCAGCGTTATCTGGATCTCATCTCTAACGATGAATCCCGCAAGACCTTCAAAATTCGCTCCCAGATCATGGCCGGTATCCGCCAGTTCATGGTGAACCGCGACTTTATGGAAGTGGAAACCCCGATGATGCAGGTGATCCCTGGCGGCGCGTCTGCGCGTCCGTTCATCACCCATCACAACGCCCTGGACCTGGACATGTACCTGCGTATCGCGCCGGAACTGTACCTGAAGCGTCTGGTGGTCGGTGGTTTCGACCGCGTGTTCGAAATCAACCGTAACTTCCGTAACGAAGGTATCTCCGTTCGTCATAACCCAGAGTTCACCATGATGGAACTCTATATGGCGTATGCGGATTACAAAGATCTGATCGAGCTGACCGAATCCCTGTTCCGCAGCCTGGCGCAGGACATTCTTGGCACCACGCAGGTCCCTTACGGTGAAGAAGTCTTCGACTTCGGCAAGCCGTTCGAAAAACTGACCATGCGCGAAGCGATCAAGAAATACCGTCCAGAAACCAACATGGCGGATCTGGATAATTTCGATTCTGCGAAAGCCATCGCTGAAAGCATCGGCATCAAGGTTGAGAAGAGCTGGGGTCTGGGCCGTATTGTGACCGAGATCTTCGAAGAAGTGGCGGAAGCACATCTGATTCAGCCGACCTTCATCACCGAATACCCGGCGGAAGTATCTCCGCTGGCGCGTCGTAATGACGAGAACCCGGAAATCACCGACCGTTTCGAATTCTTCATCGGCGGCCGTGAAATCGGCAACGGCTTTAGCGAGCTGAACGATGCGGAAGACCAGGCGCAGCGTTTCCAGGATCAGGTTGACGCGAAAGCGGCAGGCGACGACGAAGCGATGTTCTTCGACGAAGACTACGTGACCGCGCTGGAACACGGCCTGCCACCAACGGCGGGTCTGGGTATCGGCATCGACCGTATGGTGATGCTGTTCACCAACAGCCACACCATTCGTGACGTGATCCTGTTCCCGGCGATGCGTCCGGTGAAGTAAGGCGTAAAGAAGCTAAAAAAAGCCCCGAAAGGGGCTTTTTTATTGCGTGGCGAATGCTCTCAGCGCATCTCGCGCGACCGTTGCTTCCTGCACCATCCACGGGCTAAAGCTCCATGGTGCGGCGTCCAGCGCGCGGAATAATGATTCCAGCGTGACCCACTCAAATTCCATGACTTCATCGTGATTAATACGCAGGTCGCTGGTGACCCGTGCCGCGAAGACCGGGCAAATCTCGTTTTCCACAATCCCGGAAGGATCCGTTTCGCGATAGCGGAATTCTGAGGCGACAGGCGTAATCGCGGTAATTTCTGCACCAATCTCATCGCGGCAGCGACGGATAATTGCCTCTTCCGTTCGTTCACCAGATTGGGGGTGACCGCAGACAGAATTCGTCCAGACGCCCGGCCAGGCTTTTTTACTTAGTGCGCGTCGGGTTACCAGACACTCGCCTTCGGCGTTAAACAGCCAGGATGAGAACGCCAGATGCAGCGGGGTTTGGGCAGTATGCGCGGCGTATTTTTCCTGAGTGCCAATCACCATTCCCTGGTCATTAACCAAAATAACGTGTTCTTGAATACTCATTCATGCTCCAGTGCCAACGATGCGGATGGTTCTGCACCATCAGCGGCAACATTATACTGGATTCTGATATGAACGGTTTATCTCGCGGAGCTTAAAAGGGCTGACCCATATCCGTTCGGGCTGGTATTATAGTGCGCCATTCACGCTGACCGAGGATCTGTTTTGTTTGCAGGAAGCCTGACGAGAAAACCCATTATCGCCATCTTTTGCCTGACGCTGACGCTACTCCTGGTCGGCTGTTCCGGGAGCAAATCGTCGGATATGGGTAGCTATTCCGGTTCGGTTTATACCGTTAAGCGCGGGGACACGCTGTATCGGATTTCGCGTGCAACGGGAACCAGCGTGAAGGATCTGGCGCGCCTGAATAACATCTCTCCGCCGTACACCATTGAGGTTGGGCAAAAACTGAAGGTGAATGGCAGTTCGTCCTCGGGTAAAAAATCCTCATCGAAAGGCAAAACCGCCAAAGTGACGCCGTCTTACGCGGTACCGCAGTCTTCATGGCCACCGGTTGGCCAGCGCTGCTGGATCTGGCCTGCCAGCGGGAAAGTGGTGCTGCCGTACTCCCTGTCTGAGGGCGGTAACAAAGGCATCGATATTGCTGCCGCGCGCGGTACGCCGGTTTATGCCTCCGGGGCAGGGAAGGTGGTTTACGTCGGTAACCAGCTACGCGGCTACGGTAACCTGATCATGATTAAGCACGGGGAAGATTACATCACCGCCTATGCACATAACGACACGATGCTGGTCAACAACGGGCAGAACGTGAAGGCGGGGCAGAAGATTGCCACCATGGGCAGCACCGGTACGGATTCGGTGAAGCTGCACTTCCAGATCCGCTATAAGGCGACGGCCATCGATCCGCAGCGCTATCTTCCTGCGCCCGGCAGCAAACCGAAGTGCTAAGTGATTATTTAATCGCCGGTTAGTTGCGAAGAGGCTTGTATGAAGGTGTGTAAGGTCTATAATGCCTTACGCACCTCAAAGCGGGCGTAGTTCAATGGTAGAACGAGAGCTTCCCAAGCTCTATACGAGGGTTCGATTCCCTTCGCCCGCTCCAGAATCTCCCCAGGTGGAACCGTTCGGAAAATCTCCGGTTCTTTCAGCATGTTACGCAGTAGTGCTTACTAACATGCTTAGGCGTTCTACCATAGTTCACTACTTTGACACTTGTCACGAATGGTTACTCGGTGAAATGAGAGTGTAGCCAATCGTCGGCGGTGGTTTCAAGTTCTTACCGCGATAGCCCAACAATGAACGCAAAGCCTACACCAGGCAGCGACGGATCGCACTTCTCATAACCTTACAGTGAAGCGCATTTTTTGCCGATGCTCCCATATGCCACACGTCGCTGATGACGTTGCAGGGAATAAACAGGTTTTATGGTGGTTATGGTACTTGCACACCACATGCAAGCTCTGCCAGCGGTTCGGCCTCGCTCCCTTTGGGTACATGGTCATCCTGATAAACTTCACTGTCTGACATATCCCTGATGTTGTCGCCTAACGGCTCCGCGCGTTGTCTTACCACCAACGGGCTTATTGGCTGCTATTGCATTTTATTTCTTAGGTGGTATTGTGAGCTTAGGCACCCGCCTAAGTTTTGGACAGCTTAAAAAAGGTAGCAGTACCGCACACATTCTTTTAAACCTTCTTCAAAGTGTCGGATCTGGCAAATGGTTGAGGGTAACAAAATGTCCAATACCAAACCTTAAATGATTGCCAAGAGATCTGATGCGCGGAGTGGTTTATCATGAACGCTGCTATCCAATCTATCTGCTATAACATTTCTCAACACCCTGAAATTCGTAACACACCCTTGAAACGTTCCCACCTTCACGAGGTGATTTCTGCTCTCTTAGGCTATGCCAGCTATGCGGCAATGGTTGAAGAAGACAAGAAGCCACAGCTTGAATATAGCCTTTCTGAGGCAGATTATATTGTTCTGAATTTGCCTCAAGGCCTGGAAAGAGCGCTGAAGTTTGGCGTATCTGATGATGCCTTTCGTATCTTTATCTCAGAATTAAAGTCTGGCTTGTCTGCGAAGGTATCCGAATCAGTGGATGATTTCTATGATGACCATATTCGGGAAATCCTTGAGGAAGAGATATACCAAGAAGCGTTAGACTCTGGGGAGATGGCCGAGAGTAACGCTGACTTCGAATCCCCTCCCGATATGGATTACAACCTTACATTCAGTGGTGATCTCTGGACTTCAGTTGATGAATGGTCAATTGCAGATACTGGTACGCTCTCAGGCGAATACGATCCTGAAGGTGATCGTATGTACAACGGGCATTTGCTTAACGTCCAAGGTAAGTTAACGTTTGCAAAAGCAGGGCGTTCAGGACTTATTTTTTTAGAAGATTATACCGAGTGCTCTACAGCGCGTGATTATTCTTGGTTGGACGATGAACCATTGGAGATGGACGACTGAATTTAGTCTTTAGGTAATGTTGGCTTCGTTCGTTAAGTCAGCAAAAAAGGGGGCATTGCGCCCCCTTGATTATTTCAAAGCCCGTATGTAATCAAGCAAGGCTTTCAGTTGGCTACCTTTCATCGCAGGAACACGAATACGCATATCAGCCTTTCCTGTACTGGCGTACCTGCTTTCCCCTTGCAGTAATCGAAGGCTCATTGTTATGATCTGATGGTCCGACATTACTAACTCTCCGTGGTGGTTTGTTGTTTGTCGGATCGCTGTGTGGGATGTTCTCAGCATCCTGCACAGCACTATTAACAGCATTGCGTAAATTTCTCGGTAACAGATGACGCTGTATCGTCGTCCCTGCAAACTTCACTACCTGCGTATAAACGCACACCGTAGCACCACACCAGATAAAGCTGGTGATTAGCTCTTCTTCCTTTTTCAATACTCATCTCCGAGAATTGCACCTAAGAAAAATTCTGTTTGCTCTTCGCTGCCTTTGACGCTGTAACACTCGATAGCCTTTCTCATTTCGCTTTCGTCCGTGTTACCAGCCAGCCATTCTATCAGGCTTTCTAAATACTCCTCCGCTCTGTTCACGTCGTGATCTTCTGGTAACACCTTGATTGCATCTGCCATGAAACAGGCTTCTACGTGGTCGTAATGAAACAGCAGGGCAAGAATACTTTCTTGTTGCCATTGTTCAGGCGTTTTCAATCCGTAACTGTTAGTCATTTGATACTCACCCATTTACGATCCTCGTTCGGTGTTGCTTGTTGAATTGCATCTTTCAACACCTGTTCAAAGTTCACGCCGTGCTCCTGGCTTCTCTGCCACATGTCCAAAAATGCTACGGCGAATTTCAATTCTTCTTCGCTCTCAATAGGGCTGAAAGCGGTTGTGTGTTCGTTCATCTCTATAATCTCCATACTCATTACTCCTCTTCAAAGGTCATTGTGTAGCGGCATTGCTGCGACGGTCTGGTCGTCACTGTCTCTGTATAATTGGCGTTGCTATAAACGCAAATCCGCGCGTTGTCTGTTTCCTGTTCGTCACTAAGAACAAGGGTTATTTGTCCGGCATTTGCCAGGGCTGGTAATAATGACAGCACCAGTAAGCTGTTTTTCATCGGTATCACTCCCAAATGTTTGCAAGGGCAGCGCCCACGCTTTTAACGTCAATCTTCAAATAGTTCATGGTGACTTTAGGATCTGAATGGTTCAGCGCTTTCATTGCTAAAGCCAAATTCCCGTTAGACTTCTCCCACACCTGTGTGGCAGAAAACTTGCGAAAAGAATGGCATCCTACTGTTCCTTTGATCCCGACATTCTCCGCAGCCTGTTTGATCTCACGGTTCACTTGTTCACGGCTGACAGGGGCTTTTCCTGATGCACGATTGCTGTGTGACGTGAAAACATATTCGTCTTTCGGGAATGCCTGGCGGCGACGT
>NZ_QZCS01000019.1 GCF_003594915.1 Enterobacter chuandaensis
AAAGGATGGCCTTTTTGCGTTTCTGCGCTGAAAAAACGGCAGGCCGGGTAAGGCGAAGCCGCCACCCGGCAAGTCAGACCGCACGCCACCTCACAATAAACTCAGCAATCCCACCCTCATCCAGCGTTAACTCGCTGATATCGTGCCCGGCATCGCTTCTGAACAGCTTAAGAATAATGGCGTGGATGAAAATTAAGGTACAGAGAAGGGGAGCCAAAGGGTATCGCCGGTGTGTGGCAAGCAGAAGTGGGATGATGATAATGACATCAGCCAGGTGACGTAAACGCCCGCGAACACGAGGGAAAATTCAGTGCATTGCAAATACAGAAAAGCAAAAACCCAGCCATAGGCTGGGTTCTTTAAATAGTGGTGCCCGGACTCGGAATCGAACCAAGGACACGGGGATTTTCAATCCCCTGCTCTACCGACTGAGCTATCCGGGCAACGGAGCGCATTAAACCGCAATCACGTGAGGTCGTCAACACTATTTCGGGAAAAGCTGTTCAACTGCTCAAGTTTACGGCAATTTGCTGGCTTCTGGGGCAAAAAAGCCAAACTACGCTTATGTTAACGCCCCGCCCATACGACACTGAGCAAACCGCAAAATATCTTCCGCCAGGCGGTGCGCCGTATCCACATCGGCCTGGCTACGGTTCACCAGCATACGGCTCAGACAGCCCTCAAGGACGAGCTCCATCTGCCTGGCGACCATTGCCGGGTCATCCACTTCAAGCGTTGTCAGCAGTTCGTGGGTGAAGTCATGCGCCGCCCGTTTTTGCTGATCCGCCAACTGGTGAATAGGATGGCCGGGATCGGGAAAGTACGTGCAGGCGGCGATGAACAGACAACCTGGGTAACGGTTGTTGCTGACACATTCCGTCAGAGCAGTATAGCGTGCCAGCAGCTTTTGCTCCGCAGTCAGTTCTTCATTCAGCATCAGCTGCCTGCGCCAAATATCCACCTGCTGGCTGAGATAGCGCAGCGCATCATAAAGCAGCGCCTCTTTATCCGGCCAGAAGCGCTTAAGCTCATCCAGAGGGTAATCGATACGGTCGGCTACCATCTCAAGCGTGGTGCTGGCGATCCCTTGAATCTCAAGTAGTTGCAGGGCTTGTCCCAGTACGTCTTCGCGTTGCACGGTTATCTCCTCCGCTATTCCCAACGGTATGTCCCGTCTAAAGTGTTGTTTACGGTTGGCGATTGCGCAAATGCGCGCTGAATGCCGTTGCATCCATAAACCCGGTTACACGCTGTTCTGGCTGCTCGTCTCCCTGCTCATTGAAGAACAGAATGGTCGGTAGCCCGAGTACGTTAAGCTGTTTAAGCAGGGCCTTATCCTGCGCACTGTTGGCGGTGACGTTTGCCTGAAGCAATACCGTCTCTTTCAGGGCGTTTTGCACCTGCGGATCGCTAAAGGTGTATTTTTCAAACTCTTTGCAGGCGACGCACCAGTCGGCATAGAGATCGAGCATTACTGGTTTACCTTTTGCCTGAGCCAGCGCGCTGTTGAGCTCATCGACGTTCTTAACATGTATAAAGTTTAAATGCGCCTGCGTCTGGCCCACAGGCGAGCCGAACGCCCAATCCTGAAGCGGACGCACGCTCACCAACGCGGCGGCAAGCAGGAGAATTTGCACCAGACGCATCCACGCTTTTTTTGCCCCCAGGCTAACGATAAACGCCCAGGAGAAGAACGCCACGCCAAGCATGGCCCACAGGCGCAGACCCCACGCGTCACCCATGATTCGCTCCAGCAGGAACACCGGAAGCGCCAGGATGACAAAACCAAACGCGGTTTTCACCGTCTCCATCCACGGGCCGCTCTTCGGCAGCAGGCGATTGCCAAACACCGTCACCAGAATCAGCGGCAGGCCCATACCGAGCGCATAGAGATACAGCGTCCCCCCGCCGAGCCACATATTGCCGCTCTGAGCAATGTACAGCAGGATAGCGCTCAGCGGCGCAGTGGTGCAGGGGGAGCAAATTAACCCGGCGATGGCACCCATTGCGAATACGCCGCCCGCAGAGCCGCCCTGCTGGCGATTGCTCATCAGCGTTAAGCGGGTTTGCAGTGAGGAGGGCAACTGCAGCGTGAACAGGCCAAACATCGACAGCGCCAGCAGGATAAATACGGCTGACAGGCCGATAAGCACGTAAGGGTGCTGAAGTGCGGCCTGGAACTGCAGCCCGGCTGCGGCGACCACGAGGCCGAGCGCGGTATAGGTAAGCGCCATGCCCTGCACGTAGATAAACGCCAGCAGCAGCGCCCGGGCGGTGGAAAGGCGTTGCGTGCCGCCCAGTACAATCCCGGAGATAAGCGGGTACATGGGCAGGACACACGGGGTAAAGGCTATGCCGATACCAATCAGTAAGGCCCAAAGTGCTGAGAAAGGCAGATCGGAAGCAGCTTCGCCTTCACCCCTCACCCTGGCCCTCTCCCCTGAGGGGAGAGGGGAGGCTGCCGCTTTAACTTCACTAAGCGGAACGACCTTCGTTTCAGGGGGGTAGCAGAAGCCCGCGTCGGCACAGCCCTGATACGTTACCGTCAGCGTGGCATTTTTATCCGCCTGATTCACCGTGACGGGCACGCTCAGGCGCTGGCGATAAATTTCACTCTTACCGTAGAACTCGTCCTCGTGCCACTCGCCTGCGGGCATCTGCGGTGCGCCGACGTTAGCCTTTGCAGGCGTGATGCTGACCTGTTTGCGGTAGAGGTAGTATCCCTCTTTCACCTGCCAGGTCAGATTGAGGTCGTGCTGGTTTTGCTGAAAGTCGAAAACAAACGCCTGATCGGCAGGAATAAAGTTTGAACGGCCGGGTGCGTCAAACAACCCGGCAAATACTGACGTGCTGCACAGCAGCAGGATCAGCGTAAAGAAGCGTTGAGCCATGAGAGATAGTCGTTATCGCCGTGGACCACTGGCAGCACCAGCAGTTCCGGGGTTTGGTAAGGATGATGAGACTTGAGGCAGTCGAGGAGCGCCTGCTGATTCGCCAGATTGGTTTTGAGCAACATCTGGACTTCGTACTCCTGCTCCAGCTTGCCTTCCCAGTAATAGAGGGAGGTGGCTCCAGGAAGAAGAGTTACGCAAGCAGCCAGTTTTTCGGCCAGCACCTTGGCGGCGAGATCCTGGGCAGAGGCTTCATCAGGGGCGGTACACAGTACGACAACAGCATCAGGCGTGTTCACAAGTCGACCTCCTCATCACGAAAGTCTTCACTATATCACGCAAGACGATTGGTCATTAATGAAACGGGCCGCAGAGCGGCCCGATTTTAACTATTTTTACAACGGTTAACCGTTTACAGCACAATGCCGCCGATGATAAAGCCGAGGACGACGCAGAGCGTGATCGCCACCACGCCAGGGATCAGGAACGCGTGGTTAAACACGTACTTACCGATGCGGGTTGAGCCGGTATCGTCCATCTCAACCGCGGCCAGCAGGGTTGGATAGGTTGGCAGTACGAACAGGGCAGAAACCGCCGCGAAAGAGGCAATCGCCGTCAGCGGCGTCACGCCCAGCATCAGTGCCGCAGGCATCAGCGCTTTGGTGGTGGCCGCCTGGGAGTAAAGCAGCGTCGCGGCAAAGAACAGAACCACCGCCAGCAGCCACGGATAGTTGTGCAGCAGGTCGCCGGCAACGGTCTGGATGTCGCTGATGTGCGCTTTCACGAAGGTGTCACCGAGCCACGCCACGCCCAAAACGCACACGCAGGCGCTCATACCGGATTTGAAGGTGCTGGCATTCAGCACTTCGCTGGTGTCGATTTTACAGGTGATGCTAATCAGCGTGGCGATGGTCAGCATGAATACCACAATCGCTTCGTTACGCGGCAGCACCGGGTTCTGGATCAGCCCTACGGTGTCGCTGATGGCGGTCGCGTAGAACATCACGGCGACAATACCGATCAGGAACAGCAGCACGGAGCGTTTCGCGTGCGGCTTCAGTTCGAAGACCTGGCTACCGCGCAGGCTCACTTCACCTTTTGCCAGACGCTCCTGATAAACCGGATCGTCTTTCAGCTCGGCGCCGAGGAAGTTACACAGCACGGCGGTAATCATCACCGCAATCAGCGTGACCGGAATACAGATCGCCAGCAGCGTCAGGTAGCTCACGCCCATTGGCTCAAGAATACCCGCGAAGAAGACGACAGCGGCAGAGATTGGCGACGCGGTAATGGCAATCTGAGAGGCCACCACGGCAATAGAAAGAGGGCGAGACGGGCGAATACCCTGTTCTTTGGCCACCTCGGTAATCACCGGCAGCGTAGAGAACGCCGTGTGGCCGGTTCCCGCAAGAATGGTCATAAACCAGGTCACCAGCGGAGCAAGGAAAGTAATGTATTTAGGATGGCGGCGCAGCATACGCTCTGCCAGGCTCACCAGGTAGTCCATACCACCTGCCACCTGCATGGCCGCAATAGCGGCAATAACCGCCATGATGATTTCGATAACGTCAAAAGGGATTGCGCCGGGTTTAATCTGAAAGATAAGGGTAAGAACAAGCACCCCGAGACCGCCGGCAAAACCGATGCCGATGCCCCCGAGTCGTGCGCCCAAATAAATCGCCAACAGGACGATGACGAGTTCTGCTCCAAACATAAAGACCTGCCTTGCTTATTAACAAGTTGATATTGAATTGTTGTATTTAGGTAACGCTTAAAAAGAAAAAAGGCACGTCACAAGTGACGTGCCTTTCGGAAGCCTAGCCTGAACTGTTACTGTTCGCTTTCATCAGTATATCGTTTCGCTTTATATGCCGGGTGCATCAGGTTCTGGGCCGAAAAGATATCGTCCAGCTCGGCTTCGGTCAACAGTCCGCGCTCCAGCACCACTTCACGCACGCTCTTACCGGTTTCGGCGCAAATCTTACCAACGATGTCGCCGTTATGGTGGCCGATGAATGGGTTGAGGTAGGTGACGATCCCGATAGAGTTGTACACATAGCCTTCACAGACTTCTTTATTCGCGGTGATGCCGTTAATGCATTTTTCCAGCAGGTTGTAGCAGGCGTTGGTCAGGATGTGAATGGATTCAAACATCGCCTGGCCAATCACCGGCTCCATCACGTTCAGTTGCAGCTGACCCGCTTCGGAGGCCATGGTCACGGTCGTATCGTTACCGATGACTTTAAAGCAGACCTGGTTCACCACTTCTGGCACCACCGGGTTCACTTTCGCTGGCATGATAGAAGAACCCGCCTGCAGTTCTGGCAGGTTGATTTCGTTCAGGCCAGCGCGCGGGCCGGAGGAGAGCAGGCGCAGGTCGTTACAGATTTTAGACAGTTTCACCGCCAGACGTTTCAGGGCGCTGTGTACCATCACGTACGCGCCGCAGTCGGAGGTGGCTTCGATCAGGTCTTCCGCAGGCACAACCGGCAGGTTAGACACTTCCGCCAGCTTCTGAACCGCCAACTGCTGATAGCCATCCGGGGTGTTCAGACGCGTACCGATGGCGGTGGCGCCCAGGTTCACTTCCAGCAGCAGTTCGGAGGTGCGCAGCAGGTTTTTGGTTTCTTCGTTAAGCAGCACGTTAAACGCATGGAATTCCTGACCGAGGGTCATCGGCACCGCGTCCTGAAGCTGGGTACGGCCCATTTTCAGAATGTCCTGGAACTCAACCGCTTTACGCTGGAAGCCATCGCCCAGCTGGTTGATCGCGTCGACCAGTTTGACCACGGAGGCATAAACCGCGATACGGAAGCCGGTTGGGTAGGCGTCGTTGGTGGACTGGCATTTGTTAACGTGGTCGTTCGGGTTAAGGTACTGGTATTCACCTTTCTGGTGGCCCATCAGCTCAAGGCCGATGTTTGCCAGTACTTCGTTCGTATTCATGTTGACGGAGGTACCCGCGCCGCCCTGATAGACGTCAACCGGGAACTGGTCCATGCATTTGCCGTTGTTCAGCACTTCATCGCAGGCAGCGATAATCGCATTTGCCGCGCTTTTAGGAATGGTTTGCAGCTCTTTGTTCGCCAGCGCTGCGGCTTTCTTCACCATCACCATGCCACGGACAAACTCAGGGATGTCGCTGATTTTGCTGTTGCTGATGTAGAAGTTTTCAATCGCTCTCAGAGTGTGAACACCATAGTAGGCATCCGCTGGAACTTCCCTGGTACCCAACAAGTCTTCTTCGATACGAATGTTGTTTAACATGTGAACCTTCTTTTCAAGCTGCCGATGGATTGTACTAAACACACAACATATATGTGGTTTTGAATATTTTCTGACCGACGATTATTCCCTCAATCGGCCAGATGTTCGAGATCATATGCTGATGATAGCGAATTGCCGTAAGCTGGATCACTTATTATCGACCCGATTCCATGATAATTATTAATCTGTGAAATGTGTCACCGCTTTAATATTTCCGAAAAAAATATCCGTGCAAACCGATTGAATTTTGGCTAACCGTCTCCATCTCTTACAGACGCGTGATGCGAACACATTCAGACAGGGGCCAGATGGCGCCTGCCACACAGGAGATGCCAGTGCGCTGGATACCGTTTATTGCTTTCTTTCTCTATGTTTACATTGAGATTTCTATTTTCATCCAGGTTGCCCACGTGCTGGGCGTCCTGTTGACGTTGATTCTGGTGATCTTCACCTCCGTCATCGGCATGTCGCTGGTGCGTAATCAGGGTTTCAAAAATTTCCTGATAATGCAGCAGAAGATGGCCGCAGGCGAAAGCCCGGCAGAAGAGATGATCAAAAGCGTGTCGCTGATTATTGCGGGCCTGCTACTGATCCTGCCGGGGTTCTTCACCGACTTCCTCGGCCTGCTGTTACTGTTGCCGCCGGTACAGAAGCACCTGACCATGAAGCTGCTGCCGCATCTGCGGTTTAGCCGCATGCCGGGCGGCGGGTTCAGCACAGGGCCAGGCGATACCTTCGAAGGGGAGTATCAGCGCAAGGATGAACAGCGCGACCGTTTAGACCATAAAGACGATCGGTAATTTTTTTGCCCGGTAGCTTCGCTTACCGGGCCTGTGGATTTTTCCGCTTCGGTAAAAATGCCCACAGCCCCGCCAGCATGACGATGGCGTACACACTCTTCCATCCCACCATCGCCAGCAACAGCAGGCACAGCACACCCCCGACGACCGCCAGTGCTTTATAGCGACCTTTCAGCAGACGACAGCCCGCCAGCATGCACAGCAGGTAGATCATGATGAAAATACCGTTGGCGTAGATAATCAGCGCATCAAGGTTGATGTCGAGAAGATAAATGCCCAGCGAACTCAGAACGCAGCAGCCCAGCACGGTATTCAGGGCATTCATCGGAAGTTGACGCTTTGAGAGGCGTGATAGGGGGCTATCCGGTTTATAAAGAGACTGCGACCACACCAGCCGGGCGAAGCTCTGGATATAAATATTGAGGCTGGCAAAGCAAGCGAGATAGCCAATCACGCAGGCTACCCATAAGGCTTTGACGCCAAACAGCTGCACCACGATACCCGGCAGTGACGCGGCGGCGGCTTTATCTTCGCCGAACGCGTTGAAGTGCAGCACCAGCACGGTACAGGCCCAATACACAGTACCCGCCAGCAGCAGGCCGATCATCAGGGCTCGCGGGAAATCGCGTTCAGGTCGCTTAAACTCAGAGGCTAAATGGGCGAACGCTTCCAGCCCGACAAAACACCAGAACATAACGGAAAGGGCGGCGAAAAGCTGCGAATGATCGACGTCCCTGACTGCCGGGAACGGAATATCTTTTACCGTGATATCGCCCGCCCACCAGATAGCGCCAATGAGCGCGACAATCATCACCGCGACGAACGTCTGCAGATTCGCGCTCGAGCTGGCGCCGCGTGAGCCCACCCACCAGACGATGGCCAGCGTACCGAATTCAGCCAGCAGCAGTTGCGCGTTATGCCAGCCAAACAGCGCCTGACCAAAGCCGGTCGCAATATGTAGCGCCGCCGGAAGGCCAACCGGAATGACGGAGAGAAACAGCCAGCCGGTGACGCGCTCCAGACGCGGGCCAAAGGCCAGCCCGACAAAATGCGCCACGCCGCCCGCGCTGGGGAAGTGTCGTCCCAGGATGGCAAACACAATGGCTATCGGGAAAACCAGCACAATCAGCACCGGCCACGCCCACAGGCTGTTATTTCCAGCCACCAGCGCTGCCAGTGCCGGTACGGCAAATACGCCCGTACCTAACAAGGAGGTTGAAAGCAGGCCAACGCCCTGCGCCAGCCCCAACTCCTGCTTAAGTCCACTCATTGACATCATCCTGCCAATACCAAAAGAGAGGCGATGGTAACACTTTCGCAAATTTTTTTTCGATTCCCCCTTGAAGGGGTAAAAAGCTATCCCCATCTCTCAGGGCACTAGTCGGAAAACCGCATGCGGACCGGCGTCATCCATAACTGATAATGACTTTCTCAAAGGAGAGCTATCAATGAGTATTCGTCCGTTACATGATCGTGTGATCGTCAAACGTAAAGAAGTTGAAACCAAGTCTGCTGGCGGCATCGTTCTGACCGGTTCTGCAGCAGCCAAATCAACGCGTGGCGAAATCATCGCTGTCGGTAAGGGCCGCATCCTGGAAAACGGAACTGTGCAGCCGCTGGACGTTAAAGTTGGTGACATCGTAATTTTCAACGATGGCTACGGCGTGAAATCCGAGAAGATCGACAATGAAGAAGTGTTGATCATGTCCGAGAGCGACATTCTGGCAATTGTTGAAGCGTAATTTACGCACGAGAATTTGAGGAAATAAGAACATGGCAGCTAAAGACGTAAAATTCGGTAACGACGCTCGTGTAAAAATGCTCCGCGGCGTAAACGTACTGGCAGATGCAGTTAAAGTGACCCTGGGCCCGAAAGGCCGTAACGTAGTGCTGGATAAATCCTTCGGCGCGCCAACCATCACCAAAGATGGTGTTTCCGTTGCACGTGAAATCGAGCTGGAAGACAAGTTCGAAAACATGGGCGCGCAGATGGTGAAAGAAGTTGCCTCTAAAGCGAACGACGCTGCAGGCGACGGTACTACCACCGCGACCGTACTGGCGCAGGCTATCATCACCGAAGGCCTGAAAGCCGTTGCTGCTGGCATGAACCCAATGGATCTGAAACGTGGTATCGACAAAGCTGTCGCCTCCGCTGTTGAAGAACTGAAAGCGCTGTCCGTACCGTGCTCTGACTCTAAAGCCATTGCTCAGGTAGGTACCATCTCCGCTAACTCCGACGAAACCGTAGGTAAACTGATCGCTGAAGCGATGGATAAAGTCGGTAAAGAAGGCGTGATCACCGTTGAAGACGGTACCGGTCTGGAAGACGAACTGGACGTGGTTGAAGGTATGCAGTTCGACCGCGGTTACCTGTCCCCATACTTCATCAACAAGCCAGAAACTGGCGCTGTTGAGCTGGAAAGCCCGTTCATCCTGCTGGCTGACAAAAAGATCTCCAACATCCGTGAAATGCTGCCTGTGCTGGAAGCCGTTGCGAAAGCAGGCAAGCCGCTGGTAATCATCGCTGAAGATGTTGAAGGCGAAGCGCTGGCGACCCTGGTGGTTAACACCATGCGTGGCATCGTGAAAGTGGCTGCGGTTAAAGCACCTGGCTTCGGCGATCGCCGTAAAGCAATGCTGCAGGATATCGCTACCCTGACCGGCGGTACCGTGATCTCTGAAGAGATCGGTATGGAGCTGGAAAAAGCGACCCTGGAAGACCTGGGCCAGGCAAAACGCGTTGTGATCAACAAAGACACCACCACCATCATCGACGGTGTGGGTGAAGAAGCCGCTATTCAGGGCCGCGTTGGTCAGATCCGTAAGCAGATCGAAGAAGCAACTTCCGATTACGACCGTGAAAAACTGCAGGAGCGCGTAGCGAAACTGGCAGGCGGCGTTGCGGTTATCAAAGTTGGTGCTGCGACCGAAGTTGAAATGAAAGAGAAGAAAGCACGCGTTGACGATGCCCTGCATGCGACCCGTGCTGCGGTAGAAGAAGGCGTAGTAGCGGGTGGTGGTGTCGCGCTGGTGCGTGTAGCCGCTAAACTGGCTGGCCTGACCGCTCAGAACGAAGACCAGAACGTGGGTATCAAAGTTGCGCTGCGCGCGATGGAAGCTCCTCTGCGTCAGATCGTGTCCAACGCCGGTGAAGAGCCATCTGTCGTTGCGAACAACGTGAAAGCGGGCGAAGGTAACTACGGTTACAACGCTGCAACTGAAGAATACGGCAACATGATCGACTTCGGTATCCTGGATCCAACTAAAGTGACCCGTTCTGCTCTGCAGTACGCGGCATCTGTAGCTGGCCTGATGATCACTACCGAGTGCATGGTGACCGACCTGCCAAAAGGCGACGCGCCTGATTTAGGTGCTGCTGGTATGGGCGGCATGGGTGGAATGGGCGGCATGATGTAATCATATTGTTCTGAACCTCTCAGAACGAACCCCGGGCAGAAATGCCCGGGGTTTTTTATTACCGCTACTCAAATGTTCCTTTCACGCATGCTACGCCTTCGCGCACCATCTGGCGGCCTTTCGCCCAGACCTCGCGGATCTTCAGATCGTCCGTCAGTACCAGGAAATCGGCATCGCATCCGGGCGCGATCCGCCCCTTATGCTCCAGCCCGAGAAACTCCGCCACGTTACGCGTAAACGGCAGAAGCGCCTCCTCCAGCGGCAGATGATAGCGGTTGACCAGCTGCTGCAGCGTCTCAGGCAGAGATTCGAACCCGGCTACGCCAATGCCCACCAGATTACCGTTCGCATCAAAATTCGGCTGGCTGCCGTTGCCGTCCGAGCTGAGGGTGAGACGGTTAAACGGCACTTGAGCTTCACGGGCCGCCACGATGGCGGTGGCGGCATCAATGGGTTCATGAATGCTGGTGGTGATATCGATGTAGCCCCCTTCGCGGGCATAGTTCAGCGCGGCGAGGAACAGTGCCTGGGCGCGGTTGACGTGGGTTGGCAGCAGCTTCGAGCGGGGAACGTCGGCGTTATTGAGGATGTTAAACAGCGGCTCCAGCAGCGCTGGGCTGTTGCCGAGATGAAACACGGATACGCCCGCTTTGGCACCCAGCAGCCCACCAACGCGCGACTGAGCGGCCATATTCGCGAGCTGGTCATCAGCCGGTGCGGAAGAGCGATGGTCGGAAATTGCGCATTTCACGCCAATGATTTTATCAATCAGCGCCACATCCTTTTCGATACTGCCGGTAATTGTCGGAGACGGCAGCCCGTACGCGCCTGTCAGCATCCACGCACTGATCCCTTCATGCTCAAGCGCCCGCGTTTTTGCCAGCAGCGACTCGGGATGGCGGGTCACGCCGTCGGTGCCCAGCAGGCCCACAACGGAGGTAATGCCTGCCGCCACCAGCGCCGACAGCCGCACTTCCGGCGTACGGGTGTGCGGACCGGCTTCGCCGCCGCCGCCAATCAGATGCACGTGTTGATCGATAAAGCCCGGGCAAACCACCGCCCCGGCGAGTTCGCTTTCAGGACAGTTAAGCCGCGTTGTTGCGCGATCCGTTTTTTCAATCGCGACGATTTTTCCTCCGGCGATCAGCAGATCGCAATATCCCCGATCCTCCGGCGCGTAAAGATGCGCATTGCGGAAAAGATGGGGTTCGAGCACTGAAAAATCCATTTTTATTTCCTCAGAAGAGTAGCTGCATCACCCACATTGAGAGCAGGGCGTTAATAACGCAGACCGTAATAATGTGCGGATAATATTTGGGGTTTACGCCTGCGGTACCCAGGCAGCGGCCCGTGTTTTGTACCGGGTTGCCCATCAGATAGATGGCGGGCAGCAGGACGGTGGCATCGTGACCGTTGAGCGTGCCGGCGGCGACCAGACTGGCACAGACGCCCACGCCGCCTCCCATACTCATCACCGAGGCCAGCAGGACCGTTGCCGCTGCGCCCGGAAGTCCCCATAGCGCCATGATCGGCTCGCATACCCTGCCGACAATATCCAGCAGGCCGGTTACCTTGAGCGCCTGAATAATGACAAACGCCATAACCACATTTGGTAGCAGGCTGGTGGTGGCGATGGTAAAGCCGCGGCGGGCGCCATCAATAAACATGTCCATGATATTTTTACGCGGCTGGGCGATCATTTTTCCTCCTGAACGCGGCGATCTTCCATTTGGGCGATCCACAGACGCAGGAAGTTCGCGCCAACAAATTTAAACACCAGTATGACGGCAAGCGGCGTAATCACCGGGACGGTGATGAAGGTAAAGAGTGCAGCGCCGGAAGAAAAATAGTTGGTAATGATGGCGCTACCGCTGGTCTGGAAGGTGGCAAAAATAGCGCGCTCGCGATCGGTAATTGCCCCTTCGTCGGTCAACTCTTTGGTCATCCCTGCTGCGGCATCGGTATTTTGCAGGTTGGCGATGAGGGCCAGAGAGCAGATGCCCGGTACGCCAAGCAGCGGGCGCAAAATGGGCGTCATAAGCTGTTGTGCGGCACGCAGCCCGCCCAGCCCCTCGGTGACGGCAATGATCCCGAGCGATAAAATAACCGAAGGCGCCAGTTCAAGGGCAAACAAGAAGCCGTCTTTCGCCCCCGTACCGCCCTCACCGCGAAACGTTAGCGCGCCGTTCACCGGACCAAAGCTGCCGTTTAAGACGGTAAAATCCAGCACGCGCCACCATTCGGTACTTTTCGCGAAAAAGCCCGAGAAAAATACGATGGTAAGGACAAACGCCAGATAGCCCACCCATGACACTTTTTCCTCTCCTGAGGATGTTGCACTCATGAAACCCCCTTTTTTAGTCGCGTACAAAAGGTGTACGTCGCACCACTAAAAACGATCGGGGGCTAAAACACGATATCCCAAAGGGCATTATCAGAATTCATTTAAGATGTCGGAGGAGTACCGTGCGGAATCTGGCTCGCAGAAATGCGCGGGGGTTTTTCTTTTAGTCATCTTTTAGGTATAAGATTCACACACGGACAACTACTGTCCAGCTTATTGAAAACGAGGAATAACATGCGCGTAAAAGTCTGTGCAGGGATCGTAGGAGCAGCTTTGCTGCTGGCGGGGTGTAGCTCCAGCAATGAACTGTCGGCAGCGGGCCAGGGCGTTCGCTTTGTGGAAGATAAGCCAGGCAGCGAATGCCAGCTGTTAGGCACGGCCACCGGTGAACAAAGCAACTGGATGTCGGGTCAGCACGGTGAAGAAGGCGGTTCTATGCGCGGCGCGGCGAATGCCCTGCGTAACCAGGCTGCTGCTATGGGTGGTAACGTGATTTACGGCGTGAGCAGCCCGACGCAAGGGATGCTTTCCAGCTTCGTGCCAACGGCCAGCCAGATGAGCGGCCAGGTTTATAAGTGCCCGAACTGAGTTAACTTGCTGATGGCGCTGCGCCCCACCTCGTAGGGCAGGTAAGCGTAGCGCCACCTGCCTTTTAGCGCTGCCGCAGCTGCAAATCCAGCGGCGTTTTACTCGGCTCTCCGCCAATCTCGCGTGCCAGCTTCGGCACCATATACCCTGAGACAAGCGTCAGCAGCTCGCGCATAATCTGTCGGGCTTCGTCATCCGTCACCATAAAGTGCGCCGCTCCCTGCACGCGATCCAGTACGTGCAGGTAATAGGGCATCACGCCCGCATCAAACAGCGCGTTGCTGAGGTCTGCCAGCACGCGAGCGCTATCGTTCACGCCGCGCAGCAGCACGCTCTGGTTCAGCAGCGTCACGCCCGCCTTACGCAGGCGCGCCATCGCTGTGCGAAATTCATCGTCGATTTCGTTCGCGTGGTTAATATGGTTTACCAGCAGCACCTGCAGACGGGACTGCTCAAGGCGTGATACCAGCCCGTCGGTAATACGTGCCGGAATGACAATCGGTAAACGGCTGTGAATGCGCAGACGCTTGATGTGCGGGATGGCTTCCAGCTGCGTCAGCAGCCAGTCCAGCTCATGATCTTTTGCCATCAGCGGGTCACCGCCGGAAAAAATAATCTCATCCAGCTCTGAATGGGCGGCGATATAGTCCAGCGCAACCTGCCAGTTGCGCTTATTTCCCTGGTTTTCGGCATACGGGAAGTGCCGACGGAAGCAATAACGACAATTTACCGCGCAGCCGCCTTTTACCAGCAGCAGGGCGCGGTTCAGATATTTGTGCAGCAAGCCGGGCACCACGCTGTTCTGCTCTTCCAGCGGATCGGTGCTGTAACCCGGCGCGCTGACAAACTCATCCTGCGAAGTAAGCGTTTGTTTTAATAGCGGATCGTCGGGATTGCCTTTCTCCATCCGCGCCACAAACGCGCGGGGAACACGCAGGGCGAAAAGGCGCTTTGCCTCGCGGCCTGCAAGCAACGCTGGGTGCTGATCGAGGTCTAAAAGACGCAGCAATTCATCAGGACTGGTGATTACATCGGCAAGTTGCGATAACCAATCTTCTCTGGACGGGGTGTTTAGGGTTACAATATGCGCCATTTTGTGGCTTAGCTACCAGTTAACAAATTTAGAGGGCCTTATGGCAACGTACTATAGCAACGATTTTCGTGCTGGTCTTAAAATCATGATGGACGGCGAACCGTACGCGGTTGAAGCCAGCGAATTCGTTAAACCAGGTAAAGGCCAGGCATTCGCACGCGTTAAGCTGCGCCGCCTGCTGACCGGTACCCGTGTTGAGAAAACCTTCAAATCTACTGACTCCGCTGAAGGCGCTGATGTTGTCGATATGAACCTGACTTACCTGTACAACGACGGTGAGTTCTGGCACTTCATGAACAACGAAACGTTCGAGCAGCTGTCTGCTGACGCGAAAGCGATTGGTGATAACGCGAAGTGGCTGCTGGATCAGGCTGAGTGCATCGTGACCCTGTGGAACGGCCAGCCTATCGCTGTTACCCCACCAAACTTTGTTGAGCTGGAAATCGTTGAAACCGATCCAGGTCTGAAAGGTGACACCGCAGGTACTGGCGGCAAGCCAGCAACGCTTTCTACCGGCGCTGTGGTGAAAGTACCTCTGTTCGTTCAGATCGGCGAAGTAATTAAAGTAGATACTCGCTCCGGCGAATACGTATCTCGCGTGAAGTAATTTACGTCATGATTCGAGGCGCAGCGCCCGCTGCGCCTGATTTTTGCAGGCAGGGATGATGAAACGTACCGTTAAAATTCTGCTTCTGTTAGCACTCTCCAGCGTACTGCTTTCCGGCTGTAACACCGCCCGTGGCATGGGGGAAGATATCCAGGACCTCGGTCATATCATTTCTCACGCAGCCAGTTAAGTCCGTCTAATTTTCCTAAAATTGCTTCCTTTTCCGTCAACCGGCGGGATCTTGTCTATTCTTAAGTTGCTATACACAAAACAACTTTGGCTATAAAAGGAAGATATTATGGTTAAGAAAACAATTGCAGCGATCTTTTCTGTCCTCGTGCTTTCCTCTGTGTTGACTGCATGTAATACCACCCGCGGTGTAGGGGAAGATATCTCCGACGGTGGTAACGCGATTTCTGGTGCAGCAACTAAAGCTCAGAACTAATGAAGCATGGACGGTACGGCGCGTCAGTTCCACCGTACCGTCAATTCTCTGCTTCCTGCAGGGATAAAAACGGTGAAAAGCGGGTATCCATATGCAGCTTCATGCGGATATTGCGTTTATAGGTATAAACCGTTTTTCCGTTAATGCTCAGGTGAGCGGCAATCTTTTGGTTGCTCGCGCCGTCCATCCATAACGTCAGCACTTTCTCCTCCTGTCGGGTCAGCAAGGGGGCGGCCACCGTCGGGCGGTACGTGCTTGCGCGCGAAATTAACGCGTCATTGATAACCGTCGCGATTTCCTCAAGAGGGGCGTTTTTCATTAGCGAAGACCAGACCGGGAAATTCCCGAGCCAGGTCGTCAGGTCCTTGTCCTCTCCTGATTGCAGCATAATAAAAGGTAATTTTTCGCTGGCATTCAGCAAAGAAGAGAGTTGCTGGAAATGGTGAATATCCTGTCTGAAACCATGGAGATCAGCGATGACCAGCTCAGGTTTCCATTGCAGAATGTGCTCTCTGGCGAGGAATAGATTGTTCAGCCCGGTCACAACGTAGTGCCCCGGGAACAAACCGGAATGATTGAGCCATGCTTCAAACCCCGTACGGGTGAAGTGACAACGGTCAATCAAAAGAATCTTGAACATATTTTATTCGCAGTCGGCTAGTGGTTTGGCTTCCTGCCATCAGAAAGCACATCATCATAGAGAAGTCCGATGAGCTATAAATGCCTGAACTCCGCGCCATACTGCGGCTATTTCTGGGCTTAACGCATTCATCAGAAAATGATTGAAAAAAAATCGCACGCTAACCAAAATATGAGGTGTTATCTGCCTTGCGGGACGACCCGTAAGCGCTTCCTTCATCGGGGACGGCCCCAACTGTTTTTAAGTTAAGGAGCCCGAGATGTCCTGGATTATTCTCTTTATTGCTGGTCTGCTCGAAGTGGTATGGGCGATTGGTCTCAAGTACACCCACGGATTTACCCGCCTGACGCCCAGCGTCATTACCGTCACGGCGATGATCGTGAGCATTGTTCTGCTATCGTGGGCAATGCGTTCTCTGCCCGTGGGGACGGCTTATGCCGTCTGGACGGGGATCGGTGCCGTAGGCGCGGCGATTACCGGCATTCTGCTGCTGGGTGAGTCAGCGAGCCTGGCGCGTATCGCCAGCCTCGCACTGATTGTGGCCGGTATCATTGGACTGAAGCTCAGCACCCATTAACGGGGCTGTTTTACCCAGATGAGTTTCGACACATCAAACCCTTGCCGGGTCGCGACGTCCAGCATCTGCTGTTTCATCTCTGACGAAATAGTTGGCGTGCGGGAAAGTATCCACAGATAGTCGCGATCCGGCCCGCAGACCAGCGCGTGACGGTATTCTCTGTCGAGCGCGATCACGTTATAGCCGCCATAAAACGGGCCAAAGAAAGAGACTTTGAGCGCGGCCCGTCGCGGGTCGCCAGTAAAGTAGGCTTTCCCCACCGACTGCTGCCACATCTCCCGATCGGGATTATAGCCCCGGTTGATCACCTGAATACCGCCATCATCCATCGGGCTGTAATGTGCCGTGACCTTCTCCAGGCCCTGCTCAAACCGATGATCGAGTCGTGCGATTTCGTACCATGTTCCGAGGAAGCGTTGTGCATCAAAAGGCGTGACGACGGTGACGCCGGGTGGTGGGGTAGGGGAACTGCAGGCAACCACTAAAAACGCGGCTGTCACCGCGGCGATAACAGGCAGAATGCGCATAGGAGTTTCCTTACTGTTTTTTGTTAAGTGTAGATGACGGCAAGGAAAATGGGGTTTTTGTGCAGTGTGTTTCGCCGGGTAAGCGCAGCGCCACCCGGCAATGTTTTACTGCAGCGCGTCGAGGATACGGTATGCCGCCTCAACTCGCGCTGGGTTCGGATAGCTTTTATTCGCCAGCATCACAATGCCGAGCTGCTTTTCAGGAATAAAGGCCACGTAGCTGCCAAACCCGCCGGTTGAGCCCGTTTTGTGGACCCAGGACGCGTTGACCGGGGGAGCGGGAGGATTTACTTCTGCTACAGGCAACGGTGCCAGAGCAACCTTGTTATCACTGCCTCCGACGACGGTTTTAGCATCGACCGGCCAGTTAAGCATTTCCCAGCCTAACCCCTGATACATGGCCCCCACGCGCCAGTAGCGAGACTGCGCCAGAGTAATGCCTTGCCTGAGTGAAGTATCCTGGAGGGTGTCGGGCTTCATGTTAACCATCACCCAGCTCGCCATATCCTGCACGTTGGTTTTCACCCCATACGCCTCTGCGTCCAGCATGCCCGGCGAAACGTGGACCGCGTTACCGTCACGATATCCCCAGGCGTAGTGCGTCTCCTCCGCTTTCGGGACGTTAATCCAGGTATGCTCCAGCCTGAGCGGCTTAAAGACCCGCGTCGTCATGGCCTGCTCATAACTCATGCCGGAAGGTTTGACCGCCAGCGCACCAAAAAGACCGATGCTGGCGTTGGCGTAAAGACGCGTGGTGCCCGGCTTCCACTGGGGCTGCCAGTTCTGATAAAAGCGCAGCAGGGAGGCATTATCCGTCACCTCGTCCGGCACCTGGAGCGGCAGGCCACCGGCGGTATAGGTCGCCAGATCGAGCATGCGAATTCCCTGCCACTGCTTGCCCGTCAGCTCAGGCCAGTATTTAGTCACCGGATCGCCCAGCGAAATTTCACCGCGAGCAATGGCATCGCCGCCCAGCACGCCGGTGAAGGTTTTACTTATAGAACCCAGCTCGAACAGGGTTTGTGGAGTAACGGGCTTGTTTGCCGCAACGTCGGCTTTTCCGAAGGTAAAGTAGTGCGGCTGGCCCTGATAAATCACGGCTACCGCCATGCCTGGAATACCCTGTGCTTTCATCAGGGGCGTGACGCTACGCTCTACGACATCAGCCAGCTGTTTTTCCGACATCGGCGCGGCGAGTACAGCGCAGGAGGTACTGAGCAGCAGGGCGCAGCAAAGGGATTTTTTCATCATTAATTATCTTCCGTAATAGCAGGTCAAGGGAGTGTCCGGGCCCGACAGACCGCTGTAGTCTGTTGGATTTGACTATGGCTGACAAACGGTTAAATTTAGCATTAGCTGTTAATTTTTCTAACGGATGGAACGATGACCCGCAGCTATCTCCCGCTTAATTCGCTTCGTGCCTTCGAAGCGGCCGCAAGGCACCTCAGTTTTACGCATGCAGCGATAGAGCTGAACGTCACCCATTCTGCCATCAGCCAGCACGTTAAAACGCTGGAGCAGCATCTGAATTGTCAGCTGTTTGTCCGCGTTTCGCGCGGCCTGATGCTGACCACGGAGGGGGAGAATTTGCTGCCGGTGCTGAATGATTCATTCGATCGTATCGCCGGAATGCTGGATCGCTTTGCCAGCCAGCGCGCCCAGGAGAAGCTAAAAGTTGGCGTGGTAGGGACTTTCGCCACGGGTATCCTGTTCTCTCAGCTCGCAGACTTTCGTCGCTGTTATCCGCATATCGATCTTCACCTTTCAACCCATAACAACCGCGTCGATCCGGCGGCTGAAGGGCTTGATTATACGATCCGCTACGGCGGTGGCGCGTGGCACGGCACCGAAGCGCAGTTCATGTGCCCTGCGCCGCTGGCACCGCTTTGCTCGCCTGATATCGCCGCCGTGCTGCAGTCTCCGGCCGATATCCTGAAGTTTACCCTGCTGCGCTCCTACCGACGCGACGAATGGTCAGCGTGGATGCAGGCGGCGGGGGAACATCCCCCGTCACCCACGCATCGGGTGATGGTCTTTGATTCGTCTGTCACCATGCTGGAAGCCGCCCAGGCAGGCGTGGGCATTGCCATTGCCCCTGTTGATATGTTTACCCATTTGCTGAACAGCGAGCGCATTGTTCAGCCGTTTACAACGCAGATTGACCTGGGCAGTTACTGGTTAACAAGACTGCAGTCGCGAGCTGAAACGTCTGCAATGCGCGAGTTTTCACAGTGGCTGGTGGGGAAAATGCAGAAATAAAAGGCCCGCCGGATGGCGGGCCAGAAGCGTCAGATAGTGACGACCACAATCAGCGTCACCACGGTCAGGATGGTTGCCAACCCGTAAAATACCCATTTACCGCTCGGGACATGGATTTTCAGGTCATGCATCGCATGGTGAATGCGGTGCAGGCCGCACCACAGCGGCAGGACGATCATCAGGAAGATGAACACGCGGCCAATAAAGCTGCTCGCAAACGCCAGCACGCGCTCGTAGCTCAGCGCATCGCCCGGGAACAGCCCCAGCGGCAGCATAATGCCGACCAGCAGGATGATAACCGGGGCGATGATGGCACTCCACATGCCGCCTGCGCCAAACAGCCCCCAGAAGACCGGCTCGTCTGAACGTTTTGGATTTGGATTGATCACAGTAGTCTCCTTACCAGAACAGTGCGACAAACAGAATGACCACAGTGACCAGAATCGTCACTGCCCAGAGCCCCTTAATCACCGGCTCTGGCCCCATTTTTTCGCCTTTTACGATAATGTTCGCCGCTTTTGGCGCCAGTTCAAACCAGGTTTTGGTATGAAGCAGAGCGGCCGCGAGCACGATCAGGTTCAGCACCACGATGATCGGGTTTTGCAGGAAGCCCACAAAGCTGGCCCAGGTTTCCGGCCCGTGTTTGAGGGCGAAAACGCCGTACATTAGCTCAAGACTGAACCAGACCGCCGGTACCGCCGTGCCTTCACGCAGCATATAGAAGCGATAAAACGGCAGGTTTTTCCACCAGGTGGATGGCACAGGCCGCACGTAGGCTTTGCGTTTAGTCGTCATCATGCACTCCTTAGCGTGGTTTCAGGGTAGCGATAAGAAAGTCTTTCGAGCTTTCTACTTTACCCTGCTGAATAGCGGCGGCCGGGTCGACGTGCTTCGGACAGACTTCGGAGCAGTAGCCCACAAAGGTACAGGTCCAGACGCCGTTCTGGCTGTTAAGCTGCGCCATACGTTCTTTTTTGCCGTGGTCGCGGCTGTCTTCGTTATAGCGATGCGCCAGGGTAATGGCGGCCGGGCCGATGAACTCCGGGTTCAGGCCAAACTGCGGACAGGCGGCATAGCACAGGCCGCAGTTGATGCAGCCGGAGAACTGATGGTATTTCGCCATCTGCGCTGGCGTCTGGGTATTTGGCCCCTGATCCGGCGTGCGCGGGTTGCCGATGATGTACGGCTTAATCGCTTCCAGACTTTCGATAAAGTGGGTCATATCGACCACCAGATCGCGCTCAATCGGGAAGTTGCCCAGCGCTTCAACCTTGATGCCTTTGGTGTAATCGCGCAGGAAGGTTTTACAGGCCAGCTTCGGCACCTTGTTGACCATCATGCCGCAGGAGCCGCAGATCGCCATGCGGCAGGACCAGCGGTAGCTCAGGTCCGGCGCCAGGTTGTCTTTGATATAGCCGAGCGCATCCAGCAGGGAGGTTTGCTCGTCATAAGGGACTTCATAGAAAGCGCTGTGGGGGGCAGTATCCACTTCCGGGTTGTAGCGCACCACTTCAACTTTCAGTTTTTGCATCTCAGCCATTCGCCTTCTCCTTCTTCTCGGCGGCTTCTGCTTCTGCGCCGTACACGCGTTTAGCCGGCGGCAGCGTGGTGATTTTCACGTCGCTGTAGTCCAGGCGCGTGGTGCCATCCGCATCGCGCCAGGCGAGAGTGTGTTTCAGGAAATTGACGTCGTCACGTTCGGTACAGCCTTCGTCCAGACGCTGGTGGGCACCGCGGGATTCTTTACGCGCCAGCGCAGAGTGCGCCATACATTCTGCGACGTTCAGGCCGTGACCCAGTTCGATGGTATAGAGCAGGTCGGTATTGAAGACGCTGGAGGTGTCGGTGATGCGCACGCGCTTGAAGCGTTCCTGGAGTTCCGCCAGCTTGTCGACGGTTTTCTGCATCAGCTCCGGCGTACGGTAGATACCGCAGCCTTCTTCCATTGACAGCCCCATCTCGTCGCGGATCTTCGACCAGTTCTCGTTACCCTCCTGGTTCACCAGATCCTTCAGGCGTTTTTCAACGTCTGCCACCTGCGCATCCAGCGCGGCACCATTGGCTTCGCCTGCGGTAGCGGCGCGCTCCATTGCACGCTCGCCCGCCATGCGGCCAAAGACGACCAGCTCAGCCAGCGAGTTTGATCCCAGACGGTTGGCGCCGTGCAGGCCGACGGAGGAACACTCGCCCACGGCGAACAGCCCTTTAATGCGGGTTTCACACTGCTGGTCGGTTTCGATCCCGCCCATGGTGTAGTGCGCGGTTGGGCGTACCGGAATCGGCTCTTTCACCGGGTCGACGCCGACGTAAGCTTTTGCCAGTTCGCAGATAAACGGCAGACGCTCCAGCAGTTTCTTCTCGCCAAGATGGCGAAGGTCGAGATAGACCACATCGCCGCGCGGCGTGGAGATGGTGTTGCCTTTGCGCCACTCGTGCCAGAAGGCCTGAGAGACTTTGTCGCGCGGGCCGAGCTCCATGTATTTGTTCTTCGGCTCGCCGAGCGGGGTTTCCGGGCCCATGCCGTAATCCTGCAGATAGCGGTAGCCGTTTTTGTTGACCAGGATACCGCCTTCACCGCGGCAGCCTTCCGTCATCAGAATGCCGGAGCCCGGCAGGCCGGTTGGGTGATACTGCACGAACTCCATATCGCGCAGCGGCACGCCGTGGCTCAACGCCATGCCCATGCCGTCACCGGTGACGATGCCGCCGTTGGTGTTGTAGCGATAGACGCGGCCCGCACCGCCCGTTGCCATTACAACCGCGTTAGCGCGGATCTGGACGAGCGTGCCTTCCATCATGTTCATCGCCACCAGGCCACGCGCATGACCGTCGTCGACCAGAATGTCGAGGACGAAATGTTCATCAAAGCGCTGAATTTGTGGGAACTGAAGGGAGGTCTGGAAGAGGGTGTGCAGCATGTGGAAGCCAGTTTTATCGGCGGCGAACCAGGTGCGTTCGATTTTCATTCCACCGAAGCGGCGAACGTTGACGCTGCCGTCCGGACGGCGGCTCCACGGACATCCCCACTGCTCGAGCTGGGTCATCTCCGTTGGGCAATGGTGCACGAAGTAGTCGACGACATCCTGTTCGCAAAGCCAGTCGCCCCCTGCAACCGTGTCGTGGAAATGGTATTCAAAGCTGTCATGATCCTGCGCAACGGCAGCGGACCCTCCCTCAGCTGCCACCGTGTGGCTGCGCATTGGATAGACTTTTGAAATCAATGCGATTTTAGCGTCAGGATTAGCTTGTGCTGCAGCGATCGCAGCACGTAATCCCGCCCCGCCAGCGCCTATAACGGCAAGATCGGCTTGAAAAGTTTGCACGACATTCCTCCAGATTTTTGTTATTTCGCAACGCGACAAACTAAAGGTAGTTCACCCGTCCAGGCGGACGATTGCGAAAGCGTTTCCACTGCTCCTTTATGGGTAAAAGAGTATAACCGTGTAGACGTCAGGGAAATTTGACGTGTTCGATTTTTTTGCTGTTCTGTGCGGTGATTTATCATTGTGATTGATGAATTGCGTCACGGAATAATCCACCTAAATGAAATGCGCTTTTTTACTGCGCAAAATTTGTCTCTGTCCCTGCTAACGAGTAGACTTCGTGCCCTTGTCTGAAATCGGAGAAAAACTCATGAGCGAAACGGCCACCTGGCAGCCGAGCGCATCCATCCCAAATCTGCTAAAACGCGCCGCAATTATGACGGAGATCCGCCGTTTCTTTGCCGACCGCGGCGTCCTGGAGGTGGAAACCCCGTGCATGAGTCAGGCAACGGTAACGGATATTCATCTGGTCCCGTTTGAAACCCGTTTTGTTGGCCCAGGCCATTCCCAGGGCATGAATCTCTATATGATGACCAGCCCGGAATACCACATGAAACGCCTGCTGGCGGCGGGGTGTGGTCCGGTGTATCAGCTGTGCCGCAGCTTTCGTAATGAAGAGATGGGGCGTCACCACAACCCGGAATTCACCATGCTGGAGTGGTACCGCCCGCATTATGATATGTACCGCCTGATGAACGAGGTGGACGATCTGCTCCAGCAGGCGCTGGACTGTTCAGAAGCTGAAACGCTCTCTTATCAGCAGGCCTTCCAGCGTCATCTGGAGATCGATCCGCTGTCGGCGGACAAAACCCAGCTGCGTGAAGTGGCGGCAAAGCTGGATCTGAGCAACGTGGCGGATACCGAAGAGGATCGCGACACGCTGCTGCAACTGCTGTTCACCTTCGGCGTGGAACCGCAGATTGGCAAAGATCGTCCGACATTTGTCTATCACTTCCCGGCAAGCCAGGCGTCTCTGGCGCAGATCAGCACCGAAGATCACCGTGTCGCAGAGCGTTTTGAGGTCTATTACAAAGGTATCGAGCTGGCGAACGGCTTCCACGAACTGACCGATGCGCGCGAACAGCAGCAGCGTTTCGAGCAGGATAACCGCAAGCGCGCCGCGCGCGGTCTGCCGCAGCAGCCTATTGATGTTAATCTGCTTGAAGCATTAAAAGCCGGTCTGCCGGATTGCTCCGGCGTGGCGCTGGGCGTGGATCGTCTGGTCATGCTGGCGCTGGGCGCCGAACAGCTGGGCGATGTGATTGCCTTTACGGTCGATCGCGCCTAAAGAATTGCCGGGTAGCGCCTCGTTTACCCGGCCCATTCCTCTGTGGCAATATTCCTTTCCATTTCCGCGTAACAACATTAAAAACTGCCACTATCTCTATACACGGGTCTTTTTCTTAAATTGCCTCGTATAGCCACAATATTAGTCTGGTCATCTGCTACCATCCGCGCAGTTTAATTCCTCTTCGGATGGCGATATGTCCCACTCACTTAAAAAGATGACCCTCACCGGGCTCATCCTGATGATTTTTACCTCCGTCTTTGGCTTTGCCAACAGCCCGTCGGCTTTCTATCTGATGGGCTACAGCGCGACGCCGTTTTATATCGTGTCCGCTCTGTTCTTCTTTATCCCGTTTGCGCTGATGATGGCGGAGATGGGCTCGGCTTACCGGAAAGAAGAGGGCGGCATTTATTCGTGGATGAACAACAGCATCGGCCCGCGCTACGCGTTTATCGGGACGTTTATGTGGTTCTCCTCTTACGTCGTCTGGATGGTCAGCACGGCGGCCAAAGTCTGGGTGCCTTTCTCCACGTTTCTTTTCGGCGCGGATAAAACGCAGGTCTGGTCTCTGGCGGGGCTGAGCTCCACCCAGGTGGTTGGTATTCTGGCGGTCTGCTGGATGGTGATGGTCACGCTGGTGGCGTCAAAAGGCATCAACAAAATTGCCCGTATCACCGCCGTTGGCGGTATTTCCGTGATGTGCCTGAACCTGGTGCTGCTGCTGGTCAGCATCGCCATTCTGTGCCTGAACGGCGGGCATTTTGCTCAGGAGGTCAACTTTGTTTCGTCGCCGAACCCGGGTTACCAGTCCGGGCTGGCCATGCTCTCCTTCGTGGTGTTTGCCATTTTTGCGTACGGCGGTATTGAAGCGGTAGGCGGGCTGGTCGACAAAACCGAAAATCCGGAAAAGAATTTTGCCAAAGGGATTATTTTTGCCGCCATCGTCATCTCCATCGGCTACTCGCTGGCGATTTTCCTCTGGGGCGTCAGCACCAACTGGCAGCAGGTATTGAGTAACAACACCACCAACCTCGGCAACATTACCTACGTGCTGATGAAAAGCCTGGGGATGACGCTGGGTAACGCTATGCACCTGAGCCCGGAGGCAGCTTCTGTCATGGGTGTCTGGTTTGCGCGCATTACCGGTCTGTCGATGTTCCTTGCTTATACCGGCGCATTCTTCACGCTGATCTACTCGCCGCTGAAAGCCATCATCCAGGGTACGCCAAAAGCGCTATGGCCAGCACGCATGACGCAGCTGAATACCGCAGGCATGCCTGCTAATGCCATGTGGATGCAGTGCCTGCTGGTGTGCGTCTTCATTCTGCTGGTGTCATTTGGCGGCGATACGGCGTCTGCTTTCTATAACAAGCTGACCCTGATGGCGAACGTGTCAATGACGCTGCCGTACCTGTTCCTGACCCTGGCGTTCCCGTACTTTAAGGCGAAGCAGGATCTTGAGCGTCCGTTTGTGATCTTCAAAACCCGCGCGGCAACGCTGCTGGCGACCTCCGTGGTGGTGCTGGTGGTGGCGTTTGCCAACATCTTTACCGTTATTCAGCCCGTGGTTGAGGCGAACGACTGGAACAGCGCGCTGTGGATGGTCGGCGGGCCTGTCTTCTTCTCGCTGCTGGCGATGGGGATTTATGAGAATTACCGTCGTCGCTCTATGGCGTACGTCACGGAAGTGGCGTAGCGGTAAAATGCCCCTCCCGAAAGGGAGGGGAGAAAGGTTACAGACTTCCCGCCGGGCGCGATCTTGCCGCCGACGTCAGCGTTTTACCCATCTTACGTCCGTCCATGCTTTCCAGACGCATCTGGAACGGTGGGAACGGCATATCAATACCGTGCTCGCGGAAGCCCGCCAGAATCAGCTGGTGGATCTCATGGCGCAGCGGCATACGGTGCCCCATTTCGGCGGCGTAGATACGCAGTTCGAAAATCTGGATCCCTTGCTGTAAATCAACCAGGAACACTTCCGGCGCAGGGTTATCGAGCACCAGCGTACAGCGTTCAGCGGCGGTGTAGAGGATCTGCGTGACCTCTTCACTGTTGGCATCCGACGGAGCCGGTACCGTCAACACCACGCGCGTAACGGAGTCCGACAGCGACCAGTTGATAAACTGTTCGGTAATAAATGCCTTGTTCGGCACGATGATCTCTTTACGGTCCCAGTCACTGATCGTGGTGGCGCGGGTGTTGATCTTCGTTACGCTCCCGGTTAGATCGCGGATCGTCACCGTATCGCCAATGCGAATCGGTTTTTCAAACAGAATGATCAGGCCGGAAACAAAGTTCGCGAAGATCTCCTGCATGCCAAAGCCAAGGCCGAACGTCAGGGCGGCAACCAGCCACTGCAGCTTAGACCACTCAATACCAATCATTGAGAACCCGACCATCCCGCCAAAAAGCAGGATCAGGTATTTCGTGATGGTCGTAATGGCGTATCCGGTGCCGGGGGTTAAATCCAGATGCTGCAGCAGCGCCAGCTCCAGCAGCGCCGGGAAGTTACGCACCAGCTGGGTGGTGATGATCAGAACCAGAATGGCAATCAGCACCGCGCCTAAGGTGATCGGCTCCAGGCTTTCAACGCCCTGCACCGTGGACGTCACGTCCCACAAAGAGATGTTCTCCAGGAAGCCAAACGCGGAGTGAATTTCCGACCACAGGAAGATCACCGACAGCAGGGCAATCAGCATCAGGATGGAACGCACCAGTCGCAGAGACTGGGTACTGATGGCATCCAGATCCAGTTCGACCTCGTCGGCATCCATCGTGCCTTCCGTACTGTTGACATGGGTTGGCTCTTCCTCGCCCCGGGCGCGCTGGGCAAGGATCTCCGCCCGGCGATGCTTGGCGCGGTCGAAGGCCAGGCGGCGGCGCTGAATCAGCATCCAGCGGCGGATTACGTGGTAGACCACCAGAAGCAGGAACCAGATCGCCACCGACGTTTCCAGTCGCGCCAGCAGCGCCTGCGAGGTTGCCAGATAACCCACCGCCGCGGCCAGCATCGCAATCAGAGGGGCGCTCAGCAGCAGGTTCCAGAGCAGCCGGTTGAACATGTTGTCGCCGCTACCGGATTTATCAAGATAAAGCGGTATCCCCGCGCGTTTCAGGCTGAGCGTGACGATGGCCAGCGCGCCGCATATCAGCATAAAGCAGAGGCGTCCCAGCGAGCCTGAGAATTCCCGGTCGTTAAGATTATCAAACATGATCAGCGCCATAATCAGCGGCACAATCAGCCCGATGCTCATCAGGTAGTAACGCATGGCGCGCGCCACGCGGTTACGCGGCCAGCCAAAGTGGGCAATGAACAGGCCGTTGGGCCGCGCGAACGTCGCGCAAATCATCACTACCCACAGCAGCGGCACCGTAGCGGTGACGCCATCACCAATGGCAACCGCGAGCGGATAGGGCCACGCTTCCCGCAGGCCGTAGCCAAGCGTCATCCACAATACCGGTAGCGGAGACGCGACGAGAATCGACCAGAACACGGTGCGCAACGTCAGCCAGAAGTGGTCCTGGGTGACTTTCCCCACCCGTGCGCTGGAACGCTCCAGGAAGCGGGTAAAATGTCTGCGCGAGTAAATGCTGAAGCCGACCAGGATCAACGCGCCCAGCAGAGGGAAGATCGTCTCTTTGCTGGTCAACATCATCACGCTGGCCTTTCCGAGCTGGCTGAAGGTGTCCAGCGAAATCAGGCGGCGCAGATCCTGAACAATATCAATCGGCCATGAGAAGGTCATCGGACGCACGTCTGAGGTCCAGAAGAGATAACGGTGCGTTGCCTCGTTCACCTCTTTCAGCGCATCTTCCAGCTGGCTGTTGGAGACCTTGAGCTTAGTCAGTTCCAGAATCAGCGTATCGCCGCCCTGTAGCAGTGAGTTCAGCAGTTCGCGCTGGGTACGCAGCTGGGCTTCAAGAATACGGTTTTGCTCGCTGGTCAGGGGCTGTCCGTCAGCCTGACGGATCTGGCGAATTTGCGGCTGCTTATTAAGGAGATCTTCAAAGTGCAGTCGTTGAACGCGCAGCTGGGCCATTTCGGTATCCAGCTGTTGCGGCTTCGGCATTTCAGGCAGGCGAGAAACCTGGGCGCGTAACGCTTCGCCCAACAGGTTTGATGACCCGAGCCACTGGGATTGCTCACGCAGCGTGTTGAGCGCCTGACGCACCTGCAGGGTTTGATTCGTCGCCTGACGCTGCTGCGAGGCAACCAGATCCATACGCTGCGCCTGCTGATTCAGGGCGGCAGAAAGCTCACGGTTGACCTTAAACTGATCGACGATACCTTCCGGCAGATTGGCACTGTTTTCCGCCAGCAGTTCGGTGCTTTCAAGGGCACGCTCGGCTTCAAGCTGACGCTGGCTGTTAAGCTGATTACGCAGGGCCTGAAGGTACGCATCCAGCTGCTCGCTCTGCTTCTGAGCGAGTTCTGAACGCATCCGCGCCAGCTCCTGGCGGTTGTTGGCGGAAAGCTGCGCCAGCTCCAGCTCATCCACAAGGGCCTTCAGACGCGCCGATTCAGCCTGCAGGCCCAGATTTTGCGCCTGAGCCTGCGGCGTGTTGCCGCTTTGCGTACCCACGCGACGCTCAACGTCATTAAGCTGGCGGCGGGCATCGGTTTGCTGCTGTGGAAGCTGGCTCAGGGAATCGGCAATTTCGCGCGCACGCTCCTGCTCCTGCTGAGCCAGGCGGCTCTTTTCCAGAAGCTGACTGCTGACCTGCAGGATTTCCTGATTCAGGGCGTCGGTGGTCATACCGGCAGGGGCTCCGCGCGGCTCATCGCGCAGATTAGCGAGCTGCGCGCGCAGCGTTTGCGAGAGTTTAGGGAAGTTGTCGATAACCTGCTGATACTGCTGAGCGCGCTCAAGCGAGCCTTTCCGCTCCTCAAGCGCGTTCAGTGCGGACTGGAGCGACTCAACGGTCTCTGGCTGTGCGGGTTTGGCCGCTTTAGCCTGCTCCAGCTCCTGGGTTATCTGTTTGGCGTCGGGGGCTGTCGCTGCGTACGCCCCCATGCTGAGGCACCAGGCCATCAGTAGAACGATAATCGGGCGCACGTCAGCGATCCTTCTGTTGTTAGCCTTCGTCTTTTTTGTCGTCAACCAGCGGGCTGGCATCGTGCTCGGCGTCGATCTCTTCTTGCGGCAGCGGAGCAGGTTCTGCGTCCGGCGTCACGAAGGTTTCGGTAGAGACCGCCAGCGGCTGACCCAGTTTGGTGACCGACAGGCTTTCGAGTTGTTCAGCCAGCTTCACTTTGCCCGGCGCAAACAGGTTGATGACGGTAGAGCCCAGCTTGAAGCGACCCATCTCCTGACCTTTCAGCAGGGCAACAGAGCCTTCCGCTTCACCGGCAGGCCAGGTCCAGCGCTTGATCACACCTTCACGCGGTGGGGTGATGGTGCCAGCCCAGACGGTTTCGATGCTGCCGACAATGGTCGCACCCACCAGGATTTGCGCCATCGGGCCGAATTCAGTATCGAACAGGCAGATGACGCGTTCGTTACGAGCAAACAGGTTCGGTACGTTTTGCGCGGTCAGGTGGTTCACGGAGAACAGATCGCCCGGCACGTAGATCATCTCACGCAGGATACCGTTACACGGCATGTGCACGCGGTGGTAGTCGCGCGGTGACAGATAGGTGGTGGCAAAGGTACCGTTGCGGAACAGGTCTGCCATCAGGTAGTTGCCCGCCAGCAGCGCTTCCAGGCTGTAGTTGTGGCCTTTCGCCTGCAGGATTTTGTCGTCTTCGATGTTACCCAACTGGCTGATCACGCCGTCTGCTGGCATCACCAGGACGTTAGGATCGGTGTTCAGCGGACGCACTTCGTCGCGCAGCGGGCGCACGAAAAATTCGTTGAACGTGCGGTAGCTGGCGGTATCCGGCTTCTGCGCTTCTTTCATGTCGACCTTGTAATACTTCACAAAAAGGTCGATGACCAGTTTGGTCAGCCAGCCCGCGCGTTTGCTCGCGCCCCAGCCCGCCAGGCGAGTGAGCCACAGTTTTGGCAGAATGTATTGAAGCGAAAGTTTAAATGCGTTTAACAAGGTAGCCTCCAGGCCATTGTTTTGTCGTTCCTGATCCGGCGTTAAGCCGCCGGAACCTGAAAAAAGGGGACGATTTTAGCGATGCTTAGCTTAGTTGTCAGTTATCAGAATCAGAAAAGTTTTTACGCGTTTTTACCTGATCCATGCTCTCAAGAATGCGGTGATAATTCTCGAAGCGGGTCTCCGCGATTTCACCGTTCTCAACCGCTTCGCGGATAGCGCAGCCTGGATCGTTATCGTGTTTGCAGTCGCGGTATTTGCAAGCGCCTAAATAATCATGGAATTCGACAAATCCATTAAAGATTTGTTCCGGCTCAAGATGCCACAAACCGAATTCACGCACGCCCGGAGAGTCGATGACATCGCCACCGTGAGGGAAGTGATACAGGCGTGATGCGGTAGTGGTGTGCTGGCCCAGACCCGAGACGTCAGACACATCGTTGGTGAGGATCTCCTGCTGGAGGCCGAGAAGGTTGTTCAGAAGGCTCGATTTCCCCACGCCGGACTGGCCCGCAAAGATGCTGATGCGATCGGTAAGCGCCTCTTCCAGCGGTTTCAGTCCGTCTTTGGTGTAGCTGGACACCATCAGCACGCGATAACCAATTTTGCGGTAGATATCCATCTGTTCATTAACGAAAGCCATGCCTTCGTCATCCAGCAGATCGATTTTGTTCAGCACGATAATCGGTTCAACCTGCAGCGTTTCACAGGCGACGAGATATCGGTCGATAATATTGAGCGAAAGTTCGGGCAAAATCGCCGATACGATGACAATCTGGTTAATGTTGGCGGCAATCGGCTTCACCCCGTCGTAAAAATCGGGACGGGTTAACACGGACGTACGCTCATGGACCGCTTCAACGATACCTTTAACGGTAACGCCTTCTGCAGCCTCTTTACCCGGCCGCCAGACGACGCGGTCGCCGGTGACCAGAGAACGAATGGTTCGGCGGATGTTGCAGCGGTGGATTTCGCCATCGGCAGATTCCACGTCAGCGTGCATACCGAAACGGCTGATGACTACGCCTTCCGTTGGTTCGCCAAACAGGTTGTCGTCGTAATCGACCTTCTCCGAAGTGGTTTTAAGACGGCGCTGGTGATTGGCATTCACGCGGCGCTGCTGCCCTTTGGAGAGTTTATTTTTACTCAATCGCACTGGCTCCTGGTCGCCCGTAAGGGGCAAAACCTCTATGATACACTCTAATTAATACTAGTTAACCTGCTACTGCTGGTTATGCGAGAAGGGTGGAAAATAACATGAGCGCGGATGAAAACAACCTGATTTGGATCGATCTCGAAATGACCGGGCTGGATCCCGAGCGCGATCGCATTATTGAGATTGCAACCCTGGTGACCGATGCCAACCTGAATATCCTGGCTGAAGGGCCAACGATTGCAGTGCATCAGTCCGACGACCAGCTTGCGCTGATGGATGAGTGGAATGTGCGTACCCACACCGGCAGCGGCCTTGTCGAGCGCGTGAAGGCGAGCACGCTGGGTGACCGCGAGGCGGAACTGGCGACGCTCGAATTTCTGAAGCAGTGGGTACCGGCGGGTAAATCGCCGATCTGCGGCAACAGCATCGGTCAGGATCGTCGTTTCCTGTTTAAGTATATGCCTGAGCTGGAGTCTTACTTCCATTACCGCTATCTGGACGTGAGCACCCTGAAAGAGCTGGCGCGTCGATGGAAACCTGAAATCCTGGACGGCTTTAAAAAACAGGGTACGCACCAGGCGATGGACGACATTCGCGAGTCTGTGGCGGAGCTGGCGTACTACCGCGAAAACTTTATTAAGCTGTGATTTTGAGATCCGGCGCCTTGCGTGGCCGGGTTTTTGTCGTTAAATTGTTCAGCTTGCCGATTTAATAAGCATTTGAACTAAATTTCGAAAAAATCGCTTTAAGGGGGTTGCAGCTAAAAGGATTTCTCGTATAATGCGCCTCCCGTAACGACAGAGAATTACACGTTACGACAGCAACAAAAGCAGTACAGATTTGCGGGAATAGCTCAGTTGGTAGAGCACGACCTTGCCAAGGTCGGGGTCGCGAGTTCGAGTCTCGTTTCCCGCTCCAAAATTTGAAAGTGCTTCCACAGCACAGACTGCCCAAGCGGGAATAGCTCAGTTGGTAGAGCACGACCTTGCCAAGGTCGGGGTCGCGAGTTCGAGTCTCGTTTCCCGCTCCAAATTCTTCTTCATCTATAAAATATCCACAGCGAAAAGAAGCGCTGGGGACGTTTTCTATTGCATCTGAAATACTCTTGTAAACAGAGTTATCCACAGAATTCTCGCTTTACCCAAACCGTACAGAAAGTTAGCAGGGTGAATGATATCTTCACAAGATACTGTATTGACTGGATAAAATTTCATTTCAAAATGTTATTGAGATCACTTGACCTCTTCTCAAGCCCAGATGGCGCTTGAGTTTTTATTTTTATTCACAGGCTGTGAATATATCACGCATCTCGCGTAAGCCCTTTCTCGATGACCCTGACCAGCCGCTGTTTCTTAGGAAGCTGCACTTCGACCACGCAGGCATTGCGCTTCTCAATTTGCTGCGCAATCGCCCATTCAATATGCTCGTCGAGAAGTGGGTGCTCACCTCTACGGCTTTCCAGCGCCTGAATATTCGCTACATCCCACGGGGCATTACCCAGCGCGACGGCGACATTACGCAGCCAGCGCAGATGACCGATACGGCGAATAGCTGAACCTTCCGTCACCTTCAGGAACCAGGCTTCGCTCCAGGCGAACAGCTCAATAAGCTGTGGCGCATGCAGCGCCTTACGCGGGCTGAAGTCCTCTTCGTCCGTCAACTGGGAATAGCGGTTCCACGGGCAAATCAGCTGGCAGTCGTCGCAGCCGTAGATCCGGTTGCCGATAAGCGGTCGAAACTCTTCCGGGATCGCTCCTTCGAGCTCGATGGTGAGGTAGGAGATACAGCGACGTGCATCGACGGTGTAAGGCTCAACGATGGCGCCCGTCGGGCAGATGGTCATGCAGGCCACGCAGCGGCCACAGCCTTCCTCCACCGGGCCGTCTACCGGCAGGGGTAAATCAATCAGCAGTTCACCCAGGAAGAAGAACGATCCGGCGTCGCGGCTCAGGATAAGTGAGTGCTTACCTGTCCAGCCAAGCCCGGCTTTTTCGGCGATCGGGCGCTCAAGAATAGGCGCGGAATCGACAAAGGGTCTAAAATTCAGCGAAACACAGTGCTGCTGAATAGTTTCCCCAAGTTTTTTTAGACGGTTACGCAGAAGCTTATGGTAATCACGCCCCAGCGCGTACCGGCTGACGTAACCCAAAGAGGGATTTTTTAGCGTGCGCGCGAAGGCCGCGTTGGCAGGCAGGTAGTTCATGCGCACGCTGATAACGCGTAATGTGCCCGGCAAAAGCTCGTGAGGACGGGCGCGCATCATGCCGTGACGCGCCATCCACTCCATTTCGCCGTGGTATTGTTTGTCCAGCCAGGCCTGCAATTTTGGCTCGCTGGCAGAGAGGTTGGTATCGGTAATGCCTACCTTCTGGAAGCCAAGTTCAGCACCCCACTGTTTTATTTTTTGCGCTAATTCATTGAGATCGAGGGGCTGTGACATGACGGACCATACGGTGAAGAAAAACCCCGCAAGTATACCACATTCCATCTGGCATGCGGATGACCTCCGGCGCGCCGAAAAAGAGGCCGCAGACAGCCTCGGGATCACTCTTTTTGAACTGATGCTCCGCGCGGGTGAGGCCGCGTTTAACGTTGCCCGCAGCGCCTACCCGCAGGCCGCTCACTGGCTGATTTTGTGCGGTCACGGCAATAACGGCGGTGACGGCTACGCTATGGCGCGTCTCGCGGTTGCGGCGGGTATCCGCGTTACGCTACTGGCCCTGGAGAGCGATAAACCGCTGCCGGAAGAGGCTGGCATGGCGCGGGAGGCATGGCTGAACGCAGGCGGCGTAATTCACGCGCCTGATATCGTCTGGCCGGAAGATGTTGATCTGATTGTTGATGGTCTGCTGGGCACCGGGCTACGCAGCGCGCCTCGTGAGAACATTGCCGCGCTTATTGAACACGCTAACGGGCACTTCGCGCCGGTAGTCGCGCTGGACATTCCGTCGGGCCTGATCGCGCAGACCGGCGCAACGCCGGGGGGGGTGATTCATGCTGCTCACACCGTGACCTTTATCGCCCTGAAGCCGGGTCTGTTAACCGGAAAAGCGCGGGATGTGGTCGGCATTTTGCACCATAACGCGCTGGGGCTGGAGAGCTGGCTCGTAGGGCAGGAAACGCTCCTGTCGCGTTTTGATTCCTCGCAGCTAAAAGAGTGGCTGCCGCCGCGCCGCCCAACCTCCCATAAGGGCGATCACGGCAGGCTGGTGATTATTGGTGGCGACCACGGTACGGCAGGTGCGATTCGCATGACCGGTGAAGCGGCATTGCGCAGCGGCGCCGGATTAGTGCGAGTGCTTACTCGCATCGAGAATATTGCGCCAATCATCACAGCCCGACCGGAACTGATGGCCCATGAGCTTACGCCCCAGACGCTGGAAGAAAGCCTGGAATGGGCGGATGTGGTGGTCATTGGTCCGGGACTTGGGCAGCAGGCATGGGGTAAACAGGCCCTGCAAAAGGTCGAGAATTTTCGTAAACCGATGCTGTGGGATGCCGACGCGCTTAACCTTCTGGCAATAAATCCGGATAAGCGTCACAATCGCATTCTGACGCCACACCCCGGCGAAGCCGCGCGCCTGCTCAACTGCAGCGTGGCAGAAATTGAAAGCGATCGCTTACTTTCTGCTCAGCGTCTGGTAAAACGTTACGGAGGTGTTGCCGTTTTGAAAGGGGCAGGAACCGTTGTCGCCAGTGACGAGACGCAGGGCATTATTGATGCCGGAAATGCGGGCATGGCGAGCGGCGGCATGGGCGATGTGCTTTCAGGCATCATCGGCGCATTGCTTGGACAGAAACTTCCCCTTTATGATGCAGCCTGTGCGGGCTGCGTGGCCCACGGTGAGGCAGCTGACAGGCTGGCTGCACGCGAGGGGACGCGCGGTATGCTGGCCACCGATCTTTTTTGCACGCTGCGGCGTGTTGTTAACCCGGATGTGATTGACGTAGAAAATGACTAATCGAGCGATTCCTTTACCTGATGAACAAGCCACTTTAGATCTCGGCAAGCGCGTGGCGCAGGCCTGTCAGGGGGCAACCGTCATTTATCTGTATGGTGATTTAGGTGCGGGTAAAACCACCTTCAGCCGGGGTTTTTTGCAGGCGTTAGGGCACAACGGGAACGTGAAAAGCCCCACCTACACGCTGGTCGAGCCGTATACCCTCGATAATCTTATGGTGTACCACTTTGATTTATATCGTCTTGCGGATCCTGAGGAGCTGGAATTTATGGGGATCCGTGATTATTTTGCCAACGACGCCATCTGCCTGGTGGAGTGGCCGCAACAAGGTGCGGGTGTGCTGCCTGACCCGGATGTCGAAATTCACTTAGATTACCAGGCTCAAGGGCGTGAGGCTCGCATCAGTGCGGTTTCCTCATCAGGGTGTTCCTTACTGGCGCGTCTCGCCGGTTAAGAGTAGGGATGACGGGATGATTAGTCGCGTTAAAGGTTGGGTGTTGGCTGCGACGGTGCTGCTGTGCGCGCAGGCCGGAGCGGCAAGCCTTTCGGATATTCAGGTGTCAAACGGCGAAAGCCAGGCCCGGATCACGCTCAGCTTTATGGGTGACCCTGAATATGCGTTTTCACAACCGGACAGCCACAGCGTGGCGCTGGATATCAAACAGACAGGCGTGATCCAGGGGTTACCGCTGCAGTTCAGCGGAAATAATCTGGTGAAAAGGATCCGCTCGGGTACGCCGCAGGACAGCCAGTCACTGCGCCTGGTGGTCGATCTGACCGAAAAGGGCAAAACGAAGGCGGTGAAGCAACAAAACGGTGCGAACTATACCGTGGTCTTTACTATTAACGCCGACGCGCCGCCGCCTCCACCGCCACCAGTTGTGGCGAAACGTGTGAAAGAACCAGTGTATACGCCGCGCCCCTCGGAACCTGCGCGTAACCCGTTTAAATCGCAGAACGATCGCATGACTGCGGCAACCAGCAGCAATACGGTGACGCGTCCGGCAGCCAGCGCGCGCCGCGCGGTCAGCGGCGACAAGGTGATTATCGCCATCGATGCAGGTCACGGTGGACAGGACCCAGGCGCGATTGGTCCTGGGGGGACACGAGAGAAAAATGTCACTATCGCCATAGCCCGTAAGCTGCGTACGCTGCTCAATGACGACCCTATGTTTAAAGGCGTGTTGACCCGCGACGGGGATTACTTCATTTCGGTGATGGGGCGTTCGGACGTCGCGCGTAAGCAGAATGCGAACTTCCTGGTTTCCATCCACGCGGATGCTGCGCCTAACCGTAACGCAACGGGCGCGTCGGTGTGGGTACTCTCGAACCGTCGCGCGAACAGTGAAATGGCCAACTGGCTGGAAGAGCATGAGAAACAGTCTGAACTGTTAGGCGGCGCGGGCGATGTGCTGGCAAACAGCCAGTCTGACCCGTACCTCAGCCAGGCGGTGCTGGATTTACAGTTCGGTCATTCTCAGCGCGTCGGGTATGATGTCGCCACTAACGTATTGAACCAGCTGCAGGGCATCGGGGCATTGCATAAACGCCGCCCTGAACATGCGAGCCTGGGCGTTCTGCGCTCGCCGGATATTCCGTCAATTCTGGTGGAGACCGGCTTTATCAGCAATAACAGTGAAGAGCGTCTGCTGGGCAGCGACAGCTATCAGCAGCAAATTGCCGAAGCGATTTATAACGGTCTGCGTAAATACTTTGACGCGCACCCGCTTCAGTCTGCGCCGCAGGGCGGGGCAGCCCAGACGGCAAGCGCCGCGCTGCCGGGTGAAATGACCGCGACTAATTAAGGAGAATTCATGCCGATTCAGGTTCTACCGCCGCAGCTCGCGAACCAAATCGCCGCCGGTGAGGTGGTGGAACGCCCTGCGTCGGTGGTGAAGGAGCTGGTGGAAAACAGCCTCGATGCGGGGGCCTCCCGCATCGATATTGATATCGAACGCGGCGGCGCAAAGCTTATCCGCATTCGTGACAACGGCTGTGGCATTAAGAAAGACGAGCTGGCGCTGGCGCTGGCGCGTCATGCCACCAGTAAAATTGCTTCGCTGGACGATCTGGAGGCGATTATCAGCCTTGGGTTTCGCGGGGAAGCGCTGGCCAGTATCAGCTCCGTTTCCCGTTTGACGCTGACCTCCCGCACGGCCGAGCAGCAGGAAGCCTGGCAGGCCTACGCCGAAGGACGCGATATGGACGTCACGGTCAAGCCCGCGGCGCACCCTGTCGGTACCACGCTGGAAGTTCTGGACCTGTTCTACAATACTCCCGCCCGCCGCAAGTTTATGCGTACCGAGAAGACCGAGTTCGGCCATATCGATGAGATTATTCGCCGTATCGCGCTGGCCCGTTTCGATGTCACCATTAACCTCAGCCATAACGGCAAAGTGATGCGCCAGTATCGCGCGGTGGCAGAAGGTGGGCAGAAAGAGCGCCGTTTGGGGGCTATCTGCGGGACGCCGTTCCTGGAGCAGGCGCTGGCTATCGAGTGGCAGCACGGCGATCTGGCTTTACGTGGCTGGGTGGCCGATCCGAATGCCAGCAGCGCGGCGTTCGCTGAAATACAGTACTGCTATGTGAACGGCCGCATGATGCGCGACCGCCTGATTAATCACGCCATTCGCCAGGCCTGCGAAGACAAGCTTGGTGCCGATCAGCAGCCTGCTTTCGTCCTTTATCTGGAAATCGACCCGCATCAGGTGGATGTCAACGTCCATCCTGCCAAGCATGAGGTGCGGTTCCATCAGTCGCGTCTGGTTCACGACTTCATTTATCAGGGCGTGGCCGCCGTGTTACAGCAGCAGGCAGAGCCAACGCTGCCGCTGGAAAGTGACGCTCCTGCACCGCGTCCGCTTCCGGAAAACCGTGTCGCTGCTGGCCGCAACCATTTTGCGGAGCCTGCCGTGGCGCGTGAACCGGAAGCCCCGCGTTTCTCCTCTGCAGGCGCCGCGCCTCGTCCGACGGGAGCGAACTACCCGAACGCTCAACCTGGCTATCAAAAGCAGCAAGGGGCGTTATACCGCAAATTGCTGGACACGCCAGCCGTTGAGCGTAAAGAGCACCTTCCGGCACCAGCACCTTCCCTTGACGGTCATAGCCAGAGTTTTGGCCGGGTGCTGACGGTTATCGCCCCGGATATGGCACTGCTTGAGCGTGACGGTAAAGTGATGCTTCTGGCGCTGCCGGTTGCCGAACGCTGGCTCAAGCAGGCGCAACTGACGCCGGGGGAAAATGCGGCCTGTGCGCAGCCGCTATTGATCCCGGTTCGCCTGAAAATATCCGCTGAAGAAACAAGGGTATTGCAGCGTGCCGAGGCCCAGCTGGCGCAAATGGGCATTGAAATTGTGCTTGAACCCCAACATGTGACAATTCGTGCAGTGCCTTTACCCTTACGCCAACAAAATTTACAAAACTTGATTCCTGAACTGATAGGCTACTTGGCGCAGCAAACATCGTTTGAGGCCGCCAACACCGCGCAGTGGATCGCCTGCCATCTGGCCAGCGAACATTCACCGTGGAGTATGGCGCAGGCAATTACCGTGCTGGCGGAGGTGGAACGCCTCTGCCCACAGCTGGTGAAAGCGCCGCCGGGTGGGTTATTACAACCTGTTGATTTAAAAACGGCGATGACCGCCCTGAACCATGACTGACGTAAGCAAGGCGAGCCTGCCAAAGGCAATTTTTTTAATGGGCCCGACGGCCTCCGGCAAAACAGCGTTAGCCATTGAGTTACGTAAAGTTTTGCCTGTAGAGTTGATTAGTGTGGATTCAGCCCTCATCTATCGGGGGATGGACATCGGTACGGCAAAGCCAGACGCAGAAGAACTGCGTGCAGCGCCGCACCGTTTGCTGGATATTCTCGACCCGGCAGAGGCATATTCCGCAGCGGATTTCCGCCGGGATGCCTTAGCTGAGATGGCCGAGATCACCGCCGCGGGGCGTATACCGCTGCTGGTTGGCGGAACCATGCTCTACTTCAAGGCGCTGCTCGAAGGATTGTCACCCTTACCTTCCGCGGACCCTGAAGTGAGAGCAAAGATTGAGCAGCAGGCGGCAGAGCAGGGATGGGACGTATTGCATCAGCAACTGGCGGAAATTGACCCGGTTGCCGCAGCGCGAATCCATCCAAATGATCCGCAAAGGCTTTCCCGGGCACTGGAAGTTTTTTTCATTTCGGGTAAAACTTTAACGGAACTGACGCAAACGTCAGGAGACGCTCTGCCGTATCAGGTGCATCAGTTCGCCATCGCCCCGGCGAGCCGTGAACTGCTCCATCAACGAATTGAGCAGCGTTTTCATCAGATGTTGGCTTCAGATTTTGAAGCAGAAGTGCGGGCGCTATTTGCCCGTGGAGATTTGCATACGGATATGCCTTCCGTTCGTTGTGTGGGATACCGCCAGATGTGGTCGTATCTTGAAGGCGAGATTTCATACGATGAAATGGTTTATCGAGGTGTTTGCGCCACGAGACAGTTAGCGAAGCGCCAGATCACCTGGTTGCGCGGTTGGGAGGGGGTTCACTGGTTAGACAGTGAAAAACCGCAACAGGCGTTAAACGACGTGATTGAGGTTGTTGGTGATATCGCTCACTGAATGTGTACAATTGAGACGTATCGTGCGCAATTTTTCAGAATCGCAAGGTTCTAAGTACAAAACAAGCATATAAGGAAAAGATAGAATGGCTAAGGGGCAATCTTTACAAGATCCGTTCCTGAACGCATTGCGTCGGGAACGTGTTCCAGTTTCTATTTATTTGGTGAATGGTATTAAGCTGCAAGGTCAGATTGAGTCTTTCGATCAGTTCGTGATCCTGTTGAAAAACACGGTCAGCCAGATGGTCTACAAGCACGCTATCTCTACTGTTGTTCCGTCCCGTCCGGTATCTCATCACAGCAATAACGCTGGCGGCGGCACTGGCAGTAACTACCATCATGGCAGCAACGCGCAGGGTTCTTCAACGCCAGCGCAGGACAGCGACGAAACCGAATAAGGTTTCGGGCTGTTATCCACACGGGGAGCCAGGGATCCTGCGTTCCCCGCTGATCTTTTTAGAGAGGTTTACGCTTGTTTGACCGTTATGATGCCGGTGAGCAGGCGGTGCTGGTACACATCTATTTTTCGCAAGACAAAGATATGGAAGACCTCCAGGAGTTTGAATCTCTGGTCTCTTCCGCCGGTGTCGAAGCAATGCAGGTGATTACCGGTAGCCGTAAAGCGCCGCACCCAAAGTATTTTGTTGGTGAAGGTAAAGCAGTAGAAATTGCGGATGCCGTAAAAGCAACCGGCGCGTCAGTCGTGTTGTTTGATCATGCGCTGTCTCCAGCCCAGGAGCGCAACCTGGAAGCTCTCTGCGAATGCCGTGTGATCGATCGCACGGGATTGATTTTAGATATTTTTGCTCAGCGTGCCCGTACCCATGAAGGGAAACTGCAGGTTGAGCTGGCGCAGTTGCGCCATCTGGCGACGCGTCTGGTGCGTGGCTGGACCCACCTTGAAAGACAAAAAGGCGGGATTGGTTTGCGCGGTCCGGGTGAAACCCAGCTCGAAACCGACCGCCGTTTGCTGCGTGGCCGTATTACCCAGATCCTCTCACGTCTGGAACGTGTAGAGAAACAGCGTGAACAGGGGCGTCGGGCGCGAACCAAAGCCGACATCCCAACGGTGTCGCTGGTGGGCTATACCAACGCCGGTAAATCTACCCTGTTTAACCAGATAACCGAGGCCCAGGTGTATGCCGCAGACCAGCTGTTTGCGACCCTGGACCCAACGCTGCGTCGTATTGACGTTGCTGACGTCGGCGAAACAGTCCTGGCGGATACCGTAGGGTTTATCCGTCATTTGCCGCACGATCTGGTCGCGGCGTTTAAAGCGACGTTGCAGGAGACCCGTCAGGCGACCCTGCTGCTGCACGTGATTGATGCGGCTGACGTACGCGTGCAGGAGAACATCGACGCGGTGAACGTGGTGCTTGAAGAGATCGACGCCCACGAAATCCCAACGCTGTTGGTAATGAATAAAATCGATATGCTGGACGATTTTGAACCGCGTATCGAGCGTGATGAAGAGAACAAACCGATTCGGGTCTGGCTTTCTGCTCAGGCCGGTATTGGTGTGCCACTGCTTTTCCAGGCTTTGACAGAACGTCTTTCCGGTGAGGTAGCTCAGCACACGCTGCGACTGCCGCCACAGGAAGGCAGGCTGCGCAGCCGGTTTTATCAGCTTCAGGCGATAGAAAAAGAGTGGATGGAGGATGACGGCAGCGTGGGGATGCAGGTGCGTATGCCGATCGTTGACTGGCGTCGCCTCTGTAAACAAGAACCTGCGCTGGCGGACTATATCGTCTGATCAGAAAGGGGAAGCCTGAATAATTCGCCCTTGCATAACAAATATGGAGCATATACATGGCGTGGAATCAGCCCGGTAATAACGGACAAGACCGCGACCCGTGGGGAAGCAGCAATAATCAAGGCGGCAACTCTGGGGGAAATGGCAACAAAGGTGGTCGCGAGCAGGGGCCGCCGGATCTGGATGATATCTTCCGCAAGCTGAGCAAAAAGCTTGGTGGGCTTGGCGGAGGAAAAGGTTCTGGCTCGGGTGGTAATTCTACTCAGAGTCCACGCCCGCCAATGGGTGGCCGCGTAGTGGGCATTGTGGCCGCTGCGGTGGTAATCATCTGGGCAGCCAGCGGGTTCTACACCATTAAAGAAGCAGAACGCGGCGTGGTTACCCGTTTCGGCAAGTTCAGCCATCTGGTTGAGCCGGGCCTGAACTGGAAACCGACCTTCATTGACGATGTGACTGCGGTCAACGTGGAGTCCGTCCGTGAACTGGCGGCATCCGGCGTAATGCTGACCTCTGACGAAAACGTGGTGCGCGTTGAGATGAACGTGCAGTACCGCGTGACCGATCCTGAGCGTTATCTGTTTAGCGTGACCAGCGCCGATGACAGCCTGCGTCAGGCGACCGACAGCGCCCTGCGCGGTGTGATCGGTAAATACACCATGGATCGTATCCTGACTGAAGGTCGTACCGTTATTCGTAGCGATACCCAGCGCGAGCTGGAAGAGACCATTCGTCCGTACAACATGGGTATCACCCTGCTGGACGTCAACTTCCAGGCCGCACGTCCGCCGGAAGAGGTGAAAGCCGCATTTGACGATGCGATTGCAGCCCGTGAAAACGAACAGCAGTACATCCGTGAGGCAGAAGCGTACACCAACGAAGTTCAGCCGCGTGCTAACGGTCAGGCGCAGCGTATTCTGGAAGAAGCTCGCGCGTATAAGACGCAAACCATCCTGGAAGCACAGGGTGAAGTGGCTCGCTTCGCGAAGATCCTGCCGGAATATAAAGCGGCTCCGGAAATTACCCGCGAGCGTCTCTATATCGAGACCATGGAAAAAGTGCTGAGCCACACCCGCAAAGTGCTGGTTAACGACAACAAAGGTGGAAACCTGATGGTTCTGCCGCTGGATCAGATGCTGAAAGGCGGTTCTGCTCCGGCAGCGAAAGACACCAGCGGTGCCAACAACCTGCTGCGTCTGCCGCCAGCCTCATCAGGCAGCTCAAGCGCGAACACAACGCCTTCTTCGAACGATGGTGACATTATGGACCAACGCCGTGCTAACGCGCAGCGTAACGACTACCAGCGTCAGGGGGAATAAGGATGCGTAAGTCAGTTATTGCGATCATCGTCATCGTACTGGTCGTGCTGTATACCTCGATCTTTGTGGTGAAAGAGGGCGAGCGTGGGATCAAGTTCCAGTTCAGCAGCGTCGTGCGTGATGGCGACAAACGTCCGGTGATTTACGAGCCGGGCCTGCACTTCAAGGTGCCGTTCATTCAGTCTGTGAAAACGCTGGATGCGCGTATCCAGACCATGGATAACCAGGCTGACCGTTTCGTTACCAAAGAGAAGAAAGACCTGATCGTTGATTCTTACATCAAATGGCGCATCAGCGATTTCAGCCGCTACTTCCTGGCAACGGGCGGCGGTGACGTTTCTCAGGCGGAAGTGCTGCTGAAACGTAAGTTCTCTGACCGTCTGCGTTCTGAAATTGGCCGTCTGGATGTGAAAGACATCGTGACCGACTCCCGCGGTCGTCTGACTCTGGAAGTGCGCGATGCGCTGAACTCCGGTACAGCGGGCACCGAAGACGAAGTGGAAACGCCAGCAGCAGATGACGCGATTGCTAAAGCGGCTGAGCGCGTTCAGGCTGAAACCAACGGTAAAGTGCCGGTGATCAACCCGAACAGTATGGCTGCGCTGGGTATCGAAGTGGTTGACGTGCGTATTAAGCAGATCAACCTGCCAGCGGAAGTGTCCGAGGCGATTTACAACCGTATGCGCGCCGAGCGTGAAGCGGTAGCCCGTCGTCACCGTTCACAGGGTCAGGAAGAGGCTGAAAAACTGCGCGCCGCAGCGGACTACGAAGTGACCAAGACTCTCGCAGAGTCTGAGCGTCAGGGCCGTATTCTGCGTGGTGAAGGCGATGCGGAAGCCGCGAAGCTGTTCGCCGATGCGTTCAGCCAGGATCCAGACTTCTACGCCTTTATCCGTAGCCTGCGTGCTTACGAGAATAGCTTCCAGAGCAACCAGGATGTGATGGTGCTCAGCCCGGACAGCGATTTCTTCCGTTATATGAAGACGCCGACTAACGCAACGCGATAAACTCAGGCTCGTTTGAGTATTCAAACCACCGCTCCCAACGGAGCGGTGGTTTTCTTTTATAAGGATTAAAAATGAATTCAACGATCTGGCTCGCACTGGCCCTGGTTCTGGTGCTGGAAGGTCTCGGACCGATGCTCTATCCGCGCGCCTGGCGTCGCATGATCGCCACGATGAGCCAACTGCCGGATAATATTTTGCGTCGTTTTGGCGGCGGTCTTGTGGTTGCAGGTATCGTTATCTACTACATGTTGAGGAAAACGATTGGCTGATCAAAAAGTAGGCGCAATCGGCGTATTTTGAGGTCAAAAAGTGCTGTATATCTGAAAAAGCGATGGTAGAATCCATTTTTAAGCAAACGGTGATTTTGAAAAAAATGGGTAACAACGTCGTCGTACTGGGCACCCAATGGGGTGACGAAGGTAAAGGGAAGATTGTTGATCTTCTGACTGAACGGGCTAAATATGTTGTACGCTACCAGGGCGGTCACAACGCAGGCCATACTCTCGTAATCAACGGTGAAAAAACCGTCCTCCATCTTATTCCATCAGGCATTCTTCGCGAAAACGTCACCAGTATCATCGGTAACGGCGTTGTGCTGTCTCCAGCTGCGCTGATGAAAGAGATGAAAGGTCTGGAAGACCGTGGTATCCCTGTTCGTGAGCGTCTGCTGCTCTCCGAAGCCTGCCCGCTGATCCTGGATTATCACGTGGCGCTGGACGTCGCGCGTGAAAAAGCGCGTGGTGCGAAAGCGATCGGCACCACCGGTCGTGGTATCGGCCCGGCTTACGAAGATAAAGTTGCACGTCGCGGTCTGCGCGTCGGCGATCTCTTCGACAAAGCGACCTTCGCTGAAAAACTGAAAGAAGTGATGGAATATCACAACTTCCAGCTGGTGAACTTCTACAAAGCTGACGCTGTTGACTACCAGAAAGTGCTGGATGACGTCATGGCGATTGCAGACATTCTGACCGGTATGGTTGTTGATGTGTCCGATCTGCTGGACCAGGCGCGCAAGCGTGGCGATTTCGTCATGTTCGAAGGTGCGCAGGGGACGCTGCTGGATATCGACCACGGTACCTATCCGTACGTCACCTCCTCCAATACCACCGCCGGTGGCGTGGCAACGGGCTCCGGCCTGGGCCCGCGTTATGTGGATTACGTTCTGGGCATCATCAAAGCATACTCCACTCGCGTGGGTGCAGGTCCATTCCCGACCGAGCTTTTTGATGAAACCGGCGAGTTCCTGTGCAAGCAGGGTAACGAGTTCGGCGCGACCACCGGTCGTCGTCGTCGTACCGGCTGGCTGGATGCGGTTGCCGTGCGTCGCGCAGTGCAGATCAACTCCCTGTCTGGCTTCTGCCTGACCAAGCTGGACGTGCTGGACGGCCTGAAAGAAGTGAAAATCTGCGTAGGCTACCGTATGCCAGATGGCCGCGAAGTGACCACCACTCCGCTGGCTGCTGACGACTGGGAAGGCATTGAGCCAATCTACGAAACCATGCCGGGCTGGTCTGAGACCACCTTCGGTGTGAAAGAGCGTAGCGGCCTGCCGCAGGCGGCGCTGGATTACATCAAGCGCATTGAAGAACTGACCGAAGTGCCGATCGATATTATTTCTACCGGCCCGGATCGTACTGAAACGATGATCCTGCGCGACCCGTTCGACGCATAATCTTCGTGACTGCTGGCCTGCGGGGAAACCCGCAGGCCGGATAAGCGTAGCGCCATCCGGCGACCGCTCCTGGATCTCCGCTTTTTCGCCCCGTCTGTCAAATAAATTAGCCGCTAACTATCTGGCTGGTTTATCATCATTAATGAATATCTCTGCGGTTAAACCGCGTTTTCCCTTTTTCCTGAGGTTGATGTGCAGTTAACAAGTTTCACCGATTACGGCTTACGCGCGCTGATTTACATGGCGTCGTTACCCGATGGGAAGATGACCAGTATCTCTGAAGTGACAGAGGTGTACGGTGTGTCCCGTAATCATATGGTCAAAATAATCAATCAACTTAGCCGTGCCGGATACGTTGCTGCCGTCCGCGGGAAGAATGGAGGGATCCGTCTTGGTAAACCGGCACAGAGTATTCGTATCGGGGATGTGGTACGTGAGCTGGAGCCGTTGTCTCTGGTGAACTGCAGCAGCGAGTTCTGCCACATCACGCCCGCTTGTCGCCTGAAACAGGCGCTTTCTAAGGCCGTGCAAAGTTTTCTCAAGGAACTGGATAACTACACGCTGGCCGATTTGGTTGAAGAGAATCAACCGCTTTATAAATTATTGCTGGTGGAATGAAGAAAATTTCCACCGGAGCTGACAACGGAGGAACCGACATGTCACACGATCCTTTCCAGGAACGCGAAGCCGAAAAATACGCGAATCCTATTCCCAGCCGCGAGTTCATCATTGAACACTTAACTAAACGCGAAAAACCCGCCAATCGTGAAGAACTTGCCGTTGAATTAAACATTGAAGGCGAAGAGCAAATTGAAGCCCTTCGCCGCCGCCTGCGCGCGATGGAGCGTGACGGGCAGCTGGTCTTTACCCGCCGCCAGTGCTACGCGCTGCCAGAACGCCTCGATCTGCTGAAAGGGACCGTTATTGGTCACCGTGACGGCTTCGGCTTCCTGCGCGTGGAAGGCCGTAAAGACGACCTGTACCTTTCATCTGAACAGATGAAGATGTGTATCCACGGCGACCAGATCCTGGCGCAGCCGCTGGGTGCTGACCGTAAGGGCCGCCGCGAAGCGCGCGTGGTTCGCGTGCTGGTGCCGAAAACCAGCCAGATTGTGGGCCGCTACTTTACTGATGCGGGCGTGGGCTTCGTGGTGCCGGACGACAGCCGCCTGAGCTTCGACATCCTCATCCCGCCTGAAGAGGTGATGGGCGCGCGCATGGGCTTCGTGGTGGTAGTGGAACTCACCCAGCGCCCAACCCGTCGCACCAAAGCGGTCGGAAAAATCGTCGAAGTGCTGGGCGACAACATGGGCACCGGCATGGCCGTTGATATGGCGCTGCGCACGCATGAAATTCCTTACGTCTGGCCGAAAGCGGTTGAAGAACAAATTTCCGGCCTCCGCGAAGAGGTGCCTGAAGAATCTAAAGCGGGCCGTGTGGATCTCCGCGATCTGCCGCTGGTAACGATCGATGGTGAAGACGCCCGCGACTTCGATGATGCCGTCTACTGCGAGAAAAAACGCGGTGGCGGCTGGCGTCTGTGGGTCGCGATCGCGGATGTCAGCTATTACGTTCGCCCGCATACGCCGCTGGATAACGAGGCGCGCAGCCGTGGTACCTCGGTTTACTTCCCGTCTCAGGTAATACCGATGCTGCCGGAAGTGCTCTCCAACGGCCTGTGCTCCCTGAACCCGCAGGTTGACCGTCTCTGTATGGTTTGTGAGATGACCATCTCCAACAAAGGGCGCTTAACGGGCTACAAATTCTACGAAGCGGTGATGAGCTCTCACGCGCGTCTGACCTACACCAAGGTCTGGCATATGCTGCAGGGCGATCAGGATCTTCGTGAGCAATATGCGCCGCTGGTCAAACATATTGAAGAGCTACATAACCTCTATAAAACGCTGGATCAGGCGCGCGAAGAGCGCGGCGGGATCTCGTTTGAGAGTGAAGAAGCGAAGTTCATCTTCAACGCCGAGCGTCGTATTGAACGTATCGAGCAGACCCAGCGTAATGATGCGCACAAGCTGATCGAAGAGTGTATGATCCTGGCGAACATCTCGGCGGCGCGTTTCGTTGAGAAAGCGAAAGAGCCTGCGCTGTTCCGTATTCACGATAAGCCGTCTACGGAAGCCATCACCGCGTTCCGTTCTGTGCTGGCTGAACTCGGTCTGGAGCTGCCGGGAGGCAATAAGCCTGAGCCGCGCGATTACGCCGAGCTGCTGGAATCCATTAGCGATCGTCCTGACGCAGAAATGCTGCAGACGATGCTGCTGCGCTCCATGAAGCAGGCGATTTACGATCCGGAAAACCGGGGCCACTTCGGCCTGGCGCTGCAGTCTTACGCGCACTTTACCTCGCCGATCCGTCGCTATCCGGATCTGTCACTGCACCGCGCGATCAAGTATCTGCTGGCGCAGGAGCAGGGTCATAAAGGGAACACCACCGAAACCGGCGGCTATCACTACTCAATGGAAGAGATGCTGCAGCTGGGTCAGCACTGCTCCATGACCGAGCGCCGTGCTGATGAAGCCACGCGAGACGTAGCGGACTGGCTGAAGTGTGACTTTATGCTGGACCAGGTGGGCAACGTCTTTAAGGGCGTGATTGCCAGCGTGACCGGCTTTGGTTTCTTCGTTCGTCTGGACGAGCTGTTCATTGACGGTCTGGTGCACGTCTCCAGCCTGGATAACGACTACTACCGCTTCGATCAGGTCGGCCAGCGTCTGATTGGCGAGTCTGGCGGCCAGACCTACCGTCTGGGCGACCGCGTGGAAGTGAAGGTGGAAGCCGTGAATATGGACGACCGTAAAATCGACTTCAGCCTGATCTCCAGCGAGCGCGCGCCGCGTAACGTGGGTAAAACTGAGCGTGAAAGGGCGAAAAAAGGCGGAAACGGCAAAGCGAGCGGTAAACGTCGCCAGGCGGGCAAAAAGGTAAACTTCGAGCCGGACAGCGCGTTCCGCGGCGAGAAGAAGCAGAAGCCAAAGGCGGCGAAGAAAGAGGCTCGCTCAGCGAAAAAGCCTTCCGCGAAGACGCAGAAAATTGCTGCCGCAACAAAAGCGAAGCGCGCAGCCAAGAAAAAGCAGGCGGAGTAATTCTCCCCTCACCCTGACCCTCTCCCCAACCGGGAGAGGGGAAATACTTATTACGAGAACCATCAATGAGTGAAATGATTTACGGCATCCACGCGGTGCAGGCCCTCCTCGAGCGCGCACCGGAGCGTTTTCAGGAAGTGTTTATTCTGAAAGGGCGTGAAGATAAGCGTCTGATGCCGCTGATCCACGCGCTGGAAGCGCAGGGCGTGGTGATCCAGCTGGCGAATCGCCAGTTCCTGGATGAGAAAAGCGAAGGTGCGGTTCACCAGGGGATCATTGCCCGCGTGAAGCCGGGTCGTCAGTATCAGGAGAACGATCTCCCGGATCTGATTGCCGAGCTGGATAATCCGTTCTTCCTGATCCTGGATGGCGTCACCGATCCGCATAACCTCGGCGCGTGCCTGCGTAGCGCCGATGCGGCGGGCGTGCATGCGGTTATCGTGCCGAAAGATCGCTCCGCGCAGCTGAACGCGACGGCGAAGAAAGTGGCCTGCGGCGCGGCGGAAAACGTTCCGCTGATCCGCGTGACCAACCTGGCGCGCACCATGCGTCTGCTGCAGGAAGAGAACATCTGGATCGTCGGCACCGCCGGTGAAGCGGATCATACCCTTTATCAGAGCAAAATGACCGGCCGTCTGGCGCTGGTGATGGGGGCGGAAGGCGAAGGCATGCGTCGTCTGACGCGCGAGCACTGCGACGAGCTGATTAGCATCCCGATGGCGGGCAGCGTCTCGTCCCTGAACGTTTCCGTTGCGACGGGTATCTGCCTGTTTGAAGCGGTGCGTCAGCGGGGAGAATAAACAGCAAGGCCGTCCACAGGACGGCCTTTAGTGTTTTCTCCCTATCCCTCTCCCCGTGGGATAGGGTCGGGGTGGTGAGGGCACCAGACGGTGACAGCCTCATTCCTCCAGCGACCGCAAATGGTCATCCTTCCTCAGCGTCATCAGCGCGAAAATACTCACTACCGCCGTTGCCATCACGTAGTACGCCGGAATATCCAGATTGCCCGTCTCTTTAATCAGCCCGGTAATAATCAATCCCGCGCAGCCCGAGAAAATCGCGTTCGACAGAGAATAGGCCAGCCCAAGCCCCGTATAGCGCACGCGCGTCGGGAACATCTCAGACAGCATTGCCGGCCCCGGCCCTGCGAGCATCCCCACCAGACCGCCCGCAATCAACACCACAATCGCCTTCACCGCCAGCGCGCTGGACTCCGCCTGCAAAATTTTCAGCAGCGGCAGGGCAAGGACCAGCAGCAGCGCGGTGGCGATGATCATCACCGTGCGCCGCCCGATCCTGTCGCTCAGTATGCCCGATGGAATGATGGTGAGCGCAAAACCAAGGTTAGAAATCACCGCGATCAGCAGCGCCTGGTTAAACCCGGTATGCAGCGCCGACTGCAGATAGGTCGGCATGATCACGAGGTAGGTATAACCCGCCGCGGACCAGACCATCACGCGGCCAATGCCCATCAGGATGATTTTGAGCGTGGCGGATGTACTGGCCTGAGCAATAACCGGTTTTTCCTTCTGCTGCACAAAGCTCGGCGTCTCTTCCATACTCACCCGTAGCCATAGCGCCACCGCGCCCATCGGCAGGGCAAGGAAGAATGGAATGCGCCAGCCCCAGTCGTGCAGGGCTTCAGGCGTGAGGAGGGCTGAGAGCAGCGCGACAATACCTGCGCCCGCTAACAGCCCGAGCGCCACGGTAAAGGATTGCCACGCGCCGTACAGCCCGCGCTTGCCGCGCGGGGCGAATTCTGTCATCAGTGAGACGGCTCCGCCGTACTCGCCCCCCGCGAAAAGCCCCTGCAGGATGCGCAGCAGCGTAATCATCAGCGGCGCGGCAATGCCTATAGTGGCGTAGACGGGCACGATGCCGATGGCCGTGGTGGCGAGCGTCATCAGCACCAGCACAACGATCAGCGTCGGCTTCCGGCCAATCCTGTCACCAATGCGGCCAAAGACCACCGCGCCAAGCGGGCGGAAGAAGAAGGCGATGGCGAACGAGGCCCAGGTGAGGATCAGGCTGGTGAGTGCCGCTTCCCCCTCAAGCTGGAAGAAGTTCTTCGCAATCACGGTTGCCAGAAAACCGTAGACCGCAAACTCATACCACTCGATAAAGTTACCAATAGAGCCTGCAATTAATGCACGCTTGTGCGCATCCTGTTGCATAACGACCTCACAAAGACGGGGTAAGAATAAATTATTCAGCATAAGCGGAGTAATGAAATAGTTTATTCTTATGTTCTGTGAGCTATTTCACGAATGATATCAATGCGATCGTCGTCCTGTGACTCCCCTCCCATGCAGCGCGCAAGCCCTCTGTCCATACTTGTACATATTGCCAATGAAAGGAGGGAGACAGCATGCACTGGCAGACCCATACCGTTTTTAATCAACCCGCTCCACTCTCTAACAGTAACCTTTTCCTCTGACTGCGCCCTGCGCGACGCGGTTGCGCGCGAGGGAGCCGAGTGGGATATGGATCTTCTTGCCAGCATCGGACAACAGTTAGGCACGGCGGAGTCGCTGGAGCTGGGCAGGCTGGCGAACGTTAACCCGCCGGAGCTGCTGCGTTACGATGCCACGGGAGAGCGGCTGGATGACGTTCGCTTTCACCCCGCCTGGCATCTTCTGATGCAGGGACTCTGCGCTAACCGGGTTCACAATCTGGCGTGGGAGGAGGAGGCGCGAAAAGGCTCTTTCGTCGCCAGGGCCGCGCGCTTCGTGCTCCATGCTCAGGTTGAAGCGGGGACGTTATGCCCGGTGACCATGACCTTCGCCGCCACGCCGCTGTTGCAACAGTCGCTGCCCAAACCGTTTCATGACTGGTTAACGCCGCTGATGAGCGATCGCTACGATCCCCATCTCGCCCCGGGCGCGCAAAAACGCGGCCTGCTGATCGGCATGGGGATGACGGAAAAACAGGGCGGCTCAGATGTGCTCAGCAATACCACCAAAGCGGAAAAATGCAGCGATGGCAGCTACCGGCTGGTGGGCCACAAATGGTTCTTCTCCGTGCCGCAGAGTGATGCACATCTGGTGCTGGCGCAGGCGAAAGGCGGTTTGTCCTGCTTTTTTGTCCCGCGTTTCTTACCCGACGGGCAGCGCAACGCCGTACGGCTGGAACGTCTGAAAGACAAGCTCGGCAACCGCTCGAACGCCAGCAGCGAGGCGGAGTTCCTTGATGCCTCCGGCTGGCTGCTGGGTGAAGAGGGCGAAGGCGTGCGGCAGATCCTGAAGATGGGCGGGCTGACGCGCTTCGACTGTGCCCTTGGCAGCCATGGGCTGATGCGTCGGGCGCTCTCGGTGGTGCTTTATCATACCCATCAGCGGCAGACCTTCGGCAAAAACCTCATCGATCAGCCGTTAATGCGTGAAGTGCTGAGCCGTATGGCGCTGGTGCTGGAGGGGCACACGGCGCTGCTGTTCCGTCTGGCCCGGGCGTGGGACAACCACACCGACCCGCAGGAGGCTGCCTGGGCGCGGCTTTTCACCCCGGCCGCAAAATTCAGCGTGTGCAAAGCGGGCATCCCGTTTGTGGCGGAGGCGATGGAGGCGCTGGGCGGAATTGGGTATTGCGAGGAGAGTGAGCTTCCCCGCCTGTATCGCGAGATGCCGGTGAACAGCATCTGGGAAGGATCGGGAAATATCATGTGCCTGGACGTGCTGCGCGTGCTGGCGAAGCAGCCAGGGATCCACGACCTGCTTGCCGATGAGTTTGCTCAGGTCAAAGGGCAGGACAGACATTTCGATCGCAGCTGGCGGCAGTTACAGCAGAAGCTGCGTAAACCACAGGAGGCGCAGGGGAGGGAGATCGCGCAGCAGCTCTTTTTACTGGGTGCTGGAAGTCAGATGCTGCGGCACGCATCGCCTCCCGTGGCGCAGGCGTGGTGCCGCATGATGCTGGATACCCGTGGCGGTACGCTAATGAACGAGCAGGTGCGTAACGATCTGCTGCTGCGCGCCACGGGCAGGGTGGGCTAGCGCTTAAGCTGGAACAGGCTCACCAGTTGGGTGAGGTGTGACCCTTTCTCGCGCAGCGTGTGCGCGGTTTGCTCGCTGCGCGAGACGCGATCGGCGTTGATATGCGACGCTTCGCCAATGTGGGTCATGGCCAGATTCACCTGGCCAATCCCGGCGGACTGCTCGCGTGATGCGTGGTTAATCTCCGTGACCAGCTGGCTGATGTTATCGATATGAACGATGATAGAGTCCATCGCCAGACGCGTCTGTTCTGACAGCGCGTGGCCCTCGCTCACTTTTCGCAGCGTATCGCCAATCAGCTGTTCAATCTCTTTCACCGCGTTGGCGCTGCGCCCTGCCAGGGCGCGAACTTCCTGCGCGACCACCGCAAACCCTTTTCCGTGCTCGCCTGCGCGTGCCGCTTCTACCGCCGCATTCAGCGCCAGAATGTTGGTCTGGAAGGCGATGGATTCGATCACGCGGGTAATGTCTTCAATGCGTTTTGACGCTTCGCGAATGTCATCCATCGTGGCAACCGCATGGGTGACCGTCTCGCCACCCTGATGAACCGCGCGTGAGGTTTCACCGACCAGCTGCTGCGTTTGCTCCATGTTGGCGGCATTTTGCTGCACGGTCGCGGCCAGTTGTTCCATGCTGGCGGAGGTCTCTTCAACGCTGCTGGCCTGCTTGTTAATTTGCTCTGAAATCTCGCCGGTATCGGAAGCCAGCGCATTGGTGCCCAAATGGATCTCGCCCGCGGCTTCACGCACCTGCAGGACAATTTTTTGCAGCCCCTCGCCAATACCGTTGATGGCATCAACCAGCTGACCGACCTCATCCTGACGGGTGACGGGCAGGCTGGATCGCAAATCCCCTGCGGCATACTGGCGCGCCAGTTCGATCACGTTTCGCAGCGGGCGGGTCAGCATTCGGCGGATGAGCACCACAAACAGGCCCGCGAAGAGGGCAGATAACGCTACGCCTGCCAGCAGGAAACGGTCGCGCATGGCGTTAACGCTGGAGAGCAGGACCGATTTATCCACTTCACCGACGATGGTCCAGTTCCAGCCCGGCAGCGGGGTATAGGCCATTTTCAGCGTGCGGCCATCTTCGCTTACGCGCTCCAGCGTGCCGGAGGAGTCGCTCAGCAATTGCTGTTGGGTCGCGCCGTCCCACTTCGGCTGTTTTCCCTCTTCGCTGGCGTGAAACAGGTACTGACCGCGCGTTTTGCCGCTGCTGCGGTCCAGCACAAAGAAGTGCCCGCTCTCGCCCAGGCGGCGGTTGAGGATTTTCTCGCGCATGACGTTCCAGGAGTGACTGATATCCACCCCAACAAAGATAATCCCGATAACCTGACCTTCACTGTTCTTCACGGGCTGGTACTGGGTGATGTAGCGCTTGCCAAACAGGAGCGCCAGACCTCGGTACACCTCGCCTTTAGTGACAGAGGCAAACGCCGGGCTGGTGTTATCCAGAACTGTCCCCATAGCGCGATCCCCATTCTCTTTGCGCAGGGATGTGGCAACGCGAATGAAGTCGTTACCGCTGCGAACAAACAGCGTGGAGATTGCTCCCGTACGATTCAGAAAGTCATCAGAAAACGTCGTGTTTTCATGGAGCTCAGTGTCGCCCCCTTTCAGCAGGGGAACGGTGAGCCCGTTAATGGTCCGGGTCTGCTGAGTATCGACGCTAAACGGCTGGGGCAGAAATGTCGTAAACAACCTGGTGTAGCTTTCGACTTCCTCGCTCAGGCTGGTATTAAACATCTGCACCATGTCGACCATACCGGTGGACTGATTATGCAGATCTTCGACCGCAAGGGCTTCAAGCTGCTGGCTGGCTTTTTGGCTGAGCAGGAAAGTGAATAGCAGAAACAGCGTGGCGACACTGACGCCAGTCAGCAGCGACAGCTTTGTTCCAAGGCCCGCACGGCGGAAAAAATTGATCATAAATTGCTCATCATTGAAAAGGTATGGTTCTTCAACGGCAGAGCGGGGATTACGTTTACTGAATTAATGTAACAAAATGTTATTTAATTGTTTTTGTGCGGTTTTATAAAAGATAAAAAATTTGCAAAAACGAAAAGCCACTAAAAATAAGTGGCTTTTATCAGGAGGGATTTTACACGTAGAGAATGGCCTGTACCCGCCAGTGGTCGATGTGGTTATCTTCCTGCATCTGGATGATGCGATACCATGACGCACCCTGCTCATCGGCCTTTAATGCCACGATACGTTCAACGTCTTGCGGGCTCCCCGAAATGTTATTGACGGAGATTTGGCCTATTTCATTCAGACCTGTTACGCAATCCGCACTGGCGAATTCTGCTGACTGCGCGGTGGTGCTCACAAGGCCTGCAGAGAGCAACAGAGAGGTCAAAGCAAGAGTTCGTTTCATCGTCAGCTCCATTTCACATATTTCCGGTATCCGCCGGGCAATCCTTCGCGAATAAACTCCCATTTCTTGTCGCTGGCATGGAGTTTATTGTGGACAGGAAAATGTCTATGGACGCAAAGCAGTGTAAATGTCGTTCAAAGGTAAACCATTATTTACGGTACAAAATTGCCTGTGAATACCACTGTCCCGTTATGATGGTTTCGTCGATCATAATAATGACGTAATAATCTGCTTTGGCGGCGACGGCTTGTGCCTTTATTGCGTCTTCTGCGTCATCCGGCGAACCGCGAACCAGCGCGGAGACGGTGCCCATTCGCTGTAATCCTTCCGTCTGATTACGACGAATCTCCTGCGGATGATCGGCAACCGGGGGAGCGGGTTGCGGTGTTCCCTGCAGGGCGCTACAGCCACTGAGCAGCAACGCCAGCAATAAAGCAGCAAACCTGTGCATAACCATATCTCATTTCCTGTTAGCCATAGTGTAGTTGTCTGCGAATTTAGTTTTGGGGGAATGTTCCCGAAGTGTTATCTGGGACGTAATTTTCGAATGAAAATAGCGTCAAACCGTAATCCAGTTCTCAACATTATGAATCATTCATTCGTACAGGGTCGACAATGATTGAAATTGAAATACGCCCTCTCGGCGACCATGAAATTTTACACGCCGTACCGGCGGGGAAACGTGATAAACCGCTGCCTGTTGTGGTTTTTTATCATGGGTTTACCTCATCGAAGCTGGTTTACAGTTATTTTGCGGTGGCGCTGGCGCAGGCGGGTTTTCGCGTGGTGATGCCGGATGCGCCTGACCACGGCGCGCGCTTCACGGGCGGTGAACATGCGCGGTTTGGGCAGTTCTGGCACATTCTGCACGGCAGCCTGACCGAGTTTGCCGGGTTGCGCGATGCGCTCTATGAAGCCGGGCTGGTGGCCGACAATCGGCTGGCAGTGGCCGGGGCGTCGATGGGCGGCATGACGGCGCTGGGGATTATGACGCATCATCCAGAAGTGCGGTCTGTCGCCTGTCTGATGGGCTCGGGCTATTTTACCTCGCTGGCGAAGACGCTTTTTCCCCCTCAGGATTTAACGGAAATTACGGCGATGCTGGCAGAGTGGGAAGTGACCCGGGCATTGCCGCGCCTGGCCGATCGCCCGCTGCTGCTGTGGCACGGTGATGCGGACGATGTGGTCCCGCCCGATGGAACCTTCCGTCTGCAGCAGGCGTTAATAAATGAAGGACTGGACGGTAATCTGACCTGTTTGTGGGAGTCGGGCGTTCGCCACCGCATCACGCCAACGGCGCTGGACGCTACGGTGGCGTTTTTCCGCCAGCATCTTTAAACCCGCAGGACTTTTACCCCTTGATCTTCCAGCTTCTGGAGGATCTCCGGGTTAGCCCCTTTGCCGGTGATGACCATGTCGATCTGTTCTGCGCGGCTGAACAGCATGCCTGCGCGTTCACCGACTTTACTGCTGTCGACCAGCACAACGAGCTTGCCCACCACGTTGAGCATGTTTTGTTCCGCCATCGCGGTCAGCATATCGGTTTTATACAGGCCGTCAGCGGTCAGGCCTTTGCCGCTGGTAAACATCCAGTGCCCGGCGTAGAGGCTGTTTTCGCTGTCCTGAGGGCTGAGCGTGATGGACTGGCTTTTGTTGTACTGGCCGCCCATGATCACGACGCTCTCATGTTCCTGATCGATCAGGTAGTTGGCGAGCGGTAAGTAGTTGGTAATGATTTGCACCGGCTTGCCGCACATTTCACGGCCCAGCAGAAACGCCGTGGAGCCGCAGTTGATGACGACACTCTCACCCGGGTTCACCTGCTGCGACGCTGCTCTGGCAATCCGTACTTTTTCATCATGATTCTGCGCCTGGTGGATATTCATCGGCGTCCAGCGTGGGCGCTGCTGGCTGATGGCTTCCGCGCCGTTGCGGACTTTCTTCAGCTTACCGCTCTCATCCAGCTTATTAATGTCACGCCGCGCGGTCGCCGGGGAAATCCCTAAACGTTCGATCACTTTCTCGACGGTGATAAACCCTGTTTGCGCCAGGAGTTCCAGTAAAATTTGATGCCGTTGCGCTTCCGTCATGAGCTATTCCGATAAGAATTGATTTGAAAAGATGATATTTGAAATAGCGTGAAATTACTAAAAGAAATATGAAATCGCCAGACACAGGGTCTGGCGATGTGGCCTCGCAATCAGAGGAAGGATTTGAACGGTAGGTCTGGCTCAATAGTGAAGCAATCATCGAAACCGCGTGGGTAGTGATACTCGAGATTGTCTTTGTCCAGAGGCCAGGTGAACTTGCCGCCTACCTGCCAGATAAATGGCTTGAAGCCGTACTTCAGGCGGTCTTTTTTCATCTCCCACAGCACGCGGATTTCCTGCGGATCGGCCTGGAAGTTTGACCAGATATCATGGTGGAACGGGATCACCACTTTGGTGTTGAGCGCTTCCGCCATGCGCAGCATATCGGCGCTGGTCATTTTGTCGGTGATGCCGCGCGGGTTTTCGCCGTACGAGCCCAGCGCCACGTCAATCTGATGTTCGTTGCCGTGCTTCGCGTAATAGTTGGAGTAGTGGGAGTCACCGCTGTGGTACAGAGAACCGCCCGGCGTTTTGAACAGGTAGTTCACCGCACGCTCGTCCATACCGTCTGGCAGCACGCCTGCGGCTTTCTGATCGGCCGGCAGGGTAATCAGCGCGGTACGGTCAAAGGCATCCAGCGCGTGGATTTCAATGTCTTTGATTTTCACCACGTCGCCAGGCTTCATGACGATGCAGCGCTCTTTCGGCACGCCCCAGCCAATCCAGAGATCCACGCAGGTTTGCGGCCCGATAAACGGCACGTCGTCCGCACAGTTTTGCATTACCGCTGCCGCCACGTTCACGTCGATATGATCGTTGTGATCGTGGGTAGAGAGAACGGCGTCGATCTGACGAATGGCAAAAGGATCAAGCACAAACGGCGTGGTGCGCAGGTTCGGCTGCAGTTTTTCCACACCAGCCATACGCTGCATCTGATGGCCTTTTTTCATCAGCGGATTACCGTGGCTCTGTTTGCCGGTGCCGCACCAGAAATCGACGCAGATATTGGCACCGCCTTCAGATTTCAGCCAGATACCGGTGCAGCCCAGCCACCACATTGCAAACGTGCCAGGAGCAACCTGTTCCTGCTCGATCTCTTCGTTCAGCCAGCTACCCCATTCCGGAAAGGTGCTCAGAATCCATGATTCACGGGTAATGGATTTCACTTTACTCATCGTTTTGACTCCTTGGTTTAATCAAAAGTAATCATATGGTGATTTGTTGTGATTAATGCTGGCACTATTTGACGTGCTTTGCAATGGTGAAAATGAGTAATTTTATCTGCCCGACCTCACGGACTCTCCATGAATTACTTGTTAGATTATCGTGTATCAACCATTAATTTAATGAATTGTAAGGGTTAATTTATTCCTGTGGTACGGTAGTGAAAATCATTACTAACAGCATGGAAATAAATTGCGTGATGCGTCACAAATAATCAAATGCAATCTTGTGGTGATTATTTGTGATTAATAGAGTGATGGCACCAACCACACAGGGATTGCCCCTCGTGTTCTCATTTCTGGAGAGAGTTATGGAGATCCTCTACAACGTCTTTACCGTTTTCTTTAATCAGGTAATGACCAACGCCCCGCTGCTGCTGGGCATCGTGACGTGCCTGGGTTATATCCTGCTGCGCAAAAGCGTGAGCGTGATTATTAAAGGCACCATCAAAACCATTATTGGTTTCATGCTGTTGCAGGCGGGGTCAGGCATTCTGACCAGTACCTTTAAGCCGGTCGTCGCCAAAATGTCTGAGGTGTATGGCATCAACGGCGCGATCTCTGATACCTACGCCTCCATGATGGCGACCATCGATCGCATGGGTGATGCCTACAGCTGGGTGGGTTATGCGGTCCTGCTCGCGCTGGCGCTCAACATCATTTATGTGCTGCTGCGCCGCATTACCGGTATTCGCACCATCATGCTTACCGGGCATATCATGTTCCAGCAGGCTGGGCTGATCGCGGTTTCTCTCTATATCTTCGGCTACCCAATGTGGACCACGATTATCTGCACCGCGGTGCTGGTCTCGCTCTACTGGGGTATCACCTCCAACATGATGTACAAGCCAACGCAGATAGTGACCGACGGCTGCGGTTTCTCCATCGGTCATCAGCAGCAGTTTGCCGCCTGGCTTGCTTATAAAGTTGCGCCGTACCTGGGTAAAAAAGAAGAGAGCGTTGAAGACCTTAAGCTACCTGGCTGGCTGAATATCTTCCACGACAACATCGTTTCAACCGCGATTGTGATGACCATCTTCTTCGGCGCCATTCTGCTCTCTTTCGGCATTGATGTCGTGCAGGCAATGGCGGGTAAAACCCACTGGACGGTCTATATCCTGCAGACCGGTTTCTCCTTCGCGGTGGCGATTTTCATCATCACTCAGGGCGTGCGTATGTTCGTCGCCGAGCTGTCGGAAGCCTTCAACGGCATCTCTCAGCGCCTGATCCCCGGCGCGGTACTGGCGATTGACTGTGCGGCTATCTATAGCTTTGCGCCAAACGCCGTCGTCTGGGGCTTTATGTGGGGCACCATCGGCCAGCTGATTGCGGTGGGCATCCTGGTCGGCTGCGGCTCCTCAATCCTGATTATTCCTGGCTTTATCCCGATGTTCTTCTCCAACGCCACCATCGGCGTGTTTGCTAACCACTTCGGCGGCTGGCGAGCGGCGCTCAAGATCTGCCTGGTGATGGGCATGGTGGAAATCTTCGGTTGCGTGTGGGCGGTCAAGCTCACCGGTATGAGCGCCTGGATGGGCATGGCGGACTGGTCAATTCTGGCACCGCCGATGATGCAGGGCTTTGCCTCCGTCGGTCTGGTCTTTATGGCCGTCATCATCCTGATTGCTCTGGCTTATATGTTCTTCGCTGGCCGTTCGCTGCGAGCTGAAGAAGATGCGGAAAAACAAACAGCAGAAGTGTCTGCTCATTAAGGAGTTTCGATTATGACCGTACGTATCCTGGCTGTGTGTGGCAATGGGCAAGGTAGCTCCATGATCATGAAGATGAAAGTGGACCAGTTTTTAACCCAGTCAAACATCGACCACACGGTGAACAGCTGCGCAGTGGGTGAATACAAAAGTGAACTGAACGGCGCGGACATCATCATCGCTTCAACTCACATTGCCGGTGAGATTAGCGTGTCGGGCAACAAATATGTGGTAGGTGTGCGCAACATGCTGTCGCCTGCGGATTTCGGGCCAAAACTGCTGGAAGTGATCAAAGAACACTTCCCACAAGACGTGAAGTAAGGACGCCGCATGAAACTACGTGATTCGCTGGCAGAGAATAACTCCATCCTTTTACAGGCCGACGCCAGCACCTGGCAGGAAGCGGTGAAGCTGAGTGTGGATCTGCTGGTTAAGGCGGACGTTGTCGAGCCGCGCTATTACCAGGCCATTCTGGATGGCGTGGCGCAGCACGGCCCCTATTTCGTCATTGCGCCGGGCCTGGCGATGCCGCACGGCCGCCCGGAAGAGGGCGTCAAGAAAACCGGCTTCGCACTGGTGACGCTGAAAACGCCGCTGGTGTTCAACCACGAAGATAACGACCCGGTCGATATCCTGATCACCATGGCGGCCGTTGATGCCAATACCCACCAGGAGGTGGGCATCATGCAGATCGTCAACCTGTTTGATGACGAAGCCAATTTTGACCGTTTACGCGCCTGCCGCACCGCGCAGGAAGTACTGGATTTAATTGATAACGCCACAGCGGCGGCCGTTTAAGAGGAATTGAACATGTCATTACCAATGTTGCAAGTTGCGCTGGATAACCAGACGCTGTCTCACGCTTACGAAACCACCCGCCTGATTGCGGAAGAGGTGGATATCATCGAAGTGGGGACCATTCTGTGCGTGGGCGAAGGCGTGCGCGCCGTTCGTGACCTGAAGGCGCTCTATCCGCACAAAATCGTGCTGGCGGATGCCAAAATTGCCGACGCAGGCAAAATCCTCTCCCGCATGTGCTTCGAAGCCAACGCCGACTGGGTCACCGTGATCTGCTGCGCAGATATCAACACCGCCAAAGGTGCGCTGGACGTGGCAAAAGAGTTTAACGGCGACGTGCAGATTGAACTGACCGGCTTCTGGACCTGGGAGCAGGCGCAGGAGTGGCGCGACGCGGGCATCCAGCAGGTGGTTTACCACCGCAGCCGCGATGCTCAGGCCGCAGGCGTGGCGTGGGGAGAAGCCGATATCAGCGCCATCAAACGTCTGGCGGATATGGGCTTTAAAGTCACCGTCACCGGTGGCCTGGCACTGGAAGATCTGCCGCTGTTCCAGGGCATCCCTATTCACGTCTTTATTGCTGGCCGCAGCATTCGCGACGCGGCATCTCCGGTGGAAGCGGCGCGTCAGTTCAAACGCTCAATCGCTCAGCTTTGGGGTTAAGGAGCGGTTATGTTGTCAAAACAGGTTCCGCTTGGCATCTATGAAAAGGCACTCCCTGCGGGGGAGTGCTGGCTGGAGCGGTTACAGCTGGCAAAACAGCTGGATTTCGATTTTGTCGAAATGTCAGTGGATGAGACGGACGAGCGTCTCTCTCGCCTGGACTGGAGCCGCGAACAGCGCCTGGCGCTGGTGAGCGCCATTGCCGAAACCGGCGTGCGCGTGCCGTCCATGTGTCTGAGCGCCCACCGTCGTTTTCCGCTCGGCAGTGAAGACGATGCCGTGCGTGCACAGGGGCTGGAGATTATGCGCAAAGCCATTCGCTTTGCGCAGGATGTCGGCATCCGCGTGATCCAGCTGGCGGGTTATGACGTTTACTATCAGGAAGCCAACGATGAAACGCGCCGTCGTTTCCGTGACGGCCTGAAAGAGAGCGTTGAGATGGCAAGCCGCGCGCAGGTCACGCTGGCGATGGAGATCATGGACTACCCGTTGATGAACTCCATCAGCAAGGCGCTGGGCTACGCGCACTATCTGAATAACCCCTGGTTCCAGCTTTATCCTGATATCGGCAACCTGTCGGCGTGGGATAACGACGTGCAGATGGAGCTGCAGGCGGGCATCGGACATATCGTGGCGGTGCACGTTAAAGATACCCGTCCTGGCGTGTTTAAAAACGTACCGTTCGGCACTGGGGTGGTGGATTTCGAACGGTGCTTCGAAACGCTCAAACAGACAGGCTATTGCGGGCCGTACCTGATTGAGATGTGGAGCGAAACGTCTGACGACCCGGCCACGGAAGTGGCAAAAGCGCGGGACTGGGTGCGCGAGCGGATGGCGCGGGCGGGTTTGCTGGAGGTTGCACATGCTTAAGCTGAAACAGCAGGTCTTTGAGGCCAATATGGATCTGCCACGCTATGGCCTGGTGACGTTCACCTGGGGCAACGTGAGCGCCATCGACCGCGAACAAGGTCTGGTTGTGATCAAGCCGAGCGGCGTGGCGTATGACACCATGAAAGCTGACGATATGGTGGTGGTCGACCTCGAAGGAAACGTCGTTGAGGGCAAATGGCGGCCCTCTTCGGACACGGCTACCCACCTGGCGCTGTACCAGCGTTATCCGTCACTGGGTGGTGTTGTGCATACCCACTCCACGCACGCCACCGCCTGGGCACAGGCGGGGTTACCCATCCCGGCGCTGGGCACGACGCATGCGGACTACTTCTTCGGTGACATTCCCTGCACGCGGGTATTATCGCAGGCTGAAGTAGAAGGGGAGTACGAACGTAACACCGGTAAGGTGATTATCGAAACGCTGGGTGAAGCTGAACCGCTGCATACGCCGGGGATTGTGGTGTACCAGCACGGTCCGTTCGCCTGGGGTAAAGATGCCCACGACGCGGTACATAATGCTGTCGTGATGGAGGAGGTGGCTAAAATGGCGTGGATTGCTCGCGACATTAATCCACAGCTTCAGGGCATTGATGATTACCTGATGAACAAGCATTTCATGCGCAAGCACGGCCCGAATGCCTACTACGGGCAGAAGTGAATAAGTGCTCTGGAATACCAAAAACAGTTGTAACCGGTGGTATTCCGGAGCCATTCACAAAAAAAGCCCCCGGGCAGGGGGCAACGTCAACTATGGCTATGTTCTCGTTGTTGTCTTTCCTGGTGCTAGCGTTAAAGCGTTACCGGTAGATATCTGCACTGGCGTGCATGTTGCCGTTGCTGCCGGGCTCACGAGTTAACATCACGTGGTAATAGGTTGCGCCCCGGGCATCGGTCTCTTCGTTTAGTGCCTGATCTGCTTCGCTTTCAGTGGCGAAATTATGGTTGATATAGATTACGCCCAAGCTTTGCACATCATCCATGTTTCTGGCCTGTCGGCCGTCTAGTTTGATGGCTGCCATCGCGTTTGCACTGAGCAAAAGCGCCGCCATTATGGCTACTGCGATTTTTTTCATGATATGCGCTCCACGACTGCATGCTGCGAAAGGGGGGATGCTCCTTCTTTAATTCAAGTGATCTCTGATTAAAGTGTAATCATTCATCCGGCGGGGATGCGTGACCATTTCTGATGCAGTTGTTCAAAAAAACAACGCTTCCTGATGCGATTAATTTTAAATCACCCACTTAGACCAGCTTTACGCTTTGTGCGAATTATTTGTGCAATCAGCTTGAGTTTCCTGGGGCGCGCAAGTATTATGACGCGTCAATTTTTCAGCCGACCTTTAACACGTTCCTTGCCTCCCCGGGCCTCGGCTGACCCAGACAGGAGGCTGAATAATCCGTAAGGAGCAATTCGATGCGTCATTACGAAATCGTTTTTATGGTCCATCCTGACCAGAGCGAACAGGTTCCGGGTATGATCGAGCGTTACTCTGCTGCCATCACTGGTGCAGAAGGTACGATCCACCGTCTGGAAGACTGGGGCCGCCGTCAGTTGGCTTACCCGATCAACAAACTGCACAAAGCACACTACGTTCTGATGAACGTTGAAGCGCCGCAGGAAGTGATCGATGAGCTGGAAACTACCTTCCGCTTCAACGATGCCGTTATCCGCAGCATGGTTATGCGTACCAAAAACGCAGTTACCGAAGCATCTCCGATGGTTAAAGCGAAAGACGAGCGCCGTGAGCGTCGCGATGATTTCGCAAACGAAACCGCAGATGATTCTGATGCTGGGGATTCTGAAGAGTAATTTCTGATGACCAACCGTCTGGCGTTGTCCGGCATCGTATGCAGGGCTCCCCTTCGAAAGGTCAGTCCATCAGGAATTCCGCATTGCCAGTTCGTGCTTGAGCATCGTTCTGTGCAAGAGGAAGCCGGGTTTCACCGGCAGGCGTGGTGCCAAATGCCCGTTATTATTAGCGGACACGAAAACCAGGCCATTACTCACAGTTTAACGGTCGGTAGCGCAGTAATCGTTCAGGGGTTCATCTCTTGCCACAAGGCAAAGAACGGCCTGAGCAAAATGGTTCTGCATGCCGAGCAGATTGATTTGATAGATACTGGAGACTAGCCATATGGCACGTTATTTCCGTCGTCGCAAGTTCTGCCGTTTCACCGCGGAAGGCGTTCAAGAGATCGACTATAAAGATATCGCAACGCTGAAAAACTACATCACCGAAAGCGGTAAGATTGTCCCAAGCCGTATCACCGGTACTCGTGCAAAATATCAGCGTCAGCTGGCTCGCGCTATCAAACGCGCTCGCTACCTGTCCCTGCTGCCGTACACTGATCGTCATCAGTAATCGGGCACGGTCCATTAATACGACTTTAAGAGGATAAGGTAATGCAAGTTATTCTGCTTGATAAAGTAGCAAACCTGGGCAGCCTGGGTGATCAGGTTAACGTTAAAGCGGGTTACGCACGTAACTTCCTGGTTCCACAGGGTAAAGCTGTTCCAGCTACTAAGAAAAACGTAGAGTTTTTCGAAGCACGTCGCGCTGAACTGGAAGCCAAACTGGCTGACGTTCTGGCGGCTGCTAACGCTCGCGCTGAAGCAATCAACGCACTGGGCACTGTTACCATCGCTTCCAAAGCTGGCGACGAAGGTAAACTGTTCGGTTCCATCGGTACCCGCGATATCGCTGATGCAGTTACTGCAGCAGGCGTTAAAGTGGCTAAGAGCGAAGTTCGCATGCCGAACGGCGTTCTGCGTACCACTGGTGAGCACGAAGTTGACTTCCAGGTTCACAGCGAAGTGTTCGCTAAACTGGTTGTTAACGTTGTAGCTGAGTAATTTTTACTCTGCTCGCGTCGAAGCGCCGGCCTTGTGCCGGCGTTTTGCTTTTTAACGCTACCAGAAATTCTCTTTTTATCTCGTATGGTCGCTATTCCTGACGTATTCTCTGATAATAAAATGAAACGCAATTTTATTTATGAGATTTGTCATGGATACCGCTCTGCCCACGCCCGTCTTTGCCCGTCGACATGTGGCCTACGCCTGCGCCACGCTCTGCTGCCTGCTCTGGGGTAGCTCGTACCCTGCCATTAAAAATGGCTACGAACTCTTTCAGATTGCGACCGATGATATTCCATCCAAAGTCGTTTTTGCCGGATACCGTTTTCTGTTTGCCGGCGCCTTGCTGCTGCTGTTTGCGCTGGCCCAACGAAAACCGATTGGCAGGCTCACACCCACGCAGTTTGGCCAGCTTACGATCCTCGGGCTGACCCAGACGACCATTCAGTACACTTTCTTCTATATAGGCCTGGCCTACACGACGGGGGTGAACGGCTCAATCATGAACGCCACCGGAACCTTCTTCAGCGTGCTGCTGGCACACTTTATCTACCACAATGACAAACTCAGCTATAACAAAACGCTGGGCTGTATTCTTGGGTTTGCCGGGGTGATGCTGGTGAACTTCCACAGCGGGTTGAGCGATTTCCAGTTTATCTGGAAAGGCGACGGTTTTGTGGTGCTGGCGGCTTTTATTCTCTCTGCCGCCACGCTTTACGGGAAACGTATTTCCCAGACCGTTGACCCAACGGTGATGACTGGCTGGCAGCTGGCGATCGGCGGGGCTGCGCTGGTTGCGGGAGGTTATGCCACGGGCGGGACGCTGGAAGTGCACAGCATGAAAGCCGTTGCGGTGCTGGGGTATCTGACGCTGCTCTCATCGGTGGCGTTCGCCCTCTGGAGCGCGCTGCTGAAAGTGAACCGGGTAAGCATGATTGCTCCGTTCAACTTTGTCATTCCTGTTGCAGGGACGGTGCTTTCCGCCATTTTCCTCGGCGAAAACATTCTGGATATCAAATACGCAATTGCGCTGGTGCTGGTCTGCTCGGGGATCTGGTGGGTGAATAAGCGGAACGCCTGAGAACAAAAGTGCCGGGTGGCGGCTTCGCCTTACCCGGCCTGTGCCATTAACGTGCTCTGATAAAACTGCCGTCCGGCTGGCGGGTAAACAGCACCTGCTGCCCATTTCCGGTATCAATGGTCAGCCCGGTGACCACGCCGCTGGCGTTCTGACGAATCTGTACCATCTGGCCGTTCTGCAGGTTACTGAGCGGTTTACCTGCGCCTTCCACTTTTGCCATGGCATACACGTCGGTCGGCGGCAGGTTGTGGTCGCGGAACAGCTGCGCAAGGGTTTTGCCTGACTCCACGCGATAGGAACGCCACTGCTGCTCAATGCCGGTAGGCTGCTGAGTTTGCGGCTCAGACGGTGCTGCGGCCTGCTCCTGCTCATCCTGAACGGGTTCGGGTTCAACAGGCGCGACCTGACCCGGATCGTTAGACGGGGTTACCAGCTGCGTCTGCATCGGCTGCGCGTCAGGCTGCGGCCGCGTTTGCGACTGAAGATCCAGCTGCGCATTGCGGGTGACCGGCGCGGTATCGACATCATCACCGCCAGAAGGAAGCAGGAAGCCCACGATGACCATCAGCGCACCAATGATGATCCCTCTGCGGTGCAGAGGAGGCAGCGGATCCATAATGCGAAAATTATCCGGCGCCTGCCAGATTTTCGCCAGGGTAGGTTTCAGTTCAAATCGCCCGGGCATGGCTCTCCTCCTGCTCCGCGTCTTTTATATCCTGTGCTTCGAAGTATAGTTCGCTAACTGCCTGAGCGACGTAGCAAACTGGACATCTGTGACATCAGTTCGGGATTAATCCTGGTTGTCTCTATTGTTTCTGTTTCGTCGCGGTTTGTCACCTTAACTTAAGACAAAGTTTTACCCATAAGGGCATGGCTGATATGCTGCCCGCTACTTTAAATGTGATGGAAGGAAAACCCATGACCACCCCGACTTTTGACACTATCGAAGCGCAGGCAAGCTACGGTATCGGCTTGCAGGTAGGACAGCAGCTGAGCGAATCCGGCCTGGAAGGTCTGTTACCTGAAGCGCTGGTGGCGGGTATCGCTGATGCGCTGGAAGGCAAACAGCCTGCCGTTCCGGTTGACGTTGTGCACCGTGCGCTGCGTGAAATCCACGAACGTGCTGACGCCGTGCGTCGTGCGCGTTTCGAAGAGATGGCCGCCGAAGGCGTGAAATACCTGGAAGAGAACCGCGAGCGTGAAGGCGTGAACAGCACCGAATCCGGCCTGCAGTTCCGCGTAATCAACCAGGGCGACGGCGCAATTCCTGCGCGTACCGACCACGTTCGCGTGCACTACACCGGTAAACTGATCGACGGTACCGTGTTCGACAGCTCTGTTGCGCGCGGCGAACCAGCTGAATTCCCGGTCAACGGCGTGATCGCAGGCTGGATCGAAGCTCTGACCCTGATGCCAGTGGGTTCCAAATGGGAACTGACCATCCCTCACAACCTGGCTTACGGCGAGCGCGGCGCTGGCGCGTCCATCCCGCCATTCAGCACCCTGGTATTTGAAGTCGAGCTGCTGGAAATCCTGTAATCGACTTTTCTTATTTCCTCTCTCCGCCCGGGGAGAGGAAAATAGTGATAAAACCTATAGTTACGACGGAATCAACATTTTATCTTGCAAACGAAACTGTTGCGTGTATTTTTGTGAGCTGTTTCGCGCTGCATGAGTGATATGACACTCACTTTCAACATATTATTAACATAATATCTAAATCATAGTATTCATCCCGCCGATTCTTACCTAATATCGATAAACCCTTACAAAGGGACCGTCATTTATTTGACGTTTTTAAAGGCCAGAAGAGCCTTAACAACACAGACAGGCATAAACAGGAAAAATTACATGGTAGATCAGGTCAAAGTCGCCGCTGCAGAAGAGGCGACGTCTGAACAGTCGCTACGGCGCAATCTCACAAACCGTCATATACAGCTTATCGCCATCGGCGGTGCCATCGGCACCGGGTTGTTTATGGGGTCGGGCAAAACCATCAGTCTTGCCGGGCCGTCGATCATTTTCGTCTATATGATCATCGGTTTTATGCTCTTCTTCGTGATGCGTGCAATGGGTGAATTGCTGCTCTCGAACCTCGAATACAAATCCTTCAGCGACTTCGCGTCGGACCTGCTCGGCCCGTGGGCGGGCTATTTTACCGGCTGGACCTACTGGTTCTGCTGGGTGGTCACCGGCATGGCGGACGTCGTGGCGATTACCGCCTACGCGCAGTTCTGGTTCCCGGGGCTGTCGGACTGGGTCGCCTCGCTGGCGGTGATTATTCTGCTGCTGAGCCTGAACCTCGCCACCGTGAAAATGTTCGGTGAGATGGAGTTCTGGTTCGCGATGATCAAGATTGTCGCTATCGTAGGGCTGATTGTGGTGGGGCTGGTGATGGTCCTGACGCATTTCCAGTCGCCGACTGGCGTTCAGGCGTCGTTTACCCATCTGTGGAATGACGGCGGTTGGTTCCCGAAAGGCATCAGCGGCTTCTTTGCCGGTTTCCAGATTGCGGTATTTGCGTTTGTGGGGATTGAACTAGTGGGAACCACGGCTGCGGAAACCAAAGATCCGGAGAAATCCCTGCCGCGCGCCATCAACTCCATTCCGCTGCGCATTATTATGTTCTACGTCTTCGCGCTGATTATCATCATGTCCGTGACGCCGTGGAGCTCGGTGGTGCCAAACAAGAGCCCGTTCGTTGAGCTGTTCGTGCTGGTAGGACTGCCTGCTGCCGCGAGCCTGATTAACTTCGTGGTGCTGACCTCTGCGGCCTCTTCCGCGAACAGCGGCGTGTTCTCAACCAGCCGCATGCTGTTTGGTCTGGCGCAGGAGGGCGTGGCGCCGAGCGCCTTTGCGAAACTCTCTAAGCGTGCGGTGCCGGCGAAAGGGCTGACCTTCTCCTGCATGTGCCTGCTGGGTGGCGTGGTGATGCTCTACGTGAACCCAAGCGTGATTGGCGCGTTCACCATGATCACCACGGTCTCGGCGATCCTGTTCATGTTCGTCTGGACCATTATCCTGTGCTCGTACCTGGTGTACCGCAAACAGCGTCCGCACCTGCATGAGAAGTCGATCTACAAGATGCCGCTGGGCAAGCTGATGTGCTGGGTGTGTATGGCGTTCTTCGTGTTCGTGCTGGTGCTGCTGACGCTCGAAGATGACACCCGTCAGGCGCTGATCGTCACGCCGCTGTGGTTTATCGCGCTGGGGCTGGGCTGGCTGTTTATCGGTAAGAAACGTATGGCAGGCATGCGTTAAGCATGTTGCCGGGTGGCGCTGACGCTTACCCGGCCTACGTTCGAGGACGTTGTAGGCCCGGTAAGCGCTAGCGCCACCGGGCTTTTTTATTTATCAGCCAATGCCCGCGGGAACAGAACGTTATTCTCAAGACTGATGTGTTCCATCAGGTCATCAATCATCTCATTAATGCCGTTGTACATCGCTTTCCAGGTGGTGCACGCTTCCGGCGGCGGTGTGACGTTGTTGGTGGTGTGTTTGATGACTTCCAGCAGTTCGCCGGCATCATCATGTTCGCTTTCCATCACGCTGATGGGCCCCATCGTCTGGCTTCCCATTCCCTGTTTGATCATCGGGAAGAGGATCTGCTCTTCTTTCATCATGTGGCTGGAAAGCTCTTCATGCAGCATGGTCAGGTATTTCGCCAGACCGCGGGGTACGGAGGGTTTATCAGCGTGAACGCGCTCAACTTTGGTCGCCTGCAGAATCAGCTCAGGTAGCTGCTCACGGTGGCGGTCGTGGTAACGCACGATGATATGGTCGATGATTTCAGCGAGCGGGGCGGTGCGCCAGTCTTTGTCGACAGGCTGTTCGGCCAGAAGTGCCAGCTCCGCTTCTATAACCTCCACGTCCAGCTCTTTACGCGAGGCCGCTCGCGCCAGCGTTTGCTTACCGCCGCAGCAGTAATCCATGTCGTATTTGCGGAACAGCGCAGAAGCGCGAGGGATGGAGAGCGCCAGCTCGCCCAGGGGTTGGTCGCGAAAGGCCATAGCAGTTACCTCGTCATCAAAAATATAAGGTGCATATTAAATGCATCTTTATGGCGACGCTATAACCCTTTAGAGGGAAGGGGGAAAGTGAGACGCCGATCACAAAAAAATGTCCCGTTTAACTCCCTGAATGGACATAAGAAAGTGGTTTAGAAAGTTTTTAAAGGTGGAGAAACAGTAAACAACCCGCCGCGCGTGCCGATAGATACACGTCAGACAAACCTGCATATAACAAAGGCGACGCATGTTTAAACGTATAAAAGTCATAACTCTTCTTATTTCGGTGCTGCTTGTGCTCGGCATCATGCAAGTGATTTCCGCGGGTATCTTTATCAACGCGCTGAATAACGATAAAGACAACTTCACCGTGTCGCAGCTTTCCAGCCAGAACGTGGCGGAATTTACCGACGCCTGGATCAGCCTGAACCAGGCGCGCGTCACGCTAAACCGCGGGATGCTGCGTCTGCAAAGCAGCATGGCCTCTCAGATTAACGGCGGACAGCTGAACGAGCTGGTTAACACCGCGAAAAACCTGCTGGCTAATGCGCAGGTCCATTACGACAAATACTACGCCCTGCCGAATACCCCGGGTCTGGATGAGAACCTGGCCGATCGGCTGGAAGAGCAGTACCGCATCTACTCCGCCACGTTGACGCAAATGAACGTTCTGCTGGGCCAGGGCAACCTGGAAGAGATGTTCAAACAGAATGCCGAACAGAAGCAGACGGCAATGCAGAAGGTCTATCGCGAGTGGCGCGAGGCGCAGGCTGCGCTTACCAGTAAAGGCATTCAGGATAACGAAAGCGACTACAAGCGCATCCTGTGGATCCTTTCTGCCGTCATGATTCTCGTCATTGCGGTAATTATCTCCAGCTGGATCGCCATGCGCCGCGTGCTGCTGCTGCCGCTGGAAGAGGTGATCAACCATATCCGCGCCATCGCGGCAGGGGATTTAACTCAGCCGATTCAGGCTGAAGGCAAAAACGAAATGGCGATCCTGGCGCGCAACGTTCAGGAGATGCAAACCTCGCTGGCCAACACGGTTGGCGTGGTGCGTGAAGGCGCAGACACCATCTATACCGGCGCGGGTGAAATAACTGCGGGCAGCAACGATCTCTCTTCCCGTACCGAACAGCAGGCCGCGTCTCTGGAAGAGACCGCTGCCAGCATGGAACAACTGACCGCCACCGTGAAGCAGAACGCCGATAACGCGCGTCAGGCTTCCCGGCTTGCGCTGGATGCCTCCTCAACCGCGAAAAAAGGCGGTAATGTGGTGGAAGGCGTCGTGCGTACCATGGACGAGATCGCCACCAGCTCCAGCAAAATCGCGCAAATTACCAACGTGATCGACGGCATTGCCTTCCAGACCAACATTCTGGCGCTGAACGCGGCAGTGGAAGCGGTGCGTGCGGGCGAACAGGGCCGTGGCTTCGCGGTTGTTGCAGGTGAAGTACGAACGCTTGCCCAGCGCAGCGCCCAGGCGGCGAAAGAGATTAAGGCGTTGATTGATGATTCCGGCGAGCGCGTCAATGCGGGTTCTCAGCTGGTAAACGAAGCGGGCGCGACGATGGCGGAAATCGTCAACGCGGTTACCCGGGTGACCGACATCATGGGCGAAATTGCCTCTGCCTCTGACGAGCAGAGCCGCGGTATCGATCAGGTGGGCCAGGCGGTAGCGGAGATGGACCGCGTTACCCAGCAGAACGCCTCGCTGGTGGAGGAGTCTGCGGCGGCAGCGGCGGCGCTGGAAGATCAGGCCGCACGCCTGAACGAAGCGGTAGCGGTGTTTAAAATTACGCGTAATCAGGCGGTTAAAGCGGCGCCGGTGAAAACCTATGTGCCAAAAGCGCAGCCTGCTGCGACCGTAGCTGAAGCGAACTGGGAAACGTTTTAAGGGCTTGCCCGGTGGCGGCTACGCCTTACCGGGCCTACGGTTTTGTAGGCCCTGCAAGCGCAGCGCCGCCGGGCAATGCTCACATCTCCGACGCCGGAACGACCCTCGGTTTTTCCGGCTTCGCTCTTACCGCCATCACCACCCCCACCACCAGCAGCGCGATCCCACAGGCCGTTAACAGCGGCGGCACACTCTGGCGCATCAGGAAGGTGTACAGCAGCCCGGCCAGGGTTTCGAACACAATCAGCGGCCCTAAGATCACCGTCGGCAGCTTCTGGCTGGCAATGTTCCAGCACAGCGCGCCCACCCAGGAGCACAGCACCGCAATCGCCACCATCAGGCCAATAAAGACCCAGGGTCTTGGTCCGAAGGGCTGGGCAAACTCCGGCTGCTGATGACCCAGCCAGATGCATGCACCGGCATATCCCACTAACGAGACGGGGAGCGTGACCAGCGCCTGCGCCGTCGCCCACATCATCGGGTGCTTATCCGGATTCTCCCGCAGCCAGCGCGCATTACGCAGGGCGTACCAGGCCCAGCACGCGACCGAGATGAACGCTAAAACGATCCCAGAACCGTAACGCCACAAGCTGAAATCGCCCAGCCCGTGGCGCAGCTCGGCGATATTGACGCACACCAGCCCCACGGCGGTGCAGGCCAGGGCGGGTATCATTTTTGACCACGCCAGCTTGCCGTCCCGGTGGCTATAGAGCAGATTCGCGAAGATGGGGATAACCACCGGCAGCGTGCCGATAATCATGGTCGACACCGGCGCCCCGGTACGCTGAATGGCGCTTGCCAGGCAGACGTAATAGATGAGATTGCCCATCATGGTCAGCGCCAGCGCGGTGCCCCAGTCCTGACGGCTGAGCTGTCGCAAGCGCGTGCGCCCCAGCCATGCCAGAGGAAGGGCAATCAGCCCCAGCGCCAGATAACGTCCGGTAGACTGCAATATCGCCGGATATTCCGGCACGATCAGTGGGCCGACAAAGATCAGCCCCCACATCAGACCTGCAAGCAGGGCATACAACACACCGCTAATCATTTTTCCATCCACATTGATTTACTCTGCACTCAGTCTAGGAGGGTGAAACGCGCGCGTATTGTATGAGATTGCGCATTAGCGCCGGGCGACCTGCTTCTGATAGCGTACGGGCGTAATGCCGTAGCGGCGGGTGAAGGCGCGGGTTAAATGCGACTGGTCGGTCAGCCCGGTCGCGGCGGCGACCTCTGCTGCGGGCATGCCGTGAGTGAGGAACGCTTTGGCGCGCCACAGGCGAATCGCCATCAGCATCTGGTGCGGCGTAACGTGAAAGTGGGCTTTGAACTGGCGCTGGAAATGATACGGGCTGAGCGAGACGACGCTCGCCAGCTCGTCCAGCGTCAGGGCGTGCATGTAGTTGTCGTGCAGGTACTCGCGCACGCGCTCAAACCGGTGCGCACCTTCGTGAATCACCGGCGCGTGATGGGCTAGCGGCTGGAAAGTCTCAATCAAATCCAGCAGCAAGCTTTTTTGCGCCAGCGGGTCGTCCGTGTGCCACAGTCCGTAAATCAGCTGGCCGATTTGCTGCGAGCGCAGCGGATCGTGGCGCGTAACGTCGCTAAACCACCAGTGACGCAGGCCGGTCACCTCTTCCAGAAGATCGGGTTCGATGTAGACCATCCGGTAGCGCCAGCCGCCTTCGGTGGCGGATTCCCCCGTGTGGATCTCGTCCGGGTTCATGGTGACAACGGATTTTTCCGCCGCGAGATGCTGCGTGCCGCGATAGCGAAAGCGTTCGGCACCGGTTTCGATGGTGCCGATGCCGAAGGCTTCATGCGTGTGGGGCTCAAAGGCGTAGTCCGAGATATGGGCGTGATAGAGTTCCAGGCCCGGCAGCTGCGCCAGATGGCGAAAGCGCGCGCTGTCTCTCTCGTCAGTAAACTGTTCTGGTACGCCTTGCACGGTGAGCCTCCTCATGGGTCATCACTTTATTATCAGAGATGACCCGAGGGGATGCCACAAAAAATAACCAATCCGTAACAATTACAGAATGGCGTTGACGCTTTCCGCCAGCGGGGTGGTCGGGCGGCCGATCAGTTTGCTCAGGGTACGGCTGTCGTCAAAGAGCCCGCCTTTGGAGGCGCCCACGTCGGAGTCCGCCAGCATATCCGCCAGCCCGGCAGGTAAACCCACGCTCTTCAATGCGGCTGCAAAGTCCGCTTCGCTCAGATTTTGATACGCCACAGGTTTGCCGCTCTGCTTACTCAGTTCCGCTGCCAGTTCGCTCAATGTCCAGCCGTGGTCGCCAGCCAGTTCATATACCTTGCCCGCATGACCCTCTTCAGCGATCACTTTGGCGGCCGCCGCGGCGTAGTCTGCACGGGTCGCGGAGGCAATTTTGCCTTCGCCTGCGGCACCAATGAATACGCCGTGTTCCAGCGCAGGCGGCGCGCTCGCCAGATAGTTTTCGGTGTACCAGCCGTTGCGCAGCAGGGCGTATGGCACGCCAGATTCTGCCAGCGCTTTCTCGGTTTCGACATGTTCAACGTGCAGACCCAGCGGTGATTTATCCGCGTGCAGCAGGCTGGTGTAGGCGATAAATTTCACGCCTGCCGCTTTGGCGGCGTTGATGACGTTCTGGTGCTGGGCCGCGCGCTGGCCCACTTCGCTGGAGGAGATGAGCAGCAGTTTATCCACGCCGCTCAGCGCGGCAGTGAAGGCGGCCTCATCGGCGTAATCCGCCTGACGAACCACAATACCCTGGTTGCTTAACGCTTCAGCTTTCGCCGGGTTACGCACAATGGCAACAATCTGGTTTGCTGGAACGGTTTTCAGCAGTTCTTCAATAACGTGTTGGCCAAGCTGGCCGGTAGCGCCGGTAATCGCGATCATGATAAATCTCCTTCGTGTTTGTCTGGTGTTGTGGCACACTATCACCATAGCTAACTTTTAGTAAGTACGTACAAAAAGGTAAGTATGAAAAAAACGATCCCAACGCTCAGCGAGCAAATGCGCGATGGCAATCTCTTCGCGGAACAGTGCCCTTCACGGGAGGTGCTCAAACACGTAACCAGCCGCTGGGGCGTGCTGATCCTGCTGGCTCTTCGCGGAGGAACGCACCGTTTTAGCGAGCTGCGCCATAAAATGGGCGGGGTGAGCGAAAAGATGCTGTCTCAGTCGCTTCAGGCGCTGGAGCAGGACGGCTTTGTCGATCGCGTGTCGTATCCGGTCGTGCCGCCGCACGTCGAGTATAGCCTGACGCCGATGGGCATTGAGGTGAGTGAGAAAGTCGCCGCGCTGGCGGACTGGATTGAAGTCAATACGCCGAAGGTGATGGCGAACCGGGAAGAGCGGGCGGCGTAAAAGCCGGGTGGCGGTTTCGCCTTACCCGGCACAATCATCGCTACCTGCTTAAATCCACCTGATAAATCGCGAACCCGATATCATCCGTCGCAACCTTCTTCATCGGATACTGCGCCTTATCCTTAATAAACGCGGCTGCCTTATCGGACGGTGAGGTTTCAAAGCGGATATCCAGTTTCGTCTCGCTGTGGATTGGCGCAAGTCGCCAGTTGTTGTCCACCGCCGGGTGAATTTCGCCTGCCTTCTTCGACTCCGCGCCGAACCACGCCGCCAGCACCGAACGGTTCTCATCTGGAGAAGCAAAGGCGATGTGGCTATCGCCCGTTCCGGCAAACTTGCCGCCGTAGGCGCGGTAGTTATTGGTCACGACCAGGAAGGTGGCACTCGGGTCAATCGCCTTGCCGTTGAAGGTCAGGTTTTTGATGCGCTCCGCCTGAGGGTTAATAGCCTGACACTCGCCGTCATATTTCGCCGGCTGGGTGACGTCAATCTGGTAATTCACGCCGTCGATCACGTCGAAGTTGTAGGTGCGGAAGCCGTCCCAGTTAATCAGCGATTGCGGTTTGCTGCTGTTCGGATCGATCTGGTTGAACTGCCCGGCGGAGCATTCCAGCCACTCTTTCACCTCTTTCCCCGTGGCTTTAACCACCACCAGGGTATTCGGGTAGAGATAGAGATCGGCAGCGTTACGGAATGTCAGCTGGCCTTTTTCGACCTCAACATAGCTTGCCGGGTCGTTCTTGCGTCCGCCCACTTTGAATGGCGCCGCGGCAGACAGCACCGGCAGTTTTGCCAGATCCGGATCGCCCTGAACAAAGTGTTCGGCATAGGCTTTCTGCGCCATGTTGACCACCTGGACGGTCGGATCGTCCTGCACCAGCGCCAGGAAGCTGTACATGTTGTCGGCGGATTTGCCGATCGGCTTGCTGACGAATTCGCGGGTGGCGTCATGGTCGTGCTTCAGCACCTCGACCAGCTTTTTATCTTCAACCGCCAGGGATTTTTTAGCCGCCGCGTCGTAAATCGGGCGCGCTTCTGCTTTTGACTGCGTTACTTTCCAGCTGCCGCCGTCGTTATTCAGCACCAGATCCACCACGCCGAGATGATCGCCCCACATGCCCGGCATCACCGATGGCACGCCGTTGAGCGTCCCTTTCTCAATATCCGCTCCTTTAATGCTGGCGAAATCTTTGCCCGGGAAAACAGCGTGAGCGTGACCGAACAGGATCGCGTCAACGCCCGGGACTTCGCTCAGGTAGTAAACGGAGTTCTCCGCCATGGCCTGATACGGATCGGCGGAGAGTCCCGAGTGGGCGACAACCACCACCAGGTCTGCGCCTTTCTCGCGCATCTCCGGCACGTATTTGCGCGCGGTTTCGGTAATGTCATTAACGGTCACTTTACCGTCGAGATTAGCTTTATCCCACGTCATGATTTGCGGCGGTACGAAGCCGATATAGCCGATTTTCAGCGTCTGCTTTTTCCCGTCCTGATCGACAACCTCGGTCTCTTTTATCAGGTAAGGAGTAAAGAGCGGCTTTTGCGTCTTAACGTCGATGATATTGGCGTTAACGTACGGGAATTTCGCACCGGCCAGCGCATCGTGCAGATATTTCAGGCCGTAGTTAAATTCATGGTTGCCCAGGTTACCGACGGCATAGTCCAGCGTGTTCATCGCTTTATAAACCGGATGGATCTCGCCTTTCTTCAGACCTTTCGCCGCCATGTAATCGCCGAGCGGGCTGCCCTGGATGAGATCGCCGTTGTCCACCAGCACGCTATTTTTGACTTCGCCGCGCGCGGCGTTGATCAAACTTGCTGTGCGTACCAGTCCGAATTTTTCCGTAGGGGTATCTTTGTAGTAATCGAAGTCCATCATATTGCTGTGCAGATCGGTCGTTTCCAGAATACGCAGATCTACCGTCGCTGCCTGTACGCTCGCTGCAATCAGCGTCGCCAGAAGCGTTGCACTAAACTTAATCATCAGAGGAGTCCTTTTTTCGATCCGTTCCACAAAAGAGTATGTATCTATCGCTTGTTGCTTACAGAAATGTGAATCCTGACAGAAAAAAGCGACCTGAAACCGGAATTGCTTCACAGATAGCGGAATTGTTCACATTACGATATAACTAAAACAAAGAGTTAACCTCACTGCGTTAACAAAGAGGTGGAAAATGCTAGATAAGATTTGTCAGCTCGCACGGGATGCGGGAGATGCCATCATGCAGGTGTATGACGGTGTAAAACCGATGGAGGTCGTCAGCAAGGCGGACGACTCCCCGGTTACGGCGGCCGACATCGCGGCGCATAAGGTGATCTTGCAAGGACTGCAGGCCTTAACGCCGGAGATCCCCGTTCTGTCTGAAGAAGCGCCGCAAAGCTGGGACGAGCGCCAGCACTGGCAGCGCTACTGGCTGGTCGATCCGCTGGACGGGACAAAAGAGTTCATCAAGCGCAACGGTGAGTTCACCGTCAATATTGCCCTGATTGAGAAGGGCAAAGCGGTGCTCGGTGTGGTCTACGCGCCGGTCATGAAGGTGATGTACAGCGCCGCAGAAGGGAAGGCCTGGAAGGAGGAGTGCGGCGTGCGCAAGCAGATACAGGTGCGCGATGCCCGTCCGCCGCTGGTGGTGATTAGTCGCTCGCACAGCGACAGCGAGCTTGAGGAGTATCTGCAGCAGCTGGGTGAACACCAGACCACCTCGATTGGTTCATCGCTGAAATTCTGTCTGGTGGCGGAAGGTCAGGCGCAGCTGTATCCGCGCTTCGGGCCAACCAACGTCTGGGATACCGCGGCAGGTCACGCCGTTGCTGCGGCCGCCGGGGCGCATGTCCATGACTGGCAGGGCAGGCCGCTGGACTATACCCCGCGCGAGTCATTCCTCAACCCCGGCTTCCGCGTTTCTCTTTACTGAGCCAGCAACTTGTGCAGCAGGGCGACAACCTGCTGCACCTCTTCCTGGGTTAACGCGCCGTCTTTCACCCACTGAACGCGACCGTCCTTGTCCAGCACGACAATCGCCGAGCTCTCTTCCTCAAGCTGCCAGGCCTTACGCGTCACGCCGTTGCTGTCGACGATAAACTGCGACCACGGGTAGAGCTTTTTATTACTCTCAAGGCTGGAGCGCACAAACATCCCGGAGCCCGGAATGGCGTCATCGGTGTTCACAATCGTGGTGGTCTGGTAGCGGTCATGGGGGAATTTTGCGGCCTTGATCGCCTCCACCAGGCTGGCATTTTTCTCTTTTGCAGATGTACGACCGGCAATATGTTGTACAACTCTCACTTTGCCCGCGAGCTGCGCGCTATTCCAGGCTTTATAGCTAAACTTATCATTGTCGAGAATCAATTCTCCCCGGTCAGCAATGCCGACTGGCGGTACACGTTGTCCTTTTTCAATGCTGTGAGCGGAAGCCCACAGGGGCAGCAGCAGACAAGCTGCTGCAAGGATGTTACGTAGGGTCATGGCGTTTCCTTATTGTTTGCAGGTGATCCGACCACTTGGTCATACGCTTTTAATCATAAGTGCGATCAATGTGGTTTTCCCGCAATCCCGATGCCAGTTTGCGGGTGAACGCACATATCCATGAAAAAACGACGGCTTATACTGCTCCCTGTCACGCTTTGCAAAGATTATTCTGAATAATTGTAATCAAACGGTAAATAAACTTATGCACACTGGGTAACACCGTAGTTCTGGTCTATAGTCATTGGGCATCAAAATTTGCGCTCAGGACAGTCGGGCCGATTGTGGCACCGCAAGAGCGTATGATTCGCAGGAGATACAAGAATGAAAATTTTCCAACGCTACAACCCGCTTCAGGTGGCGAAGTACGTGAAGATCCTGTTCCGTGGACGGTTGTACATCAAGGATGTTGGCGCTTTTGAGTTTGATAAGGGCAAGATCCTTGTCCCAAAAGTGAAGGACAAACAGCACCTGTCTGTGATGTCCGAAGTCAACCGTCAGGTTATGCGTCTGCAGACTGAGATGGCTTAACCAACGTGCTATGCAGTAGGTAGTTAGAAAAACGGCTCCCGATGGGAGCCGTTGATGTTTGTGGAGATAGCGCGCTTTACGCCGACACCTTCTCTTCCGCATCTGGCAGCTTCGGCACCAGTACGGTCGGTTTGTTGTCGATACGCGTCACCAGCAGCTGGTCGATGCGGTAGTTATCAATATCCACCACCTCAAACTTGTAGCCGGAGAACTTCACCGAGTCGGTACGTTTCGGGATTTTACGCAGCATAAACATCATAAAGCCGCCGATGGTCTCGTAGTTGCCGGACTGCGGGAACTCGTCGATATCCAGCACGCGCATGACATCGTCAATCGGCGTACCGCCGTCGATAAGCCATGAGTTCTCATCACGCTGAACAATCTGCTCTTCCAGCCCCTGGCCAACCAGGTCGCCCATCAGCGTGGTCATCACGTCGTTCAGGGTGATAATACCCACCACCAGCGCATATTCGTTCATGATCACCGCGAAGTCTTCCCCGGCGGTTTTGAAACTTTCCAGCGCTTCGGAGAGCGTCAGGGTGTCCGGCACAATCAGGGTATTGCGGATCTGCACGCCGCTGTTGAGCGCCAGGCTCTGGTTTGCCAGCACGCGATTCAGCAGATCTTTGGAATCGACATAACCAATAATGTGGTCGATATCCTCATTACAGACCAGGAACTTAGAGTGCGGGTGCTGCGCCACTTTGTTCTTCAGGCTCTGCTCATCTTCGTGTAAATCGAACCAGATAATGTTTTCACGGCCCGTCATGGAAGAGGGCACGGTACGGGATTCCAGTTCAAATACGTTCTCAATCAGCTCGTGCTCCTGCTTACGCAGCACCCCGGCCAGCGCGCCGGCTTCCACCACCGCATAAATGTCGTCAGAGGTGATGTCGTCTTTACGCACCATTGGCAGCTTAAAGATGCGGAAAATGACGTTCGCCAGGCCGTTGAAGAACCACACCAACGGGCGAAACACGTACAGACAGAAGCGCATCGGGTTGATGATACGCAAAGCCACAGCTTCTGGCGCAATCATACCGATGCGTTTCGGGGTCAGGTCTGCGAAGAGAATGAACAGGCCGGTCACCAGCGAGAAGGAGAGGATAAAGCTCAGCTGTTCGGCAAGCTCAGCGGACATGTACTTCACAAAGAGGCTGTAAAATGCCGGGGAAAACGCTGCATCGCCCACGATACCGCCGAGAATGGCGACGGCGTTCAGGCCAATCTGCACTACGGTGAAGAACATGCCGGGATTTTCCTGCATTTTCAGGATGCGGGTGGCATTGATGTTGCCTTCATCGGCAAGCAGCTTAAGTTTGATTTTACGGGACGCGGCCAGCGAGATCTCCGATATCGAGAAAAATGCACTGACGGCAATAAGACAAAGTATTACTAAAATACTGTTTAACATAGTTTATCCGGCTTCTCGCCAGATCCTCAGAAGGGGAGTTGATACCATTTGTGTGAAAACACATTGAACGTCAGCTCGTAGCGTTGAGCCGATTATTTCAGCGGGTAGTATAGCGTAAAGAGATGTAAACCTGCCAGAGGTCACATTTTGGCGCTTAAGAACCGATAAGCATTGTGCTTGGGATTTGATGGGAATCATTTTCATTTAAAGAGGGTTTTCATGCATTCTAAACCGGATCTTTATCCAATCTTTACACAGCAAAATGTGCATTATCAGGACGGGACGGCTTCCTCTGAACGCTCTTTTATGTGGCTATGTGTCAGTGTCGATTAGTTGGAAAACTAAGCGGAGTCAGCCTTAGGACCCGGGATAAGAATGTGGCTTAGCACCGTGCAGTAGAACTATCTGAGGTTTTTATAAGGCTCTTCCTGCTAAAGGCAAATACGAAACATGCTTCTAAAGGCCAGAGATAAGCAAATAATAGATCGTTAATGGTGATCATGAAGACCAACCGTGTGGAATCGGGGCAGCATGTGCCAGCCCGCATATATG
>NZ_QZCS01000002.1 GCF_003594915.1 Enterobacter chuandaensis
ACCTCTCTTTAAGCCATCTTAAATGACTCTGAGGTGTCTGTTAAACCCGTGGCGATTCAAACCATATGTACGGCACAGCGACCATCTACAAATAGTTTCCCCCTCCACAAGACTGCATCTGCCTGCCAGATGCAGTTTGCCTCCCCCTTGATTGTTCACTTTTTAACCCCATATTATTGTCAGGGTGTATACCGATTTGAGGAGGATGTATGGCTTCCGGTTGGGCAAATGATGACGCCGTTAACGAACAGATCAACAGTACCATTGAAGATGCGGTGGCGCGCGCTCGCGGTGAGATTCCACGCGGCGAAAGTCTGAAGGAGTGCGAAGAGTGTGGCGAGCCGATTCCAGAGGCGCGCCGTAAAGCCATCCCCGGCGTAAGGTTATGTATCACCTGCCAACAGGATAAAGATTCAAAAAATGCTTCACATTCAGGTTATAATCGCAGAGGATCGAAAGATAGCCAGTTACGCTGACTCTCCTTTACCTAAGTTAACCCTGCCTGCACTTTCCTTTACGCTCATGGTTTTTAGCGAACCGCGTAGCAAAATGTGCCCTTCATCGTTCTTCTGTAAAGCGCATCAACAAGAAGTGTAAAGCGCTGGTTTGAATTTATTAATATTCAATAAGTTATTTGTCATTCAATTTTTTTGACTGACCACGTCAATTCTCTTCGATTTTATCTTTCGCGAAAAACCGTGATACTTATCACATCGACGGAACATCGTTCCCTTAACAGAATAACCTGCGAGAGATTAACTATGAAAACCATCAAATATGCTGTTGCTGCTGTTGCCCTGTCCGCTCTGTCCTTTGGCGCATTCGCTGTAGAGCCTGTTTCAACCACTCAGGCACAGAGCATGAATAAAATCGGTGTGGTAAGTGCAGAAGGCGCGACCACGCTGGACGGCCTGGAAGCCAAACTGGCTGAGAAAGCTGCTGCTGCCGGTGCAAGCGGATACACCATCACTTCCGCTAACACCAATAACAAGCTGAGCGGTACTGCGGTTATTTACAAATAATCGCCTGAAATGAATGCTGTACCCTCGCCAAACCCTCTGGTGAGCTGCTCCAACCCTCATTGACCCTGTTGTTTGTTACCCTTGCTTGCCCGTCCGCCACTGGACGGGCTTTTTTTGCCTAAAACGACTGCGCCACGCGCTGTAGCCCCGCCTCAACCGTCTCAGCCTCCCCTGTCGCCAGCAAGCAGCAGGCCATTTGCAGCTTGATCGACTGTGGAACCGGCACATTTCCAGCCAGACACTGCGTAATCCAGTGCGCGGTAACCTGGGGATCTTTCGACTCCGGCAGAATCACATCGCTGTTTTCTTCCCCGCGTTCAAGCACAACGCGCGTACCGGCAGGTTCAATCAGCATCAGCTGTGGGCAACGCTGCGGGTTGGCGTACACCTCCCCTTCTGTTCCGTGCATCAGCAGCGCGCGTCCACCGATTTCGGCAAAGAACTGACCGACGCGCGTCACGTACTCCGGATGAGAAACGCTGGAAAGGCGCAGTGCGGCATCTTCAGCAAACGGCATCGCCAGCTTCGCCAGGGTGTGCGCGCTGTTACGCACGCCCATGCGCCAGCGCATGTCCAGCTGCTTTTCCAGAGGCGGGCAGAGCGCGCGCACGGGAATATAGACCGGCTGGTTCCCCTCCAGCTTTGCCTGCGCCTGGCCGGCATGGAGAGTCGGTTCAATGCCCAGCAGTTCAAAGATGGTTTCTGTCAGTACGCGCGTGGGATCTTCGCTTACCCCATGCACGACCACCGGGAAACCGAGTTTTTGCAGCAGAATGGCCAGCAGCGGCGTCAGGTTAGCCTGCTTGCGCGCCCCGTTATAGCTTGGGATCACAATCGGCATTGGTTTTGCCACCGGCGGGGTTAAGCGCAGCGTTTGCGCCTGCATAGCCTCATAAAAGCCGCGCATCTCCGCTTCACCTTCGCCTTTGATGCGCAGCGCAATCAGGATGCCGCCCATCTCCAGGTCTGGTACTTCACCATTAAGCATATGGGTATACAGCGCGCGAGCGGTTTCATGGTCCAGATCGCGGGCGTGGTTTTTGCCCCGGCCTACCTCTTTGATAATCTTGCGATAATCCACGACATCTCTCCTGAAAATATCATCTTATTAACAATATAGCCCCGTTGAACGTCCGGACGTTAGTTTTTTCGACACAATCAAGGCGCTGTTTTTATGGCGAAAAATGAAACTCAAGGATTATTTCAATTATTTGTGATTTCTACAGAAGATTCTTAACCCGTCATTATTTGTTTAAATAACCAGCGGAAAGTCATTTAGGGTCAACGGTGAAAACGTCCAGGCAACGCTATCACCAGAAACATACCAGGATTTGTTATGAACAAGGTTGCTTTAGGTTTAATCATCGCCGCAGCGGTGGGATGTTCTGCATCCGCATTTGCGGCAACTAACGGTGAAGGCCAGATTAATTTCACCGGCGAGATCATCGATTCTGCTTGCCAGGTCGTGAATGGGTTAAGTAATCCATTAAATGTTCAGCTGGGCAAAGTGTCTAAAACGGTATTTACCGGTGCAGGCTCCACCAGCACATTAACGAAGTTTGATATTCAGTTAACCAATTGCCCGGAAACGGTCACCTCCGCAGCGATTAACTTCGGCGGGACCCCGGATGCGAATAACAACTCTACGCTGGCCTTAACGCCAGATACCGATGTCGCAACAGGTGTGGCTATTCAGCTGGTTGACGCGTCCGAGCAACCCGTCACTCTGTATACCCCCTCTCAGCAATATCCGTTAGCCTCCGGTACGGCGGTTAACGATCTGGAGTTCGGCGCACGTTATATTCAGACCGGTGCCGCGATTACCGCAGGCCCCGCTAATTCTGTATCGACCTTCACCGTTATTTATAACTGATCTTATCAATCCTGAGATATTAATGCTTTTGCGGGCATTAATATCTCATCTATTTATTGAGAAATCTTTATGCGCCACGGTTATTTACTGAGCACTCTTTTACTGGTAGCCGCCACTGCACATGCAGGTGTCATTATTAATGGTACCCGTCTGGTCTATCAGGGAGATAAAAAGGAATCATCTCTTGGTCTTTCCAATCCAGATGCGACGGATTATCTGGTGCAGTCCTGGGTCGATTCCGGCGGTAAAAGCCAGGCCAAAGCGCCCTTCCTGATCACCCCACCGCTTTTCCGTCTGGATGCGAAAGAAGATAACGTTCTGCGCGTGGTGCGTACGGGCGGAAATTTACCGGAAGACAGGGAATCCCTGTACTGGTTGAATATTAAAGCGATCCCCTCCTCAAAGCACGTAGAGGGCGTGAATACGCTGCAAATTGCGATTAATACCCGCATTAAATTGCTCTATCGCCCGTCTGCAGTAAAAGGCAGACCAGAAGATGTGGCAGACAAACTTGAATGGCATCGTGAAGGCAACGATCTGGTGGTGAATAACCCCACGCCTTTCTATATGAATTTCCAGACCGTCACGCTGAACGGTCAGAAAGTGACAAAAGCCACCTGGGCCGTGCCGAAAACGGAAACGCATTTTGCCTTACCGGGTAACGTCGGCGGCTCGAATGTCACCTGGTCCATTATTACTGATTACGGCAGCATCAGCCATACCTGGTCAAAATCCGTTCGTTAATAATCTACCCGGTAATAAAAATAATCATGTACAGCCATAAAAAGCCGTTCACCTGCCGATTTTCGTCATTGCTGGTCATTCTCTGTGGCCTGGCAATGGCGATCTTTGTGCAGCAGGTTATGGCCGATGATTATTTTAACCCTGCCCTGCTGGATATTGATAATCCCCAGCAGGGAAAAACCGATCTGTCCGTTTATGAAAAAGGTCCCGGCCAGGCGCCAGGGAAATATCAGGTCGCGGTGTTTATTAATAACAATAAAATTGATACCCGCGATGTGACCTTTACGCTGCAAAAAGACGCTCAGGGCAACAGCACGCTGCAGCCTTGCTTTAGCCTGAATGATTTAAAAAGCCTCGGCATCAAAACCAAAAAATATCCGCAGCTAATGACCAAAGGCCGGTGCGCCGATTTACACGCCATCCCTGCGGCATCTGCAACCTTTCGCGTTCGTAACCAGCAGTTGCTGCTGAGTATCCCGCAATCTGCGCTCGGCCAGGTGCCTCGCGGTTATATCGACCCGAAAGAGTTTGACGAAGGAATTAATGCGGGCCTGCTTAATTACAGCGCGAATGCCAGCCAAAGCCATGCTCGCCAACAGGGGGAACAGGATAACAGCAGCCAGTACGTCAACCTGCGTCCGGGTCTGAACGTTGGCGCCTGGCGCGTTCGCAACTATTCCACCTGGAATCGCAGCACCCAGGGCAAGGAAGAGCAGCAAAAATTCTCCTCCGTTTATACCTATGCCCAGCGCGATATCGTGGCGATGAAGAGCGATCTGACCGTTGGGCAAAGCACCTCGCCTTCTGATGTTTTTGACAGCGTGCCCTACACCGGCGTGGAGCTTAAATCCGACAGCGACATGCTGCCGGACAGCGAGAAAGGCTATGCGCCCATCATTCGCGGCACTGCCCACAGCAACGCGCTGGTGATGGTTCGCCAGAACGGCTACGTCATTTACCAGAACACGGTCGCACCAGGCGCGTTCGAGATTAACGACCTCTACCCGACAGGCAGCAGCGGCGATCTTCAGGTGACGGTCAAAGAGACCGACGGCAGCGAAAACCATTTCGTCGTGCCGTTTGCCTCCGTTCCGGTATTACAGCGTGAAAAAAACCTGCGCTACAGCGTAACCGCCGGGCGTTATCGTTCGTATGACAAAGATGTCGAAAAGACCCCGTTCGCTCAGAGCAGCGCCATTTACGGTTTGCCCTATGGTTTCACCGCCTACGGTGGCGTGCAGCAGAGCAGCCATTATCAGTCACAGGCCATCGGTGCCGGGAAAAACATGGGCGATTTAGGGGCGTTCTCCATCGATGTGACCCGCGCCAAAGCCCTGCTGAAAAAGCAGCAGGCCAGCAAAGGCCAATCCTGGCGCGTGCGCTACAGCAAAGATATCGCCCGTTCGGGCACCAACTTCTCGCTCGCGGGTTACCGCTATAACAGCAAAGGCTTTTACACCCTGGACGACACCATGGAGTCGTATACCCACTCTGACGACTGGTCTGCACCGCAGCAGCGCCGCGCCCGCACAGAAGCCACCATCGACCAGACGCTGCCCGAAGGCTGGGGCTCCGTCACCCTTAGCATGGTGAAGGAAACCTACTGGAGCCAGAGCCAGAACATGACCTCGATGAGCGTCAGCTACAACAACAGCTGGCACGGCGTGAGCTACAGCCTCAGTTACAGCATGAACAAAAACACCAACGACAGTGATGAAGACGGTAATGAGGTGACGAACGACAACCAGTTCTCGCTGAGCGTCTCGGTGCCGCTGGACCACTGGATGCATAACACCTGGGCCACCTACAACCTGAACAACACCAAAGACGGTACGACGCAGAACATCGGCCTGAACGGCACGGCGCTGAAGGAAGACAACCTGAACTGGAATATCCAGCAGGGGCTGAGCAGTACCGGCAGCGGTAATTCCACCAGCATGAACGCCGATTACAAGGCGACCTACGGTGAGGTGAGCGGTGGGGTCAGCCAGGACAAATACCAGCAAACCGTGAACGTCGGGCTGCAGGGTGGCGTAATTGCCCATGCCAACGGCATCACCCTGAGCCAGCCGCTGGGTGAAACCATCGCGCTGGTGAAAGCACCGGGCACCCACGGGACGCACATCGCGAACCAGACGGGCGTTGAAACCGACTTCCGCGGCTATACCGTCGTGCCGTTCGTTACCGCGTACCGGCATAACACCGTCGCGCTGGATACCGAAACGCTGCCGGATGATGCCGACGTCACCCACGCGGCACAGATAGTAACCCCCACCCGCGGGGCCGTGGTGCGCGCCACCTTTAATACCCGCGTGGGTAACCGGGTTCTGATGACGTTTACGCACAACGGCAGACCGCTGCCGTTCGGCGCGACGGTCACCACGGACGATAAGGACAGCGAATTTATTGTCGGGAATGACGGCCAGACCTACCTCTCGGGTCTGCCACAGCAAGGGCATCTCAGCGTCTCCTGGGGACAGGAGGCGAGCGAGCACTGCGTCGCTGACTATGCGCTAACGGATGAGAAAGAGAAAACCAGCATCATTAACGCTGCCGCGCAGTGTCACTGATCCACCGTTCAGGCTAACGATTATGCAAATGATTAAACAGTGCTTTTTCTTACTGGTTCTGGGAACGGCAGCGTTATTTATGCCGCACGCGAAGGCGACCTGTACGACGCCGGACCTGCCGAAGATGATTAACGTGGCGTCCATCTCGGTTCCGACAACGCTGGCGGTAGGCGAGACCATACCAGGAACAGAACAGATTGCCCATGTCGCCGGTAACTGCGATCAGGCTGTAGATAGCGGCCTGGAAATCGTATCCTGCTACTACGGTACGGGAGCAGAGATCCCAGGACTGAAAGGTGTCTACGACTCTGGAGTCCCCGGCGTTGGGGTGGCATTGATGAACGATCAGGGCCAGCGCATCAGCGGAGCCGGCGGCGTTAACTGCATCTCAACGGGAACGCCGGTGGGGTATGTGTCCAGCGATGGCAAACAGTCCTTTAATTTTGACGTCACGCTGGAACTGGTCAAAACCAGCGATACGGTAGCTTCTGGCACGCTCAATCAGAGTCAGACCCGTTTTGGTATCGGGGTGTATCACCACGAAGGGATCGGCAACCCTAACGACATCGCCTATGCGGGCAACGTCATCCTTAAAGAGGTCACCTGCTCCGTCCTGCCAAAAAACCTGACGGTTAACCTTGGAGATTTCCCGGTCAGCGACTTTGTCAGCGTGGGGATGCTCTCCTCTCCGGCGCAGAATTTTGACGTCACGGTGCACTGCGACAGCACCGTGCAGCCCGAAGTAAAGATCACCAGCTCAAACGGCTATGAAACGGCGTTTGAAGGGGTGCTGAAACTCACGCAGCAGCCCGGCGCGGCTACGGGCGTCGGTGTCCGCATGCTGTTCGACGATAATATTGCCACCTTTGATACTTACGTAAACACCAAAAGCGAAGCCTTCGCCAACGAAACGCTGACCATACCTTTCGAGGTGCGCTACGAGCAGGTCAATGATGTCGTCACACCCGGTCCTGCTAACACCGTTGCCACTATCACCCTCGCCTATAAGTGACGAACATGAAAAAGACCATTGCGATTCTGGCGCTGGGGCTGATCGCCCAGGCTCACGCCGACGACATCCAGATCCAGATGACGGGCAATATTTACGCCAACACCTGCGTCATCGACAGCGCCAGCCGAAACCTGACGGTGGATCTGGGCCAGGCGGTGTCGGGCAGCTTTAAAGACGTGGGCGATACCGGCGAGTGGAAAGACTTTTCCCTTTCCGTGTCGCACTGCCCGGTCACGCTTGCTCTCGCCACGGCCTTTTTCTACGGCCAGGCCGACAGCGCGCACCCGACAAAATTCGCCAATATTGGCAGCGCAAAAGGGCTGGCGCTGGAGCTGGCAGACCGTCAGGACAAAATACTGATTGCCCCGCAGGCCGCCTTTAACGTCGCCATTAACCCGAGCGACCACACGGCGACGTTTCCGCTCTCCGCGCGCTATTACGCTACTACCATGCCCGTCACCGCCGGCACGTTCAGCAGCGTGATTCAGGTGACCTTCACTTACCAGTAGGACCGCGCCTCTTAGCACGGATGCTTTTTCCACGCCCGGCGGTCAGTTTTGCCGGGCGTTTTTTTACCTCCGGCACCTCCGGCTGTTCAATCGGGAAAACAGGCAGCGCGTTCAGCAAACGCTGACCGTAGTTTTTGGTGAGCAGACGTTTGTCATAAATCACCACCTCGCCCCAACAGCCGTGGCTACGAATAAGACGCCCCACCTGCTGAATCAGGTTGAACGACGCCGCAGGCAGGCTTTGTACTTCAAACGGATAGCGGTTGAGGCTTTTCAGCCACTCGCCCTCGGTGATGACGACCGGGCTGTCGATAGGCGGAAAGGCGATTTTATGGATATGCACCTGCGTCAGGTAGTCGCCTTTCAGATCCAGACCTTCGGCAAAAGACTGTAGCCCTACCAGCACGCTGCGCTCGCCGCTGTCGATGCGCTTGCGGTGCGTTTCTACCAGCCGGTAGCGCGGCTGATCGCCCTGCACCAGCAGGAGTAAACGCAGGTCGGTGACGTGCTCCAGGAAGCGCTGCATCGCGCGCCCGCTGGCAAACAGCACCAGCATGCCGGGGTATTTTTTGCTCTCGACCTGCTCGCGGAAGTAGGCCGCCATCTCCGCAATATGCTGCTCTTCGTTGTCGATAAGCGGCTCGAATTTCATGCGCGGAATCACCAGCTTGCCCTGCTCGCAATGGTTAAACGGCGAATCCAGCGCCACAAAGCGGTCGCCCGCTTTCTCTTTTAGCCCACTCATCTCCTGCAAACGAGAAAAGCTGTTCAGGGAACGCAGCGTCGCGGAGGTGACCACCACATGCGGCACGCTGCGCCAGATCAGCTTTTCCAGCTGATCGGCTACGCGAATCCCCACGCAGTGGAAAAAGAGGTGCACCTGCCCGTCCCGCACTTCGCGGGTCGCCCATTTCGTCACCGGCGCGCCGGACGCCTGCGCCATCGAGGCCAGCCGCCAGAGCTTACTCTGCGCTTCGAACATCCCCAGCGCGCGGTTCATCTGCAGCAGGATGCGATGCAGACGCACCACGTCGTGCGAGCCGGTTTTCTCGCTGAGATCGTTCAGGAACATCTCCGCCAGCCCGCGCATTTTTTCCAGATGCTTCGCCAGCTGCTGGCAAATCTCCATCACCTCTTCCGGTAGCTCTCCCATCGCAAAGCGGTGTTCGGCTTCCTGGGCCGCAGGAAGATAGAGGTTCAGGATGTTATTCAGGGAGGAAATAAGGCCGTAGACCTCTTCACAGTGATCGCTCAGCCGCTCGGGCACCGCCAGCGGCGGTGTGGTTTTCGGGCGGAACTGCTCCATGGAGGTCGCCACCAGCTTGCAGAACAGATCCAACTGCAGGCGGAACCAGGGCGCCGTGATTTCAGCGCTCATCTCCAGCGCATCACGCGCTACGTCCGGTAAATGATGGCCTTCGTCGAGCACCAGCAGCAGGTTTTTGGGCTCCGGCAGCACCGCTTCGCTCTCCAGCGCGGCCATCACCAGCGCGTGGTTTGCCACAACTACTTCAGCCTCCTGAATCTCGCGTCGGGCGACAAAGAACGGGCACTCGCGGTAGTAGTGACAGTTGCGGTTCAGGCAGCTCGCTTTATCGGTGCTCAGCCTGCGCCATAAGTCGTCGCTAATCGCCAGGCTGGTGTGATCCCGCAGGCCGTCCCACTTGTAGCCGTCGAGCTCGGCTTTGAGCTTTGCGCACTGCTCCTGCTCAGCCTTGTTATTTGGCGTCAGCTCATCATCCAGAAAGGCGAGCAGATCCTGCTGCGAGGGCTCGCTGCTGGCCAGCGCCGCCAGGTTGCGCGGACAGACGTAGCGCCCGCGCCCAAAGGCGGCGGTAAACCGCAGGTCGGGAATGATTTTGCGCAGCAGGGGTAAATCTTTGCTGAAGATCTGGTCCTGCAGCGCCACGTTGGCAGTGCTGACCACCAGCGTTTTGTCCTCCTCCCGCGCTATCGCGATACCGGGAATGAGGTACGACAGGGTTTTCCCGACGCCGGTCGGGGCTTCAATCGCCAGATGTCGCCCGTCGTCCCCGGCGAGCGTTTTTGCCACGTCAGCAATCATCTGCCGCTGCGGCGCTCGGGGGATAAAATCGGGGATCTGCTGTTGTAGCGCCTTATACCATGCGCCGATTTGCGCCTTGAGCGCAGCGGTTAAAGCCATTGGAAAACCTGAAATACTGTATAAACAGCCACTATTGTGGCACTTTCTCTTCGCTGCCGCAAAAAGAAAAGCCCGGCTTTACGACCGGGCTTCCAGATTACTGCGGGTTAGCAGGCTTGCGCGGGCGGCGACGGCGCTGCCCTTCCCCTGCCGGTTTCCCTTCCCCGCTGCGCCACGGGTTTTCACCGGCCGGTTTGCTGTCGCTGTTACGACGCGGCGGTTTACCGGATGATTTCGGCGCGCCACCTTCGGCACGACGCGGCTGCTGACCGCGACCGCCGCCGCCCTGACCGCGACCACCACCCTGACGACCGTTCTGAATCGGCTCGGCTTTGATGGACGGATCCACTTCGTAGCCCGGGGTTTCGATGCGTGGGATCTCTTTCTTCAGCAGGCGTTCGATGTCGCGCAGCAGCTTGTGCTCGTCCACGCAGACCAGAGAGAGCGCTTCACCGGTTGCCGCCGCACGGCCGGTACGGCCAATACGGTGAACGTAGTCTTCCGGCACGTTTGGCAGCTCGTAGTTCACCACGTGCGGCAGCTCTTCGATGTCCAGGCCTCGGGCGGCGATGTCGGTCGCCACCAGCACGCGGATGTCGCCGGATTTGAAGTCTGCCAACGCGCGGGTACGCGCCCCCTGGCTCTTGTTACCGTGAATGGCGGCGCTGCGGATGCCGTCTTTATTCAGCTGTTCCGCCAGGTGGTTCGCGCCGTGCTTGGTGCGGGTAAAGACCAGCACCTGCTGCCAGTTGCCCTGGCCGATCATCTGGGAGAGCAGTTCCCGCTTGCGCTTTTTATCAACAAAGTGAACGTGCTGCGTTACCTGCTCGGAGGCAGTGTTACGGCGCGCCACTTCCACTTCCAGCGGGTTATGCAGCAGCTTTTCCGCCAGCGCCTTGATCTCGTCGGAGAAGGTCGCGGAGAAGAGCAGGTTTTGACGACGCGGCGGCAGCTTTGCCAGCACGCGACGAATATCATGAATGAAGCCCATATCAAGCATGCGGTCGGCTTCGTCCAGCACCAGAATTTCGATGTTATCGAGCTTCACCGCATTCTGGTGTTCCAGATCCAGCAGACGGCCCGGCGTTGCCACCAGCACGTCCACGCCGCCGCGCAGCTTCATCATCTGCGGATTAATGCTCACGCCACCGAAAACCACCAGCGAGCGAATGTTGAGGTAGCGGCTGTACTCACGCACGTTCTCGCCAATCTGGGCTGCCAGCTCGCGGGTTGGAGTGAGGATCAGCGCACGCACCGGACGACGGCCTTTGGCATGCGGCTGGTTTTTTACCAGCAGCTCTAACAGCGGCAGCGTAAAGCCCGCGGTTTTACCGGTGCCGGTCTGGGCGCTGGCCATCAGGTCACGGCCCTGAAGCACGGCGGGGATCGCCTGCTGCTGGATAGGGGTTGGCTCAACGTAGCCCTGCTCTGCGATCGCGCGCAGAATTTCCGGGTTCAGGCCAAGGGAATCAAAAGACATAAAAACTCCGAACCGCCCCGACCATCACAGGTGTAGTTTTCAGGGAGATATAACAATTGAGAGGACAAAAACCACAATGTCGCGAAGGGGCGGAGTGTAGCAGCTTTTGTGACGTGGCGCATAAAATATCCCCGGTGATGCCTCGACGTTTGCGCGAATCAGGCATAATCTTAATCAATCGATTGATTAATTTTTAATGCCCCTATGAATACGACACCCACAACAACCAAAGGTGAACAGGCCAAAAGCCAGCTTATCACCGCCGCGCTGGCGCAGTTTGGTGAGTATGGCCTGCACGCCACTACGCGGGATATCGCCGCCCAGGCCGGGCAAAACATTGCGGCCATTACCTACTATTTTGGCTCAAAAGAGGATTTATACCTCGCCTGCGCCGAGTGGATTGCCGATTTTATCGGCACGCAGTTTCGCCCGCACGTTGAAGAAGCCACCGCGCTGCTCAGCCAGCCGACACCGGATCGTTCCGCTATCAGGCAACTTATTCTCAGTGCCTGTGACAATATGATCCGCCTGCTGACGCACGACGATACGCTTAACCTGAGCAAGTTTATCTCCCGCGAGCAGCTCTCCCCCACAGCCGCTTATCAGCGGGTACACGATCAGGTGATTGCCCCGATGCACACCCATCTGACCCGGCTGATTGCCGCCTACACCGGACGGGACGCCAGCGATACCGACACCATTTTGCATACCCACGCCCTGCTGGGCGAAATTCTCGCCTTCCGTCTGGGGCGTGAGACCATCCTGTTACGCACGGGCTGGACACAATTCGATGAGGATAAAGCCGCGCAGATTAGCCAGGTCATCACCTGTCATCTCGATCTGATCCTGCAGGGCTTAACACAAAGGAGCCTGAAGTCATGAAAAAACCTGTCGCCATCGTTCTGGTGGTTGTTGTATTGCTTGCCGCGGGAATCGGTGGCTGGCTGTGGTATCAGAGCCAGCAGGATAAAGGCCTGACGCTGTACGGCAACGTGGATATCCGTACCGTGAATATGAGCTTCCGCGTCGGCGGGCGTCTCGCCTCGCTGAGCGTTGACGAAGGCGATGCCATTAAACGCGGGCAGACGCTGGGGATGCTGGACAAAGCGCCCTACGAGAACGCCCTGATGCAGGCAAAAGCTGGCGTTTCCGTGGCGCAGGCGCAGTATGACCTGATGCTGGCAGGCTACCGCGATGAAGAGATCGCCCAGGCCGCTGCCGCCGTTAAGCAGGCGAAAGCCGCCTATGACTACGCGCAAAACTTCTATAACCGCCAGCAGGGGCTGTGGAAGAGCCGCACCATTTCCGCCAACGACCTGGAAAATGCGCGCTCGTCCCGCGACCAGGCGCAGGCGACGCTAAAATCCGCGCAGGATAAATTAAGTCAGTACCGCACCGGTAACCGCGCGCAGGATATCGCTCAGGCGAAAGCCAGCCTTGAGCAGGCGCAGGCGCAGCGGGCTCAGGCGGAGCTGGATTTGCGCGACACCACCTTAATCGCCCCGTCTGACGGCACGCTGATGACCCGCGCCGTGGAGCCGGGCAGCATGCTCAGCGCGGGCAGTACTGTCTTAACGCTCTCTCTGACCCGTCCGGTCTGGGTGCGCGCCTACATTGACGAGCCGAACCTCGGGCAGATGCAGCCGGGCCGCGAGCTGCTGCTCTATACCGACGGCCGCCCGGACAAGCCGTATCACGGCAAAGTGGGCTTTGTCTCCCCTACCGCCGAATTCACGCCGAAAACCGTTGAAACGCCGGATCTGCGTACTGACCTGGTGTATCGCCTGCGCATCATCGTCACCGATGCGGACGACGCCCTGCGTCAGGGCATGCCCGTCACCGTAAAAGTAGACAACGGGGAACGACATGAATGACGCGGTTATCCAGCTCAACAATCTGGTCAAACGCTTTAAGGGAATGGACAAGCCCGCGGTCGCTCCGCTGAACTGCACCATCCAGAAAGGCTACGTGACCGGGCTGGTAGGCCCGGACGGCGCGGGCAAAACCACGCTGATGCGAATGCTGGCGGGTCTGCTGAAGCCGGATGAAGGCTCGGCCAGCGTGCTTGGCCTTGACCCGATAAAAGACGACGGCGCGCTTCACGCCATGCTCGGCTATATGCCGCAGAAGTTTGGTCTGTATGAAGATCTGACGGTGATGGAAAACCTGAACCTGTACGCCGACCTGCGCAGCGTCACCGGCGAAACGCGGCAGAAAACCTTCGCGCGTCTGCTGGAGTTTACCTCCCTCGGCCCGTTCACCGACCGGCTGGCGGGCAAGCTTTCCGGCGGGATGAAGCAGAAGCTGGGGCTGGCCTGCACGCTGGTGGGCGAGCCGAAAGTGCTGCTGCTGGACGAACCCGGCGTCGGCGTAGACCCGATCTCCCGCCGCGAGCTGTGGCAGATGGTGCACGAGCTGGCGGGCGACGGGATGCTGATCCTCTGGAGCACTTCCTACCTCGACGAAGCGGAGCAGTGCCGGGACGTGCTGCTGATGAACGAGGGCGAACTGCTGTATCAGGGCGAACCGACCGAGCTGACGCAAACCATGGCCGGGCGCAGCTTCCTGCTGCACAGTCCGCAGGAGTCTAACCGCAGGCTGCTCCAGCGGGTGCTTAAGCTGCCGCAGGTGAGCGACGGGATGATTCAGGGCCGCTCGGTGCGCGTGATCCTCAAAAAAGAGGCCGCCGTCGACGATATCCGCCGTGCGCCGGGGATGCCTGAGATCGACATGACGGAAACCGCGCCGCGCTTTGAGGATGCCTTTATCGATCTGCTGGGCGGCGCGGGAACCTCAGAGTCACCGCTTGGCGCAATCCTGCACACGGTGGAAGGCACGCCGGGCGAAACGGTGATCGAAGCCAAATCCCTGACCAAAAAGTTCGGAGATTTCGCCGCCACCGACAACGTGAATTTTGCCGTGAAGCGCGGCGAGATATTTGGCCTGCTCGGGCCGAACGGTGCGGGAAAATCGACCACCTTTAAGATGATGTGCGGCCTGCTGGTGCCAACCTCCGGCAAGGCGCTGGTGCTGGACATGGATCTGAAGGTCAGCTCCGGCAAAGCGCGCCAGCATCTCGGCTATATGGCACAGAAATTCTCGCTGTACGGCAACCTGACGGTCGAGCAGAATCTGCGCTTTTTCTCCGGCGTGTACGGCCTGCGCGGGCGGGCGCAGAGCGAGAAAATTCGCCGCATGAGCGACGCCTTCGCCTTAACCAGCATTGCCTCCCACGCCACCGACGAGCTGCCGCTCGGCTTTAAGCAGCGGCTGGCGCTGGCCTGCTCGCTGATGCACGAGCCCGATATTCTGTTTCTGGATGAACCCACTTCTGGCGTTGATCCCATTACCCGCCGCGAGTTCTGGCTGCATATTAACAGCATGGTGGAAAAAGGGGTGACCGTGATGGTGACCACCCACTTCATGGATGAGGCGGAGTACTGCGACCGCATCGGGCTGGTGTATCGCGGCAAGCTGATTGCCCACGGCACGCCGGACGACCTGAAAAACCAGGCCGCCGACGATGAGGTTCCGGACCCGACCATGGAGCAGGCGTTTATCACCCTCATCCACGACTGGGATAAGGAGAATGCTCATGCACAATAGTGCCCTTTCCTGGCGCCGGGTGCGCGCGCTGTGCATTAAAGAGACGCGGCAGATCGTGCGCGACCCCAGCAGCTGGCTGATTGCGGTGGTGATCCCCCTGCTGCTGCTGTTTATCTTTGGCTACGGCATTAACCTCGACTCCAGCAAACTGCGGGTCGGCATTCTGCTGGAACAGCAGAGCGAAGAGGCGCTGGACTTCACCCATGCGATGACCGGCTCGCCCTACATTGACGCTACCATCAGCGACAACCGGCAGGAATTGATCCAGAAAATGCAGGCCGGGAAAATACGCGGCCTGATCGTCATTCCGGTGGATTTCGCTGCCAATATGGCGCGGGCAAATACCGATGCGCCGATCCAGGTGATCACCGACGGCAGCGAGCCGAATACCGCAAACTTCGTGCAGGGCTACGCGGAGGGGATCTGGCAGCTCTGGCAGATGCAGCGCGCGGAAGACCGGGGCGAGACGTTTGAACCCCTGATCGACGTGCAGACGCGCTACTGGTTTAACCCCGCCGCCATCAGCCAGCACTTTATTATACCGGGCGCGGTGACCATCATTATGACGGTGATCGGCGCGATACTGACCTCGCTGGTGATCGCCCGCGAGTGGGAGCGCGGTACCATGGAGGCGCTGCTCTCCACCGAGGTGACGCGCGTCGAGCTGCTGCTGTGCAAGCTCATCCCCTATTACTTCCTCGGCATGCTGGCGATGCTGCTCTGCATGCTGGTCGCCGTCTTTATCCTCGGCGTGCCGTACCGCGGCTCGCTGGTGGTGCTGTTCTTGATCACCAGCCTGTTTTTACTCAGCACGCTGGGGATGGGGCTGCTAATTTCCACCATCACCCGCAACCAGTTTAACGCCGCGCAGGTGGCGCTCAACGCTGCCTTTCTGCCGTCGATTATGCTCTCCGGGTTTATCTTCCAGATCGACAGCATGCCCGCCGTCATCCGTGCCGTGACCTACATCATTCCGGCGCGCTACTTCGTGAGCACGCTGCAAAACCTGTTCCTGGCGGGGAATATTCCGGTGGTGCTGATTATCAACACTCTGTTTTTGATGGCGTCGGCGGTGATGTTTATCGGGTTGACGTGGTTGAAAACCAAACGGCGACTGGATTAAGGAGCGCATATGTTTCACCGTTTATGGACACTGATCCGCAAAGAGCTGCAATCCCTGCTGCGCGAGCCGCAAACCCGCGCCATTCTGGTGCTGCCGGTGCTGATCCAGGTTTTACTGTTCCCGTTTGCCGCCACGCTTGAGGTGACCAACGCCACCATTGCCATTTATAACGAAGACAACGGCAAACACGCCGTCGAGCTGACGCAGCGTTTTGCCCGTGCGAAAGCCTTTACCCACATCCTGCTGCTGAAAAGCCCGCAGGCGATCCAGCCCACTATTGACACACAAAAAGCGCTGCTGCTGGTGCGCTTCCCGGCGGATTTCTCCCGTAACCTGGACACCTTCCAGACCGCGCCGATGCAGCTGATCCTCGACGGACGCAACTCCAACAGCGCCCAGATAGCGGCCAACTATCTGCAGCAGGTGGTGAAGGACTATCAGCAGGAATTGATGGAGGGGAAACCCAAGCCCAATAACAGCGAGCTGGTGGTGCGCAACTGGTACAACCCGAATCTGGACTACAAGTGGTTTGTGGTGCCGTCGCTGATCGCCATGATCACCACCATTGGGGTGATGATCGTGACTTCCCTGTCCGTGGCCCGCGAGCGCGAACAGGGCACGCTGGATCAGCTGCTGGTTTCCCCGCTCGCCACCTGGCAAATTTTCGTCGGCAAAGCGGTGCCGGCGCTGATCGTCGCGACATTCCAGGCCACCATCGTGCTCGGCGTGGGGATATTTGCTTACCAGATCCCGTTCGCCGGTTCGCTGGCGCTGTTTTACTTTACGATGGTGATTTACGGGCTGTCGCTGGTGGGGTTTGGACTGCTGATTTCGGCGCTCTGCTCCACACAGCAGCAGGCGTTTATCGGGGTATTCGTCTTTATGATGCCGGCAATTTTGCTCTCGGGGTACGTTTCACCCGTCGAGAACATGCCGGTGTGGCTGCAGGATTTAACCTGGATAAACCCGATTCGACACTTTACGGATATCACCAAGCAAATTTATCTGAAGGATGCGAGTCTGGATATTGTCTGGGGAAGTTTGTGGCCGCTACTGGTCATAGCGGCCACGACGGGCTCAGTGGCGTACGCGATGTTTAGACGCAACATTGCGTAGCTTTTTCTCTTTGGTGAGCAACGACACCACCGCTGGCCCTGCAAGGATTGCCAGACCCGCGAGGGCCAGCAGCAGGTTGTTTTGCAGCACGCGTGACAGCAGCCACAGCACAATCATCGCGGCACCAAAGTACCAGGTGGTGGTGAGCTCTTCGAGCACATCACCCACCTCGCGCCAGCGCGCTTCATGGTGGCGCTGCAAGAACAGCATCGACAGCACGGTGACGCCATAGAGGACGCATAGCCCTAAGCCAACACGCACCAGCGTGCCGCTCATCCAGCCCATCACCAGTACGGCCACGACCAGTAAATGCAACATTATCTGCCAGCAACTCAAACCCGTTGCGACACGAACACGTTGTTGCCACTTCATGGCTTCTCTCCTGAAGGATTTTTCTCTGCTTAATCAGACTACCGCACTTTACGGAAAATTCCGTAACGCCGCATCTTTTTGTGACGCCTACTACACTTTATTTTCATTGGGATAGTCACTCAGGAAGGAGCTTATGACCAAAAAAATGCAGCATTTCTCGCTTAAAGTGCTGACGATAAACATTCATAAAGGCTTCACAGCATTTAATCGCCGCTTCATTTTACCGGAGCTGCGCGACGCCGTTCGCACCGTCAGCGCGGATATTGTCTGCCTGCAGGAGGTCATGGGCGCGCACGAGGTCCATCCGATGCATTTCGAAAACTGGCCCGATACGCCGCACTATGAATTTCTGGCCGACACCATGTGGAGCGATTACGCCTACGGGCGCAACGCGGTCTATCCGGAGGGGCATCACGGTAATGCGGTGCTGTCACGTTTTCCCATTGAACATTACGAAAACCGGGACGTCTCCGTTGGGGAGAGCGAAAAACGCGGGCTGCTTTACTGCCGTATCGCGCCGCCGGATCTCGATATTCCCATTCACGTGGGCTGCGTGCATCTCGGCCTGCGCGAGGCCCACCGTCAGGCCCAGCTACAGATGCTGGCAGACTGGACCAATGCGTTGCCGGAAGGCGAACCCGTGGTAGTCGCCGGGGATTTTAACGACTGGCGGCAGCGCGCCAACCACCCTCTGAAGGTAAATGCGGGGCTGGAGGAGATTTTCACCCGCGCACGCGGTCGCCCTGCACGAACGTTCCCGGTGCGCTTCCCCCTGCTGCGACTGGACCGCATCTACGTAAAAAACGCCCATGCCAGCAGCCCGACCGCTCTGGCGCTTCTTAACTGGCGACACCTTTCCGACCATGCCCCGCTCAGCGCGGAGATCCACCTATGAAATGTACCTGGCAGGAAGGCAACCGGATCACGCTGCTGGTCAATGGCGACGAGTACTACCCGGCCGTGTTTAAGGCAATTGACCAGGCTAAGCAGAAAGTGATCCTCGAAACCTTTATCTGGTTCGAAGACGACGTGGGCAAACAGCTACACAGCGTGCTGCTGCGCGCCGCCCGGCGCGGCGTCAAAATCGAAGCCCTGCTGGATGGCTATGGCTCGCCGGATCTCAGCGATGAATTCGTTAATGAACTCACCTCCGCAGGCGTGGTGTTCCGCTACTACGATCCCGGCCCTCGCCTGTTCGGCATGCGTACCAACCTGTTCCGCCGGATGCACCGCAAAATTGTGGTGGTGGATGAGACGGTGGCATTTGTCGGCGGCATTAACTACTCCGCTGAGCACATGTCCGATTACGGTCCCGAGGCGAAGCAGGATTATGCCATTCGCATTGAAGGGCCAGTGGTTCAGGATATTTTGCTGTTCGAGCTGGAAAACCTGCCCGGTAAAGAGGCCGTACGCCGCTGGTGGAAACGCCGCCATCGTCCGGAAGAGAACCGCATGCCCGGCGAAGCGCAGGCGCTCTTCGTCTGGCGGGATAACGGCGAGCACCGGGACGACATTGAACGTCATTACCTGAAGATGCTCGCCAACGCGAAGCGCGAGGTCATCATCGCCAATGCCTACTTTTTCCCGGGCTATCGCCTGCTGCATGCCATGCGTAATGCCGCCCGTCGCGGCGTACGCGTGAAGCTGATTGTACAGGGCGAGCCGGATATGCCGATTGTCAAAGTCGGGGCGCGCCTGCTCTATAACTACCTGGTGAAGGGCGGCGTGCAGATTTATGAATATCGCCGCCGTCCGCTGCACGGCAAAGTCGCGCTGATGGACGACCACTGGGCGACCGTGGGCTCCAGCAACCTCGATCCGCTGAGCTTATCGCTCAATCTCGAAGCTAACCTGATCATTCACGATCGCCAGTTTAATCAGACCCTGCGGGATAACCTGCAGGCGTTGATCGTTAACGACTGCGTGCGCGTGGATGAATCCATGGTGCCGAAACGGAGCTGGTGGAACGTTGGCATCGGCGTCGTGGTGTTCCACTTCCTGCGCCACTTCCCGGCGATGGTCGGCTGGCTGCCGGCGCATACGCCAAAGCTTGCTCAGGTGGACCCGCCGGTACAACCCGAAATGGAAACCCAGGACCGCGTTGAAGCGGAAGATGGAGGCAAACCCTGATGTCGAAATCACATCCTCGCTGGCGGCTGGCAAAAAAAATCCTCACCTGGGTGTTCTTCATTGCGGTCGCGGTACTGCTGGTGGTCTACGCGCAGAAGGTGGACTGGGAAGAGGTGTGGAAGGTTATCCGCAACTATAACCGGCTGGTGCTGCTGGGCGCCGTTGGGCTGGTCATCATCAGCTACCTGATGTACGGCTGCTATGACCTGCTCGGTCGCGCCTACTGCGGCCACAAGCTGGCTAAACGTCAGGTGATGCTGGTGTCGTTTATCTGCTACGCCTTTAACCTGACGCTGAGCACCTGGGTGGGCGGCATCGGCATGCGCTATCGCCTCTACTCGCGGCTCGGCCTGCCGGGCGGGACCATCACGCGTATTTTCTCGTTAAGCATCACCACCAACTGGCTGGGCTATATTCTCCTCGGCGGGGTGATTTTCACCATCGGCGTGGTGCAGCTGCCCGCGCACTGGTATATCGACGAGGCCACGCTGCGCATTCTCGGCATTGTGCTGCTGCTGATCATCGCCGTGTATCTGTGGGCCTGCGCCTTTGCTAAGCGTCGCCATATGACCCTCAAAGGGCAAAAGCTGGTGCTGCCTTCCTGGAAGTTTGCGGTGCTGCAGATGGTGGTATCCAGCGCCAACTGGATGGCGATGGGGGCAATCATCTGGCTGTTGATTGGCGAGGATGTGAATTACTTCTTCGTGCTGGGCGTGCTGCTGGTGAGCAGTATCGCTGGGGTGATTGTGCATATTCCGGCGGGGATCGGCGTGCTGGAGGCGGTGTTTATCGCGCTGCTTGCGGGGGAGCATGTCTCTCAGGGAACGATTATCGCGGCTCTGCTGGCGTACCGCATGATCTATTATTTCCTGCCGCTGGCGCTGGCAACGGTCTGCTATCTGGTGCTGGAGAGTCGGGCGAAAAAGCTGAGGGCGAAGAACGAGAAGGCGATGGCGAAATAAACACCCCCTCACCCCGGCCCTCTCCCCAAAGGGGAGAGGGTTAGGGTGAGGGGGTGTCTTTAGCGACGGTTGCCGAAAATCCGCAGCAGCATCAGGAACAGGTTGATGAAGTCCAGATACAGCGTCAGCGCGCCAAGAATCGAGTATTTGCGCAGGTTTGAACTGTCGCGCACGTCGATCTGCTCACCGATGTTTTTCAGCTTCTGGGTGTCATAGGCCGTCAAGCCAACGAAGACCACGACCCCGATGTAGGTCACGGCCCACATCAGCGCGTCGCTCTTGAGCCACAGGTTTACCAGCGACGCCAGCACAATCCCTATCAGCCCCATAAACAGCATGTTGCCGAAGCCGCTCAGGTCACGTTTGGTGGTGTAACCGTACAGGCTCATTACACCGAACATCCCGCCGGTCACCACAAAGGTGCTGGCGATGGAGGAGTAGGTGTAAACGATGAAAATGCTGGAGAGCGTCAGCCCGGTCAGCGCCGAATAGAGCATAAACAGCGTGGTCGCCATGCCCGCGCTGAGCTTGTGCACCAGCCCGGAGAGCACAAACACCAGCGCCAGCTGCGCGATAATCAGCCCAAAGAAGGTGATTTTGCTGGAGAAGATAAACATCATCAGTTCAGGCGTGTTTGCTGCATACCACGCGATGAACGCCGTCAGCAGCAGGCCGACCGTCATCCAGCCGTACACCTGAGCCATATACGTCTGCAGGCCGCTACGGGTCTGCTGTACTATTGAATCGGAACGCGGAAATCGGTCCATGATTCACTCCTGATTAAGATTAAGTAAACACACACGTTAAGAGTAACACATCCACGTAAACCGACTACCAACGGCTGGCGGCCTGTTTATCGCTGTCGCGTGATTCCACCCAGCGGTCGCCTTCCGGCGTGGCTTCGCGTTTCCAGAACGGCGCTTTGGTTTTGAGGAAATCCATAATGAACTCCCCTGCCGCAAACGCGCTGCCACGGTGCGCACTGGTGACGCCAACAAAAACGATCTCTTCGCCAGGCCACATCTCACCGATGCGGTGAATCACCGTGACGCGACCGAGCGGCCAGCGGCCTCGCGCCTCATCCACAATTGCCGCCAGCGATTTTTCCGTCATGCCCGGGTAGTGCTCCAGCGTCAGCGCTTTTACGCTGTCGCCGAGATTGTGGTTACGCACTTTACCGGTGAAGGTAACGACCGCACCGTCTTCATCGCGTTCCGCCAGCCAGTCATATTCTGTACCGACGGTAAAGCGCTCAGGGCCGACCAGAATTCGGGTTTCTGCCATCTTACCCCCCTGTGACCGGCGGGAAGAAGGCCACTTCATCCCCTTCAGCCAGCGGGTGGGTAAATTCCACCAGCGTCTGGTTAACGGCGGCCAGCAGCTTGCCTTCATCCAGCGCCAGCGCCCAGCGGTCGCTTTGTGCCGCCAGGTGCGCGCGCAGGGCAGCGACGTTTTCGAAGGGCGCGTCCAGCGTCAGGCTGTCGGTATTGACCAGCTCGCGCACCTGGGCGAAAAAGAGCACTTTAATCATGGCTGTCCACCTTAAAATCACCGGATTTGCCGCCGCTTTTTGCCAGCAGGCGAACCGGGCCAATCACCATATCTTTCTGCACCGCTTTGCACATGTCGTAGATGGTCAGCGCGGCGACGGAGGCCGCCGTCAGGGCTTCCATCTCCACGCCGGTTTTGCCGGTTAAGCGGCACAGGGACTCAATGCGTACGCGGTTATGCTCCGGCTGCGCCTGCAGGTTCACTTCCACCTTGCTCAGCATCAGCGGGTGGCAGAGCGGAATGAGATCCCAGGTCCGTTTTGCAGCCTGAATACCGGCGATACGCGCGGTGGCAAAGACGTCGCCCTTGTGGTGGCTGCCGTCGATAATCATCGACAGCGTTTCAGGAAGCATGGTGACGAACGCTTCCGCGCGCGCCTCGCGCACCGTTTCCGCTTTGGCGGAGACGTCCACCATATGCGCTTCGCCAGCGGCGTTAATGTGGGTCAGTTGTGACATAGCTTATTTCTTTAAATGGGGATGGAAATTACACGGACGGGTACGGGCATCCAGCTGCGGGGCGATGATGTTTTCCCACGCGGTGCGGCAGGCTTTGGTCGAGCCCGGCATGGCGAAAATCAGGGTTTTGTTAGCTACCCCGGCAACGGCGCGCGACTGGAGCGTGGAGGTACCAATCTCTTCAAACGAGAGCATGCGGAACACTTCGCCGAAGCCTTCCACCTCGCGGTCAAACAGCGGGATAAGCGCTTCGGGGGCCTGATCGCCTGCGGTAAAGCCGGTGCCGCCGGTGATCAGCACCACCTGCACCTCATCACTCGCAATCCACTGCGACACCTGCGCGCGAATGGCGTAGCGGTTCTCCTTCACGATCGCTTTATCGACGATGTTATGCCCCGCGTCATGGGCCGCGTCGCGCAGCCAGTGGCCGGAAGTATCATCTTCCTCGCCACGACGGTCGGAAACGGTAAGGATAGCAATGCGTGTCGGGATAAATTCTGCGCTTACCTGACTCATCTTCTAATTCCTTCTTAAGCCTGATTACCCGCCGATGTAAGACAGGTTCTGAGTAATGCCGGTGTTGCCCTGATGCAGGAAGTGGGTCTGTTTTTTGTGCGTCAGCGCTTCAGAAATGCGCGCTTCAAGCGCGTCCTGCTGGGCATCGTCTGCCAGCAGATCGCGAAGATCGACGCCGCCGTCGCCGAACAGGCAGAGATGAAGCTTGCCAACGGAGGAGACGCGAAGACGATTACAGCTGGCGCAGAAGTCTTTCTCATAGGGCATGATAAGCCCAATCTCGCCTTCGTAATCCGGGTGACAGAAGACCTGTGCCGGGCCGTCGCTGCGCTGGCGGATCTGGTGGATCCAGCCGCGTTTCAGCAGCTCGTCGCGCAGCACCATGCCGGAGATGTGATGACGGCGAAACAGCTCGCTGCCCTCGCCCGTTTCCATCAGCTCGATAAAACGCAGTTGAATGGGGCGCGGCTTGATCCACGCCAGAAAGGTGTCCAGCTGATGATGGTTAACGTCGCGCATCAGCACCGTGTTGACTTTGACCTTGTCGAACCCGGCGGTAAAGGCCGCGTCGATGCCGTCCATGACCTGGCGGAATTTGTCCTGCCCGGTAATGGCGTGAAACTGCCGGGCATCAAGGCTGTCTACGCTGACGTTGATAGCGGTTAAGCCAGCGTCGCGCCAGTTCGCCACGTCACGTGCCATGCGGTAACCGTTGGTGGTCACCGCGATCTGGCGGATACGTTCGTTTTCACGCACGGCGGCAATGATGTCGGGGAAATCGCGGCGAAGGGAGGGTTCGCCCCCGGTCAGACGGACTTTTTCCGTACCGAGCTCAGAGAACGCACGCGTGACGCGGCGCACTTCATCCACGGAGAGAAAGCCGTTATTGGTAACGCTACCCGGTTTGTAGCCGTCGGGCAGGCAGTAGGTGCAACGGAAGTTGCACACGTCGGTAATCGACAGACGTAAGTAAAAAAACTTACGCGCGAAAGCATCAGTAAGTTGTGAAGCCATGTACACCTTTCCAGATCGGGAGGCACAGTCATTTCTTTCTGTACCCTGGTGGCCTTTTCGCCACGGCCAGGGCGCCATATCGTTCGACACAGGCGCCAGGGCTAGAGTGTATGTTTTCAATTTCGAAAACGTGGTTATGGCGATAGTAGCGCGGAAATTCTCACTTCGCCATCATCGCCTTTCGCTATATAATTATGTATATAGCGACTCAGTCCTGCATTTTCGCTACAGAATACCTAAAAACCGCACTTTCGCATTGATATACGTCATTTTGCATTGGGTGGGGCATCGTCTTTTAGGGGTAGTTAGGTTACTGTTATGCGATTGATGGTGATAAGGAATACGTATGCGCAGTCGCACTTTTGCGGATCTTGACCGAGTGGTCGCTCTTGGCGGAGGCCACGGTCTGGGCCGTGTTATGTCCTCTTTGTCGTCACTCGGCTCACGGCTGACAGGGATAGTGACCACCACCGATAACGGTGGCTCAACCGGGAGGATCCGACGCGCCGAAGGCGGGATAGCCTGGGGTGATATGCGCAACTGTCTGAACCAGCTTATTACAGAGCCGAGCGTCGCGTCAGCGATGTTTGAGTACCGTTTTGGCGGCAATGGCGAGCTTTCCGGGCATAACCTGGGAAATTTAATGCTTAAAGCGCTGGATCACCTTAGCGTGCGGCCGCTTGAAGCCATCAATTTAATTCGAAACCTGCTGAAAGTGGATGCGTTTCTGATCCCGATGTCTGAACAGCCGGTGGATTTGATGGCGATTGATGCCGACGATCACGAAGTATACGGCGAAGTGAACATCGACCAGCTTCTGCTGCCACCAAAAGAGCTGATGACCTACCCGAGCGTGCCGGCCACGCGAGAAGCGGTGGAAGCCATCGGGGAAGCGGATCTTATCCTGATCGGTCCAGGCAGTTTTTACACCAGCCTGATACCAATCCTGCTGGTGAAAGAGCTGGCGCAGGCGCTGCGTCGCACCCCTGCCCCAATGGTTTACATCGGTAATCTGGGCCGTGAGCTGAGCCCGGCGGCGGCGAGCCTGTCGCTGGCGGACAAACTCAATTTGATGGAGCATTACGTCGGCAAGAAAATCATTGACGGCGTCGTCGTGGGCCCAAAAGTGGATGTGTCAGGGATTGGTGATCGTCTGGTGGTGCAGGAGCCGCTGGAGGCCTCAGACATCAAGTATCGACACGACCGCCATCTGTTGCGCGAGGCGCTGGAGAAAGCGATTCAGGCACTGGGTTAGGTTCGTTTGGTGCGGCCTGATGCCCTCACCCACTGGGCTGAGGGTTCCCCACAAAATAATGCCAGCACGGACGACCCCCTCTCGCTTGAGGGAGAGGGCGGGGTGAGGGGGAACATACGGCTCTGGTGGTCATTCCGTTCACTTCACGTTCCTTGCTACTCTGTGAGGACATGACCGGTGAACGTGCCAGGGCGGCTCAATCGCCACCGCCCTGGCGACCCGGGCTCCCGGCGGTAAATCGCCGCTTCGCGGTACCCTCAGCTTATTCCTTCAGGCTATCGGGTCGGGCATGAGCCTGCATCCCTGCAGGCCACGCCCTCTCGGCGCATCCCTGCGCCTCGCCCCGGCCTTACGGAAACGCTTCGGCGATTTACAGCCGGACCTGGGCATCGCTGAAAGCCTTAACTCGTTCTGAAACAACCTTATTGCTTCTGTCTAAAAATTACTGGGGATTCCTCAGCCCACGGGGAGAGGGAGAAAACAACGCTTATTCACGATGCCGCAATAAACAGATCCCGCAGCTGATGCAGCTGGTCGCGGATCTGCGCCGCCTCTTCGAACTCCAGGTTCTGGGCGTGCTGCATCATCTGTCCTTCCAGCTCGTGGATTTTCTGCTGCAGCGCTTTCGGCGTGAGTACGACAGTATCTTCTTCCACCACTGAACGCGCCTTGCCGCGACCTTTCGCTTTGGTCTTCGCAATGTTCTGACCCAGCGCCAGGATATCCACCACCTTCTTGTTCAGCCCCTGCGGCGTGATGCCGTGCTCTTCGTTGTAGCGCTGCTGTTTCTCGCGGCGGCGCTCCGTTTCGCCAATCGCTTTCGCCATCGACGGGGTGATTTTATCACCGTACAGAATCGCTTTACCGTTGACGTTACGCGCGGCGCGACCAATGGTCTGGATCAAGGAGCGCTCAGAACGCAGGAAGCCCTCTTTATCGGCGTCCAGAATCGCCACCAGCGAGACTTCCGGCATATCCAGACCTTCTCGCAGCAGGTTGATCCCCACCAGCACGTCAAATTCGCCCAGACGCAGATCGCGGATAATCTCCATACGCTCCACGGTGTCGATATCCGAGTGCAGATAGCGCACCTTCTCACCGTGTTCTTCCAGATACTCAGTCAGGTCTTCCGCCATGCGCTTGGTGAGCGTCGTCACCAGCACGCGCTCGTTGATGGCGGAACGGGCGCGAATTTCCGAGAGCAGATCGTCCACCTGGGTCGCCACCGGGCGCACCTCAATAATCGGGTCCAGCAGCCCGGTCGGACGGACCACCTGGTCAACGACCTCATCGCCAGATTTCTCCAGCTCGTAGTTGCCCGGCGTGGCCGAGACGTAGATAGTTTGCGGTGCCAGCGCCTCAAACTCTTCAAACTTCATCGGACGGTTATCCAGCGCTGACGGCAGGCGGAAGCCATACTCCACCAGCGTCTCTTTACGTGCCCGGTCACCGCGGTACATCCCGCCGATCTGCGGGATCGTAACGTGGGATTCGTCGATCACCAGCAAACCGTCTGCCGGAAGGTAATCAAACAGCGTCGGCGGCGGCTCGCCCGGCCCGCGCCCGGAGAGGAATCGCGAGTAGTTTTCGATACCCGAGCAGTAGCCCAGCTCGTTCATCATCTCCAGATCGAACTGGGTGCGCTGGCTCAGGCGCTGCTCTTCCAGCAGCTTATTGTTGGCCAGAAGCACCTTACGGCGCTCTGCAAGCTCCTCTTTGATCTCTTCCATCGCCTGTACGATACGCTCGCGTGGCGTCACGTAGTGCGTTTTCGGGTAGATGGTAAAACGCTGGATCACCGACTCAACGTGTCCGGTCAGCGGGTCGAAGAGCGACAGGCGTTCAACCTCTTCGTCAAACAGCTCAACGCGCAGCGCCATATCGTCCGATTCCGCCGGGAAGATGTCGATCACCTCACCGCGTACGCGGAAGGTACCGCGCTGGAACGCCTGGTCGTTACGGGTGTACTGCAGCTCGGCCAGACGGCGCAAAATGGCGCGCTGGTCGATGATCATCCCCTGCGTCAGGTGCAGCATCATCTTCAGGTAGAGATCCGGGTCACCCAGACCGTAAATCGCGGAAACAGACGCAACCACAACCACATCGCGACGCTCAAGCAGCGCCTTGGTCGCAGACAGTCGCATCTGTTCGATGTGTTCGTTCACCGAGGCATCTTTCTCAATGAAGGTATCAGAACTCGGCACATAGGCTTCCGGCTGGTAGTAATCGTAGTAGGAGACGAAATACTCTACGGCGTTTTCCGGGAAGAACTCTTTCATCTCGCCGTAAAGCTGGGCAGCGAGCGTTTTATTGGGCGCAAGCACCATTGTGGGGCGCTGAAGGTCCGCAATCACGTTAGCGATGGTGAACGTTTTACCCGAGCCGGTTACCCCCAGCAGCGTCTGGTGCGCCAGCCCGTCTTCCAGCCCCTCTTCCAGACGACGGATCGCCTCAGGCTGATCGCCAGATGGACGGAAAGCAGAATTCAGTTTGAACGGTTTACTCATGGGCGACGACCTGATGACGTTATTAAGCGGCAGGTGAGTAATTTTACTCCTTGTTGCCAGGAATGCCAGTAAAAAACACTGGATGAAAAACCAGTAGCGTGTCAGGATATTTAGCATAGCGGCGGTGTGATTAGCGCGTTAGCGTACAAAATTTGGGCTCTGACGAGATAAAAAACCAGCCAGGTTGGGTTATCCCCAGAACTTTTTCTTTTTTAACATTTGTCAAGCCAGGTAATGGTAGTTTTGTGGCAACGGGTGACACTTTCATGACGGTAATTGCTTTTATCTAAGCAATTAAATTATAAAAGATATTTTCTAAAGCCGCGTTTCGCGCCAATTTGGGCGAAAGCCGCGTCTTCTCTCGCTTATCGCGTGTTTTCTAACTCTCATGCACATGGTTATCCACAGGAATAGTGGATAACTGCTTCCAGCCCGTATGGACTGCCGCTCAGCAAATTCCCGGATTTTCCCACGAAGCGGCAACAAAAAATTTTTATAGCTATTTTTTGACGATAAACAGTTGCGTCATTCATAACCAACCGATGCGATCCTGCTCACATTTCCGCCATTTTTCGTCCTGCACCACGACTCAACATTCCCGGCACCGCCGATGTGCAGCCCACGCGTTTTTACCCTGCTCTCCTGCGGTTTATTCCTAAAAAAGTCGTTTTTTTAATCAACTTACGGTTTCTGGCAGGCGTTTTGCAGTATCGAAACAGGTCTTACCCCTACGCATTTTTAAGGAGAAAAAGATGTTGAGTCTGCGTGCAGTGAATCAGTTTTACGGAAGCCAACATACGCTATGGAACGTGGATTTGGATTTTCCGCAGGGCATGTGTACAGGCGTCGTTGGCCTGCCGGGGATGGGCAAGACCACCCTGATGAACTGCATTACCGGAAACGTCCCCGTCGAAAGCGGCACGATTATCTGGCATGAAGCGGGCGCACCGCCGCGCGATTTGCTCAGCCAGATGCCAGAACAGCGCTCAGGGCCGGGGATTGGATATGTCCCGCAGGACAGGCGTATTTTTTCTCAGCTGACGATTGAGGAGAATCTGCATATTGCCATGCGGGCGGTGGGGAAACCCGACCCGGCAGCGAAAAGCGACGTGTACGATCTGTTCCCGGAACTGTACGCGCGACGTCAGACGCGAGGAAACGCCCTTTCGCCAGACGACCAGTATCAGCTGGCGCTGGCGAATGCACTGGTCAACCGCCCGAGGATGCTGATTCTGGATGAGCCCATGCACGGCGCGGGACACAGCTTTGCCCAGAAGCTGGCGCAGCTGCTGGTGCGCTTAAGCCGGGAATTAGGCATGACGGTGCTGTTAGCGGAGCAGCAGCTATCGTTTATCCGCCGGGTCGCGGACCGTTTCTGCATGCTTTATCGCGGGCGTAACGTGGCGCAGGGCCACGTTAGCGAGCTGAACGATGAGCTTATTGCCCACTGGATGTCACGGGAAGCAAGGCGCTGAGGTCGAGATAGCGCCCGGTTTCAGCCTGCTCAGCATCACCGGCAATCCAGGGGATTTCCCCGAGGAACGGTGCCGGGAGCACGCGCTTCAGGGTCGCCAGATACTCCTGATGCCGCTTGCCCGGCGCAACCACGTCGTTGGCTATCCAGCCTGCCAGCGTCAGCCCTGCCTGCTGAACGGCCTGCGCCGTCAGCATGGCGTGATTGATGCAGCCCAGCTTTACGCCGACGACCAGAATCACCGGAATCTGCTCGGCCTGCACCCAGTCAGCAAACGTCTGCGCATCCGAAAGCGGCGTAAACCAGCCGCCCGCACCTTCCACCAGCACCCAGTCGGCCTGGCTTTCCAGCGTCCGTAACCCGGCAGACAGCACGGCGAAATCAATCGGACGGCCTTCGTCAGCGCTGATAATGTGCGGCGAGGTCGGCTCGGCAAAGGTGTATGGATTCACCGCTGAATAGGCGAGTTCACGCGTGCTGTTACGCTGGAGCGCCAGCGCGTCGGTGTTGCGTAACCCTTCCGCCGTCATCTCGCTGCCGGAGGCGACGGGCTTATATCCGGCAGTATTTTTTCCGAGCAGTCGTGCCGCCTGCAACAGCGCAGCGCTGGCAACCGTTTTGCCCACTTCCGTATCCGTGCCGGTAACAAAATAACGTTCAGTCACGTTCGATAATCCCATGAAAAAGTTGATAAGTGAGCGGGAAGCTGCCCCGCACCTGCGGCCACGCCAGATCCAGGCGTTGCAGTTGCCCCCGAGTCAGCGGTTTTTTCTCCCGCCCGGCGTGCAGGTGCGTGGCGCCGATGCCCTTCAGCGAGCGCATGGCGCTGAACGCATCGTCGAAGTTGAGGGTGATGGTCTGCACCGTGCTGCGACAGCGCCAGCCTGCCAGCGCCTGCGTCACCTGCTCATGCGATAAGAAACGGTTAGCGTGCGGCTGCTCATCCACCGCTTTCCACGCCTGATTCAGCTCCGGCAGCGAACTTTCCAGCAAGGTGGTAAAGGCCACCTTTCCGCCCGGTCGTGCGACGCGATAAAGCTCGCGTAACGCCTGCGGCAGGCTGCTGCACCACTGCACCGCCAGATGGCTCCAGACCAGATCGAACTGCGCGTCCGCCAGCGGGATCGCCTCGATATCCGCCACCAGGTAGTGATGCGCTACCTGCTGCTGGCGCGCTTCGTTCAGCATGGCGGGCGACAGGTCGATGGCCGTCACCTCGCTCCACGCATCACGCCAGTAGCGGCTGTTGCTGCCGGGGCCGCATCCGGCGTCCAGCACCCGCGGGAAGCGGTTCTCGCCAAGCGCGGCCAGAAGCCCCTGCGCGCTCTGGCGCTGCAGTTCATCGTGCTGCGAATAGCTCCGCGCGGCCCGGCCAAACGCCGCCGCAACGGCCTGCTTATTCACCTGCATCATGAAGCACCTCCAGCAGCGTCTGGATATCCTGCGCCTCATGCGCCGCCGTCAGGGTTAAGCGCAGCCGCGCGGTGCCCGGCGGGACGGTTGGCGGGCGAATGGCCGTCACCCACATGCCGCGCTCGCGCAGCGCCTGTGCCAGCGCCAGCGCGCGGCCGTTTTCGCCGACAATCACCGGCTGGATGGCGCTCTGCGAATCGGGACTGTGGAAGGGCAGCGCCGCTAACCCCTGGCGGAAGCGGGAGATGTGCTCTGCCAGCCGCTGGCGACGTTCATCCCCTTCTGCGCTGCGGATCACCGCCAGCGACGCAGACAGCGCCACGGCCTGCGCCGGGGGCATGCTGGTGCTGTAGATCAAGTGTCGGGCAAACTGCAGCAGATAGTCGGCGACGGACTCGCTGCACAGCACGGCGGCGCCGCTGACGCCAAACCCTTTGCCGAAGGTGACAATCAGTAGCTCCGGCTTCACGTTTTGCTGATGCGCGCTGCCGCGACCTTCGTCACCCATTACGCCAGTGCCGTGGGCATCGTCCACCAGCAGCCAGGCGTTTTGCCGCTTTGCGGCCTCGTGCAGCGCGGCAAGCGGCGCGCTGTCGCCGTCCATGCTGAACACGCCTTCGGTGACCGCCAGCTGCTGCCCCTCGCAGGGTTTGCCCAGCAGCGTAGCGAGCTGCTCCGCATCGTTATGGGCAAAGCGGCGCAGCTGCGCCGGACTTAAGTTTGCCGCCTCCAGCAGCGAGGCGTGGCTTAAGCGGTCAGCGACAATGCGGTCCTCTTTTCCCATCAGGGCCGCGATAACCGCCTGGTTGGCGGCAAAGCCGGAGATAAACAGCAGCGCACGCGGGTAGCCCAGCCAGTCGGCCAGCGCTTCCTCCAGCGTATGATGCGCCGTGGTGTAGCCGCTGACGTGCCCCGAGCCGCCGCTGCCCACGCCAAACCGCTCCGCGCCCTGTTGCCAGGCGCGGACGATGGCCGGATGCTGGCTCAGGCCGAGATAATCGTTGCTTGAGAAATTACAAAACTGCCGTCCCTCGCGGGTCAGAAAACGGCCTGCGCCTTTTTCCACCACCATGCGTACGCGAAACGCCTCTGCCGCCCGGCGTTCTTCCAGCGCGGCATTAATCCGTGACTGCCAGGTCATACGGCTGCCGCGTTATAGAACTGGTCGGTGTCGGCGTTGAAAATCTGCTGCTCCAGCTGCTGCTGTTGCTCGTTATCGCCCGTCAGCACCTCGGTCTGGTGCGGGTTCAGCCCCAGCTTGCGGAACAGCTGAACGTCTTTGTCCTCTTCCGGGTTCGGCGTGGTCAGCAGCTTGCAGCCGTAGAAGATGGAGTTGGCTCCGGCCATAAAGCACATCGCCTGGGTCTGCTCGTTCATCTGCTCGCGACCGGCGGAGAGGCGTACGAAAGAGGTCGGCATCATGATACGCGCCACCGCGATGGTGCGGATAAAGTCAAACGCGTCCACGTCGTCGTTGTCCGCCAGCGGCGTACCTTTTACCTTCACCAGCATGTTGATCGGCACGCTTTCCGGCGGGGTTGGCAGGTTCGCCAGCTGCAGCAGCAGGCCCGCGCGGTCTTTCACCGTTTCACCAAGGCCGACGATGCCGCCGGAGCAGACCTTGATACCCGCGTCACGGACTTTGTCCAGCGTGTCCAGACGCTCCTGGTAAGTGCGCGTGGTGATGATGTTGCCGTAAAACTCCGGCGAGGTATCGAGGTTGTGATTGTAGTAATCCAGCCCCGCCGCCGAGAGGCGCTGCGCCTGCTCCTCGTTCAGCGTGCCGAGCGTCATACAGGCTTCGAGGCCCATCTCCTTCACGCCCTTCACCATCTGCTCCAGATACGGCATGTCGCGGTCGTGCGGGTTCTTCCACGCCGCCCCCATGCAGAAGCGGGTTGAGCCGGCGTTTTTCGCCTTGCGCGCGGAGTCGAGCACCTGCTCCACTTCCATCAGGCGTTCTGACTCCAGACCGGTTTTATAGCGCGCGCTCTGCGGGCAATATTTGCAGTCTTCAGGACAGGCACCAGTCTTGATCGACAGCAGCGTGCTGACCTGAACATGGCGGGGATCGAAGTGCTGACGATGCACCTGCTGCGCTTCAAACATGAGCTCCAGGAAAGGTTTGTTGAATAATTCAGTGACTTGCGACATCGTCCAGCGTGCGTGGTGAGCCATCGGGCTTCTCCAAAGGGTTTTGTTAATTGTCGGTTCGGTTTATACTCGTAAACCTAAAACTTTTCAAAATGGTTTACAAGTCGATTATGACCCAGGACGATCTCGCCTTCGACAAGCAGCATATCTGGCACCCTTACACCTCCACCACCCGCCCCCTTCCCGTCTATCCGGTGGCCTCGGCCCACGGCTGCGAGCTACACCTCGCCAGCGGCGAACGGCTCGTTGACGGGATGTCCTCCTGGTGGGCGGCGATTCACGGGTACAACCATCCGCGCCTGAATGCGGCGATGAAGGCGCAGATTGACCAGATGTCGCACGTGATGTTCGGCGGCATCACCCATCAGCCCGCGGTGGATTTATGCCGTCGCCTGGTGGTAATGACGCCCGAATCGCTGGAATGTGTCTTCCTGGCAGATTCCGGCTCGGTGGCGGTGGAAGTGGCGATGAAAATGGCGCTGCAGTACTGGCACGCGAAGGGCGAAACGCGACAGCGGTTCCTCACCTTCCGCAACGGCTATCACGGGGATACCTTCGGGGCGATGTCGGTGTGCGATCCGGACAACTCCATGCACAGCCTGTGGAAGGGCTATCTACCGGAAAACCTGTTTGCCCCGGCCCCCCAGAGCCGTTTCGACGGCGAGTGGAACGAGATGGACATGGTGGGCTTTGCGCGGCTGATGGCGGCGCATCGCCATGACATCGCCGCCGTGATCCTGGAGCCGATTGTGCAGGGCGCAGGTGGAATGCGGATGTACCATCCGGAATGGCTGAAGCGCATTCGCAGGATGTGCGACCGTGAGGGCATTCTGCTGATTGCCGATGAAATTGCCACCGGCTTTGGCCGCACCGGCAAGCTGTTTGCCTGCGAACACGCGGGGATTGCGCCGGATATTCTGTGTCTGGGCAAAGCGCTGACCGGCGGCACCATGACGCTTTCCGCCACCCTCACCACCCGCCAGGTTGCCGACACCATCAGCGACGGCGAGGCGGGCTGCTTTATGCACGGCCCGACGTTTATGGGCAACCCGCTGGCCTGCGCCGTCGCAAGCGAAAGCCTCGCCATTCTGGAGAGCGGCGAGTGGCAGACGCAGGTCGCAGCGATTGAGGCGCAGTTGAAAGACGCGCTGAGCGCCGCCTCGGGTGCGAATTTCGTGGCCGACGTGCGCGTGCTGGGTGCCATCGGGGTGATTGAAACCACCCACCCGGTGAACATGGCGGCGCTGCAGCGCTTCTTCGTTGAGCAGGGTGTCTGGGTGCGGCCTTTCGGCAAGCTTATCTATCTGATGCCGCCGTACAGCATCACACCGGAGCAGCTGCGTAAATTAACCGACGCGGTCGTTACAGCTGTTAACATTCCCGCGCATTTCACGATTTAACCCCATGCGTTACACTTTTTGAATGAGTGAGTAACGAGGGAAATCGGATGAAAATCATAAGTAAAGATTTGCGCGACGGCGAAAAGCTGCCGGAACGTCACGTGTTTAACGGGATGGGTTATCAGGGGGATAATATCTCTCCCCATCTGGCGTGGGACGATGTGCCAGCGGGAACCAAAAGTTTTGTCGTGACCTGCTACGATCCGGATGCGCCAACCGGGTCGGGCTGGTGGCACTGGATCGTGGCAAACCTGCCCGCCGACACGCGCGTGCTGCCGCAGGGTTCCGGCTCCGATCTGGTTGCCCTGCCTGAAGGCGCCATTCAGACGCGCACTGACTTTGGCAAAGCGGGCTACGGCGGCGCGGCGCCGCCAAAAGGGGAAACCCACCGCTATATCTTCACCGTGCACGCGCTGGATGTGGAGAAGATTGAGGTCGATGAAGGGGCGAGCGGCGCAATGGTAGGGTTTAACGTGCATTTCCATTCGCTGGGCAGCGCGTCGATTACGGCGATGTATTCGTAAAAAAAGCCGGGTGGCGGCTACGCCTTACCCGGCCTACATTTCGTACTCGTAGGCCCGGTAAGCGCAGCGTCACCGGGCATAAAATCACAGCACCGACGGTAGCAGTCCTACAAGCCTTCCTTCTTCCAGAAGCTGCATCGCCTTATCAATATCCGGCGCAAAGAAGCGGTCGTCATCGTAGTGCGTAACGTGCTCGCGCAACTCCTGGCGCGCCTGCTCCAGTAGCGGGCTGGATTTTAGCCCTTCGCGCAGATCGATACCCTGACTTGCCGCCAGCCACTCCACCGCCAGCACGCCGCGGGTGTTTGAGGCCATCTCCCACAGACGACGCCCGGCAGCCGGTGCCATCGAGACGTGATCTTCCTGGTTCGCCGAGGTTGGCAGGCTGTCCACGCTATGCGGGTGCGACAGGGCTTTGTTCTCGCTTGCCAGCGCCGCCGCGGTCACCTGGGCAATCATAAAGCCCGAGTTCACCCCGCCGTTACGCACCAGGAACGGCGGCAGCTGGGACATATGTTTATCCATCATCAGCGCAATGCGGCGCTCGGATAACGCGCCGATTTCGGCAATCGCCAGGGCGATATTATCCGCCGCCATCGCCACCGGCTCAGCGTGGAAGTTGCCTCCGGATACCACCTCGTTTTCCTGGGCAAATACCAGCGGGTTGTCGGAGACCGCGTTGGCCTCCACCAGCAGCACCTCTGCCGCCTGGCGCAGCTGCGTCAGGCATGCGCCCATCACCTGCGGCTGGCAGCGCAGGGAATACGGATCCTGCACCTTCTCGCAGTTATGGTGTGAATCCGCAATCTCACTCGTATCAGTAAGCACGTGGCGGTACATCGCGGCGGCATCAATCTGCCCGCGCTGACCGCGCACCTCGTGGATGCGGGCATCGAACGGGCGACGCGAGCCCAGCACGGCTTCGGTGGTCAGCGCACCGCACACCACCGCCGAGGCAAACAGATCTTCCGCTTCAAACAGGCCGCGCAGCGCGAAAGCAGTCGATGCCTGCGTGCCGTTCAGCAGCGCCAGCCCCTCTTTCGCCGCCAGCGTAATTGGCGTTAATCCGGCTTTTTTCAGCGCCTCTTTCGCAGGAAGCCAGTCGCCCTGCCAGCGCGCTTTGCCTTCGCCGAGCAGCAGCAGCGACATGTGCGCCAGCGGCGCGAGGTCACCGGAGGCGCCGACGGAACCTTTTGCCGGGATCCATGGATAGACTTCCGCGTTCACCAGCGCCATCAGCGCCTGGATGACGCTCAGGCGGATGCCCGAGAAACCGCGCGCCAGGCTGTTGATTTTGAGGACCATCATCAGACGGACAATCTCATCGTCCAGCGGCTGACCCACGCCCGCCGCATGTGACAGCACCAGCGAACGCTGTAAGTTTTCCAGATCGTGCGTGGCGATGCGGGTCTGTGCCAGCAGGCCAAAACCGGTGTTGATCCCGTAGGCGGTGCGCCCTTCGGCAACGATGGCTTCCACGCAGGCGACGCTGTCGTTTATCGCGGCGTGGGCGCTTTCATCAAGTGAAAGGGTGATCGGTTTACGCCAGACGTTACGCAGCTGTTTGAGCGTCAGCGAGCCCGGAGTGAGAGTTAAGGCGTTCATTTATGCTTTCCTTGTGTGGCAGGGATCATCGGCAGGTTCAGCCCCTGCTCTTTGGCACAATCAATGGCAATCTCGTAACCCGCATCCGCGTGACGCATCACGCCGGTGGCCGGGTCGTTGTGCAGCACGCGGGCGATACGCGCGGCGGCTTCATCGGTTCCGTCGCAGACGATGACCATCCCGGAGTGCTGGGAGAAGCCCATCCCAACACCGCCGCCGTGATGCAGTGATACCCAGGTCGCGCCGCTGGCGGTATTCAGCAGGGCGTTCAGCAACGGCCAGTCGGAGACCGCATCCGAGCCGTCGCGCATGGCTTCGGTTTCACGGTTAGGGCTGGCGACGGAGCCGGAGTCCAGGTGGTCACGGCCAATGACGATCGGCGCGGTGACTTCACCGCTGCGCACCATTTCGTTGAAGGCCAGGCCGAGCTTTTGCCGCCTCTCCAGTCCCACCCAGCAGATACGCGCCGGCAGGCCCTGGAAGCTGATGCGCTCGCGGGCCATATCCAGCCAGTGGTGCAGGTGTTCGTCGTCTGCGACGATCTCCTTCACTTTGGCGTCGGTTTTGTAGATATCTTCAGGATCGCCGGACAGGGCCACCCAGCGGAACGGGCCGATGCCGCGGCAGAACAGCGGACGAATATAGGCAGGCACGAAGCCCGGGAAGTCGAAGGCGTTATTCACGCCCATCTCTTTCGCCATCTGGCGGATGTTGTTGCCGTAGTCAAAGGTCGGAATGCCCATCTGGCTGAAGGCCAGCATCGCGGAGACGTGCTCGGCCATAGCGCGTTTCGCGGCGAGTACCGTACCTTCCGGGTCGGTCTCCGCTTTTTGCTGATACTCTTCCCACGTCCAGCCTTTTGGCAGGTAACCGTGCAGCGGATCGTGGGCGCTGGTCTGGTCGGTGACCAGATCCGGACGCACGCCGCGGGCAACAAGTTCAGGAACGATATTGGCCGCGTTGCCGCACAGGGCAATCGACACCGCTTTACCTTCAGCGGTGTATTTTTTGATGCGCGCCAGCGCGTCATCAAGGTTATCGGCCTGTTCATCGACGTAACGGGTACGCAGGCGGAAATCAATACGGCTCTGCTGACACTCAATGTTCAGCGAGCAGGCACCGGCCAGCGTGGCGGCCAGCGGTTGCGCGCCGCCCATACCGCCCAGACCGGCGGTGAGTACCCAGCGGCCTTTCAGCGAGCCGTTGTAGTGCTGGCGACCGGCTTCCACGAAGGTTTCGTAGGTGCCCTGCACAATCCCCTGGCTGCCGATGTAGATCCAGCTGCCGGCGGTCATCTGGCCGTACATCGCCAGCCCTTTCGCATCGAGTTCGTTGAAGTGCTCCCAGGTGGCCCAGTGCGGCACGAGGTTAGAGTTGGCGATCAGCACGCGCGGCGCGTTCTTGTGGGTTTTAAATACGCCAACCGGCTTGCCGGACTGCACCAGCAGGGTTTCGTCGTTTTCGAGTTCGGTCAGGGATTTTACAATTGCGTCATAGCATTCCCAGTTGCGCGCGGCGCGGCCTATGCCGCCGTAGACCACCAGCTCGTGGGGGTTTTCCGCCACCTCAGGATCAAGGTTGTTCATCAACATGCGCAGCGGGGCTTCGGTGAGCCAGCATTTAGCGGTAAGCGTGGTGCCGCGCGCGGCGCGGATATCCTGCTGGCGGTATTTACCTGACGACATTGTGTGCTCCTCATAAGGGACAGATGATGCATTTAGATATACTTGTATAGACAAGCACACACAAGGTCGTATTTAACAAAAAAGATACAATTTTGTTATATTGCGTTAGCGATCACGCTTATAAAACTTATGACATAAAGTGGCCCTGCAGCCGGTAACGGTTCCCCGGGAATAGCAGTCGGGCATGCGACACAATGTGCGACGATGACCAGGTCCGGCGGCGTATCAGCAGGCACGGATCGTGCTCTTTGATGCGCAACAGCTCGCACTCCTGCGGCGCGGCGCGCACCGCTTCCACAATGTGCTCCCCTTCCGTGAGCGGGGCGACGAGCGAGAGATACGCGTGCGGCGTGGTGTGGGTGTAATCCTGGTTCAGATAGTCCGGGATCCGTTCAGCGTTCACGCAGCGATCTTCAATCTGCACCGGGATGTCATTTTCGAAATGCACCATCACGGAGTGGAAGATACGGCTGCCTTCTTTGACGTTCAATTCTACGGCCTGCTCGGGGCTGGCCTGTGTCTCTTCCAGCACCAGCACTTCGCAGCGGTGCTGATGATTTCGTGCGGCAATTTCGTCCGCGATGCTGCGGATTTCAAACAGCGCCGACTGTCCTTTTGGCTCGGCGACAAAGGTTCCGACGCCCTGCAAACGCACCAGCAGCCCTTCATCGGTCAGTTCACGCAGTGCGCGGTTGATGGTCATTCGGCTAAAGCCAAACTGCGCCACCAGCTCCGCCTCAGACGGAATACGGTCGTGTGGTCGCCAGACGCCGGCGGCGATTTTTTCGCTGATCGCCTGCTTCACCTTTTCGTAAAAAGGCGCGGGAGGGCTCGACTGCGGCAGGGGCGAGCGTGAAAACATCATGACTCCTTGAATGTTGTTATGCCCACCAGTGAGCAATTTGCCAGGCCAGACGGGCGGCGAGCTTAGCGCCCTGTCCGTCCCGATCGTACTGCGGGTTAAACTCTACCAGATCGGCGGCCTGTAGCTTACCGCTGCGACAGATTTGTTCAATAACCGGTAGCAGATCCAGCGCCGGAACCCCTAACGCGGCCGGAGCGGAAACAGCAGGCATCTCGCTGGCGGGCAGGACGTCAAGGTCGATTGTCAGGTAGACACGATCGGCCTGTGCCAGCACCTTTTCCAGCACCGAGAGTGCCTCGCGCCTGAAATGAAGATCTTCCACCAGCGTGACTTTCAGGCGATGGGCCTCATCCCAAAGTGCCTGCGTGTTCGCCGCCCGACTCACCCCAAAGCAGGCGTACTGAAATTCACGCCCGCGCTCATCGCAGTAGTGCGCCAGCTGACGAAACGGGGTACCGGACGTCGCCCGTTCTGCCTTGCGCAGGTCAAGATGCGCGTCAAGGTTTATCACCGCCACGCGTTCGCCAGGGAACGCATCCAGAACCCCCCGGCCGTGCGCCCAGGCGGTTTCGTGCCCGCCGCCAAAGACCAGCGTGCGCATTCCGGACTGCTGGCAGGCCGTGACGGCATCGCTTAACGCCCGTTGTGCGGCTTCAAGCTCATCGCCTTCAACGTACACCGAGCCCATGTCCGCCAGCCGCTCGTGTCCCTGATGGCTTGCCATATTTGCCAGCGCTTTGCGCAAAACATCAGGAGCGACCGCGGCGCCAGGCCTGCCCTGATTGCGTTTAACCCCGGCATCGCACTCGAATCCTACCATCGCGATGCCGGATGAAAGCGGCGTGAACTGCCCCTGCTGCTTTATCGTCTGGAAAATACGCGTTGCATTGCTGGCCTCGGCGCTGTCGTCGCGCCCCTGCCAGACCGTATCGGCTACGGGCCGCCATAACCTCATACAGCCTCCCCACGAAAAATACGTTGATATAGCGGATTGCGTCCCGGCTCGTAGACCATCTCAACCGGATGGTGAGCATCCCAGACGATAAAATCAGCGACAAACCCTGCCCGCAGCTGCCCGTGGGTTGCGCCACGGCCCAGCGCCTGCGCGGCATGGCGCGTGACGCCAGCCCAGGCCTCTTCAGGGGTGAGGCCAAACTGGACGCAGGCCATGTTCATCGCCAGGTGCAGGCTGGCAAACGGGCTGGTGCCGGGGTTATAGTCGGTGGCAACGGCCATCGGCACCCCTTGTTTTCTGAGCTGTTCAACCGGCGGACGCTGGCGCTCCTGCAGAAAATAGAACGCGCCGGGGAGCAGTACCGCAACCGTACCGCTTTGCGCCATCGCCTGAACGCCTGCGTCGTCGAGATATTCAATATGATCGGCCGATAGCCCTTTATACCGGCTGACCAGCGCCGCGCCGCCCTGATTCGACAGCTGCTCGACATGCCCTTTCACCGGGATACCCAGCTCGGCGGCAGCCTGGAAGAGGCGCTCGGTTTGCGACGGGGTAAAGCCGACGTTTTCACAAAACACATCTACCGCTTCATATAACTCTTTCTGCCACAGCGCGGGCAGGATTTGCTCGCAGACCAGCGTGAGGTACGCATCCGGATCCTGTCGGTATTCCGCCGGGACCGCATGCGCGGCCAGCAGCGTTGGGCTGATATCGATCGGGTTATTGAGGCTCAGCTGGCGGGCAACCTGCAGCATCTTCTCTTCGGCTTCGGCGTTTAGCCCGTATCCCGATTTGATTTCAACGGTCGTCACACCTTCATTCATCAGACGCTGGAGCCGCTGCTGCGCCAGCTTAAGCAGGGTTTCGGGGGAGCTGCTGCGCGTCGCCGTCACGGTGGCATTAATTCCGCCCCCCTGCGCGCTGATGGTCTGGTAAGAGACGCCGTTCAGACGCTGCTCCCACTCCGCCGCGCGGTCGCCACCGAACACCAGATGGGTATGGCAGTCAATCAGGCCTGGCGTGACCAGACGTCCCTGAAGATCGACGCTGTGACGGTGTCCGGAAGGAAGGTCAGATTCAGGAACCACGGCCAGAAGGGTTTGACCGCGCACGACCAGCGCGTGCTGCTCTTTCAGGCCATACGGTGCGGACGCATCGGGAGCCATTGTTGCCAGGCGCGCATTTCGCCATATAACATCGTCAGGATGAAGCTGCATGGGGCATTCCACTTGTCATGGGTTGTATAGACATTTATTTGCATCCATCGTCTGCTGTCAACCGCATTCAGGGAAAATGTTATTTATTTGTGATCACTTACCCGTCGCTCCAGGGCTAAAAATGCAACTTTTACCCTTTTTATCTTCCCGTTTCGCTCAACTTAGTATAAAAAAGCAGGCTATTTCGTCTATCCCGTAAAGACTTGCATACCCAGGAGCTTCACCTTGAACATTTCCAGGATTTCCCGTCTGGCGTTAGCGCTCGCCTTTGGCGTGACCTTATCCGCATGCAGTTCAACACCACCGGATCAGCGTCCTTCTGAGCAGGTTGCGCCCGGTACCGCCTCCCGCCCGATTTTGTCCGCGGATGAAGCGAAGAATTTCGACCGCGCGCACTACTTCTCGGCGATGGATCCTAACGCTGCGCCGTGGACACCGTCTTCTATTAACCTGCCTAAACAGCCTGACTTCGTGGTTGGCCCGGCGGGTGCGCAGGGCGTAACGCATACCTCTATTCAGGCTGCGGTTGATGCTGCTATCACTAAACACAGCGCGTCTCGCCAGTACATCGCGATCCTGCCTGGCGAATATGAAGGTACCGTGTATGTTCCGGCGGCACCTGGCAGCATCACGCTTTACGGTCTGGGCGAAAAAGCGATCGACGTAAAAATTGGCCTGGCGATTGATTCCGAAATCGACAGCAATACCTGGCGTCACCTGGTGAACCCGGCCGGTAAATACATGCCGGGTAAACCGGCGTGGTATATGTTTGATAACTGCCAGAGCAAGCGTTCCGCCACCGTTGGCGTGATGTGCTCAGCGGTCTTCTGGTCTCAGAATAATGGCCTGCAGCTGCAGAACCTGACCATCCAGAATACCCTGGGTGACAGCGTGGATGCCGGTAACCACCAGGCCGTGGCGCTGCGTAGCGATGGCGATAAGGTGCAGATTAACAACGTCAACATTCTGGGCCGTCAGAACACCTTCTTCGTGACCAACAGCGGCGTACAGAACACGCTGCAGAACAACCGTCTGACCCGTACGCTGGTGACCAACAGCTACGTTGAAGGTGACGTGGATCTGGTGTCCGGTCGCGGCGCGGTGGTGTTTGATAACACCGATTTCCGCGTAGTGAATTCCCGTACCCAGCAGGAAGGCTATGTGTTTGCTCCGGCAACCCAGTCTAACCTGTTCTACGGCTTCCTGGCCGTCAACAGCCGCTTCAACGCCGCCGGTGACGGTGTGGCACAGCTGGGCCGCTCGCTGGACGTGGACTCTGCTACCAACGGCCAGGTCGTTATCCGCGACAGCGTGATCAACGAAGGCTTTAACATGGCGAAGCCGTGGGCTGGTGCCGCAATCTCCAAACGTCCATTCTCCGGCAATACCGGTGCGGTGGACGATAAAGGGAACGTGCAGCGCAACCTGAACGACGCTAACTTCAACCGCATGTGGGAATACAACAACCGCGGTCTGGGTAGCAACGTGGTTGCTGAGCCTAAGCAGTAAGATCAGAGTAAAAGGGGGATGTTAATCCCCCTTTTTACTGCGACTGGATACGTCAGGCACCAAACTTAAGATACGCATCCAATAGTTGCATAATCGCAACCATGAGTTGCAGGAACAGAATTGCCCATTCCACACCGCTCATACGCCACTCCTTTGGTATAGAGCACTTCTCCCCTGATTTACCTTTCCGCTGCCTGTCACCAGAGGTGTGTTGGCTTCATTTCTATGTGCTCCGCAGTTAAGGCACTGGCGGCACCACCCGACAGCCAGGACTTGAAACGGATCCTGAATTGCGGAACTGCAACACATCGAACCAACGAAAAGGAGTATATCAACTCAATGCTGTACATAAAAACAGTTGTAGGGGAATTAGGAATATATAAAGACAAACTGCCTAACTCATTAAATCAAAAAGACATAACTACATACGGGCGAGCCCATTGTCGATACCTTCCTTTTCAGCCGGTTTACAGACCTGAGGCCCGCCATTATTATGAATGTGTTGGTTTCTTTTCTATGTGCTCACCCGGCTACCACCGGGCATAAAAAAACCTCGCATTTGCGAGGTTTTTTGTTTTAAGCCGCTTAGTGAGCGTTAACGACCACCCACATCGGCCCCTGGCCGACCGCATAGCGTCCTTTCTCTTCCAGCAGCCCCTGCTCGCCTTTGATTTCATACAGCGCGATGTGGTGAGACTTCTGCCCCGCCGCAATCAGGTATTTACCGCTGTGATCGATATTAAAGCCGCGCGGCTGGGTCTCCGTTGGCTGGAAGCCTTCAATGGCCAGCACGCTGCCATCTTCAGAGATGCTGAAGACGGTAATCAGGCTGGAGGTACGGTCGCAGGCGTACAGATGACGGCCATCCGGCGTGATGTGGATATCCGCCGCCCAGCGGGTGTCGGAGAAGTCAGACGGCATCATATCCAGCGTCTGAACGCACTCAATCTGACCGTTTGGATCTTTTAGCTCCCACACGTCAACCGAGCTGTTCAGTTCATTTACCACATAGGCATATTGCTGGTTCGGGTGGAAAACCATATGACGCGGACCGGCACCTTCAACGGTAGTCACTTCGGCAGGCGTCTGCGCCACCAGGTGACCATCATCGCTCAGGGTAAACAGGCAGATGCGATCCTGCTTCAGCGCAGGCACCCACAGCGTGCGGTTGTCCGGGGAGATATTCGCCGAATGGCAGCCTTCCAGCCCTTCCACCACGTCGACAGTTTCTACCGGAATACCGTCGTCAAGACGGGTCACGCTGACGCAACCAGCATTGTAAGAGCCGCTAAAAATGAAGCGTCCTTTACGATCGGTAGAAATGTGAGTCGGGCTGCCCGGCAGCGGTGCTTCGGCGGTGTAGGTCAGTGCGCCATCGTCCGGCGAGATGCGGTAGGCCAGCACCCGGAACTCAGGGCGCACGCCAACATAGAGAAAACGTTTATCCGGGCTGACGACCATTGGCTGTACCTGCCCCGGAACATCAACAACCTGAACCAGCGTGAGCGAACCTTCTGCATTCAAACGCCAGACGTGGATCTGCTGACTTTCAGGACTGGCGGTATAAACGGTTTGTTTCATGAATACTCCTTTCCTCACTGCACGTGAAAGTGATTATTTTTAACGGTGAATGCTGAATTTTAGCCAGGAATTTTGCAGCCATTTACTCTCGGTGTACCATCCCCTGAGACCTAAAATTCAACATTAACCCGGAAGAACAAATGACCTCGCGTGTGATTGCACTGGATTTAGACGGAACATTACTTACCCCTCAAAAAACCCTGCTCCCCTCCTCCCTTGAAGCGCTTAAACGCGCGCAGGAAGTGGGATATCAACTCCTTATCGTAACGGGTCGACATCACGTTGCCATTCATCCTTTTTATCAGGCACTGGCATTAGATACACCTGCAATTTGTTGTAATGGCACTTATTTGTATGATTATCAGGCAAAAAAGGTTTTAGCCTCCGACCCGCTGCCGGTTCCCCAGGCGCTGCAACTGATTGATCTGCTGGATGAGCATGACGTTCACGGCCTGATGTATGTGGATAACGCGATGGTGTACGAGCGCCCAACCGGCCACGTTGTGCGCACCAGCAACTGGGCGTTGTCCCTGCCTGAAGCGCAGCGTCCGGTCTTTACCCAGGTTTCCTCCCTTCGTCAGGCCGCCCAGGACGTTGAGGCTATCTGGAAGTTTGCCCTGACGGATGAAGACACCACCAAACTGAATACCTTCGCGAAACACGTCGAGGAGGCGCTGGGCCTGGAGTGCGAATGGTCCTGGCACGATCAGGTCGATATCGCCCGCAAGGGCAACAGCAAAGGCAAGCGCCTGACGCAGTTTGTCGAATCACAGGGCGGATCGATGCAGGATGTGATTGCCTTCGGCGATAACTACAACGACATCAGCATGCTGGAAGCAGCAGGCACGGGCGTGGCGATGGGCAATGCGGATGATGCGGTGAAAGCGCGCGCCAACGTGGTGATTGGCGACAACACCACCGACAGCATCGCGCAGTATATTTATACCCACCTGCTGTAATCAGGCGGTGATCGAGACGCTCTTGATTTGCGCGTAAAGCCACAGGCCGGGCTTGATGCCTAACTCATCCCTGGCCCACGGGCTGATGCGCGCCCAGAGCGTCCTGCTGCCGACCTCAAGCTTCACTTCCACCTGCCCGTTATCATCAAAACACTCCGCGACTTTGGCGCGCAGAATATTTCGAATACTGGTTTGCAGCGGCGGCTGCAGCACCAGTGAAACGTCCGACGCCTGAATGCGAATACGCAGCGCGGACTGTAACGGTTTGTCGATCTTATTGACCCACAGATGTTGGTCGCCCAGCGCCAGGGCGGTCATTGCGTAGTGCGGATGGTGCTCCAGCACGCTGACCTTCAGAATACTGCTCTGCTGCTCTTTCGGCAGCCACGGGTGCATCACGCTGCTGCCCCACACCTCTTCCAGGTTGCCGAAGGCCTTCACGCTGCCCTCTTCCAGCACCAGCACTTTATCGGCCAGATGGAGGATCTCATCCAGTGAATGGCTGACGTAGAGCATGGGAATATTAATTTCGCGGGCGAGACGCTGCAGGTAAGGCAGAAGCTCGCGCTTGCGGGGGATATCCAGCGAGGCCAGCGGTTCGTCCAGCAGCAGCAGCTCGGGAGCGGTCAGCAACGCGCGGCCAATGGCCACGCGCTGTTTTTCTCCGCCGGAGAGCGAGGACGGCAGCCTGTCGAGCAGAGGTTCAATGCCTAAAAGCGTCACCAGCTTATCAAACTGCCCGGCCATGCTTTTCGCCATGCCGTAGCGCAGGTTGCCGCGCACGCTGTAGTGCGGGAACAAGCGCGCGTCCTGGAAAACATAGCCGATGCGGCGTTTATCCGGCGAGAGGTAAATCTTATTCTCCACGTCATTCAGGACGCGGCCATTGAGGACAATCTGCCCTGACTGCGGGCGCGTCAGGCCACTGATGGCATTAATCAGAGACGTTTTCCCCGCCCCTGACACGCCAAATATGGCGGTGATGCCGCTAGCAGGCAGCGTCTCGTTAAGCGTCAGGGTGTGATTGCCCAGCGTTTGGGTAAAATTCAGTTCCAGCATCGTTATTTCCCCATCCGCTCGCGACTCAGCCTAGCCAGCCATTCAGAGACCAGCAGAGAAACCAGGGCTAGCACGATGGAGATGATGCACAGTCGCGCTGCGGCACCTTCCCCCCCCGGCGTCTGAATCAGGGTATACATGGCCGACGGAATGGTCCGCGTCTCGCCGGGAATGTTCGACACAAACGTGATGGTGGCACCAAACTCGCCCAGCGAGCGAGCGAACGCCAGCACCGTCCCGACAATAATGCCCGGTAGCGTCAGCGGGAGCGTGATGGTGAAAAAGACGCGCCAACGCCCGGCACCCAGCGTGCGGGCCGCCTGTTCGAGCTTCATATCCACCCCTTCCAGCGCGAGGCGGATCGCTCTGACCATCAGCGGGAATGACATGACCGCGGCCGCCAGCACCGCACCGCGCCAGCTAAAGGCAAACGTCAGCCCAAACCAGTCGTAGAGCTTCTCGCCAATGAAACCGCGTCGCCCCATCGAAATCAACAGCAGATAACCAACCACCACGGGCGGCAAAACGAGAGGAAGATGAAGTACGCTGTCGAGCAGCGCTTTGCCGGGAAACTGATAGCGAACCAGTAGCCAGGCAAAGAAGATCCCAAAGGGCAAACTCAGCGCAACCGCCAGGGAAGAGACTTTAAGGCTCAGCAGAACAGCCTGCCATTCAGGATCGGTCAATATCATCAGTGAGTCGTAAATCCATAACGTTTAAAGATTGCGGACGCTTCGGGTCCTTTCAGATAATCACTGAAGGCCGTCACGGTCGCATTTTTATGTCCATCAACAATCGCCACAGGATATTCCACTTTCTTGTGGGAGTCTTCCGGGAAGGTGCCAACCACCTTCACGCCCTTGCTGGCAACGGCATCGGAGCCATATACAATCCCCAGCGGGGCTTCGTTACGCTCCACCAGCGCCAGCGCGCCGCGCACATCTTCCGCCGGAGCCAGTTTCGGTGACAGGGTCTCCCATGCACCCAGCTTTTGCAGCGCTTCTTTGGCGTAAATCCCGGCCGGGACGTGTTCCGGGTCACCCACCGCCAGACGCCCACCGTTCAGCAGGCGAGTCCAGTTTGTCGCGTTGTTGATGGTGATATCACCCTGCGCACTGGCCTTCGGTGCAACAACAACAAGGCTATTGCCGAGCAGCGTTTCGCGGGTTGCCGCGTCGATGGCTTTCTTCTCCACCGCGTAATCCATCCACTTCTGGTCAGCAGAGATGAACAGATCCGCCGGTGCGCCCGCTTCTATCTGCCGTGCCAGCGTAGAGGAAGACGCAAAAGAGGAGACTACCTCGACGTTTTTCTCTTTTTTATACGCCGCCGCGATATCCTGCATCGCGTTGGTCAACGACGCCGCAGCAAAGACCGTGATTTTCCCTTCGTCCGCCAGCGCGTGTCCGGTAAGTGAAAGCGTCAGCGTTGCCCCTGCGAAAAGGCGTACCCATAAACGTGCCATTTATTGCTCCTGTGAGTATCGTTATATACATATTAATATAACGATATCTTCAGGGAGATCCCAGCGCTAAATCCTACCGCTCAAGGGGTAAGCAGGCCTGGTACTTAAAGAATATCGGTAAAAAGAAGAAAAACTTGAGAGCAAAACGCCCGGGCAAGCCGGGCGTTTTGTGGGAAATTAATGCTGCTTTTTCGCCCGGTCTCTGTGACCAATGTTCGAAAAGACGTTGAACACTTCACCCAGGCCGTAGATGGCACCGAGGATGATGGCCATCACTACTGGTACCATGATCACGGCGAATACCAGACTTTTCAACAACTCTAACATGGTTTTCTCCAGATTTTGTGAATGGCTTATTCTACCCTGAAAAGTAAGAAAAACATCCCCTTTTGTGCGGTGCGCTTTGCGCCCTGCACCATTTGGGTCACAATAGCCTTTTTGCCAGGACACTGTTATGCAGGCCGAAATCCTTCTTACTCTCCGACTTCAGCAAAAGCTTTTCGCCGACCCCAGACGCATGGCCCTGCTTAAACAAATAGAACAAACCGGCTCAATAAGCCAGGGGGCAAAAAACGCCGGTATTAGCTATAAAAGCGCCTGGGATGCCATCAATGACATGAACACCCTGAGCGAGCATCCGCTGGTGGACAGAGCCACTGGCGGAAAAGGCGGTGGAGGTGCGGTCGTCACGCGCTACGGCCAGCGACTGATTCAGCTTTACGATCTTCTGGCCCAGATCCAGCAAAAAGCGTTTGATGTCCTGAGCGACGACGATAACGTTCCGCTGGACAGTTTGCTGGCCGCCATTTCCCGCTTCTCGTTACAAACCAGCGCCCGCAACCAGTGGTTTGGAACGGTGACGGCGCGCGACAATCTCCAGGTACAGCAGCATATTGAGATCCTGCTTGCCGATGGTGCCACCCGTCTGAAAGCGGCGATAACGGCCCAGAGCGCAGAGCGCCTTGAGCTGGATGAAGGCAAAGAGGTGCTGGTGCTGCTGAAAGCACCGTGGGTCAATATCACGCGCGACCCGGACAAGGCCAGGACCGCCGATAATCAACTGCGGGGCACCATCAGCCATATCGAACGCGGCAAGGAGCAGTGCGAGGTGCTGATGCCCCTGGCTGACGGGCAAATGCTTTGCGCCACGGTCCCGCTCAGCGAGGCGGACGGTTTAGAAGAAGGTGCTGTCGTCACCGCATATTTCAACGCGGACCGGGTGATTATCGCCACATTGTGCTGAGCGCATTGACAATCGCGTCGACAGTGCGTATCCCTGACAGCTGTTGCTGCAAAAAATGGGATAAATCATGTCATCATTGCATATTTCGCAAGGCACGTTTCGTCTTAGCGATACCCGAACGCTGAGGATTGCCGATCTAACAATACGCGCGGGTGAAAGCTGGGCGTTTGTCGGTACTAACGGCAGCGGTAAATCCGCGCTGGCCCGCGCGCTGGCCGGAGAGCTTCCCTTTCTTAAAGGCGAATGCCGTAGCGATTTCACGCGCCTGAAGCGCCTTTCCTTTGAACAGCTGCAAAAGCTGGTCAGTGACGAATGGCAGCGCAACAACACCGATTTACTCAGTCCTGGCGAAGAAGACACTGGCCGCACAGCGGCAGAAATTATTCAGGATGAGGTGAAAGATCCCGCCCGCTGCCAGCATCTGGCTGAACAGTTTGGCATTTCCGCGCTGCTGAACCGGCGCTTTAAGTACCTCTCTACCGGCGAGACGCGAAAAACGCTGCTGTGTCAGGCGCTCATGGGGCAGCCGGAGCTGCTGATTCTGGATGAGCCCTTTGACGGGCTGGATGTTCACTCCCGCGCCCAGCTGGCTGCCCTGCTGGGCTCGCTGAACCAGGAAGGCTATATGATCGTACTGGTGCTGAACCGCTTTGACGAAATTCCTGATTTCGTGCAGAACGCGGGCGTGCTGGCAGACTGTAGCCTGATCGAAACCGGGGAAAAATCCACGCTGCTCAGGCAGGCGCTGATTGCCCAGCTTGCGCACAGCGAAAAAATGGCGGGCATTGCGCTGCCGGATCCCGACGCGCCGGCAGCACGCCACGGTCTCGATCCCCGACAGCCGCTTATCGTCCTGCGCGATGGCGTCGTCTCCTATGACGAACGACCGATCCTGAATCACCTCAGCTGGACGGTCAATCCTGACGAACACTGGCAGATTGTCGGCCCCAACGGTGCGGGGAAATCCACGCTGCTGAGCCTGGTAACCGGCGATCACCCGCAGGGCTACAGCAACGATCTGACGCTATTTGGCCGCCGTCGCGGCAGCGGCGAAACCATCTGGGATATCAAAAAGCACATTGGCTACGTCAGCAGCAGCCTGCACCTGGATTACCGGGTCAGTACTACGGTACGGAACGTGATCCTTTCCGGGTATTTTGATTCCATCGGCATTTATCAGGCGGTGTCGGACAAACAGCATAAGCTGGCCCAGCAGTGGCTGGATATTTTGGGCATGGACAGCCGGGTCGCTGACGCGCCGTTTCATAGCCTGTCGTGGGGGCAGCAGCGCCTGGCATTGATCGTACGCGCGCTGGTAAAACACCCGACGCTGTTAATTCTGGACGAGCCGCTTCAGGGACTCGATCCGCTTAACCGACAGCTGGTCCGCCGCTTTGTGGACGTGCTGATTGGCGAAGGCGAAACGCAACTGCTGTTCGTTTCACACCATGCCGAAGATGCCCCCGCCTGTATCACCCATCGCCTTGAGTTTGTCGCCTGCGGCGAGGGTTATCGCTACCTTCTCAGCAACCTCGAGTAACCATGGAGGGCATTGCCCTCCTCTTTTCAGATAACTTGCATCAATACATCCCTATCTCTTTGATCTAGAATGCTCTGAGTCATCAAAAAAGTGAGTATGAAAACGAGTGTAAACGATTCCACTATTTTATCCCATGTCACACTTTTCGCGTCTCTGTTATGCTATGGTTATTACATACCATAGGCCCAATGGAGCGAATTATGCGAGTTCTGGTAACAGGTGGTAGCGGTTACATAGGAAGTCATACCTGTGTGCAGCTGCTGCAAAATGGTCACGATGTGATCATCCTCGACAACCTGTGCAATAGTAAGCGCAGCGTGCTGCCGGTGATTGAACGTCTTGGCGGTAAACAGCCGACCTTCGTGGAAGGCGACATCCGCAACGAAGCGCTGATGACCGAGATCCTTCACGACCACGCCATCGAAGCGGTGATCCACTTCGCGGGTCTGAAAGCGGTTGGTGAATCCGTTGCGAAACCGCTTGAGTATTACGACAACAACGTCAACGGCACCCTGCGTCTGATCTCCGCCATGCGCGCGGCGAACGTCAAAAACTTTATCTTTAGCTCCTCCGCCACCGTCTATGGCGATCAGCCAAAAATCCCTTACGTGGAAAGCTTCCCGACCGGCACGCCGCAAAGCCCGTACGGAAAAAGCAAGCTGATGGTGGAACAGATCCTGACCGACCTGCAAAAAGCCCAGCCAGAGTGGAGCATCGCGCTGCTGCGCTACTTCAACCCGGTTGGCGCGCATCCTTCTGGAGACATGGGTGAAGATCCGCAGGGTATCCCGAACAACCTGATGCCGTACATCGCCCAGGTGGCCGTGGGTCGCCGCGACTCGCTGGCGATTTTTGGCAATGACTACCCGACCGAAGACGGTACCGGCGTGCGTGACTATATTCACGTGATGGATTTAGCAGACGGCCACGTTGCGGCCATGCAGCAGCTGGCTGACAAGCCGGGCGTGCATATTTACAACCTCGGCGCCGGGGTCGGCAGCAGTGTGCTGGACGTGGTCAACGCCTTCAGCAAAGCCTGCGGTAAGCCGGTGAACTACCACTTCGCGCCGCGTCGCGAAGGCGATCTTCCGGCTTACTGGGCCGATGCCTCCAAAGCCGACAAAGAGCTTAACTGGCGTGTCACCCGCACGCTTGATGAAATGGCACAGGATACCTGGCACTGGCAGTCTCGCCACCCGCAGGGTTATCCGGACTAAGGATCCTTCATGACTTCGTTTAATCCCGTCGATCATCCGCATCGTCGTTTTAACCCGCTAAGCGGGCAATGGATTTTGGTCTCTCCGCATCGCGCCAAGCGCCCCTGGCAGGGGGCGCAGGAGACGCCTGCAAAACAGACGCTGCCACAGCACGACCCGGACTGCTTCCTCTGTCCGGGCAACACGCGCGTGACCGGGGATAAAAACCCGGACTACAAAGGCACCTTCGTGTTTACCAACGATTTTGCCGCCCTGATGACAGACACCCCGGACGCGCCCGCGAGCCACGACCCGCTGATGCGTTGCGAAAGCGCGCGCGGTACCAGCCGCGTCATTTGCTTCTCGCCCGATCACAGCAAAACGCTGCCGGAGCTGAGCGTTGACGCCCTGAAAGAGGTGGTCAGCACCTGGCAGGCGCAAACCGCTGAGCTGGGGCAGAGCTACCCGTGGGTGCAGGTATTCGAAAATAAAGGCGCGGCGATGGGCTGCTCTAACCCGCATCCGCACGGCCAAATCTGGGCGAACAGCTTCCTGCCCAACGAAGCCGAGCGTGAGGACCGTCTGCAAAAAACCTATTTCGCAGAAAACGGCTCACCTATGCTGGTGGACTACACTCAGCGCGAGCTGGCCGACGGCAGCCGTACCGTCGTGGAAACCGAACACTGGCTGGCGGTCGTGCCTTACTGGGCCGCCTGGCCGTTCGAAACGCTGCTGCTGCCGAAAGCGCACGTTCAGCGCATTACCGATCTCAGCGACGCGCAGCGTGATGACCTTGCGCTGGCGCTGAAAAAGCTGACCAGCCGTTACGACAACCTGTTCCAGTGCTCCTTCCCCTACTCCATGGGCTGGCACGGCGCACCGTTTAACGGTGAGGATAATCAGCACTGGCAGCTGCACGCCCATTTCTATCCGCCGCTGCTGCGCTCCGCGACGGTGCGTAAATTCATGGTGGGCTATGAAATGCTGGCGGAAACCCAGCGTGACCTGACGGCGGAACAGGCGGCAGAACGTCTGCGTGCCGTCAGCGACGTCCACTATCGCGAATCAGGAGTCTAAAAAAATGAGTCTGAAAGATAAAACACAATCCCTGTTTGCTGAGAAATTTGGCTACCCTGCCACCCACGTTATTCAGGCGCCAGGCCGCGTTAACCTGATCGGTGAACACACCGACTACAACGACGGTTTCGTGCTGCCGTGCGCCATTGATTACCAGACGATCATCAGCTGTGCAAAGCGCGACGACCGTAAAGTCCGCGTGATTGCGGCGGATTACGGTAATGAGACGGACGAGTTTTCCCTTGATGCTCCGATTGTGACGCACGACAGCCAGCAGTGGTCTAACTACGTGCGCGGCGTGGTGAAGCATCTGCAGAAGCGCAACAAGAATTTTGGTGGCGCCGATTTAGTCATCAGCGGCAACGTGCCGCAGGGTGCGGGCTTAAGCTCGTCGGCCTCGCTCGAAGTGGCCGTGGGAACCGTCTTCCAGCAGCTGTATCATCTGCCGCTGGACGGGGCGCAAATTGCCCTGAACGGTCAGGAAGCGGAAAACCAGTTTGTGGGCTGCAACTGCGGCATTATGGACCAGCTGATCTCCGCGCTCGGTAAAAAAGAGCACGCGCTGCTGATTGACTGCCGTTCGCTTGGCACCAAAGCTGTTCCGCTGCCAAAAGGCGCGGCCGTGGTGATCATCAACAGCAACTTTAAACGCACGCTGGTGGGCAGTGAGTACAACACCCGCCGCGAGCAGTGTGAAACCGGCGCGCGCTTCTTCCAGCAGCCTGCCCTGCGCGACGTAACGCTTGATGAATTTAACAAAGTGGCGCATGAGTTGGATCCGGTTGTCGCCAGACGCGTGCGTCACGTGCTGACCGAAAATGCCCGTACCGTTGAAGCCGCCTCCGCGCTGGCGAAAGGCGACCTGAAGCGAATGGGTGAGCTGATGGCGGAATCTCACGCCTCCATGCGCGATGATTTTGAGATCACCGTTCCGCAGATCGACACCCTGGTGGACATCGTCAAAGCGGTTATTGGCGACAAAGGTGGCGTGCGCATGACGGGCGGCGGTTTTGGTGGCTGCATCGTCGCGCTGGTGCCTGAAGAGCTGGTCCCTGCCGTCCAGGACGCCGTGGCGAAGCAGTACGAAGCGAAAACAGGTATCAAAGAAACCTTCTATGTATGTAAAGCATCACAAGGAGCCGGACAGTGCTAAACGAAACGCCTACCCTCGCACCGGATGGACTGCCGTATCGCCTGTTAACCCTGCGCAACAGCGCGGGGATGGTGGTTACGCTGATGGACTGGGGTGCGACCCTTCTTTCTGCCCGTGTACCGATGCCGGACGGCAGCGTGCGCGAAACCCTGCTGGGCTGCGCCTCGCCCGAGCAGTACGTTAATCAGTCTGCCTATCTGGGCGCATCCGTGGGGCGCTATGCTAACCGCATCGCGAAGAGCCGTTTTGAACTCGACGGCGTGCAGTACCCCCTGCTGCCAAGCCAGGGCGAAAACCAACTGCACGGCGGCCCGGACGGGTTTGATAAGCGCCGCTGGAAGATCGTTCGTCAAAACGACGGCGAAGTGCTGTTCTCGCTGGATTCGCTTGATGGCGATCAGGGCTTCCCGGGGAACCTTACCGCGTCCGCGCGCTTTACGCTGACGGACGATAACCGTATTGCCATTGAATACCGTGCGACGGTCGATAAGCCGTGCCCGGTTAACCTGACTAACCATGCGTATTTCAACCTGGACGGTAACCAGTGCGACGTGCGCAACCACAAGCTGCAGATCCTGGCGGATGCGTATCTGCCGGTTGACGAGATGGGCATTCCGTATCAGGGCCTCAAAGACGTGAGCGGGACCAGCTTTGATTTCCGCAGCGCTAAGGTTATCGCCGAGGATTTCCTGAGCGATGACGATCAGCGCAAGGTAAAAGGTTACGATCACGCGTTTCTGCTGCAGGCAAAGGGCGACGTGAAACAGCCTGCCGCGCAGGTCTGGTCTGCGGATGAGAAACTGCAGATGACGGTGTATACCTCCGCCCCTGCCCTGCAGTTTTACTCAGGCAACTACCTCGGCGGCACGACGGCGCGCGAACACGATGAGTACAGCGACTGGCAAGGACTGGCGCTGGAGAGCGAGTTCCTGCCGGACAGCCCAAACCATCCGGAATGGCCGCAGCCGGACTGCGTGCTGCGCCCGGGTGAAGAGTACGTGAGCGTAACGGAATACCATTTTATTTCACATTAATTTCCCGCCCTCCCCCCCGGAGGGCTTTTTTCTGCGCCTCTTGCTGAAAATAGCGCCGATCGCAGACAAAATCATAACCCTGAATTCACAAGCATCTTACACTCAGAGACTATTTTCGCTATGGTTAGTGTTAAGCGTTGCTGGTGGCACGGCCACGGCAATATAATGAGAATTGTTATCATTCTAAAATGCTTGAGGAGTAAGATATGGCTGTAACTAAGCTGGTCCTGGTGCGTCACGGCGAAAGCCAGTGGAACAACGAAAACCGCTTTACCGGTTGGTACGACGTTGATCTGTCCGAGAAAGGCGTAAGCGAAGCAAAAGCAGCGGGTAAACTGCTGAAGGAAGAAGGCTTCAGCTTTGATTTTGCTTACACCTCTGTGCTGAAACGTGCCATCCACACCCTGTGGAACGTGCTGGATGAACTGGATCAGGCCTGGCTGCCGGTAGAGAAATCCTGGAAACTGAACGAGCGTCACTACGGTGCGCTGCAGGGTCTTAACAAAGCGGAAACCGCTGAGAAATACGGCGACGAGCAGGTTAAGCAGTGGCGTCGCGGCTTCGCGGTAACCCCGCCAGAGCTGACCAAAGATGACGAGCGCTATCCAGGCCACGACCCGCGCTACGCGAAACTGACCGACGCTGAGCTGCCAACCACCGAGAGCCTGGCGCTGACCATCGACCGCGTGGTGCCTTACTGGAACGAAACCATTCTGCCACGCCTGAAAAGCGGCGAGCGCGTGATCATCGCCGCTCACGGTAACTCCCTGCGTGCGCTGGTGAAATACCTGGACAACATGGGTGAAGACGAAATTCTCGAACTGAACATCCCAACCGGCGTACCGCTGGTGTATGAGTTCGACGAAAACTTCAAGCCAATCAAACATTACTATCTGGGTAACGCGGACGAGATCGCAGCGAAAGCAGCGGCTGTGGCGAACCAGGGTAAAGCGAAGTAATTTTCGCCAGATATAAAAAAAGCGCGGAGCCTTCCGCGCTTTTTTATTTTTGCGAGAGAACTCAGCCGCGACGCGCTTTTACCGCATTCGCCAGCTGACGCAGGATGGTGTCGGTATCGTCCCAGCCGATGCAGGCATCGGTGACGCTCTTGCCATACACCAGCGGTTCGCTGCCTTCCAGGTTCTGGTTCCCTTCAACCAGATGGCTTTCAATCATCACCCCGATCACCGCCTTCTCACCACCGGCAATCTGCTGACAGACGTCTGCCCCGACTTCCATCTGTTTTTTAAACTGCTTGCTGGAGTTGGCATGGCTGAAGTCGATCATAACCTGCGGTGGCAGCCCCGCTTTTTCCAGCCCGGCCTTCACCTCTGCCACATGTTTTGCACTGTAGTTTGGCTCTTTACCGCCGCGCAGAATGATATGGCAGTCACCGTTCCCGCTGGTGTTAACGATGGCGGAGTGGCCCCATTTGGTCACGGACAGGAAGCAGTGCGGCGCACCCGCGGCGTTGATGGCGTCGATAGCCACCTTAATGGTGCCGTCAGTGCCGTTTTTGAAGCCCACCGGGCAAGAGAGACCGGACGCCAGCTCGCGGTGCACCTGAGATTCGGTGGTGCGCGCCCCAATAGCGCCCCAGCTCATCAGGTCTGCCAGGTATTGTGGCGTAATCATATCCAGGAACTCACCGGCCGCAGGCAGGCCGCTGTCGTTGATCTCCAGCAGCAGCTTGCGGGCAATGCGCAGTCCATCGTTGATCTGGAAGCTGTTATCCATGTGCGGATCGTTAATCAGCCCTTTCCAGCCCACGGTGGTACGCGGCTTTTCAAAATAGACGCGCATCACAATTTCCAGCTCGCCCTTCAGCTCTTCGCGCAGCAGGAGCAGTTTTGCCGCGTACTCTTTTGCCGCAGCAGGATCGTGAATAGAACACGGGCCAATCACCACCAGAAGACGATCGTCATTACCTTTCAGGATCTTGTGGATCGCTTTACGAGCATGAGAAACCGTGTTTGCGGCATTTTCAGTGGCGGGGAATTTCTCAAGGAGTGCTACAGGAGGTAATAACTCATTGATCTCTTTAATGCGTAAATCGTCGTTCTGATAATTCATTTTCTTTCCAGCTCTGCCATATCTTTAGTAATGAAAGCAATCCTTTCAATCTATCTTGTCGACCAGGAAGTGTAAACACGGTTTTACACTTCACGCAGATAATTCCTGGAATTCGCCTAAAAATCGCCACAAAATAGCGAAAAATGAGATCTAACCTAAGCTTTTTAACTGTAACAACCATTTTTAAACGCTTAAACGCGATTCCCTACTGACGAAAGTCCGTAAGGCGGAATCTTTCGCCTCTGAAAAGATGCACTGTTGGAGAATGTTATCCAGCGTAACGACAAGAACAGGAGCACCATCATGAAAATGACAAAATTGACCACCCTCTTCCTGACTGCCACACTCACCCTTGCCAGCGGCAGCGTCCTGGCCGCAGAAACGGGTGCTTCAGACAGCAACGGCGATGCGAATGCGGCCGCCGCAGCAGGCCAGCCCGCTCCTGATGCGAAACAGAATATCGCCCCAAATAATGTCGATAACAGCCAGATCAATACCGGCAACACCAATACCGGCGGTACCATGCTGCATCCGAACGGTAGCGCTTCCGGTACCATGAATCATGACAATATGAGTTCGGATGAGGTTCACAAGAACTCGATGTGTAAGGACGGCAAGTGCCCGGATCCGAACGACAAAGTGGGTAATGACGCCAACACTAAAACCGATGGCACAACCCAATAATTCTTGATGCGTTAAATGCGAAAGGAGAGCCCAGGCTCTCCTTTCTTTTTGGAGTAACCTGTTAAAAACGCTACACTAAAATAATAACGAATCAGGAAAGCAGACATGGCGCACACCCACTCACCCTCATCTTCTCCCGGCAATGACAATGCAAAACGACTGATGCTGGCCTTCGGCGTTACGGCCACATTTATGGTTATCGAGGTCATTGGCGGCCTGGTCTCCGGCTCGCTGGCGCTGCTGGCTGATGCCGGACACATGCTGACCGATGCCGCAGCGCTTCTTTTCGCCCTGCTGGCGGTGCAGTTTGCCCGTCGTCCTCCTAATGCGCGCCACACTTTCGGCTGGCTGAGGCTGACCACCCTTGCCGCGTTTGTTAACGCCATCGCGCTGGTGGTTATTACTGTTCTTATCGTCTGGGAGGCCGTACAGCGCTTCAGGCACCCGCAGCCGATCGCCGGGACAACAATGATGGTCATTGCCGTGGCGGGGCTGCTGGCAAATATTCTGGCGTTCTGGATTTTGCACCGCGGCAGCGGGGAAAAGAACCTCAACGTGCGCGCTGCGGCTCTGCACGTGCTGGGGGATTTACTCGGCTCAGTCGGAGCGATTGTCGCTGCGCTGGTGATCCTCTACACAGGCTGGACGCCTGTCGACCCGATTCTCTCCGTGCTGGTGTCGTGTCTGGTCTTACGCAGCGCCTGGCGACTGCTGAAGGAGAGCGTGAATGAACTGCTGGAAGGGGCACCGGCATCGATGGGCATTGACGAGCTGAAGCGCAACCTGCGCCGTACAGTCCCGGAAGTGCGTAACGTTCACCATGTTCACGTCTGGCTGGTGGGTGAAAAACCGGTCATGACGCTGCACGTTCAGGTGATCCCACCTCATGACCACGATGCGCTGCTTGAGCGCATCCAGCACTTTCTTGAGCACCACTATGAGATTGGCCACGCCACCATCCAGATGGAGTATCAGCCCTGTAGCGGGCCGGACTGCCACCTTAACGAGGCGCAGTCCGACCATTCACATCATCATCACCATTAGCTGGAAAGCGCGTGTGAGCCTCGCTCATGCGCGCTCTTGATCCACATCCTGCTGCCGTTCAGGGCAATGAAGGTCAGCAGCAGATATTCCAGCGACATCGCATAGACGCCCTGCAGCGCAAAAATCACCACGCTGATGACGTTGATAATCACCCACAGCAGCCAGTTCTCAACGTATTTACGGGTCATCAGGACCATCGCCGCGATCGACAGCACCATCATGCAGGAATCCCAGAACGGGAAGGCATCCGGCTGAAGCTCTGGCATCGCCACATTCAGGCCCATAGCGGACATGACTGAAACAGCAATGCGGGTCAGGAATGCAAACACCGGGTTGATGTAGACGGTCATTAAACCAATGGCGACGACGCACGCAACGAACCAGGCGATGGCTTTCGGCAAGGGCAGCCAGCGGATCTGCAGCTCAGCCTCCTGCTGGCTGTTCTGCCGGGACCAGGCATACCAGCCGTAAATATTGGCGGCGAAGAAGAACAGCTGCAAAAGCAGGCTGGCGTACAGCTGGATCTGAAAGAAGATAATCGCAAACAGCGTAACGTTAATCAGCCCGAACGCGTAGTTGCTGATCTTCTCCAGGCTTGCCAGCCAGATACAGAGCAAACCCGCCAGCGTGCCTACGGCTTCAATCCATGACAGGTCATAGCCACCTGCACCAATCGGTATATGAACCAGAATGTTCTGCGTGCTAAAAAAATCCATCTTTTCCCCAGGGCGTTTTTGAATTAAGTACGTAGTGTAGCCGCAAAATCCAGCATGCGGTTAAGCGGAATTAACGCACCTTCACGCAGAGCGGCGTCCACATGGATTTCATGTGCTGCACCGCCTGTCTCGAGCCCTTCGGCAATGGCCTTCAGGCCGTTCATCGCCATCCACGGGCAATGCGCGCAGCTGCGGCACGTTGCGCCCTCGCCCGCCGTTGGCGCTTCCAGCAGTTCTTTCTCCGGTACGGCCTGCTGCATCTTATAGAAGATACCGCGATCGGTCGCGACGATGAGCTGCTTGTGCGGCAGCGTTCTGGCCGCGTTGATAAGCTGGCTGGTTGAGCCAACCGCATCGGCCATATCGACAATCGACTGCGGTGATTCAGGGTGAACAAGAATCGCGGCGTCAGGATAAAGCGCCTTCATACGGGACAGCGCCTGGGTCTTGAATTCGTCGTGCACAATGCAGGCGCCCTGCCAGCAGAGTACGTCAGCCCCCGTCTGCTTCTGAACGTAATTGCCGAGATGGCGGTCAGGCGCCCAGATAATTTTCTCGCCAAGGCTATCCAGATGTTCAATCAGCTCAACGGCAATGCTGGAAGTGACAACCCAGTCTGCGCGCGCTTTTACCGCCGCAGAGGTATTGGCGTAAACCACCACGGTACGGTCAGGATGGGCGTCGCAGAAGGCAGTGAATTCGTCAATCGGGCAGCCGAGATCGAGCGAACATTCCGCATTGAGCGTCGGCATCAGAATGGTTTTTTCCGGGCTGAGAATTTTTGCCGTTTCACCCATGAAGCGCACGCCTGCGACCAGCAGCGTGGACGCGGGGTGTTTTGCACCGAAGCGCGCCATCTCCAGCGAGTCGGAAATACACCCGCCGGTCTCTTCCGCCAGCTGCTGGATTTCCGGATCAGTGTAGTAATGGGCCACCATCACCGCATCCCGCTCTTTCAGAAGACGTTTGATCTTCTCGCGGTAGAATTGCTTTTCATCCTGGCTTAATGGCACAGGCTTTGGCGGAAACGGATAGATTGCGGCTTCAGGATCGAACATCACACTCATTATGGCTTCTCGTTTTACTGGCTTAACAATATTGCCTTTCTTTTGCCTGACAAAGCAAAACGTGCGGCAATTGTGTTTTGTATACTAAACAAGATAGCGAATCTGGAGTGAAAAGTCACCGGGAATAGATATGAAGGGCATTTGTAGAACTGCAGATAGCAAAAAAGCGCCTTTAGGGCGCTTTTTAACATTGGTGGGTCGTGCAGGATTCGAACCTGCGACCAATTGATTAAAAGTCAACTGCTCTACCAACTGAGCTAACGACCCCTTGCGGGATTTTTTCTTCGAAGTGGTGGGTCGTGCAGGATTCGAACCTGCGACCAATTGATTAAAAGTCAACTGCTCTACCAACTGAGCTAACGACCCATTCGGGTGCTGACTTCGAAGATTTTTACTCGGTACCACTTTAAAGTGGTGGGTCGTGCAGGATTCGAACCTGCGACCAATTGATTAAAAGTCAACTGCTCTACCAACTGAGCTAACGACCCGAGTGGTGGGTGATGACGGGCTCGAACCGCCGACCCCCTCCGTGTAAAGGAGATGCTCTACCAACTGAGCTAATCACCCACTTTGTACTGCCGATAATGCGTTAAGTGGTGGGTCGTGCAGGATTCGAACCTGCGACCAATTGATTAAAAGTCAACTGCTCTACCAACTGAGCTAACGACCCACTTTTACGCTGTTTTCACGTTGTTTGATATCCCGTGGCAACGGCGGCATATATTACTGATTTAAGAATTCAGCGCAACAAAAATTTCGATGAAGATCACTTAACTGCTTACGAATCATGCTGCACGACCAGAAATAACGCGATTTCTGGTCATGCGATAATCATCCCATCGAATTCAGGCGTTTTTGCGCCTGCTTAGCACCTTCGGTGCCCGGGAATTTTGCGACCACCTGCTGATAAACCGCTTTGGCTTTCGCCGTGTCGCCTTTGTCCTGCATGATCACGCCAACCTTAAACATCGCATCCGGCGCTTTCGGCGATTTCGGGTAATTTTTTACCACGGAGGCAAAATAAAACGCCGCATCGTCCTTTTTACCCTTGTTGTAATTCAACTGACCGAGCCAGTAATTCGCATTTGGCTGATAGGTTGAGTCAGGGTATTTCTTAACAAAGTTCTGAAACGCTGCCAGCGCGTCATCCTGACGAGATTTATCCTGCACCAGGGCAATGGCCGCATTGTAATCCGTATTCGCGTCACCGCTCTGTACAGGCGCCCCTGTTGAGGCTGAAGCATCAGCAGACGGCGCAGGCGCTGAGGTTGCCGCGCCGCTTTGATCGCCCGCTGCGGGCTGTGCTGCTGCACCGCCGCTGCTCAGGCTATCTATCTGCAATAAAATTTGCTTCTGACGTTCCACAACCTGGTTAAGCTGATACTGACTTTCCTGAATCTGGCCACGGAGAGAGTCAATATCGTTTTGGTTATCGGAAAGTTGCTGCTGGAGTTGGGTTAAAAGCTGACTGTGAGCGTTAGAAATACGCTCGAGCTGAGTGACCCGGTCTTCTACCGAGCCTGAGCCGACACTACTGATTGGTGCCTGAGCAAAAGCGGCCCAGGGGGCCGCTATTCCAACCAGTAACGACAGACTCAACAGATGATGTCTGAAGTTACTGCTCATGCAATTCTCTTAGTAAACCAGTACGGCACGACGGTTTTTGGAGTAAGCCGCTTCGTCGTGACCCAGTACTGCAGGTTTTTCTTTACCGTAAGAAACGATGGAGATCTGGTCAGCAGAAACGCCTTTACCCTGCAGGTACATCTTAACGGCGTTCGCACGACGTTCACCCAGGGAGATGTTGTACTCTGGAGTACCACGTTCGTCCGCGTGACCTTCTACGGTGACTTTGTAAGATGGGTTGCTACGCAGGAAGTTTGCGTGCGCATCCAGCATCGCAGCGAAGTCAGAACGGATGTCGTATTTATCCAGATCGAAGTAAACGATGTTGTTCTGCTGCAGCTGCTGCATCTGAAGACGCGCTTGCTCTTCAGAAGACATGTTGCCATTGCCGTTCGCGTCCATACCGGTGCCGGCACCCATCATGCCTTCGCCGCTCTGGTCATTGCTTGCGTTCTTGTTAGAAGAACACGCTGCGATTGCCATTACAGGCAGAGCGATCATCAGCCCCTTCAGCACTTTGTTCAGTTGCATTTCTATGATTCCTTTAGTAATCAATTAATTATTATTTACAGATACGGCGACCAGGCAGGTGATTTTACCTGTCCATCAGTTGCCGGAATACGCGCTTTGAAACGCCCATCTGTAGAAACCAGATTCAGCACAGATCCCATCCCCTGAGAAGAGCTGTAGATTACCATAGTGCCGTTAGGTGCCAGACTTGGCGTTTCATCCAGGAACGTTGACGACAGAACTTGAACGCCACCCGCTACCAGATCTTGTTTGGCAATGTGCTGCTGCCCACCGTTGGAGCTGACCATTACCATGAATTTACCGTCGCTGCTCACGTCTGCGTTCTGGTTCTGAGAGCCTTCCCAGGTGATACGCTGCGGAGCACCGCCGTTGATGTTGACTTTATAGATTTGTGGACGGCCAGCCTGGTCAGAGGTAAACGCCAGGTTTTGGCTGTCCGGGAACCATGACGGTTCGGTGTTGTTGCTGCGACCGTCGGTCACCTGACGGATCTGACCAGAGCCGATGTCCATTACGTACAGGTTCAGGCTACCGGTTTTAGACAGCGCAAAGGCCAGCTTAGAGCCGTCCGGCGAGAACGAAGGTGCACCGTTGTGGCGTGGGAACGACGCAACCTGACGCACCGCACCGTTTGCCAGCGTCTGGATAACCAGCGCAGAACGACCGCTTTCGAAGGTCACGTAAGCCAGTTTAGACCCGTCCGGAGACCAGGCTGGAGACATCAGCGGCTGTGAAGAGCGTTTCACCAGGAACTGGTTGTAGCCGTCGTAGTCAGATACGCGCAGCTCATACGGGAACTGGCCGCCGTTGGTCTGTACCACATAAGCGATACGGGTACGGAACGCCCCTTTAATACCGGTCAGTTTTTCAAATACCGCGTCGCTAGCCGCGTGTGCCGCATAGCGCAGGTATTGTTTAGTGACCTTGTAAGAGTTCTGTGCCAGAACGGTACCCGGCGCACCGCCGGTATCCACCAGCTGCCAGGCCACGTTGTAAGAACCGTCCGGGTTAGGCGTAACCTGCCCCACCACCACGGCATCGATACCCAGCGCAGACCATGCTGCAGGCTGGACTTCCTGCGCGCTGCCCGGCTGCTGAGGCAGACGAGAACGATCTAACGGGTTGAATTTACCGCTGTTACGCAGATCAGCCGCCACGATGCCGCCGGCATCTTCAGGCGCAGCGCCAGGACCGGCCCACTGGAACGGAACAACACCGATTGGGCGTGCCGAGTCCACCCCCTGGGTGATCTCGATACGTACTTCTGCGTGCAGGACTGCTGCCCACAGCATTAAAAAACTAAATGCTACACGTAATGCCTGCTTCATCATATCTCCCTTATCCGGGTAACCTTACCCACGATAATTTAGCAGAATGTTAACAAACTCAAATAGACAAAACTACCAGAACCCTGTGACTAAACCTGGTCTATTTTTCCCCGTTTGCACGGGGAAAATGTAACTTAAGGTTTGAAGTCCAGCGGCGCATTTTTGAAGACTTCGTAGACTGCCTGAGAAGGCGGTTTAGGCATCTTCGCCTGACGCGCTGCTGCCAGAGCCGCAGTACATAAAGCCGGGTCGCCACCTTCAGACTTAATATCAAGCAGCATGCCGTCCGGAGCCAGTTTTATACGCAGCGTACACGTTTTACCGGCATAGGAAGACGCATCATAGAACCGGCTTTCAATCGCCGATTTAATCTGCGCGGCATAGCCGTTGATTTCAGCCCCTGTCGCACCGTTACTCTTAGTGTTACCACTTCCGGTCGGCGCTGCGTTGTTTCCTTTCGCGCCACCGCCCGTTTTCGGTGCATTCTTACCGGAGCTTAAATCGCCCAGCAGATCGTCAACCCCTGCGGCGGCTGCGGCTTTTTCAGCGGCTGCTGCCTTTTTGGCTGCCGCTTTTTCAGCTGCTGCTTTCTTATCGGCAGCGGCCTTCTCAGCTGCAGCTTTTTTATCAGCAGCGGCTTTTTCAGCGGCGGCAGCTTTTTCTGCAGCAGCCTTCTCAGCCGCAGCAGCTTTCTTCGCAGCCTCGGCAGCCGCTTTCTTCTCTGCGTCCTGAGCGGCTTTCTTCGCGGCTTCCGCTTCAGCTTTCTTCTGAGCATCCGCAGCGGCTTTCTTCGCGGCTTCGGCTTCAGCTTTCTTCTGGGCATCCGCAGCGGCTTTCTTCGCGGCTTCGGCTTCAGCTTTCTTCTGAGCATCGGCAGCGGCTTTTTTCGCCGCTTCCGCCGCTAATTTCGCCTGGGCATCAGCCTGCGCTTTGGCATCCGCTGCGGCTTTTGCTGCCGCCGCTTCCGCCTGCTTTTGCTGTTCCTGCGCTTTTTTCGCGGCCTCTTCGGCTTGCTTCTGCTGCTCTGCCTGCGCTTTCGCGGCTTCCTGCGCCTGCAAACGTTCTTTCTCAAGCCGCTTCAGACGCTCCTGCTCGGCGGCCTGCTTTTCACGCAGCTCTTCCGCCTGCTGTTGCGCCTGTTTTTCACGCTGCTCTTCAGCCCGTTTGGCACTCGCTTTCTGCTGTTGCTCGCGATTATAGTTTTGCACTACCGCACCGGGATCCACCATCACGGCGTCAATGGAAGACCCTCCACCACCGCCCGCTGATGCATCAATATGCTCGTCGAACGAACTCCAGATCAGCGCTGCAAAGAGAATAACGTGCAGCACTGCGGAGACGATTATCGCTCGCTTAAGCTTGTCGTTCTGTTCGGTTGCCTTTGACACTATCGGTTCCCAAAAACTACGCGGATAATCAAATAGGTTGAGTCATTAAGCCAACTGACTTAACACCCGCACTATGTAGCAAGTTCAGCGCTTTAATAATTTCATCGTAGGGTACGTCTTTCGCGCCACCGATTAAGAAGACCGTTTTCGGATTTGATTCCAGACGACGCTGCGCTTCAGCAATAACCTGCTCTGGCGGCAGCTGATCCATACGATCTTTTTCTACCACGACGCTGTACTGCCCTACGCCGGAAACTTCAATGATGACCGGAGGATCGTCATTGGTGCTCACCGCCTGTGATTCTGTCGCATCCGGCAGATCGACTTCCACGCTCTGGGTAATGATGGGCGCTGTTGCCATGAAGATCAGCAGCAGTACCAACAGCACATCCAGCAGTGGCACGATATTGATTTCGGACTTGAGTTCGCGACGACCTCGTCCACGCGATCTGGCCATGGTTTACCCCTTGTTGCTCTCGGTGCTGGTAAACGCCTGACGGTGCAGAATCGCAGTGAACTCTTCCATAAAGTTGTCGTAGTTCAGTTCCAGTTTGTTCACGCGCTGGTTCAGGCGGTTGTAAGCCATAACCGCCGGGATTGCCGCAAACAGACCGATAGCGGTCGCAATCAGTGCTTCAGCGATACCCGGTGCAACCATCTGCAACGTCGCCTGCTTCACCGCGCCCAGCGCGATAAAGGCGTGCATAATCCCCCACACGGTACCAAACAGACCGATATACGGGCTGATGGAACCCACAGTGCCGAGGAATGGAATGTGAGTTTCGAGATTTTCCAGCTCGCGGTTCATAGAGATACGCATCGCACGCGATGCCCCTTCCACGACGGCTTCCGGCGCATGATTGTTTGCCCGATGCAGACGCGCAAACTCTTTGAATCCGCTATAGAAAATTTGTTCGGAGCCGGTCAGGTTTTCACGGCGACCCTGGCTCTCCTGATACAGACGAGAAAGCTCAATACCCGACCAGAACTTATCTTCAAAGGCTTCGGCTTCACGGCCAGCGGCATTGAGTATACGCGTTCTCTGGATAATGATGGCCCAGGATGCGATTGAAAAACCAATCAAAATCAACATGATAAGTTTAACCAGAAGGCTTGCCTTCAGGAACAAATCAAGGATATTCATGTCAGTCACTGCTTAAACTCCGCGACAATAGACTTAGGAAGCGCACGAGGCTTCATTATGGTTGGATCAACACAAACAATCAGTACTTCAGCTGAGTTCAGTACGGTGTTCTCTGCGTTGACTATCCGCTGCGTGAATACCAGTGAGGTCCCGCGCATTGATGTAATTTCAGTTTGGACTTCGAGCATATCGTCGAGTCTGGCAGGCGCAAAATACTCAAGCGTCATCTTGCGTACCACGAAGGCAACTCGCTCAGCCAACAGTACCTGTTGACTAAAGTGATGATGGCGCAGCATCTCTGTGCGTGCCCGTTCATAAAAAGCAACGTAGCTGGCGTGGTAAACCACACCACCGGCATCGGTATCTTCGTAATAGACACGAACCGGCCATCGAAACAGCGTTGTATTCACTTTACATCCCGGTAATACAAGAAAAGTTGGAGCTTTCAAACTTCGCTACTATACGCGCGGGAAAGATGGTTTGGAATGGGAGAAAGTAAACGGAGAGTAAATTTTTATGGGCTCGGGTAAGCCCATAACGTTAACGGACATTTCTTATTCAGAAGAAGAAGAAAATCAGACCTGCAAGAAGGACCAGATCGGCAATGAGTGGGCAGAAAAGACCCTGCCAGTGAACCGCTTTCGGACGAAAGCCCACGCCGTGAATCACACCTGCGCACACTGCCCACATTATGAGGAAGCCGTGCCAGATTTCCAGTTCGCTGGTCTTTGCCGCGAAACGCGACGGGTCCCAGAAAATGCAGCCTGCCAGCAGTAATGCCATCACTAAAGAAAGCGCCCGTAACGGGCGCTTATCCATTACCGCGTAAAGCTTCGCGATAATATTCATCAGTGTTTTTCTTCACCCGCTTTGGTCGCTTCTACATGCTCAAGCGCCAGGGCAGTGATGACACCAAATGCACAGGCAAGAAGCGTCCCTAAAATCCATGCGAAATACCACATATTCAGCTCCTTACTTAGTACATAGAGTGAGTGTTGCTTTCGATATGTTCCTTCGTGATACGACCGAACATTTTCCAGTAACACCAGATGGTGTAAGCCAGAACAATCGGAACGAACACGCAGGCAACATACGTCATCAGGTTCAGCGTCATATGGCTGGACGTTGCATCCCACATGGTCAGGCTAGCATTCAGCATGGTGCTGGATGGCATGACGAATGGGAACATCGCAATACCCGCCGTCAGGATGATGCACGCGAGGGTCAGTGAGGAGGAGACGAACGCCAGCGCGCCTTTCTCCAGACGAGACGTCAGCACGGTCAGCAGAGGCAGCAGTACACCCAGAGCCGGGATCGCCCACAGCGCAGGGGTATTGTTGAAGTTCACCAGCCATGCGCCAGCCTGACGCGCCACTTCTTTGGTCAGCGGGTTAGACGGTGCCGAGTGGTTGATCGCAGACGTCACCACGTAGCCATCAATACCGTACACCACCCACACACCGGCCAGAGCGAAGCAAACCAGCGTTACCAGTGCCGCAACCTGAGCAGTTGCACGGGAACGCAGGTGCAGTTCACCCACCGTACGCATCTGCAGGTAGGTTGCGCCCTGAGTGATGATCATCGCCACGCTCACCACGCCGGCCAGCAGGCCAAACGGATTCAGCAGCTGGAAGAAGTTACCGGTGTAGTAAAGACGCATGTATTCGTCCAGGTGGAACGGTACGCCCTGCAGCAGGTTACCGAACGCCACGCCGATCACCAGCGGTGGTACGAAGCTACCGATGAAGATGCCCCAGTCCCACATGTTGCGCCAGCGGGTGTCTTCAATCTTGGAACGGTAGTCGAAGCCCACCGGACGGAAGAATAAAGAGGCCAGCACCAGAATCATCGCCACGTAGAAGCCGGAGAACGCAGCCGCGTAGACCATCGGCCAGGCAGCGAACAGCGCGCCGCCTGCGGTGATCAGCCACACCTGGTTACCGTCCCAGTGCGGGGCGATGGAGTTGATCATGATTCGACGCTCGGTGTCATTACGACCGAGGAAACGGGTGAGCATCCCCACCCCCATGTCGAAACCATCCGTGACGGCGAAACCGATCAGCAGAACGCCAACCAGCAGCCACCAGATAAAACGCAATACTTCATAATCGATCATTTGATGACTCCTGTCTTAGCGTGCCGGCTGAGTAGTCGCAGTGGACTGCTCGTAGTGATAGCGACCGGTTTTCAGGCTGCTTGGGCCAAGGCGCGCGAACTTGAACATCAGGAACAGCTCAGCCACCAGGAACAGGGTGTACAGACCACAGATCAGCAGCATGGAGAAGATCAGATCGCCTGCCGTCAGGGAGGAGTTCGCTACCGCCGTTGGCAGTACCTCACCGATCGCCCATGGCTGACGGCCGTACTCTGCAACAAACCAGCCGGACTCAATCGCGATCCACGGCAGTGGAATACCGTACAGCGCGGTGCGCAGCAGCCATTTTTTCTCGCCGATGCGGTTGCGAATCACGGACCAGAAGGACGCCGCAATGATCAGCAGCATGATGACGCCGCAGCCCACCATGATACGGAATGCGAAGTACAGTGGCGCAACGCGTGGAATCGAGTCTTTGGTCGCCATCTGGATCTGCGCTTCCGTCGCATCAGAAACGTTCGGGGTATAACGCTTCAGCAGCAGACCGTAACCCAGATCTTTCTTCACGTCGTTAAACTGGTCGCGAACGGCCTGGTCGGTAGAACCGGCACGCAGCTGCTCCAGCAGCGAGTAAGCCTTCATACCGTTACGGATACGCTCTTCGTGCTGAACCATCAGCTCTTTCAGACCCGTTACCTGCTTATCGACAGAACGGGTTGCGATGATACCCAGCGCGTAAGGAATTTGAATGGCGAAGCGGTTTTCCTGCGCGTCCTGATCGGGAATACCGAACAGCGTAAAGGCAGCAGGCGCCGGCTGGGTTTCCCATTCGGCTTCGATAGCGGCCAGTTTGGTTTTCTGCACGTCGCCCATTTCGTAACCGGATTCATCACCCAGAACGATAACGGAGAGGATTGCAGCCATACCAAAGCTTGCAGCAATGGCAAAGGAGCGCTTGGCAAACGCGAAGTCACGACCGCGCAGCATATAGTAGGAGCTGATGCCCAGCACGAACATTGCGCCGCATACGTAGCCAGATGCCACGGTGTGAACGAATTTAACCTGAGCAACCGGGTTCAGGACCAGCTCGGCAAAGCTGACCATCTCCATACGCATGGTTTCGAAGTTGAAATCAGACGCGATCGGGTTCTGCATCCAGCCGTTCGCCACCAGGATCCACAGCGCGGACAGGTTCGAACCTAATGCCACCAGCCAGGTTACCGCCATATGCTGGACTTTACCCAGACGGTCCCAACCGAAGAAGAACAGACCTACAAAGGTGGATTCGAGGAAGAAGGCCATCAGACCTTCAATGGCCAGCGGCGCACCGAAGATATCCCCTACATAGTGGGAATAGTAAGACCAGTTAGTCCCGAACTGGAACTCCATGGTCAGACCGGTTGCCACGCCCAGTGCGAAGTTGATACCAAACAACTTGCCCCAGAACTTGGTCATATCTTTATAAATCTGTTTGCCGGAGAGGACGTAAACCGTCTCCATGATGGCCAGCAGGAACGCCATACCGAGCGTCAGTGGCACAAACAGGAAGTGGTACATCGCGGTCAAGGCAAACTGTAAGCGCGACAGTTCGACTACGTCTAACATTATGACTCCTTGCTCATCGCATGAAGACTCCGAGAGTGAACCCCGTCAGAGAGATCCACACGCATGCCCCAATACAAATTATTCGCATCCTGCTCATCGTTATTACCCTGGAGAAGGATAAAAACGATGACGACAGGTTACAAATAGGTTAATAAAAACTCAAATTGATCCCGCAAATATAATACGCTGCAAAACCCTTACAATAAACAGGTTTTTATTGAATCACATTTACGTTTTTCGACGGTGATCAATTTATAGCAAAATTACCACTTTTCGGCCATTTTGATCGGGAACAATTTAGCGCTTTTCAGCACCTTTTTCCAAGGATTAAACTTTGATTTAAATCAAAAACAAACCTCGATGTTAACCATGTTTAATCGTGGTAAGAATGGTAAAAACCATGTTAATGATATGTGCATGCAAAGATGTGATTGGTTATCGAAGACGGGAAAAAATATAAACAGAAGTGATTTTAATTAACGCGAAAGAAAAACGTCATTTCAATGTGAGACTAACAATAAGGCACGGTCGGGGCAGTTTATTTTTTCACTGCGTTTTTGGGCCCCTGAAAATTACATTAAATTTACTTTTATCATCCCGGAAGTTAACACCGCAGTGTGACTATTTAATGAAAAAAGGCCGCAAACTTTGCAGCCTTGTGATCATCTCAGCGGTTGTCAGGCAAGTGAAATGCTAAAGGTTCGCGACTGCCCCGGCCTGAATGCCCCGACAATGCCCTCTTCTTCATGCTGCGCCAGGATCTGTTCGTTCATGTCCGTTTCACAGCACCGTTTCACCGCCGGATTCACCGATAGCGTCGTGTCACCGTCGTTTGACGGCGAAGGGTTGAACAGGCGAAGAATGAGCTCATCACGATCTTCCGCTTTTTTGAGCGTACTGAGCACACATCCCGTTGGCGAAATCGCCAGCAGACTGTAACTTTCCGGGGTGGTAAACGACGCGCGATTCAGCTTCATCGCATCCCAGGGGATTTTGTTGTAGCACTGCACCGGCGTTAACCACGATTTAGCCTGCTGCGCGACGCCCGCGTTTTCCGGCGTTCCACTGAAGCTGAAGAGGCTAAAGCGACAGCTTAACGGCCCGCGCACCTGGGAGTCAGGTACTGGCATTTTGATCCCCGAAGGTCTGCCAGGGCGTAACAGCAAATCTTCTTTCCCGAGTAGCCCCACACCACGCAACAAGGTCAAGGCAAATGCTTTTTTGTCCTCACCCACCACTTCAAACTCGCGCAGCCCCTCGGTGAACAGCGCCAGCCCGTTTCGTTTTTCCTGCAGGACGGCATAGTTGAGCAAATTCCAGACGGGAACCGGCGCTTCTTTCCACCCCTCTTCCTGCCAGTTTTCCATCGCCGCATCCTGCACCGGGCGAGTGAGCGAGCCAAACTGCGTATCCGCTAACACGTCCTCAGTCATAAACGGCGTTGGGATCAGCACGCGAACGCGGTGGTCGTCAGCCTGGTTATCCAGACGCACGGCCACATCAATACGCCTGCTGTTATGGCTAAGCGTGACGTCAAATTCCACGTTGAGAGAACCGTTTCGCTGGCGCGCCGCGCGCTCGGCCAGATTCGCCGGAACAGCAATCCGATGGCGGATAGTCGCCCTGCTCTGCCAGCCTTCGTGCGTGACCTCAACCTGATGTTCGCCCTGCGCTGAAGTGAGTCTCCACTCTTCCCGAGAAGGGGAATAGTCGTACTCATCGCCATCATCCGAACTCTCTTCGATTTCAAGCACCCGGTCATAAATCAGCCCGGTTTCTTTGTCACGCAGGCGCAGCGTACCGTCATCGTTTAAGTCAATTTGCCAGAAGGCGTTTTCCAGTAAGGATTCGGTGTTTTTCACCGCAGGGAGCACCTTCCCGGTCACGTTCGGCTCGATATACAGCGTACGGTAGCCCATCGACGGCAGTATCTGGCTGAGCTGAATATCAAACTCCATAAACGGATCGTAATTGCCGTAGTGGACAATCTGCCGGTCAATGAGGCCAGGGTCGAGCTCGCGCGCGCTGCGAATGAAATAGGGGATCTCGTTGCCTTTATCATCCCGCAGTCGGAACTGGCTGGCGCGCAGCCGGATTGTGGTGTTCATTACCTCTTCACGCGGCCAGGGCATCAGGTTGAACATCACCAGCTTATCGGCGTCGCTTTGCGGCATGTTGTCGACAATCTTGCGCATATAGAAACGCACCAGGTTGTCCGCCATGTCCTCAGCCAGCTCAAAGCGGGAGACAATCTCGCGATGCACCTTATCGCTGCAGCAGCAGCCAATGCTGTCGTGAGCGTGGTTTTTGAGGATCTCTTTCCACATTTTCTCCAGCAGGCCGTGGTGGTAATCGAAGCCCAGCGTCCAGGCAAGCGTCGCCAGCGGCTCGAGAATATTGACAATTTTGTTCTCAATACGCGCATGGGCGATTTTAATGTCCATGCGCGTGGAGCCGATGGTCCGGTGAACGCGCATGTATTTTCCGTCGATAAACTCCCCTTTCAGGGTCGCCAGTTCATCGCGGCGCGCCTCAATGTGGTCAAATACCTCCTCAAAGCGGCTCATTACAAATTGACGCTGGGGATAGATTTCGCGCAGCTTATCCATCACCGCGAAAATGTTCTGCTGCAGCGGCATCTGATCGTGGCCGTTGGGCAGCAAAATCTCTTTAGTCACAGAGGCGTTTTCCAGAACGTCGAAATAGCTGTCGAGCCGTTTTCGCAGCCCCGCTTCGTCCTCCGGTAAGTACTTACCAATCGCGTAGCCCAGCGGCAGCACCTGTGCCGTCACTTCACTGCCGTCCTGGCTCTGCCAGAGAAATTCGGTTTTATCGGTTCCGTGTCGTTCCGAGCAGCCGCGCCAGAACATGGTGCGGGTAATGCCAAACCCGTTATAGATATGCGGAAGCTGGCCGGACATACCAAACGAATCTGGCAGATAGCCGATCTTCATCGGCTCGCCGAACGCCATACAGTCACGGATGCCGTACATCAGGTTGCGGACAATCGACTCGCCGCTGACGATCGTGGTATCGGTCTGGGTATACCAGGGGCCGATAATCAGCTTTCCGCGCTCCACAAGCGCCTTCACTCGCGCGCGGTTTTCGGGCACCACGGCAAAATAATCTTCCAGCACCGCCGTCTGACCATCAAGGACGTAATATTTATACTCGTCATCCTGCTCCAGGCGGGTCAGGATCTCTTCCATATTATTGACCAGAAGAATACGCGACTCTTCAGTGGTGAAGTACCACTCACGGTCCCAGTGCATATGCGGCGTGATATGAACGCGAGATACAGCTTTCATCTTCGTTTCCTGTTTTGTGAGTTTTTACGGTATGGCGTCTTCAGTGACGTACTTGCCCTTTTTTACCGCCTGACGTCGCCAGAGCAGCAGAACAAAGGTAGAGATAGCGGTCCCCACCAGCGCCGCGCCAAACCAGCCCGCCGCCGCAACCACACCGCTCAACCCGGCATCGTGAAGTAAAAAGAGAGAGAAAATACCGGCCCCCGGCGTCGACAACCCGATCCCCATCGCGCCAACAATCGCGCCTGTTACCATGGAGCCGAGCACAAATGAACCAATGACGCGAAGCGGATCTTCAATCGCCATCGGGATCGCCCCTTCGGTAATACCCGCGAGGCCGAGCAGCCACGTTGATTTACCGGTTTCGATTTCAAAGGGTTTAAACAGCTTCGGCGCCAGCATCGTTGAGGCCGTCACGGTAAAGGCTGATACCATTTTGACGGAGGCAAAGATCGCATAGGGACCATAAACGCCGTTCGCCATCGCCCCCAGGCAGAACGCGTAAGAGGCTTTGTTAACCGGCCCGCCGAGGTCGAATGAGCACATAAACCCGAGGATCGCCCCCAGAAGCAGCGCATTCGCGCCGGACAGACCGTTAAGCCAGGCGGTGAGCGTATTATTAAGCCAGGCCACCGGCTCGCCGATCACAAACAGCATCAGGCTGCCCGCGCCCAGCACGCCGATTACCGGATAGAGGTAAAAGGTTAAAAAGCCGTTGAAGCGGCTACTCAGGCGGATATGACTTTTCACCCAGCGCATCAGGTAGCCCGCGATCAGCCCGCCGGCGATAGCGCCCAGAAAACCGGAGCCGATCATATTGGCAGCAAGTCCGGCCGCAAAGCCCGGCGTCAGCGCGGGTTTATCTGCCAGCGAGTAAGCGGTATAGGCAGCCAGGACAGTCACCATCAGAATACCGAGCATGCCGCCGCCAAGCTTGCGGTACATCCAAAGCCACGAATTTTCCTGGTCGAACAGGTGCTGCAGGCCAAGGATTTGCGCCAGCAGTACCGACACGGCCAGCACCGTCCCGCCAGCGACGATCAGCGGCACCGCAAAGGAGATACCGCTGAGGAGCGCCTGCTTGAGCTCGGTTTTAATGCTCTTTTTCGTTTCAGTATCGACATGCGCAGGACGCGCATCGGTTGAGGGCTGGAGCGCCAGCGCGCGCTCAATAAGCGCTTCAGCATGGCGCAGGGGCTCCGCGACGGGCACGGAGATGGCGGGGATCCCCTGGAAACGCTCGCTCTCTTTGATCGCCACTTCGGCGGCAAAAATGCACGCTTTAGCCTCCTGCAGCTGCTGCGCGGTGATGCGCCCCTCAATGCCGTTCGCCCCCTGCTTTTCGACCACCACGTTGACGCCCAGTTTTCGTCCCGCTTTTTCCAGATACTCCGCAGCCATATAGGTATGAGCGATCCCGGCCGGACAGGCGGTCACGCAGACGATGGTCGGGGCATCCTGCGAGAACGCACTTACTTGTGCATCCTCTTTCGTATCCAGTGCCTCAAGCAGCGCCTGAGGGGTGGACGCTGCCTGCACGCGTGCCCGTAAATCATCATCCGCCAGTCGGGTGGTCAACGCCGTCAACAGCTGCATATGCGTACTGCCTGCTTCCGCAGGAGGGATTGCCAGCAAAAAAATCAGGTCCACCGGCTCCGGACCCTCCACGCCTTCCCACAGCAGCGGCTCGCACAATGTTGCCACCGCAAAGGCCGCTTCTTTCACCGCGGAGCTTTTACCGTGCGGCACGGCCAGCCCCTCGCCCAGCGCCGTTGGCCCCAGGCTTTCGCGAGCAAAGACTTCATCAATGAAAGTCTGCGAGTCGGTAATTTTGCCAAGCGAGACCAGCCGCTCGGCCAGCGCGTGAATAGCTTCGTCACGGCTACTGAAATGTGCGTTGAGGCACAGCGCATCAGGATGCGTTAACGCCGTCAGGTTAATCATCATTCTCACCATAAGAAAAAATGTATGCGCCGAGTGTGCCAGAACAAACCATACATTTATGTGATCACTTTCACTTATGGTGCAATATTTGTATTTGATTTGTATTGTTTACAAAGTTCAATGACAGTGCATAATTAGCGAGAATAGTATTAAGAAAACAATACAAAAACGGAATAACATGACCAGTAAACCGATGTATCGACAGATTGCAGACGCGTTGCGCGAGCAAGTTCAGCGCGGCGAACTTAAAGCTGGCGATGCGTTACCCACAGAGTCTGCCCTGCAGGAAGCCTACGCAGTCAGCCGCGTCACGGTACGTCAGGCGCTTAAGTTGCTCACCGAACAGAACATCATTGAGAGCATTCAGGGCAGCGGATCGTATGTGAAAGAGGAGCGGGTCAATTACGATATTTATCAGCTCACCAGCTTTTACGAAAAACTCGCGGACCGGAACGTTGAAACCCACAGCGACGTGCAGATTTTTGAGGTTGTCAGAGCAGACGAATCGCTGGCGCAGACGCTGCTGCTGACCACGGGTGAGAAAGTGTGGCACGTCAAACGCGTACGCTTTATTAAGCAAAAACCGGTGACGCTGGAAGAGACATGGATGCCGCTCGCGCTCTTTCCTGACCTGACCTGGGAAGTGATGGAAAACTCCAAATACCATTACATCGAGCAGATCAAAAAAATGGTTATCGATCGCAGCGAGCAGGAGATCGTCCCGGTCATGCCGGATGAGGAAACGATCGCCGCGCTGGGTATTGATCCCACCAAACCGATCCTGGAAAAAATTTCGCGCGGCTTTCTCAAAGACGGCAGAGTTTTTGAATACAGCCGCAATCGTTTTAAAAGCGATGATTACCGCTTCACGTTAATTGCGCGTCGCCATCGCTAATTTTACGCCATGTATTACAGCCGGGCATAATAATTGATGGATTGAAATATTTCTGTCTGTACCTTTTTGTAAGGCCTGACAAGTTTACTATTTACGACATAAATAATATAAAGTGAGCTCGCTCACGCTTATTATTTTCATTTTAACAAACTCTGCGCTTTTACCCCTTATCAACGCTGGCTCTGCGTCATTCATTCACTCAAGATATGAATTGCCAAACTTTCGTTTTCTTTCCGCACAGTTCATACTACTCGCGGATATAATTTCTCTTTTCCGGTTTCGTTATGCCTCATTCTCGGCGTGGTCTTTTACACAAAGGGATTCAGGTTATGAAACTCAAGAAAATTGCTTTCCTCATACTCACCATGGCGGCATCTGCGCAGGCCTGCGCAACCGGCGTCGCCCCCTCCGCCTCTGCCTACACCCGTGAATATAACGCGGCGATGTATCAGAAGCTCAACTTCAACGACACGCGCGATATCGAAGATGCAAAACGGGGATTTATCGCCACCATAAATCCTTTGGTCATAAAAAACGACAATGGAAAAACCGTTGTTAACCTTGAGAACTGGTCATTTTTAAAAGGGGAAGCGCCCGATACCGTTAACCCTTCCCTCTGGCGCCATGCACAGCTGAATAATATTAACGGCCTCTTTAAAGTTACCGATCGCGTATATCAAATACGCGGCATCGACATTTCAAACATGACCATTATAGAAGGGGATAGCGGATTAATTGTCATCGACCCCCTGGTTATTCCCGAGTCAGCACGTGCCGGGCTGGAACTCTATTATCAGCATCGCCCCAAAAAACCGGTTGTCGCGGTGATTTATTCCCATAGCCATCTCGACCATTTCGGCGGCGTCAAAGGCGTAGTGTCCGAAACAGATGTTAAGAGTGGGAAAGTCAAAATATATGCGCCGGAAGGATTTATGGAAGAAGCCGCCAGCGAAAACTTCCTGGCCGGTAACGCGATGAGTCGCCGCGCGCTTTATATGTACGCGATGATGGTCAAACCGAGCGCTGTGGGTCACGTGGACGATGGGATCGGTAAAACTATTGCCACCAGCAAAAACACGCTCATCGCCCCCACCAATATCATTAGCCAGCCAGAGCAGCGCGTAAATATTGATGGGGTTGAGTTGGATTTTATCCTCGCGCCGGGCGCAGAAGCACCCTCGGAAATGATGATGTGGTTCCCGCAGTTCAAAGTGTTTGACGGCTCCGAACTCTTTAACGCCACGATGCATAATCTGTATACCCTGCGCGGTGCGAAAGCGCGCAGCGCCGTGAACTGGTGGAAGTCGCTGGATAAAGCGCTGGTGAAATATGGCGACAAGGCAGAGATCGCGCTCAGCCAGCATCTGTGGCCGGTCTGGGATAATGCGCGCGTCAAAGATTACATCGCCTCTCAGCGCGACATGTACAAATACATCAACGACCAGTCGCTGAACCTCATCAACAAAGGCTACAACATGGATGAAGTGGCTGAAAAACTTACCCTGCCGGACAGCATCGGCAAGCGCTGGTCCAATCGGGGCTACTACGGCTCGCTCAGCCATAACGCCAAAGCGATGTATATGTATTACATGGGCTGGTATGACAGCAACCCCGCCAATCTGCACCCGCTACCAGAGAAAGAGGCCGCCCCGAGATATGTTCGCCTGATGGGGGGCGCGAAGAAGATTTATCAGGAGGCAAAACAGGCGGCTGACAGCGGGAATTATCGCTGGGCGGCGCAGCTGCTTAATCATCTTATTTTCGCCAATCCCGATAACAAGCAGGCGAAAGATCTGCAGGCGGAAATCTTTACGCAACTGGGCTATCAAAGCGAAAACGCCATCTGGCGCAACGAATATCTCAGCGGTGCGAAGGAGCTTCGTGATGGCGTCCCTGTCCTGCCGGTCGCCAGTACGCTGGATAGCGATTTAACCGCCAGTATCGAACCTGACATCCTGCTTGATTATATGGGCGTGACGTTAAACGGTCCTAAAGCGAACGGCAAAACCCTTCGTTTCAACTGGACGCTGCCAGAGGGTGACACCTATGGCGTGGAGCTCAATAACAGCGTGATTATCTATCGCAAAGGAGTGCCATTCACCGATGCGGCATTTAGCCTCAAAGCCAATGTGGTCGACGTGGCGAGGCTGATAAGCCATAGCGCCCCCGTGGATAAAATCCTGAGTGACGGCACGGTATCTCTGAAGGGTAACCCGCAGAAACTGGACGAATTACTCGGGCTACTGGATGTCTTCCCGCAGATGTTCAATATCGTCACCCCTTAAACTCTGACGGCTCCCGGCTTTTGCGGGCGGGAGCCGTGCGCCTAAAATAACAGGAGGGCTTTATGCGAAGCTCTGAGCGTAACCTTTTGGTCGCCATTATTGTTTTGATAGTTGGAATGCTGCTCGTCTTATTGCCGGTCTACGTGCGCGCCGATAATGCCCGCGACTGGCAAAACATGCCAAAAGATAAAAACCTGATTTTCGGTTACTACAGTAATATTCATACCAACACATCCATTGACAGCGCCCTGCCCGTGGACGGCGCGAGCGTCGATGCCGATCTCTATCTGCTGCGCTATGCCCGCTCTTTTGATATCGACGGGCGAATATCGGCGATACAAATCATTCAGCCTTACGCCAGCGTGACGGCCTCACTCGATAACGCCCGTTATTTCACCGGATCGTTAAGCCATGAAAATCTCGGCGATACGCAGGTTGTTTTTGCCCATAACCTGTTTGGAGCCCCCGCGCTAAGCGAAGAGGAGTTTCGCCGCTGGCAGCCTGAAATGTTCCTCAGCACCGCCATGTGGCTAACGTTACCGACCGGCGACTATGACAGCAGCAATACGATCAATATCGGCGCGAACCGCTGGTCATTTAAGCCCGAACTGGCGTTTGGCTTGCCCCTTGGCCCAACCTGGCTGGAGCTAAACAGCTGGGTAAGTTTTTACACCGACAATAAAGACTATCAGCAAAACAGCCGCCTTGAGCAGCGCTCGCTCTATACACTGGAAGGCCACTGGAGCTACACCCTTTCCCCCGCGCTGTGGCTGTCGTTAGACGGAAGCTGGGCAAAAGGAGGTGAAACCCGCGTCGATGGTCAGTTACAGGACGATGAGCAGGAAAACGCGCTGCTGGGTGGATCCGTCGGCTTTATGCTGAGCCCGCACTTTGGCGGCATGGTCGCTTACACCGATACAGCCAAGCACCGGGATGCCTCACCGGACATCACAACGTGGACCTTCAGGCTCCAGTATTTCTGGTAAGGAGACGATGCCAATGCGCTGTATGACATTGTTTATCGCGCTACTGGGCGCGTTGCCAGCGCTGAGCCTGGCGGAGGAGACGGATGCAGTAGAAAAAGCCACCAATCCGTTACATCTTTCCACTTCCATCGCGCTTCAGGACTATTACACCCCGGAGCTTTACGGTAGCGATCAGCACACCAACGACACCCTGCTGCGCGCAACCGTGCCGATTGCCGCTAACGACTGGGTGCCCGTGCCGCAGATTCTGCGCATGACCGCCCCGATGTCTACCCGTCCCCAGCCCGGCAGCGGCTACAGCACCGGGTTAGGTGATATCAATCTGTTCGATATTTTTCTGCTTAAACAGGACGGCGTTAAAATCGGCGTCGGCCCGCTAATTACGGCCTCTTCCGCCTCGGAAGACGAACTGGGAAGCGGCAAATGGCAGGCAGGACTATCCGCTATCGCCATCAAATCCAGCCCCAGATGGATGGCGGGCACGCTGGTGCAGTGGCAAAAAAGTTTTGCGGGGGATGGCGAACGCGATGACGTAGAAACGGGTACGTTTCAGCCCATCGTGGTCTATAAGTTGCCAAAAGGCTGGTATTTACGCACCTCCGGCATCTGGACCTGGAATATGAAAAGTGACGATTATTACATCCCACTCGGCTTTGGCGGCGGACGCGCCTGGGCGATGGGCGATAAAGTGATGAGCGCTTTTGTAGAGCCGCAATGGACCGTGGCGCATAAAGGGGACTATTTACCGGAGTTCATCCTGTTCGCAGGTGTCAGTATCATAATGTAAAAAAAAGGCCGCTTTACAGCGGCCAACCATGTCGAAACGGACATTTTTTATACTTCAACGCTCCCCGTTCGGGGAGCAGAGAGGACTTACTTAATGATGGATTTCAGTGCTTCGCCGATATCCGCCAGGCTGCGAACGGTTTTCACGCCTGCGGCTTCCAGCGCTGCGAATTTCTCATCAGCTGTACCCTTACCACCGGCGATAATCGCACCTGCGTGACCCATACGCTTGCCTTTCGGCGCGGTCACACCCGCGATGTAGCCGACAACAGGCTTGGTTACATGTTCTTTGATGTAAGCAGCCGCTTCTTCTTCCGCGCTACCACCGATCTCACCGATCATCACGATCGCTTCGGTCTGTGGATCTTCCTGGAACAGCTTCAGGATGTCGATGAAGTTAGAGCCCGGGATCGGGTCACCGCCGATACCCACACAGGTAGACTGGCCGAAGCCGTAGTCGGTGGTCTGCTTAACCGCTTCATAGGTCAGCGTACCGGAACGGGACACGATGCCCACTTTACCCGGCTTGTGAATGTGGCCCGGCATGATGCCGATTTTGCATTCGCCCGGGGTGATAACGCCAGGGCAGTTCGGGCCGATCATGCGCACGCCTGCTTCATCCAGCTTCACCTTCACGGTCAGCATATCCAGCGTCGGGATACCTTCAGTGATGGTGATGATCAGTTTGATGCCTGCGTCGATCGCTTCCAGAATGGAGTCTTTGCAGAACGGTGCCGGAACGTAGATAACGGTTGCGGTTGCGCCCGTCGCTTCTACCGCTTCACGCACGGTGTTGAACACCGGCAGGCCGAGGTGCGTGGTGCCGCCTTTACCTGGCGTTACGCCGCCAACCATCTGCGTGCCGTAGGCAATCGCCTGTTCGGAGTGGAAAGTCCCCTGGCTACCGGTGAAGCCCTGGCAGATAACCTTGGTATCTTTATTAATTAAAACTGACATTATTTCCCCTCCACTGCGGCAACAACCTGCTGAGCTGCATCCGTCAGACTTTTCGCTGCAATAATATTCAGGCCGCTGTCAGCCAGTTTTTTCGCGCCGAGTTCAGCGTTGTTACCTTCCAGACGCACAACCACCGGAACGTTAACGCCCACTTCTTCTACCGCACCGATGATGCCGTCAGCAATCAGGTCGCAACGGACGATGCCGCCGAAGATGTTAACCAGTACCGCTTTAACGTTGTCGTCAGAGAGGATGATTTTGAACGCTTCGGTTACGCGCTCTTTGGTGGCGCCACCGCCCACGTCGAGGAAGTTTGCTGGCTCACCGCCGTGCAGCTTAACGATGTCCATGGTACCCATTGCCAGGCCCGCACCGTTAACCATGCAGCCGATGTTGCCATCCAGCGCGACGTAGTTCAGCTCCCACTGTGCAGCCTGTGCTTCACGCGGATCTTCCTGAGACTGGTCGCGCATTTCGCGCAGATCCGGCTGGCGGAACAGCGCGTTGCCGTCAGCACCCAGCTTGCCGTCGAGGCAGATCAGATCGCCCTGAGTGGTGATCACCAGCGGGTTGATCTCGATCAGCGCCAGATCGCGCTCCAGGAAGATAGTCGCCAGACCCATGAAGATCTTGGTGAACTGCTGAACCAGTTTACCTTCCAGGCCCAGTTTGAACGCCAGCTCGCGACCCTGGTAAGGCATTGGGCCCGCCAGCGGATCGATAGCCACTTTGTGGATCAGGTGCGGGGTTTCTTCCGCCACTTTTTCGATTTCCACGCCGCCTTCGGTAGACGCCATGAACACCACGCGACGTGAGCTACGGTCAACAACCGCGCCCAGATACAGTTCTTTCGCGATGTCGGTCGCCGCTTCTACCAGGATCTGGTTAACCGGCTGGCCGTTCGCATCTGTCTGGTAGGTCACCAGACGCTTGCCGAGCCAATGTTCAGCAAACGCACGAATTTCTTCTTTGCTCTTAACAACCTTCACACCGCCCGCTTTACCACGGCCACCAGCGTGAACCTGACACTTAACTACCCACGGGCCGGAACCGATTTTAGATGCGGCTTCTTCTGCTTCACGCGGGGTAGTACAGGCATAACCCACCGGAGCCGGTAAGCCATACCGGGCAAACAGCTGTTTGGCCTGATATTCATGTAAGTTCATGTGTTCTATCCATCCTTCAGGGTAATCGTTATCTTCAAACCTGTAGACCGGTGCAAGGCGTATCCGGCCTACAGGGCAGGTGATGCTAAATAGTCACTAGACGTCCAGCAGCAGGCGCGTTGGATCTTCCAGCAGCTCTTTAATAGCAACCAGGAAGCCTACGGACTCGCGGCCGTCGATCAGGCGGTGATCGTAAGAGAGCGCCAGGTACATCATCGGCAGGATCTCCACTTTACCGTCTACCGCCATCGGGCGATCTTTAATGGCATGCATACCCAGGATCGCGCTCTGCGGCGGGTTAATGATCGGGGTAGACATCAGCGAACCGAATACGCCGCCGTTGGTAATGGTGAAGTTACCGCCGGTCAGGTCGTCTACGGTCAGCTTGCCGTCGCGGCCTTTCACGGCCAGCTCTTTGATTTTTTTCTCGATATCAGCCATACCCAGGGTGTCCACATCACGCAGAACCGGGGTGACCAGGCCGCGTGGGGTAGAAACCGCCATGCTGACGTCGAAATAGTTGTGGTAAACCACGTCATCGCCGTCGATGGACGCGTTCACTTCCGGGTAGCGTTTCAGCGCTTCAACCACCGCCTTCACGTAGAAGGACATAAAGCCCAGACGGATACCGTGACGTTTTTCAAACGCGTCACCGTACTGCTTGCGCAGATCCATGATTGGCTTCATATTCACTTCGTTGAAGGTGGTCAGCATCGCGGTGGAGTTTTTCGCTTCCAGCAGACGCTCGGCCACGCGCTTACGCAGGCGAGTCATTGGCACGCGTTTTTCGCTGCGGGCACCCAGGGCAGGCTGTGCTGCCGGTGCCGCCGCAGGCGCTTTCGCTTCTGCCTGAGCAGGCGCTTTCGCCAGGTGTTTGTCGATGTCTTCACGGGTCAGACGACCGCCCACACCGGTGCCTTTGATGGCTGCCGGGTCAAGGCTGTGTTCAGCCAGCAGGCGACGGATCGCCGGGCTGAGGGCGTCGTTAGACTGTTCTTCCAAAGAAGCCTGCTGGCGCTGAGCCGGCGTAGAGGCTTTCTCTTCAGACTTGGCGCTGGACTCTTTACCCGCGCTGTTGCCTTCACGCAGGCGACCCAGGATCTGACGAGAGGTGACGGTGGTACCTTCATCTTCCAGCACCGCGTCCAGAACGCCATCCGCCGAAGCCGGTACTTCCAGTACCACTTTGTCAGTTTCGATTTCTACCAGCACTTCATCGCGCTTAACGGCATCGCCTGGTTTTTTGTGCCAGGTAGCGACGGTCGCATCTGCTACAGATTCAGGCAGGTCGGGAACAAGAATATCTACGCTACTCATTTTGTATCCTTTAATTAATCGACGTTCAGCGCGTCATTGACCAGATCTTGTTGCTGCTTCTGGTGAACGGACATATACCCTACCGCCGGAGAGGCGGAGGCCGGGCGACCTGCATAGCGCAGGGCTGACCCAAATGGAATCACTTCACGGAAATGATGCTGGCTGCAGTACCATGCGCCCTGGTTGAGCGGCTCTTCCTGGCACCAGACAAAATCATGTACGTGAGCGTACTGTTTCAGCACTTCCTGCATCGCCTGATGCGGGAACGGATAAAGCTGTTCGATACGCACGATGGCGACATCTTTCTGATCGTTCTTGCGGCGCTGTTCCAGCAGGTCGTAATAAACCTTACCAGAACACATCACCACACGCTTCACGGCCTGCGGATCCAGCTCGTCAATTTCACCGATGGCTGGCAGGAAGGTGCCGTTCGCCAGCTCTTCCAGGCTGGAGACCGCCAGCGGATGACGCAGCAGGGATTTCGGCGACATCACCACCAGTGGACGGCGCATACCGCGCAGCGCCTGACGACGCAGCATGTGGTACACCTGAGCCGGGGTGGACGGTACGCAAACCTGCATGTTCTGCTCGGCGCAGAGCTGCAGATAACGTTCCAGACGCGCGGAGGAGTGCTCCGGACCCTGGCCTTCATAACCGTGCGGCAGCAGCATCACCAGGCCACACATGCGGCCCCACTTCTGCTCGCCGGAGGAGATGAACTGGTCGATAACCACCTGCGCACCGTTGGCGAAGTCACCGAACTGCGCTTCCCAGATGGTCAGGGTGCGCGGTTCTGCCGTAGCGTAACCGTATTCGAAGGCCAGAACCGCTTCTTCAGACAGCACGGAGTCCCAGACCTTGAACTGGCCCTGACCGTTATGTACGTGCTGCAGCGGGGTGTAGGTTGAACCGTTAGACTGGTTGTGAACCACCGCGTGACGGTGGAAGAAGGTGCCACGGCCCGCATCTTCACCGGACAGACGAACAGGAATACCTTCGTCAACCAGCGTTGCGTAAGCCAGCGTTTCCGCGCCGCCCCAGTCGAACAGCTTCTCGCCTGCCGCCATGGACTGACGGTCAGCGTAGATTTTCGCCACGCGAGACTGCATCTCGATAGCGTCCGGCACGGTGCTGATGCGTTTAGCCAGCTCCTGCAGGCGCTTCATCTCGACCTTGTTCGGGTAGCTCTCATCCCACTCGTGGTTGAGGTACGGCGACCAGGTAAAGGAGTGCATATTCATCGGGCGCAGCTCTTTCACTACGCATTCACCTGCGTCCAGCGCGTCGCGGTAGAGGTTGACCATTTCGGTCGCATCTTCCAGCGTCGCCACTTTGTCGCTTTCCAGCTTGTCAGCATAGATTTTGCGCGGCGTCGGGTGTTTTTTGATTTTCTGGTACATCAGCGGCTGGGTTGCACTTGGCTCATCCGCTTCGTTGTGGCCGTGACGGCGGTAGCAGAAGAGGTCAATGAACACATCGCGTTTAAAGGTGTTACGGAAGTCCAGCGCCAGACGGGTAACGAACGCAACGGCTTCCGGGTCGTCCGCGTTAACGTGGAAGATCGGCGCCTGTACCATCTTACCGATGTCGGTGCAGTATGGAGTAGAACGCGCATCCAGCGGGTTAGAGGTGGTGAAGCCCACCTGGTTGTTAATTACGATGCGAACGGTACCGCCCACTTCATAACCACGCGCTTTCGACATGTTCAGGGTTTCCTGAACCACGCCCTGCCCTGTCACCGCCGCATCACCGTGGATGGTGATTGGCAGCACTTTGTTGCTGCTTGGCTCGTCCAGACGATCCAGACGCGCACGCACGGAGCCGATAACCACCGGGCTGACGATTTCCAGGTGTGACGGGTTAAACGCCAGCGCCAGGTGAACCAGACCGCCTTCGGTTTCGATATCCGACGAGAAGCCCATGTGGTACTTCACGTCGCCGGTGCCGAGATGTTCTTTATGTTTGCCCGCGAATTCGTCGAACAGGTCCTGCGGTTTTTTACCCAGCACGTTGACCAGCACGTTCAGACGACCACGGTGCGCCATGCCCAGTACCACTTCACGGGTACCGCTCTTGCCTGCGTGACGAATCAGCTCTTTCAGCATCGGCACCAGTGCGTCACCGCCTTCCAGCGAGAAGCGTTTTGCGCCAGGGAATTTCGCGCCCAGATAGCGCTCAAGCCCTTCCGCTGCGGTCAGTTCGTTCAGGAAGCGTTTTTTCTCGTCAGCCGAGAAGGTCGCGTGGCCCGCTACGGATTCGATGCGCTGCTGGATCCAGCGTTTCTCTTCGGTAGAGGTAATGTGCATGTATTCCGCGCCGATGGAGCCGCAGTAGGTTTGCTTGAGCGCGTCAATCAGATCGCCCAGCTTCATCGTGTCTTTGCCGATGGCAAAGGAACCTACGTTAAAGCTTTCCTGGAAATCGGCCTCGGTCAGATCGTGATATGCCGGATCGAGATCGGCCACACGTTCCTGCTGCCACAGTCCCAGCGGATCGAGATTCGCATGCTGGTGACCACGGAAGCGATAAGCGTTGATGAGCTGCAGGACTTTAACCTGCTTCGCATTGGTGTCAGGGTCGGAAATCGCAGAAGAGTAACGTGAGGCATCCTTCGCCAGACGACGGAAATAATCACGTGTTTTGGAATGGAATTGATCCGGTTTGACCCCTGTACCAGGCAACTGCTGGAACATGGAACGCCAGTTTGCGTCCACTGAGTCAGGATCGGTTAAGAAGTCTTCATAGAGCTGTTCTATCCAGCTCTGGTTCGCACCAGAGAGGTAAGAAGAGTCCAGCCAGGCTTTCATTGCGCCGTTCTGCATCGTGATCCCTTAAGCATTTTTATGCTTACTTTCGCCGTAGAAACTACCACGCACACCACGTGTACGTGCCGGGGTTCACCTGCGAGCTCTTATTGGCCCGCGAAGGAACCTTTAGAAACTGTCTAAATAATCTTCGTCGTTCCGGCTGCGACTGCGTTGCGGCTTTCACTCACCCCAGTCACATATCACTATGCTCCTGGGAATTCGTTCAACCGCGCCTTGTCTCGCGCTGAACGTCTCGATTATTTACTTAACTGGCAGTTTTTAAAGGTTTCTGCAATCTGTTCCCTCTCCCTTAGGGAGAGGGTTAGGTGAGGGGAACAGCGGATCCCCTCTCACTACTTACGCACTGCGCTGCAGCAGCATCGACTTAATATGGCCGATGGCGCGCGTCGGGTTCAGCCCCTTCGGACACACACTGACGCAGTTCATGATGCTATGGCAGCGGAATACGCTGAAAGCGTCACTCAGTCCTTCCAGACGGCTATCGGTTTCGGTGTCGCGGCTATCGATCAGGAAGCGATAGGCAGCCAGCAGACCGGCCGGGCCGATAAACTTGTCCGGATTCCACCAGAACGACGGGCAGGACGTTGAACAACATGCACAGAGAATACACTCGTACAACCCATCGAGTTTTTCACGCTGCTCAGGAGCCTGTAAGTGCTCGCGAGCGGGTGGATTTTGCCCATTATTCAATAAGTAAGGCTTAATCTTCTCATATTGTGCATAGAATTGCCCCATGTCTACCACCAAATCACGCACGACCGGCAGGCCTGGCAGAGGACGGATAACAATTTTCTGACCAGGACGCTGCAGCGCTGAAATTGGCGTGATGCAGGCCAGGCCATTTTTGCCGTTCATGTTCACACCGTCAGAGCCACACACCCCTTCACGGCAGGAGCGGCGGAACGACAGTGTCGGATCTTTTTCTTTCAGCTGGATTAAGGCATCCAGCAGCATCATGTCGCGACCTTCTTCCGCTTCCAGGGTGTAATCCTGCATGCGCGGAGCGTCGTCTACATCCGGGTTATAACGATAAACTGAGAATTCGAGTTTCATTATCCTGTCTCCGCATTAGTAAGTACGAATCTTCGGCGGGAACGCCGGACGCAGTTTCGGTTCCATATTGACGCTACGACGCGTCATGGATTCCGACTCTGGCAGATACAGGGAATGGCACAGCCAGTTTTCGTCATCACGATCCGGGAAGTCGAAGCGGCTATGCGCGCCGCGGCTTTCGGTACGGAAGTTTGCCGACATCGCGGTTGCGAACGCGGTTTCCATCAGGTTATCCAGCTCCAGGCACTCAACGCGCTGGGTGTTGAACTCGCTGGAGGTGTCGTCCAGACGGGCATTTTTCAGACGCTCGCGGATCGCTTTCAGCTGCTCAAGACCTTTGGCCATCGCGTCGCCTTCGCGGAATACCGAGAAGTTGTGCTGCATGCACTCCTGCAGCGCTTTACGGATTTCCACCGGATCTTCGCCGTTACGGTTACCGTTCCAGCGGTTGAGGCGCTCAAGAGAGGCATCAATTTCGTCGTCGGTCGCGTCACGCAGCGCGCCCTGCTCGGCAATGGATTCCTGCAGATGCAGGCCCACCGCACGACCAAATACCACCAGGTCCAGCAGGGAGTTGCCGCCCAGACGATTTGCGCCGTGTACGGATACGCAGGCAATTTCGCCTACCGCGAACAGGCCCGGGATGACCACGTCTTCGCCCTGCTCGTTCACGGTCAGCGCCTGACCGGTTACTTTGGTCGGAATACCGCCCATCATGTAGTGACAAGTTGGGATAACCGGAATCGGCTCTTTCACCGGGTCGACGTGGGCGAAGGTGCGGGACAGCTCCAGAATGCCCGGCAGACGGGATTCCAGCACCTCTTTACCCAGATGGTCGAGCTTCAGCTTGGCGTGTGGACCCCATGGGCCGTCACAGCCGCGACCTTCACGGATTTCGATCATGATGGAACGCGCCACCACGTCACGGCCCGCCAGGTCTTTCGCATTCGGCGCATAACGCTCCATGAAGCGCTCGCCGTGTTTGTTCAGCAGGTAGCCACCTTCACCACGGCAGCCTTCCGTCACCAGAACGCCCGCACCGGCAATACCGGTTGGGTGGAACTGCCACATTTCCATATCCTGCACCGGCACGCCCGCGCGGATAGCCATACCGACACCGTCACCGGTGTTGATGTGGGCGTTGGTGGTGGACTGGTAAATACGGCCAGCGCCGCCGGTCGCCAGCACGGTTGCGCGCGCTTTGAAGTAAACCACTTCACCGGTTTCGATGCACAGCGCGGTACAGCCGACGATTGCGCCATCGGCGTTTTTCACCAGATCCAGCGCATACCACTCGGAGAAGATGGTGGTGTGGTTTTTCAGGTTCTGCTGGTACAGGGTATGCAGCAGCGCGTGACCGGTACGGTCAGCCGCTGCCGCGGTACGTGCCGCCTGCTCGCCGCCGAAGTTTTTCGACTGGCCGCCAAACGGACGCTGATAGATGGTGCCATTTTCCAGACGGGAGAACGGCAGACCCATATGATCCAGCTCCAGAATCGCTTCCGGGCCGGTTTTACACATATATTCGATGGCGTCCTGGTCACCGATGTAGTCGGAACCTTTTACCGTATCGTACATGTGCCATTCCCAGTTATCTTCGTGGGAGTTACCCAGCGCTACGGTGATACCGCCCTGCGCAGACACAGTGTGGGAACGGGTCGGGAACACTTTAGAGAGCAGCGCACAGGTCTGGCCGCTCTGGGAAATTTGCAGTGCGGCACGCATACCTGCGCCACCGGCACCAATTACAACAGCATCAAATTCTCTGACTGGCAGTTTCATTACACACCCCACACCACAACGAATCCATAAATAACGTAAACCACCAGTGCAACGACAATGGCCAGCTGCAGAGGGAGGCGAATCGCCAGCGGTTTAACGTAATCGGTCAACACCTGCCACATGCCAATCCAGGCATGAATAAGAATGGAGAACAGCGCCAGCAGGGTGAACACTTTGGTGAAGGCGGATCCGAAGAACCCACTCCAGATTTCCCACGTCAGCGTGCCGCTGGTCGCGAAGAAACCGATCATGTAGATGATGTAAAGGGTGAGAACGATAGCGGTAGCACGGACAAGAATGAAGTCATGTACGCCGTTGCGTCCTAATGCGGAGGCGTTGCTTACCATACGAGAACTCCTGCGAGAAGTGAAAGCACGACAGTAATCACAAATGAAATGTTAGCGGAGCGTTTCCCGGCTTCGAAAGTCTCTTCCAGATAGCCAAAGTCCATCAGCATATGGCGAACGCCGCCAACAACGTGATAGGCCAGCGCGGTGAGAATGCCCCACATGATGAATTTCACGAAGAAGCTGTTCATGATGGCTGAGGCCTGGAGGAATCCTTCAGGGGAAGAGAGGCTGGTGCCCAGTAACCACAGCAGAATACCGACCGCCACAAACGTAATTACACCTGAAACACGGTGCAGAATGGACGCTATTGCTGTTACAGGGAACCGGATCGTTTTGAGATCCAGATTGACAGGTCTTTGTTTTTTCACATTTCTTATCATGAATAACGCCCACATGCTGTTCTTATTGTTTCCTTCCTCCGGACTGCGATGCGGGTCAAGCAGCGTTCCTTTTCTATAACTGCGCGTCATGCAAAACAATGCTTCCAGATGCTAAAACGACACGTTACAACGCTGGGTGGCTCGGGATTGCAGGGTGTTCCGGAGACCTGGCGGCAGTATAGGCCGTTCACAAAATCATTACAATTAACCTACATACAGTTTGTCGGGTTTTCTCTGGAACAGTGATCAGGGTCACGATAACAACATCTTTTTAATTTTTAATCATCTGATTTGACAAATGTTAAACAATATTGTTACAAACGTCATCAGAAAAGGCATATAATGCGCAAAAGTTATGAGGTCTCTCTTTCACCTGACAAATAGTTATGTAACAGTGTGATGGTATTGACCGAAGTTATCAGGACAGTTATTAGTGATATACAGGTTTGAATAATTCGGACTGCAAAAACGCTGATTTGCTGTTGTTTCACTGATATTTCATTCGTTTACCTGCAAGGCGCCATAGCTCTGTACCCTGGTTACTCCTCGTGAGCTGAGCGGTAAGCCAAATAACAATCTGGTAACGGTGATTAACAGCTGAAAGCAAATCCGGTAAAGCGCAGTCTTAAGCATAAGGCGCTAAGGAGACCGTAAATGGCTGATACAAAGGCAAAACTCACCCTCAACGGTGGTGATGCTATTGAACTGGATGTGCTAAAAGGCACGCTCGGTCAGGATGTTATTGATATCCGTACGCTGGGTTCCAAAGGAGTTTTCACCTTTGACCCTGGATTTACTTCTACCGCATCTTGCGAATCCAAAATCACCTACATTGACGGTGACGAAGGTATCCTGCTCCATCGCGGCTTCCCCATCGATCAGTTAGCCACCGAATCCAACTATCTGGAAGTGTGCTACATCCTGCTGAACGGCGAAAAACCGACGCAGGCGCAGTACGATGAATTCAAAACCACCGTGACCCGTCACACCATGATCCATGAGCAGATCACCCGTCTGTTCCATGCGTTCCGTCGTGACTCTCACCCGATGGCGGTGATGTGCGGGATTACCGGTGCGCTGGCGGCGTTCTACCACGATTCTCTGGACGTGAATAACCCGCGTCACCGTGATATCGCGGCGTTCCGCCTGCTGTCTAAAATGCCGACCATGGCGGCGATGTGCTACAAATACTCCATCGGCCAGCCGTTTGTGTATCCGCGCAACGACCTCTCCTACGCCGGTAACTTCCTGCGCATGATGTTCTCCACGCCGTGCGAAGAATACGAAGTGAACCCGGTGCTGGAACGCGCAATGGACCGTATTCTGATCCTGCACGCTGACCACGAGCAGAACGCTTCTACCTCGACCGTCCGTACCGCAGGCTCTTCAGGCGCGAACCCGTTCGCCTGTATCGCTGCGGGCATCGCCTCCCTGTGGGGACCGGCGCACGGCGGCGCGAACGAAGCGGCACTGAAGATGCTGGAAGAGATCAGCACCGTTGAGCACATTCCTGAATTCGTGCGCCGCGCGAAAGACAAGAATGACTCCTTCCGTCTGATGGGCTTCGGTCACCGTGTTTACAAAAACTACGACCCGCGTGCGACCGTCATGCGTGAGACCTGCCACGAAGTGCTGAAAGAGCTGGGTACCAAAGATGACCTGCTGGAAGTGGCGATGGAGCTGGAACACATTGCGCTGAACGACCCGTACTTCATCGAGAAGAAACTCTACCCGAACGTCGATTTCTACTCTGGCATTATTCTGAAAGCGATGGGCATTCCGTCCTCCATGTTCACCGTGATCTTCGCCATGGCGCGTACCGTAGGCTGGATTGCACACTGGAACGAAATGCACAGCGAAGGCATGAAGATCGCTCGTCCTCGTCAGCTGTATACCGGCTACGAGCAGCGTGATTTTAAGTCTGACCTGAAGCGCTAAAAGACAAGCCCGGTGGCGCTAACGCTTACCGGGCCTACAAATAAATGCGAAACGTAGGCCGGGTAAGGCGTAGCCGCCACCCGGCTTTTTTACATCTGGCACCCTGGACACCAGTAAAACGGTCTGGAAGAGATCGTAGCCTTCTCAATCACCCCGCCGCACCGCTCGCATTTTTTCCCCGCCCGATGAAACACCTTGAACCGGAACAGCGCCCCGTGGTGCTTGTTTTCATCTACGATGCCGCGCGTGTTGTACGACAGCCGCGGGATGTCCAGCAGCGCGTGGGACAGCGCCTCCAGCTGTTCATCGCTCAACTGAGAGGCTTTATGCTGCGGCGCCAGCCCGACTTCCCAGAGGATTTCCACCCGCAGGTAGTTACCAAGCCCGGCCAGAAACGCCTGGTCAAGAAACAGGCCGGAAAACTGCCGGTTGCGGAATGTGGGCGATAGCAGTCGGGCCTTCACATCACTTGCCGTCAGGCGCATATCCAGCACGTCCGGCCCCACTCGCTGTAGAAACGGGTGCGTCAGCAGTTGCTCTGGCGTTAACATTTCGATATCCGACGCGCTGTACAGCAGGATCGCTTTCTCCGCCGTTTGCAGCCGGACACGCAGCACGCGGGTGGTTTGCGGCTGCTCGTCCGCATCGACTACGCGCCAGACGCCGTAAAGCTGGTTATGGCTATATAACGTCAGGTTATGGGAAAAGTGCGTCAGCAACGCTTTGCCGCGCGTTTCAATGCGTGTCACCGTCTGCCCCACCAGCTGTGATTCATACGGTTTTAGCTGAGGAAAAGCAAACCAGACATCCGTCAGGGGTTTGCCCTTTATCGCCGCCTCCAGGCTATCCGCCGCGCGGCGGATCTCCGGACCTTCTGGCATTTTTGTGTCCTTATCGTCATTATTCGGCGCTGACGAGAATGCCCTCTTCAGAGAACGCCGCCCGCAGGCGACGCGCGAACTGGAGCGCATGCTCGCCGTCGCCGTGTAAACACACCGTATCGGCCTGAACGTTTACGGATGTTCCATCCACGGCGGTCACCCGCCCGGCGCGCACCATCTCCAGCGTCTGCGCCAGCGCTTTGCTTTCATCAGTAATCAGCGCACCAGCCTGCGTACGCGGAACCAGGCTACCGTCCGGCATGTATCCCCGATCGGCAAACACTTCCTGCCGCGTCGTCAGCCCCAGCCGTTCTCCGGCACGAATAAGCTCGCTGCCCGCCAGGCCTACCAGAATCAGCTGCGGATTGCAGTCTCGCACCGCACGGGCGATGGCGTCCGCAAGAGCGGCATCTTTCGCCGCCTGATTGTAGAGCATGCCGTGCGGCTTTACGTGGCGCAGCACGCCGTGCTCAGCGCGCACTATCGCCTCCAGCGCGCCAATCTGGTAGAGCACCTGAGCGTAGACCGTCTCAGGGGGCAGGTCCATCGCCGTGCGGCCAAAGTTATCCCTGTCAGGGAAGCTCGGGTGAGCCCCAATCGCCACGCCGTTTTTAATGGCATTACGCACGCTCTCCAGCATGGTCTGCGCATCGCCCGCGTGAAAGCCGCAGGCGATATTGACCGAGGAGACCAGGGTCATCAGTTCCGCATCGGCGCGGCTGCCCTCCCCCAGATCGGCATTCAAATCAATCTTTACCATCAAGCCTCCACGCCAGCTGTTCGAGATAACGCTGCTGATCCTGCCGCGCCTTCAGTGCCTCCTCCAGCGAACACTGCACGAAATGAATCGGCTGGCCGAGAGGAATTTGCGCCAGATGGTAGCGATCCGCTTCGATAATGCAGGCAATGCGCGGGTAACCGCCGGTGGTTTGCGCGTCGTTCATTAACACGATGGGCTGCCCGTTGCCCGGCACCTGAATCACGCCAGGCAATAAACCGTGGGAAAGCAGCTCCCGGTCAGTCGTACGGGTCAGCGGCTGTCCCTGCAGGCGGTAACCCATGCGGTTACTCTGCGGGCTGATTTTCCACGGTGAGCGCCAGAAAGACTCTTTTGAGGCTTCATCAAACTCCTGATATTCCGGCCCCGGTAAGGCGCGGATCACGTTCCCCCACAGCAGCTGCTTCACGCCCTGAGTGGTCGAGAAATGACGCGCGGAGGGCTTAATCGCCAGGCGATCGCCGTCGCGCATCAGGCGCCCTTCATGACCACCGATGCCCGCTTTTTGATCGGTACTGGATGAGCCCAGCACCTCCGGCACGTCGATGCCGCCCGCTACTGCGAGATAGCTACGCACGCCGTGGCGTGGACGCTTGAGCGTCAGTCTCTGCCCGGCCTTCGCCCGCAGACGCCAGCCGGTCCACACCGCTTTGCCGTCCAGCGTGGCATCACAGCCTGCGCCGGTTAAGGCAAACCAGGTCTCCTGGCCAAATTCAATCACGCACTGGCCCAGCGTAATTTCTAACGCCGCCGTGCTGCCTGCGTTGCCGACCAGCAGGTTGGCAATCTCCAGCGAAGGGCGGTCAAGCGCGCCGCAGTAGCTCACGCCGGACTGGCGCATGCCAAAACGCCCGGCATCCTGAACGGAGGTGTAAAGCCCCGCGCGAATAAGCGTTAACATACTCCCTCCTTCTGCGGGATAAAGCGCAGGGTATCACCCGGACGCAGGAGTATTGGCGCATCCTGTCCGGGCTCGAACAACGGCGTGGACGTGTGCCCGATAAGCTGCCAACCGCCCGGCGAGGCGAGCGGGTAGATCCCCGTTTGCTCACCGCCAATCGCCACCGTTCCCGCGGGAACGCTCAGGCGCGGTTCGGCCCGACGCGGCGTATGCAGCTGGGGCAATAAGCCGCCCAGATACGGAAATCCCGGCTGAAATCCTAAAAACCAGACAACGTAATCCACCGAGGAGTGCAGCTCAACCACCTGCTTTTCCGTGAGTCCACAGTGTTCGGCTACCACGCCCAGATCGGGACCACTCTCGCCGCCATAGACGACCGGGATCTCAATCGTCCTCGATTCCGGCTCCAGTGCTTCGCTCTCCTCCCACCAGCGCTGAAGGCGTTCGATGGCATCCAGCGCCCCCGTGTGCGGGTCACGCAACACCACGGTGATATTATTCATACCTGGTATAGCTTCAACGACGCCCGGCATTTCAGGCAGACGCTGTGCCAGCCGCCAGATACGCTTTTGCGTGGCAAGCGTCACCGGCGGTTCAAGCTCCAGAACGACTGCGGTTTCCCCCAGAAGATAACAACGCGCTCGCTGCACTTAACTACCTCTCATCAGGCCGGATTAGGGATATCAATAAAGGTCACATCCAGATCGGTATTTTCCGTCAGCCACTCGCTGAGGGCGCGGATGCCGCCACGTTCGGTGGCGTGGTGCCCCGCCGCGTAAAAATGCAGCCCCTGCTCACGAGCGGAATGAACCGTCTGCTCGGAGACTTCGCCGGTAATAAACGCATCAACGCCAAAGCGCGCGGCGCTATCGATAAAGCCCTGGCCGCCGCCTGTACACCAGGCCACACGCTTCACGGTATCTGGCCCGGTGTCGCCGCACCACAGCGGACGACGCCCCAGACGCGCTTCGATCCACGAGGCCAGCTCCAGACCCGGTACCGGCATTGAAAGTTCGCCCCACGGCACCAGCGGCTCGATTTCACCCATTACGGTTATGCCCAACAGCTGCGCCAGCTGGACGTTGTTGCCCAGCTCCGGATGCGCGTCCAGCGGCAGGTGGTAACCGTACAGGTTGATGTCATTCGCCAGCAACGTTTTGAGGCGGTTACGCTTCATGCCGCGGATAATCGGCGATTCGTTTTTCCAGAAGTAACCGTGATGGACGATCACCGCGTCGGCTTCCTGACGGACCGCTTCATCCAGCAGCGCCTGACTTGCCGTCACGCCGGTGATGATTTTTTGCACCGTTTCGCGACCTTCCACCTGCAGGCCATTCGGGCCGTAGTCGCTGAAGGAGGTGGCGTTAAGTTTTTCGTTAATCAGGCGTTCCAGTTCACTGTTTTTCATCATCATTCTCTCAAACTTTGCGGGCGGCTTCGTACGCCGCCAGCGTGGCGACGCGCGCCTGTTTATGGTCAACAATTGGGCGGGGATAATCGAGCTTTACGCCCTGTTTATCCGCCCATGCCCACGGGTCGTGGATCGCCTTCGCAGGAACGTTCCTGAGCGCGGGCAACCAGCTGCGAATAAAATCGCCGTTGGCATCAAATTTTTGCCCCTGAGTGGTCGGATTAAAAATCCGGAAATAGGGTGCCGCATCGGTTCCGGTGGAGGCCGCCCACTGCCAGCCCCCGTTATTCGCCGCCAGATCGCCATCGATCAGCTGAGAAATAAAATAGCGCTCCCCGACGCGCCAGTCGATAAGCAGATCCTTCACCAGGAAGCTGGCGGTAATCATTCGCAGACGGTTGTGCATCCACCCGGTCTCATTCAGCTGGCGCACGGCCGCATCAACAATCGGGTAGCCCGTCTGCCCGCTTTGCCAAGCCTGTAAAAGCGCCTCATCGTGCTGCCATTTTACGTTATCGGTCCAGGGAATAAACGGACGATGCTTACAGAGATCGGGATGATACGTCATCAGATGGCGATAGAATTCGCGCCAGATAAGTTCGTTCAGCCAGACGGCACCTGCCCCACCGTCCAGCGCCTGCGGCTGTTCGGCCAGAAGGCGATGCAAACACTGGCGTGGCGAGATCGCGCCCAGCGCCAGACAGGCCGACAGGCGGCTGGTGCCTTCAATAGCGGGGAAATCCCGACGCGCGTCGTATTCCGCCGCCCCCTGCTTGCAGAACTGCCGTAGTTGGGCGATCGCCGCTTTTTCATCGGCGGGAAAAAGCATTTCATCAAACGGCTGCTGAGGATAATCAAACGTCAGGTCAGGCAGATTAGTCACGGGTTCGCCCCGCGCAGCAGGCGCGGCAACGCACTCCGGCAGCGCCTCCTTGAGGCGCTTGATAAAGGCGTTTTTAAACGGCGTGAAAACTTTATACATCTCATTATTGCCGGTCATCACGCTGCCCGGTGGCAGCATCACGCTGTCATCAAACCCTTCGCAGACCATCCCTTCCAGCATCTTCTCCAGCTGGCGGTCGCGCTGCTGCTCGTTGAATTCGTACTGATAGTTGTAAAAAAGATGCGTGACGCCGTTTTGCTGGCATATCTCCTGCAGCATATGAAGCTGCGCGGTAAAATCGCTGACCTCTTTGTAGATCAGCGGAATGCCTTTCTCAGCAAGCGCGCGCTGCAGTTCGTTCAGGTGTGATTTGAGGTAAGCCGCCTGCCGCGGAGCCATAGCATGCTGCTGCCACTGCTCAGGCGTGGCGATAAACAGGGCCAGAACATTCGCGTCTTTTGCGCGACAGGCCGCCGCGAGTGCGATGTTGTCATGTACGCGCAGATCCGCGCGAAACCAAACCAGATGGGTGGGCATAAAACTCCTGGCTATTGTCCATTATGTCCGTAAGGGCATGCCGTAAAAGGAAAAAGCATGCATCGAACTACTTTGCCATGAAGTGTAGACGGGATGAAATAAAAAAGGCCGCCCGGGGCGGCCTTAACGCTACTTGTCCTGCGCTATCGGGGTTAAAGCAACAAACACATCCGGTTTATCACTCTTTACAACGAGTACGCTGGCGACAATGAACGCGATGCATAAATAGCGTTTCACTATGCGGTCCCTGCTGCTAACCGCTCCACCGTTCACCACCGGTGATAAATCGGTGGACACAAGCTCTGTGTGGGAGCCTGACTTACGGTTGTTGTAACACCTCTCCCGGGACCGGTGCCCATTTGCGAAGATGGCGGAAAGGGACGCAGCATGGTAAACATCACTTGAGCAAAACGTAATCCAATGAACCTGTTTTTAAGAATATATTTAGGACAGAAGCGTTTGCTAATACACCCTGCAGACGTATGCTTGTAAGCCTCTGTGTGAGAGCCTGAAGACCACCCAACGGACCGCGAATCCCGAGGGACAAAAAAACCGCCATATTGCTATTGGCGGTTTTTTTATGGCTACGCGTCAGCGTTGTATCAATAGAAATCGCAGGTCGCTTTCTCGGCCTGATCCATCCACACCGGCTTCTCGCTGGTTTTCGCCCAGACGCGGTGCAGATAGCTGTAAAAACGTGCGCGATCTTTCCAGAACAACATCACCGGCAGAGCCAGCACGCCAGCCACTACGGCGAAAGTGCGACGCATGAACACGATATGAGCCGGATACTCTTTATAAAGATCCATATTTTTCTCCCCTGTAGTTGGCCGGAAACCTTCTCCGGAAAATGTGAAATCTGTGACCTGGCTAAAATAATATCGCTTTGTTTGTAATTTTACTACTCATCCGACCACTTATTTTTATCCATTTAGTGAATATTTACATTCGCGCCGTAATTAAGTTACAAAAAAGTTAACGATTTACTTACCAATAGTTAAATTGTGGTTTTTGCCATTTTTATACTTTTTTTACACCCGCCCTCCTCATTTTTGCGAAATCTTTGCGCCGTAAATCCTACCGTTAGCACAACAACAAAAGTCACCCGGAGGTGGATTGTGAGTGCAGGTCTTATTGCCGGCATCGTGCTGGTGTTCCTGTTATTGGGTTATCTGGTTTATGCCCTGATTAATGCGGAGGCATTCTGATGGCTGCTCAGGCGTTTTTGCTTATCGCCAGCTTCTTCGTGGTCCTGTTCGTCCTGGCACGGCCACTGGGATCAGGGCTGGCACGGCTTATCAACAACGTCCCCTTGCCCGGCACGGGAAGCGTTGAAAAAGGGATCTGGCGTGTTCTGGGAATCGACGATCGTGAGATGAACTGGCGTCAGTATCTGTTTGCCATTCTGCTGCTGAATATCGTTGGGCTCATTGCGCTTTTTGCCATGCTGATGCTGCAGGGTAGCCTGCCGCTGAATCCGCAACAGTTACCGGGCCTGTCCTGGCATCTTGCCCTGAACACGGCGGTGAGCTTTGTCACCAACACCAACTGGCAGTCCTATGCCGGTGAAACCACGCTGAGCTATTTCAGCCAGATGGCTGGATTAACCGTGCAGAACTTCCTCTCTGCCGCCAGCGGTATCGCGGTGATCTTCGCGCTAACGCGCGCGTTCGCGCGTCAGAAAATCAGTACCCTGGGTAACGCCTGGGTGGATTTAACGCGCATTACGCTGTGGATCCTGCTGCCGATTGCGCTGCTTATCGCGCTGTTCTTTATTCAGCAAGGCACCCTGCAAAACCTGCTGCCTTATGCCGCTTATACCTCGCTGGAAGGAGCAAAACAGCTCCTGCCGATGGGGCCGGTGGCATCGCAGGAGGCGATTAAGATGCTTGGCACCAACGGCGGCGGCTTCTTCAACGCCAACTCTTCGCATCCGTTTGAAAACCCGACTGCATTGACCAATTTGGTGCAGATGCTGGCGATCTTCCTGATCCCCGCCGCGCTCTGTTTCGCCTTTGGTGATGTGGTCAACGATCGCCGTCAGGGCCGCACCCTGCTCTGGACCATGTCGCTGATCTTCGTGGTCTGCGTGGTGCTGGTGATGTGGGCTGAATGGAGCGGCAACCCCCATTTCATGCAGCTTGGGGCTGACAGCACTATCAACATGGAAGGTAAAGAGAGCCGCTTCGGCATTCTCGCCAGCAGCCTCTACGCGGTGGTCACCACGGCGGCATCGTGCGGGGCCGTCAATGCCATGCATGATTCCTTTACCGCGCTGGGCGGGATGATCCCGATGTGGCTGATGCAGATCGGCGAGGTGGTGTTTGGCGGCGTGGGCTCGGGTCTTTACGGCATGCTGCTGTTCGTGCTGCTGGCGGTGTTTATTGCCGGTCTGATGATTGGCCGCACCCCGGAATACCTCGGTAAAAAAATCGACGTTCGCGAGATGAAATTAACCGCGCTGGCGATTCTGGTCACCCCAGCCCTTGTGCTGCTCGGCACCGCGCTGGCGCTGATGACCGAGGCCGGACGCAGCGGCATCTTTAACCCGGGCATTCATGGCTTCAGCGAAGTGTTGTATGCCGTTTCATCTGCCGCCAACAACAACGGCAGCGCCTTTGCGGGCCTAAGCGCCAACTCTCCGTTCTGGAACTGCCTGCTGGCGTTCTGCATGTTTGTGGGGCGCTTCGGGGTGATTGTGCCGGTCATGGCGATCGCCGGATCGCTGGTGAATAAAAAAATTCAACCGACCACCACCGGGACATTACCGACACACGGCGCGCTGTTTATCGGCCTGCTGACGGGCACCGTTTTGCTGGTCGGCGCCCTGACCTTTATCCCCGCCCTCGCGCTAGGCCCGGTCGCGGAAACTCTCTCTTTACGCTGATTTTGCGGAGTATTTGTCATGAGTCGTAAACAACTGGCCCTGCTCGAACCGTCGTTAGTTCGTCAGGCGCTCATGGATGCGGTAAAAAAGCTGAGCCCGCGCGTGCAGTGGCGCAACCCGGTGATGTTTATCGTCTGGGCGGGCAGCATCCTGACCACCGTACTGGCAATCGCCATGGTAACGGGCCACATGTCGGGGAATGCGATGTTTACCGGGGCCATCAGCCTGTGGCTGTGGTTTACCGTGCTGTTCGCCAACTTTGCCGAAGCGCTGGCGGAAGGCCGGAGTAAAGCGCAGGCCAACAGCCTGAAAGGGGTGAAAAAAACGGCGTTTGCGCGGAAATTACGTGAACCGAAATACGGCGCGCAGATGGACCACGTTCCGGCAGATGAACTGCGTAAAGGTGATGTGGTGCTGGTAGAAGCTGGCGACATCATCCCGTGCGACGGAGAAGTGATTGAAGGTGGCGCATCGGTGGATGAAAGCGCCATTACCGGGGAATCCGCGCCGGTGATCCGTGAATCCGGCGGCGATTTCGCCTCCGTAACCGGCGGGACGCGCATTCTTTCCGACTGGCTGGTCATTCAGTGCAGCGTCAACCCGGGCGAAACCTTCCTCGACCGGATGATCGCCATGGTAGAAGGCGCGCAGCGCCGCAAAACGCCGAACGAGATCGCCCTGACCATTCTGCTGGTGGCCCTGACCATCGTCTTCCTGCTGGCAACCGCGACGCTGTGGCCATTCTCGGCCTACGGCGGCACCGCGGTCACCGTCACCGTGCTGGTGGCGCTGCTGGTCTGCCTGATCCCAACGACCATTGGCGGCCTGCTATCAGCCATCGGCGTGGCTGGTATGAGCCGCATGCTGGGTGCCAACGTCATTGCCACCAGCGGGCGCGCGGTTGAAGCCGCCGGTGACGTGGATGTCTTGCTGCTGGATAAAACCGGGACCATCACCCTCGGTAACCGCCAGGCGTCAGAATTTTTACCCGCTCCCGGCGTGGATGAAAAAACGCTGGCAGATGCCGCGCAGCTCTCTTCACTTGCCGATGAGACCCCGGAAGGCCGCAGCATCGTGATTCTCGCGAAACAGCGCTTCAACCTGCGCCAGCGCGACGTGCAGAGCCTGCACGCTACTTTCGTGCCCTTCACGGCGCAGACCCGCATGAGCGGCATTAACATTCAGGATCGCATGATCCGTAAAGGCTCCGTTGACGCCATCCGTCGCCACATTGAAGCCAACAACGGCCACTTCCCGCCCGAGGTGGACAAGCTGGTCGAAAGCGTTGCCCGTCAGGGGGCCACGCCGCTGGTGGTGGCAGAAGGCTCGAACGTGCTGGGCGTGATTGCCCTGAAGGATATCGTCAAAGGCGGTATTAAAGAGCGCTTTGCCCAGCTGCGTAAAATGGGTATTAAAACGGTGATGATAACCGGGGATAACCGTCTTACCGCCGCGGCGATTGCCGCCGAAGCGGGCGTAGATGATTTCCTTTCCGAAGCCACGCCGGAAGCGAAGCTGGCGTTGATTCGTCAGTATCAGGCGGAAGGCCGCCTGGTGGCGATGACGGGTGACGGTACCAACGATGCCCCTGCCCTGGCGCAGGCCGACGTGGCGGTGGCGATGAACTCCGGTACCCAGGCGGCAAAAGAGGCGGGCAACATGGTCGACCTCGACTCTAACCCGACCAAGCTGATTGAGGTTGTGCACATTGGCAAGCAGATGCTGATGACGCGCGGGTCGCTGACCACGTTCAGTATCGCCAACGACGTGGCAAAATATTTCGCTATTATCCCGGCGGCCTTTGCGGCCACCTATCCGCAGCTCAATGCGCTGAACGTGATGCACCTGCACTCCCCGTCCTCGGCCATTCTCAGCGCGGTGATTTTTAACGCCCTGATTATTGTCTTCCTGATCCCGCTGGCGCTGAAAGGCGTGAGCTATAAGCCGCTGACCGCCGCCGCCATGCTGCGCCGGAATCTGTGGATTTACGGCCTGGGTGGGCTGGTGGTGCCTTTCATCGGTATCAAAGCTATCGACCTGCTGTTGACGCTGTTCGGCCTGGTTTAAAAGGTGAATCAAATGACGATGTTACGCCCCGCTATACTTTTGTTTATTCTGCTGTCTCTCATTACCGGGGGGCTGTACCCGCTGGTGACCACCGCGCTGGGCCAGTGGTGGTTTAAGGATCGGGCCAACGGCTCGCTGATTATGCAAAACGGTGAAAACCGCGGTTCACGCCTGATCGGGCAGAACTTTACGGATGCCCGTTACTTCCAGGGACGCCCTTCCGCCACTGCCGAAAGCCCGTATAATCCGATGGCGTCCGGCGGCAGTAACCTGGCGGGCAGCAACCCGGAGCTGGATAAAGCCGTCGCTGAGCGCGTGGCGGCCCTGCGCGCCGCCAATCCGCAGGCCAGCCGTGAGGTGCCCGTGGAACTGGTAACCGCCTCGGCCAGCGGACTGGACTACAGCCTGACGCCGGCAGCAGCGGCATGGCAAATCCCGCGCGTCGCCGCCGCCCGTCAGCTGACCGTCGAACAGGTGAGCAAGCTGGTGGCAGAGCACACGCAAAAGCCGCTGGTCAGCTTTATCGGCATGCCCGTGGTGAATATTGTTGAGCTGAATCTGGCGCTGGACGCGCTAAGGAAAAACTAAATGACCGACGAGCCAATGCGCCCGGATCCGGACAGGCTGCTTGAACAGACAGCTGAAGCCCATCGCGGCAAACTGAAAATTTTCTTTGGCGCCTGCGCAGGCGTCGGGAAAACCTTCGCCATGCTGACGGAAGCCCAGCGGCTTCGGGCGCAGGGGCTCGATATTCTGATCGGCGTGGTTGAAACCCACGGACGTAAAGAGACAGCATCGCTGCTGAAGGGGCTGGCGACCCAGCCGCCCCGCCGCATCAGCCACCGTGGTCGTTTAGTCACGGAGTTTGATATTGATGCCGCCCTCGCCCGCCGTCCCGCCCTTATCCTGATGGACGAACTGGCGCACAGCAATGCGCCGGGCTCGCGTCACCCAAAGCGCTGGCAGGATGTGGAAGAGCTGCTCGAAGCCGGTATTGATGTTTTCACCACGGTTAACGTTCAGCATCTTGAAAGCCTGAACGACGTGGTGAGCGGCGTGACCGGCATTCAGGTACGGGAGACGGTGCCCGACCCGTTCTTTGATTCTGCCGATGAAGTGGTGCTGGTCGATCTCCCCCCCGACGATTTGCGTCAGCGCCTGCACGAAGGGAAAGTCTATATCGCTGGCCAGGCCGAGCGCGCCATCGAACACTTCTTCCGCAAAGGTAACCTGATTGCCCTGCGCGAACTGGCCCTGCGTCGCACTGCCGATCGCGTCGACGATCAGATGCGCGCCTGGCGTGACCTGCAGGGTCAGGAACGCGTCTGGCATACGCGGGATGCCATTCTGCTGTGCGTGGGACACGGCAGCGGCAATGAAAAGCTGGTCCGCACCGCCGCTCGTCTGGCGGCCAAATTTGGCAGCGTCTGGCATGCGGTGTATGTCGAAACACCGCAGCTGCACGCTCTGCCCGAAAATCAGCGCCGCGCGATCCTGAGTTCGCTACGCCTGGCGCAGGAGCTGGGCGCTGAAACGGCCACCCTTTCCGATCCTCAGGAAGATAAAGCCATTCTGCGCTACGCCCGTGAGCACAACCTGGGGAAAATCGTGATTGGCCGTCGCCAGCACCGCCGCTGGTTTAGCCGCGAATCCTTTGCCGACAAGCTGGCCCGCCGCGCGCCGGATCTGGACCTGGTGATCGTGGCGCTGGATGATAAACCTGCTCCCCTCCCCAGCCGCACGCCGGACAGCCGTGCCTTCAGCGATAAATGGCGCATTCAGCTTCGCGGCTGTTTTGTTGCCGTTGTGCTCTGCGCCCTGATTACCGTGATTGCCAGCCAGTGGCTGATTGCCTTTGATGCGGCCAACCTGGTGATGATTTACCTCCTTGGCGTGGTGGTAGTAGCGCTCTTTTACGGACGCTGGCCGTCGGTACTGGCGACGGTAGTCAACGTCATCAGCTTCGATCTGTTCTTTATTGCCCCAAGCGGGACGCTCGCGGTTTCGGACGTACAGTACATCCTCACCTTCGCCGTCATGCTCACCGTCGGGCTGGTGATCGGGAACTTAACGGCGGGCGTGCGCTACCAGGCGCGTATCGCCCGCTATCGCGAACAGCGAACGCGCCATCTCTATGAGATGTCGAAATCGCTGGCTGTGGGCCGCACGCCGCTGGATATTGTGCAGACCAGCGAGCAGTTTATCCGCTCGACGTTTCATGCCAGCAACCTGATTTTACTCCCGGACGAGCACGGCAAGCTGCGCCCGCTGACGTCGGCCTCGGGCATGACGCCCTGGGACGAAGCCATCGCCCGCTGGAGCTTTGATAAAGGGCTACCGGCGGGCGCAGGGACCGACACCCTGCCCGGCGTACCCTATCAAATTCTGCCGCTGCGCAGTGCCGATAAAAATCAGGGGCTGGTGATTGTTGAGCCCACCAACCTGCGCCAGCTGATGATCCCCGAACAGCAACGGCTGCTCGAGACCTTCACCCTGCTGGTTGCCAGCGCGCTGGAGCGGCTGGCGCTTACCGCCAGCGAAGAGCAGGCCAGGCTGGCGAGCGAGCGGGAAAGCATTCGTAACTCGCTGCTGGCGGCGCTTTCTCACGATCTGCGAACCCCGCTCACCGTCCTGTTTGGTCAGTCAGAAATCCTGACGCTGGATCTGGCGGCGGAAGGCTCTAAACACGCCATCCAGGCCAGCGAGATCCGCCAGCATGTGCTGAATACCACGCGCCTGGTGAATAACCTGCTTGATATGGCGCGGATCCAGTCAGGCGGTTTTAACCTCAAAAAAGAGTGGCTCACGCTCGAAGAAGTGGTAGGCAGCGCCCTGAAAATGCTGGAACCCGGCCTCGGTGGACGCCATATTGCGCTGAACATGCCCGAGCCGCTGACCTTAATTCACGTCGACGGTCCGCTGTTTGAACGGGTGCTGATCAACCTGCTGGAAAACGCCGGCAAATATGCGGGTGCCAGCGCGCAGATCGGCGTGGATGCGACCGTTAACGACGGAACGCTGCGTCTTGACGTCTGGGATACCGGCCCGGGCATTCCTGCCGGACAGGAGATGGCGATTTTCGAAAAATTCGCGCGCGGTAATAAGGAGTCGGCCATTCCGGGCGTTGGGCTGGGGCTGGCCATTTGCCAGGCGATTATTGACGTTCATGGCGGGACCATTTCCGCAGAGAATCGTCCGGAAGGGGGCGCAAGGTTTTGTGTTACACTTCCACTGGAAACTCCGCCAGAACTTAATGAATTACCAGAGGATTTGTGATCAACGTTCTGATTGTTGAAGATGAAATCGCCATTAGCCGGTTTCTGCGCGCTGCGCTGGAAGGAGACGGTCTGCGCGTTCATGATGCCGGTACCCTTCAACGGGGGTTAATTGAAGCCGCGACCCGCAAGCCGGACCTGGTGATCCTCGATCTTGGCCTGCCGGACGGTGACGGTATCGATTTTATTCGCGAGGTTCGTCAGTGGAGCCAGATGCCGATCCTGGTGCTCTCCGCCCGTACTGAAGAGACGGATAAAATCGCGGCGCTGGATGCCGGGGCGGACGACTATCTGATTAAACCTTTCGGGATTGGCGAGCTGCAGGCTCGCCTGCGCGTGGCGCTGCGCCGCCACAGCGCAACCACGCCTGCTGACCCGACCTACACGTTTGGGGATATCCGGGTTGATCTGGCCGCGCGACGTATTGTTCGCGGTGAAGAAGAAATCCATCTCACGCCAATCGAGTTTCGTCTGCTCGCCGTGCTGCTTAATAATCACGGGAAGGTACTCACCCAGCGCCAGCTGTTAAGTCAGGTGTGGGGACCCAACGCGGTGGAACATAGTCACTATTTACGCATATATATGGGGCATCTTCGCCAGAAACTTGAAGTTGACCCCGCTCGCCCTCGCCATTTATTAACTGAAACCGGTATCGGTTATCGGTTTATGCTTTGAATAACTATTCACTTTATTTTTTAAATAAAAACAATCCCATCAGAAAATATTTCATAAATAATCATAAGATTATTTTTTTGGTTATTTTTTTTCATTTTGAACATTGATAAAACAATCCATTAACGCATCATCAACAAATCAGAATTTTGATCTGCTATATTCATCAAAAACGATTATTTATTTCTGAAATGATCGGGTAATGGTGATCTGTTTCACAGTTAATCGCCTTTTCCTGGATAAAATGACCATGCTTTCAATTGCTGAAAGGAAAATGAAACATGGAAAACAACAATAGTTTAATGCCCCATATAAGGCGGACAACACATATCATGATGTTTGCCCACCGAAACTGCTTTGACTTTCATCTCTTTAATGCCCGGTAGTCCTTCGACTTCTGGCGCACTCGCTTACAGGTCATCCTGAAACATCTTATTTTACAGGTCATTGCCTGTGAACTCGTGCGCTCATTCAATCAGATTCAGACTCATCCGCAACCGGGCGGACTGAATTTCAATTATCAAAAAGCAATTTACTGATTTTAATCAGTGGCCACGCTTTGCTTTTTTTCCGGAAAACTATCGATTTCTTTTTTGCAAGAAATCGAGGGACGCATATTACCTAAAATAAAGAGAGAAAGATGAAAAAGTTAAAAATCGCAGCCAGCCGTGCATGTCCGGACTGCTTTGTTACCCAGCGTGAAATGGTGGATATCCGTACTTCTGATTATATTGATGTAGCCGCCATTGTTCTGGCGGTCAGCGATATTTCCTGCGGCATACTGGACGAAATTGAAGCCACCGGTTTTGGCATTCCCGTCTTTGTCGCGACGCACAAAGAAGAGATTATCCCGGCAGAGTATTTATCACGCATTCATGGCGTATTTGAACATTCAGACACCAGCAACGACTTTTACGGACGTCAGCTGGAAGCGGCCGCGCAGAAATATGAAACCCAACTGCGCCCGCCGTTTTTCCGCGCGCTTGTCGACTATGTGAAGCAGGGCAACAGCGCCTTCGACTGCCCGGGGCATCAGGGTGGCCAGTTCTTCCGCCGCCATCCTGCCGGTAATCAGTTTGTCGATTTCTTTGGTGAGACGCTTTTCCGCTCCGACCTGTGCAACGCCGACGTGGCGATGGGGGATCTGCTGATCCACGAAGGCGCTCCGTGCATCGCCCAGCAGCATGCGGCAAAGGTATTTAATGCCGATAAGACCTACTTCGTGCTGAATGGCACCTCGTCATCCAACAAAGTGGTGCTTAACGCCCTGCTCACCCCTGGTGACCTGGTGCTGTTCGACCGTAATAACCATAAATCTAACCATCACGGTGCCCTCCTCCAGGCAGGCGCTACGCCGGTCTATCTGGAAACCGCGCGCAACCCGTACGGCTTTATCGGCGGCATTGACGCACACTGCTTTGAGGAGAGTTACCTGCGCGAGCTGGTATCGGAGGTGGCGCCGGGCCGCGCACGTGACGAACGTCCTTTCCGTCTGGCGGTGATCCAGCTGGGTACCTACGATGGCACCATCTATAACGCCCGTCAGGTGGTGGATAAGATTGGGCACCTGTGTGATTACATCCTGTTTGACTCTGCGTGGGTGGGTTACGAGCAGTTTATTCCGATGATGGCCGACTGCTCTCCGCTGCTGCTGGAGCTGAACGAAAACGATCCGGGGATTTTGGTTACCCAGTCCGTGCATAAACAGCAGGCTGGCTTCTCGCAGACCTCGCAAATTCACAAGAAAGACAGCCACATCAAAGGTCAGCAGCGCTATGTCCCACATAAGCGGCTGAATAATGCCTTTATGATGCACGCTTCCACCAGCCCGTTCTATCCGCTGTTTGCCGCGCTGGACATTAACGCCCGTATGCACGAAGGACAGAGCGGTCGCAATATGTGGATGGACTGCGTGGTGACGGGCATCGAGGCGCGCAAGCTGATCCTGGAGAACTGCCGGTTTATTCGTCCGTTCGTGCCCGAGACGGTGGATGGCAGCGCCTGGGAAAGCTGGGACACGGCGGAGATTGCGACCGATCTGCGCTTCTTCCATTTCGTACCGGGTGAACGCTGGCACGCCTTTGAAGGTTACGCTGAGCACCAGTATTTTATCGATCCGTGCAAGTTGCTGCTGACCACGCCGGGTATTAACGCGCGCACCGGCGAATATGACGACTTCGGCGTGCCCGCTACTATCCTCGCCAACTTCCTGCGTGAAAACGGCATCGTGCCGGAAAAATGCGACCTCAATTCGATCCTGTTCCTGCTCACACCTGCGGAGGACATGGGCAAGCTGCAGCAGCTGGTCGCCCAGCTGGTGCGCTTCGAAAAACTGCTTGAGAGCGATGTGCCGCTGAAAGACGTCCTGCCTTCTCTCTATAAACAGCATCCGGAACGTTACGCGGGCTACACCCTGCGCCAGATCTGCCAGGAGATGCACGACCTGTACGCCCGCCACAACGTGAAGCAACTGCAAAAAGAGATGTTCCGCAAATCTTACTTCCCACGCGTGATGATGAACCCGCAAGAGGCGAACTATGCCTATCTGCGCGGTGAGGTCGAGCTGGTTTCACTGCGCGACGCGGAAGGCCGCATTGCCGCTGAAGGCGCGCTCCCTTACCCACCGGGGGTACTGTGCGTTGTGCCGGGTGAAGTCTGGGGCGGTTCCGTGCTGCGCTACTTTGCCGCACTGGAAGAGGGGATCAACCTTCTGCCTGGCTTCGCGCCGGAGCTGCAGGGTGTGTACGTCGAGGAGTGTGATGGGCGCAAACAGGTTCGCTGCTACGTCATCAAACAACCTGCTGCTCAGCCATCGCTGCTGAAAGGAGAAAAATTATGAGCAAGTCCAATAAGATGGGCGTGGTGCAGCTGACTATCCTCACCATGGTTAACATGATGGGATCCGGGATTATTATGCTGCCCACCAAGCTTGCCGAAGTGGGGACCATCTCAATCATCTCCTGGCTGGTGACGGCCGTCGGCTCGATGGCGCTGGCGTGGGCGTTTGCCAAGTGCGGGATGTTCAGCCGCAAGTCAGGCGGGATGGGCGGCTATGCCGAGTACGCCTTCGGCAAGTCCGGCAACTTTATGGCGAACTACACCTACGGCGTGTCGCTGCTGATCGCCAACGTGGCGATTGCCATTTCCGCCGTGGGTTACGGTACAGAGCTGTTTGGCGCGACGCTTAGCCCGGTGCAAATTGGGCTGGCGACTATCGGGGTGCTGTGGATCTGCACCGTGGCGAACTTCGGCGGCGCGCGTATCACCGGGCAGCTCAGCAGCATCACCGTCTGGGGCGTAATTATCCCGGTTGTCGGCCTGTGCGTCATCGGCTGGTTCTGGTTTAGCCCGACGCTGTACGCCAACTCCTGGAACCCGCACCACGTGCCGTTCTTTACCGCAGTGGGCTCGTCTATCGCCATGACGCTGTGGGCCTTCCTCGGTCTGGAATCCGCCTGCGCGAACGCGGAAGTGGTGGAGAATCCGGAGAAGAACGTCCCGATTGCGGTCCTCGGCGGGACGCTGGGCGCGGCGGTGATCTATATCGTTTCAACCAACGTGATTGCGGGCATCGTACCGAACATGGATCTGGCTAATTCCACGGCACCGTTTGGTCTGGCCTTCGCCCAGATGTTTACGCCGGAAGTCGGGAAAGTGATCATGGGTCTGATGGTCATGTCCTGCTGCGGCTCGCTGCTCGGCTGGCAGTTCACCATTGCGCAGGTGTTTAAATCTTCGGCTGACGAAGGCTACTTCCCGAAAATTTTCTCCCGCGTAACCAAAGCGGATGCGCCGGTGCAGGGTATGCTGGCGATTGTCATCTTCCAGAGTGGATTGTCGCTGATGACCATTAGCCCGTCGCTGAACAGCCAGTTCAACGTGCTGGTCAACCTGGCGGTAGTGACGAACATCATTCCGTATATTCTGTCGATGGCGGCGCTGGTGATCATTCAGAAAGTGGCGAAGGTGGATCCTCGCAAAGCGCGTGTGGCGAATATCGTGGCGCTGGTTGGGGCGATTTACAGCTTCTATGCGCTCTACTCATCCGGCCAGGAAGCGATGCTGTATGGCGCGATGGTGACCTTTATGGGCTGGACGCTGTACGGTCTGGTGTCACCGAGATTTGAATTGAAGAACAAACATAGTTAAAAAAAAGCCCGGTGGCGCTAGCGCTTACCGGGCCTACGAGGTCAATGCAAAACGGCAACCCTGAGGTTGCCGTTTTTAATGTTTTCTCCCTCTCCCTGTGGGAGAGGGTCGGGGTGAGGGCATCAGCCCGCACACAAACCGCACTTATGCGTTTTTCAGCACTTCGCTGACAATCTCTACCGCTTCTTTCTCAATCTGCTGGCGATGCTCAGCGCCGAGGAAGCTTTCGCAATAGATTTTGTACGCATCTTCCGTACCGGATGGACGCGCGGCAAACCAGCCGTTTTCGGTCATCACTTTCAGGCCACCGATAGACGCACCGTTACCCGGTGCCGCCGTCAGACGCGCGGTGATCGGATCGCCTGCCAGGGTACTGGCACTGACCATCTCAGGAGAGAGTTTGGACAAAGCCGCTTTCTGTGCAGAGGTCGCGCCAGCCTGAATACGGTTATAGCTTGGCGCACCAAAGCGTGCCGCCAGCTCATTGTAGTGTTCCTGCGGGTTCTTGCCGGTAACCGCGGTAATCTCAGCCGCCAGCAGGCACATGATGATGCCGTCTTTATCGGTCGACCACGGGGTGCCGTCGAAACGCAGGAAGGACGCGCCTGCGCTCTCTTCGCCGCCGAAGCCAAAGCTGCCGTCGTGCAGACCGTCAACGAACCACTTGAAGCCCACCGGCACTTCCACCAGCTTGCGGCCCAGCGCGTCGACCACGCGGTCGATCATCGCAGAAGAGACCAGCGTTTTACCGACGGCCACCTCTTTGCCCCACTGCGGACGGTGCTGGAACAGGTAGTTGATGGCGACTGCCAGATAGTGGTTCGGGTTCATCAGCCCTGCCGGGGTGACGATGCCGTGGCGGTCATAATCCGGGTCGTTAGCAAACGCCAGATCGAATTTATCACGCAGCGCCAGCAGGCCCGCCATCGCGCACTCGGAGGAGCAGTCCATACGGATCGCGCCGTCTTTGTCCAGGTGCATAAAGCGGAAGGTCTGATCGACGTGATCGTTCACGATGGTCAGGTCCAGCTTGTAATGCTCAGCGATGCGTTTCCAGTATTCGATACCGGAGCCGCCCAGCGGATCCACGCCCAGCTTCAGGCCGGCTTTCTGAATGGCCGCCATATCGACGATATCCGCCAGTCCTTCCACGAACGGCTGAACCAGATCCTGCTCTTTCACGTGGCCGGAGGCCATCGCTTCATCAAGAGAAATACGTTTAACGCCTTTCAGGCCGTCGGCCAGCAGCGCGTTTGCACGATCTTCCACCACTTTGGTGACGTTGGTATCTGCCGGACCACCGTTAGGCGGATTGTATTTGATGCCGCCGTCTTCCGGCGGGTTGTGGGATGGGGTAATAACGATCCCGTCCGCCAGCGCGCCGCCTTTTTTATTGTGCACAAGGATGGCGTTTGAAACCGCAGGCGTTGGAGTAAACCCATTGTTCTCCTGAACAATCACGTCCACACCGTTCGCCGCCAGCACTTCCAGCACGGAAATAAACGCCGGTTCAGACAGCGCATGGGTATCTTTACCCACGTAGCATGGACCGGTAACGCCGTTTTTAGCGCGCTCTTCCGCAATGGCCTGAGCAATGGCCAGAATGTGCGGTTCGTTAAAGCTGTGGCGCGCCGCACTACCGCGGTGGCCAGATGTACCAAACTTCACTGCGTGTTCTGCGTTGCCCACGACCGGTTTCAGCACGTAATACTGCGCGGTCAGCTGAGCGACGTTAATCAAATCGCTTTGTTGTGCAGGTTGGCCTGCACGGCTGTGATTTGCCATTACCGGGTCCTTCTGATGCAAGGGTTAAATTGTACCGCAAACCTTTTCAATCAATTCCGCCGGGAACTGCATGGACTGCATGATGTGTTCAATCATGCTGCACTTGCGGCCCGTATTGGTATTGGTGATCACCCAGTACGGAGTGCCAGGGACATGTTTAGGTTTGGTTTGATTGCCATTTTGCAGCAGCGTCTGCTCGTCACCGGCGAAATAGACGCGGGTACGGCCGTGCAGCGACTCGGTCGCTTCAGCAAACGCTTTGTTATCCAAGGAGTAAAGTGTAGACAGTACCAGCATAAAACGGTTAACCGCCTTTTTCTGCTCCGCGTATTCATCGGAGAGCAGCAGCTCGCGCATCGCGCGCACTCTATCTTTAACCGGCGTCACGGCGGGTTTGACTTGTGCAACAACGCTCGGCTGAGACACGACATCTTTGGAAACTGGGGTGGCAGGCTGTGAAGCGGCGGAAATTTTAAGCATGCGCCGTAAAATGTCGGACGCGCTCTCCCCGATATGCCGAGTCTGGCTGGCAATATACTGATAGAGTTCGTCATCAACTTCGATTGTTTTCATCTTAATCCAGTGCGATATCTTATCTGAATACAAGTCATTGGGATTATAAGGTCAAATCCCAACAGCGGATAGCGTCAAACCAGGTTGGCGGCAAAAGTCAGATTAAACTGGAACCTTGCAGCCGGGCGGCAGAATGGTCAACATGATACCCTAACCTGACATACGTAAAAAAAGAACTTTGCCATGAAATTGAATACCCGAGCGCAAACTGCACAATCGCCGAGCAATAATTCCCCCATCGTGCTGGTTCACGGGCTGTTTGGCAGCCTGGATAATCTGGGCGTGCTGGCGCGCGATCTGGTTACCGACCACGATATTCTCCAGGTGGATATGCGCAACCACGGGCTTTCCGGCCGCTCAGACGAGATGACCTACGCGGCAATGGCCCAGGATCTGCTGGATACGCTGGACGCCCATAACCTGCAAAAGGTAACCCTCATCGGGCATTCCATGGGTGGCAAAGCGGTGTTGGCGCTCACCGCGCTGGCACCTGAGCGGATTGCCGGGCTTGTGGTGATTGACGTTGCGCCGGTGGATTACGACGTTCGCCGTCACGATGAGATTTTCGCGGCGATCAATGCGGTGACTGAAGCTGGCGTTTCTACACGTCAGCAGGCCGCGGCCGTTATGCGCGAGCATCTTGATGAAGAAGGCGTGGTGCAGTTCCTGCTGAAATCGTTCGTTGAAGGGCAATGGCGTTTTAACGTGCCGGTGCTGTGGGACCAGTACAACAATATCGTGGGTTGGGAAACCGTCCCCGCCTGGCCGCACCCTACCCTCTTTATTCGCGGCGGTAACTCGCCTTACGTCACCGATGCGTACCGCGACGTGCTGCTGGCGCAGTTCCCGCAGGCGCGCGCCCACGTGATTGCCGGGGCCGGACACTGGGTTCATGCAGAAAAACCTGACGCCGTACTGCGCGCCATTCGCCGCTATCTCGCTGATACTGCAAATTGATTAAAAAGAGAGCGACTGGAAGGCTGCGGGCTTCCAGTCGTTGGCGTGCCGTTTTTGGTGATGTATGATGGCGCGCTTATCGCCCGGGCATTAGCAGGGCGGCGTGTTTCCCCCGAAGTCTCAGAATCATGGCCAAAGAACAAACGGACCGTACGACACTAGATCTGTTCGCGAATGAGCGTCGACCGGGACGACCGAAAACGAATCCGCTTTCGCGCGATGAACAGCTGCGTATTAATAAACGCAATCAGCTTAAACGCGATAAAAATCGTGGGCTTAAGCGTGTCGAACTGAAGCTCAACGCCGACGCGGTCGATGCGCTTAATGAACTGGCGGAGGCGCGTAATATCAGCCGCAGCGAGCTCATTGAAGAGATGTTGATCGCCCAGCTAGAGACGTTGCGCAGCCAGGCATAAGTCTGAAAATCCCCTTTATCGCCCTTTTCATGTAGCACAGAGTGCAGTCCTGCGCGATAGCTGTTTCCGCAGGGTTGCCTGTTCTGCTATTATTGCCCTTATCCGTGGACAATTTGCGCCACCATACCATTAAGTTTCAAGAGGTTATTTTACTCATGGCAATCATCGGCATTTTCTTCGGCAGTGATACCGGCAATACCGAAAATATCGCAAAAAACATTCAGAAACAGCTCGGTAAAGACGTTGCTGATGTGCATGACATCGCCAAGAGCAGCAAAGAAGATCTCGAGGGCTATGACATCCTGCTGCTGGGTATTCCTACCTGGTACTACGGTGAAGCCCAGTGCGACTGGGATGATTTCTTCCCGACGCTGGAAGAGGTGGACTTCAACGGCAAGCTGGTTGCCCTGTTCGGTTGTGGCGATCAGGAAGACTACGCCGAGTACTTCTGTGACGCGCTGGGCACCATCCGCGACATCATTGAGCCACGCGGTGCAGCAATTGTCGGTCACTGGCCAACGGCGGGTTACCACTTTGAAGCCTCTAAAGGTCTGGCAGATGATGACCACTTCGTTGGCCTGGCCATCGATGAAGACCGTCAGCCAGAGTTGACCGCAGAGCGTGTTGAAAAATGGGTGAAGCAGGTTCGCGAAGAACTGAACCTGGACGACATCCTTAACGCCTGATTTCCCTGCGGCGCAACTCCGGTTGCGCCTGATTTCCAGGTAAAACCGATTAAATTAATTGCTACAAACTTTTAACTTTTTCGCCCAGACCTGTACAATGTCTCCCTGGTAAAATGTGGTTTCCATTGAGCAAGTTTGTTGGTGATACCCCATTTTTATAAGCATACTTTGCCTGAGACTTGCAGTTTTCATTTAGCCATGGCAGTTCTATAATGAGACGCATTATCCAAGGTGCATTTTCTGTCACTTCCTCCAGAAGTGAATCGTTTAGCAACAGGACAGATTCCGCATGACTGACAACAATACCGCATTAAAGAAGGCTGGCCTGAAAGTAACGCTTCCTCGGTTAAAAATCCTTGAAGTGCTTCAGGGTCCAGACAATCACCATGTCAGTGCGGAAGACCTCTATAAACGTCTTATCGACATGGGTGAAGAGATTGGGCTGGCCACCGTTTATCGCGTGCTGAACCAGTTTGATGACGCGGGCATTGTTACCCGTCATAATTTCGAAGGCGGTAAATCTGTTTTCGAACTGACCCAGCAGCAGCACCACGATCACCTGATCTGCCTCGATTGCGGCAAGGTCATTGAATTCAGCGATGATTCTATCGAAGCGCGTCAGCGTGAAATCGCAGCCCGTCATGGCATCCGCCTGACCAACCACAGCCTGTACCTTTACGGTCACTGCGCTGAAGGTGATTGCCGCGAGAATGAACACGCGCACGACGCAAAATAAGTCAGCGTTCATACTCTGAGCCAGCCGAAAGGTTGGCTTTTTTTTGCCTTTTTTGGGCAATAAAAAGCCCGGTAGCGCAGCGCCACCGGGCGTAAAGTAACTTATTTATTGTTATTGCGTATCTCGTTCCAGATCTTATCGCAACGCTTTGCGACTTCCTGATCGTTACCGGTTTTACGCGCCTGGATACAGGCCTGGTAATCCATCACGCGAATATTCTCCTGCGTTGCAAACTGCTCATGCGCTTTCTCTTTCTTCAGCACATTTAGCACGTTCTGACAGGCTTCAATTTTCTCCGGCGATCCTTCCGCACTATTAATACAGGCGCTATACGCCTCCTTCAGACGGGAGTCCTCTTTTGGCGCCTGAGTCTGCGTGCACGCCACCAGCCCTGATGCCAACAGCGCGACGATTACGATTTTTTTCATCATGTGCACTCTCCATACCGGCAGGAGTCACCCCGCCGGTGCGTTCATCAGAAGATAGTGAATGGGGCGATAACCATGAATTTCACGTCACGTTCATCCTGGAAGATGTTGCCGTAACCGCCCGCGTAGCTTGGGATATCGGAGTGGTTGTCATACTGCGTGAAGTGCAGTTTGAACATCGTGCCTTTCGCGCGGCCATCCTGCAGGGTGTAGATAGCATCCAGGCTGTAGGAGGACTCTTTCAGGCGATAGTTTGGATCGTAGTACGCATCCGGCGTAGCCATATCGGCAGGTTTTGCGTCCCAGGCGTAAGCGTAAGAAGCGCCCACTGCCCAGCCCGGCAGGTTCCAGTTTTTCAGGTCATACATGGCGCCGAAGAAGACCGCTTTTTCGCCGTCGGCGTTGAAGTCAGAGCGGTTATCCCACCAGATATCAAGACGGCCGTTAGATGAGGCATAGGTTGGGGTCATACGCTGCAGGAAGTAGCCCTGCTGCCCTTCCGCCTTCACCCATGTGCCTTCCAGGCGTAAATCAACCTGGCCAACCTTGTAGCCGAAGGTCAACGCCTGCAGCCACGCGGTGCCGTTATAAATGTCATTTACACTGCCATCGCTGACTTTATCGCGCGTACCGTAGAACTGATAGCTGGTGCTCAGCGGGCTACCGGCGATATCAAATTTGTAGCTGGCTTTAGCAAAATACTGATCGATATAGCCTTCGGCCTGGCCAAATGCGGCTTCCAGAACCAAATCGTTTTTAAAGTCGTACTTCGCGCCCAGCGAGTGGAGGTATTCGACTTTGGTTTTCTTATCGTTCTGGTAGAACTTATCCATCTCAATGTGCCACGGCGCTTTGTACTCGTTGGTCCACATATAGGAGAAGCTCAACGCACCCGCATCACCATAGTCAAAGTTAGCCCCTGCTTCTGCACCCTGGTAAGTGCCCGGCATAAAGCTCCAGTGCGGCGCTAACAGCGTCTGGCCAGTTGGCTGAATATAGCCCCCACGCGCCCAGACCGGGCCGTATTTAAATTTCGCTGCGGCCTTATAAAGGCTGATACCACTTTTATCCCCGGACCAGTCTTCATCGTAGGCTTTATTGCTGGAGGAGAACGCAATTTCGTTCGGGTGACCGCTATCGCCGTTTTCAGCCATTTCAATCGCGGTAAATGCGGCAATATCCAGACCGAACATATCGGCGGCATAGCCTGACTGGAAGTCCAGGTTGGCGTTCCAGGTAGAATGAGAGAGGTTAGTTTTGTATTTATCTTCAGTGACGTCTTTACGGTCACGCTCACGCTGCCAGTAATAAATACCGCCCGTAAGGGTAGAATCTTCGATGAAACCTGCTGCTTTCGCCTCTGGCACAACCACCAGGCCCGACATTGCTGTCACACCGGCGATAGCCAGCGCCAGCGCACTACGTTTGCCACTGAACGTACGCATAGATTATTCCTCTTTGACGAATTAAAACGCCTTAAACGGCGAAAAACAGAAAAGACCAAATGGTCAGGGGTAGTTATAAATACCCTCGAATTAACTACCGTCTTTAGGTTATTTTTCGCGACGCGAATTATCAATGCTTTTCAGTGGGCAAAAGTCAGGATTATGACGAAGTGCACATAATTGGTAGTGGTTTGTAACATTTAGCGCGAGGCGAGGTTTGGCGGGGCAAGGCGTTAATTTCTGGAGGATAAAACCGTTAAATTTCGCTAATTTCTACTTATTCCGGACTGGTGAAAATATACAAACTTTTTTTTGAAAAATAAGTAGCACCGCATTGACCTGAAATTTCAGCCAGACCTATTTTAGCTCCGCTATAACGATATGATCATTCAATAAAAAAACGCCGCAATAAGCGGCGTTTGTTTCTCATTGACCAGAGCAGCAATATTATTCGCCGATCTTCGTCCAGGTATCACGCAGGCCTACGGTGCGGTTAAATACCGGTTTTTCAGCGGTGCTGTAACGGCTGTCCAGGCAGAAGTAACCTTCACGCTCGAACTGGAACGCTTTGCCCGCTTCAGCCGCTTTAAGCGATGGCTCCGCATAACCCTGTTTGATTACCAGCGATTCCGGGTTGATGGTTGCCAGGAAGTCTTCCGCTGCGCCCGGGTTAGGCACGCTGAACAGACGATCGTACAGACGAATTTCAACCGGCAGCGCGTGGGAAGCGCTCACCCAGTGGATAACGCCTTTCACCTTGCGGCCATCCGCCGGATCTTTGCTCAGCGTTTCAGCATCATAAGAGCAGAAGATGGTGGTGATATTCCCTTCTGCATCTTTCTCTACGCGCTCGGCTTTGATGACGTAGGCGTTACGCAGACGCACTTCTTTACCCAGCACCAGACGCTTGTACTGCTTGTTGGCCTCTTCGCGGAAGTCAGCACGGTCGATCCAGATTTCACCGCTGAACGGCACGTCACGGCTTCCCATTTCCGGTTTGTTCGGATGGTTAGGCATGGAGACCAGTTCACTTCCACCCTGCGGGTAGTTTTCGATAACCAGCTTAACCGGATCGATAACCGCCATTGCACGCGGGGCGTTTTCGTTGAGGTCTTCACGAATGCAGGATTCCAGAGACGCCATTTCGATGGTGTTGTCCTGCTTGGTCACGCCGATGCGTTTGCAGAACTCACGAATAGAGGCGGCAGTGTAACCACGACGGCGCAGACCAGAGATGGTTGGCATACGCGGGTCGTCCCAGCCTTCAACGTGCTTGTCGGTCACCAGCAGGTTCAGCTTACGCTTGGACATCACGGTGTATTCCAGATTCAGACGAGAGAACTCGTACTGGCGCGGATGCACAGGAATGGTGATGTTATCCAGCACCCAGTCGTACAGACGACGGTTGTCCTGGAACTCCAGCGTACACAGGGAGTGCGTAATGCCTTCCAGCGCATCGCTGATGCAGTGGGTGAAGTCGTACATCGGGTAGATGCACCACTTGTTGCCGGTCTGGTGGTGTTCTGCGAACTTAATGCGGTACAGCACCGGATCGCGCATCACGATGAACGGCGATGCCATGTCGATTTTGGCACGCAGGCACGCTTTGCCTTCTTCGAAGCCACCAGCACGCATTTTTTCAAACAGCGCCAGGTTCTCTTCCACGCTGCGATCGCGGAACGGGCTGTTTTTGCCCGGCGCGGTCAGCGTACCGCGGTATTCGCGGATCTCATCGGCAGACAGCTCGTCGACATACGCCAGGCCTTTGTTGATCAGTTCCACCGCATAGGCATACAGCTGATCAAAATAGTCAGATGAGTAGCAGATATCGCCAGACCAGTTGAAGCCCAGCCATTGCACGTCGTTTTTAATGGACTCAACGTATTCGATGTCTTCTTTTACTGGGTTGGTGTCATCGAAACGCAGGTTGCACTGGCCCTGGTAGTCTTGCGCAATACCAAAGTTCAGGCAGATCGATTTCGCGTGACCAATGTGCAGGTAACCGTTCGGCTCCGGCGGGAAACGCGTATGGACTGTGGTGTGCTTACCACTGGCCAGATCTTCATCGATGATCTGACGAATAAAGTTACTCGGGCGGGCTTCTGCCTCACTCATCGTGGATTCCTCAAAGCGTAAACAACGTATAACGGCGTATGATCTTATAAGCAGGACGTAGTGACAACCCTTAGTTACGGAAAATACGTATCAGATGAAAATAATGGGGGCGTTTGCTGCAAAAAAAAGCGGCGGAGGATATCCCCCGCCGCTTAAGGCATGACTCTACTCAGGAGCGATTACTTGCCTTTAATCTCATACAGTGGTGTCTGACCCGCAACCACCTGACCTTTTGCCTGGAGTACCAGACCGCTAAAGTCGTCGATGTTGCTGCACACAACCGGGCTAATCATCGAACGCGCGTTGGCGTTCAGGAAGTCCAGATCCATTTCCAGAATCGGCTGACCGGCCACCACTTCGGCACCCTCTTCCACCAGGCGAGTAAAGCCCTGACCGTTCAGCGCAACGGTATCGATACCCATATGGACAACGATCTCCGCGCCTTTTTCGGTTTCGAGGCAGAACGCGTGGTTAGTGTTGAAGATTTTCACGATGGTACCGGCCGCAGGAGATACAACGGTTTTGTCCGTTGGTTTCACCGCCACGCCGTCACCGACCGCTTTGCTGGCGAACGCTTCGTCAGGCACCTGCTCAAGCGCAACCACGTCACCGGTGACGGGAGAAACCAGCGCAGCGATGGTCACCGCGTTTGGCACCGCCTGCGGTTTTGCAGCCGCTGGCGCAGCGGCAGGTGCGGCAGAAGCTTCTGCAGCGGCTACCGGACCGGTGGTTTTCATGGCGTTAGCAATTTTCTCAGCCACGAAGCCGACGATGATCTGCACGCTGGTTTTGTTCAGGCGGATAACGCCAGAAGCTCCCAGACGTTTTGCCAGCGCTTCGTTCACCAGAGAAGAGTCTTTCACGTTCAGACGCAGACGAGTGATACAGGCGTCAATACCGGTCAGGTTGTCAGAACCGCCCACAGCGGCGATGTACTGACGCGCCAGGCCAGAAACGTCCTGCTCCTGAGCACCGCTCACGTTCACATCCTGACCATCCGCTTCGCTACCGGCCACAGCCAGCTCGCGACCTGGGGTCATCAGGTTGAATTTGGTGATAGTGAAGCGGAACACCACGTAGTAGATAACGAAGAACACCAGACCTTGTGGGATCAGCATCCACCAGTGGGTCGCCAGCGGGTTACGGGACGACAGCACCATATCCACCAGACCGGCGCTGAAGCCGAAACCGGCAATCCACTGCATGCTTGCAGCGATGAACACGGAGATACCGGTCAGCACAGCGTGGATCACATACAGAACCGGCGCAACGAACATGAAGGAGAATTCCAGCGGCTCTGTGATACCGGTGAAGAAGGCAGCGAACGCACCTGCCATCATGATACCCAGCACTTTCGCTTTGTTTTCAGGGCGCGCGCAATGATAGATAGCCAGCGCTGCACCCGGCAGGCCGAACATCATGATTGGGAAGAAGCCCGCCTGATAACGACCGGTGATACCTACCACCGCTTTACCGGCTTCGATGGACTGTGCGCCACCCAGGAAGTTAGGAATATCGTTAATACCGGCAACGTCGAACCAGAACACGGAGTTCAGCGCGTGGTGCAGACCAACCGGGATCAGCAGACGGTTGAAGAACGCGTACACGCCCGCACCGACGGAACCCAGTTTCTGGATGTGTTCACCGAAGTTCACCAGACCGTCGAAGATAACCGGCCAGATGTACATCAGGATGAACGCAACGAAAATCATCACGAAAGAGGTCAGGATGGGCACCAGACGGCGACCGCTGAAGAACGACAGCGCCTTTGGCAGCTCAACGCTGCTGAAGCGGTTGTACAGTTCCGCAGAGATAATACCGACGAGGATACCCACGAACTGGTTGCTGATCTTACCGAACGCGGCTGGAACCTGGTCCGCCGGGATCTTCTGGATCATGGAAACCGCAGCCGGAGAACAGAGCGTGGTCAGCACCAGGAAGCCCACGAAACCGGTCAGCGCCGCAGCACCGTCTTTATCTTTGGACATACCGTAAGCCACACCAATGGCAAACAGCACGGACATGTTGTCGATGATAGCGGAACCAGATTTAATGAAGAACGCCGCTAATGCGTTGTCTCCACCCCAGCCTACCGGGTCAATCCAGTAACCGACACCCATTAATATCGCTGCCGCCGGCAGCGTGGCGACCGGCACCATAAGCGCACGGCCAACCTTCTGTAAATAACCTAGAATACTCACTTTCTTCCCCCTATGAGACCCCGTTTCAGGCACGTTCTCTGCTGTGTTTTTTATTGTGTCACTAACTATTAATACAGTTGATGATTCACTGGCATTGTGAGTGTGTGAAAAATTAATTCGTATCGCAAATTAAACACCCATTTTTTGTGATTTTTGTCACCAAATATCGTAATCACCCCTCCCTTTCACTGGCTAACAGTCAAAACTTATTTTATCATTCAAAAAATCGAGACGGATTGATCCGGCCTGAAAGGTTCCAGGTTACGCTTAAGCATCAGGTTCCGATACCCATCCGCCCACTCTTCTACTTAAACTTTGAGGTGAACAATGAGACTGATTCCCCTGGCAACTGCTGAACAAGTCGGTAAATGGGCCGCTCGCCATATCGTTAACCGTATTAATGCCTTCAAGCCTACTGCCGATCGTCCCTTCGTTCTTGGCCTTCCAACCGGTGGTACTCCACTGACCGCGTACAAAGCGCTGGTTGAAATGCACAAAGCGGGCCAGGTTAGCTTTAAACATGTTGTGACCTTCAACATGGACGAATATGTTGGCCTGCCAAAAGAGCATCCAGAAAGCTACCATAGCTTCATGCACCGCAATTTCTTTGATCACGTTGATATCCCAGCTGAAAATATTAATCTGCTGAATGGAAATGCGCCGGATATTGACGCAGAATGCCGTCAGTACGAAGAAAAAATCCGTTCTTACGGTAAAATCCACCTGTTCATGGGTGGCGTGGGCAACGATGGTCATATCGCGTTCAACGAACCAGCCTCTTCTCTGGCTTCCCGTACCCGTATTAAAACGCTGACCCATGACACCCGCGTGGCAAACTCCCGCTTCTTTGACGGTGACGTGAACCAGGTTCCAAAATACGCCCTGACCGTTGGCGTAGGCACCCTGCTGGATGCCGAAGAAGTGATGATTCTGGTGCTGGGCGGCGTGAAAGCGCAGGCGCTCCAGGCTGCCGTTGAAGGCAACGTTAACCACATGTGGACTATCAGCTGCCTGCAGCTGCATCCGAAATCAGTTATCGTCTGCGACGAGCCGTCCACGATGGAGCTGAAGGTGAAAACGTTGAAATACTTCAATGAGTTAGAAGCTGAGAACATCAAAGGTCTGTAATTGAATAACCGCCTCTTCATCAAGAGGCGGCCGCTTTTTTAACCGGGGGTCGTTATGTACGCTTTAACCCACGGTCGGATTTATACCGGCCATGAAATTCTGGATGACCATGCGATTGTTATCGCCAATGGCCTGATTGAACGTGTTTGTCCGCTGGCAGAACTGCCGCCGGAGATTGAACAGCGCTCACTCAATGGAGCAACGATCTCCCCCGGTTTCATCGACGTACAGCTGAACGGCTGCGGCGGTGTGCAGTTCAATGATACCGCCGAGGCGGTGACGGTTGAAACGCTGGAAATCATGCAGAAAGCTAACGAGAAATCAGGCTGCACCAGCTATCTGCCAACGCTCATCACCAGCAGTGATGACCTGATGAAACAGGGTATCCGCGTGATGCGCGAATACCTGGCGAAATATCCGAATCAGGCGCTGGGCCTGCACCTGGAAGGACCGTGGCTGAACATAGTTAAGAAAGGGACGCATAACCCGGACTACGTTCGCAAACCGGACGCCGAACTGGTCGACTACATGTGTGCCAACGCTGATGTCATCACCAAAGTCACGCTGGCGCCTGAAATGACCGGTACGGAGGTCATCAGCAAACTGGCTGCCGCCGGGATTGTCGTTTCAGCAGGCCATTCAAACGCCACGCTGAAAGAAGCCAAAGCGGGCTTCCGCGCGGGCATTACCTTTGCCACGCACCTTTACAACGCCATGCCGTATATTACCGGCCGTGAACCGGGTCTGGTCGGGGCGATTTTCGACGAACCAGACGTCTACTGCGGCATTATCGCTGATGGCATGCACGTTGATTACACCAATATTCGCAACGCCAAGCGGCTGAAAGGTGACAAGCTCTGCCTGGTCACCGATGCTACCGCGCCAGCAGGTGCAAATATTGAGCAGTTCATTTTTGCCGGTAAAACAATATACTACCGCAACGGACTGTGTGTGGATGAAAACGGTACGCTGAGTGGCTCCTCTTTGACCATGATTGAAGGGGTGCGTAACCTGGTTGAGCATTGTGGGATTGCACTTGATGAAGTCCTGCGTATGGCCACCCTTTATCCTGCTCGCGCGATGGGCGTGGATAAACAGCTTGGCGGAATTGCACCAGGTATGGTTGCAAACCTGACGGCATTCACACACGATTATAAAATTATTAAGACCATCGTTAATGGTAACGAGGTCGTCACTGAGTAAGTAAAAGTATGACACCAGGCGGACAAGCTCAAATCGGTAATGTCGATCTCGTTAAACAACTTAACAGTGCGGCGGTATATCGTCTGATTGACCAACACGGTCCAATCTCGCGGATCCAGATAGCCGAACAAAGCCAGCTTGCTCCCGCCAGCGTGACAAAAATTACCCGCCAGCTCATTGAGCGCGGTTTGATCAAAGAAGTCGATCAGCAGGCCTCCACCGGGGGCCGCCGCGCCATCTCCATTATTACCGAAACCCGTAATTTTCAGGCCATTGGCGTCCGGCTTGGTCGTCATGACACCACGCTCACGCTGTACGATCTGAGCAGCAAAGCCATTGCCGAAGAGCACTACCCGCTGCCAGAGCGCACCCAGGAGACGCTGGAACACGCGCTGCTGAATACCATCGCGCACTTTATTGAAAGCTGTCAGCGTAAAATTCGCGAACTCATCGCCATCTCCGTCATTCTGCCGGGCCTGGTCGACCCGGAAAGCGGCGTTATTCGTTACATGCCGCATATTCAGGTTGAGAACTGGGCGCTGGTCGACGCGCTGGAGAAACGCTTTAAGGTGACCTGTTTTGTCGGCCACGATATTCGATCTTTAGCACTGGCTGAGCACTACTTTGGTGCGAGCCAGGACTGTGAAGACTCTATTCTGGTGCGCGTACACCGCGGTACGGGCGCAGGCATAATCTCCAATGGCCGTATTTTCATTGGTCGAAACGGTAACGTCGGCGAGATTGGCCACATTCAGGTTGAACCGCTCGGCGAACGCTGCCACTGCGGAAACTTCGGCTGCCTTGAAACCATCGCCGCCAACACGGCCATTGAACAGCGCGTTCGCCATCTGCTTGAACAGGGTTATCAAAGCCGCGTCACGCTGGACGATTGCAAGATAGCCACCATCTGCAAAGCCGCCAATAAAGGCGACGCGCTGGCCTGCGAGGTGATAGAGCAGGTAGGTCGCCATCTGGGTAAAACCATCGCCATCGCCATTAACCTGTTTAATCCGCAGAAAGTGGTGATCGCCGGAGAGATTGTTGAAGCGGAAAAGGTGCTGCTCCCCGCCATTGAAGGTTGTATTAACACCCAGGCGCTGAAAGCATTCCGCCAGAATCTTCCGGTGGTTCGTTCAAAGCTTGACCATCGCTCGGCGATTGGCGCGTTCGCGCTGGTCAAACGCGCCATGCTCAACGGAATTCTGCTCCAGCATTTGCTGGAAAGTTGATCGGACCTTATAGTAACGCCTTCTTTTTTTGATGTCGGAATGTCCATGACCATTAAGAATGTAATTTGTGATATCGACGGCGTGCTGATGCACGACAACGTTGCCGTGCCAGGTGCTGCGGAATTTCTTCACCGCATCATCGACAAAGGAATGCCACTGGTTCTACTCACGAACTACCCTTCTCAGACCGGTCAGGATCTGGCGAACCGCTTTGCCACCGCAGGCGTCGACGTGCCGGACAGCGTGTTTTATACCTCGGCAATGGCAACGGCGGATTTTCTGAAGCGTCAGGAAGGGAAAAAAGCTTACGTTGTCGGTGAAGGCGCGCTGATCCATGAGCTGTATAAAGCAGGCTTTACCATTACCGATGTGAACCCGGACTTTGTGATCGTCGGTGAAACGCGCTCCTTTAACTGGGAGATGATGCATAAAGCAGCCTACTTTGTCGCCAGCGGCGCGCGTTTTATCGCCACCAACCCGGATACGCACGGCCGTGGTTTCTATCCGGCCTGCGGCGCGCTCTGCGCCGGTATCGAAAAAATCTCTGGCCGCAAGCCGTTTGTTGTCGGTAAACCGAGCCCGTGGATCATCCGCGCCGCACTGAATACGATGCAGGCGCACTCAGAAGAAACCGTCATTGTCGGCGATAATCTGCGTACGGATATTCTGGCCGGTTTCCAGGCGGGGCTTGAAACCATTCTGGTGCTGTCTGGCGTCTCTCAGCTTGATGACATTGATACGATGCCGTTCCGCCCAAGCTGGATATACCCCTCCGTCGACGAAATCGACGTTATTTGATACCGAACCACGCCTCAGGGCGTGGTTTTTCATTTCCGCCGCCTGAAAACGTTACATCATCTAACAAAATCCGCCTTTCACTGAATAAACCTCAATAAAATCGCTATAGCCATACTCTTTTTTTAAGATTCAGCAATTACCATTGCACTTTTTACGTTTTCACCCGTAAAACGCTTGCGCCCCCTCCCCCTTTTGCGGCATTTTCATAAGCAAGCAACATCACAATGCAACAGGGTTAACGGAGAAGGTTATGTGTTCAATTTTTGGCGTACTGGATATTAAAACTGATGCGGGCGAACTGCGTAAAAAGGCACTCGAATTGTCCCGCCTGATGCGCCATCGCGGCCCGGACTGGTCAGGCGTTTACGCCAGCGACAAAGCGATTCTGGCTCACGAACGTCTGTCTATTGTTGACGTCAACGCCGGTGCACAGCCGCTGTATAACGAGAAAAAAACGCACGCGCTGGCTGTTAACGGTGAAATCTATAACCATCAGGCGCTGCGCGCCGAGTACGGCGACCGCTACGCCTTCCAGACCGGTTCTGACTGTGAAGTGATCCTGGCGCTGTATCAGGAAAAAGGTCCGGAGTTTCTCGACGATCTGCAGGGCATGTTTGCCTTCGTCCTGTACGACAGCGAAAAAGACGCCTACCTGATTGGCCGCGACCACATCGGCATTATCCCGCTGTACATGGGCCACGATGAACACGGCAACTTCTATGTCGCGTCCGAAATGAAAGCCCTGGTTCCGGTCTGCCGCACCATTAAAGAGTTCCCGGCAGGCAGCTATCTGTGGAGTAAAGACGGTGAAATCCGTCCGTACTATCAGCGCGACTGGTTCGATTATGACGCGGTTAAAGACAACGTGACGGATAAAGCCGAGCTGCGTCAGGCGCTGGAAGATTCCGTGAAAAGCCACCTGATGTCAGACGTCCCGTACGGCGTACTGCTCTCCGGCGGCCTGGACTCCTCCGTGATCTCCGCGATCACCAAGAAATTCGCGGCCCGCCGCGTGGAAGATCAGGAGCGTTCCGAGGCCTGGTGGCCGCAGCTGCACTCCTTTGCCGTGGGCCTGGAAGGTGCACCAGATCTGAAAGCCGCGCAGGAAGTGGCGAACCACCTCGGCACCGTGCACCATGAAATTCACTTCACCGTGCAGGAAGGTCTGGATGCGATCCGCGATGTGATCTATCACATTGAGACCTATGACGTGACCACCATTCGCGCCTCCACGCCGATGTATCTGATGTCGCGTAAGATCAAAGCGATGGGCATCAAGATGGTGCTCTCCGGTGAAGGCTCTGACGAAGTGTTTGGCGGCTACCTGTACTTCCACAAGGCGCCGAACGCCAAAGAGCTGCACGAAGAGACCGTGCGCAAGCTGCAGGCGCTGCATATGTTTGACTGTGCACGTGCTAACAAAGCGATGTCGGCCTGGGGCGTTGAAGCGCGCGTGCCGTTCCTGGATAAGAAATTCCTCGACGTCGCGATGCGCATCAACCCGCAGGACAAGATGTGCGGCAACGGCAAAATGGAAAAACATATCCTGCGTGAATGTTTTGAATCCTACCTGCCGGCAAGCGTGGCATGGCGTCAGAAAGAGCAGTTCTCTGATGGTGTTGGCTACAGCTGGATCGACACCCTGAAAGAGGTGGCGGCAAAACAGATTTCTGACCAGCAACTGGAAACTGCGAGCTTCCGCTTCCCGTACAACACCCCGGGCTCGAAAGAAGCGTATCTGTACCGTGAGATCTTTGAAGAGCTGTTCCCGGTTCCAAGCGCTGCCGAGTGTGTTCCTGGCGGTCCGTCAGTGGCCTGTTCCTCCGCGAAAGCCATTGAATGGGATGAATCTTTCAAGGCGATGAACGATCCATCAGGACGCGCGGTTGGCGTTCACCAGTCCGCCTACAAATAATCACAACAATTTCAAACAGGCTCCTCAGGGGCCTGTTTTTTTTGCCTCACATTTCACCACCGAAAACCGATTAATAACCAATAATTGCCGAATATTCGGCCACGCTGTTCGCAACCTAACCAAACAGTCACATTCCGGCTATTTTCGTTGAAAAAGGTGTTGACGCTGCAAGGGTCTATACGCATAATGCGCCCCGCAACGCCGATAAGGTAACGCGAAAAAAGATGGCTACGTAGCTCAGTTGGTTAGAGCACATCACTCATAATGATGGGGTCACAGGTTCGAATCCCGTCGTAGCCACCATCTTTTTTGCGGGAGTGGCGAAATTGGTAGACGCACCAGATTTAGGTTCTGGCGCCGCAAGGTGTGCGAGTTCAAGTCTCGCCTCCCGCACCATTCCCAGGTAAGCGTTGCACGGATGGGGTATCGCCAAGCGGTAAGGCACCGGTTTTTGATACCGGCATTCCCTGGTTCGAATCCAGGTACCCCAGCCATATTTCTTCGATTTTGCGGTTCTCCGCGGTATTGGGGTATCGCCAAGCGGTAAGGCACCGGTTTTTGATACCGGCATTCCCTGGTTCGAATCCAGGTACCCCAGCCATCGAAGATTGCAGTACTGGCTACGTAGCTCAGTTGGTTAGAGCACATCACTCATAATGATGGGGTCACAGGTTCGAATCCCGTCGTAGCCACCAAATTGAGATTATCGATTTGTTTCGGTAATAAAAAATTGTTGGGGTATCGCCAAGCGGTAAGGCACCGGATTCTGATTCCGGCATTCCGAGGTTCGAATCCTCGTACCCCAGCCAATTTAAAAAGTCGTTAAGCAGTCTGTTTAACGCAATTGGGGTGTCGCCAAGCGGTAAGGCTCTGGTTTCTGATACCAGCATTCCGGGGTTCGAATCCCTGCACCCCAGCCACTTAAAACAAACAAGCCCGCTCTGCGGGCTTTTTTGTGCCTGATGCCCTCACCCTAACCCTCTCCCACGGGGAGAGGGAATAAAGATTAGAGTCCGAGGGCGTATTTCAGGGCCTGGCGTTTCAAACCACCGGCACGTTCCGCTGCCATCAATCCAATATTACGCAGAATGCGCACCGGAGCCAGGTCATTGCTGAACCCGGCATAGAACAGATCCATCCCCGACTGCATGATGAAGTTATCCGCCATACGGCGCGTCTGATAGCGCTTCAGCACCTGATGGCTGGCCCAGGCTTCCGCATGAGCGCGTGCGTTGCCCAGCACGTCCAGTAACGCATCGACGTCACGGTATCCAAGGTTGACTCCCTGCCCCGCCAGCGGGTGGATGGTGTGTGCCGCATCGCCCACCAGCGCCAGCCCTTCTCGGGCATACTGCAGAGCATGACGGCGCGTGAGCGGGAATGCCCCTGCGGTGACCGGCGTCACGTTGCCAAGGCGGCTCGGGAAGTGCTGCAGGATTTCCCGCTGCAATTGTTCCATACTCAGCCCCTGCAGCTGGCGAATGCGCGCTGGCTTGTCGTACCACACCAGCGACGCCCAGTTATCGAAGAGCGGTAAAAACGCGTGCGGGCCGTTCGGGGTAAAATGCTGCCAGGTGCTGTCGCCCGGCGCGTTCTCGCACTGGACGGTAATCAGCATGCAGGACTGCTGGTACTGCCAGGCATGAACGCCAATTCCCGCCATCTGTCTGACCTGCGAATTAGCACCATCAGCCCCTACCACCAGCTTTACGGCCAGCTCATCGCCATTGTCCAGCGTCAGAACATAGCCGCCGTCATGGCGATGCAGTGCCTTAAGTGACGCAGGCATACGCAGCGTCACCTTCGGGTGTGCCTCCAGCGCCTGCCAGAGCGCCAGCTGGAGCACGTTATTTTCCACCATATAGCCCAGTCGCGGCAGCTTCAGCTCGGCGGCATCAAACGACACGTGGGCATTTTCCCACTCCCAGGTTTCAAGGCGGCTGTAAGGGTGCGCGCGCATCGCCTGCACCGATTCCCAGACGCCCAGGCCGCGCAGCAGATCGACGGACGCCGCGCTGATGGCGGAAATGCGCACGTCCGGTTTGCTGGCGGGATCGAATGCCGGCGGTGCCGACTGCTCAATTACCGTTACCTCAAATCCCTGCTTCGCCAGCCCCAGCGCCAGCGCGCCGCCGACCATACCGCCGCCGACAACGGCAACTTCGGTGTGTTGGAGTGTCATGGTCAATTTTCCTTATTGGAGAATCCTTTAAGTTTACCGGATTTTTGCGGTCCTGAGACACATAACCTTCATACTGGTCACAACCCCACCAAAGCATTACAATACGCGGCTTGCAATCCTGAGCTGAGCAAGTCGATGACTAAAAAACTCCATATAAAAACCTGGGGCTGTCAGATGAACGAATATGATTCATCCAAGATGGCCGATCTGCTGGATACCACCCACGGATACCAGCTGACTGAAAATGCGAAAGAAGCCGATGTGCTGCTGCTGAACACCTGTTCAATTCGTGAAAAAGCACAGGAAAAAGTCTTTCATGTGTTAGGCCGCTGGAAGCTTCTGAAACGGAAAAATCCGGACCTGATCATCGGTGTCGGTGGCTGCGTCGCGTCGCAGGAAGGTAAGCTTATCCGCCAGAGAGCCCCGTATGTGGATATCGTCTTTGGCCCTCAGACCCTGCACCGCCTGCCGGAGATGATCAATCAGGTTCGCGGCAACCGTAGCCCGGTCGTTGACGTCAGCTTCCCGGAGATCGAAAAGTTTGACCGTCTGCCAGAGCCGCGCGCCGATGGCCCGACCGCCTTCGTCTCGATCATGGAAGGCTGCAACAAATACTGTACTTACTGCGTGGTGCCCTACACCCGCGGTGAAGAGGTCAGCCGTCCGGCGGATGACATTCTGTTTGAAATCGCGCAGCTTGCCGCGCAGGGCGTTCGCGAAGTGAACCTGCTGGGCCAGAACGTGAACGCGTGGCGCGGCGAGAACTATGACGGCACCACCGGCAGCTTTGCCGAACTGCTGCGCCTGGTGGCCGCGATTGACGGCATCGACCGCATTCGCTTTACCACCAGCCATCCGATGGAGTTTACCGACGACATCATTGACGTGTATCGCGATACCCCTGAGCTGGTGAGCTTCCTGCACCTGCCGATTCAGTGCGGCTCTGACCGCGTGCTGAACCTGATGGGCCGCCCGCATACGGTACTGGAGTACAAATCCACCATCCGCAAGCTGCGTGAAGCGCGCCCGGATATTCAAATTAGCTCAGACTTTATCGTCGGCTTCCCTGGCGAAACCGCTGATGACTTCGAGCGCACCATGAAGCTCATCGGTGAAGTGAATTTCGACGTCAGCTACAGCTTCATCTTCTCAGCGCGTCCTGGCACGCCTGCGGCCGACATGGTTGACGATGTGCCGGAAGAGGAGAAAAAGCAGCGTCTGTATATTCTGCAGGAGCGCATCAACCAGCAGGCCAACGCCTGGAGCCGCCGTATGCTCGGCACCGTTCAGCGCATTCTGGTGGAAGGTACCTCCCGTAAAAGCATCATGGAACTGTCCGGTCGAACCGAAAATAACCGCGTGGTGAACTTCGAAGGCACGCCGGACATGATCGGTAAATTTGTGGACGTCGAGATTGTCGAAGTGCTCACCAACTCGCTGCGCGCGAAGGTGGTACGCACCGAGGACGAAATGGGCCTGCGCATTGCCGAGACGCCTGAATCCGTTATCTCTCGCACCCGCAAAGTCAACGACTCTGGTGTGGGTATCTACCAGCCGTGATCCTTCAGGCCTGCCTGTCCGGCAGGCCTTGTATTTCCTCTCATCGTCCCCAATATCTACCGCAACGCTTGCGCCTTTATTCTGTGGCGTGAATAATTTCGGTAATGACCGTTTTATTACGCCGTGTGGCGGCGAGTCAGTTAACTACTCAAAGAGGAACAGTTTGAACATAGATACGCGTGAAATTAGCCTTGAGCCCGCAGACAACGCTCGCCTGCTGAGCCTGTGCGGGCCGTTTGATGACAACATCAAACAACTGGAGCGACGTCTGGGTATCGAAATCAATCGTCGCGATAACCATTTCAAACTCACCGGACGCCCTATCTGCGTCAACGCGGCGGCAGATATTCTGCGCAGCCTGTATGTCGATACCGCCCCGATGCGCGGTGAAATTCAGGATATTGAGCCGGAACAGATCCACCTCGCCATTAAAGAGGCGCGCGTGCTTGAGCAAAGCGCGGAAAGCGTGCCGGACTACGGTAAGGCAATCAATATCAAGACCAAGCGTGGCGTCATTAAGCCGCGTACGCCAAACCAGGCGCAGTACATCGCCAATATCCTCGACCACGACATCACCTTCGGCGTGGGCCCGGCGGGTACGGGTAAAACCTATCTGGCGGTTGCCGCTGCGGTGGATGCGCTGGAGCGTCAGGAGATCCGTCGCATCCTGCTGACCCGCCCTGCCGTTGAAGCGGGCGAAAAGCTGGGCTTTCTGCCCGGCGATCTGAGCCAGAAGGTCGATCCGTATCTGCGTCCTTTATATGACGCGCTGTTCGAAATGCTGGGCTTTGAGAAGGTCGAAAAGCTCATCGAGCGTAACGTTATTGAAGTTGCGCCGCTGGCCTACATGCGCGGCCGTACGCTGAACGACGCGTTCATCATTCTTGATGAAAGCCAGAACACCACCATCGAACAGATGAAGATGTTCCTGACGCGTATCGGCTTCAACTCGAAAGCGGTGATCACCGGTGACGTCACCCAGATCGACTTGCCGCGCAGCACCCAATCCGGCCTGCGTCACGCCATTGAAGTGCTGGCCGAGGTCGATGAAATCAGCTTTAACTTCTTCCACAGTGAAGACGTCGTTCGCCACCCGGTGGTCGCGCGCATCGTTAACGCCTATGAAGCCTGGGAAGAAGCGGATCAAAAACGCAGGGCCGAACAGGCTGCGGAACGTAAGCGCGAAGCGCAGGAGCAAGAACAGAAATGAGTCAGGTGATCCTCGATTTACAGCTGGCATGTGAAGACAATTCCGGCATACCAGAAGAGGCACAGTTTCAGAAATGGCTGGATGCGGTAATCCCCCAGTTTCAGGAAGAATCAGAAGTCACGATTCGCCTGGTGGATGAAGCGGAAAGCCACGAGCTTAACCTGACCTACCGTGGGAAAGATAAGCCAACCAACGTGCTCTCTTTCCCGTTCGAAGCGCCGCCGGGTATTGAGATGCCGCTATTGGGCGATCTGATCATCTGCCGTCAGGTGGTTGAGCAGGAAGCCAAAGAGCAGCAAAAGCCGCTGGAAGCCCACTGGGCGCATATGGTGGTACACGGCAGCCTGCACCTGCTGGGCTACGATCACATTGAAGATGACGAAGCGGAAGAGATGGAGTCCCTCGAGACAGAGATAATGCTTGCTCTGGGCTATGAGGATCCGTACATTGCCGAGAAAGAATAGTCAGTTACTGACTACCATGCTGCCGCGCAGGGACATAGCGCGGCGGTTAACGTTGAACTAACAAGAGAACCCTTAACAAACGCCATGAGCGACGACAATTCACACAGTAGCGACACGACAACCAGTAAAAAGGGATTTTTCTCCCTCATTCTGAACCAGCTTTTCCACGGCGAACCGAAAAATCGTGATGAACTGCTGGAGCTGATTCGTGATTCCGGGCAGAACGACCTTATCGACGAAGATACGCGCGAAATGCTCGAAGGGGTTATGGACATCGCCGACCAGCGCGTCCGCGATATCATGATCCCCCGCTCGCAGATGATTACCCTGAAACGTAACCAGACCCTGGACGAGTGCCTCGATGTGATCATCGAATCCGCCCACTCGCGTTTCCCGGTCATCAGCGAAGATAAAGATCACATCGAAGGGATTTTGATGGCCAAAGATTTGCTGCCGTTTATGCGCAGCGATGCCGAAGCCTTCAGCATGGAAAAAGTGTTACGCCAGGCCGTGGTTGTGCCGGAAAGTAAACGTGTGGATCGGATGCTGAAAGAGTTTCGCTCTCAGCGTTACCACATGGCGATTGTTATTGATGAATTCGGCGGCGTCTCAGGTCTTGTCACGATCGAAGATATTCTTGAACTGATCGTGGGCGAAATCGAAGACGAGTACGACGAAGAAGAAGATATCGACTTCCGTCAGCTCAGCCGTCACACCTGGACCGTGCGCGCGCTGGCCTCAATTGAGGACTTTAACGACGCGTTTGGGACCCACTTCAGCGACGAAGAGGTCGATACCATTGGTGGGCTGGTGATGCAGGCCTTTGGTCATCTTCCGGCACGCGGCGAAACCGTTGACATCGACGGTTACCAATTCAAAGTCGCCATGGCCGACAGTCGACGTATTATTCAGGTTCACGTCAGAACGCCGGACGACTCACCGGTGCCAAAACTGGAAGATTAATGTAAATGGCATTTGCCCCATTGCTTGAACGCCAGCGCGTCCGTTTGCTGCTGGCGCTGTTGCTCGGAGCCAGCGGTACGCTGGCTTTTTCTCCTTACGATATCTGGCCCGCCGCCATTCTCTCCCTGATGGGGCTTCAGGGATTAACCCTGAATCGTCGTCCGGTACAGGCCGCTGCGATCGGCTACTTCTGGGGGCTGGGGCTGTTTGGTTCCGGCATTAACTGGGTCTACGTCAGCATCGCCCAGTTTGGCGGGATGCCGGGGCCGGTTAACGTCTTCCTGGTCGTCCTGCTCGCCGCCTATCTCTCGCTCTATACCGGTCTGTTCGCCGGCATTCTCTCTCGCCTGTGGCCTAAAACCACCTGGCTGCGCGTCGCCATTGCCGCGCCGGTTGTCTGGCAGATTACCGAGTTCCTTCGCGGCTGGGTCCTGACCGGCTTCCCGTGGCTGCAGTTCGGCTACAGCCAGATTGACGGCCCGCTGAAAGGACTGGCGCCGGTCATGGGCGTGGAGGCCATTAACTTCCTGCTGATGGTGGTGAGCGGTCTGCTGGTGCTGGCGCTGGTTACGCGCGGCTGGAAGCCGCTGGTGGTGGCGATTGTGCTGTTCGCCCTGCCCTTCCCGCTGCGCTATATCCAGTGGTTCACGCCTGAGCCTGAGCGCGCTATGCAAGTCTCCATGGTGCAGGGCAATATCCCGCAGTCGATGAAGTGGGATGAGAAAGAGCTGCTGAATACGCTGAAGATCTACGCCAACGCCACCGAAGAGGTGATGGGTAAATCACAGCTGATTATCTGGCCAGAATCTGCTATTCCCGATCTGGAAATTAACCAGCAGCCGTTCCTGAACATGATGAACGACCTGCTGGTGGCGCGCGGCAGCACGCTGATTACCGGCATCGTCGACGCGCGTCTGAATCAGCAGAACCGCTACGACACCTACAACACCATTATTACGCTCGGCAAAGACAGCGAATACAGCTATAACTCCACCGACCGGTACAATAAGAACCACCTGGTACCGTTCGGTGAATTTGTGCCGCTGGAGTCGATCCTGCGTCCGCTGGCACCGTTCTTTGACCTGCCGATGTCCTCCTTCAGCCGCGGCCCGTACGTTCAGCCCCAGCTGCACGCGCACGGTCTGGCCCTGACGGCCGCCATCTGTTACGAAATTATCCTCGGCGAGCAGGTACGGGATAACTTCCGTCCGGATACCGACTATCTGCTGACCATCTCAAACGATGCGTGGTTTGGTAAATCTATCGGCCCGTGGCAGCACTTCCAGATGGCACGCATGCGTTCCCTGGAGCTGGCGCGTCCGCTGCTGCGCAGCACCAACAATGGCATCACCGCCGTGATTGGCCCGCAGGGTGAAATTCAGGCGATGATCCCGCAGTTTACCCGTGAAGTACTGACCACCAAAGTCACGCCAACCACGGGGCTGACCCCTTACGCGCGCACCGGCAACTGGCCGCTGTGGATTTTGACCGCGCTGTTTGGCTTTGGCGCCGTGCTGATGAGCCTGCGTCAGCGTCGGAAATAATCTTATCCCTCATCCTGGCCCTCTCCCCATAGGGGAGAGGGAACAATCCGCGTACCGTTTCACCTCCCTGCTCCGCCTTTCCCCTCTCCCTTCAAGGGAGAGAGTCAGGGTGAGGGTGAATTTCATTTCTGGCACGCCTATTGCTTTGTTTATTCACGCAAACGCAGTTTGGCTTAACGTGCAACCTTGTCGCACCAGCGTAGATCATCGGTAGCACCGAAACGGTGCAACGGGAGATTATTGCCTCTGAATGGTGCGGCGCGCTTCGCAAAAATAAACAATAACGCAGCAAAATCTTTACATTAAGCCAGACTAAATGTTAACAAGCTTGCATAACACTGCACTCGCATCGCGCGAGATATAACAACATCACAATGGGTATCAATGCGTCACTGGCGCTGATAAGAAAGGAGTTGGGTATGCAATTACGTAAACTGGCCACAGCAATGCTGGTTATGGGAATGTCCGCAGGCGTGGTACACGCTGAAGACGCTCCGGCAGCAGGCAGCACTCTCGACAAGATTGCCAAAAACGGCGTAATCGTGGTCGGTCACCGTGAATCTTCTGTCCCGTTCTCTTACTACGACAACACGCAAAAAGTCGTGGGCTATTCACAGGATTACTCCAACGCCATCGTTGAAGCTGTGAAGAAAAAGCTGAACAAACCTGACCTGCAGGTGAAGCTGATCCCAATCACTTCACAGAACCGTATTCCACTGCTGCAAAACGGCACCTTTGACTTCGAGTGTGGCTCAACCACCAACAACCTCGAGCGTCAGAAACAGGCTGCCTTCTCTGACACCATCTTTGTCGTGGGCACCCGTCTGCTGACGAAGAAAGGCGGTGAGATCAAAGACTTTGCTGACCTGAAAGGCAAAGCGGTCGTTGTGACTTCCGGTACCACTTCTGAAGTGCTGCTGCACAAGCTGAACGACGAGAAGAAAATGGACATGCGCATCATCAGCGCGAAAGACCATGGCGACTCCTTCCGTACGCTGGAAAGCGGTCGTGCGGTGGCGTTTATGATGGATGACGCCCTGCTGGCGGGCGAACGTGCGAAGGCGAAAAAACCAGACAACTGGGATATCGTCGGCACCGCGCAGTCCAAAGAAGCTTACGGCTGTATGCTGCGTAAAGACGATCCGCAGTTCAAAAAGCTGATCGATGACACCATCGCTCAGGTGCAGACCTCCGGCGAAGCTGAAAAATGGTTCGACAAGTGGTTCAAGAACCCAATTCCACCAAAAAATCTCAATATGAACTTTGAACTCTCTGACGACATGAAAGCGCTGTTCAAATCTCCAAATGACAAGGCTCTTAACTAATTAGAACAACAGGGGCGGGATCTCCTGCCCTCTCGATTGTCGGGAAGCATGGACAGACTATACGCCGAGTGGTCGTTCCCCACTCAGCGCGAAAAATGAGCTTCTCACCAATCTTCGAGGGTAGCGCTGCTACCCTTTTTTTTCTGGAGTTTATTATGTCAATAGACTGGAACTGGGGCATATTCCTGCAACAAGCCCCGTTCGGCAACACCACCTATCTTGGCTGGCTGTGGAGCGGCTTTCAGGTCACCGTGGCATTATCGATAACGGCGTGGATCATCGCGTTTCTTGTCGGTTCTTTGTTCGGTATTCTGCGCACCGTCCCTAACCGTTTTCTTTCAACAATTGGCACCCTGTACGTGGAACTGTTCCGTAACGTTCCGCTGATCGTACAATTCTTTACCTGGTATCTGGTCATCCCGGAACTGCTGCCGGAAAATATTGGCATGTGGTTCAAGTCGGAGCTGGATCCGAACGTACAGTTCTTTGTCTCCTCCATGATGTGTCTGGGGCTGTTTACCGCTGCGCGCGTTTGCGAGCAGGTGCGTGCCGCCATTCAGTCATTGCCGCGCGGACAAAAAAACGCGGGCCTGGCGATGGGCCTGACCCTGCCACAAACCTACCGCTATGTGCTGCTGCCTAATGCCTACCGCGTTATCGTTCCACCGATGACCTCCGAGATGATGAACCTGGTGAAAAACTCGGCCATCGCCTCAACCATCGGCCTGGTGGATATGGCCGCGCAGGCGGGCAAGCTGCTGGATTACTCCGCTCACGCGTGGGAATCCTTCACCGCGATCACGCTCGCGTATGTTCTGATTAACGCTTTCATCATGCTGGTGATGAACCTGGTTGAACGCAAAGTACGCCTGCCGGGCAATCTGGGGGGCAAATAATGTACGAATTTGACTGGAGTTCTATTGTTCCATCCATGCCTTACCTGCTCGATGGCCTGGTGATCACCTTAAAGATCACCGCGATCGCTATCATCGTAGGTATCGTCTGGGGCACCCTGCTGGCGGTCATGCGCCTGTCGAGCTTTAAGCCGCTCGCCTGGTTCGCGACTGCCTACGTTAACGTCTTCCGCTCCATCCCGCTGGTGATGGTACTGCTGTGGTTTTACCTGATTGTTCCAGGCTTCTTACAGAATGTGCTGGGGCTGTCGCCGAAAACCGATATCCGCCTGATCTCCGCCATGGTGGCGTTCTCGATGTTTGAGGCCGCTTACTACTCCGAAATTATCCGCGCGGGTATCCAGAGTATCTCCCGTGGGCAGTCCAGCGCCGCGCTGGCGCTGGGAATGACGCACTGGCAGTCCATGCAGCTGATTATTCTGCCGCAGGCGTTTCGCGCCATGGTTCCGCTCCTGCTGACCCAGGGCATCGTGCTCTTCCAGGATACCTCTCTGGTTTATGTTCTGAGCCTGGCGGACTTCTTCCGTACCGCGTCGACCATCGGTGAGCGTGATGGTACTCAGGTTGAGATGGTGCTCTTCGCGGGTGCGGTCTATTTTGTGATTAGTTTAAGCGCGTCGCTGTTGGTCAGCTGGCTGAAGAAAAGGACGGTATAATGATTTCCCTGAAAAATGTTTCTAAATGGTATGGGCACTTTCAGGTGCTGACCGACTGCTCCACCGAAGTGAAAAAAGGTGACGTGGTGGTGGTGTGCGGGCCGTCCGGTTCCGGTAAGTCCACGCTGATCAAAACGGTTAATGGTCTGGAACCTGTGCAGCAGGGCGAAATTGTTGTTAACGGCACGAAAGTGAACGACAAGAAAACCAATCTCGCCCAGCTTCGCTCTCACGTTGGCATGGTGTTCCAGCATTTTGAGCTGTTCCCTCACCTCTCTATTATTGAGAACCTGACGCTGGCCCAGGTCAAAGTGCTCAAGCGTGATAAAAAAGCGTCGCGCGAGAAGGGGCTGAAGCTTCTGGAGCGCGTAGGGCTTTCTGCACATGCCGATAAGTTCCCGGCGCAGCTTTCCGGTGGCCAGCAGCAGCGTGTGGCGATTGCGCGCGCGCTGTGCATGGATCCGGTGGCGATGCTGTTCGATGAGCCCACGTCGGCGCTCGATCCTGAAATGATCAACGAAGTGCTGGACGTGATGGTTGAACTGGCGCACGAAGGGATGACCATGATGGTGGTGACGCACGAAATGGGCTTCGCCCGTAAAGTGGCTAACCGCGTGATCTTCATGGACGAAGGCAAGATCGTTGAAGACTCACCGAAAGAAGAGTTCTTCGCTAACCCGAAATCCGAACGCGCTAAAGATTTCCTCGCTAAAATCCTGCACTAATCTTCTCAGTGCGCAATCTGCGGATTGCGCACTGCTTCACGCTTTCACGCTCTGCTTCTCGTCGGCGTCACATTGCAGCGTTAACCTTGTCACAAAATAACGCTACGTATGGAGAACGCTATGGCACAGCCTATTATTCTCGATTGCGATCCGGGTCATGATGACGCGATCGCTCTCGTCCTCGCACTTGCCTCCCCTGAGCTCGACGTAAAAGCCGTCACCTCGTCTTCCGGAAACCAGACGCCTGACAAAACCCTGCGCAACGTGCTGCGCATGCTAACGCTGCTCAGACGCACCGATATTCCCGTCGCGGGCGGTGCCGTGAAGCCGCTGATGCGCGAGCTTATCATTGCCGACAACGTTCACGGTGAAAGCGGGCTGGACGGTCCGGCACTGCCGGAGCCAGGCTTTGCACCGCAAAACTGTACCGCCGTGGAGCTGATGGCGAAGGTGCTGCGTGAGAGCACGGTGCCCGTGACGCTGGTCGCCACCGGACCGCAAACCAACGTTGCGCTGCTGCTGAACAGCCATCCGGAACTGCATAATAAAATTGCCCGTATTGTGATGATGGGCGGCGCGATGGGGCTGGGTAACTGGACGCCTGCGGCGGAATTCAACATCTTTGTCGACCCGGAAGCGGCGGAGATCGTTTTCCAGTCGGGCCTGCCGATTGTAATGGCAGGGCTGGATGTTACCCACCGCGCACAAATTATGGCTGACGATATTGAGCGCTTCCGCGCCGTAGGCAACCCGGTTGCGACGACCGTGGCCGAGCTGCTCGACTTCTTTATGGAGTATCACAAAGCCGAGAAGTGGGGCTTCCATGGCGCGCCGCTGCACGACCCATGCACCATTGCCTGGCTGCTGAAGCCAGAGATGTTTACCACGGTAGAGCGTTGGGTTGGCGTGGAGACGCAGGGGAAATATACCCAGGGGATGACGGTGGTGGATTACTATTCACTGACGGGGAATAAACCGAATACGACGTTGATGGTGGATATCGACCGGGAAGCGTTTGTGGATTTGCTGGCGGAGAGACTCGCATACTACAGTGCGGCCTGATGCCCTCACCCTGGCCCTCTCCCGACGGGAGAGGGAAGAAACCTGCGCTTTTACCTATGGCTCAAACGGCCGACGCTGGAACTGATCGTGCCCGCATTTCGGGCACAGCGGCAGCACGTCCGGCGTATACACCGCAATATGGTGATGGCATTTCTCACACACAAGATTCCCCAGCCCCACGACTTCACCGCTCTGGTACACGCCGTGGTGGTTCAGGTCCTGAAACACCTCACGCCACTCCAGCTGCGTTTTGTCGGTGATGTCCGCCAGCTCCTGCCACAGGCTCTCTTTGATCACCCGCATAAAGACGCTGTCGGCTACCTCGTCCTGGCTCTCTTCGTAGCTACGCGCAAACTCTTCCAGGTCGCGGCGCACCGCGCGGGTTACCTCTTCCACTTCGGTTCGCGTTAACTCACCCGTTTGCGTCACGCGTGCGCGTGCCTGTTCAACCAGCGCGTCAATATCACGCTCGCCGTTACGCAGCCGTTCCGTCAGTGTCGCCACCAGTTCGCGGTAAAATTGAGCAACCTTGTTCATCATTTTGCCTCCCGGGTAAGTAACTATTTCTAATAATAGACCTTATTTCGACGCCGCTTTGTCAGGTGAAGCACAGACCCGGTAAATTCCTGCAAAGTGCATTTGTGCGAAAGGCTGTTTTGACGCGGGCGTTTGGGCTATGCTATGCGGATCTGAATTACCACATCCATTGGCTACATTTGTAGCTGTATTGAAAACAGGACCACTGGCTGCCATGCAAGAGCAATACCGCCCGGAAGAGATAGAATCAAAAGTCCAGCAACACTGGGACGAGAAGCGCACCTTTGAAGTAACCGAAGACGAGAGCAAAGAGAAGTATTACTGCCTGTCGATGCTTCCCTATCCTTCTGGTCGACTACACATGGGCCACGTGCGTAACTACACCATCGGTGATGTGATTGCCCGTTACCAGCGCATGCTGGGCAAAAACGTTCTGCAGCCAATCGGCTGGGATGCGTTCGGCCTGCCTGCAGAAGGCGCCGCGGTTAAAAACAATACCGCTCCGGCACCGTGGACGTACGACAACATCGCGTACATGAAAAACCAGCTCAAAATGCTGGGCTTCGGCTATGACTGGAGCCGCGAGCTGGCGACCTGCACGCCGGAATACTACCGCTGGGAGCAGAAATTCTTCACCGAGCTGTATAAAAAAGGCCTGGTGTATAAGAAAACGTCTGCCGTTAACTGGTGCCCGAATGACCAGACCGTTCTGGCAAACGAGCAGGTTATCGACGGTTGCTGCTGGCGCTGCGACACCAAAGTTGAGCGTAAAGAGATCCCGCAGTGGTTTATCAAAATCACCGCTTACGCTGACGAGCTGCTGAACGATCTGGATACCCTGGATCACTGGCCTGACACCGTTAAGACCATGCAGCGCAACTGGATCGGCCGTTCTGAAGGCGTGGAAATTACCTTTAACGTTGAGCACTACGACCAGACCCTGACCGTGTATACCACCCGTCCGGACACCTTCATGGGCGCGACCTATCTGGCCGTGGCCGCAGGTCACCCGCTGGCGCAGAAAGCGGCAGAGAACAACCCGGAACTGGCCACTTTCATCGACGAATGCCGCAACACCAAAGTGGCTGAAGCCGACATGGCGACGATGGAGAAAAAAGGCGTTGCAACCGGCTTCTATGCTAAGCACCCTCTGACGGGCGAAGCGATCCCGGTCTGGGCAGCAAACTTCGTTCTGATGGAGTACGGTACAGGTGCGGTCATGGCCGTTCCGGGTCACGATCAGCGCGACTACGAGTTTGCCACCAAATACAACCTGCCGATTAAAGCCGTTATTCTGGCCGCCGATGGTTCTGAACCCGACCTGTCCGAGCAAGCGCTGACTGAAAAGGGCACCCTGTTCAATTCCGGCGAATTCAGCGGTCTGAGCTTCGAAGAGGGCTTCAACGCCATCGCCGATAAGCTGGCCTCACTGGGCGTGGGCGAGCGTAAAGTTAACTACCGTCTGCGCGACTGGGGTGTGTCCCGTCAGCGCTACTGGGGTGCACCAATTCCAATGGTGACCCTGGAAGACGGCACCGTAATGCCAACCCCAGAAGATCAGCTGCCGGTGATCCTGCCGGAAGATGTGGTGATGGACGGCATTACCAGCCCGATCAAAGCCGATCCTGAGTGGGCGAAAACCACCGTTAACGGCCAGCCTGCGCTGCGTGAAACCGACACCTTCGACACCTTCATGGAGTCGTCCTGGTACTACGCGCGCTACACCTGCCCGCAGTACAAAGAAGGCATGCTGGATTCCGATGCGGCAAACTACTGGCTGCCGGTAGACATCTACATCGGTGGCATCGAACACGCCATCATGCACCTGCTCTACTTCCGCTTCTTCCACAAGCTGATGCGTGATGCGGGTATGGTGAACTCTGACGAACCAGCAAAACAGCTGCTGTGTCAGGGTATGGTGCTGGCAGATGCCTTCTACTACGTTGGCGCGAACGGCGAACGTAACTGGGTCTCTCCGGTTGATGCAATCGTTGAGCGTGATGAGAAAGGCCGTATCGTTAAGGCGACAGACGCTGATGGTCATGAACTGGTTTATACCGGCATGAGCAAGATGTCTAAGTCTAAAAACAACGGTATCGACCCGCAGGTGATGGTCGAGCGTTACGGCGCGGACACCGTGCGTCTGTTCATGATGTTTGCTTCTCCGGCTGATATGACCCTTGAGTGGCAGGAATCCGGCGTGGAAGGCGCTAACCGCTTCCTGAAACGCGTCTGGAAACTGGTGTACGAACACACCGCACAGGGCGATGCCCCGGCACTGAACGCCGCTGCGCTGAGCGAAGATCAGCAGGCGCTCCGTCGTGATGTTCATAAAACGATTGCGAAAGTGACCGATGATATTGGTCGTCGTCAGACCTTCAATACCGCAATTGCGGCTATTATGGAACTGATGAACAAGCTGGCGAAAGCCCCGCAGGATGGCGAGCAGGATCGTGCCATCATGCGTGAAGCGCTGCTGGCCGTCGTTCGCATGCTGAACCCGTTCACGCCACACGTCAGCTTCACCCTGTGGCAGGAGCTGAAAGGCGAAGGCGATATCGACAACGCGCCGTGGCCGGTTGCTGATGAAGCGGCAATGGTGGAAAACACCACGCTGGTTGTGGTACAGGTTAACGGCAAAGTGCGCGGTAAAATCACCGTGGCCGTTGATGCAACCGAAGAACAGGTTCGCGAACGCGCAGGCCAGGAACCTCTGGTTGCGAAATATCTTGAGGGCGTTACCGTACGTAAAGTGATCTACGTACCGGGTAAACTGCTGAATCTGGTCGTTGGCTAAGCGCGGGAGGAAACGTGCGACAACTGGCAACAATACTCTTATCTCTGGCGGTGCTTGTCACCGCGGGTTGCGGCTGGCACCTGCGCAATACCACGGCAGTGCCACCTGAGATGAAAACGATGATCTTTGATTCCGGAGATCCAAACGGACCGCTCAGCCGGGCAATCCGCAATCAGCTGCGTCTGAATGGCGTTGAGCTTATTGAAAAAGGTACGCTGCGCCAGGATGTACCGTCTCTGCGCGTACTGGGAATGACGCTGGGACAGGATACGGCGTCCATCTTCCAGGACGGCCGCACGGCTGAATATCAGATGGTGCTGTCGGTCAACGCGGCTGTACTGATCCCGGGTAAAGACATCTACCCGATCAGCGCAAAAGTGTATCGTTCGTTCTTTGATAACCCGCAAACGGCGCTGGCAAAAGATGCCGAACAGCAGATTATCATCAATGAAATGTACGACAAGGCGGCGGAACAGCTGATCCGCAAACTGCCAGGTATTGCAGCGTCGACAAGAGAAGGTTCTGACATTGTTGAGAAACCGGACACCGGCACGATTCCTGCTGCCACCTCTCTGGGTAAATGATGATCAGGCTGTATCCTGAACAACTCCGCGCGCAGCTCAATGAAGGGCTGCGCGCGGCGTATCTGCTACTCGGAAACGATCCGTTATTGCTTCAGGAAAGCCTGGATGCCGTGCGGCATGCCGCCGCCGCGCAGGGCTTTGATGAACACCATACCGTCCAGCTGGATAATAATACCGACTGGAATACCCTCTTCTCACTCTGTCAGGCGATGAGCCTTTTTGCGTCGCGCCAGACTATTCAGATCCTGCTGCCGGAGAATGGCCCTAACGCGGCTATCAATGAACAGCTGGCCACGCTCGTCAGCCTGCTTCACAGCGATCTGCTGCTGATTGTGCGCGGCAACAAGCTCACCAAAGCGCAGGAAAATGCGGCGTGGTTCACCCAACTCGCGACCCACGCAGTGCAGGTCACCTGCCAGACACCTGAACAGGCGCATCTGCCAAAATGGGTGGCGGCAAGAGCAAAGCAGAACAATCTTCAACTGGATGATGCAGCGAATCAGCTGCTTTGCTACTGCTATGAAGGCAACCTGCTGGCCCTGGCACAGGCGCTGGACAGGCTCTCCCTGCTCTGGCCGGACGGTAAACTGACGTTACCACGCGTTGAGCAGGCTGTTAACGATGCCGCACACTTCACGCCGTTCCACTGGGTTGATGCATTGCTGTCGGCGAAAAGTAAACGCGCCCTGCATATTCTGCAACAGCTGCGTCTGGAAGGCAGTGAACCCGTCATTCTGCTGCGTACGCTGCAGCGTGAACTGCTGCTGCTGATTACGCTCAAACGTCAGTCTGCCCATACGCCGCTGCGCGCTCTTTTTGATAAACACCGGGTGTGGCAAAACCGCCGGGCGATGACCACTGAGGCCATCAACCGCCTGAGTCATGAACAGCTGCGTCAGGCTGTGCAGCTTCTGATGCGCGCGGAGCTCACCTTAAAACAAGATTACGGCCAGTCGGTGTGGGCGGAGCTGGAAAGTCTTTCCCTGCTGCTCTGCCACAAGGCGCTGGCAGACGTTTTTATTGATGGATAGTATGCATTCTTTACAGGCCCTGTATGGCGGCACCTTCGACCCGGTACATTACGGACACCTGAAGCCGGTGGAAATTCTGGCGAATCTGATTGGCCTGCAGCGCGTCACCATCATGCCCAATAATGTCCCGCCGCACCGTCCCCAGCCTGAGGCCACCAGCGAGCAGCGAAAAGAGATGCTCGCTCTGGCTATTGCAGATAAACCGCTCTTCAGACTTGATGAACGGGAATTGCGTCGCGACACCCCTTCGTGGACATCGCAAACGCTGCAGGAGTGGCGGGCCGAGCAAGGGCCAGACCAGCCGCTGGCCTTTATCATTGGCCAGGATTCCCTGCTCAACTTTCCTACATGGCATAAGTATGAAACCATTCTGGAGAACAGCCATCTGCTCGTCTGCCGCCGTCCGGGTTATCCGCTGACCATGCGCGAAGAGCAGTACCAGCAGTGGCTTGAAGACCATCTCACCGCCAACGTTGAAGATCTTCACAACCAGCCTGCCGGGAAGATTTATCTGGCGGAGACGCCGTGGTTTGATATCTCAGCCACCCTCATTCGTGAGCGTTTACAGCAGGGTTTAGCGTGTGACGATCTGCTTCCCGCCCCGGTGCTGGCGTATATTCATACACATGGTTTGTATCAGAAAAGCGCAGATAAATAACCGGAAGACATAAAAAGCGGCTTATTGATCATCCTGCCTTGACAGGTTAAGCCATACTGTTATCCTCCGCTGCCAGACTTTCCCGCCGATCATTGCTTTACAGAAATTGTTTTACAAAAATGGCGATGCAATCTCAGGCGGAGGGTGGGATGATACCCGCCTTCAAAGGCCCGGCCGGTGACATTTGTCCCGACAAGGGCGTCAGTTCAGGTATACTGTCTGGCTACGAATTCATAGTTGCACAATCTCATTCACCCAGGGGGAAAACTTGCAGGGTAAAGCACTCCAGGATTTTGTTATCGACAAAATTGATGACCTGAAAGGTCAGGACATCATCGCTATCGACGTTAAGGGTAAATCCAGCATCACCGACTGCATGATCATCTGCACCGGGACCTCTACGCGTCATGTTGTTTCGATTGCTGACCACGTGGTTCAGGAATCGCGCGCAGCAGGACTGTTACCGCTTGGCGTTGAAGGTGAAGCGACCGCTGACTGGGTGGTTGTTGACCTCGGCGATGTGATTGTCCATGTCATGCAGGAAGAGAGCCGTCGCCTGTATGAGCTGGAAAAACTCTGGGGTTAATGCGTGAAGTTGCAGCTGGTCGCCGTCGGCACCAAAATGCCGGACTGGGTACAAACCGGTTTTACTGAGTATCTGCGTCGTTTTCCTAAAGATATGCCGTTCGAACTGGTGGAAATTCCCGCCGGGAAGCGCGGCAAGAACGCGGATATCAAACGTATTCTCGATAAAGAGGGCGAACTGATGCTGGCTGCCGCAGGCAAGAACCGCATCGTCACCCTCGATATTCCAGGTAAACCCTGGGATACGCCGCAGCTGGCGCACGAACTGGAGCGCTGGAAGCAGGATGGCCGTGACGTCAGTCTGTTGATTGGCGGACCAGAGGGGTTATCCCCCGCCTGCAAAGCGGCAGCAGAACAAAGTTGGTCACTCTCTGCGCTGACGCTGCCCCACCCGCTCGTGCGGGTCCTGGTAGCAGAAAGTTTGTATCGCGCGTGGAGCATTACTACCAACCACCCTTATCACCGCGAGTAATGACTGACCAGGGTAGATTAAGCAGCGGATGAAACTACAGAATTCTTTTCGCGACTATACGGCTGAGTCCGCGCTGTTTGTGCGCCGGGCGCTGGTCGCCTTTACGGGGATTTTGCTGCTTACCGGCGTGCTGATCGCCAACCTTTATAATCTGCAAATTGTCCGCTTTACCGATTACCAGACGCGTTCAAACGAAAACCGCATTAAGCTGGTGCCTATCGCGCCCAGCCGCGGCATTATCTACGACCGTAACGGCACCCCGTTGGCGTTAAACCGCACCATCTATCAAGTCGAGATGATGCCGGAAAAAGTCGATAACGTGCAGAATACGCTGGAGGCGCTGAGAAGCGTTGTCGATCTTAACGATGACGATATCGCGGCCTTCAAGAAAGAGCGCGCCCGCTCTCACCGTTTCACCTCCATTCCGGTGAAAACCAACCTGACGGAAGTCCAGGTCGCCCGTTTTGCGGTGAACCAGTACCGCTTCCCCGGCGTGGAAGTGAAGGGGTACAAACGTCGCTACTATCCTTACGGCTCCGCGCTGACGCATGTGATTGGCTACGTTTCCAAAATTAACGATAAAGACGTCGAGCGCCTCGATAAAGACGGCAAGCTGGCGAACTACGCCGCAACGCACGATATCGGCAAGCTGGGGATTGAACGCTACTACGAAGATGTCCTGCACGGGCAAACCGGCTATGAAGAAGTCGAGGTTAATAACCGTGGCCGCGTCATCCGCCAGCTTAAAGAAGTGCCGCCTCAGGCGGGGCACGACGTCTATCTGACGCTCGATCTCAAACTGCAGCAGTATATTGAAACCCTGCTGGCAGGCAGCCGTGCCGCCGTGGTGGTCACCGATCCGCGCACCGGCGGCATCCTGGCCATGGTTTCCATGCCAAGCTATGACCCGAACCTCTTTGTTGACGGTATCTCAAGCAAAGACTACTCCGGCCTGCTCAATGATCCTAACACCCCGCTGGTGAACCGCGCCACGCAAGGCGTTTACCCTCCGGCATCAACGGTTAAACCGTACGTGGCGGTCTCAGCGCTGAGCGCGGGCGTCATCAACCGCAATACCAGCCTGTTTGACCCGGGCTGGTGGCAGCTGCCCGGCTCTGAAAAACGCTATCGCGACTGGAAAAAATGGGGCCACGGCCATCTGAACGTCACGAAATCTCTGGAAGAGTCTGCGGACACCTTCTTCTATCAGGTGGCGTATGACATGGGCATTGATCGCCTGTCTGAATGGATGAGCAAATTCGGCTACGGACACTACACCGGTGTGGATCTGGCTGAAGAACGTTCAGGCAACATGCCAACCCGTGAGTGGAAGCTGAAGCGCTTTAAAAAGCCGTGGTATCAGGGCGACACCATTCCGGTGGGTATCGGCCAGGGTTACTGGACGGCCACCCCGCTTCAGATGAACAAAGCGATGATGATCCTCATTAACGACGGCGTGGTTAAAGTTCCGCATCTGCTGCAAAGCACCGTTGAAGACGGCAAAAAAGTGCCATGGATCCAGCCCCATGAAGCGCCAGTGGGCGACATTCATTCCGGCTTCTGGGAAATAGCGAAAGACGGTATGTACGGCGTGGCAAACCGTCCGAATGGTACCGCGCACAAATATTTCGCCGGTACGCCATATAAAGTGGCCGCGAAATCCGGTACGGCGCAGGTCTTTGGTCTGAAAGCCAATGAAACCTATAACGCACACCGCATTGCCGAACGTCTGCGTGACCATAAACTGATGACGGCATTTGCCCCTTATGATAACCCGCAGGTGGCGGTGGCGATGATTCTGGAGAACGGCGGCGCTGGTCCGGCGGTAGGGACCATCATGCGCCAGATCCTCGACCACATTATGCTGGGTGATAACAACACCGAACTGCCGGCTGAAAACCCGGCCGCCGCTGCGGCGGAGGACCAATAATCATGACCGATAATCCAAATAAAAAATCGCTGTGGGATAAAATCCACATCGATCCAGCCATGCTGCTGATCCTGTTGGCTCTGCTGGTTTACAGCGCCCTGGTTATCTGGAGCGCCAGCGGCCAGGACATCGGCATGATGGAGCGCAAGATCGGCCAGATCGCGATGGGGCTGGTTATTATGGTGGTAATGGCGCAGATCCCGCCGCGTGTCTATGAAGGCTGGGCGCCCTATCTCTACATCTTTTGCATTATTTTGCTGGTGGCGGTTGATGCGTTCGGTGCGATCTCAAAAGGGGCGCAGCGTTGGCTGGATCTGGGCGTTGTTCGTTTCCAGCCCTCGGAGATTGCCAAAATCGCGGTCCCGTTGATGGTGGCGCGCTTTATCAACCGCGATGTCTGTCCGCCGTCGCTGAAAAATACCGCCATTGCCCTGGTGCTGATATTCCTGCCGACGCTGCTGGTTGCGGCGCAGCCTGACCTCGGCACCTCGATCCTTATCGCCCTCTCCGGCCTGTTTGTCCTGTTCCTTTCAGGCTTAAGCTGGCGTCTGATTGGTATCGCGGTGGTGCTGGTTGCGGCGTTTATCCCTATCCTCTGGTTCTTCCTGATGCATGATTATCAGCGTCAGCGCGTTATGATGCTGCTCGATCCGGAAACCGATCCACTCGGTGCGGGCTATCATATTATTCAGTCCAAGATTGCGATTGGCTCCGGCGGTCTGCGCGGTAAAGGCTGGCTGCACGGTACGCAGTCGCAGCTGGAGTTTTTACCGGAGCGTCACACCGACTTTATCTTTGCAGTACTGGCAGAGGAGCTGGGGCTGGTCGGCATCCTGATCCTGCTGGCTCTTTACGTGCTGCTGATCATGCGAGGTTTGTGGATTGCCGCCCGCGCGCAAACAACCTTTGGCCGCGTCATGGCGGGTGGATTGATGTTGATTTTATTCGTTTATGTCTTCGTAAATATTGGTATGGTGAGTGGTATTCTGCCGGTGGTAGGCGTACCGCTGCCGCTGGTGAGTTACGGAGGCTCGGCACTGATCGTGTTGATGGCCGGGTTTGGTATCGTGATGTCGATCCACACCCACAGAAAAATGTTGTCAAAAAGCGTATAAAAATAAGGGGATCGGAATGCGTAAGCAGTGGCTGGGGATCTGCATTGCGGCAAGTTTACTTGCGGCCTGCACAAGTGATGATGGTCAGCAACAGGCAACCGTCGCGCCACCGCAGCCTGCGGTGTGTAATGGCCCGATCGTTGAAATCAGCGGCGCCGATCCCGTTTACGAACCGCTGAATGCCAGCGCGAATCAGGATTACGAACGCGACGGCAAAAGCTACAAAATCGTACAGGATCCTTCCCGCTTCAGCCAGGCTGGCTTTGCCGCCATTTATGATGCTGAGCCGGGCAGTAACCTGACGGCATCGGGTGAAACATTTGACCCAATGCAGCTGACCGCAGCACACCCGACGCTGCCGATCCCAAGCTACGCCCGTATTACCAACCTGGCGAACGGCCGTATGATCGTCGTGCGTATTAACGACCGTGGCCCATACGGTAATGACCGGGTGATTTCCCTGTCCCGCGCATCTGCCGATCGCCTGAACACCTCGAACAACACCAAAGTCCGCATTGACCCGATTATCGTGGCGCAGGATGGTTCGCTCTCCGGGCCAGGAACCGCGTGTACCACGGTGGCGAAACAGACTTACGCTCTTCCCGATCGCCCAAATCTGGACGGCGGCATGGGAAGCGTCTCTTCTCCGGCTGAGCCTTCTCAGCCCGCGGGCGAAATTCGCCCAATCAGCAATGACACGCTGCAAAGCGATGATTCCACTGGCGCACCGGTAAAGAGTAGCGGCTTTCTTGGCGCACCGACGACCTTAGCCTCGGGCGTGCTGGAAGGCAACGAACCGGCACCTGCGCCGGTTACCGCCCCCACTGCACAGCCTGCGACTGTAACGGCTCCGGTCGCGACCCAGAGCGCGCCCGCAGCAGCCAGCGGCGGCTTTGTCGTTCAGGTGGGTGCCGTCAGCGATCAGGCCCGTGCCCAGCAGTACCAGCAACGTCTGAGCCAGCAGTTTGGCGTACCCGGGCGCGTTGAGCAGAACGGTGCCGTCTGGCGTATTCAGATGGGGCCGTTTGCCAGCAAATCGCAGGCAGCATCCCTGCAGCAGCGTTTGCAGAGCGAGGCGCAGCTGCAGTCCTTTATCGCTGTTGCGAAGTAATTAATCGGCGGTATCCGAAATGTCAATTTGTGTAAAACACATTCACAAACTCATGCTTAAAGTCGGATGCCTGCCTGAATAGCATTTGCTATAGTAGGGCACTTTTTTAATTCCATCACGGATGTCGTAGTTCTGACCATGAAGACCACTTTTTCTGCTCGTTTTGTGCAGCGCATGGCGCTGACCACGGCCCTTTGCGCGACTGCACTCTCTGCAGCTCATGCTGATGACCTGAATATCAAGACCATGATCCCTGGCGTTCCGCAAATCGATGCGGAATCTTACATCCTGATCGATTACAACTCTGGCAAAGTGCTGGCAGAACAGAATGCCGATGCCCGCCGTGACCCGGCCAGTCTGACCAAAATGATGACCAGCTACGTTATCGGCCAGGCCATGAAAGCCGGCAAGTTTAAGGAAACGGATCTGGTCACCATCGGTAACGATGCGTGGGCAACCGGGAACCCTGTCTTCAAAGGTTCCTCCCTGATGTTCCTGAAACCAGGAATGCAGGTTCCGGTTTCTCAGTTAATCCGTGGTATCAACCTGCAGTCCGGTAACGATGCCTGCGTCGCCATGGCTGATTTCGCCGCCGGTAGTCAGGATGCCTTCGTTGGCCTGATGAACAGCTACGTGACTGCGCTGGGTCTGAAGAACAGCCATTTCCAGACCGTACACGGTCTCGATGCAGACGGTCAGTACAGCTCCGCGCGCGATATGGCGCTGATTGGCCAGGCGCTGATCCGCGACGTTCCTAACGAATACTCCATCTATAAAGAGAAAGAGTTCACCTTCAACGGCATTCGTCAGACCAACCGTAACGGCCTGCTGTGGGATAACAGCCTGAACGTTGACGGCATCAAAACAGGTCATACCGATAAAGCCGGTTACAACCTGGTAGCCTCTGCGACGGAAGGCCAGATGCGTCTGATTTCTGCCGTGATGGGCGGTCGCACCTTTAAGGGCCGTGAAACCGAAAGCAAGAAGCTGCTGACCTGGGGCTTCCGCTTCTTCGAAACCGTGAACCCGCTGAAAGCAGGGAAAGAGTTTGCTTCTGAACCCGTCTGGTTCGGCGATAACGACCGTGCTTCCCTGGGCGTGGATAAAGATCTGTATCTGACCATTCCGCGCGGCCGCATGAAAGATCTGAAAGCGAGCTACGTGCTTAACACAACTGAGCTGCACGCCCCACTGCAGAAAAACCAGGTAGTGGGCACCATCAACTTCCAGCTGGACGGCAAAACAATCGATCAGCGCCCGCTCGTGGTGCTGGAAGAAATTCCTGAAGGCAATTTCTTCGGCAAAATCATTGATTACATTAAACTGATGTTCCATCACTGGTTTGGCTAAAAATCGAACACTTGAAAGTGTGATTTTGATCCCCATATACTAAGTATCCTGATAACTCCCACCCGACGTGGGAGTTATTCTTTTTGACGTTACGCCGGAGCTGACATGAAAACCAAACTTAACGAACTGCTTGAATTCCCTACCTCATTTACCTACAAAGTAATGGGTCTGGCGAAACCTGAGCTGGTTGATCAGGTGGTTGAAGTGGTACAGCGCCATGCGCCGGGTGACTACTCTCCGTCAGTAAAACCAAGCAGCAAGGGCAACTACCACTCGGTTTCTATTACCATCACTGCCACACATATCGAGCAGGTTGAAACGCTGTACGAAGAGCTCGGCAATATCGAAATTGTTCGTATGGTGCTGTAGTCCCTTTGCGGTTACCCGGTTTACCGGGTAACCCCTCTCCCCCGCTGTGATATACTCCCCCGCATCTTTTGTCCCTCGTCTTCGGAGACGCAGTTTTGTATCAGGATAAAATTCTGGTCCGTCATCTCGGGCTGCAACCTTATGAGCCTGTCTCCCAGGCTATGCATGACTTCACCGATTCACGCGATGACACCACCCCTGATGAGATCTGGCTGGTCGAACACCTGCCGGTGTTTACACAGGGTCAGGCGGGTAAAGCGGAACATTTATTAATGACGGGCGATATCCCGGTGATCCAGAGCGATCGCGGGGGTCAGGTGACTTACCACGGGCCTGGTCAGCAGGTGATGTATGTCATGCTTAACCTGAAGCGCAGAAAGCTGGGTGTGCGTGAGCTGGTGACGTTACTGGAACAAACCGTCGTCAACACGCTGGCGGAATATGGTATTGATGCGCATCCGCGTGCCGATGCGCCGGGCGTCTACGTTGGCGAAATGAAGATTTGCTCTCTGGGGCTACGTATTCGTAAAGGCTGTTCTTTCCACGGTCTGGCATTGAATATTAATATGGATCTTACGCCTTTCCAGCGCATAAACCCCTGCGGCTACGCCGGCATGGAAATGACGCAAATGCGCCAGTGGGTCGATACCGCTACGCCAGATAATATACGTCCGGTTCTGCTGAAGAACGTGTTAGCGCTACTTAACAATCCCCCGCACGAATATATCCCTGCTTAATATATCATACAGAATGGCTCGATAATTTGACGGGCCACTGTTTATTTACCGCTTTTACGCTTTACAATAATCCGCAGATTCTATATTTTCGAAGCGCCCGAATATTGCCGTTACATATTATTTAGCCTCCGGTCAGTACGGCATACACAGGCTAAGTAACTTGAGTGATAATCACACAACTGTTTGTTTTTGATAAACAAGTGAAACAAAACAAACACTTTACGAATCTCTACAAGCATAATAAATAAATTCAACTATCATTCATGTTGTGAATGTATACGGAGTAAAAGCGTGGAGTATAATAATTTACCAGCCAAACGCCTGAATGACCCTGGTGGCGAAGACAAGCCGCAAATTTTTCGGACTTTACGTAATATTGATCTCAATTTACTGACTATTTTTGAGGCAGTATATGTCCATAAGGGTATCGTTAACGCTGCGAAAATTCTTAATCTCACGCCATCAGCAATAAGTCAGTCAATTCAAAAGCTGCGCGCTATATTTCCTGACCCGTTATTTATTCGTAAGGGCCAGGGCGTTACGCCGACGGCTTACGCCACGCATCTCCATGAGTACATCAGCCAGGGGCTGGAGTCGATTCTCGGTGCGCTGGATTTAACCGGAAGCTATGACAAACAGAGAACTATCACCATCGGCTGCTCTCCTTCCGTGGGCGTGCTGGTGATGCCTGCCATCTTCCAGGCCGTGAAAGAGCATGCGCCTCAGCTTCTGCTGCGCAATGTGCCTCTCAGCGAGCCTGACGTTCAGCTTGCCCAGTTCCAGACCGATCTGATTATTGAAAGCGGCAGCTTCAATGCCCGAGCGCTGGGGCAAAATGTGCTTTATGCCGATAACCTGGTTCTGGTTTGCCGCCAGCAGCACCCCGTTCTTAGCGAGCCGTTGACCATTGAGAACCTGCGCAACTACGACCACTCGTCTTTCATGACCGAAGGACAATCGAATCATGCCCTGCGCCAGCGTATTGATGAAATTTTCCCGGAACGTCAGATCAGCTTTAGTAGTTACAATATGTTCACCACCGCCTCCCTGATTGGCAGCAGCGATATGCTGTGCATCATGCCTTCACGCCTGTATAACCTGCTGCGTAAACTCTGGCCGCTGGAGAGTATTCCGCTCAGCCAGCTCAATGCGGAATCTATAGAAATTTCACTGCATTACAATAAACTCAGTTTGCGCGATCCGGTTCTGGAAAACGTCATCCGCATTATCCGCCAGGCCTTCTGACAGTATGTGCCAGCACAAGCCCCTGCCACATGCAGGGCAAAAGGCACAAAACAACAACTATTTTACAAATTGGCGACCTGGCAGGCTGCTTTAACGACCGTTTCAATGATATACTGCCTGTCGTTCTTTCAAAAATAGTTGATAAATACAACATTCCCTTGAATTGAAACGCTTTCCTTCGATATTCGCAACTGGAACACGCACGCTATGAGTAAACCCATTGTGATGGAACGCGGTGTTAAATACCGCGATGCCGATAAAATGGCCCTTATCCCGGTTAAAAACGTGGCTACAGAGCGCGAGGCGCTGTTAAGAAAACCGGAATGGATGAAAATCAAACTTCCGGCCGACTCTTCGCGTATCCAGGGGATCAAAGCGGCGATGCGCAAGAATGGTCTTCACTCCGTTTGTGAAGAAGCGTCTTGTCCGAACCTTGCTGAATGTTTCAACCACGGCACCGCGACGTTTATGATTCTGGGTGCCATCTGTACCCGCCGCTGCCCGTTCTGCGATGTTGCTCATGGCCGTCCAGTCGCACCTGATGCTAACGAACCCCAGAAGCTGGCACAAACCATCGCCGATATGGCGCTGCGTTATGTGGTTATCACATCCGTTGACCGTGACGATCTGCGTGATGGTGGAGCTCAGCACTTCGCTGACTGTATTACTGCCATTCGCGAGAAAAGCCCGAGCATCAAAATCGAGACCCTGGTTCCTGACTTCCGCGGCCGTATGGACCGCGCGCTGGAGATCCTGACCGCAACGCCACCAGATGTGTTTAACCACAATCTGGAGAACGTTCCACGCCTCTACCGTCAGGTGCGTCCGGGAGCCGACTATAACTGGTCTCTGAAACTGCTGGAGCGTTTCAAAGAAGCGCATCCACATATTCCTACTAAGTCAGGTCTGATGGTCGGTCTGGGTGAAACCAATGACGAAATCATCGAAGTGATGCGCGATCTTCGCCGTCACGGTGTGACCATGTTGACCCTGGGACAGTATCTGCAGCCAAGCCGTCACCACCTGCCGGTACAGCGCTACGTGAGCCCGGACGAGTTTGACGAGATGAAAGCCGAAGCGCTGGCGATGGGCTTTACCCACGCAGCGTGCGGTCCGTTTGTTCGCTCCTCTTACCATGCGGATATGCAGGCAAAAGGCGAAGAAGTTAAATAGTGCTGTAATATCTGTTTACAGTAATACAAAAAAACCGGCCTCATGAGCCGGTTTTTTTCGCAAGCCCTCAGGCATTGCCGTTACTCTTTGTGGGAAAGCTTCTCTGCCGGGATGTCGTCAGCGCTTTTCTTCGCGGCTGCATCATCGTCGTTCATTGCTTTCTTGAAGCCTTTGATGGCAGCCCCCAGGTCACCACCCAGCGTACGTAACTTCTTGGTACCAAACAGCAGGACGACCAGTGCGGCAACCACCAGCAGTTTGGTAATACTAATCTCACCCATAGATACCTTCTTTACATAAAACAGGCTGCATTCAGCGCCAAAAACCCGATCATATTAACGGTCATCTGGCGCGTGCACACAATAGCAATCTGTAACAAGGTGAATCAAGCATTGTTGAAAAAAACATCACAATAATTGCGGTGGCGCAAAGCGTCGGTTCCTTAGAACAGGTAATTGCTGACGCGCAAGCGCAATTCTTTCTAAAATTATCTCCGCCATCAGCAGAGCTGGCGCTTCTGCGGCGGCGGCAATCGTGACGCCCAGCGGATCCACCACTCTGCTCTGCCCGATGTTTTTATTGCCGCACTCTCCGGCGGCAACAACATAACAGGTTGTGTCCAGCGCGCGCGCCGCAAGCAGCGTTGACCAGTGATGCTCTTTTAGCGGCCCCTTGACCCATGCGGCAGGCAGTACCAGCACGTCAGCACCCTGTAGCGCCAGGTGCAGTGCCAGCTCCGGGAAACGCAGGTCATAGCATGTCATCAGCCCAACCTTAAATCCGTCAATCTCGATGAGCGGCGGAACGCCCTCTCCCGAATCAACGCGCCGGGATTCCTGAACGCTGAACGCATCGTAAAGGTGAAGCTTGGCATAGTGCGCCACAATGGCACCACCGCGGATAGCCACCAGCGTATTCACTGCACGACCCGGCGCGGAGGGAATATGGATCGTTAAGATCGTTGTCATCGTATTGCCCGTGCTCTGGGCGAGCAACTGCTGTAAAAATTCGCCATCCAGCGGCTGCGCGGACTTCACGGATAAATCCGGGTCATTATCATCTCTCGCCAACAGCGCCTCGGGAAGCACCAGTAGTGACGCGCCCTTCTCCCGGGCCTGTTCCATCAGGTTGACGCATTGCAGTGCGTTAACCTGCCAGTCAGGCGTGACCGCAAACTGCCCTACCGCAACATACATATTTGTCCCCTCATCCTAAACAGCGTTAAACTCGCTACTCTTACACATCAAATAGCAGGTATTTAGCGTGTTACAACTCCTTTTAGCTGTTTTTATTGGTGGGGGTACGGGTAGCGTTGCGCGATGGTTCCTGAGTATGCGGTTTAACCCTCTGCATCAGGCGATTCCCATGGGGACACTGGCCGCCAACCTGATCGGAGCCTTTATTATTGGCATGGGGCTGGCCTGGTTTAACCGGATGACGCATATCGATCCTATGTGGAAGGTGTTGATTACCACGGGCTTCTGCGGCGGTTTGACCACCTTCTCTACCTTTTCTGCAGAAACGGTCTTTCTCTTTCAGGAAGGTCGTATCGGCTGGGCGCTGGTGAATATCGCGATCAACATGCTCGGATCTTTCGCGATGACGGGGATCGCATTTTGGCTATTTTCCTCTGTGAGCACACATTAACCGCCGGAGCGTTAATGTTGGCTTAATTTTTCTCTGTCACTCTGAGGGCAATACTGAACGAGGGTGACAGAATGAAACAGAGTTTGATGAGCGCAGGCATGGTGTTGGTGAGCGTACTGATCGTTGCCAGCTTCCTGAAAATGTACCTGATTGGCTGATTCATAACGAAAAAAACCCGCTCAGTGAGCGGGTTTTGAAATTCTTGCTGACGCGTCTGAATTACAGAGCGATTACGTTAGCAGCAGAAGGGCCTTTGGCACCGTTAGTGATTTCGAACTCTACGCGCTGACCTTCAGCCAGAGTTTTGAAACCATTAGACTGGATTGCAGAGAAGTGTACGAACACGTCTTTGCTGCCATCTTCAGGAGTAATGAAACCGAATCCTTTGGACTCATTAAACCACTTAACGTTACCTTTAATCTTAGACATCAAAATTACCTTTACATTAAAAAACGACACAAATGCTGTATCGGTTACCAGTACATCAATTGTGGGACCTTTTGTCCAGCGGATCTTTGATAAAAAGTGACTAAAGTCGCGTTAATTTTCACTGGTAGATTTTTATCGCTTATGAATCAACGGCTGCGCGTTTTTTCACCAGAACGAGCCGTTTTTACAGTTAAAACTGAAAACGCATCCAGGCGAAGTAAACGTTACCGTTGTTATACGTCCCCGGTATGTAGGTCATCTGGAACGTTGCAGGGCCATAGCCAATAGAGGCCAGAGGCAGCAGCACCGGGATCGGAATGTAGTTCCAGTTATCGCGCGCCGTCACCCCTGCGGTGTAGCCCAGACCCACATGGAAGTTCTCATCCGCCAGCGGGCGCCAGGTTTTTTCCCAGCCGTAGCCGCCAATCGGTTCCCACTTGTTAAAGGAATCTTTAAAGGCCATCAGGTAGATGCCATGCCAGTTTCCCTTTTCATCCCAGCGCGACTGACCAAAACCGGCGCCCCACGGACGCTCGTTGTATTTATCTGTTTTCTCTTTGTCATAAGCAAAACGCGCGTGCCACGTTATTGCCGGAACATAGAGATCATAATGTTCAGGCGCTGACCAGGTCTGCGAAACATTATCCGTAAAGGTCGAGAACCAGCCTTTATCCGTCGCGTTGTCATCTGCCTGTGCAACAGAAGAAAACGTTAACTGACCAAAAATAAACACTAAAATAGAGAAAAAAGTATTACGTACGATCACAATGCAATTACCATTCTTAATATTCGAAGCAAAGTTTACCACAAAATAGTTGAACCAAGACTTAACGGCATCAGCACTACTCCTAAATATCAGCCCTCTTAACGGGAATATTCTTAACGCAATACTCAGGCCAACCCGAATAAACCCATACAGTGTACGTCTATTAGGGAGTGACCGGTCCCTGTGGCAACAGGCCGGACCACACAAAGCATTAACATTTTGTTATCATTAAAGAGACATGCTACGTTATTTTGGGCGGTCAACGTTGTGATGAAATAAATGTCTGAGCCATAACAAAAACACTGTTATGCTGCTTCTTAGTCGTCTCTTTATTGATTTTAATCAGCAAAGGTAGCCCATTAATTCGGCACATTTTCATCCTTCTTTTTTTATTAATTATTTGTATCTCAGGGCAAAAAGGCACAGGGGAAATCATGCTTACGTTTATCGAACTCCTTATTGGGGTCGTCGTCATTGTCGGTGTAGCGCGCTACATCATAAAAGGATACTCAGCCACAGGCGTATTATTTGTCGGTGGCTTAACGCTGCTGATTATCAGCGCATTAATGGGTCATCAGGTGTTACCTGCCAGCGCAACCAGCACGGGCTACACCGCCACGGATATTGTTGAATACATTAAAATCCTGCTGATGAGCCGTGGTGGCGATCTCGGTATGATGATCATGATGCTGTGCGGTTTTGCGGCCTACATGACCCATATCGGCGCAAATGACATGGTTGTTAAGCTTGCCTCGAAGCCCCTGCAGTACATTAACTCACCGTATCTGTTGATGGTCGCCGCCTATTTCCTCGCCTGCCTGATGTCGCTGGCCGTTTCGTCGGCAACCGGTCTTGGCGTACTGTTAATGGCCACGCTGTTCCCGGTGATGGTGAACGTCGGCATCAGCCGTGGCGCAGCGGCAGCTATCTGCGCCTCCCCGGCAGCCATTATTCTCTCCCCGACGTCTGGCGACGTTGTGCTGGCGGCAAAAGCCGCCGAGATGTCGCTTATCGACTTCGCCTTTAAGACCACGCTGCCGATCTCAATCGTTGCCATTGTGGGAATGGGCATCGCGCACTTCTTCTGGCAGCGCTATCTCGATAAGAAAGAGAACATCAGCCATGAAATGATGGATGTCAGCGAAATCACCACCACCGCGCCTGCGTTCTATTCCATTTTGCCGTTCACGCCGATTATCGGCGTGCTCATTTTTGACGGAAAATGGGGCCCGCAGCTGCACATCATTACTATTCTGGTCATCTGTATGCTGTTGGCCGCCGTACTGGAGTTCGTGCGCGGTTTCAACACGCAAAAAGTCTTCTCTGGCCTTGAGGTCGCGTATCGCGGGATGGCAGATGCGTTTGCTGGCGTGGTGATGCTGCTGGTTGCAGCAGGTGTCTTTGCCCAGGGTCTGAGCACGATCGGCTTTATCCAGAGCCTGATCTCCATCGCCACCTCGTTTGGTTCGGCCAGTATTATCCTGATGCTGGTCCTGGTGGTACTCACCATGCTGGCGGCGATGACGACCGGCTCCGGCAACGCCCCTTTCTACGCCTTCGTTGAGATGATCCCGAAGCTGGCTCACTCGTCCGGTATCAACCCGGCTTATCTTTCCATTCCCATGCTCCAGGCGTCAAACCTGGGTCGTACCATCTCGCCTGTTTCGGGCGTGGTGGTTGCGGTAGCCGGGATGGCAAAAATCTCGCCGTTTGAGGTGGTGAAACGCACGTCCGTGCCGGTGCTGGTTGGGCTGATCATCGTCATTATTGCCACCGAAGTGCTGGTGCCCGGCGCCGCCTAAGTGAAATTACTGATTTCCAATAAGCGCCTGCGGGCGCTTTTTGTGCTTTAATAACCCGGAGAAATTAATCGCGCACAACCAATCAGGAAATTACATGTTCAGGAAGGATATCGTTATCCCGTCTGGCGCAGTAGCGCTTGCACTCAGTGTCTTCTCAGCACAGGCCGAGCCCCTCAAGGCCACGCAGTATGGCGATTTCGACCGCTACGTGCTGGCTCTCTCCTGGCAAACCGGATTTTGTCAGAGCATGGTCGAGCGTAACCGCAATGAGCCGGATGAATGTCGTCTGCAAAAAGAGAACGAAAATAAAGCCGATTTTCTGACCGTTCACGGGCTATGGCCCGGCCTGCCGAAATCCGTTGCCGCACGCGGCGTGGATGAACGTCGGTGGATGCGATTTGGCTGCGCCACGCGTCCCATTCCCAACATGCCGGAAGTAAAAGCCAGCCGCAAATGCGCGGCAGCCGAAACCGGTCTGTCGCTTTCCGGCGCGGCGAAACTGAACGAGGTGATGCCGGGCGCGGGGGGAAACTCCTGTCTGGAACGTTACGAATATGCCAAACATGGCGTCTGCTTTGGTTTTGATCCCGATGCCTATTTCGGCACCATGGTGAGAATGAACCAGGAAATGAAAAACAGCGCCGTCGGTCAGTTCCTAGCGAAAAACTATGGTAAAACCGTCAGCCGTAGCGACTTTGACAACGCCGTTGCCAAAAGCTGGGGCAAGGAAAATATCAAAGCGTTCAAGCTGACCTGTAACGGCAACCCGGCGTATCTGACCGAGATGCAAATTTCGCTAAAAGCAGACACCATTAACAGCCCGCTGTCTGCGGCATCCTTTGCCCCGCAGCCCCATCCGGGCAACTGCGGAAAGCAATTCGTGATCGATAAAGCCGGTTACTGACCCACCACCGGGCGTACCAGATCAAAGCGATGTTCGTCACTGATGCCATAGTAAGCCGTCGGCCCACCCGCTCGCAGGATGGGCTGCGCTTTCGCCGTCTGGTATATCCCCTCTTCCAGCAGCGTTTCGGCAATATGGATACCCACCACTTCCCCCAGCACCAGCCAGGTGTCAATCGGTGTACCGTCGGCTCCGGTAAGCTGAATGCACTGCGAAAGACGGCACTCAAAATTGACCGGACTTTCCGCCACGCGGGGGGCGCTCACCAGCTTGCTGGCAGCAGGCGTTAATCCTGAAAAAGTAAATTCGTCCTGGTCGTGAGGCAGCGTGGCAGAGGTCTGATTCATCGCTTCCGCGAGCTCCCGCGTCGCCAGGTTCCAGACAAACTCCTTTGTTTCAACAATATTACGCACGCTGTCTTTCCAGCCGTTGCTGGAAAAACCGATGATCGGCGGGCGATAGTTGAAGCAGTTAAAGAAGCTATACGGTGCGAGGTTCATCAGGCCGGCCTGATCGCAGGAGGCGATCCAGCCAATCGGACGGGGCCCGATAATGGCGTTCAGCGGGTCATGCGGCAGGCCGTGCCCCTGAGACGGTTGATAGAAGTACATAGTGCTCTCTCGTTGGTGGGCGGTCGCGAATGACGCTTCGCGCAGCACCCGGGTTCAGGAGATTCAGCGTAACGTAATCCGCCCGGAATTGAGACTGAATAAATTTCAGCGAAAATTCATATGGACCATGAATGTGACTTTCATCACTTCAAACTTGCGCGTTCAGCCAGTATCATCGGGAGAGTTAAACCCTCGCTGCCAGACGGCGAGGGTTTTCTTTTGGATTGGTTTCTGCGTTAGACGCAGCATTAACGACATGGAGTAAAAAATGTCCAGACCTACAATCATCATTAACGAGCTCGACGCAGAACGTATCGACAGGCTGCTGGAAAAAGCAGAGTTTGCCTCACTGCCGGTGGCCGATGCCCTGAATGAGGAACTCGACCGGGCGCAGATGTGCTCGCCGGAGTCGATGCCGCACGACGTGGTCACCATGAACAGCCAGGTGAAATTCCGCAACCTGACTACCGGGGAAGAGCTGACCCGCACGCTGGTTTACCCAGCCCAGATGACGGACAGCGCCGCGCAGCTTTCGGTACTTGCGCCGGTAGGGGCCGCACTGCTGGGGTTGCGTACGGGCGATACCATCCACTGGGAATTGCCGGGCGGCGCGTCCACCCATCTGGAAGTGCTGGAACTGCTTTACCAGCCAGAAGCGGCGGGCGATTACCTGCGTTAATTCCCTTCTGAACAAGCGCTACCCGCGTTGCACAGAGGATGCACCTGCATCCTCTTTCCGGGCATCTTCAGCCGATTGTGCTACATCGCGGTACGGTATCATAAATGCCACTGATGAGTGACCTCACACCACCCCACCCGGGAAGGCATTCACCAGCCCTTTAACCTTCTGCTCTGCGGCCTCAGGCGTTTCTGCGCCCGGCACCAGAATGACCTTGCGGCACTCTTCTTCCCGTTTTTCGAAAATCTTATAGGCGCGTTCCGCGTCAGCAAGCGGAAGATAATGGGTCACAATCTCTTCCGGCGTCAGCAGCCCTTTTTCGATCAGCGGTAACAGTTCACCCAGCCAGGCATGAACATGCGTCTGGCCCATCTTAAACGTCAGCCCCTTGTCGAAAGCATCCCCAAACAGGAAGCCATGGATAAACCCGGCGTACACGCCGGGAACGCTCACCACGCCGCCGCGGCGAACGGCAGCGATACACTGACGCAGCGCTTTGCCGCTGCTGCCTTCAATTTTAAGGTTGCTGAGGATCGTCTCCGTGGTGCTGCCTTTGGCTTCAAACCCGACCGCGTCAATGACGGCATCGACACCCCGCTGCCCGGCGGTTTGCTCAATAATTTTTTCCGCCGCATCGTTATCATCATCGAAGTTGATGGGAATGGCACCGTAACGCGCCTCGGCAAACCGCAGCCGGTAGGGGTGATGGTCAATAACAAAGATCTGCTCAGCCCCTAACAGCCGCGCGCAGGCAATCGTCAACAACCCCACCGGCCCGGCACCGAAAACGGCGACGCTGGAGCCTTTTTCAATCTGCGCATTTTTTGCCGCCTGCCAGGCGGTAGGCAGAATATCTGACAGGAAAAGTGCTTTATCATCAGACAGCAGCTGGGGCACCTTAAACGGCCCCACGTTACCTTTCGGCACGCGCACGTATTCCGCCTGTCCACCCGGCACGCCGCCGTAGAGATGGCTATAGCCAAACAGCGCGGCTGGCGCGGGGATTTGCTTTTTGTTCAGCGCTGCACCCTGCCCGCTATTGGTTTTCTCGCAGGCCGCGTACTGTTGCATCTGGCAAAAAAAGCAGTCACCGCAGGCGATAACAAAGGGGATCACCACGCGATCGCCTTTTTGCAGGTCCTTCACCTCTCGACCGCACTCGACAATCTCGCCCATAAATTCATGTCCAAAAATATCACCGTGCTGCACCTTCGGGATCTTTCCGCGATAGAGATGCAGATCGGAGCCGCAAATCGCCGTGGCCGTCACGCGCAGGATGATATCGTCCGGCTGTTCAATGATGGGATCGGGGACATTATCGACTCGAACATGGTGCGGACCGTGGTAAGTGAGTGCTTTCATGCGACCTCCGAAAGGTTCAGGTAAGTTTATAAAGGGTAGCTACCCCTGAAAGTCTGCCGGAGAATACGCACCTTTTGAGATTTATCCTGGCGAGATAAGAAAAGTGCCGAAGCGATTACAGAAACCATTCACATTTTGTGGTTGAATGTATCCAGCGTTTATAAACAAGGAGAAACGGTTATGTATAAGACAATCATTATGCCGGTTGATGTTTTCGAAATGGAACTGAGCGACAAGGCTGTACGCCACGCGGAATTTCTCGCGCAGCAGGATGGGATCATTCATCTGCTGCATGTTTTACCGGGCTCGGCCAGCCTGAGCCTGCACCGCTTTGCCGCCGACGTCCGTCGCTTTGAAGAACATTTGCAGCACGAAGCCGAAACGCGCCTGCAGACCATGGTCGGGCACTTCAGCATCGACCCTTCCCGCATTAAAACCCACGTCCGGTTCGGTAGCGTACGCGATGCCGTCAATGAACTGGCCGGAGAGCTGAACGCAGACGTGGTGGTGATCGGTTCACGCAACCCTTCCATTACCACTCATCTGCTGGGGTCGAACGCGTCCAGCGTGATCCGCCACACCCACATTCCGGTGATGGTGGTCCGGTAAATGCCCATAAAAAACCCCGCTTTCGCGGGGTTTTGTTTATCAGTACAGATGACCAATATTGACGATAGTGCTGACGGTATCACCGAAGAAGGTCAGACGGCTGAGCACCACGCCCACCAGCAGGATCGCGAATATCGCTTTTTGCATCGGCTGGTGCTTCAGCGACAATGCGCCTCCCACGATGCAGCACAGCAGGCTGCCCAGGTAGAGCGGCGAGCTTAGCCAGGCGTGAGCGGTCATTTTCATGATGGTGCCGCCGCTGAGCCACATCACCGGCGCGGCAATCAGCAGCGCCATCAGGGCGATAATCCCCTGACGCAACGCGGCGTTTGATGCTTTCAGCCCAAGCAGCGGTGCTGCTGCACAGCCCATCACCCAGACGGTCGCAAAGAACAGCATCATGGTGATGCCGTTGGCAATGGCCTGCATCGCCGGTGCCGCGTAGGTCATCCCCTGCACCACCACCAGCAGGATCCCGAACAGGGACGCCAGCAGCGCCGCGCCTTTGTTTCCCTTACTCAGGAAGGCCAGCCCAATCATGGCGCCATACAGGGTCGCGCCCAGAATCTCGCGGCTCAGCCAGGCATGTTTCAGGTTAATCAACGCGTTGTAAGCATGTTCCGGGTGCGCCAGATGCAGCACCGCGGCGATGGAGGCCACGCCCAGAATCAGCCCGGTAATCAGCCAGTGAAGGCGGGTGCCATGCACTTCACCACGCAGCGTGCGCCAGGTCAGGAGCAGCGTCATCCCGACGGACATCTGGCTCAGCACGGTAAAGATAACGAGCGGTATTTCATACTTTTCCATTATTTATCCCCCGGCTGTTTTGGCTGACGGGCCAGAATAAAGCGCGTACCCGGATTAAGCTGAGGCATCTTCGGGAAGCCCGGCGGATACTGCACGGCATTGTTCGGCAGCGAGTCGGCATCCAGATCGATAATAGTCAGCGCGCCGACCGGACAGGCGTTAACGCAGGCCGGGGCCATACCGATATCCAGACGTTCATAGCACATGCTGCACTTCTCAGCCTTTTGCGTCTCTTCATTGAAGCGCGGCGCGCCGTACGGGCAGTTACGGATGCAGTTTTTACAGCCGATGCAGCGCTCAGGGTTATGCACCACCACGCCGTCATCACGTTTGGTGTAGGCTTCCACCGGGCACGCCGCCAGACAGGCCGGGTTTTCACAGTGGTTACAGGCCAGCGAGAAGAACGCACGCTCCTCGTGCGGATAAATTTCTTTATCCAGCGGATAGACATAGCGCCAGAAGCGATCCGGCTCAAGCTGGTTAAAGCTCTTGCAGGCCATAGCGCATCCGCGGCAGCCAATACATTTATCACTGTTCACTAAAAATGCGCGTCTCATGCGTCTGCTCCTTCATTCGCGATAAGGGCAATGTCAACAAACTGGCTGTGGATCGCCGCGCCAGGCGCGCCGCTTGCCATTTTGCCCATATCGGCTGGCGTATCTTTCACGACGTTCTGCACGTTGTACTTAAGCTTGTTAAACCAGGACTCATACATCACCAGGAAATCTTCCGGCACGTTGGTGGTGATCTTCGCCCGCAACTCCACTTCACCCACCTCGTTGAACACGCGGACTCTCGCCAGCTCGCGGATGCCTTTCTTCTGCGCGGCAGCCGGGTGGATATAGACAAACGGCTCCGGCCAGAAGACCTGCATCCAGTCGAGGTTGACGAACTGGGAGTGAAGGCCGTACTGCAAATGTGGGGTAAAAAGATGGAACGGCAGCTTGCCCTCTGCGGCAGGCAGATACTCCGGCAGCGCTTTATGGCCGTTCTTTTCACACAACTCGGAGAGGAACTCATACTTGCCCGATGGCGTTTTAAACTTACGATCGTGCCAGGCCGCCGAGTTGACCATTTTGGCTTTTACCGGCCCATTCAGCAGATCGTCCCACGAGCGGATGCCGAACTGCTTCGCCATGCCGTCGTTAAATTCAAGATCCAGCCATTTTTTCTGGTCAATGTCCTGCGGGAAGGTGCAGGAGCCCGGCTCCAGTTTGTTGATGGTGCGCGAGAGCAGCACGGCAATATCCAGATCGCTCTTGCACTCGTACATCGGCTTAATGGCCGGTTCATTCACCGACAGCCAGTAATGCCAGTATGAGGACGACAGGTTCCAGTGTTCAAAGGTCGTGGTCACCGGCAGCACGATATCGGCATGCTGCACCGTCTCGTTGAAGAACTGATCGACGCAGACCACCATCTCCAGCTTGCTGAAGGCTTTTTCCATTTTGTTGCGGTCAAAGTCCTGCGCGAACGGGTTCTTGCACGCGACCCACAGCATGCGGATGGGCGGATCGTTGGCATCGAGAATGCTCTGCGCGGTCTGGTTCAGGTTCAGCGCGCGGTCGGAATAGTGGCTCTTTTCGCCGCTGTCGCTGACGAACTCGCCTACCGGGCCGCTTTCGCCCACCATGCCAACAGACCCAACCGGTGGCTTCTGCGTCATCGCATGATAGTTGTAACCCCAGGTCTGAAGATGACCGTAGCGGGCACCACCGCCTTCCACACCGATGTTGCCGGTCATAGCAACAAAAGCATCGATGGCGCGCACGTTCGCTCCGCCGTTGACGTGGCGCTGCATCCCGTAACCGATCCAGACGGTGGCAGGTTTGACCGCAGTGAACTCTTCCGCCAGTTGGCGAATCACCTCTGCCGACAGGCCACAGATTTCAGACGCCCACTCAACGGTGATACTGCTGCGCAGATACTGTTCAAACTCCGGGAAGCCGTGCGCGAAGTTGTTTACAAACTCCTGGTCGACGCGGCCAATATCCAGCAGGTGGCGCGCCATACCCAGCGCCAATGCACCGTCTGAGCCAGGACGCACGCGCAGGTACAGATCGGCTTTCGCGGCGGTTTGCGAGAACAGCGGATCAATGACCACCACTTTCGCTCCCTTCTCACGCGCCTGATAGATGTACTTCATGGTGTGCATGGAGCACCATGCCGGGTTTGCGCCCCAGATAATGATGTATTTGGCTTTGACCAGATCTTCCGGGTCGTTGCACCACATGTCGCCCATGTCGTAGTGCTGGGCGTCAATCCCTGCTGGCCAGCATGGCGTACCGGCAAAGCGCGTGGTGTAACCGAGAGAAGACATCATCCCCTCCACGGCATAGCTCATGACGCCCAGGTTGCCGGAGTATTTCGACAGCGCCAGGCCGAGCATGGAGCCGTCTTTCTTCTTGATTTCCAGCATTTTGCTGGCGATGCGCTGCATGGCCTCATCCCAGGAGATACGACGCCATTTACCGCTGCCGCGACCATCCTGGATCATCGGATATTTGATACGGTCCGGGGAGTAGACGCGACGCGGGTAGGTCAGCCCTTTCACGCACGGCGCGCCGTGGGTAAAGGTGGACTCGCTCGCCCCGTCAACGAAGGTGATCACGTCATCCTTGACCCACGTTTTCAGGCTGCAGGTGTCGTAGCAGTTACGCGGGCAGGCGTTACGGAAAATTTTATACGTTTTCGGGTTAAACGGAATGGGGGGCTGTGCCAGAGCACATCGGGAAGATAATAGTCCGCCAGGTAATGCGGCGACGGTACCCAGCGCAATCAGTCCTTTTAAAAAGGAGCGCCGGTTTAGCTGCCCTTTATCAATACTCATAATATTACTCTCGTCTTTAATTCATCAAACCAATTAGTCATCTGTAACGCGAGACATTTAATTGCGGATGTTTTCGCGCAATCATTTATTTTTGCGATAAACGCGGGGAGCCATAATTCAAGATGCCCCTGCACAAAGCGGGCGAGTGCATCATGATATTGCGGCGAATGTCTGGCATGCGCGGAGAGCATCACCACCAGCTCCATTTCATAGCTGACGTGGTCGTCGGGAACGCTATTTTCCTCGGTGACAGTTAGCCCGATGCTGCGCAGGAATTCGCGTACGCTCAGCGTTGTGGCCCCCATCAGCAGAGGCTCATCGTCCAGATACACCGAGGCATATGGCGGCGCCAGCAGCGTTGCCGGGCCGACAAACAGGGCGTTGAAGTCATACTCAACGTCTAACGCCTCATCCTGCAGTCAGGCTCCGCGCTCCGGGAATAAATGGCGTAACGAGGCGCATCGCGATGTCATATCCGCCGCGTTAAAAAAATCACGAAACAGTAATCCCTTTATTTCAAACGGGGTTAATGCCTCATATATTGAAGGGGTGAATATATTCTTATCATTCATGTTAAATATAAATATTTATCAACAAAAAACGACGAGATATTATCAGCAGGCTTATTATTTTCTTTGATCGAAGCAGGTAATTAACGCATGAAGGGGTGAATAACGAGGAGAATTACGGATAAAAAAAACCAAAAAATAAAAAAGCCACCCCGTGATGAGGTGGCTACTGCAGGTATGTCTTACTTTCTTTTATTATGCGGTTTTGGTGCGGATCAGGTAGTCAAACGCGCTCAGGGACGCTTTTGCACCTTCGCCAGTTGCGATGATGATCTGCTTGTACGGCACGGTGGTGCAGTCGCCCGCAGCAAACACGCCCTTCACGCTGGTTTCACATTTCGCATCGATGATGATCTCACCCATGCGGTTGCGCTCAATCGCGCCTTCCAGCCAGGTGGTGTTTGGCAGCAGGCCAATTTGTACGAATATCCCCGAAAGCTGGACGCTATGAACGTCGCCGCTTACGCGATCACGGTACTCCAGGCCGGTCACTTTGCTGCCGTCACCCTTCACTTCGGTGGTCTGCGCGTTCAGCACGATGTCGACGTTTTTCAGGCTGCGAACTTTATCCTGCAGAACCTGGTCGGCCTTCATCTCAGGCGCGAACTCCAGCAGCGTCACGTGTTCAACAATACCCGCCAGGTCGATAGCCGCTTCCACGCCGGAGTTACCGCCGCCAATCACCGCCACGCGTTTGCCTTTAAACAGCGGGCCGTCGCAGTGCGGGCAATAGGTCACGCCTTTGGTGCGGTACTGATCTTCGCCCGGCACGTTCATGTTGCGCCATTTCGCCCCGGTGGCAACGATCACGCTGCGCGCTTTCAGCACCGCGCCAGAAGCGGTTTCAATCTGGTGTAAGCCACCTTCCACCGCCGCCGGAATCAGTTTGCTGGCGCTCTGGCTGTCGATGACATCCACCTCGTAATCGCTGACGTGTGCCTTCAGCGCGCCTGCCAGTTTCTGACCTTCGGTTTTCGGCACGGAAATGTAGTTTTCGATGTCAACGGTATCCAGCACCTGTCCGCCAAAGCGTTCGCCCATCAGACCGGTACGGATCCCTTTACGTGCGGAGTAAACCGCAGCCGCCGCCCCCGCCGGGCCGGAGCCGACAATCAGCACGTCGTAGGCATCGCGCTGGTTCAGCGCTTCCGCCGCGCGTTTTTCTGCGCCGGTATCCACTTTGGCGACGATTTCGGTCAGCGTCATGCGACCCTGGCCAAACTCCTGACCATTCAGGTAAACCGCCGGAACACCCATCACGTTGCGCTCGGTAATTTCGTTCTGGAACGTACCGCCGTCAATCGCCGTGTGCTTAATGCGCGGGTTCAACACCGACATCAGGTTCAGCGCCTGCACCACGTCCGGACAGTTGTGGCAGGAGAGCGAGTAGTAGGTTTCAAACGCAAAGTCACCGTCGATATCGCGGATCTGCTCCAGCAGCGCCTGCGCTTCTTTCGATGGATGACCGCCGGTCCACAGCAGCGCCAGCACCAGCGAGGTAAATTCATGTCCCAGCGGAGAGCCGGCGAAGCGCGGCCCCTGGTCAGAGCCTGGGTTAGTAATCAGGAAAGACGGCTTACGAACCGCAAGTGCGTTATCTTCTTTAAAGGTCACTTTCGGCGACAGCTCGGCGATCTCCGCCAGCAGTTCCTTGATCTCTGCCGATTTCGCGCTGTCGTCCAGCGTGGCAATCAGCTCAACAGGTTTGGTCAGTTTCTCAAGGTAGGCCTTGAGCTGGGTTTTCATGTTTGTGTCGAGCATTGTTCTTCCCTCTCTTAAGACGTCATCATGCAAGCTGCCTTATGCGGGCGGCCTGAATGCAACTTGCATCATGGTGCTGGAATGAAATGGGCGCGGGGTGCGCCCATTGATTGCCGGGTGGCACTTCGTTTACCCAGCCTACGATACTGTAGGCCTGTGCAAGCGCAGCGCCGCCAGGCTTTACAGACTTAGATCTTGCCGACCAGGTCTAAAGATGGAGCCAGGGTCGCTTCGCCTTCTTTCCATTTCGCCGGGCACACTTCGCCTGGGTGAGACGCCACGTACTGAGCTGCTTTCACTTTACGCAGCAGGTCAGATGCATCACGGCCGATACCTTCAGCGGTAACTTCGATAGCCTGGATAATGCCCTGCGGGTCAACAACGAAGGTTGCACGGTCTGCCAGGCCTTCATCTTCACGCATGTTGTCGAAGTTACGGGTCAGGGCGCCAGTCGGGTCGCCGATCATCGCGTATTTGATTTTCGCGATGGTTTCGGAGCTGCTGTGCCACGCTTTGTGGGTGAAGTGGGTATCAGTAGACACAGAGTAAACGTCTACGCCCAGCTTCTGCAGTTCGTCGTAGTGGTCTGCCACGTCACCCAGTTCGGTCGGGCAAACGAAGGTGAAGTCAGCCGGATAGAAGAAGAACACGCTCCAGCGGCCTTCGGTATCTTTCTCGGTAACTTCGATGAACTCACCGTTTTTGAACGCCTGGTTTTTGAAAGGTTTAATTTTGGTATTAATCAAAGACATCTGTACTTCCTCCGTGTTTTCGTTGAGATGTAAGGTAACCAACTTTCTTCATCGGGGCTAATGCGTATGCTTTATCAAATCAATCAGCCAAACCTAACAACATCAACAAGACAGTAAGGTGAACCTTTTTAAAGGAAATGCCAAAAGTAAAAAGGCCGCCCCAACGGGCGGCCCTGATACCTGAATTCCCCGCAGGTACATTCAGTGCCAGCCGAAGCTGGCGTTGCGTTGCGCTCTACATCCTTAATAACAAGGCGGTAACAGCGGTTTGATTACACCATCCGTGCAGAGAATGAGCAATCCATAACTGAGACATTCCTGCCTATGGCTGTGATAGGCAGTGTCGAACATCTTTGCGGAGCGTTATAAATCTATTTTTATGATAAAACTATCTCAATATATAAATGACAATTGTCATTCGACGTGCTCACCCTCACTACTAAGATAAAAATATCTTAATCATCTTTGAAGCGCTATTTCAATAATCTGACAGCGTGATATATTTAGTTGAGTTTAATTTAAAATTAAGAGAGTTAACCACAAGGATTGTAAATGGTTAACTTCAAACTATAGTTATCAGTGATGTGATAACCACAGCAAACACGACATCCTCAGGACGAAACATGGCAAATCTCTACGATCTAAAAAAATTCGACCTCAACCTGCTCGTCATTTTTGAATGCATTTATCAGCATCTGAGTATCAGTAAAGCGGCCGAGACGCTCTATATTACGCCCTCTGCGGTGAGCCAGTCACTGCAGCGTCTGCGCGGACAGCTCAACGATCCGTTGTTTATTCGTTCAGGGAAAGGGATTACGCCCACCACCGTCGGCGTCAATCTGCATCATCATCTGGAGCAAAACCTGAATCAGCTTGAGCAGACCATCAACATCATGCACAGCAGCGGATTAAAGAAGAACTTTGTCATTTATTCCCCGCAGTTTATGAGCACGAAAACAATGCTTGAACCGATGAAATTACTCATCAGCAAGTACAACTACTCCGTTGAGTTACATGATGTTTTTCTTGCACCTGATTCAGCGGAGGATCTCTTAGCCTACCGAAAAGCTGACCTGATATTTTCTTTTGCCTCCTCTAACAGTCGTTCAGTTGCCTGCAGTCTGTACTACCAACTTCCTTTTGTTCTTGTCTGTCGGGAAGGGCATCCGCGCATCGGCGCAAACCCGACGCGTGAAGAGATCCTTAATGAAAACTTTACCGCCTACCTGAGCGATGAGAACAGCGTCAGAGATTACCAGGAGAAGGCCGAAAGCATTTTAACCGAAAGAAATATTGTCTATCGCAGCGACTCTTTTATTTCGCTTTTGTCGATGATCAGTTCCTCCGATCTGATCGGATTAGCGCCCACACCGGCCTTTGAACAATATGGCCCAGCTCTTAATCTGCGCAAAATAGAAACAGATATTCAGTTCCCCAGCATTGATATTTACATGATGTATAATCGTTCCGCATTGAATAGCTCCGCCTTCGCGAGTTTCATCGAGGAAATAACCTTACCGTAAGATTCGAACGTGGTTCTCGCCAAAAATGCAGAGCCACGTAATTTCTGAAACATACACCATCGTTATAGAAACAACCGGAATAAACTTTATACATTTATTTATTGACTGATATAATCCTCACACTACTATTGACACCAACGTCTGGTATTTATTACTCAGGATGAGAATAAGCATGTCAATTTATAAGTACCCTCTTAATCAGGATGTTCTTACTGCGGCTCGGGAACGAATAAAATGGACTCTCGAGAATTTACCCAGGACCTGCGTCTCCTTTTCAGGCGGTAAAGATTCCACCGTCATGCTGCATCTTGTTGCCCTTCAGGCGCGGCAGATGAAAACCAAAATAGATGTGCTGTTTATCGACTGGGAAGCACAATTCACCTATACGATTTCCCACGTCGAACACATGCGTGAATTGTACAGCGATGTTATCAGTCATTTCTGGTGGGTCGCCCTTCCCCTCACAACGCAAAATTCACTGTCGCAATTTCAGCCGGAATGGCAATGCTGGGAGCCCGACGCCAGGTGGGTTCGCCAGCCACCTGAAGACGCGATAACCGATCCCTCCTTTTTTCCCTTCTACCAGCCAGGCATGACCTTTGAAGTTTTTGTTCGCAGTTTCTCCGACTGGTATTCAGGCCATCGCCCGGCGGCTATGCTGATTGGTATCCGCGCCGATGAATCCTACAACCGCTTTCTGGCTATCGCGTCGGCACGAAAGCAGCGGTTTGCGGATGATAAGCCCTGGACCACCGTCGCACCCGGGGGACATGCCTGGTATATCTACCCTGTCTACGACTGGAAAACCGCCGATATCTGGACCTGGTTCGCCAAATCGGGATGTTGCTATAACCGCCTTTATGACCTGATGTTTCAGGCTGGCGTACCGCCCCGCTATATGCGCATCTGCGAACCCTTCGGACCGGAGCAACGTCAGGGGTTATGGCTCTACCACGTTGTAGAGCCTGAGCGATGGGCGAATATGTGCGAACGCGTAAACGGTGTGCGCAGCGGTGGGATCTATGCCGGTCACGATAATCATTTTTATGGTCACCGTAAAATACTCAAACCCGAGCACCTTTGCTGGCGCGAATACGCCATGCTGCTGCTCGACAGCATGCCGCAAAATACGGCTGAACATTACCGCAATAAAATCGCCGTTTATCTGCACTGGTATCAGAAGAGAGGCATGGAGGATATTCCCGATACTCAGGAAGGCGATATCGGTGCCAAAGACGTTCCTTCATGGCGCCGTATTTGTAAGGTTTTACTGAATAACGACTACTGGTGCAGAGCACTGTCATTCAGCCCAAACAAACCTAAACATTATCAGCGCTACAGCGACAGAGTGAAGGCTAAGCGCAAGGAGTGGGGCATTTTATGCGACAAAGAATAATCAAAGACATCGAAACGTACCTTGAGTCACTTCCCGAAGAGGACAGAATTAGCGCCATTAACGCCTTTCGCCAGGCACTACATAAAAATAGCCCGTTTGCCGATCAGCCCATCGACTGCGTACTGTGGATCAAACAGGACGCGATCACCGCCAACGATTACAACCCCAACAATGTGGCCCCGCCGGAAAAACGGTTGCTCTGCAAGTCACTGGAACTTGATGGATTCACCCAACCTATTGTTGTGACAGAAAGCGAACCGCAGCATTATGAAATTGTGGATGGTTTTCACCGCCATGAAATTGGCACCAGTCGGGCGGCGCTGAAGCGAACGCTCAGAGGTTACCTGCCCGTCACCTGCCTGCGTCAGGACCGGCAGGATAAACATGACCGCATGGCCGCCACCATCCGACACAACCGGGCACGCGGGAGGCATCAAATCAATGCCATGTCAGATATCATTCGTGAACTTGCCCAGCTTGGCTGGAGCGATGAGAGAATCAGTAAAGAGCTTGGTATGGACAGCGATGAGGTGCTGCGCCTCAAGCAAATCAACGGCCTGCTGGAATTGTTCGCAGACCGTCGCTACTCGGAAGCCTGGACAGTGAAATAATCAGAGCGCGTTCAGACGCTCGGCCGCCGCCAGGAGCGTCTGCTCCTGCTTCGCAAAGCAAAGACGAATCAGCTTATGCGGGAAGGGATCGGCGCAGAATACCGACAGCGGAATAGCGGCCACGCCCGCCTCTTTCGTCAGCCACTGGCAGAAACGCACGTCGTCCAGATCGGAAATCGCGCTGTAGTCAGCGAGCAGGAAATAGGTTCCTTCAGAGGGCAAAATTTCCAGGCGGCTTTTACTCAGCGCATTCACAAACAGATCCCGACGCGCGCGATAAAATTCCGGCAGGTCGCGATAGTGCTGCGGCTCGGCGCGCAGCATGTCCGCCAGCGCCAGCTGGGCAGGCGTGTTCACGGCAAAGGTCAGGTACTGATGAACCTTGCGCAGCTCCGCGCTGATGGCAGCGGGCGCCACGCAGTACCCTACTTTCCAGCCGGTCATATGATAAGTCTTACCGAATGACGACACGGCAACCGCGCGCTCGCGCAGATGCGGATGGGCCAGCACGCTGGCGTGCCCTTCTTTTGCGAAACAGATGTGCTCATAGACTTCGTCGCTCAGTACGTAAATTTCACGTTCGGCAATCCCCTGCCACAGCGCGGCGAAATCGGCTTTTTGCCACACCGTTGCCGACGGGTTGTGCGGCGTATTCAGGATCACCAGGCGGGTTTTATCGCTCAGCAGCGCCGCGAACGCCTGCCAGTCCGGGCGGAAATAGGGAGGCTGGAGCGCCACGCGCTTCACCACGCCGCCGGACAGCTCAATCGCAGGCGCGTAGCTGTCGTAGCTTGGGTCAAAGCAGATCACCTCATCACCGGTACGCACCAGCGCGGTAATGGCCGCATACAGCGCTTCGGTCGCCCCTGCCGTCACCGTGATGTCGCTGTTCGCATCGGGCTTATAGCCGTACAGCTCCGCCGTTTTATCCGCTATCGCTTCCCGCAGGGCCTGCACGCCCGTCATCGGCGCGTACTGGTTTGCCCCCTGCGCCACGTGGTACGCCAGGCGCTCCTGCAAATAGCCCGGTCCGTCAAAATCCGGAAAACCCTGCGAGAGGTTAATGGCGTTGTGCTGCTGCGCCAGGGCGCTCATCTGCGTAAAGATGGTGGTACCGAGACTGGGGAGTTTACTCTGCGGAATCAATGCGTTATTGCTCATTGTCGTGTGCCTGCTTGTAATACTTATGTTGCTGCCACTATAACACGATGTTAGTCTTTGGCAATCAAGACGCTTAGACGTCTATACCCTAAATAATTCGAGTTGCAGGAAGGCGGCAAGGGAACGAATCCCCGGGAGCGTACATAAGTACGTGACTGGGGTGAGTGAGTGCAGCCAACGCACCTGCAACTTGAAGTATGACGGGTATAAACCATATGAATATTCCTGGCCGAGAGGGTAAAAGGAAATGACAGACAACCTGCAACTCACGCAACTGGTCGACGCCTGCCGCTGGATAGGAGCCAAAGGCTGGGCTCCGGCCACCGGCGGCAACATGTCGGTGCGTCAGGACGACCACCTGTGCTGGCTCAGCGAATCCGGCAAAGACAAAGGCAGCCTGACGACGGAAGATTTTCTGCAGGTTGAGATTGCCACCAACCGCGCGCCGTCCGGTCGTAAACCGTCGGCGGAAACCGGGCTGCACACGCTGATTTATCGACTGTTCCCGGAAGCCAACGCCGTTCTGCACGTTCACACGGTTAACGCCACGGTGCTGTCGCGTCTGGTCAAAGACGCCGAGCTCAACATCAGCGGCTTCGAGATGCAAAAATCCCTCACCGGGCAGACCTCGCATCGGGATACGGTCGCTATCCCGGTCTTTGATAACGACCAGGATATCGACGCCCTCGCCTCACGAATCGCCCATTACGCGCAGGATCGCCCGCTTAATTATGGTTTTCTTCTGCGCGGCCATGGCTTAACCTGCTGGGGACGCGACGTGGCCGAAGCCCGCCGTCATCTGGAAGGACTGGAATTCCTGTTTGAATGTGAAATGCGTTTACGCCAACTGGAGAGAGTATGATTCGCGCGATTGTGACGGATATTGAAGGGACCACCAGCGATATTCGTTTTGTCCATGATGTTTTGTTCCCGTACGCACGCGAGCGGCTGGCGGCCTTCGTGACCGCGCAGCAGTACGCCGAGCCGGTGAAATCCATTCTGGACAATCTGCGTGATGAAATCGGTAGCCCTCACGCCAGCGTCAGCGAGCTCACTGACGCCCTGTTTGCCTTTATGGATGAAGACCGCAAATCCACGGCGCTCAAAGCCCTGCAGGGGATCATCTGGCACGACGGCTACGTCAACGGCGACTTTACCGGCCACCTTTACCCTGACGTGCTGCCTGCGCTGGAAAAATGGAAAGCGCAAGGGATTGATCTCTATGTTTATTCCTCTGGCTCTGTCGCCGCGCAGAAACTGTTATTTGGCTACAGCGACGAAGGTGATATTACTCATCTGTTCAGCGGCTATTTTGATACCCACATCGGCGCCAAGCGCGAAGTGCAGTCTTATCAAAATATTGCGGTGCAAACGGGCATCGCGCCGTCGCAGATCCTGTTCCTGTCCGATATTCATCAGGAACTGGACGCGGCTGAACAGGCAGGTTTTCGCACCCTGCAGCTGATTCGCGGTGAAGATGACGGCGCAAGCCATCACCATCAGGTCCACCAGTTTGACGAGATAAATCCGGAGCAGATCCCTTCATGAGCGCATTGACCATTTATTCCGACAAAGACGCCAGCCAGCACCAGTGGCACAGCACCGACGCCGCCGAGATCGCCCAGCAGCTCAACGCTAAAGGCGTGCGCTTCGAACGCTGGGCTGCGGATCGCGATTTAGGGCAGGATCCCGCGCCCGAAGCCGTGATCGAAGCGTATCAGCATGCGATCGACAAGCTGGTCGCAGAGAAGGGTTACCAGAGCTGGGACGTCATTAGCCTGCGCGCCGACAACCCGCAGAAAGAGGCGCTGCGCGCGAAATTTCTGAACGAACACACCCACGGCGAAGACGAAGTGCGCTTTTTCGTGGAGGGCGCGGGATTGTTCTGCCTGCACGTTGGCGATGAGGTGTATCAGGTGCTGTGTGAGAAAAACGACCTGATCTCCGTGCCCGCAGGCACGCCCCACTGGTTTGATATGGGCTCAGAGCCGAACTTTACGGCGATTCGTATTTTCGATAACCCGGAGGGTTGGGTGGCGCAGTTTACGGGTGATGCGATTGCGGATGCGTATCCTCGCCTCGCATAATCTTTTCTCCCTCTCCCTGTGGGAGAGGGCCGGGGTGAGGACATCAGGCCGCTCGGGCTTCAACGTTTCAATCCCTTCACATACCCCACCAGCTGATCCAGCACAACGCCCCACCCTTCGTGGAAGCCCATCTGTTCATGCTGTTCGCGGATTTCCTTCGTCGGGTGGCGCGCAATTGCCGTGTAGCGGGTTTTGCCCTCCCCGACATCCTCCAGCAGCAGGAGCGCCGTCATAAACGGCTTCTCGGCAGGTTTCCAGCCTTCGGTATACCCATCGGTAAAGACCAGCTTTTTACTGGGATCGATTTCAAGAAACACGCCGCGGTTATCCATCCGCTGCCCGTCCACCTCAAACACGGTGTTGAACCGCCCGCCCACGCGCAGGTCAAGGTCGCATTCAGTCACCTTGTGGGGAGCAGGAATGAAGAAGTTTTTGATGTGCTCCGGCGTGGTCCAGCAGAGCCACAGCAGGTCGCGCGGTGCGTCCACCACGCGCTCCAGTTTTAAGTCTGTTTCAGGATCGAGCGTCACGATGTTGTCCTCTTAAGGGAACCCCTTAAAGGATAGTCGGACTCAGGCAAATTTCCCTTCCGCAACCTCCTGGGGCGTGACCACGCCCGAATCCAGCACCCAGCCGCTGATCAGCGAGGCAGGCGTGACGTCAAACGCCGGGTTATAGACCTGCGCGTCTTCCGGTGCCCACTGCACCGCGCCAAAACTTCCGGCGACGCCCGTCACCTCGCTGGCGGCGCGCTGCTCGATCGGGATCGCATCCCCGTTCGGGCAGTCCGGGTCAAGAGTCGTTTGCGGGGCGGCCACGTAGAACGGAATGCCGTGGAACTTCGCCAGCACCGCCAGGGAGTAGGTGCCGATTTTATTCGCCACGTCGCCGTTGGCGGCAATACGGTCTGCCCCCACCCACACGGCGTCCACCTGCCCTTTCGCCATCAGGCTGGCGGCCATAGAGTCGGTAATCAGCTGATACGGCACGCCCAACTCGCCCAGCTCCCACGCGGTCAGCCTGCCGCCCTGTAAGAGCGGACGGGTTTCATCCACCCAGACGCTGCTGACGTTACCGTCCTGATGCGCGCGGGCAATCACGCCCAGCGCGGTACCGACGCCCGCCGTTGCCAGCCCGCCGGTGTTGCAGTGGGTCAGCAGTCGGCTGCCGGGCTTCACCAGCGCGCTGCCCGCTTTCGCAATCGCGTCGCACAGCCGTTTGTCTTCATCAATCAGGCGCAGCGCTTCAGCCACCAGCGCCGGAACGAAATCTTCCTGCCAAAGCGCAATCTTCATGCGGTCGAGATTGTTCATCAGGTTCACCGCTGTCGGGCGGGAGGCGCGCAGGGTTTCCAGCGCTGCCGCCAGTTCGTCGCGGCTTTTGCCGTTTTCCGCCAGCAGCGCCAGGAGCAGGCTTGCAGAAAGACCAATCAGCGGCGCGCCGCGCACCCGCAGGGCGTGGATGTGCCCAACCAGCGCCTCCACCGTCGAGGCATCCAGCCAGCGTTTCTCCTGCGGAAGCGCCTGCTGGTCGAGAATAAAAAGCTGATTATCCGCCACCCGCAGGCTGGTCGTCTGTAATGTCTGCATGTCGTTAATTCCCTGTTGCGTTGTTGTAGCACATTGTGTCAGGATGAAATCCAGATGTATAGACGTCTACATGTCTTAATTAGCAAAACTGAGGAGCAGGCCATGTCGCAATACCGTACCTTTACCGCTCAGGACGCCGTGGAGTATGCCAGGCAGTTTGGCGGACTTGACGATCCTTCAACGCTGGTAGAGGCGCAGGAAATTGGCGACGGCAACCTCAATCTGGTCTTTAAAATTTTCGACCGCGCGGGCGTGAGCCGCATCATCGTTAAGCAGGCGCTGCCCTACGTACGCTGCGTTGGCGAGTCCTGGCCGCTGACGCTGGACCGCGCCCGTCTTGAAGCACAAACCCTGGTCGAGCATTACCAGCACAGCCCGCAGCACACCGTGAAAATCCACCACTACGACCCGGAACTGGCGGTGATGGTGATGGAAGATCTCTCCAGCCATCGCATCTGGCGCGGCGAGCTGATCAACAACATTTACTACCCACAGGCGACGCAGCAGCTGGGCGAATACCTCGCGCACGCGCTCTTCCACACCAGCGACTTCTACCTGCACCCGCACGCGAAAAAAGCGCAGGTGGCGAAATTCATCAACCCGGAGATGTGCGAGATCACCGAAGATCTGTTCTTCAACGATCCGTACCAGATCCACGAGCGCAACAGCTACCCGGCCGAGCTGGAAAATGACGTAGCGGCTCTGCGCGACGACGCCCAGCTAAAAATTGCCGTGGCCTCCCTGAAGCACCGCTTTTTCTCGCATGCCGAAGCGCTGCTGCACGGCGATATCCACAGCGGGTCGATTTTTGTGGCCGACGGCAGCCTGAAGGCCATCGACGCCGAGTTCGGCTATTTCGGGCCGATTGGCTTTGACGTCGGCACCGCCATCGGCAACCTGCTGCTGAACTTCTGCGGCCTGCCGGGGCATCTGGGCATTCGCGATGCCGCCGCCGCGCGCGAGCAGCGCCTGACCGATATTCAGGAGTTGTGGAACACCTTCGCGGAACGCTTCCAGGCGCTGGCAAACGAGAAAGCCCGCGACGCCGCCCTTAGCGCGCCGGGCTATGCCTCCGCGTTCCTGAAAAAGGTCTGGCATGACGCCATCGGCTTCTGCGGCACCGAGCTTATTCGCCGCAGCGTCGGGCTTTCCCACGTCGCGGATATCGACAGCATCCAGGACGAAGCCATGCGCCACGAATGCCTGCGCCACGCAATCGCGCTCGGCAAAGCGCTGATTGTCATTGCCGACCGCATCGACAGCGCGGAAGCGCTGGTAGCAAGGGTGCGGCAGTACAGTTGAGTGCCGTTTGTTTGCCCGGTGGCGCTGCGCTTACCGGGCCTACGGGTGCAAAATGTAGGCCGGGTAAGGCGCAGCCGCCACCCGGCAAAATCTCACCCCAGATACTCAATCACCGACAGCCCGCCGTTATAATCTGTGCTGTAAATAACCCCCTGCGCATCCACAAACACGTCGCATGACTGGATCACCTGCGGACGATTTGGCCGCGTGTCCATCATTCTTTCCGGCGCGGCGGGCACCAGCGCCCCCGTCTCCACCGGTCGATACGGATTGGAAATGTCATATGCGCGCACGCCCGCGTTCTGATACGTGGCAAAAATCAGCGTCGAGCTGACAAAACTCCCTGGCCGGTTCTCGTGCAGGTTATGCGGGCCGAAATGCGCCCCTTTCGCCACGTAGTCAGTTTCGTCCGGCTGCGGGAAGGTAGAAATACTTACCGGGTTCGACGGCTCGCGAATATCAAACAGCCAGATCAGCTTCTCGCCGTCCTCCTGGTTGTCCAGCACCGCTTCGTCCAGCACCACCAGCAGGGAGCGGTCCGGCAGCGGCAGCGCGGTGTGCGTCCCGCCGCCAAACGGTGGGCTCCAGTTGCGGTGGCTAATGAGCTTAGGCTGGGTACGATCCTTCACGTCCAGCAGCGTCAGGCCGCCGTCGCGCCAGCTGCCGTACGCGGTATCCCCCGCGATAATCGCGTGGTGCAGCGCGTAACGTTTCCCTTCCGGCCAGTTCGGCTTCTCCCCTTCTGCCTGGTTCATCCCCGGCAGCCACCAGCGCCCCGCCACCTCGGGCTTACGCGGGTCCGCCAGGTCGATGGTCAGGAATATGTAATCGGTAAAGCCGTCGATCAGCGCTGACACGTACGCCCAGCGCCCGCCGACGTACCAGATGCGATGAATGCCGATGCCGCTCAGCGACAGAAAGCCGATTTCGCGCGGCCTGTCCGGTGTGGAGATATCAAAAACGCGAAGCCCGGCGCTCCAGCCTTTGTTCTGCACGTCGCTGACGGTCTCCCCCACCTGGCGGGTGTAGTAGACCTTCTCGTCAGCAAAGCGCGCATCGGCAAACAGATCCCGGGCGTTAATCACCAGCAGCAGGTCGTCATGCGCCTGTAAATGGACGTTCCAGGTGCCGGGCGGCGCGGGCACGTAGCCTGCCGCTTTCGGGTTCTTCGGGTCGCGCACGTCCACAATCGAAAAGCCCTGCGACACCATATGTCCAATATACGCAAAGCCGCGGTGCACCATCAGCTGAACACCGTCCGGACGCCCGCCCTGGTCGCTATGGCCAATCAGCCGCATATTGCGGCTGTATTCTGGCGTAGGAAGCCTGCTCATTTATTTTTCGCTTCCAGCGTCGCAAACCACGGCGCGATGAAATCTTCCGTCTGACCCCAGCCCGGAATGATTTTCCCCAGAGACGCCACGTTCACCGGGCCCGGCTGGGCGGTCAGCAGCGCCTGCGGAATAGCCGCCGCTTTGAAATCGTAGGTTGCCGGCGTCGCTTCTCCGGCAATCTTATTGGCGATCAGACGCACGTTGGTCGCGCCAATCAGCTTCGGATCTACCGCCACGCTCACCTTCCACGGGCTACCCGGCTCGCGCATCAGCTGCAGATCCTGATTGGAAATGTCGATGCTGTAGAGCTTGATCTCGGTGCGGCCGTTCTCTTTCAGCGCCTTATACGCGCCCTGGCTGAAGGCGTCCCAGGTGCCCCAGATAGCGTCGATTTTGCCTTTCGGGTATTTCGCCAGGATCGCGCCTACCTTGTTGGCGGTATCGCCCTGCACGTCAGAGGAGACCGCGCCGATAGATTCCAGCTCTTTGATATCCGGGTACTGCTTTTGCAGCTCTTTATAGGCTGCCTGACGGCGCTCCATCGGCGGGAAGCCCGCCACCCACAGCTTGACGATATTGGCCTTGCCGTTAAAATCTTTCGCCAGCTGGCCGAAGGAGAGGTTCGTCAGGGAGGCATCGTCCTGCTGGGTCACGGTCACGCCCGGGATCTCGCCGTTCACGGCGGTATCAAACACGGCGACCTTGATCCCGGCATCCACCGCCTTCTTCACCAGCGCGGTGGAGTACGGGTCGCGTCCCTGAGAGAGAATAATCCCGTCGTATTTCTGGCTAATGGCCTGGTTAACAAAGTCCTGGAATTTGGCATCATCGCCGTTGCTCAAAAAGGTGCTGACCTTAAAGCCAAGCTTCTTCCCTTCCTGAATCGCCCCGGCAACAAACTGCGTGGTGTTGTCGTCCGAGCCCAGGTTACGGATCACCGCGATACGGATCGGACCGTCGTGGTTGGCAATGGCAGCAGGAACCGGCGCGGGCGTAGCCGCGAAGCCCGGCAGTGCCGTGAGTAACCCAAGAGCCACCAAAGAGAGCGCAATCTTTTTCATTTTTTATCCCGTTGTGTTGTCAGCGTTTTTGTATGTAGGTAATCGCCAGCGCCACCGCGAGCACCAGCCCTTTTATAATGTCCATGGCGTAATACGGCACGGAGAGCATCACCAGCCCGTTGGAGAGTACGCCGAGGATCACCGCCCCCACCAGCGTCCCCAGCGCGTTCGGCTTGCCGGAACCTGCCAGCGAGAAGCCAATCCACGCCGCCGCCACCGCATCCATCAGATACCCGCCGCCCGCGTTCACCTGCGACGACCCGATGCGCGAGGCCAGCAGGATCCCGCCCAGCCCCGCCAGCAGCGAGGCGATCACGTAAGCCGCCACCTTGTAGCGCGTGGTGCGAATGCCGGAGAGGCGCGCGGCTTCGGGGTTGCCGCCGATGGCGTACATCCGGCGTCCGTGCGTGGTCAGCGACAGCCCAAGCTGCGCCAGCAGGGTCACCGCCAGCATGATGATGACGATGGTCGGCACCTGCCCCAGCAGGCTGAACGCCGCCGGAATGGTGCCTTCCGCCATGTCGCCGCTCGGCAGCACCATGTTCTCGGTAATCGACCCGCCGTAGCTGTAGGTCATCGCCACGCCCTGAATTACAAACAGGCTGGCAAGCGTCGCGAGCATGTCCGGAATACGCAGGATGACGATCAGGAAAGCGTTGAACAGCCCCACCAGCGTGCAGAGCGCGAGGGTGATCAGAATCGACTCGGTGGTACCGAAGCCGTGCCAGACGAAAAGGGAAATCACCAGCGCGTTCGCCAGCGAGGCGGTAGATCCCACGGAGAGGTCGAACCCGCCGACGGTCAACGAAATCGACACGCCAACGGCAATCACCGTCACGATGGCAATTGAGCGCAGAATGTTGATGATGTTATTCGGGTCGAGGAAGCTGTCTGACGCCAGGCCAAAGACGGCCACCAGCGCGACGACGGTCAGCAGCATGCCCCACTTATAAAGAAAATCAAAAAGTTGCTGACGGCCAGACGCCGCCGCGGTCACTGAAAGGGCCTTGCTCACGACGCCGTTCCTCCGGTTGAATAATAAAGTAGTGTCTCTTCGCGGGCCTCGGCCCCGGCGATCTCCGCCACGATGCGCCCGTCCCACAGCACGCAGATGCGGTCACACAATCCCACCAGCTCGGCAAACTCGCCCGAGGCGTAAATCACCCCTTTGCCCTCGCGCGCCAGGCCGTCGATCAGCTGGAACAGGTCGGTTTTGGCCTTCACGTCCACGCCTTTGGTCGGCTCGTCGAATATCAGCACACTGGCGTCATTACGCAGCCATTTACCGATGGCGACCTTCTGCTGGTTGCCGCCAGATAAGCGGCGCAGCACCTGCCCCGGCCCACGCGCACGCACGCCGACGCGGGCAATCACCTCTTCCGCCCAGCGCCACGCCTGACGATGGCCGAACAGGCTCCAGCGCGAAAAGCTGTTATCGGCGGACACGGCCAGGTTCATGCTCACCGGCTCATCGATAAAGATGCCCTCTTTGCGCCGCTCTTCCGGCACCAGCGCCAGCCCGCGCAGCACGGAATCTGCCGGGTCACGCGGTTTCCAGTCCTGATGGTTCAGCTCGCCGCGCGCCACGCGGCTTTTGGTGGCGCCAAACAGCGCCTTGCAGAGTTCGGTTTTCCCCGCCCCCGCCAGCCCGGCAATGCCGAGGATTTCACCTTTGCGCAGGTGCAGGGAGATATCTTTCAGCAGCGCGTCGTCGTGCAGCCCCTCAACGCGCAGCAGCGTCTCGTCGCCGTGCGGCGGCCGCGCGGGCGGATAAATATCGCTCAGCACGTGGCCAAGCATCTTCTCAACGATCTCTTCGCCGCTCAGATCCGCCATCGGACCGGACTCAATCAGCTTGCCGTCGCGCAGCACCGTCAGGGTGTCGCAGATGGCCTTCAGCTCGTGAATGCGGTGGGAGATAAACACCACGCCGATCCCCTGCTGCTTTAAACGTCTCACTACCGCAAACAGGCGCTCGCTTTCGTGCGCGTCCAGCGGCGCGGTGGGCTCATCGAGAATTAAAAAACGGCAGTGGTGTGACAAGGCGCGTGCCAGCAAAATCTGCTGCTTTTCGGCCAGGGAACAGCTGTCGATGGCGCGGCGAACGTCAAGTGACACGTCGAGCTGCGCCAGCGCCTGCCTCGCCTGCTGGCGAACGGTGCGCCAGCGGTAGCGATGCCCCGGCTGCGCCAGCTGGTCGAGCATGATATTTTCGGCAATGCTTAGCCCCGGGATCAGCGCCACGTCCACTTCCTGCTGCACGAGGTGAATACCCAGCCGCTTAGCGTCCAGCGGCTCGCGGATGGTTACCGGATGGTTGTTGATGCTGATCTCGCCCTCATAGTGGTCGTGCGTCCCGCACAGCACCGCCATCAGCGTTGATTTCCCCGCGCCGTTGGCACCGGTCAGCGCGTGTACCGACCCGCCGTTCAGGGTGAAATCCACGCGCGACAGCGCCTGAAAGCCGGAAAAGGCCAGGCTGATACCGCGCATTTCAAGGCGACTGGAAACCATCCGCGTAAATCCTTCATTACTCTTCTGATTTATCGAATTTTTCACAGCTCCGGTTGACTGACAACGACGGAAAAGGCATAAGATAAAGCGAAATATTATTAGCCATCCGGATGTCCAGACATAACATCGGGTTAGCGCTTGCGAAAAAAGGACAACATCATGAGCAACACCGACATCCGCGTCGTGCCCGGCCCGGCGAACTACTTCTCTCATTCCGGCAGCCTTGCGCAGCTGGATAACTTCTTTACCCCGGAACAGCTTTCCCGCGCGGTGTGGATTTACGGCGAGCGCGCAATAGAGGGCGCGCGCCCGTTCCTGCCGGAGAGTTTTAACGCACCTGGAGCGAAGCACCTGCTGTTTAAAGGCCACTGCAGCGAGCGTGACGTCACCCATCTGGTGAATGAATCCGGCAGCGATGCCAGCGTGGTGATTGGCGTCGGCGGCGGCGCGGTGATGGATACCGTCAAGGCCGTGGCGCGCCGCCTGGGGGTGCCGTTCGTGGGCATCCCCACCATCGCAGCCACCTGTGCGGCGTGGACCCCGCTCTCCGTCTGGTACAACGATGCCGGCCAGGCGCTGCAGTTTGAGATCTTCGACGACGCCAACTTCCTGGTACTGGTGGAGCCGCAGATCGTCCTCAATGCTCCGGCGGAATACCTGCTGGCGGGCATCGGCGATACGCTGGCGAAGTGGTACGAGGCGGTGGTATTGGCACCTGAGCCGGAAAACCTGCCGCTGACCGTGCGGCTGGGCATCAACGGCGCGCTGGCGATCCGCGACGTGCTGCTGGAGCACAGCGAGGAAGCGCTGACTGACCAGCAGCGCGGCAAACAAACCCAGGCGTTCAGGGATGTGGTGGATGCCATTATTGCCGGCGGCGGGATGGTCGGCGGCCTGGGCGAACGCTATACCCGCGTGGCGGCGGCGCATGCGGTCCACAACGGCTTAACCGTACTGCCACAGACGGAAAAATACCTGCACGGCACCAAGGTGGCCTACGGCATTCTGGTGCAGAGCGCCCTGCTCGGCCAGGACGACGTGCTGGCGCAGCTGGTGACGGCGTACCGGCGCTTCAACCTGCCGACCACGCTTCGCGAGCTGGACGTTGATATCAATAACCGCGACGAGCTGGATAAGGTTATCGCCCACACCCTGCGCCCGGTGGAGTCGATTCACTATCTGCCGGTTGCGTTAAGCCCCGACGTTCTGAGCGCCGCGTTTGAGAAAGTGGAATCCTTCAGCCGTTAATCTCGCCGACAGGCTATACCTAATGATGATTCTCACCACTCTCCTAACGAGGTCATCATGCAGATCGATTTAACAGGTAAAAAGGCGCTGGTTACCGGCGCCAGCCGCGGGCTGGGTCGGGCTATCGCGCTGTCGCTGGCGCGCGCCGGTGCCGACGTGGTTATTACGTATGAAAAATCTGCCGACAAAGCCCAGGCGGTTGCCGATGAAATTAAAGCGCTTGGGCGGCACGGCGAGGCGATTCAAGCTGACAGCGCCAGCGCGCAGGCGATTCAGGACGCCGTCACCCATGCGGCGCGTTCTCTTGGCGGGCTGGACATTCTGGTCAACAACGCCGGGATTGCGCGCGGCGGCCCGCTGGAATCGATGACGCTGGCGGACATCGACGCCCTTATCAACGTCAACATTCGCGGCGTGGTGATCGCCATTCAGGAAGCGCTTGTGCACATGTCTGACGGCGGACGCATCATTAATATCGGCAGCTGTCTGGCAAACCGCGTGGCGCAGCCGGGCATCGCCGTTTACTCGATGACCAAATCTGCACTGAACTCCCTTACCCGCGGGCTGGCGCGCGACCTGGGACCACGCGGTATTACCGTTAACCTGGTGCACCCCGGACCGACCAACAGCGATATGAACCCGGAGGACGGGGAACAGGCTGACTCTCAGCGTCAGCTTATTGCCCTGGGCCATTACGGCCAGCCGGAAGACGTCGCGGCAGCGGTTACCTTTCTTGCCAGCCCGGCTGCCGGTCAGATCTCCGGTACCGGTCTGGACGTGGACGGCGGTTTGAACGCCTGATCGCAAATTTCTACAAGCCTCTGTCGCCCGGCAGAGGCCTTTCCGAGCAGCCTCGACGGTTTGCGTTTTGCCTCTTACCTGCGTTTTTTCTCCGCTCTACAGTACCCCATAAGAAATTCGGAATTTATCTAATAGTCTTATTATTTCCTTATATTTTGTGTGGGCGTACAGTGGAGGTACGGATGAAGATCGTCTGGTCAAAAACAGCAGAGAAGCAATTTTCTAAAATCGATACGCGATATCAGAACCGCATTAAATTCAGGCTGGAGAAGATGGATGATAAAACATCACCTGTCGCGGATATCAAGAAATTATCTTCTCCCGAAAACCACTACAGGCTGCGATTAGGTGATTACAGGGTCATTTACACCTTCGGAGACCCGCCGGGTGACACCTGCTACGTAGTGGCGGTAAAACGCCGGACAACCACCACCTACCTTCATGAGGAGCATACGGAATATGACTATTCAGTTCATCAAGGATGAAGAAGGCAAAAAACAGTATGTTGTCATTCCCTACGATGAATATTTTCGCATGCGTTTAGCCATGCTTGAGTACGATGACGATGATGAAAACGACTGGGAAGACATCCCTTACGAATCAGACATCTACGATAACGTAGGTTTACCGGGTGAAGTATGCGACATCATGCATAACGAGAATGTCAGCCTGCAGGCCGCGTGGCGTATCCTGCGCGGGCTATCCCAGCAGGAGGTGGCGGAGAAACTTGGCATCAGCCAGTCCGCCGTGTCACAGCTGGAAGCGCTGGACTCCCGACCGCAAAAGCGCACCCGCGAAAAGCTCGCGGCGATCTACGGCTGTAAGCAGGAGCAGATCAGCCTCTATTTACCAAAAGAGGGTTAACAGCACTTCGCCCCGCCCTTGCCGCCGTAGCGGGCGTCCTGGCGGTCGCGGAAAAATTCTTCGTAGGTCATGGGCGTCTGGTCCGGATGGTTGACGCGCATATGCTCGACGTAGTTATCGTAATCCGGCACGCCGATCATCATTTTAGCGGCCTGGCCCAGGTATTTACCTGCTTTGGAAAGGGTGTCGAACATAGTTCTGATCTCACAGGAAATGTAGGCCGGGTAAGGCGAAGCCGCCACCCGGCACACGGGTTAATGCGCCCCTTTCGCCTGGGTCACAATCTCTTCCAGGTTTTCAGGCATCGGCTCATACGGTGTCTCTTTCGCCGTTGGCTTGTCGACTTTCAGCGCAGCCAGCGCGGTCTTGAGAGAATACAACGCCAGCACCACAACCACCACCATAAAGAAGATGGTCAGCCCGGCGTCCAGACGGTTGTTAAACACCAGCTGCGACAGCTGCGACTCGGTGTACTGAGCCGGGATCTTGCCGCTGTCGATCATCGCCTGGAACTTGTTGGCGATCGCCAGGAAGCCCACCTTGTTGTCCGGGCTGAAGGCTTTCTGCCAGCCCGCCGTCAGGGTACAGATTAGCAGCCACGCGGTTGGCACCAGCGCCACCCACGCGTAACGCTGGCGCTTCATCTTGAACAGCACCACCGCACAGAGCATCAGCGCCATGCCCGCCAGCATCTGGTTGGCGATACCGAACAGCGGCCACAGGGTGTTAATCCCGCCAAGCGGATCGACCACGCCCTGATGCAGGAAATAGCCCCACGCCAGCACGCACAGCGCCGTCGCCAGCAGGTTAGCCGGGAGCGAGTCGGTACGCTTCAGGTTCGGGGAGATTACCCCCAGCAGATCCTGCAGCATAAAGCGCGCCGCACGGGTTCCCGCATCCACCGCCGTCAGGATAAACAGCGCCTCGAACAGGATCGCGAAGTGATACCAGAACGACACGTCCATCAGCCCGCCCAGCGCGCCGTGAAGGATGTAGGCCATGCCCACCGCAAGCGTAGGCGCCCCGCCCGCGCGGGAGATGATCGACTGCTCGCCCACCTCATTAGCGATATGCGTCAGCGTTTCCGGAGTAATGGCAAAGCCCCAGCCGCTCACCACCTGCGCGGCGGATGCCACCACGTCAGCGGTGCCCGCCGGGGCCAGTACCGCCATCGGGCTGTTCATCGCGAAGTAGACGCCCGGGTCGATAATACAGGCCGAGACCAGCGCCATGATGGCGACGAAAGACTCCATCAGCATGCCGCCGTAGCCGATCAGGCAGGCCTGATTTTCATTCGCCAGCATCTTCGGCGTGGTGCCGGAGGCAATCAGCGCGTGGAAGCCGGACACTGCCCCGCAGGCGATGGTGATAAACAGGAACGGGAACAGGTTGCCAGTCCAGACCGGGCCGGTGCCGTCAATAAACTTGGTCAGCGCAGGCATGGTCAGGGTTGGACGCATAATCAGAATGCCGATGGCCAGCCCGACGATGGTACCGATTTTCAGGAAGGTAGAGAGGTAGTCACGCGGGGCCAGCAGCAGCCACACCGGCAGCACCGCCGCCACGAAGCCGTAGCCCACCAGCATCCAGGTCAGCTGTACGCCGGTAAAGTCGAAGAACGGCGCCCACGTTGGGCTTTCCGCCACCCAGCCGCCGGAGATAATCGCGAACACCAGGAACACCAGGCCAATCACGGACACTTCACCAATGCGGCCCGGGCGCAGGTAGCGTATGTAGATCCCCATAAACAGCGCCAACGGAATGGTGAAGGCGACGGTATATGTCCCCCACGGGCTGTGGGTCAACGCTTTCACCACGATCATCGCCAGCACCGCGAGGATAATCACCATGATCATAAAGGTCGCCACCAGCGCAATCACCCCGGCGGTTGCCCCCATCTCCTCTTTCACCAGCTCGCCCAGAGAACGGCCGTCACGGCGGGTGGAGACAAACAGCACCATAAAGTCCTGCACCGCACCCGCCAGCACCACGCCCGCGAGGATCCAGATCATCCCCGGCAGGTAGCCCATCTGCGCCGCCAGCACCGGCCCCACCAGCGGGCCCGCCCCGGCAATCGCCGCAAAATGGTGACCGAACAGCACTTTTTTGTCGGTCGGCACGTAGTCCAGGCCATCGTTGTGGCGAACGGCAGGCGTCATGCGCGTTGCGTCAACGCCCAGTACGTTCTTCGCGATATAGCGGCCATAAAAACGGTACGCGATCAGATAAATGCAGACGGAGGCGACCACGATCCAGAGCGCATTGATCTGTTCCCCCCGGTTGAGGGCGATATAGCCCAGGGCAAAGGCTCCCACAACGGAGAGCCCTGCCCACATAAGGTATTTCCCTGAGTTGTTCATAGTTGTTGTCCGTTGTTGTGAAACAGTGAGATGTTACATTTTGTTTCTAGAACAACGGATAAAATTTAACAACTTTGAAACGCAATAATGCGTGGTCAAACCAGAGATTTACACCACAGTGTTAAGCCGATCACTTTCAGCTGAATGGCTTAGCCCAACACCATCGTACTCAACCGACACGTACAGCACCGCCGCCCCTGCTCGTCGAATACCACGATCTCCCAGCTCTGGCTCGAACGCCCCAGATGCAGCGGCTGACACACGCCGCGCACCTTACCGTGAGAGACCGCGCGATGGTGCGTGGCGTTCAGCTCCGTCCCCACCACGCTCTGCCCGTCGCGGGTCATCAGAAAACCGGCCATCGACCCCAGCGTCTCCGCCAGCGCCGCCGAGGCGCCGCCATGCAGCAGGCCAAACGGCTGATGGGTACGGGCATCCACCGGCATTTCGGCTTCCAGCGTGTCGTCCCCAAGGCGGGTATAAGCAATGCTCAGGTGCGCCACCAGAGTGTTCACGCTGGTGGCGTTCAGTTCTTCAAGCGATAAATGACGTTTCCAGATCATCACGCCCCCAGCGTGGAGCCGCCGTCCACCACGATATCCTGCAGGGTAATATGGCTGGCAGAATCGGATGCAAGAAACAGAACCGTGCTGGCAATCTCCTGCGGACGGGCAATTTTGCCGAGCGGAATACCGAGCTTAAACTGCTCGCCAAAGCCGCGAATGCGCTGCTGTTCTGCGTCGTCACTTTTCCACAGGGTGCGCTGCATGTCGGTGTCCGTTGAACCGGGCGAAACCAGGTTACAGCGCACGCCGCTGCCCGCAAGCTCCAGCCCGACGGTCAGCGCCAGGCTTTTCAGCGCCGCCTTCGATGCGCCATAGGCGCTCATGCCGATGCGCGGCGTGTGCGCCGCGTCGGACGCCACGGTGACGATCGCCCCGCCCTGCTGACGGCGGAACTGGCCCATCGTCTGCTGGAAGAGGTTAAACGCGCCGCCGACGTTAACCGCGAAGGTCTGCTGCCAGTCCTCCAGCGAGAGCTCGTCCGTCGCCCCCATGCGCAGAATGCCCGCCGCGTTAACCAGCACGTCAAGGCGTTCAAGCGACGCCAGCGCGCGCCCGCAGACCTCGCCCACCTGCGCGGCATCCGCCACGTCCAGCGTCTCGGTGGTAAACGGGTAATCATTCTGAGGAAAGGCCAGATCGAACCCGGTCACCTGCGCGCCCGCTTCTACAAACGCCAGCGCGCTCGCATAGCCAATCCCCTTCCCCGCACCCGTTACCCAGACGGTTTTGCCAGTAAAATCAAACCCCATCACTTCACCTCGCGGGAGAGCAGCGTCCACCAGGCGTCGATTGTTGGATTTTTTGCCAGCATCACGAAGTCGATATCGCCGTGCACTTTGCGCCAGCGGGCGGCCAGCGCCATCATGCGCACCGAGTCCAGGCCGTAGTCGATCAGGTTTTCGTCATCCATCGGCTCGTCGGACTCGTCCAGCAGCGGCAAAACAAGCTCGCGCAGCGCGGCTTTGGTCGCCGGAACGGACGGCAGCAATTCGTCGGTCATCACCACGCGACCCGAGCGTCCGGCCACGTAGTTGAGCGACATCAGGTGCTCGTCGCGGGTGAAATCCGCCAGCGCGTCGGCAATAAAGAACGGTTTAATGTCGCGCATAAAGGCATCGGTGGCGGTGGTCATGCAGCCGATGTGCGCGTACACGCCGGTAATCAGCAGCTGGTTGCGGCCGGTCTCTTTCAGCATCTGCTCCAGCGGCGAGCGGTGGAACGCGCTGTAGCGCCACTTCACCAGCACGGTGTCCGCTTCGTCCGGCGTCAGTTCAGCCACGATGCGCTGCTGCTCCGGCGAACGGGTCAGGCCCGGCCCCCACATATCGTTAAGCAGGGCGCGGTCTTCATCGCTCTGCTCTTTCGGCTGCGCGGTGTAGTACACGGGGATATTGTGCGCTTTGCAGTAATCACGCAGTCTGGCGATGTTCGCCACCACCTGCTGCATCATGTCGCTATTTTCGCCCCAGAAGTTCAGGAAATACTCCTGCATATCGTGGATCAACAGCGCGGCGCGCTCCGGCTCAAACGCCCAGTTCACCTTGTTGGTCGGCAATTCTGCGGCGGTCGGCAGCGCGTAAGCGGTTAATTTTGGAATGGCCATACTCTGTTCCTCAGCCCCGGGCGCGTTCAGCAAGCCACAGGCGCAACTGTTTCTTATCGACTTTGCCGACCGGCGTTAACGGGAGCGCATCCACGCTCTCCACGCGGTCCGGCAGCTTGAATTCGGCAACGCCCTGCTCGCGCAGGAAGCGGCGCACCTCGACCGCGCGCAGGGGCTGTTTCACCACCAGATACGCGCAGCTTTTTTCGCCCAGCAGGCTGTCCTCCATGCTCACCAGCGCGGCGTGGATCACCGCCTCGTGGCGCAGCAGCAGGTTTTCGATCTCTTCGGCGGCGATCTTCTCCCCGCCGCGGTTGATCTGATCCTTCTCGCGCCCCTGCACGGTGATGTAGCCCTGCTCGTCGATGGCGATCAGATCGCCGGAGCAGTAAAAACCGTTGGCATCGAAGGCGCTGGCGTTGTGTTCCGGGCTGTTGAAATAGCCGCGGAAGGTATACGGCCCGCGCGTCATCAGACGCCCGACTTCCCCGCGCGGCAGCGGGTTGCCGTGCTCGTCCGCCACCCACACCTCGTCATCAGGACACATCGGGCGGCCCTGAGTGTTGATGATGCGCTCCGGCGCGTCGTCGAGCGCGGTGTAGTTCACCAGCCCTTCCGCCATGCCGAAGACCTGCTGAAGCTGACAGCCGATTTCCGCCGGAATACGCGCCGCGAGCGTGGCGGAGAGGCGCGCGCCGCCCACCTGGAGCAGCCTGAGAGAATTAAGCTGCGCGTTGCCCGCGCCGTCCGCAATCGCCTGTAGCCAGAGGCTCACCGCCGGAGGGACCAGCGAGGTGACGTTGATCTGATGCTGCTCAATCAGCGGGAAGCAGAGCGTGGCGCTCGGATCGTTCGCCAGCACCACGCAGCCGCCCGCCGTGAAAACGCCCAACGATCCTGGCGAACTCATGGCGTAGTTGTGCGCCGCGGGAAGCGCGTTCAGGTAGCGGGTGTGCGCAGTGATGCCGCAGATTTCGTTGCTGCGGCGAATGCTGTAGTCGTAGTCGTTGTGCGTGCGCGGGATCAGCTTCGGCGTGCCGGTACTGCCGCCGGAGAGCTGGAAGAAGGCCACCTCGTCGGCGGGCGTCGGGTTCGGGATGAAATTGTCCGCCGGGCGGGCAAGCGCCGTTTCCAGGGCGTGTTCACCCTTATCGCCGCGCAGCAGCACGACGCGTACCGAGCGGTGCGCATCCACGAAGGTATTAAGAAAATCATCGCTCGCAAACAGCGCGTGGTCGCGATCGGCAATCAGCACGGCGGGTTTGATCTGCTCCGCGTAGGCGTTCAGCTCGCTGCGCTGATGGCTAAAGAGCGCATTCACCGGCGCGACGCCGATTTGCAGCAGCGCGAAGAAGGTGATGTAAAACTCGGCCACGTTGCCGAGCTGCACCAGCGCGGTCTCGCCGCGGTGCAGCCCCTGCGCCTGGAGGGCGGACGCGAGGTTATTCACCGCCTGATGAAACGCGCGGTAGGTGATGTGCCGCTCGCCGTCGATAATCGCCACCGTATCGCTGTCCGCACGATCCGTCAGAATGTGGGCCAGGGGCCGATCCTGCCAGTAGCCTTTCTCACGGTAGCGGCGGGCAAATTCCTCGGGCCAGCGGGTAAAGGGAATAGTCATGAGCGTTCCTTAATGCAGGCCAAACACGTTGAGCATGGTGGAGAGCTTCACGCCTGTTTCGCGCCACTCGCCCACCGGCGAGGAGGCAGGCACAATGCCCGCACCGGCAAACAGGCGAACGGTATTTTCGCGAAGACGCGCGCAGCGGATGGTCACCACCCACTCGCCGTTGCCTTCGCTGTCGCACCAGCCGACGATGCCGCCGAACAGCTCGCGGTCGAACGGCTCCAGCTCGGCAATCAGCTCTTTCGCCGCCTGATGCGGGAAGCCGCTCAGGGCTGGCGTCGGGTGCAGCAGGCAGGCCAGCGTCAGAGCGTTTTCGTTTTCGCGCGCGTCACCTTCAACCGGCGTCGCCAGGTGCCACAGCGTCGGCGTGGTGATGAGCTGCGGCGAAGACGGCATGCTCAGGTGATGGCTGCGCGGCGCCAGAATGGCCTTCATCGCCTGGGTTACCAGGTCGTGCTCGTGGCGGTCCTTTTCGGAGGCCAGCAGCTTGTTGCCCGCTTCGCGATCTAATACGTCGTCCGGCTGACGGCGCGCGGAGCCTGCCAGCGGCAGCGAGCTAAAGTGCCTGCCCTCTTTGCGCAGCAGCAGTTCCGGGCTGGCGCCGAGCAGCACGCCGCCGTCCTCCAGCGGCACGTGGAAGTTAAAGCTCGCCGGGTTCTGGGCGATCAGACGCTCCATCAGCGCGCCGCTGTCCATGTTTTTGTCGGTCGCGATATCAATCAGGCGCGACAGCACCACCTTGTTCACCTGCGGCGTGGCGGTGAGCGATGCGGCGCGAGCGACCATCTCTTCGAACACGGGCTGCGGCGGGATCTCGGTGCGTTGTTCAACCTTCAGCGCCTGCGAGCCGGAAAAATAGCGTGCGGACTGCTGACGCGCGGGACGGGAAAACGTCTCACAGCGTTGCGGAATAAACAGCGACGACGGCTTGCGGGTATCGAACGGGATGGCCCCGACCATGACGGGATGGGCGATGCCGCTGGCTTTCGCATCCCGGAAAGCCTGGGCTAATTTCTGCTGGAACTGCCCCGCCGGATCGTCGCCGCCAACGGCAGGTTCAGCGAAGCGGGCAAAACAGCCTGAGGTGGTAAAACTGCGGTAAGGCGACATAAAGAAAAAGCTGTCTGATTGCAGCGTGGTCGCGGTGTGCTGAACTTCCTCAGCCAGGGACGTGTCCATATCATCCTCCTCAAAATGATAAAAGAAGCAATAATGATTATCATTTATATTTTCGTCGGCTAACCTAATCCTACAGCGCCCCGCTGTCAACCGTCCGGCAATAACTTGTGTGACAAACGCTTGCATCCCTTCCCTGCAACCATGAAAATGAGAAGCATTATCTTCAACAAAAACAGGATGCTGCTTAGTGAAACTCCCTGCCGTTTGCCGCAATGCCCTTCTTTTAACAGGACTTTTTGTTTTAGGACTAACCTCAGCCGTCGCCGCCGACTGGCCGCGTGAGGTCACCGACAGCCGCGGCGTGCATACGCTTGAGAGCAAACCGACGCGCATTGTCTCCACCAGCGTGACCTTAACCGGCTCCCTGCTGGCGATTGACGCGCCGGTCATTGCCAGCGGCGCAACCACGCCCAACAACCGCGTGGCGGATGCGCAGGGTTTTCTGCGACAGTGGGGTGATATTGCAAAACAGCGCAAGGTTGCGCGGCTGTACATCGGCGAGCCGAGCGCCGAAGCGGTCGCCGCGCAAATGCCGGACCTGATTTTGATCAGCGCCACCGGTGGGGATTCCGCGCTGGCGCTGTACGACCAGCTCTCCGCCATCGCTCCGACGCTTATCATTAACTACGACGACAAGAGCTGGCAGGAACTGCTGACGCAGCTCGGTACTCTCACCGGGCACGAAAAACAGGCCGCTGAACGCATCGCAGCCTTCGATAAACAGCTCGCGCAGGTGAAACAGCAGATGAAGCTGCCGCCGCAGCCGGTGAACGCCATCGTCTACACCGCTGCCGCGCACAGCGCCAATCTGTGGACTGCGGAATCCGCGCAGGGCAAGCTGTTGCACCAGCTGGGCTTTACGCTGGCGGACCTGCCCGCCGGGCTGCACACCTCGCAAAGCCAGGGCAAGCGCCACGACATTATTCAGCTGGGCGGGGAAAACCTGGCGACGGGGCTGAACGGTGAAGGACTGTTTGTGTTTGCGGGCGACCAGAAAGACGTGGATGCGATTTACGCCAACCCGCTGCTGGCACATCTGCCGTCGGTGAAGAACAAACGCGTCTGGGCGCTGGGAACGGAGACGTTCCGCCTGGATTATTACAGCGCGATGTTGGTGTTGCAGCGTTTGAATTCAATTTTTAAATAAGAGGCACGTTTACCGTAGGCCCGGTAAGCGCAGCGCCACCGGGCGTTTTGTCGGGTGGCGGCTACGCCTTACCCGACCTACAGGTTCTGCCTGAACCGACGCAACTCCACCAAAACCGCCAATAAAATTACGCCAACAACGGCTAACACAAACCCGCTGCTGCTCGCCGACGCCACCGGGGTCATTATCGCCCCCAGCCCGCCGAGGATCGCCGCGCCGATCGCATCGCCCGTCACGTTCTGCGCGGTCCACAGACCATTAATGCGACCAAGCATCCCTTCCGGCGTCTGGGTCTGGATCAGCGTGTACTGCAAAAGCGAGCTGATGGCGCTCAGCCAGCCGAAAATCACCAGGCACAACACGCCCAGCGCCCACACCGGCATCAGGCTGAAGAAGCCGATGGCGATAAACGAGGCCAGCGTGGCTAGCAGCATAATCAGCCCCGGGCGCGCGCTCTGCGCCAGGTTGCCGCTGGTCAGCGCCCCGCACGCCGCGCCGAGCGGAATGGCCGCGTACAGCACGCCAATCTCCGAGGCGCTCATCTGCCACTCGCCCGCCAGCGCCGGGTAGAGCACGCGCACGGCGCTCGCCATGGTCAGCAGGCCGCCGAGCAGCGCAATGCCGCCAATCAGCGGGTTGCTGAACAGGAAACGAATCGCGGCCATCAGCGATTTCAGCGGATGCTCGCGCGGCTGCGGCGGAGGCGGCAGGAGCGGCAGGCGCAGCAGCGTCAGGGTGGTGATAAACGTCCCCGCCGCCGCCAGCCCGTAGTTCCACGCCACGTTGCCGGTCGCCAGAAGCAGCCCGCCCACCATCGGCGAAATCACCGACCCGAGGCGCACGGTGAGCATGGTGATCGCCCCCGCCTGCATCAGGTTCTCGCGCCCGACCAGCGCAGGCGTCGCCGCCAGCAGCGCCGTCACGCCCAGCGAGGCGAAGAAACCGTCCCACAGGCCAAGCGCGTAAATGGCAATCAGCGACGGCTCCGGCAGCAAGGCGTTCAGACACAGCCCGATAAAGCCCACGCCGCAGGTGCCGCGCGCCAGCAGGATCAGCGTCTTACGTTCGTAGCGGTCCGCCAGCACGCCGCCGACCATCAGGCCGATAAACATCGCCCCGCCGGTTAAGGTGACGGATAACCCGACCAGCCAGCTGGAGTGCGTCATGGTCTGGATCTGTACCGGCACGGCCACGCCGAGCAGGCCGAGGGACAAAATGGAGATAAAGCGAGCGATAAACACGGCGCGATACGCCGGGTGCGTTTTCAACAGGCTGAGGTTGAGCAGCCAGGATTTTTGATTCATGACAAAGCCTTGAGTCTATTTCTACCCATTCCATGGGCGCACATGCTAACATAGCCAAATAAGATAGATAACGATAATCACTATCATTATCAAATCATGGATGTTGCTATGTCGTTTTCCTCTTCTGCGGTGCGCGCCGTTGCCGTGCCCGCTTTATTGCTGCTTTTGAGCCTTGCGATTGCACTCAGCCTGCTGGTCGGCGCAAAGCCGCTGCCCGCGTCCGTTATTGTTGATGCGCTCTCCGGTACCTGTCAGAGCGCGGACTGCGTCATCGTGCTCGACGCCCGCCTGCCCCGCACCCTTGCCGGACTGCTGGCCGGTGGCGCACTTGGCCTTGCCGGAGCCCTGATGCAAACCCTCACCCGCAATCCGCTGGCGGACCCCGGCATTCTCGGCGTTAACTCCGGCGCCAGCTTTGCCATTGTGCTCGGCGCAGCGCTGTTCGGGTTGACGTCGCCCTCCGAACAGCTGGCGATGGCGTTCTGCGGCGCGCTGGCCGCCTCGCTGGTGGTGGCGTTTACCGGCAGCCAGGGCGGCGGCCAGCTAAGTCCGGTCCGCCTGACGCTGGCGGGCGTCGCGCTCGCGGCGGTGCTGGAGGGCTTGTCCAACGGCATCGCCCTGCTGAACCCGGACGTTTACGACCAGCTGCGCTTCTGGCAGGCCGGTTCGCTGGATATCCGCACCCTTGAAACCCTAAAAGTGGTGGCGATCCCGGTGATTCTCGCTGCCGCCGTGGCGCTGTTTTTAAGCCGGGCGCTCAACAGCCTGAGCCTCGGCAGCGACACCGCGACCGCCCTCGGCAACCGCGTGGCGCGCACGCAGTTGATTGGTCTGCTCGCTATCACCGTACTCTGCGGCAGCGCGACCGCCGTGGTTGGCCCGATCGCCTTTATTGGCCTGATGATGCCGCACATGGCGCGCTGGCTGGTGGGGGCGGATCACCGCTGGTCGCTGCCGGTGACGCTGCTGGCCACCCCTGCCCTGCTGCTGTTTGCCGACGTGCTGAGCCGCCTGCTGGTGCCCGGCGAGCTGCGCGTCTCGGTGGTCAGCGCCTTTATCGGCGCACCGGTGCTAATCTTCCTGGTACGACGCAGACGAGGAGGTGGCGCATGATGGCTCCGTCCCGTCGTTTACTCACCAGCGTCTCGCTGCTGCTTTTCGCCATTCTGCTGCTGGCAGTCTGGAGCCTGCGCAGCGGCGCGGTGACGCTCGATTTCACTCAGGTCTTTAACGCCCTGCTCGGCAGCGCGCCACGCAACATCACTATGGTGGTGACGGAGTGGCGACTGCCGCGCGTGGCGATGGCGATTCTGGTGGGCGCGGCGCTCGGCGTGAGCGGCGCGATATTTCAGTCGCTGATGCGCAACCCGCTCGGCAGCCCGGATGTGATGGGCCTCAACACCGGGGCCTGGAGCGGCGTGCTGGTGGCGATGGTCTTGTTCGGCCAGCACCTGACGGCTATCACCTTTACGGCGATGGCGGGCGGCATTCTCACCTCCCTGCTTATCTGGGCCCTGGCCTGGCGCAACGGCATCGACACCTTCCGCCTGATCATCATCGGGATTGGCATCCGCGCCATGCTGATGGCCTTTAACACCTGGCTTTTGCTGCAGGCCTCGCTGGAAACCGCGCTCTCCGCCGGACTGTGGTATGCAGGCTCTCTCAACGGCCTGACGTGGGGCAAAACCTGGCCCGCCGCGCCGCTGATTGTGCTGATGTTTATTGGCGCGCTGCTGCTGGTGCGGCGTATGCGCCTGCTGGAGATGGGCGATGACAGCGCCTGCGCGCTGGGCGTGGGCGTCGAGCGCTCGCGCCTGATGCTGATGCTGGTCGCGGTACTGCTGACCGCCGCCTCTACCGCCATCGCCGGGCCGATCTCGTTTATCGCCCTCGTGGCCCCGCACATCGCGCGGCGTCTTAGCGGGACGGAGCGCTGGGGATTAACTCAGGCGGCACTGTGCGGCGCGCTGCTGCTGCTGGCCGCCGATCTCTGCGCCCAGCAACTGTTTATGCCTTATCAACTGCCGGTGGGCGTGGTAACCGTCAGCCTTGGCGGGATTTACCTCATCGTCTTGCTCGTTCAGGAGTCACGCAAGAAATGACAGATTCAACCACCCGCTTGCACGGCGAAAACTTGACCCTCAGCTACGGCAAAAAAATCATTGCCCGTGACCTATCCGTTGCCATTCCGGACGGCCACTTCACGGCGATTATCGGGCCGAACGGCTGCGGTAAATCGACACTGCTGCGCACGCTGAGCCGCCTGATGACGCCAACTGAGGGCAGCGTATTCCTCGACGGGGAGCAGATCCAGCGCTTCGCCAGCAAAGAGGTGGCCAGGCGCATCGGTCTGCTCGCGCAGAATGCCACCACGCCGGGAGATATCACGGTGCAGGAGCTGGTCTCGCGCGGACGCTACCCGCACCAGCCGCTGTTTACCCGCTGGCGCAAAGAGGACGACGAAGCGGTGAACCGCGCGATGCAGGCGACCGGGATTACGGATCTCGCGCAGCAAAGCGTGGATACTCTCTCCGGCGGACAGCGCCAGCGGGCGTGGATCGCGATGGTGCTGGCGCAGGAAACCTCGATTATGCTGCTGGACGAGCCGACGACCTGGCTCGATATCAGCCATCAGATCGATCTGCTGGAGCTGCTGGGCGAGCTGAACCGCACGCAGGGTTACACCCTGGCGGCGGTGCTGCACGATTTAAACCAGGCGTGCCGCTACGCCACGCATCTGATTGCCTTGCGAGACGGCGAGATTGTGGCGCAGGGCGCGCCGAAGGAGATTGTGACGCCGGAGCTGATCGCGCGGATCTACGGCATGCGCAGCATGATTATTGACGATCCGGTGGCGGGCACGCCGCTGGTGGTGCCGTTGGGTCGGCAGTAATTGCCGGGTGGCGGCTACGCCTTACCCGGCCTACATTTCGCTCCCGTAGGCCCGGTAAGCGCAGCGCCACCGGGCATTTGCACTATCCAAAAATTTCCTTCAGTACCGGCCCAATCTTTTCAAACACCTGCGGTGAAATAATATCCACGTGGGCGCAGTCCTGGCTGTACACCTCCAGCTCATCCACCCACGGCGCCCACGCGGCCTGCGGATCCAGGGTTCGCGTTCGCTCGGCGACAAACAGCGTCGCTTTACCGTCAAACCGCGCGCTGTGTGCCGTGGTGAGCAGCCGCACCGCGTCGGCGTAGTTGCCTTCGATAGCGTTAAACAGCTCGCTGGAGCCCTGCCCCTGCTGGGCGGCGATAAACGCCTCGCGCTCGCGCGCGATCTCCGCCAGCACCTCCGGGTCGAGGCCGTTGGCCTCTTTCTCCGACCAGTTCTGGGTTTCCGGCGGCCAGGTATCCAGCAGGCCGAGGAACGCCACCGCTTCACCCTGCTCGCGCAGACGCGCCGCAATACCCTGCGCCAGCGTGCCGCCGAGGGAATAACCGAACAGATAATACGGCCCCTGCGGCTGCTGCGCGCGCAGCGTTGCAAGGTGATGCTCGATCACCCCATCCAGATCCGCGCACTGCTGCATCGGGCCGTCCGGACGCGGCGACTGAATGCCGGTAATCGACCAGCGCGGGCTGAGGTAGCGCGCCAGCACGCTGAACTGCCAGGCAAAGCCGGACGCCGGATGGAAGCAGAACAGCGTCGGCCCGCTGCTTTCGCGCAGCGGCAGGAGGGTTTCATACCCCAGACGCTGCGCCTGCTCGTCGCTCAGTTGCGAGTCCAGCAGCGCGCTGAGCTTGCTCACCGTCGAGGCAACCATAATCTGCCCCGGCGTGACCCTGCGGGCGAAGGCCCGGCTGAGCTGTGCCGCCAGACGCATTGCCAGCAGCGAGTGTCCGCCGAGGGCAAAGAAGTCGGCTTCGATATTGTTCACCTCGCAGCCCAGAAGCGCGGCAAACGCCTGCGCCACGGCGACTTCGGTTTCCGTCCCCGGTGCGCGGCCGGAGGTTTTACTGGTCAGCTCCGGCAGCGGCAGCGCCTTGCGGTCGAGCTTGCCGTTGGCGCTGAGCGGCAGCGCGCTGATTTGCAGCAGCACCACCGGCACCATATGCGGCGGCAGCTGCGCTTTGAGCGATTCCAGCAGCGCGTCGCGGTTCAGCGGTAAGCCGGATTCAGAGACCACGTATCCCACCAGCTGGCGGGCATCGCCGCCCGTTGCCGCCGCCTGGTTGAACACGCAGGCATGCGCCACGGCCTGGGCCACGTCCGGCAGCGACAGCATCGCCCTGTCGATTTCGCCCAGCTCAATGCGCTGGCCGCGAATTTTCAGTTGGTCATCGCTGCGTCCCAGATACTCCACCGCGCCGTTGTCCAGCCACCGGGCTACGTCGCCGGTGCGATACATGCGTTCGCCGGGGGCAAACGGGTCGGCGATAAAGCGGCTGGCGGTGAGATCCGGACGGCCCAGATATCCCTGCGCCAGCTGGATGCCGGTGAGGTACAGATCCCCCGCCACGCCAAACGGCACCGGGCGCATCATCGCGTCAAGGATGCGCAGCCCCGTGTTCCACACCGGGAAGCCAATCGGCACGCTGTTGCCTTCCACCGCCGTCAGCTCCGGGCCAAACGCCGGATACCAGCTGACGTCCACCGCCGCTTCCGTTGGGCCATAGAGATTGTGCAGCGGCGCACGGGTAAGCTGTTCCCACTCGCGGCACAGTTCAGCCGGCAGCGCTTCGCCGCTGCAGAACACTTGCTTAAGCGTTTTGCAGCACGCCACGTTTTCCGGCGTCAGCGAGGCGACAAAGGCCGCCAGCATCGACGGCACGAAGTGGGTGGTGGTCACGCCGTAGCGTGCGAAGAAGCTCTGCATCGCCTGCGGATCGCGGTGCGCGTCCGGCTCGGCCATCACCAGCTTCGCCCCGGCGATAAACGGCCACCAGAACTCCCACACCGACACGTCAAAGCTGCACGGCGTTTTCTGCGCCACTACGTCATGCGCCGCCAGTGGATAATGATCCTGCATCCACTTCAGGCGGTTAACGATGGCAGTATGCCCGACCATGACCCCTTTCGGACGTCCCGTCGAACCGGAGGTGAAGATGATGTACGCGGTCTGCTCCGGCTTCGCCAGCCGCAGTGGTTCCGCATTCGCAGCCGGTAACAGTGTGTTGTAACTAAACGCGGTTATGGGCAGATCGCTAAAGCGCGAACGCTGTTCGTCGGTGGTAATGAGCAACGAAGGTTTAGCATCTTCCAGCATCATCCGCAGACGGTCGTCAGGGTAGCCGGTGTCGAGCGGCAGCCACGCGGCACCGGCCTCGACGATGCCGTGCAGCGCTAAAGTCAGGAACACCGAGCGCGGGAGTGCCACCGCCACACTGTCGCCCGGCTTCACGCCGCGTTCGCGCAGCAGGTTTGCCAGCGCGACGACCTGCTCACGCATCTGGCGATAGTTCAGTTCAATATGCGCGTCCGCCAGCGCGGGGGCATCCGGCGTTTTGCATGCCTGCTCCGCCACCAGATCCGCCAGCGTGGTGGACGGCAGCGCCAGCCCGGTATCGTTGATGCGCGCCAGCTGCTGATATTCCTGCTCTGAAACGGTTTCCACGTCGCCACAGCGCAGGTCCGGATTAGCGGCAAACTGCGTCAGCATCGCGTTCAGGCGCGCCGCGTGGCGCTTGAGCGTCGCTTCATCGTAACGCTGCGTGTTGGCGAGGATCTCAATGCTCAACCCGCCCTGTTCGTCCGGGAACAGCGCCAGCTCCAGATCGTTCACCGGGCCGGTTGCCAGCGTATGGGTGATGGCCTCCACGCCGTCGATATCCAGCTGATAATCAAACACCTTAACGTTCAGCACCGGGCCAAATAGCGCTTCATCGCCTGCGGCACGCCCGCTGTCGCGCACGATCTGCTCGGCGTCATAGCGCTGATGGCGGCGCATTTTTTTCAGCTGGTTCGCCAGGCGCAGCGCCAGCATCGGCAGGCTTTCATGGGGGTCAATATTGACCGCCAGCGGCAGAACGTTGAGCACCGGCCCGGTCGCGGTCAGCGCGGCGGAGCCCATGCGGCGCATAAAGATAAACCCGGCGGCGTAGTCCAGCCGCCCCGTCAGGCGGCCCAGCCACAGCGCCACCAGCGCAAGGGCCAGATCGGTGCGCTGCGCCTGCCCTGCCGCCTGCGCAAGCTGGCTAAAGGCGCGACCGTCCATTGCAATTTTCAGGCGCAGGATGTCGGTAGTGGCAGCGCGTCCCGGCAGCGGTGCGGAAGAGAGCGAGACAGGAGAAGGCAATTGTTTGCGCTGTTCGGCCCAGAAAGCACCGTCGCGCTGATACGCCTCGCTGTCGCGATAGCGCTGATACTCTTCCACCACCCCGGCAAACGGCGTAAACGGGGATTCAGGCGTGGGTTCGCCCTTTTTCCAGGCGGCGTAAATCGCGGTGATCTGGCGGGTAATGGCCGGAAAACTGAAGCCATCCACCACCAGATGGTGATAGCGCTGATACCAGTACCAGTGGTTTTCACCGACCTGAATCAGCCGGTGAAACGCCAGCGGCTGACCGCCGTCAACGCGCAGGTTTTGATTGAGATCGGATTCCATCAGCGCCACGGCGGCGTCGTGAGAATCAACGCGAACGATGGACGGCTCCGGCAGAATGACGGTGTCATCCACCCACTGCCACACCTCGCCGTTATCTTCGGCAAAACGCATCCGCAGGGTATCGGCCTGCATCATGCCTTCCGTAATCGCTTTTGCCAGCAATGGCGCATCGATAGCGCCTTTCAGCTCGGTGTAGTGCGCGACGGTCCAGGCGTTTGGCAGGGAGGAAAGTTGCTCCGCCATCCAGATCCCCGGCTGGGCGGCGACAAGAGGGAGACGGTTCATGCGCGCTCCCCCGCAAAACATGACGGCTCAAGCGTCTGCCAGTGTTCCGCCAGCCACTGCTGGCACGCCTCCTGAGATTGCGGTTCGCAGACCACGCGCCAGCCCGCGGGCAACTCGCACTGCAGCGGCCACAGGCTGTACTGCCCCCGGTCATTTTGCAAAATGGCGAACTGTCCCTGCGGATTATCGAAAGGATTGCTGAATTCCATACAGACTCCGTTAGTGAATAAGCGGCTGCCAGAGGGTCATCAGCCCCTGCGTCAGACCACCGCGCCAGCAAAGCGCATCGTGTCCGCCGTCAACCTGACGCCAGAAAACCGGTTGCTGAGTGTGTAGTTCGGCGAGGATCGCCTGGTTTGCGCGGAAGATAAGCGGCTCGTTGCGCCCGGCCTCAAGGACGATGCGCAGCCCGCGAGCGGTTTTCTCGCCTGCTTTAAGCTGCCCGATCAGCAGCCCGTCCTGCTGCCCGCCGCGGTGTGGCCACCAGAACGAGCCGGACTGGCTCAGCACGCAGCCAAAGCGCTGCGGCCAGTTGAGGCCAGCGTATAACGAAGAGAGTCCGCCGAAGCTCTGGCCCGCCACCACGGTTCGGTCGGCGCGGTCGCTGAACGGGGCAATGCTTTTCACCTGCGGGAGGAGTTCTTCCTGCACCGCCAGCCAGAAATCAGGGTTGCACGGCAGCTCGCGGCTGCGGTGTTCGGTATCAATCACGTCGATCAGCACGTAAACCGCAGGTGGCAGTTTACCGTCGCGGGTGAGCGACGCCAGCGCAGGCCAGACGGGCATGCTTTCGGCCCAGAACTGGCCGTCGAGCAATACCGCCAGCGGGCGCTCGGGGCTGTCGTCCCCGGTGGTAAAAATCCAGACGCGGCGACGACTGCGCAGCCGCGCGCTGTTCCATTCGATGCAGACAGGCTTTTTATATGGCGTATCGGAAGGGTTCCAGCCAGGCTGCTCCGGGGCGTCCGGCATCTCCAGCGCCGAGACGGCATGACCGCGCCCGCCTCGCCAGCTCTGCGGATTCAGCGGGTCGGACACCGCGTGCGGCAGCAGCTTACGCCAGCCTTCGCGCAGCGCCATCCGGTCCGGCTGCTGGCCTTCAAACACTGCGCTGGCAAAATCGTTTTCATTCTCAGAAGGGATAAAACAGTAGCTGCCGCGCCACTCGGGGCTGAACTCGCCCTGCCACTGCCAGACGTCGGTATCCGGGATGCGTTCAAGAGACTGGGGGCGGGCATTCTGATGGTGATCGGTCACGCCGGTAATGTAGAGCCAGACGCGTTTAACTGCTGACGTTTTCTGCGTGCCTGCCGGATCCCGCCACCAGAAGGTGACGCGATAGCTCGCCTTCTGACGTTGCCGTTCCGGCCCATTTTTCGACTGCCACCACGCTTCACTTCCGGTTGTTAACGCCGTCACCCTTATAACCCCATGTTTCACAGTCTTTTTTGTTTCAGAGCAAATTTTATTGATAATATTATTGATAACTATTTGCATTTGCAATAGCGTAATGCCCGCGCTGTGGGAAGCGCGCTCATTAAATAACCATAAAAGCGGGACGTACAATGAATAAGAAGATTCACTCTCTGGCCTTGCTGGTCAATTTAGGGATTTATGGTGTCGCGCTGCCCGTCATGGCAGACGACAACACCGCCTCCGCGCAGCATGAAGACACCATGGTGATCACCGCCGCCGAGCAGAATTTGCAGGCGCCGGGCGTGTCGACCATCACCGCCGACGAGATCCGCAAAAACCCGCCCGCGCGCGACGTGGCGGAAATCATCCGCACCATGCCGGGCGTTAACCTGACCGGCAACTCCACCAGCGGCCAGCGCGGGAATAACCGTCAGATTGACATTCGCGGCATGGGTCCGGAAAACACCCTGATCCTGATCGACGGCAAGCCGGTCACCAGCCGCAACTCCATCCGTCTGGGCTGGCGCGGCGAGCGCGATACGCGTGGTGATACCGGCTGGGTGCCGCCAGAGATGATCGAACGTATTGAAGTGATCCGCGGTCCGGCAGCCGCGCGCTACGGCAACGGTGCGGCAGGCGGCGTGGTGAACATTATCACCAAAAAATTCGACGACCAGTGGCATGGCTCCTGGAACACCTACCTGAACGCGCCTGAACATAAAGATGAAGGTTCCACCAAGCGCACCAACTTCAGCCTGAGCGGCCCGCTGGGCGGCGACTTCAGCTTCCGCATGTTCGGTAACCTGGATAAGACCCAGCCCGACGCGTGGGACATTAACCAGGGCCACCAGTCTGAGCGTACGGGAGCCTACGCCAACACCCTGCCCGCGGGCCGTGAGGGCGTGGAAAACAAAGACATCAACGGCGTGGTGCGCTGGGACTTCGCGCCCATGCAGTCCCTGGAGTTTGAGGCGGGCTACAGCCGCCAGAACAACCTCTATGCGGGCGACACGCAGAACACCAACAACGACAATGCGCTGGTGAAGAAGAACTACGGCAAAGAGACGAACCGTATTTATCGTCAGAACTTCGCGGTGACCTGGAACGGCGGCTGGGATAACGGCATCACCACCAGCAACTGGGCGCAGTACGAACACACCCGCAACTCCCGCCTGGGCGAAGGGCTGGCGGGCGGTCTGGAAGGCCTGTTCAACAGCAATAAATTCACCGATACCGATCTGGCCGACGTGATGCTGCACAGTGAAATCAACCTGCCGATTGATTTCCTCGTCAACCAGAACCTGACGCTCGGCACCGAGTGGAACCAGCAGCGCATGAAGGACTCCACTTCCTTTACCCAGACTCAACAGGGCGGCACCATTCCGGGCATGAGCGACGACCGCAGCCCGTATACGTCAGCGGAGATCTTCTCCCTGTTCGCCGAGAACAACATGGAGCTGACCGACAGCACCATGCTGACCCCTGCCCTGCGCTTCGATCATCACACTATCGTGGGCAATAACTGGAGCCCGTCGCTCAACCTGTCGCAGGGTCTGGGGGACGACTTCACCCTGAAGATGGGGATCGCGCGTGCCTACAAAGCGCCGAGCCTGTATCAGACTAACCCGAACTATCTGCTGTACAGCAAAGGCCAGGGCTGCTACGCCAGTTCCGACGGCGTGGGCTGCTACATGATGGGTAACGACGACCTGAAAGCCGAAACCAGCATCAACAAAGAGATCGGTCTGGAGTGGAAACGCGACGGCTGGCTGGCGGGCGTGACCTGGTTCCGCAACGACTACCGCAACAAGATTGAAGCAGGCTACGCGCCGATCGGTCACACCTCGTCCGGTAAAGTGCAGACGGACATCTACCAGTGGGAAAACGTGCCGAAGGCGGTGGTGGAAGGGCTGGAAGGCTCCCTGAACGTGCCGGTCAGCGACACCATCAACTGGACCAACAACATCACCTGGATGCTGCAGAGCAAGAACAAGGAGACCGGCGACCGTCTGTCGATCATCCCGGAGTACACGCTGAACTCAACCCTGAGCTGGCAGGTGCATCAGGACGTATCGCTCCAGTCGACCTTCACCTGGTACGGCAAGCAGCAGCCGAAGAAGTACAACTACAAAGGTCAGCCGGTCACCGGGTCTGAGAAAGACGAAGTCAGCCCGTACAGCATCGTTGGCCTGAGCGCGACCTGGGACATGACCAAAAACGTCAGCCTGACCGGCGGCGTGGATAACGTCTTCGACAAGCGCCAGTGGCGCGCGGGTAATGCCCAGACCACAGGTAATACCACGACGGGCGCGTATATGTACGGTGCGGGTGCCTACACGTATAATGAACCGGGTCGCACCTGGTATATGAGCGTGAATACGCGTTTTTAAGGCACTGAAGTCAATCCTTCCCTCTCCCTTACGTGGAGAGGGTCAGGGTGAGGGGAAACCATGCACACAACCCACAGCACATTTTCTCTCGCCGGCCACACCCTTCATCGCGTCACCTTCGACCCCACCACCTTCACCGACGCCGATCTCCTCTGGCTCCCCCACCACGCACAGCTCGCTGACGCCGGACGCAAACGCAAGGCCGACCACCTGGCAGGCCGCATCGCCGCCATGCATGCGCTAAACGAGCGCACCATTCCCGCCATCGGCCCCAGCGGGGAACCGCTCTGGCCGGAGGGTGTTTCCGGCAGCATCACCCACAGCGGCACGCAGGCGATGGCCGTCGTCACGCAACACCCAGCGCTTATCGGCATCGACTGCGAAGCGATCCTGCCTGAAAATGAAGCCAGAGAAATCAAAGATGGCATTCTTGATGAGCAGGAAGAGCGCGTGCTTTGCCGCGCGGGATACCCGTTCGCCCTCGCCCTGACGCTGGCGTTCAGCGCCAAAGAGAGCCTGTTCAAGGCCCTCTTTCCGCAGGTGCAGGCATATATGGGTTTTGACTGCGCCCGCGTCACCCTGCTCGACGATAAGACGCTTACGCTGACGTTGGCCCGTCAACTGGCAGGCTTTCAGGAAGGCACCGCCTTCACCCTGCACTGGCAGCAGCACGGCGAGCAGGCGATCACCCTGCTGTCACACGCTCCTGCCGACGGGCCTTCACGCTGGTGATCGCAAACGTCACGATAAACACCGCCGCGAACAGCACCACAATGGTTGGCGCGGGCGCGCTGTCGAGATAAAACGAGACATAGACGCCGCTAACCGACACGAGGGCTGAAACGGCGACCGCCACCAGCAGGGCCGTATGGAAGCGTCGGGTGATCAGCACCGCCACCGCGCCGGGGGCAATCAGCAGCGAAATCGACAGAATAATCCCCACCGCCTTCAGCGTCGCCACGATGGTCAGCGAAACCATGCACAGCAGGCCGTAGTGCAGCCAGCGGGTACGCAGCCCGCTCGCCTGCGCCTGCTGATAGTCAAAGCAGAACAGCAGAAAGTCCCGCCACTTCAGGCCAATCACCAGCGCGATCAGCCCCGCCACGATGCCGCTTTGCAGAATGTCCATGCCGTTTATGCCCAGCATATCGCCGAACAGAATGTGGTCGAGATGCACCTCGGGCTTGACGGCGATATAAAGGATCAGGCCCGCGCCAAACATGCCGGAAAAGACGATCCCCATGACCGTATCCTGCTTGATGCGGCTGTTATCCTTCAGGTATCCGGTGGCGACCGCGCAGAACAGACCGGCCACGAACGCGCCCAGCGCCAGCGGCAGACCCATCATCCACGCCAGCACGACGCCGGGAAATACCGCATGACTCATGGCGTCGCCCATCAGCGCCCAGCCTTTGAGCACCAGAAAAACCGACAGCAGCGCGCAGGGTACCGCCACCAGGAATGAAATCAGCAGCGCGTTGTTCATAAACGCAAACTGGAAGGGTTCAAGGAGCAGCGCCATCATGGGTGTGCCTCCCGCGCGCGACGGCGGCTGGCGAGCAGACCGTGCTTCGGCGCAAAGACGAACGCCAGCAGGAACAGCAGCGTCTGGGCGACTACGATAATGCCGCCGGTCGCGCCGTCCAGATAATAGCTGGCCCACGCGCCGAGGAAGCTGGTGATGCTGCCAATGGCGACGGCAATCATCAACAGGCGTGTGAAGCGGTCCGTCAGCAGCCACGCGGTTGCGCCGGGCGTGACCACAAGGCAGATCACCAGAAACGCGCCAACGGTTTGCAGCGCCGCCACGGTGGAGACCGCCAGCAGGGTAAAGAAGAGAATCTTCAGGCGTTCAGGACGCAGGCCGATGGCGCGGGCGTGGTTTTCATCAAAAAAGGTCACCATCAGATCTTTCCATTTGAGCAGCAGGATAACCGTCGACACCGCGCCGATAATCGCCAGCTGGACGATATCCTCCGGGGCGATAGCCAGAATATTGCCGAGGACGATGGTCTGAATGTTCACCGAGGTCGGGTTGAGCGAGACCATAAACAGCCCCAGCCCGAAAAAGGAGGAGAAGATCAGCCCGATGATGGCATCCTCCTTCAGGCGGCTGCGCTGGTTGAGAAACAGCATGCTGCCCGCCGCCAGCCCGCCCGACAGAAACGCCCCCAGAGAAAACGGCAGTCCGAGCATGTAGGCCCCCGCCACGCCGGGCACGATGGAGTGCGACAGCGCATCGCCGATCAGCGACCAGCCTTTAAGCATCAAGTAGCACGAGAGAAATGCGCACAGCCCGCCCACCATCGCCGAGACCCACATCGCGTTGAGCATATACTCGTAGCCGAAGGGTTCGAGAAGCGCGTTCATTTGGCCTCCTGACGGTGCGTGACGAAGGGGCGCTCGTCGTCGGTAATAATGCGGTCTTCCGAGCCGCTGAGCACCACGTGGCGCAGCACGCCGCTGAAGGCGCGCTCAAGATTTTCGGCGGTGAAGGTGGTGTCCGTCGGGCCGCTCGCCAGCACGGTGCCTTTGACCATCACCGTGTAATCGCAAAACTCCGAGACCGAGCCTAAATTGTGCGTCGAAACCAGCATGGTTTTACCTTCGTCGCGCAGCTCCCGCAGCAGGCTGATGATCCTGGCTTCAGTTTTGACGTCCACGCCGGTAAACGGCTCGTCGAGCAGGATCACCTCGCCCTGCTGGGCAATCGCCCGCGCCAGAAACACGCGCTTCTTCTGCCCGCCGGAGAGCTCGCCGATCTGCCGGTGGCGCAGCCCGAGCATATCCACGCGCTGCAGGGCGTCGGTCACGATCTGCTTATCGCGATCTTTGGGCCGACGCAGAAACCCCATATGCCCGTAGCGACCCATCATCACCACGTCTTCCACCAGCACCGGAAACGACCAGTCAACCTCTTCCGACTGCGGCACGTAGGCGACCAGGTTCTGACGCAGCGCCCGGCCAGGCGGCAGCCCCTGAATGGTGATGGTGCCGCTCGCCGCTCTAACAAAACCCATCACCGCCTTAAACAGCGTGGACTTGCCGGAACCGTTCACCCCCACCAGGGCGGCAATCGATCCGCCCGGCACGCTGAACGACGCGTCGCGCAGCGCCGTATGGCCGTTGCGGTAGGTCACGGTTACGTCAGTGACGACAATCCCCTTCTGCATGGTCACTCCTTCATGCCGTCACGGATGCCCTGCACCAGCGTGCGGGTGGTGACGTTCAGCAGATCGATATAGGTCGGCACCGGGCCGTTTTCCGCGCTCAGGGAGTCAACGTACAGCACGCCGCCGTAGTGGGTATCGGTTTCTCGCGCCACCTGACGGGCGGGCTTATCCGAGACGGTGCTTTCGCTGAACACCGCCGGGATGCGATGTTTTTTCACCAGATCGATAACCTTGCGCACCTGCTGGGGCGTGCCCTGCCGATCGGCGTTGATCGGCCACAGGTAAAGCTCTTTCATCCCCAGATCCCGCGCCAGATAGGAGAAGGCGCCCTCGCTGGTCACCATCCAGCGTTTGTCTTCCGGGATGGCCGCTACCTGCTTGCGCAGCGGTTCGAGGGTCGCGACGATCTTCTGCTTGTAGGCTTCCGCGTTGCGCTGATAGGTCTGTGCATTCGCCGGATCGTACTTCACCAGCGCGTCACGGATATTGTCGACGTAGATCAGGGCATTATCCGGCGACATCCACGCGTGCGGGTTGGGCTTGCCGTCGTACGGCCCCTCGCTGATGCCCATCGGCGTAATGCCTTTGGTGACAATCACTTCCGGTACGCCATTCAGGTGCTGATAAAAACGCTGGAACCACAGTTCCAGATTCATGCCGTTCGCCAGGATCAGCTGCGCCTTCTGCGCGCGTTTGATATCCCCCGGCGTGGGCTGGTATTCGTGGATTTCCGCACCCGGCTTAGTGATAGAGGTCACGTCTGCGGCGTCACCCGCCACGTTTTTCGCCATATCGGCGATGACGGTAAAGGTGGTGATAACCTGAAACTTTTCAGCCGCCAGCGCGCCGGTCGTGGTGGCGGTGAGTAACAGCACGCTAAGTAACAGACGCTTCAATCCTTGCCATGGATGCATCGCTGAAGTCTCCTGAGGTGATTAAATTCAAAGCGAAATTAGCCCGTGCTATAAGGTATAGCACAGGCTATATTTAAATGAAAATGGTTATCATTAAAGTTGTGTCAATGAGCGCTGCCAGCCGGGAGTTTTAGGAAAAGTGCGTTCTTTTTTCTCTGCCGCTCAGGCGTATGATTTATGGTCAATATCCATATTAAATAAAGGGAATTGACATGCCCGTTAACGAAAGGATTAATCCCACATCGGGTACCCCGATTAATCCGGGAGGGGTCCGACAGCTCACGATTGGTGAAATCGCCCTCGCGAAGACGCTTTACGGTTACAGCATCCGTTATCATCTGGTGTGGGTACACAGAGAAAGCTATCTTCCTTTTAATCTGCAACCAGTTGATTTGGCGATGAGTCCCAATGGGGAGATGTGGTACAGAGAGGAAACGTATTCGCCGGATTTTTCGCTAGAAGATGACATTGTTAAAAAACATCGATTCATGCATGAGATGATGCATGTCTGGCAAACTCAAAAAGGAATGTTTGTCAGAACTAGAGGATTATTTTCCGGTATTGCTGACTATACTTATAGCTTAGATAAAGTAGATTTATTGCATTATGGGTTAGAGCAGCAAGCATCAATTGTAAGCGATTACTGGTTATTGAAATACTTTGGTTTGGAGAGGAATGAAGAATTATTACAATACAGAGACTTAAAACTTAGGGAAAGCTTGTATTTCCTTCTGCAGAAATACAAAAATGTCTTAAAGGGATTTCCAGGATGAAAAACATATTTATCATCTTTATCCTCTGCATTTTAATAACTGGATGTCCAGGAGGTAATCGCGCCCCCAAAAACAGATTTACGTTTATTAATGGCAACCACTTATGTTTTAGCATCGATAAAAATGATGTCCTGAACTTTTACACCATTTATTCAAGCAAAGATCATAAAATTACTATCGTAACAGGGTCGGAATATAAAAATTTAAACATCTCCTACCCGGACACATGTTTAAATATAAAATGGGAGAATGGACGTACTTACGTTATTCATTACGGATTAAACAATAAAAAATATGTACACCAATTTGATGTCGATAATAACGGAAAACAAATCAACTTAGGAGAATTATAATGTCATTACCCGCTTACTTATTTCTCTTCGATGAGAACGGAATGCAGGTTCAGGGCGACTGTATGATGCCAGGCCGGGAAGGTGCTATTGAAATCATGAACAGCAGTTATGGCATTAAGCAGGCAGTGGACAGCCATACCGGGAATATGACCGGAACACGGCAGCATAGTCCGGTTACCGTACATAAGCAATTAGATAAAGTGAGCCCTTATCTTGCCGTTGCCGCCTGCGAGGGCAGACGGCTGCAAAAAGCCATTATCAAATATTATGAAATTGTTGAAGCGGGAGCAGAAAGAGAGATCTACACCATTACGCTTGATAGCGTGGTGATCTCATCTCTGGATTTCACGCATGTTTATTACCCGGGCAGCTCAGCCCCGAATATGCATGAAGTTGTGGGACTTCGATTCCGGGGCATTCAGTGGAATTATGTGAAAGGCAATATTCTTTATGCCGATGCATGGATGAAACCAGCTCAGAAAGAGAAGAGCAACGCATAATTTACCTGGCTCATAAAGATCAATGCATGCTGCTGCTCAGAAACGGCGATCCTGGCATTCCCTGGATCGCCTGGTTAATCTTAAGCGCTACCCTTTTCCACTTTCGTTCACGGGCAAATCCCCCGTATCAATTAACGCTCCCGGAAACGTCTCCAGCCACTTCATCATCTTCAGTTTGTTGGTATACGTTGCACTGACGCCTTCCAGACAGCCCCACAGCTCACGGGAATTTTGCGGCGTAATCACAATACAATCCGGCATCACGCGGATCTTCACGGCTATTCCTGCTTTAAACCCTGCGCGGGTTAACCACGCGCCGGTTAACGGCAGATAGTTGCGCTCCATTCGAGTATAAAGTTCCACACAGGCGGAATCCGCCTCTCCTCTTTCATGAATATACGCAGAGTGAACCGGCTCGTCATGCAACGCCCGGGTGCGTTTTTTGCGTAGCTTCTCGCGATTTTCTTGCTGAATCTCTAGATCTGCATTTTCTGTTTGGGCAATAGCCCGCTCTGGCATAGAATTCTTCGCAGCCATAATCAACTCCGTCCTGTTTAGTTGTTTGTGGTTAGCGGTATGAAGGTGGTCGCACACCTTTGTACCGCGATTCCTTTCCTTACCTTTTTACATATTCTTCATAACTCGATTGCTGGGTTAACTACCGCTATTATACTATCATGGGTAAATGTACAGGTGTGTTATGTAGTGAAATGTTTGAAAAATGCGAGGCAACTCGAGGAACATATAAAATAATGAATAAAACCTTAAAATACAAACTTTGATAAAAACATTATAACGGATATTGGGTTACAATCTCATTGATACTTACGCTGCCGATAGAAGAAAATCTTCAAATTACATTGTAAAAGAATAAAAAATCACTTCCAAAAAAAAATTTTTCTTTTATACTTAGAATGTTTTATATAATTGAGACTATGTGTAATTCACAGAGGTATTAGAAAAATGAGCATTAAGAATCTAAAAGATATGATAACTCAACAAAAGCAAGAGGAAGAAAAAGATCAGGGAGATGTATTCATCCCTGAGCAACAAATTAAAGAATATATTGAGCTAGTTGAACGTCTTTACAAACTCACTACAGACTCTATCGCTGAATTAATTAATGAAGGTTTGATTCAAGTCCAAAGAGAAAAAACTAGAATTTATGAAGAGTCTGTCGGGGAATATGAAATTGATTCATTATTTCTTTCTATTAACTCTAAAAAAATAAAATTTATTCCTGCAGGAACTATGTTGATCGGTTCAAAAGGGCGTGTTGATGTATTTGGTCCATTTGGATCAGAAAAATTTATGCTTATAAGAAAAGGTGTTAAAAATCCAAGAGATCTCATCAATGTAACTGTAAGCATCGGAAGTAGTAAGGAAAATAAAGAGGAAAAAGAACGTCCTCAAAGATTAACCGTTGATGATTGGGAATGGAAAACATTACCTAGTGATAACCGTTGGGTTAAATTTGATGATGTTACTTCTGATACAATAACAGATCTTATCATGAGAATGATAAATGGCTAGAGTGCATTCAATTAAAAAATCTGGAAAGCATTTAGATATTGATTATGTTTGTTATAAAAAGGCAAACTTAGACCATTCTATAAATCTTTTTTATTCAGCTAAGAACCCAAACTATAATGCAGATTTTGTGGGGATGAATCCAGATGAAATCAATAACACTAAAGAAGATATGCTAAGGGAAAATGATATAACACATTCCTTGCTTATTTTAACAACAATTGAAGCTCTTATCAGGCTCGATGCAGATAAAAAATACTGTGATAAAAAGAAAAATGGTTTTTCAAGACAAATAAAAGAAATTTACGATAAAACTAAAGGGGAAAGGATACGGCTTGAAGAAGATTTAATTAATACTCGCATGAATGAGGATAGCGTAAGTCTTCGACGTTCATATAATGAATTAAAAAAGTGTTTTAAATATAGACACTGGCTTGCTCATGGCAGATATTGGGATCCAAAAAGAATTACTGAAGTCGATTTTGATTCAATAAAAATATTAATCAGTTCAATATTAACCGCAACGGCAATTGCATTTGAAATTGATTGAAGTTATGGGAGATATCAGCTTACTGATATCTCCCATAATATAAAAATAGCACTACCACATCATAAAATACCTAAACATCATTCATATCTGTTAATTATTAGCAACTACCAGAATCTTCAAACTAATTAAATTTTTATATAACCCCGTCACCATCGCCATAGTATGACGACGGTCCTTCACTTATTCCCACGACTCAAACATCCGGGAACATCACGCTATTCCCCGGCGCTTCCCTGTGCAGATGGATAAAGTTCAGGTGCCGCTCATACTGGTCCAGAATGTCCGTAATTACCTGCTCCTTGCTGTAATCCATCAAATCATTTCCCTGGCTGCCTTCAAGCAGGAAGGTTTCCAGCCGGTAGTAGGTCGACTTCCCGCTGCGCGCCCGGTAGGTAAAACCGGGAACCGAGTACTGCTGCGGCCAGATCTGATAGACAAAGTTCTGCTCGTCGCCCATATGCACCAACAGATCCAGGTGCCCCAGCGTTTCGCCCTCTTCCGGCGGCAGTTTTTTCAGCTCCACGTACGCGCCGCGCAGCTTCAGCTCCTGCGCCACTTCTTCCATTGCCGGGAAGCAGACGGTTTCCATCATCTGTTTGGTGTAACGCGTGCCCGGGTAGTTCATCAGGCGCGAGAGGCGTTTCTTCCAGCTCAGCCTGTCCTGCGCGCCCAGCGGACGCGGCGCGGTGTCGCGGCTGGCGCTGACGCGGCGGTAGTCTTCCACCTTGAGCGATTTATACAGCCCAGCCATCACGAAGAAGATCACGAAGCTGAACGGCAGTCCCATGATCACCGTGGTGTTCTGCAGCGCCGAGATGCCGTTGGTCATCAGCATCCCGAGCGTCAACAGGCCGATGGCGACGGACCAGAAGATGCGCAGCCAGTTCGGCGCGTCGCTGTTGATGTCCTTGAGCTTCGAGGTGAAGTTCCCCAGCACCAGCGCGCCGGAGTCCGCCGAGGTGACGTAGAACAGCAGGCCGGTAATGGTCGCCACGGAGGCGCTAAAGGTGAACGCCGGGTACTGCGCCAGCAGGCTGTAGAAGCCGCGCTCCGGGTGCGCCATGGCTTCCTGCGCGAAGGTTGCATTGCCGTGGATGATCTCGTGCAGCGCGCTGTTGCCGAAAATCGACAGCCACAGCAGGGTGAAGGTGAACGGGATAATCAGCGTGCCCATCACGAACTGGCGGATGGTGCGCCCGCGCGAAATGCGCGCCAGGAACAGGCCGACAAACGGCGACCACGCCACCCACCACGCCCAGAAGAACAGCGTCCAGTTGTTCATCCACTCCACCGGGCGGTCGAAGGCGAAGCTGTTCAGCGTCATGCCCATAAAGCGGTTCACGTAGTCGCCCACGTTGAGCACTAAGGCATTGAGCAGGAACGAGGTGTCACCCATAAACAGCACGAACAGGATCAGGCCCAGTGCCAGCGCCACGTTCAGCTCAGAGAGCACGCGGATGCCCTTATCCACGCCGGAGGTCACCGAAATGGTGGCGATAATCACCGACAGCGCAATCAGCGCCGCTTTGGCCGCCATCGAATCCGGGATGTCAAACAGCACGCTCAGCCCGTAGTTGAGCTGTACCACGCCAATCCCGAGCGTTGTCGCAATACCGAAGATGGTGCCGATCACCGCCGCAATGTCGACGCTGTGGCCAATCGGGCCGTTGATCTTTTTACCGAAGATCGGATACAGCGCGGAGCGGATGGTGAGGGGCAAATTATAACGATAGCTAAAGTATCCGAGCGCCATCCCCATCAGGGCGTACATCGACCAGCCCGTCAGGCCATAGTGGAACAGCGTCCAGACCATCGCCTGGCGCGCGGCCTCCATCGTCTGCCCTGCTCCTTCCGGCGGCTGCATATACTGCGTAACCGGTTCCGCCACGGAGAAGAACATCAGGTCGATGCCGATGCCCGCGGCAAACAGCATCGCGGCCCAGCTCAGCAGGCTGAACTCGGGTTTAGACTGCTCCGGCCCGAGCTTCACCGAACCAAAGCGCGAGCAGGCAATGCAGACCACGAAGACAATATAAAGCGTCGCCGCCAGCAGGTAGTACCAGCCGAAGGTCTTCGACACCCAGTTCAGGGTGCGCCCAATCCACTCGGCAGAAAAATCACGAAAGAAGATCGTCGTCAGGGAAAACAACAAAATCAGCCCGGCGGATGTATAAAAAACGACCGGGTTGATTTTGTCTTTTTCTCTGTCATGTGAAAGGTCTGTCATCCAGTATCCCCACTGTTTTTGTAACTATTAAAATCCAAATCCGCAACAATTAAGACACATTTTATATTGAACGTCCAATCAAAAACCGCTTTAATGTATTACCAACGCTGATGAATGGAGTGGCAAAAATGCCCAAAGTGGGGATGCAGCCGATCCGGCGCAGGCAGCTTATTGACGCCACGCTGGAAGCAATAAATGAAGTGGGCATGCATGACGCGACGATCGCGCAGATCGCCCGTCGGGCGGGCGTTTCCACGGGGATCATCAGTCACTACTTCAAAGACAAAAACGGTCTGCTGGAAGCGACCATGCGCGACATCACCGGCCAGCTACGCGATGCGGTATTAAGCCGTCTGCACGCCCTGCCGGACGGCAGCGCGGAGCAGCGTTTGCAGGCGATTGTCGGCGGCAACTTCGATGAAACCCAGGTAAGCGGCGCGGCGATGAAGGCCTGGCTGGCCTTCTGGGCAAGCAGCATGCACCAGCCGATGCTCTACCGCCTGCAGCAGGTAAGCAGCCGCCGATTGCTGTCGAACCTGGTCTACGAGTTTCGCCGCGAACTGCCGCGCGAGCAGGCCCAGGAGGCGGGCTACGGGCTGGCGGCGCTGATCGACGGGCTGTGGCTGCGCGCCGCGCTGAGCGGCAAGCCGCTGGATAAGACCCTGGCGCAGTCGCTCACCAGCCACTTTATCAGCCAGCATTTACCGACCGAATAACCGAGGAGAATTTATGTCCCGAATGGCAGAACAGCAGCTTTATATCAATGGTGGTTATACATCCGCCACCAGCGGTCGCACCTTCGAGACCATCAACCCGGCCAACGGTGAAGTTCTGGCGAGCGTACAGGCCGCCGGGCGTGAAGACGTCGACCGCGCCGTGGAAAGCGCAACACGCGGGCAAAAAATCTGGGCGGCGATGACCGCCATGGAGCGCTCGCGCATCCTGCGTCGCGCCGTCGATATCCTGCGCGAGCGCAACGACGAGCTGGCAACGCTGGAAACCCTCGACACCGGTAAAGCGTATTCCGAAACCTCAACCGTGGATATCGTCACCGGCGCGGACGTGCTGGAGTACTACGCGGGGCTGATCCCGGCGCTGGAAGGCAGCCAGATCCCGCTGCGCGAGACCTCATTCGTCTACACCCGTCGCGAGCCGCTGGGCGTGGTGGCGGGCATCGGCGCGTGGAACTACCCGATCCAGATCGCCCTGTGGAAATCCGCCCCGGCGCTGGCGGCGGGCAACGCGATGGTCTTCAAGCCGAGCGAGGTTACTCCGCTCACCGCCCTCAAGCTTGCCGAGATCTACACCGAGGCGGGCGTGCCGGACGGCGTGTTTAACGTCCTGCCGGGCGTGGGCGCGGAGACCGGCCAGTACCTGACCGAACATCCGGGCATCGCCAAAGTCTCGTTCACCGGCGGCGTCGCCAGCGGCAAAAAGGTGATGGCCAACTCGGCGTCCTCGTCCCTGAAAGAGGTGACGATGGAGTTGGGCGGCAAATCCCCGCTGATTATTTTTGACGATGCGGATCTGGATCTCGCGGCGGACATCGCCATGATGGCGAACTTCTTCAGCTCCGGCCAGGTGTGCACCAACGGCACCCGCGTGTTCGTCCCCGCGAAATTCAAGGCCGGGTTTGAGCAGAAAATCGTTGAGCGCGTGGGCCGCATCCGCGCGGGCGATCTGTTCGATGAAAACACCAACTTTGGCCCGATGGTCAGCTTCCCGCATCGCGACAGCGTGCTGCGCTACATCGCCAAAGGCAAAGAGGAAGGCGCGCGCGTGCTGTGCGGCGGCGACGTGCTGAAGGGTGAAGGCTTCGATAACGGCGCGTGGGTCGCCCCGACCGTGTTCACCGACTGCACCGACGAGATGACCATCGTGCGCGAAGAGATCTTCGGCCCGGTGATGTCCATCCTCACCTACGAATCCGATGAAGAAGCGATCCGCCGCGCCAACGATACCGACTACGGTCTGGCGGCGGGCATCGTCACCGCCGACCTGAACCGCGCGCATGGCGCGATTCATCAGCTCGAAGCGGGCATCTGCTGGATCAACACCTGGGGTGAATCCGCCGCGGAGATGCCGGTCGGCGGCTACAAGCACTCCGGCATTGGCCGCGAAAACGGCGTGATGACGCTGCAGAGCTATACCCAGGTGAAGTCCATCCAGGTTGAGATGGGTAAATTCCAGTCCATATTTTAACCGGGAGGTTTATTTGCACTTTGACTACATCATTATCGGGGCCGGCTCTGCCGGCAACGTACTGGCTACACGACTGACTGAAGATCCGAACACCACCGTCCTGCTGCTTGAGGCGGGCGGGCCGGATTACCGCTTTGACTTCCGCACCCAGATGCCCGCCGCGCTGGCGTTTCCGCTGCAGGGCAAGCGCTACAACTGGGCGTATGAAACCGAGCCAGAGCCGCACATGAACAACCGCCGTATGGAGTGCGGACGCGGTAAAGGGCTGGGCGGCTCGTCGCTGATCAACGGCATGTGCTACGTGCGCGGCAACGCGATGGATCTGGACAACTGGGCGAAAGAACCGGGTCTGGAGCACTGGAGCTACCTCAACTGCCTGCCCTACTACCGCAAGGCTGAGACGCGCGACGTGGGGCCAAACGACTACCACGGCGGCGACGGTCCGGTGAGCGTCACCACCTCCAAACCGGGCGTTAACCCGCTGTTTGAAGCGATGGTGGAAGCGGGCGTGCAGGCGGGCTACCCGCGCACCGAGGATCTCAACGGCTACCAGCAGGAAGGTTTCGGCCCGATGGACCGCACGGTCACGCCGCAGGGCCGACGCGCCAGCACCGCGCGCGGCTATCTGGACCAGGCGAAACCGCGCCCGAACCTGACCATCCGCACCCACGCCATGACCGATCGCATTATCTTTAACGGCAAGCGCGCGGCGGGCGTCGAGTGGCTGGAGGGCGAAAGCACCATTCCGTCCAAAGCGACGGCGAACAAAGAGGTGCTGCTGTGCGCCGGGGCCATTGCCTCTCCGCAGATCCTCCAGCGCTCCGGCGTGGGTAGCGCGGAACTGCTGAAGCAGTTTGATATTCCGCTGGTGCACAACCTGCCCGGCGTGGGGGAAAACCTGCAGGATCACCTGGAGATGTACCTCCAGTATGAATGTAAGGAGCCGGTTTCCCTCTACCCTGCCCTGCAGTGGTGGAACCAGCCGAAGATTGGCGCTGAGTGGCTATTTGGCGGCACCGGCGTGGGCGCGAGCAACCATTTCGAAGCGGGCGGGTTTATCCGCAGCCGCGAAGAGTTCGAGTGGCCGAACATTCAGTACCATTTCCTGCCGGTGGCGATTAACTATAACGGCTCCAACGCGGTTAAAGAGCACGGCTTCCAGTGCCACGTGGGCTCCATGCGCTCCCCGAGCCGCGGGCACGTGCGTATCAAATCACGCGATCCGCACCAGCATCCGGCGATCCTGTTCAACTATATGTCCCACGAGCAGGACTGGCAGGAGTTCCGCGACGCGATCCGCATCACCCGCGAGATCATGCACCAGCCGGCGCTGGACAAGTACCGTGGCCGGGAAATCAGCCCGGGCGTCGAATGCCAGACCGACGAGCAACTGGACGAGTTCGTGCGTAACCACGCCGAAACCGCGTTCCACCCGTGCGGCACCTGCAAGATGGGCTACGACGAGATGGCGGTGGTCGACGGTGAAGGCCGCGTTCACGGGCTGGAAGGGCTGCGCGTGGTGGATGCGTCGATCATGCCGCAGATTATTACCGGCAACCTGAACGCTACCACCATTATGATCGGTGAGAAAATTGCCGATGCCATTCGCGGCAGCGAGCCGCTGGCGAAGAGCACGGCGGCGTATTATGTGGCGAACGGGGCGCCGGTTCGCCGCTGAGTGCGAACGGCTCCCCTCACCCTAACCCTCTCCTCTTTGGGGAGAGGGCTGGGGTTAGGGGAAAGCTTTTAACCTCGAAATTCCTCAAGCTTTTTAATCTGCCGCCCTTCCCCGTCGAAATTCTCCGCCGCCAGCCAGGCGCGCAGCTCCGCATCCCTTTGCGGCCATTCGCCGTCAATAATCGAGAGCATATCGCTGTCGCGGGTGCGCCCTTTACGCACCAGCTTCTGGCGCATTCGCCCTTCCCAGACAAAGCCCAGCCGCTCGGCCGCGTTGCGAGAAGCGGTGTTCATCGAATCGCACTTCCACTCCAGCCGCCGGTAGCCGTGTTCAAACGCATTTTTCAGCAACAGCCACACCGTTTCGGTGCCCATCCGGGTACCTTTCATCTTCCGCGACCAGGTCACGTGGCCGATCTCCACCGATCCCAGCAGCCGCTCGTTAGCCATATAGCTCACCAGCCCCACCGCTTTTTCAGTGCGTAAATCGATCACCGCATAAGGGACCAGATCGTCATCCATCACCTTGCCGAGCACCCAGTGCGCGGTGGCTTCCACGCTTTCAGGCTGCGTGCTGGCAAGCCACGTCCAGTCGCTGTCGTCGCCCAACGCGTAGGCTTCATAGAGATCGGCCGCGTGGCGATCGGCATCCAGCGGCTCCAGACGGCAGTACTGGCCGAACAGCGGCGTGCGGGTTAACGCCCGCGCGCCTTTCCAGCCTGGAACGATATCGTTAACGGTTTGACCATGTTGATTGATTTCGGGCACGGCGATGACTCCCTGAAAGGTAAGGAGTTTGTTATAGCAGGTTAAAAAGCGGGCGAAAAGAGAGGATTTACAGGCCGGGTAACGTGGAACCGCCACCCGGCATAGAATTACTTCAGCAGCTTGACCGTCGCGTCGATGTCGATTTCATCTTCGGTAAAGATCATCGTCGTGTTCTGGAAGGTAGTGATCGCCAGCTTCTTCACCGTACGCATTTCGCCCGGCTTCTTGTCGGATTTTGGTTTGATGCTGTTCATCAGCAGCCCCACCGACAGCACCGCGTTCTCTTTGTCGATTTTGGTATCAACGGGCTCTTCTTCGCTGAATACCACGAAGGATTTGATCGAGGTGAGCTTCACGCGCTCGCCCGCAATATAGAGGTGCTTACTTTCGGGGATCACCTTCACCGCATAGGCGGAGAGGCCTTTAGTATTGGTGGTTGGCTCGAAGGTCACCGCAGCGTCTTTCTTAATCAGATCGGGGTTCGCGACCTTAATCACATGAAAATAGCGGTTGTCGCCGTTTTCATCTTTGATAAATCCAAAGCCTTTATCTTTAAACCACGTTGTGATTGTACCGTTCATCGCTGTTACCGCCTGTCAGATCGTAATGACTAAAGTTTTGCAGCGCGCAGTGTAATGCACAATGGCGGAGGAGACAAAAAAAAGCCCCTGCACGGAGGCAGGGGAAAACTCATGTCAGAGCTTTTTAGTATTGTGTATTTAGTTGAACACCATCCCACCATCAATTAAGAGCGACTGGCCGGTCATGTAGTCGGAATCCGGCCCGGCGAGGTATGAGACGCAGGCGGCGACATCTTCCGGCTCGGACAAACGGCCAAGCGTAATGCGTTTGGCAAAGGTTTCTGTCCCGTAGCCGAGCGGTTTACCCGCCGCCTCGGAGACCTGGCGGTCGATTTCCGCCCACATCGGCGTTTTGACGATGCCCGGGCAGTAGGCGTTAACGGTGATCCCCAGCGGCGCAAGGTCCCGTGCGGCCGTCTGGGTTAAGCCGCGTACCGCGAACTTGCTGGAACTGTAGACCGCCAGCTCAGGGTTGCCGGTGTGGCCCGCCTGGGAGCAGGCGTTGATGATTTTGCCGCCGTGCCCCTCTTTGCGAAACGCGTCGATGGCAGCCTGAATGCCCCAAATCACTCCTTTCACGTTGATGTTGTAGACCTTGTCGACAATCTCCGGCGTGATGGATTCGATGGGCGTAGACGGCGCAATCCCGGCGTTATTGACGATAACGTTGAAGCCACCCAGCGCGGTACGGGCTTTCTCCACCGCGGCAAATACCTGCTCGCGGTCAGAAACATCGACCTTCACGGCGACGGCGTTGCCGCCGTTTCGGATGATCTCATCGGCGACGGCCCTTGCCGTCTCATCGTTATAGTCGGCGATGGCGACGGCAAAGCCATCTTTCACCAGACGAAGCGCAATCGCTTTACCAATCCCCTGGCCTGAGCCTGTTACGAGAGCCACTTTTTGCATTTCTCTGTCCTTATATTGATTCATAAAATCTGGCTGAGATGGAGCTGGCCCATCAGCAGCGGGTTATCGCTGTAGTCGACGGGAATGGCCACCACGGCCGGGCCATCGACATCCATCGCCGCACGCAGCGTGGGTTCCAGCGCCTCGGCGCTCTCCACGGCGAAGCCTTTCGCGCCGAACGCGTCGGCATAGACTTTGAAATCGACCGGGCCGAACTCCACGCCGGAAAGACGCTGGTATTTTTTCTCTTCCTGAATCGCCACCATGTTGTAGGCGTTATCCACCCAGATGATGTGCAGCACGTTGGCGTTGAGGCGCACGGCGGTTTCCAGCTCCATGCTCGACTGCAAAAAGCCGCCGTCACCGGAGACCGACACCACCTTGCGCCCCGGGTTGACCAGCCACGCGCCAATCGCCCACGGCAGCGCGACGCCCATGGTCTGCTGACCGTTGGAGATCATCACCTGACGCGCGCGGAAGCTGTAGAGGTAGCGGGCGATCCAGATGTGGAAGCTGCCCATATCGACGGTGAGCGTCACGTCGCTGTTCACGATGTCCTGCATGGCACGCACGATGCGCAGCGGGTGCAGGGCAAACTGGTTGAGCGAGGCGCCGCGACGGTCGAGGAGATCGCGCTGATGCTGGCGATCGACCAGAATTTCTGACGCACGCTGGCTCAGCTCCAGCTTGTGCTCAATCCGGTTAGCGAGCAGGTTCAGCGTTTCAGCGATGTCCCCCACCAGTTCAAGATCGGGAACATACTTGCGCTCCTCGTAGGCGGGCAGCACATCAATGTGCACCAGCGTCGCGTCGCCGCTGTTCCACATGGACGGCTCGTATTCCACCGGGCTGTAGCCGATGCAGATAATCAGATCCGCCAGATGCAGCAGCCGGTCGCCCGCCTGGTTGTTGAACAGGCCGACGCGTCCGGCAAAGCGGGTGAAGTGCTCCTGGTTCACCGCCCCGGCGGCCTGGTAGGTGCTGGTAACCGGAATGCGGCTTTTCTCCAGCAGCTTGCGCAGCGCGGCGCTGTTCGCGGGCTGGCTGGCCATCAGGCCGAGTAAGATGACCGGGTTTTTGGCCTTTTCGATAAGCTTCGCCACATCGTTAATGGCGGATTCCGGTGCCGGCCCCATCAGCGTGGGACCGCTGGCGGGCAAAATCGCCCCCGTGGTGGGCTGGTCGACAATATCCTGCGGCAGGCTAACGAACGCGCCCCCCGGCCTGCCGTGCTCGGCAGCGCGAAACGCGTTAGACACCACCTCGGCAATCGCGTCCGGGGAGTTCACTTCCACGGCGTATTTCGTCACCGGGCTGAACATCGCGACGGTATCCATGCTCTGATGCACCAGCTTGGCTTTATCCGCCCGCTTCACCGCCCCGCCCAGCGCTACCACCGGGTCGCCTTCGCTGTTGGCGGTGGCGATGCCGGTGATCAGGTTCGAACAGCCCGGCCCGGAGGTGACCAGCGCCACCCCGGCTTTGCCGGTCAACCGCCCTACTGCCGCCGCCATAAACGCGGCGTTGGCCTCGTGGCGCACCGGGATGATCTCGATGGAGGAGTCCAGCAGGGAATCAAACACCTTGTCGATTTTCGCCCCCGGTATGCCGAACACCTGCTTCACGCCCTGCGCTTCCAGCTGGCCGACAACCATATCGGCGCCGTGCGCCCACTGACGTGACTGTTTCTCACTGTTCACGGTAGTACTCCTGTTAATTTTCGACGGCGCGGATAGCCGCATCAAGGTTGCTGGGGTGCAGGTTGGCCTGTAAAAACGCGCTGTCGGCGGGCAGGTCAATCATCAGCTTGTGAATTTCACCGAAGGTGAGCACGCCGCTCTCCAGCTGGTAGTCGAGCAGGTGGCCACCGCCCTGACGATCGTCGGTGATGAAATGCTCGTGATAGCCCGCCACGTTGATGCCCTGCATATGCTGCGGCGTGCGGAACCCGACCAGCACCCCTTCGCGCTGGTTAAATCGGAACACCGGCTGGTCGTCCAGCACGTCGGTCATCGCCCGGTACGGCGGCGTCTGGCGCGGCACCGTGCGGGTGTGGGCGTGGCGGAAGTTGCCGTCGATGCGCAGCGCGCAGAACAGGTTATCGGAGGGGATCTGCTGGTCGATGACGTCGTGGATCTGCTGGCGGCTGACCGGCCCGTCGAAGGTTTTGCGGTACTGGGGCTGGAACCAGGTCATCACCGCGAACGGCGTTTTCTGCTCCGGCTTCGCAGCCCGGGCGCTGCCGTCGGCGCGCAGCTGGTATACCTGGCTGCTGAAGGCAATCATTTCGCCGTCCAGCTCGTTAAAGGTGCCGAGGCCAAAATCACCGTGTGCCAGCAGGTCGGCGATGGTGGTCTCCCCTTCGTAGACGCCGCTTAGCAGGGCGCTCATTAGCGATGTCTGATAGATCACGCTGTCAGGATGCTGAGCCGAGAACCCGCGCAGGGTCTCGCACAAGCTCGCCTCACAGTCGCAGGCAGATGAATGCATCATCATGCTGGTCCTCTTCAACTTTATTTAGAAAGGTTAAATAAATGTTGACCCGATTCAGCAGAGAGTTCCAATATAGAAACCATGCTGGTTTGAGACGTTTTAGATATGGAACTTCGTTATCTGCGGTATTTTGTCGCCGTTGCACGCGAGCGACACTTCACCAAAGCGGCCAAAGCGCTGGGTATTTCACAGCCTCCTCTGAGTCAGCAGATCAAACGGCTCGAAGAGGAAGTGGGTACGCCGCTGTTCAGGCGCCTGACGCGTGGCGTGGAGCTGACCGAGGCGGGAGAGGCCTTCTATGAGGACGCCTGTAAGCTCCTGGCGCTGAGCGACGCCGCGCTGGAGAAAGCCCGGGGCATCGCGCGCGGGCTGAACGGCAGCCTGTCGATTGGGATCACCAGCTCTGACGCTTTTCATCCCAAAATTTTTGCGCTGATTCGCCAGTTTCAGGTGCAGAACATGGCGGTGCAGGTTCACCAGGTGGAAGCCAATATGTCGTCGCTGACGACGATGCTGGCGGAGGGTGAGCTGGATATCGCCTTTGTGCGCCTGCCGTGCGAGAGCAGTAAGGTGTTCGAATTAAAAATCCTTGACCGGGAGCCGATGGTGGTGGCGCTGCATCGCGACCATCCGCTGGCGGCGTGCGATTCGCTGACGTTAGAGCAGCTTCGGGATACGCCGGTGGTGTTGTTCCCGCAGGAAGTCGCGCCGGGCCTGTATGACCGGGTTTACGGCTGCTGCGAGCGGGCCGGAATAAACGTGCAGCGCGCATTGCAGTCGTCGCAGCTTTCGTCGTCCCTGAGCATGGTCTCCGCCGGCGGCGGGTTCGCGCTGGTACCGAAATCCATGGCGGCCATTTCGCCGCCGAATGTCACCTATCACGCGCTGAGCTCACCGGAGCTTTATACCGATATCGCGCTCTGCTGGCGGCGCTTCGAACGTTCGCGAACGGTGAAGCGGTTTCTGGCGATGATGAGCGAGGGGTAGCTACGGTGCGGCTGTGCCCGGCGGCGCTGCGCTTGCACGGGCCTACGGTTCGTGTCGCGGGTTGGTTGGCTTGTTCGCGGTTTTGTAGGCCGGGTAAGGCGTAGCCGCCACCCGGCAATGCCCTTCTGGAAGCCGCCTCGCAAACTTTTAAGCAACCTTATGTAATTCAGGGTTATCCCCTTTCCTTCCTTTTTTCACCGCCGTAAAGTGCCTGCGTTGCGGTACATCCGTAACCGGGCGTAGGAACCCGTATAACATGGCACGACAATTATTTTTGTCGCGACAGCGCTCATCCCGTTAAAATACGGTCGCGCTGGCGGAGCAACCGAAAGGTTGGCCGCTTTGTCATGTGCGGTATTCCTACCTCCGTCAGCGCTACCACCCATGAGCGTAGGAACTTATGTGGTGGTCTGGAGTATGTTTAAAAAGGAAAATCACATGACAACTATCCCTTCCCTGTCTTACGCGCTTTCTGAGGAAAGTGCTGTTCATCATCTTCTCCTCCTGCAACTGCCTGAGTCTGCGGATCTCTTTGAACTGGCTGACGCCTGCACTGCGTATGTGAGCGTGCTGGTTGAAACGGACGACACAGTGACATTCACCACGCTTTGCGAGCGACTGCTGGCTGCGCTGAAGCGGCTGCGCGAGTGCTGTGACTCAGAACTTCCGCCGTATCTGGTTGAACGGCTCATTGCCGGGGAAAAGATCGCCTCCTGCGTGCCGGAATGCTGGCAAGAAACGGCGCTACAGGTGGACTATGCCGTGGCGTTAACGCTGGCAGTAATGGGCGGGACGTTGCCTGCGAGCGTGGCGAAAGAGCTCACCGGGCTGTTGCATGATATGGTCTGGCTGTTGGCGGAGTTTGTGAAAGAGCCTTATATAACGGCGCACTGAGGCGGGTGATGGGAGGCCGGGGTTCTGCTGGGTAAAAAAGCAGGACTTCGGCCTTACTAAAAGTACAGAGTTGTTTGTTGAATGTCCGTTAAGAGCGAGGAGCAGACGCTAGCACTAATCTTTTAACAATGAAAAAACACTAATAAAGCCATGATATTTCATTGTGTTTATACCTCGTTACTCTGCTTTTAGTTTTCTAATAAAAGCGGAAAGTGAAAGATGTCTTTCCGCAACCCAGCTCTGCCCTACTCCTCAGCCGCACCTAGAGATCTTCACAAGTTTTCGCTAGTGTATTCCTGCAGACGTCGCTTGGCTTCCTGATATATTTCAGAATTAGCGAGCAGATAGGTGCAAAAGTTTGAGAGTCTCGCGCTAGGCTGCGACAGCTCTTCAATCGTGCGTAGCGCATCGTTTATCTTTCCTGCTCGTTTTTGCTTATTTGGTGAAGTACGTGCTAGGTCAAACTCTTCCATTGCCTCACGGATGTCAGCTTCAAAAATGCGAAAGCTTACTAAAATATCTCCTCTTGCCGAAAAAAGTCTTTTGTCCGACAATCCACACACTTCAATGGTTTTTTTTGCAATGTCATGATTGACCCCTGCTTTGGGCTCAATCATTATATCTGTATACGTAAAACAATCACAGGGGTCAAGATCATAAGGGTTTATTATTGGCTGTTGCTGCGTGTCGTGATTAAGTTTTTTGTTATTACATGCCTTACAACTATAAAGGAGGTTTGTCCACTCAAAGGCTTTATTCGTATATATAGATTTTGGATGGAAGTGTTCAACCTCAGCAAAACCAGTTTCTGCAGGGATGCCTTCGCAAAAAGCACATTTATTAAAAGAACTTTCTTTCAGTGTGTTACGTATATCATCATGACGATAATGCTTTAATGCTGCCTCTTTTTCAGGGGCTGGTATTTTCTTGTACTCATTATACTTATCGACCAGTTCCATAATACACTGGGTCCATGCTGCTCGATTGTCACATAAAATCTGTGGTTCAGGTGGTCTAATCAATTTAATCATTTGCTTTTGCCTCCATGCCTGCTATGCGGGTCTTGAGTATGATTAACACCGCATCACCCGGATGGCTGATAGATTCAAGGCGGGCGTAGTTTTCTTTGAGAGCATCAAGGTTATTCTCCTTGATGTTTTCATAGCAAGATTTCACCAGCATTTCATAATCTTTATTGTCAAGACTTATCACGCCCATTAGCTCAGTCAAAATTAAATCGGTACTCCAACCTGAATATGCTTTATCCGAAGTTTGAAATTCATATATTTCATCCGGATATGATGGTGGAAGCATGATAATTTCATTTTCTTTCGCTGAGGCTAAAAGATGGGGAGAGTGAGTTGTCACAATGAATTGTATATTAGGGAATATTGCCGCAATGCCTTGCCTTACAGTCAACTGCCATTCCGGGTGAAGGTGATTGTCCAGCTCATCTATTAGCACAGTTCCACATGCTGTTGTTACATCTCTTTCACCTACTGGTAAGCAAGCTTCTATCCATTCAAATATTGCAATAATAATGTATAAAATGGCCTGAAACCCTGATGAAAGTTCCTCAAGGAAGCATTCTTTTCCATAAATTGAAAATACAGGCTCAAGATCACGACCCGTCTCTAAATACTGAAATTCACTGTTGAATGGCCCAATTATTGGTAACGATTTGATCAAGTGCTCCCAGTTTGCCTTTTCCTCTTCCGCCCAAGATTTATCAATAACAAAGTATCGATTAATTAGCCATTGCTTTATGTCTCGCGAAGAATTATTGTAAAGAGAGTTTAATGCATTATTACAATACTCGTTAATGCTTCCTTGGCTGTCTTTCTCTCTGGTAACACCGTTTATGGTTTTATAGGCAATTTTTCTCTGTGCACCGATAACTAAGGGCGGTAGTTTGTATCTAGTTTTAACATCACTAACATGTAATGACTGACGACCCTCTTCAGAAGGCGGGGTTATATAAATGCGTAGCTGGTCACCTCTATATTTTTTGGCTCGTAAAAACCCCGGACCTAAACCGAATCTATATCTTTCATCATATTCGCTTACATCTATCCAGTACTCACTATCATCTTGGTGCCTGGAATATTCACCATTCCAGTTTAAACAGTGCGCAATGGCTGCAAGAATAGATGTCTTACCGCAACCATTAGGGCCTGTGATAAAGTTAAACCGGTCATTAAATTTAACATTAACTTCAGGAAATCGTTTAATGTTTTTAACATGCAATCGTTCTATCGGCATTATTCATTCCTTAAATGATGTAACAAATTAATATAATAAAAAATCAAAGATACGATATATCTTAGAAGTTCAATCGCAACATTTTACACTAAACCACGCCTTAATGTCTGGGTGGAAATGACAGAGAGCGTTGAATACTATGTGGTCTTTGTGACTCAACAAGTTTGATATGAATCTGCGTTATGTTGATTAACAGGACTAAAGTTAGCAACGTCCGCTTCTGGCACAGAGCGGACATTCATATTCATCACCCTTCCTCTCTATCGGCCCGCCGCCACTCTCAGGTATGAATGCGTTCATCACCATGTTCCGAAAAGCGATGGGCAGCACGCCCGCCCACTACTTTGCCGAACGGAAAAACAGCGGCCGTTAGCCAGGCCCCTCGCTCCCCGCCGCCAGCAGCGGCACCACTACCTCGCTGATGGGCACCGAAATCCCGTGCTTACGGCCGTAGCGCTGAATCACGCCGTTGCGGATATCCCACTCCATCGGGCGATCCGCCTGACGGTCGGCGAGGATCGACGTGCCAAGGTCCTCAGGCGCACGCTGGAAGTTCGCCATGATCTCCTGGGCCACCGCATCGTCCAGCGTCGCCCCCTCGGCGCGGGCGACGGTAAGCCCCTCGCGCAGGTAAGCCAGCGCAAGCTCGGTGATATCCTCGCGCCTGAACATCCCTGCGCGGCGGTTGGCCAGCACCATCAGCCCGGCGACCGCGTTTTGCAGCAGCTTGCGCCAGGCGACGGTGGCGAAGTCTGCCGAGAGCTCAACCGCGCAGCGCGTACCGCGAAGCGCCTCAACCACCCGCTGCGCCTGCGGCACGTCCGGCAGCGTCAGGCGCGGCTTCGCCCGCAGCCACACGGAGGCATCCGGCTCGCGCTGGGCCGGGAACCAGACCACCGACGGCAGCACCGTCGCGCCATTGACCAAAGGCTCAAGCTGGGCTTTTTGCTCCACGCCGTTTTGCAGCGCACAGACCACGGTGTGTTCATCGCACAGGGCCCGCAGCCATCCGGCGCTGTCGACATTTTGCGTCGTTTTTACCGCCACAAAAACGAGATCGACGGGGCGCGTAATGACGGACGGATCGGTCAATACCGGACCGGGCACGACAGTTTCGCCCTCGTCGTGGCGCAGGCGCAGTTCCGGATGCGCAGTGCGTCCGCACAGCAGCGGCGTGCGGCCCGCGTCATGCAATACCGCGGCAATGGTGGTCCCGATTGCGCCAGGCCCAATCAGCGCAATCACTGGATTGTCAGACATGGTTAACTCCCCTTTTCGCTAAGCCTGCTAACAGTTATACCACCCTGAAAAGTGAGCGCCACGTCGTTGTCTATACTCAACACACAACAGACAACGGAGTGCGCCATGCCTTTACCTGATTTTAAGTCCTCTGAACCTTTTACCCTCGGCATCGAACTCGAACTGCAGGTGGTTAATCCGCCGGGCTACGATCTGAGCCAGGACTCGTCCGCCCTCATCGCCGCCGTCAAAGACGAGATCAAAGGCGGCGAGGTTAAGCACGACATCACCGAAAGCATGCTCGAAATCGCCACCGGCGTGTGCCAGACCATCGACCAGGCGGCGGCGCAGTTCTCGGTGATGCAGCAGAGCATCCTGCGCGCAGCGGCGGAGCAGCATATCCAGATCTGCGGCGGCGGAACGCACCCGTTCCAGAAGTGGCAGCGGCAGGAGGTGTGCGACGACGAGCGCTATAACGTCACGCTGGAGCGCTTTGGCTACCTGATTTTGCAGGCGACGGTGTTCGGCCAGCACGTGCACGTCGGCTGCCGGACCGGGGATGACGCCATTTACCTGCTGCACGGCCTGTCGCGCTTCGTGCCGCACTTTATCGCCCTGGCGGCCGCCTCGCCGTACATGCAGGGCACCGACACAAAGTTCTCCTCGTCGCGGCTCAACATCTTCTCAGGGTTCCCGGATAACGGCCAGATGCCGTGGGTTAACAGCTGGCAGGAGTTCGAGGGGCTGTTCCGCCGCCTGAGTTCAACCAGCATGATCGACAGCATTAAAGATCTGCACTGGGACATCCGCCCCAGCCCGCACTTCGGCACCGTGGAGGTGCGGGTGATGGATACGCCGCTGACGCTCGGCCACGCGATTAACATCGCCGGGCTTATTCAGGCGACGTCCCACTGGCTGCTGACCGCGCGGCCCTATAAGCATCAGGAAAAAGATTTTCTGCTCTACCGCTTTAACCGTTTTCAGGCGTGTCGCTACGGGCTGGAGGGGATCCTGACGGATGTGCACACCGGCGAGCACAAAACCGTGGCGGAAGACATTGCCTGGCTGCTGGAGCAGGTTGCGCCGTCGGCCGAGAAGCTCGGTGCGGCGAGCGCGATAAATGAAATTGCCCTGCTGTTAAAGCAGGGCAAGAGCGAGGCGCAGCGCATGCGGGAGTTTATTGCCGACGGTGGCTCGCTGATTTCTCTGGTGCAGAAGCACTGCGAGCTGTGGGCGACGAGTCCGTAAGGCCGTGGCCCCACTCGCGCAGGCGCTGGAACAGCACGAACAGCGCGGGGATAAACATAATCCCCACCACCGTCGCCACCAGCATGCCGCTGAACACCGTGGTGCCGATGATGCGGCGGCTCTGGGCACCCGCCCCGGTCGCCAGCATCATGGGCAATACGCCGATGATGAACGACACGGCGGTCATCATCACCGCGCGGAAGCGGCGCGATGCCCCTTCCCGCGCGGCATCGACAATCTCCATCCCGTCCATCCGCCGCGCGCGGGCGAACTCCACGATAAGAATCGCGTTTTTCGCCGCTAACGCGATCAGCAAGACCAGGCCAATCTGCACGTACACGTCGTTGGCGTAGCCCGCCATCCATAGCCAGAGCAGCGCCCCGCCGATGGCGAACAGCACCGAAAGCATCACGCTCGCCGGGAGCGTCCAGCTCTCATACTGGGCGACGAGGAACAACCACGCCATCACCACCGCCGCCAGCACGATCCATATCGCCTGATTGCCGGTCTGCTGCTCCTGATACGACATGCCGCTCCAGGCGTAGTCGTACCCGGCAGGCAGGCTCTGCGCCAGAATTTCGCCCATCGCCGCCATCGCGGTGCTGCTGCTTACCCCTTCCGCTGCCGAACCGCTTACCGATACCGACGGGAACTGGTTGTACTGCTGAATAAATGGCGCGCCGACGGTCGGCGTGATGGTGACGAGGTTGCTCAGGCGCACCCGCTCGCCGCTGTTGCTGCGCACGAACAGCTCGCTGATTTGCTCCGCGCGCTCACGCCACTGCATTTCGTTCTGCATTACCACGTGGTAGACGCGGTTGTTGACGCTGAAATCCCCGGCGCGGGTGCCGCCGAAGGCGGTTTGCAGGCTGCTGAAGATACGCGACACCGGCACGTCGAGCCGGGCCGCACGCTCGCGGTCAACGGTTAACGTCAGCTGCGGCACGTTGCTGCTCCAGGTGGTGAACACGCGGCTCAGCTGCGGATGCTGGTTGGCTTTTGCCAGCACCTCACGCGTGACGCGCTCCAGCTCCGCCGGGCTCTGCCCCGCCTGCGCCTGAATGCGCAGGTCGAAGCCAGAGGCATTGCCCAGCCCCGGCAGCGTCGGCGGCGCGAAGGTCATGATGGTCGCTTCCGGCAGGGCCAGCAGCTGGCGCTGCAGGGTGCCCATCACTTCATCCAGCGGCGGGCGCTCGCTCCAGTCTTTCAGCATGATGGAGATAAACGCGCCGTTCGACGCGCTGGTGCCGTTGAGGATGTTAAACCCGGAGACCTGAATCACGTCTTCCACCGCCGGGTTTTTAGCGATCAGCTCGCGCGCGGTGTTCATCACCGCTTCGGTGCGCTCCAGCGAGGCCGCCTCCGGCAGCTGGACGCTGGCGAAGAAGTAGCCCTGGTCTTCCTGGGGCAGGAAGCCTTTCGGCATCGACATAAAGCTGAACGCCACCACGACCGCCGCGCCCGCGGTGGCCAGCAGCGCCAGCCACGGACGCAGGTTTAATACGTTCACGATGCGGGTGTAGAAACCGCGCGTGGCGTCCAGCCCACGGTTAAAGGCGCGATAGACTGCTGCAGGTTTCTCCGGGCGCGGGCGCAGCAGCATCGCACACAGCGCGGGCGTCAGGGTCAGCGCCACCAGGCTTGAGAGCGTGACGGCGGTGGAGAGCGTCACCGCGAACTGGCGGTACAGCTCGCCGACAATCCCCGGCAGGAGCGCCACCGGCACAAACACTGCCAGCAGCACCAGCGTCGTCGCGATGACCGGCCCGGCAATCTGGCGTAGCGCCAGCGCGGTCGCCGCCGTGCGGCTCTGCCCTTCCGCGATCAGCGTTTCGACGCTCTCCACCACCACGATGGCGTCATCCACCACCATGGTCAGCGCCAGAATAATGGCGAACAGGCTCAGCGTGTTGGCGGAGTAGCCGAGCGCGTAGAGCACCGCAAAGGTGCCCACCAGCGATACCGGAATGGCGAGGGCGACAATCAGCGTCGCGCGCCAGCTTTGCAGGAACAGGGATACCACGACTACAACGGCCAGCATGGTCAGCGCCAGCGAGACGCCAATCTCTTTGATGGTGGCGGCAACGAACGAAGTGGTGTCGAATTTAACTTCATAGACCAGGTCGTCCGGGAAGCGCGTCGAGAGGCGATCCAGCTCCGCGCGCACCGCGTCGGCCACGCGCAGGGCGTTAGCGGACGGCGTAGGATAGATGCCGAGGTAGGCGGAGTCATGCCCGTTCAGCTGTGCGCCGGAGCTGTAGCTGCGCGAGCCAAGCTCGATGGTGGCGACATCCTTCAGGCGCACCAGCTGACCCATCTCGCCCGCACGGATGATGATGTCGGCAAAGTCTTCGGCCTGGCTTAAGCGCCCCAGCCCGTTGATGGTCAGGGTCTGCTGCTGGCCGTTAAACACCGGCGGCGTGCCGACCTGGCCTGCCGCCCCCTGCACGTTCTGCTCGCGCAGCGCCTGCGCCACGTCGTCGGTGGTGACGTTCAGGGCGTTCATGCGGTCCGGACGCAGCCAGATGCGCATGCTGTAGTCGCGCGCGCCAAACATCTGCACCTGCCCGACGCCCGGCAGGCGTGACAGCGCCTCACGCACCTGGGTACTGGCGTAGTTGCTGACGAACAGCGGCGTATGGGTGTTGTTCGGTGAGTAAAGACTTACCCCCATCATCAGGTTGGTGGCGCGCTTGCGCACCTGCACGCCGTTTTGCTGAGCCTCGGTTGGCAGCTGCGCCAGAGCCTGCGACACGCGGTTCTGCACGTCGATGGCGGCGAGGTCCGGGTCGGTGCCCGCCGCAAAGGTAATGTTCAGGCTGTAGCTGCCTTCGTCCGAACTCGTGGACTCCATATAGAGCATGTGATCCACACCGTTCAGCTGGGTTTCCAGTGGCGTGGCGATGGCCTCCGCCACGTCAGACGAGCTGGCGCCCGGCCAGCTGGCAGACACGTTTACCACCGGCGGCGTGATCTGCGGGTACTGCTCCACCGGGATAATCCTCAGCGCGATGGCCCCCAGCAGGGTAATGACTAGCGCAATCACCATCGCGAAACGCGGGCGTTTGATGAAAAACGTCAGCATGATGGCTCCTTAATTGAGTATCTGGACGGCAGCGCCGGGCTGCACGCGCTGCGCGCCGTCAGTAATCGCTCGCTCACCGGGCTTCACGCCTGAGGCAATCTCGAACCGCTGGCCGATCTGCCCGGTGACCTGCAGCGGACGCCTTTCGGCCTTGCCGTCGGCGTTAACCACCCAGGCGAAGAACCCGGCGCCGTTCTGCTGGACCGCGGTGGCGGGTAGGGTCAGCACCGGCTGCTCGCTGGCCGGGCGCAAATACACGTTTACGTTGCCGCCGGGCAGGAGCTGATGACGCGGGTTGGCAAACTCGGCGCGCAGCATCACGCTGGCGGTCTGCGGATCGATGCGGTTGTCCACGGACGTCAGCTCGCCGCTGACGTGCTGGCCGTTGCTGTCAATGAATGCCTGCCAGGCCTGCTTCATGGCACTGATATCCGCATGCTGTCCGGCTTTGGTGGCAAATGCGCCCTCTTCCAGCGCAAAGGCGATGCGAATGGGATCGAGCTGCACGACCTCCACCAGCACGCCGCTGGCAGGATTCACCAGGCTGCCGACGTGGAACTGGCTGTGCCCCACGCGGCCGTCAATCGGCGAGGTGATGCGGGTGTAGTTCAGCGTGACGCTGCGGGTATCGAGCCGGGCTTTCGCCTGCTCCAGTGCGGCGCTCGCCACGTCCCGCTGCATGCGGGCGTTATCCACGTCGTGACGGCTGATGGCGTTGCTGCTGCCCAGACTTTCAAAGCGGGAAAGCTGCTGCTGCGCCTGACGCAGCGTGGCTTCGGCGCTTCTCACTTCGGCCTGCGCCAGGCGCAGGGCGGCGCGCGGCTCGGCGTCGTCCAGCTCGAACAGCACGTCGCCTTTTTTCACGTACTGCCCGTCGCGGAAGTGGATTTGAGTGATCACGCCTTCCGTACGCGCGCGCAGCTCAACGGTGTGGATAGCTTCGACGCGGCCCGGGATCTGGCGCTCGGCGGCATGGACGGTCTGCTCCACGGCGGCGACGCGAACGGGAATGGCGGCGAATGCGGATTGCAGCGTGCAGGCGAGGAGTGCGAACAGGAGCGGGAGTTTCATTACGAAGTACCTCAGTGTTTTCCCCTCACCCTAACCCTCTCCCCAAAGGGGAGAGGGGTGTGGGGTCTTTGTTATGCAGCCTTACGGAACCTGCGGGTCAGTCGCTTCTCGATTTCGACGACGAAGAACATCACGCCCGCCACCGCCAGAGTCACAAACCAGTAGCGCAGCGGTAGCGCTTCGGTACCGAACAGCATCTGCATAAACGGCAGGTAGATAATCGCCGCCTGGAGCAGGAACAGCACGCCCGTCACCAGCCAGATCCCTTTGTTCGCCAGCAGGCCGCGGTTCAGGGAGAACCCTTCGGTGTTGCGGCAGTTAATCATATACACCCACTGGGCGCAGACCAGCATCTGCAGCAGCACGGTGCGGATGAACTCCGCGCTGTGGCCGCGCGGGGCCAGCCAGGCTTCCAGCGCAAAGGCGGCGATGGCAATCATGGTGCCGACGAAGGCCACGCGCCACACGGCGTAGGCGTCCATCACGTGCTGCCCGGTCTGGCGCGGCGGACGGCGCATGATGTTGTGCTCTGCAGCCTCAAAGGCCAGACCGAAGGAGAGCGTGGCGGAGGTGGCCATGTTCATCCACAGAATCAGCACTGGCGTCAGCGGAATAATGTTCCCCGCCAGCAGCGCAATCACAATCAGCAGACCCTGCGCCAGGTTGGTCGGCATGATAAACAGAATGGTCTTCTTCAGGTTGTCGTAAACGCGACGCCCCTCTTTCACCGCGCTGGCGATGGTGGCGAAGTTATCGTCCGTCAGAACCATGTCCGCCGCCTCTTTGGTCACCTCCGTCCCTTTGATGCCCATCGCGATGCCCACGTCCGCCTGACGCAGCGCCGGGGCGTCGTTCACGCCGTCACCGGTCATGCCGACGATTTCGCCTTTGTCCTGCAGCGCTTTCACCAGGCGCAGCTTATGCTCCGGGCTGGTACGGGCGAAGATGTCATACTTCACCGCCGCTTCCGCCAGCGCGGCGTCGTCCATTTTCTCCAGCTCGTAGCCGGTGACCGCCTGCTCGCTGTTGGTGATCCCCAGCATCTGGCCGATGCTCATCGCCGTCTGCGGGTGATCCCCGGTGATCATCTTCACGCGGATCCCCGCCTGCTGGCAGGCGTTAATCGCATCAATCGCTTCCGGACGCGGCGGATCCATCATCCCGGCGATGCCGAGGAAGATCAGGCCGTGGCTCAGGTCATCGTGGGTCAGTTCCTGCTCGCCGTTAGCCGGCTTAAACGCCGCGGCGACCATGCGCAGCCCCTGACGCGCATAGCGCTCCATCTCGCTTTCCCAGTTCGCGCGGTTGAAGGCTTCCGCGCCGTTGCGGGTCTGCTGCTGAGCGCAGAGGGCGAATATCACATCCGGCGCGCCGGTGATCAGGATCTGCTCCTCACCGCCAATCTGGTAGTGGGTGCTCATGTACTTATACTGCGAGTCGAACGGGATCTTGTTGATAAGCGTGGTCATGACAGGCTCGAGGCTGGCCTTCGCCGCCAGCACCTTCAGCGCCCCCTCGGTCGGCCCGCCGGTGATGCCCCACAGGCCGCGCTCGTCCTGAATCAGCTGGCTGTCGTTACACAGGTCGATGGTGCGCAGGTACTGCTCCAGCACGGTGCCCGGCTGGATCTGCACCGGCTCGTCGCTGCCTTCCAGGTAGATGTTGCCCACCGGCTCGTAGCTGTTGCCGTCCACGCGGTAGCAGGCGTCGGCGGTGATGATGGCTTTTACCGTCATCTCGTTCATGGTCAGGGTGCCGGTTTTATCCGAGCACACCACGGTCATCGCGCCCAGGGTTTCAACCGTCGGCAGCTTGCGGATAATCGCCCGCTTGCGCGCCATCGCCTGTACGCCCAGAGAGAGGATGATGGAAATAATCGCCGGCAGACCTTCCGGTACGGAGGCCACCGCCAGGCTGATCAGAGAGAGCAGCAGTTCGCCCATTGGGATCTCGCGGAACACCAGGCTGAAGACGAACAACGCGGCCATCATCGCCAGAATAATGGCGAAGATCGCTTTACCCAGCTTGTCCATCTGCACCAGCAGCGGCGTGCGGTGCTTTTCGATACCCGCCATCATCTGGTTGATGTGGCCGAGTTCCGTATCTTTACCGGTCGCCGTGACCACGCCGACGCCGCCGCCCGCGCTCACGGTCGTTCCGGAGAAGACCATATTGGTGCGGTCGCCCAGCGGTAATTCACCGCTCAGCGGATTCGTGTGTTTATCCACCACGGTGGATTCACCGGTCAGAATCGCCTCTTCCACGCGTAAATTATGCGCTTCAATTAAACGCATATCCGCCGGAATACGATCCCCCGCACGTAATACAATAATATCGCCCGGGACTATTTCAGTCGTCGGTATAGTTTCATGGTTGCCGTTACGAATAACACGCGCCTCGCTGGAGAGCATATTGCGAATACTCTTCAGAGATTTTTCCGCGTTGCTTTCCTGAATATGGCCAATTAAGGCGTTGATTACCGCCACGCCCAAAATAACCAGCGTATCGACCCAGTGGCCCATTACCGCCGTTAATACCGCGGCGGCCAGCAGGACATAAATCAGGACATCGTTAAAGTGGGCAAGAAAACGCAGCCAGCCCGGCTTGCCTTTTTTCTCCGGTAACGCGTTCGGGCCCTGTTTCTGCAGACGCGCCTGCGCTTCTGTACGGTCCAGACCGCTGGCCTGGCTCTGCACGTGGGTAAGCACCTGCTCTGCAGTCTGCTGGTATGCCAGCCCGCCGGAAGGCGGCACGTTCGAGGACAATTTTTTTTCGGTCATCGTATTTTTCCTTCAATATCCGGTGAACAGAAGCCTGAAATCCTTTCTGGCTTAAATAAATTGATTTTAATGTCTTGCGGTTAAAATTGATCTACCGCAATATATTTACTGCTGGGTTATTCAGAATTGATTAAAATTATTTCGACGCGCTGATTTTTACAAAATATTTCTAAACCAACGCTAAACGAGGGGGAACCATGTTTGGTATTTATCGCGGACGACGCCTGGCGTTATACATTGTCGCAGCCATTGTTATTGCGACGTTAATTGGATACAGCACATATATGTTTGTAAAATTATTTTCGTGATAAAGACGTTTATTTACATAACGCGATATTAATATGAATGTCGGGTCGTGTTTTGTTATTTATTCGCAAAATAATACCTGCGTTTTATTCAATTACGCCTGAGTGGCTGATATTGCTTTACGTTACAGGATGCCGGACAATGACATTTTTAACTGACGATTAACATTACGATGAAACACCCGTTAGAATCGCTGCTGACTGCGGGGGGCATTTTATTGATGGCCCTGATCTCTTGCTTACTGCTGCCCGCGCCGTCGCTGGGTCTGGTGCTGGCGCAGAAGCTGGTTCAGACCTTTCATATGGTCGATCTCAACCAGCTCTACACCATTTTGTTCTGCGTGTGGTTTTTACTGCTCGGCGCCATCGAATTCTTCATCCTGCGTTTCGTCTGGCGCCGCTGGTTTTCACTGGCGTCGTAGGCCGGTAAAGTCGCGCATGCCGTGGATCAGCGCTTCACACCAGGCCGCATAGTCGTGGCCGCTGGATGAGGGATGGAAGCTGACGCGGTACCCTTTCTCGCGCAATACCCGCTCGAAATCCTGCGTGGTGCGATAGATCCCCCCGCCCGGCCCCGTGGTTTCAAACTTTCCGGCCTGCAGCCAGAAGCGGACCGGATACGGCGGCGACTGCTGGTACTGGCGCGTCAGCCAGCCGGGCGCTTCGCCTTTCGGTGCCCACCAGTACGATCCAGAAAGACTCAGCACGTTGCCAAACAGGCGCGGGTAGCGCAGCGCCACCCATGAGGAGGCAATGCCGCCGTAGCTCGATCCCGCCAGCACCGTTTTCTGCCGCTGCACCGCGATGCCCTGCCCGCGTAACCACGGCAGCAGCTCGTGCGCCATAAAGTCGGCGAAATCCGGGTTCGGCGGCAGCTCGTTGCCGCGACGGGCGTGATCGAGGCTGTCGATAAACACCACGTTGACGGGCGGGAGATGGTGGCGGCCTATCAGGCCATCCAGCACGTTGGCAAAATGGTACTCGTCCTGATAAACCTGCCCGTCGAAAAGGATAAGCGTCCAGCGCGCAGGCTGCGTGCCACGCGGTTTGTAGATCGTCACCTCGCGGGAATTACCGAGGATTTTACTGGCGATGCTCTGGCGGCTTAACGATCCGTGGCGCAGCGGCTGGGCCGTGGCCTGCACGGAGCAATAGCGTGCCGGGCTGAGATCGAGCAGCGAATAGCGGTTCCAGCGATCCGCCTTCTGTTGACCAAAGGTGTTCGGGTTAAGCGGATCGGCCTGGGCGCTTACCAGAATCGCGCGGCGTTGGTCGCGTGAGGTCCCCTCAACGATCGGCACATCGGGCGCGAGCTTGTACTGCATCACCGTGTCGGCGGGCACCACGTAGCTGCGAAACCAGACGTCGCTGTTGCCAAGGCGAAACAGCGGATCGTGATCCCCCGCCGGGGAGCCGAGAATAAAGACGTTATCCCGGGCGCCGCGCCACAGGAAGGTGACGCGCTTATGTTCTGCGTCTACCGGCTCCACCATCGGCGTTCCTTGCTGAATCTGTGCCTGCCAGAAGGCCTCGGTACTGCCACCGGCAACCACCGTTTTTGCCAGCATCTGAAGCGTCGGGCTTTCAGGCGTCAGCATCTGTACGCGCGGCAAAGCGGAAGTTTCTTTCATCCGCCACCGAAAGCGCCAAGGCTTACCCGCTTCACCGCGCAGCATCAGAGAGGTACCCTGCTTCACCGGCAGGGCAAACAGCAGCGTGTGTTCGCCATCCGCTGGCCCGCTTTCGATCAGCGTGCGGATGTTTTGGTTTTGCCCGTCCAGCAGACGCGCGTCCGTCACGCCGTTGAGCGTGGCGGAAACATAATTTTCACCCAGTTCAGGGAGTAAAAAGCAGACTTCACCGCTGGCATCAAATTTTCCCTGAATGTCTCCCCGCAGGGAGGACTGCTCGCATACTGCCGCCACGGCGGGCAGCGCCCCCATCCCTACCAGCAACCCACTCCATACCCTCTTCATTACCGCTTGTTCCCAGACGAAATTTGTTACCAACGCTAATGCAAATGGTAATAATTTGCAATATCATCTAGCGCGTTTTACCGGTGTTTTTATGGCGATAGCAACCAAGGATGTGTATAAAACATGTTTAAAAATAATAAGATAATGCAGCTCTGGCTGCTGAGCCTGGCCACGGCCAGCGTGGCAGTACAGGCAGAAACCACTGAAGAAACCATTACGGTGACGCAGGGAATGAGCCAGGAGCCGACCGCGCCCGTGAAGGGGATTGTGGCGACGAAAACCCTCTCTGCGACAAAAACCAGCGCGGAGATCGTTAAGACGCCGCAGTCGGTCTCGGTGATCACCCGCGATCAGATGAACATGCAGGACGTGACGTCCGTATCGCAGGCGCTGCGCTATTCGGCGGGCGTGTTTACCGAGTACCGCGGCTCATCGAACCGTAACGATGAGGTATTCGTGCGCGGCTTTAGCTATGTGCCGAAATTCCTCGACGGCCTGAGCTTCGGCGCTACGGCCTCGTCCCAGACGGGCGCAATTGATCCGTGGTTACTGGAGCGCGTGGAGCTGGTACGTGGTCCGGCGTCGGTTCTGTTTGGCCAGGTGAATCCGGGCGGGTTAATCAGCATGACCAGCAAACGTCCAACCGCGGAGCCTATTCGCAACGTGCAAATTCGCACCGGCAATAACGATCTGGCAGAAGCCGCGTTTGATTTCGGTGGCAGGCTCAGCGACGATGGCCGCGTGCTGTATCGCGTGAACGGTATTGCCCGCACCCAGCATAATCAGGTGGACGATTATAAAGAGACGCGGATGGCGATTGCGCCTGCCATCACCTGGTACCCGAACGACCAGACCCGCTTTACGCTGCTGACCAGCTACCAGAAGGATCCGGATGCGGGCTACCGCAACTTCCTGCCCGCCTACGGCACGGTTAAAAGCGTCGACGGGAAATACATCCCGCGCGACTTTAACGTCAGCGATCCAAATTACAACCAATCCTGGCGCGAACAGACAACGATCGGCTACGAGCTGGAGCATCAGTTCGCCGACGACCTCACCTTCCGCCAGAACGCACGTTACGCCGCTATCAGGCAAAAATACCGTTACCTCGTTTACGCCAGCAGCACGGCCAACAGCCCGGTATTAACGCGACGCGCGCAGCATGAAGAACGCACCACCAACGAGTTCGGCCTGGATAACCAGCTGGAGTACCTGCTGGAGACCGGCAGCGTCGGCCACACTCTGCTCAGCGGGTTCGACTACAAGACCAGCAAAGATAAACAGCTGCTGGCACGCGGGAGCGGTTCGCAGTACAACCTCGACTGGACGAACCCGGTGTACGGCGTGAACGTGGATGAAAGCACCTTCAAAACCGCCTCTAACGAGCAGCAAAATCTCGATCAGATGGGCCTGTACCTGCAGGATCAGATGAGCTGGAACCGCTGGGAGTGGCTGGTGTCCGGACGCTACGACTGGAGCGAAGTGCGCACCCGCGACTTCACCGACAGCAGCCTCACGCAGCAGAACGACAGCAAATTCACCTGGCGAACCGGCCTGCTGTACGCGTTCGACGCTGGCCTGTCGCCATACGTCAGCTACAGCACCTCGTTTGAACCAAACCTGCAAACCAACCGCGCGCCGGGCGTTGCGCCCTTCAAGCCGACCACCGGGGAGCAGACCGAGATTGGCCTGAAGTATCAGCCGGTCGATACCACGCTGATGACTCTCGCGCTGTACGATTTAACCCAGGACAACGTGGCGACCTACAACAGCGCCGAAGGCTGGTTCGAGAACGCAGGCAAGGTGCGTTCAAAAGGCGTTGAGGCGGAAATCCACTCCACGCTGATGGACAGCATCAACCTGATTGGCTCGTACACCTACACCGACGCGAAAACCAAAAGCACCACGGTGGCGGGCACCGAAGGCAAAACGCCCGCGCGTATTCCTGCGCATATGGCATCGGCGTTTGCCAGCTATACCGTTCCGGGCGGTGCGCTGAAGAGCCTGACCGCAGGCGTGGGGATGCGCTACATCGGCACCAGCTACGGCGATGCGAAGAACACCTTCAAGGTGCCGTCGGTGGATCTGTATGACGCAATGGTGAGCTACGATCTGGGCGAGATGAACCGCAGCCTGAAAGGGGCGAGCGTGCAGTTTAACGTTAATAACGTGGCGGACACGAAGTATGTGGCGTCGTGCGCAAGCGATACGGCGTGCTTCTACGGGATTGGCCGCACGGTGACGGCGACGGTGAATTATCGCTGGTAAACATGGTGCGATCTGCCCCCTCACCCCGGCCCTCTCCCCAAAGGGGCGAGGGTTAGGGTGAGGGGAATGTATTTCAGTGTGCCCGACTGTGGTTCTCTTTGCGATACGCACCCGGCGGCTGATGGAAGGTGCGGGTAAAGATGCGGGTAAACGTCTGCTGCGATTCAAAGCCGTAGCGCAGGCAGATTTCGTACACGCGTTCGTCAGATTCACGCAGGTCGCGCGCCGCCAGCAGCAGCTTGCGTTCGCGGATGTAGCGTCCCAGACTTTCACCTTTGTATTGCATAAACAGCCGCTGCAAATGCCACTTCGAATATCCCGCGTGGCGGGCAATCTCTTCGATACGTAACGGCTGGTGCAGGTTGTCATCGATCCATTCGACAATCGTATCAATGACCTGAGCGGAAATCGTCATACTGCTCTCCCCCTCTGCTTCTCGGTTCAACATTATTCCCACCACTCGCGAAATTGTTGCGTGCTATCGCTCACCCGGACCGGTTCACCCAGCTCCGGCGTCAGCAGCCGATAATTTTTGTCCTTGCTGGCCCGCGCCAGCTGGATCAGCGGATCGTTCCACGTATGCTTCGCCAGCACGAAACGTCCGTTATGCCCCGGCACCACCGCTTTCGCGTTGAGATCCGCCGAGGCCTGCGCCGTCTCATCCGGCAGCATGTGGATGTACTTCCAATCCTGGTCGTACTGACCGTTTTCCATGATGGCTAAATCCACCTCGCCAAACTGCTCGCCGATGGACTTAAAGTGCGGGCCGTAGCCGGAGTCACCGCTGTAGTAAACTTTCTGCTCTGGCGTGACGAACATAAAGCTGCCCCACAGGGTCTGGTCGCGCTTAATGCCGCGCCCGGAGAAGTGTCGCGCGGGCAGCACGTGCACCGTCAGCGCATCGCCGATCTGCACCGACTGGTTCCAGTCCCGCTCGTCAATAATCTCCGGGTTCATGCCCCAGTAGCGCAGGTGTGAACCTACGCCGAGCGGCGTGACCACGCGCTTCACCTTCGGCAGCAGCGCCCGGATGGTGGCGTAATCCAGATGGTCGTAGTGATCGTGCGAGATAATCAGCAGGTCGATTTCGGGCATGCTCTCCGCGCGCCACGGGTACTCTCCCGCAAACGCTTTATTGAGGAACGAGAACGGCGCGGCGTAATTACCCAGGACCGGGTCGATCAGGATGCGTTTTCCCGCCAGTTGCATATACCACGAGGAGTGGCCGAGCCACACCAGCGTATCCTGCTCCAGCGGCAGGCTGGCAAGATCGGTTTTCACCAGCGGCAGCGGCTGTGCCGGGCGGGCATTTTCGGTTTTACGGGTCAGGAACTGCCACCACGCTACCAGCATATTTTGCTCACCGGTGAAGCCCGGCGTCGGCAGCGTATTGTGGAACTTCCCGTCGCGATAGTGCGGGGAGGCTTCTACACCGGAGAGCTGCTCACCCTGCGGTGGCTGGCCAAATCCGGCGTTCAGAATAAAAGGTAAACTCGCAGCTGAAGCAATAATCATGACAAGCACCACGCAGATGAATAGAGGCTTTTTCATTTCCTGACCCGAGTACGCGACCCGTCCGATGGTTTACGCGGGTTGAACTTGATTATGAGTGAGTAAGCACTCATTATTAGATATGATGAATATATCGTCAAGACGTTTTCGATCTTTGACATTCCGCGTTGCAGCGGTATGAACCACATGCTTCAATACGTTTTTTTACAATTGACAAGGGGGAGAATTGAGTGGCACGTCCGAAGAGTGAAGATAAAAAACAGGCCTTACTGGAAGCAGCAACCGCTGCGTTTGCGCAGTCAGGGATTGCGGCCTCAACGGCGCTCATTGCCCGGAACGCGGGCGTCGCTGAAGGCACTCTGTTTCGCTACTTTGCTACCAAAGACGATCTGCTGAATGCCCTCTACCTGCACCTGAAGCAGGATCTCTGCCACACCATGCTGACGAACCTCGATCGCACCATCACCGAGCCAAAAGAGCATACCCGTAATATCTGGAACAGCTATGTGGACTGGGGCATTCGTCACCCTGTCGCACATGCGGCGATCCGCCAGATTGGCGTCAGTGAAAAACTGAGTGCTGAAACGGAACAGGCAGTGAAAGAGATGTTCCCGGAACTCCATGAGCTGTGCCGCCGCTCGGTGCGTCCGGTGTTTATGTCAGATGAATTTAAAACGTTTGGCGATGCGCTTTTCTTATCGCTGGCCGAAACCACCATGGAATTTGCCACCCGCGATCCGTCCCGCGCCGCTAATTTTAAAGCGCTGGGTTTTGAGGCCATGTGGCGCGGGCTTGCTCAGGAAGATAACGATGGACAGTAAATCCCTGCAGGCGCACGCAAAACGCGTGGCGCTGGAGATGCCTTTCACCGAACACTGCTGGCCGTTCGGCCCGGAGTATGACGTGTTTAAAATCGGCGGGAAAATTTTTATGCTGATGGCCACTGCGCACGGACGCCCCCACGTAAGCCTGAAATCCGACCCGGAAAAATCTTTGTTAAACCAGCAGATTTACCGTGGCGTTGAACCGGGCTATCACCTCAATAAAAAGCACTGGATTTCGCTCTACGGCACCGAGGACATCACGCCTGAACTGGTCACCGACCTGATCGCGGATTCGTGGAATCTGGTCGTCGATAAGCTACCGAAAAAAGATCAAAAGTGGATACGTCCGGCCTGATTGTTCGTTTGTGCCGAACAGTATAACCGCTCGAATCGCACTTATCTTTTGCCGCTTCGCGCGGTAATCTGCTCTCCTTTCGCGCCCGCGCACGGGCGAATTTCATCACCAGGAGTTGTTATGGATATCATTTCTGTCGCCCTGAAACGCCACTCCACCAAGGCGTTCGACCCAACCAAAAAACTGACTGCTGAAGAAGCAGAGAAAATCAAAACCCTGCTGCAGTACAGCCCGTCCAGCACCAACTCCCAGCCGTGGCACTTCATTGTAGCCAGCACCGAGGAAGGGAAAGCGCGCGTGGCGAAATCCGCTGCGGACACTTACGTCTTCAACGAACGCAAAATGCTGGATGCTTCTCACGTGGTGGTGTTCTGCGCGAAAACCGCGATGGACGATGCATGGCTTGAGCGCGTTGTCGACCAGGAAGAAGCCGATGGCCGTTTCAACACCCCGGAAGCCAAAGCCGCGAACCATAAGGGCCGCACCTACTTCGCCGACATGCACCGCGTGGATCTGAAAGATGACGACCAGTGGATGGCGAAACAGGTTTACCTGAACGTCGGCAACTTCCTGCTGGGCGTGGGCGCGATGGGTCTGGACGCCGTGCCAATCGAAGGTTTCGACGCCGCTATTCTCGACGAAGAGTTTGGTCTGAAAGAGAAAGGCTTTACCAGCCTGGTGGTGGTCCCGGTTGGGCACCACAGCGTGGAAGATTTTAACGCCACGCTGCCGAAGTCCCGCCTGCCGCTGAGCACGATTGTGACCGAGTGCTGATTTTGACGGGCCGCTGCGTGCGGCCCGTTACGTTTTACTGATGACCAGCCTGCGATGCGGATGGACATCGCGATCGTTGCCCCAGGCAAAGGCAATCCAACGCTCTTCCAGCTCAGCGTAAGAGTTTACGGGCGTTAACGTCCATGCTTCTCCCACCGTACCGTCTGCCACGCTTATGCGATAGTTCATGGTAAACGCCCAGTCGATCATGCGCAGCCAGAACCGCTGTCCGTCTCCCGTTTGCTCGCTATCCGAAACAACAATGTCGTATTCGCTTAACAGCCACTGGAAAAATAATTGCGGTAATCCGCTTATCACGCGTTCGTGGACGGCGCGTGGCGTACGCCACACCATCACCTGCGTAGCAGCACCGTGGGGAAAGGTAATTTCTTTATGAAACTCAAGCTTGACGGCATAGGCCGTATACGGCTTACCGTCGTCGGTAGTCACGAGACGGTATTCGTCGCCATAACGGGATTTTAAGAGCCGGTAGCCGACAGGCAGCAAAAAACCCGGCAGATGAAAATCCACCGTACCCCGCGCCAGAAACGCTTCGGTATGTTCGACGTTTCGGGAGATAAGGCCGAGTTTTTGGCTGAAGTCAGCGGAATCAATCATCAGTGGCGACATCGGTGGTTTCTCATTCCGTGAGTATAAACGACTTAACATCTCATCGAAATGATGTCGATTCAGTCGGTTGGTTTAATTTAAACCTCACCTTATACCTGTCTCATCGACTTAGCAGTATCGGCAGTGATTCCCTGAAAGCGCCTCGCAAAAAACCTACTTCCCCTGCTCCGCCAGCCATTCCATTGCCCTCTCCCCCGCCTCATCCACCGGGAGATAGACCAGCAACCTCGAGCCGTTTCGCGGTGCGGAGTACCAGTACATCTGCTGCAGCGTAAAATCCCCCAGCTCGGGATGGGTAAACAGCTTGAGCTGGTTCTCCACGCCGCGCACGTCGTTGCGCTGGTGCCACAGGGTTTTGAACTCTTCAGACACCGCAAAGAAGCGCGCCAGTTTCGCTTCCCACAGCGGGTCACCCCGGTGCTCCGCCATTGCCGCGCGGAAATAGGAAACGAAAATCGGCAGCACGTCGTCACGCTTGCCGAGCCGCGCGCGCCACGCTGGGTGGGTGAGGAACAGGTAAATACAGTTGCGGTCTTCCGGCGGGATGTCAATGAAATCAACGCCCATCAGATGCCCGAAGCTGTCGTTCCAAGCCACGATATCGAAATTGGGCTTCTGGATGCTGGCGGGTTTAGGCAACAAAGTATCGAGCAGGCGACGGGTGCCTTCGCTGATGCCCTCGCAGCAGACCGCCTGCGGCGCTTCTCCCGGCGGCAGGCCAGCGAGCACGAAAAGATGCCGGGCCTCGGTTGGCGTGCACTGCAGCGCTTTCGCGATGGCGGCCATCACCGCGCTGGACGGGTTGACGTCCCTGCCCTGCTCCAGCCAGGTGTACCAGGTCACGCCGACGTCCGCGAGCATCGCCACCTCTTCCCGGCGCAGCCCAGGCGTGCGGCGGCGACCGCTGCGCGGCAGGCCGAGACGCTGCGGATCGAGGCTTTCACGGCGTGCGCGCAAAAATGCCCCCAGCTGTTTTCGGGTGTCATCCTGAAGTGAGGTGACGGGTTCAGACATCAAGGCCATAAATCCCCCTGCATGGTAGTGCCAGTACCAGTATAAGCAAGAACTGGTACCCGTTTATCAGATGGTTGATGCTACGACCATCTGATGAATGACGCAATGGAGTTCCCATGAATACGTCTGTTGTTTCACCGGGCCGCGCAGGCCTGATATTGCTGTTAACCGGCCAGATGCTGCCGCTGATTGATACCTCCATCACCAACGTGGCGCTGGATTCCATCACCCACTCACTGCATGCCAGCGCCACCGAGCTGGAACTGATTGTCGCCCTCTACGGCGTGGCCTTCGCCGTCTGTCTGGCGCTCGGCAGTAAGCTGGGGGATAACTTCGGTCGCCGCCGCCTGTTTATGTGGGGCGTAGCGAGTTTTGGTCTGGCCTCGCTGCTGTGCGGCATGGCGGGCAACATTGAGCAACTGCTGGCAGCGCGCATCGTTCAGGGCGCGGGGGCTGCGCTCATCATGCCGCAGATCCTTGCCACGCTGCACGTCACGTTAAAAGGGACCGCTCATGCGAAAGCCATTAGCCTGTTCGGCGGCATCGGCGGAATTGCGTTTATCGTCGGCCAGATGGGAGGCGGCTGGCTGGTGTCGGCGGATATCGCCGGGCTGGGCTGGCGTAACGCCTTCTTTATTAACGTGCCGATTTGTCTGATGGTGCTGGCGCTGAGCCGTCGCTACGTGCCGGAAACCCGCCGCGATACCCCGTCACGTATCGACTGGACCGGCACCGTGCTGCTGGCGATCGTTCTCTGCTGCCTGCTGTTCCCGATGGCGCTCGGCCCACAGTGGCACTGGTCGTGGCCGCTGAAGGCCGCGCTGGTGGCCATTATTCCACTGGCATATTTAATGGTGCTGAACGCGCGCAAAAAAGAACGTGAAGATGCGCACCCGCTGATCCCGCCGCGTCTGATGCAGCTCAACAGCATCCGTTTTGGCGTGCTGATCGCGATGCTCTTTTTCAGCGTCTGGTCCGGGTTTATGTTCTGCATGGCGCTGACAATGCAGACCGGCCTGGGGATGGCGCCGTGGCAGTCCGGGAACAGCTTTATCGCCCTGGGCGTGACCTACTTTATTTCCGCGTGGTTCGCGCCGCGCCTGATTGCCCGCTACAGCACCAGCACCATTCTGCTGACGGGACTGGCGATCCAGATTATCGGCCTGCTGGCGCTCATCGCGACGTTCCGGATTTGGGGCGTGTACAACACCGCGCTGACGCTGGCCCCGGCGACCGGGCTGGTCGGTTACGGGCAGGCGCTGATTGTGAACAGCTTCTACCGCATAGGGATGCGCGATATTCAGCCTGATGACGCGGGAGCCGCGAGCGCCATTCTCAGCACGCTGCAGCAGGCTGCGCTGGGGCTTGGCCCCGCCATTTTCGGCGCGATTTTGCTGCACGGGCTGCAAAATTATCATGGGGATTATACGCAGGCGATCAACCTCTTCCTGGCGGTGGAAACGGGCCTGATGGTTATTCTGGCGCTGGCGACGCTGCGCATGCGTCATCGTCTCTGCCTGCCGGTAGTGAAGGTCTGTGAGGCCGCCAAATAACCCTGTGAATTTGCATAATAGATCCGCAGCCGCCATTATGGGGCTGCATCAATACAGGAGACGTTATGCAGGAATTAATTGCTCAGGTTGAAGAGTTAGGGATTGAAATTAATCACACCACCTCTTTAGTGATTATCTTTGGTATTATTTTTCTTACTGCCCTCATCGTTCATTTTATTCTTCATAAAGTAGTGCTTCGCGCGTTCGAGAAGCGCGCGCAGGCCAGCAGCCATTTATGGCTGCAGATCATTACCCAGAATAAGTTATTTCACCGTCTGGCCTTTACCCTGCAGGGGATAATCGTCAACGTTCAGGCGGTTCTGTGGCTGCAAAAAGGCAGTGAAGCCGCGGAAATGCTCACCACCTGCGCGAAGCTGTGGGTGATGGTGTATGCCCTGCTCTCCTTCTTCTCGCTGCTGGACGTGATTTTCAATCTGTCGCAGAAAATGGCCACCGCGTCGCAGCTGCCGCTGAAGGGGATCTTCCAGGGCATCAAGCTGGTGAGCGCCATTCTGGTAGGGATTTTGATTATCTCCCTGCTGATCGGCCAGTCCCCGGCGATTCTCATAAGCGGTCTGGGCGCCATGGCCGCCGTGCTGATGCTGGTCTTTAAAGACCCGATACTCGGGCTGGTGGCGGGGATTCAGCTTTCCGCCAACGATATGCTCAAGCTCGGCGACTGGCTGGAGATGCCAAAATACGGCGCTAACGGTACGGTGACGGACATCGGCCTGACCACCGTGAAGGTGCGCAACTTCGATAACACCATCACCACCATCCCGACGTGGGCGCTGGTCTCCGATGCCTTTATCAACTGGAGCGGGATGTCTGCCTCCGGCGGGCGACGCATTAAGCGCAGCCTGAATATCGACACCACCAGCATTCATTTTCTCGACGAGCAGGAGCAGCAGAAGCTGATCCAGGCGAAGCTGCTGAAGCCTTATCTGGCCGCCCGACATGAGGAAATTAACCTGTGGAACCAGCAGAACGGTGAGGGAGAATCGGTATTAAACCTGCGCAAGATGACCAATATTGGCACCTTCCGCGCCTACCTGAATGAATATTTGCGCAACCACCCGCGCATTCGCAAGGATATGACGTTAATGGTGCGCCAGCTCGCGCCGGATGCCAACGGGCTGCCGATTGAAATATACGCCTTCACCAACACGGTGATCTGGGCGGAATATGAAGAAATACAGGCGGATATTTTCGACCATATTTTTGCGGTGGTGGATGAATTTGGTCTGCGTATTCACCAGTCGCCAACCGGGAACGATATTCGCTCCTTGGCGGGCGTTATCGCGAAATAATCAGGTGCTGGCGCGGGAAATAAAGCGCCAGTCCATCATGACCCTTTCCGTGGGCGCATCCGGGTTGTCGATCTTATTTAACAGCAAATCGACCGCCTTGCGCCCGATATCCCGCGACGGCTGCTCAATGGTGGTCAGCGAAATCATGTCCGCCAGTTCGGTGCCGTCAAAACCGACAACCGCAATATCCTCCGGCACGCGTAGCCCGGCCTGCTGAATGGCGCGCAGCGCGCCCGCCGCCAGGGTATCGGAAACGGCAAACACCGCGTCCGGTGGATTCTCTTTCAGTAGATTTTGCATCGCGACCATCCCGGCGCGCGAGCTGAGATCGCTCGCGTATTCCACCGCCTGATACTCCAGACCCTTCAGGTGGATCACGCTCTTGTAGCCGCGCTCGCGCAGACGGGCATATTTGTAGCTGAGATCGTGGTTGATCATCGCGATGCGTTTGTGGCCGCCGTCGGCCAGCTGGCTGACCGCGTGTTGTGAAGCGTCCACATCATTGATGCCAACGCAGGAGACCGCGCCCGCATCGGCGTATTCGGCGCACTGCACCCACGGCGCGTTGCCAATTAGCGCGGCCAGTTCTGGCAGCTTCGAGAAGGCGTCCATGGTGATAATGCCGTCGACGATTTTGCCGGAGAGCAGGCTCAAGCCCGAGCGGGAGCGCTCGATATCCGATCCGGAGTTGCAGAGCAGAATGCGGTAGCCGTTTTTCTCGGCCTCTTCTTCAATGCCCTTCACAACCTCGGCGCAAAACGGGTTAGCGATGTTCGACACCATCACCAGGATCATATAGCTGCGGGCGGTGCGCAACTGACGGGCCAACAGGTTCGGCTGGTAGTTGCTCTCCTGGATCGCCTGCAGGACGCGCTCGCGGTTTTTCGCCTTCACGGTGTCGCTGTTGTTGAGCACGCGGGAAACCGTCGCCACGGAGACCCCGGCAAGCTGAGCGATTTTCTGAATTGACATAGCGACGACACATCCTGCGGTTAGCGTTTTGTGCAGGCTACCATAAAATGGTTGCCCGGCGAACCGGGCAACGCGTCATTGCGCCACGCGCACCCAGCGCTGCTGCTGATGGCTTTTCACTATCGCATCAATGATATACATCACGTTTGCGCCGTTGTGAAACGTTGCAAACTGCGGCTTATCCGGCATCGCGCCCGCCTGCACGGCGCGGTAAAACTGCACCATCATATTTTTGAAAGCGTCGGGCCAGCCTTCAATATGCCCGCCGGGGAAGTGGGCGCTGTCGGCAACGTCAGGGTTCATCAGGCCCGGATCGTCGGTGAGCGTCTGGTTGGCCTGCGCGCGATGGCCGATCCACAGCTGCTGCGGATTCTCCTGATCCCACGCCACTGACCGCTCGCTGCCGTTGATCTCAAACATCAGGCGGTTTTTACGCCCGGCGCTCACCTGCGAGACGCTAAAGCTGCCTTTACTGCCGTCGTCAAAGCGGAACAATACCGAGCCGAAGTCCTCGGTAGTAACCGGTTTGTCTTCATACTCCGCCTGCTCGTCGTGGGAGAAGGTTTGATTCCCGCCCTTGCTGGCTCTGCGCGTCGGCCAAACGATGGCGAGATCCGCCATCACCTCGGTAATGCGCCGCCCGGTGACGAACTGCACCGTGTCACACCAGTGGGAGCCGATATCCGCCACCGCGCGCGATGCGCCGCCCAGCGCGGCATCCACGCGCCAGTTGTAGTCGGTTTCCAGCAGCATCCAGTCCTGCAGGTAGCTGCCGTGCGAGGCGAACAGCCGCCCGACGCTGCCCGCACGCATCATACTCGCCGCCTGGCGCACCATCGCAAACTGGCGATAGACAAAGCTGACGCCGTGTACCACGCCCGCCTGCTCCGCCAGCGCCACCAGCTCGCGCGCCTCGTCCGGGGTCATGCACAGCGGCTTTTCGGAAAAGACGTGTTTGCCCGCGCGCAGGATCTGGCGGTTAATCTCCGCGTGCAGGTGGTTCGGCGTGCAGTTGTGCACCACGTGCAGATCGGGGTGCGCCAGCAGTTCCTCGGCGCTGCCGTAGGCATGGGGCACATTCAAGGCTCGCGCCTTTTCCTGCGCCTGAGCCAGCGTGCCGTCGCAGAGCGCCACAACCTGCACAAAACCGAGACGCCGCAGCGCCTCGATATGCGCCGGGCCGATAAACCCGCTGCCGATAACCCCGACGTTAATCATGCTTGCCTCCAGCAGCGAAATCATCAAACGCGCGTCCGGAAACCGGAATGATGTGGCGGCGGATAAATTCGCTGCCTTCCCGCGCGCCGGTTTCGCCGTCCTTCAGGCAGCACTCCCACTCCAGCACCGCCCAGCCGTCATAGTCGTACTGGGTCAGCTTGCTGAAAATGCCCTTAAAGTCGATCTGCCCGTCGCCGAGCGAACGGAAGCGACCGGCGCGGTTGATCCACGGCTGGTAGCCGCCGTAGACACCGCTGCGCCCGCTGGAGCGGAACTCCGCATCCTTCACGTGAAACGCCTTGATGCGCGCGTGGTAGATGTCGATAAAGGTCAGGTAGTCCATCTGCTGCAGCAGCATATGGCTCGGATCAAAGAGAATGTTGCAGCGCGGATGGTTATCCACCAGCGCCAGAAAACGCTCGAAGGTCACGCCGTCGTGCAGATCTTCCCCCGGATGCAGCTCAAAGCAGACGTCCACGCCCTGCTCGTCGAAGGTATCCAGAATCGGCCGCCAGCGGGTTGCCAATTCCTTGAATGCATCCTGAAAACGCTGCTCATTGTGCGGCGGCCACGGGTAGAAAAACGGCCAGGCCAGCGAGCCGGAGAAGGTGGCGTGCGCTTTCAGGCCTAATCTGGCCGAGGCAACCGCCGCCTGCTTCAGCTTTTCCGTCGCCCACGCCCGGCGGGCCGCATCATTACCGCGCACGGACGCGGGCGCGAAGTGGTCAAACGCGTCGCTGTAGGCCGGGTTTACCGCCACGAGTTGCCCTTCCAGATGGGTCGACAGTTCGCTGATGACCAGCCCGTGCGCGGCCAGCCTGGCGGCGATGTCATCGCAGTAGCTCTGGCTCTCCGCCGCTTTCTCCACATCAAAAATATGCGGATGGTTGCAGGGGAGCTGCACCGCTTTGTAACCCTTTGCAGCCGCCCATCCTGCCAGCCCGTCGAGGTTATTAAACGGCGCTTCTGCGCCAATAAACTGCGACAGAAAAATGCCGGGTCCTTTTATCGTCCTCATACCACCTCCTGAACGTTACGCCTTGTCATCGTCATACTTAAACGTGAGAAGGAAAATTAGCGCGATCGCCGCGGCAGCCACCGCCGGGATCCACCAGAATGTCACCCACGCCTGCGGCACGGTCTGCCCGGCCACCAGGCGGTTATAAAGCGCGCCAGAGATCTGCGAGCCGAGCAGCATGCCGATGCCGTAGGTGAACATCACGATCATGCTCTGCGCCTGGCCTTTCACCTTTTCGCCCGCCACGCGGTCGGTGTAGATAAAGCCGACGACAAAGAAGAAATCGTAGCAGACGCCGTGGAGCAGAATGCCGAGGTATAGCAGGATGCGCCCCTCCTCGCTCACGCCCAGTGCGAACATGGCGTAACGCACAAACCACGCCAGCATGCCGATCAGCAGCATGACCTTCACGCCCAGACGGCGGAACAGCAGCGGAATGACCAGCATGAAGAAGATTTCCGACATCTGCCCGAACGACATGGCGGTACTGACGTCGGCAATTCCGGCATCCGCCAGATACGAGGCGGTGTAGGCATAGTAGGTGCCGAGCGGAACGGAGATCAGCATCGCGCAGACGGAGAAGACGAAAAAGTGGCGGGTTTTGAGCAGCGCAAAGGCATCCGCGCAGAAGAGATCGCGCACCTTCACCGGCAGGCCTTTCGCCGGGGCAGGCGTGTGCGGCAACGTCAGGCTGTAAAGCGCCAGCAGCACGGAGCTTATCGCCGCCACCTGGAAGATGGTGACGCTGGACGCCACGCCGGTGACGCCGATGAAAATGCCCGCCACGATCCAGCCGATGGTGCCGAACACGCGTACTACCGGGAAGGTTTTATCCACGTTCGCCAGGCTGTGGAACGCGATGTTATTGGTCAGCGCCAGCGTCGGCATGTAGCAGAGCGTGTAGCCAAACAGCAGGCCAATCAGCAGCGCGCCGTTTTCGGCAATCAGCGCCCCCGGCACAAACCAGAGGATGGCCGCGCCCGCCAGGTGCATCACCGCCATCACCTTCTGCGAGGCGAAGAAGCGGTCCACCAGCATCCCGAGCACGAACGGCGAGAGAATGGAGGCAATTGGGCCAGCGGAGAACGCATCGCCAATCAGCAGAGACATGTTGTGCTGGGTCATCACCAGGCCGAGCGTAACCGACCAGCTACCCCAGATAAAAAACTGCAGAAACATCATCAGCGACAGACGCGGCACCAGCAGCCGGTGCTGCGCTATGGCCTTTTCACTACTTTCAGTTGACACCATGATAAGCCTCACCCGGAAAAAGTAATCGATTACAAAACAGTTCAGATAAAAAGTAATCGATTACAAAATAAAGATCCTGTGGATCGAAACAGATTTGGGAGAGGGGTCACGATAAAGATCGCTGTATGACAAAACGAGGCATTTTGATTGTCGATATAGCCAATAGGCTATAAAATGATACCGCGAGGAAGCTACAGGAGAAACGATGTGGAATGTCGAGACAACGGACAGATTTGACGAATGGTTCTTTGAACAAACAACAGCATTAAAAGAAGATGTACTGGCGACGATGCATATTCTTGCTGAATTTGGCCCGACGCTTGGGCGACCGTACGTAGACACCGTGAAGGCTTCAGCCTATGCGAACATGAAAGAGTTACGGATTCAACATGCGGGAAATCCCATCAGAGCCTTTTTTGCTTTTGATCCCGACCGTAAGGCAATTGTGCTCTGTGCTGGCGACAAAACCGGTTGCAATCAAAAACGGTTTTATAACGAAATGATCACGCTGGCTGACGTTGAGTACAGCAGACATCTGGCGGATAAGGAGGCCATATGGCAACGCTAAAAGAACTGATGGCACAACAAAGCGCGGAAAGTCAGGAGCGTATTGCGGCTAAAGTTGACGTGATGCGCAGAATTGTTGCCCTGAACCAGCTGCGGGAAGAGCTCAATGTTTCCCAGACAGAGCTGGCCGAGGCAATGGGGGTAAAACAACCCACTGTGGCAAAAATCGAACAGCCGGGAAACGATCCCCGGCTTTCAACGCTCAAGCGCTATGTCAGTGCGCTCGGCGGTGAAATGAGCATTGATGTGACGTTACCGAATGGGAAACGGATCGCGTTTCAGATTTGATACTGCACGTTCAAAGCCGGGTGCGGCCTGGTGCCCTCACTCCGGCCCTCTCCCACAGGGCTGAGGGATCCCCAGTAATTTATAAGCAGAAGCAATAACGTTGTTTCAGAACGAGTTAAGTCTTTCAGCGATGCCCTGGCACGTTCACCGGTCATGTCCTAACAGAGCAGCAAGGAACGTGAAGTGAACGGAATGACCACCAGAGCCGTATGTTCCCCCTCACCTCAGCCCTCTCCCTCAAGGGAGAGGGGGTCGTCCGTGCTGGCATTATTTTGTGGGGGAACCCTCAGCCCACAGGGAGAGGGAGAAAAGCAGATCACTTTTTTCGGGATAATTTAAACGCAATAAACAGGAACACCACCCACACCGGCAGCAGCATCGCCGAGAGACGCATCTCCTCCATGGTGCACATCAGCACCAGAATCAGCCCCAGGAATGCAATACAAATGTAGTTCCCCGCCGGGTAGAGCAGCGCTTTGAACTGCGTCTCACGACCCTTTCGGCGCATCGCGGCGCGGAAGCGCAGGTGCGCCAGGCAGATCATGATCCAGTTCAGCAGCAGCGTGGCGACAACCAGCGCCATCAGCAGGCCAAACGCCTCTTTCGGCAGCAAATAGTTAATCAGTACCACCAGCGAGGTGATTGCGCCGGAAAGGAACAGCGAGTTGACCGGCACGCCGCGACGGCTGACGCGGGTAAGGAACTTCGGCGCGTTGCCCTGCACGGAGAGGCCAAACAGCATGCGGCTGTTAGAGTAAACCCCGCTGTTATAAACCGACAGCGACGCCACGAGGATAACGAAGTTCAGCGCCGAAGCGACCACGTTACTGTTCAGATCGTGGAAAATCATCACGAACGGGCTGCTGTTGGACTTCACTTCCACCCACGGGTAGAGCGCCAGCAGTACCACCAGCGAGCCGATGTAGAACAGCAGAATACGGTACACCACCTGGTTGACCGCTTTCGGAATGCTTTTGTGCGGGTCGCGCGCTTCGGCAGCAGTGATGCCAATCAGCTCCAGCCCGCCGAAGGAGAACATGATCACCGCCAGCGACAGGATCAGCCCTTTCCAGCCGGTCGCCAGGAAGCCGCCGTGCTGCCAGAGGTTGTCGATAGTCGCCCGCTCGCCGCCGTGGCCGGAGAACAGCAGCCACAGACCAAAGCCGATCATACCGATAATCGCCAGCACTTTAATCAGCGCAAACCAAAACTCAGTTTCACCGTAAAGACGCACGTTGACGAGGTTAACGGCGTTAATGATGATGAAGAAGGCCGCCGCCCAGATCCACGTCGGCACGTCCGGGAGCCAGTACTGCATATAAATGCCTGCGGCGGTCAGCTCTGCCATCCCCACCAGCACGAACATCACCCAGTAGTTCCAGCCGGAAAGGAAGCCTGCGAACGGGCCCCAGTATTTATAGGCAAAGTGTGCGAAGGAGCCTGACACCGGCTCTTCAACGACCATCTCGCCGAGCTGGCGCATGATCAGGAAGGCGATAATCCCGGCGATAGCGTAACCCAGCAGAACCGCCGGACCGGCCATCTGAATAGCGGGGCCGATACCGAGAAATAGCCCAGTACCGATTGCGCCGCCGAGGGCAATTAACTGAATATGTCGATTTTGCAAACCACGTTGCAGCGTCGGATTCTGATCCGACGAAGCTTCAGCGCTACCATGGCCTGAAGCGGATGACGCGTCTTTCACGCCCTACCCCTGTCTCTTTTTTAGAAGGGGCACGTTTTAACACTTCATGCTGGTGGTAGCAAGCTTAACGCCGGGCCAGCGCATGCGCCCGGCGCGTAAACGTCACGACCCGATGATGCCGCCGTCCGCTTTGGTAATCACCACCGTTGACGAACGCGGGCGTCCGTTCGGGCTGGCGTCCGGCCAGTTGGAGACGGCGCGCGGATTGGCCGGGTCGGTAATATCATCCCCGCCCTCCCCCGGGTGCTGAATGTTGATAAACAGCGTCCGGTTGTCTGGCGTAAACGCAATGCCGGTGATCTCACACCCGCGCGGCCCGGTCAGAAATCGGCGATACTCGTTGGTGCCCGGAATGGTAGCTACCATCTGATTATTGCCCATCCCCTCGTATGCTTTCTTATTGATGGTGCTGGAGGAGACGTCGGTCTGGATCCACAGCACGCCCTGGTGATCGAAAGAGAGTCCATCAGGACTGCCGAATGCCGCGCCCTGCATGGAGCCTTTGGCCTTCGGATCGTCGCCGTCGGTGCGTCCGGCCATCACCAGAATATCCCACTTAAAGCGTGCGGCAGCAGGGTCTGCTCCGTCTTCGTGCCAGTGCATAATATGACCAAACACGTTGTTGGCGCGCGGGTTGGCGGCATCCACCGGCGCCTTCCCCTCTTTTCCGCGATCGCTATTGTTGGTGAGCGTACAGTAGACGCTGCCGCTGGCGTGCGGATCGACGGCTATCCACTCCGGACGATCCATTTTGGTTGCCCCCACCGCGTCGGCCGCCAGGCGGGTTTTAATCAGCAGATCGCCCTGGCTTTCAAACCCTTTGCTCTTATCCAGACCGTTTTGCCCGAAGATAAGCGGCAGCCAGTCGCCGCTCCCGTCCTCGTTGAACCTGGCGACGAACAGCGTGCCGGAGGTCAGCAGCTGCATATTGGCTTCACGGTTCGCGGGATCGTATTTTTTATCCGAGACGAACTTATAGATGTACTCAAACTTCTGGTCGTCACCCATATAGACCACCACGCGGTTATCGGCCGCGAGCGTGACGGCCGCCCCCTCATGCTTAAAGCGGCCCAGCGCGGTGTGCTTGCGCGGCGTGGAGGTCGGGTTATAGGGATCGATCTCCACGACCCAGCCGAAACGGTTGGGTTCGTTAGGGGTTTTATCGACGCTGAACCGCTCATCCACCTCGTTCCAGCGGTAGGATTCATCGCTGTCGCTGATGCCGTAGCGTTTTTCCAGCGGGTTGCGATCGGCTTTTTTGACAAAAATATCCGACCAGTTCTCCTCGCAGGTGAGATAGGTACCCCACGGCGTATGGCCGTTAGCGCAGTTTTGCATGGTGCCCAGCACGCGCTCCCCTTTCGGGTCGGCGGCGGTTTTCATTAAGTCCTGATGCCGCGCAGGGCCGGTAAGCTGCATCGGCGTATTGACGGTGATGCGGCGGGCATAGGAGGACGGGCGTACCACCTGCCAGTCGCTGCCGGTTTTTTTCACTTCCACCACCGACACGCCCATCGCGTTCTGCCCCTTGCGGGCCTTGTCGAGGCTCCAGTTCGCCGTCCCGTCGGTAAACAGCATTCCGTTGTCGATGTATTCATGGTTCAGCGCCAGCAGGCCATGCTCCGGGTTGTGCGCCCCCTGCGGCAGGCTAAACCACGCCATCCCGTCGTGGTGCATGCCCGCCTGCACGGCCTGTTCGTCCGTGGTGTTGCTGGCGTCCGGCTTAAAGGCCGGCATGTTGCCCTTGATCCCCGTCGGCTCACCCCAGCGATAGAACGGGCGGGCAATATAGCCTTCCGGCACCCTGACCGTATCCTCCGTGGAGACGTCAATGCTGGTAAAGCCCAGGGAAACCGCCTTTGCCAGCGCGGAAGGCTTCGATACCGCGGCAACGGCATTTTCGGGTTTGATCAAAAAGGGGAATGAAACGGCAGCCCCCGCCACGGCGCCCATCTGGAGAAAACGGCGGCGGGAGAGGAACATCTCTGCAACCTCGGAGAAAACCGGGTTGGCGCTGCGGTTAGCGATGTCGTCGCGATGTTCTTTTTTAAATACGGATTTGAGGGGTCTGCCCATAGCGGCTTCCTGTCATTGGCCAAGAGGTAAAGAGTTGGCGACCAGTGTAAGAAGCTTTTATTACAATTTTATAACACAGTGACGGAAGGATGGGGGCATCCGTGCCCCGGATAACGAGGTGGAACGCTTAGAACTCGTAGCCAACCGAGACCTTAAAGGTACGCGGTTCGCCCTGAGTGATGTAGGTACCGGAGTCGTCCACGCTGGCCCAGTAGTTCTCATTGGTCACGTTGTCGATGCCCGCGCGCACGGTCATCTGGTTTGCGTTGTGGTTCACCGCGAAGCGATAGCGCATGCCCAGATCCAGCGTGGTGTAGCTGTCGAGCTTTTTGGTGTTCGCCAGGTCAGCATACTGCGTGCCGGAGTGGTTCACGCGCGCGGTCGCCGTCAGGCCGTCAACCGGCTTGATGTCGTACTCCGCGCCCAGCACGGCGTAGAAGTTCGGAATGCCGATCGCATCGTTGCCCTGGTTCACGCCGTTTTTAGTTTTGGTCAGCTCCGCCTGCAGCCAGGTGGCGCTGGCGTTCAGACGCATCCCGAGCATCGGCTCGCCGAAGACGTTCAGCTCCACGCCACGGTTACGCTGCTCCGCATCCAGGCCGTAGTGATTGTTAGCATCGAGGATCGCCGACGGCATTTTGATCTCAAACAGCGCCAGAGAGCCGCCCACGCGCCCGAAGTCCGCCTTCACGCCCACTTCATTCTGCTTAGAATGAACGATGCCGGTGCTCTGGCCGTAGTTGGTGGCGGTGTTAGGTGCGGTTTTGCCCGGCTGCAGCGCTTCGGTGTGGTTAGCGTAGAGGGAAATTTCCTCCCACGGTTTGTAGACCACGCCATAGGTTGGCATCCAGCGGCTGCCGTCGAAACCATCCGCTTCGTTCTCTGCGCCGGTAATTTTGTTATACCCGCGAACGACCACTTTCTGATGGCGCGCGCCTGCGGTGAACAGCAATTTGTCGTCCAGCACGCCCAGCGTGTCGCTCAGCAGCCAGCCCTGGGTGCGGGTGCGCCCGCTGGTCAGCGGATCGCTGTATTTACCGCCGGAGCCGTTGAGGTTGGTGCTGTCCGGCATATCGACGCCGGTGTTGTGGTAGATGTTGGTGATCGGGTTATCCTTCGTCGCCGACATTTTCCACGCGATTTTTTCGTTTTTGGTCATTGCGGAGTACCCGACGTTCACCTTGTGCGAGATGAAGCCGGTGTTGAAGTTACCGCGAATGCCCGCCATGCCGCTGACGGAATCGCTGATACGGTTGGTATCAAGACGGCTGACTACCGCATTACCGCTTTTATCCATCAGCTTCGGCGCACTGTAGATCCCTTCTTCATGCGCGTGCTGCGCACCCAAGCCGGTATAGGCCGTCCAGCTATCGGTGATGTCGTACTCGCTGCGCCACATCCCGAACTCGTTTTCGATGTCGCTGTAGGCCCACTTCTGCGAGAAATTCCGATCGTTTTTCGGCGGTTCAGGCACAAAATCCACCGCCGAGATGTTGACGCTGGTCGGGCTGCCGTGGAAGGTTTTTTTCTGATAGCCGAGGTCCAGCGAGGTGCGGAAGCGGTCGCCTTTATAGTCCAGACCGGTGGAGAGCAGCGTGGTGCGGCGGCGGTCGTTCGGTACGCCGGTTTCCCCTTCACGATGCACGAGGTTCACGCGCGCGCCAAACTGGTCGCTATCTCCAAAGCGACGGCCCGCATCCAGCGTGGTGCCAATCTGGGAGTCCGAGGTGTAGTCCACGCCCACTTTCGCCTGCGGGGTGTCGCCCGCGTGTTTCGGCTCAAGGTTGATCATCCCGCCCACGCCGGAGCTTGCCGCGCCGTTCATCAGCGAGTTGGCGCCTTTGAAGATCTCGATGCGGTCGACCATCTGGGCATCCACCACCTGACGCGGCAGTACGCCGGACAGGCCGCCAAAGGTCATGTCGTCACCGTCAAACTTCAGGCCGCGAATGCGGAAGGTTTCCGCGCTGTTGCCGTACCCCTGAACGAACTGCACGCCCGCGTCGTTGGCGACTACGTCGGCAATGGTTTTCGCCTGCTGATCTTCCACCAGCTTCGAGGTGTAGCTGATGATGTTGAACGGCACGTCCATGGCGTTCTGCTGGCCGAGCATCCCCATACGCCCGCCGTTCGCCACCTGTCCGTCAAGGAAGGCCGGTACCAGTTGGTCGCCACCGGGTTTGAAGTCGCTGGCAGGTGCTGACTGCACAACGATGGTGTCCTCTTTTTTTTCCTCCGCCGCGTAAACGGAATGTGTCGCCGCGCCAACGGCAAGCGCCAGCAGCGTTTTGTGCATGATGGTGTTGTTCATAGTTAACTCATTTTAAAGTGCGCGCAAAAATAGCCCGTTGTCGGGCCTTAGAATGTATTGGGTGCAATGCAAATGAGAACTATACGCATTATCTATGCTTTGGCAAGCGCAAATGAGTGCGTGATAAGGGGGATCGCCTTCGTCATTATCGCTTAGATAATTTTAACCGGCAGCGTCTCCAGCGTGCGGAGAATCAGGCTTCGATTCGACCATTTCGCGTCTCCGTCCAGAGAGATCGTCCCGCGTTCGCTTAAGGCCATCGCCAGCGTTTCAGCCTGACACTGCGCCAGCAGTTGTCCAATACACTGGTGTACACCGGCTCCAAATCCCAGCTGTCGCTGTGCGTTCCTGCGGCCGGGAATAAAGCGCCCCGCCTCTTCAAAGACGCTTTCATCCCGATTCGCCGAACCGAGGCATAACAAGATGTTATCCCCGGTTTTAAGTTCGCGCCCCAGAAACTGCACGGGAGACACAACCCTTCGCCTGCCCATCTGCAGCGGAGACTCAAAGCGCATGGTTTCACTGACGATATCTTTCATCCGAAGAGTATTATTTCTGACGCTTTCCTGTAATTCAGGATGCTGTGCCAGCATATACACCAGGTTTCCGGTTAACGCTTCGCTGGTTTCACTGCCGCCGATAAGCATCGTGACGCAGTCGGTGCTAAAGCGCGCGGCAAGCGCATCCCGATCGCCGCCATATCCTTTCAGAAGGCTGCGATAAAAAAGCGAGTCGTAACCCTGTCTGTGCGCCTGCGCGAGTTGTTGAAAACTGTCATCCAGACGGGAAAGCGCCACGATCAGCCGCTCAAGTCCCTCCCGATCGATGGCGCTGGGATCCAATAAGAGCCGGATGGCATTTTTTTCTTCTTCTACCACCTCCTGCTGCGCTTCCGGCAGGTTGAGCCAGGCGGTAAACAGTTTCCCCCAGAGCGGCGCAGCTATCTGGCGTATACCGTCAAAAGGGCCGGCGGCCGTTAAATCTGCCACCACTGAATGCGACTCCTCAGAAACAAGCCGGGTTAACGCCGCCCAGGATTCGCCGGTAAAAAGAGCCTGCAGCGCCTGACGGTGCGCACGATGCACATTCCCGTCTTCAAACAGCACAATGCCGTACAGAACGCCCCGCAAAGGGGGAGACAGGCTGAAGCACTGTTTTTCCATTTCGGTATGAACATCTTCAGGTATGCCAGAAGAGACAAACGCCCGCTCTTTTAGCGCCTGATAAACATCCTGATAGCGGGTAAGCACCCACGTTTTACCGATTCTCGCCACCGGCTGGTGGTGTCGCATATGGTGATAGACGTTATGAAGATTTTCCTGAAAGACAGGTGAGGCGGGATTAAACCGAAGTGCTTTGTCGACATATGCCACAGGTGAACCCTCATTACAGGATTAATCACCTTTCAGTAAAGCAGGGATGTGTTTCAGTTCAAATATTTCAGAAAAGGGAAAGGCTAAATGGCACGCCCTGTAGGATTCGAACCTACGACCTACGGCTTAGAAGGCCGTTGCTCTATCCAACTGAGCTAAGGGCGCACTGAGAAGAGTGTACTTCGCGGTGGTGAAACGCGAAGAATTATACGGTCAATGACAGGTGAGTCAACGCCTTTTCCGTTTTCAGGGTCAATTACCGCTAGCCGATTGTAAATACGGCTATTTTCTCAGCATTTCTCGCCGTTTCATCGTAAAATTCAGCGCTGCGAAAAGGCTTAGTTGCATTTAAGTAACGCCTGCTGTTTTCCTGAGCGTCGGCCCGTCACACTAGCGTGAGGTTTCCCGGCCGCGTGAAGGCTGACAGTTAACAGGACAATGGAGTGACAGCGCAAAACCTGATCGATACGCCTTCCTGGTTAGACTATTTTTCGCAGGACATCGTCGGCATCAAACTCGAGCCTATCGTCGCCCTCTCCTCACAGCGTCAGGCGGGCGTGGAGGTGCTTAGCATCCTGTCCGCAACCCAGTGCAGCGAAGATTTTTTCCGCCACCAGTCCGCAGGCTGGTCAATGACGCTGCTCGACGCACAGCTTGCGGCATTAAAAAATACCCCGCACGGTAATAACCTTTTTATTAATCTGCCGATAACCGTCCTGACAGAGCCCGCGTCTTTTCAGCGGCTTATCGCTCTGAAAACCGGGCCGCTGAATATCGAACTGGTCGACTCCCTTGTTTTTCTGACGTTCCCTGCCGCACAAAAGCAGAGCGTTATTCAGAACCTGCTGCAACTTAAAGAACAGGGGCACCGTATTTGGCTGGATGACATTGACGAAATCGTCGTGCAGCCGTTTTTATCCTGTCGATTACCGTTAAGCGGCATCAAAATTGATAAGAACGCTTTCTGGCGTTTGCGTGCCACGCCCGCGCTGAGGCAACTGGTTTCACATTGCTTTCAGCTGGCCGGGAAGGTGCTCATCGAAGGTATTGAGACTGAACGCGATCGTACCCTGGCGCTGCAGGCAGGCGCAGATCTCGGCCAGGGGTATTACTGGCCGTCCTGGACATGGCCGGAGGATTAAAACGCCATTTCCAGGAGGGAGACCATGCGAATGACAGTGCGCCGTTACCGGCGGCGGCGTACAGGAAGTGATGCACTGGGATTTACGCACTCGCCTTTTGCTCCCCCCCTTTTTCGACCGACTCGAATTTTTGAGCCAGTCCATCAGCCAGCCTCGCAAAACTGACGCCCCGTTTATCATTCTGGTGACGGAGGATCATTACCTGCGCACCGGCTTTCTCAACGGGCAGTTTCCCCTGAGCAGCTGTTGCGACTACGCGACGCTGGAGGATGCGCTGAGCGCCCAGACACAATGGCCTTCGGCCCGTCTGGTGGTGGATGTTGAAAGCCGTACCACCGGGCTTCTGGAGAAACTGGACCAGCTGAGAAGGCATAGCCTGTATCCACCTTTCCTGACGCCGTGGCTGTTGGTCCGGGCAGATAATTATGACACCCGCCTCTTTTGCAAGGCGGCAGGTCCTTTCCACGTGCTCGAACGCCAGATCAACGCCGCAGGACTTCAGCACAGTCTGATGGACACCCGCCCCCCGCTGGGTTCCGAAAAAGAGTGGTTCTCCCGCAACGAATGGCCCATCCTCCAAGAGCTTGCCCGCGGCAGGACGTTACGTCAGATTGCCCTTCTGCACAATCGCCCCTATAGCCGCATTATCTACCGTCTCAGCTGCATTCTGCTGAAGCTTGGGCTGAGCCATCGCCAGGAATTGTTACACCTTCTTAATAACCTCTCAGACTGCCCGTTTTAATCGATGCCCTAACCCCTTATTTCCTAAAGCGCTTTAGGAATTTACTTACCTTTGTTGTTAATATTTTGTTAAGTTTTAACAATAAAATCGAATTTATAACTATTCCTAATTTATAGGCTTGTACCACGCGAAATGTCACAGAATGAATAAACGGCAGCACTTTCCTCCATCCGTTAAGCGAATGCAGAAGGCGTTAACAAGATGATAATGATGTAAAAACAAGCAGCTTCACTTCACTCTCCTGGAGCGGAAAGCGAAGCAGATAGCATCTTCTCCTGTACGAGTATGGCGCGGCACGGTTACAGCCTGAGGTCTTTCAGATGAAGGCAAGGCAACCTGCGAGAGCAATTTTTCGCCTCGTTGCCCCGGATTCGGGCTGCAAAACAGCCCTCTCTTTTGTTAACAATTAAGCAACATAAAGAGACATCTGTTATTTTTTGTTATTACATAAAGATGAAAAGATGCGGTAAATGGGATAACAGGATATTTCAGCTAAATTTAAAAAGGTAGCCATTCAGATCCAGAAGATAATACAAACCAATAAGGGACGTATAATTTACAGGGTTTTCGGAAAAAACTTACTCTGTATAATAAGATGCGTACCAAATCTGAATAAGAAAAACCTTTTTGCCAACACCAGCCAAATGAGATGACCGCGCTGAGGCACCGTTCTTTTCATTACGTAAACAAGGATGCTTTCGCTCTTTCCAGGGAAATACTACGGTATAGGGATCTGCACTTTATATCCTTCCGGCATTTCGAGAGTTTTACAAAACTCTGCATAACGCTTTTAACAATCTGAGGCATTAAAAATGAAACCGGCATCCGTTATCATTATGGACGAACATCCTATCGTCAGAATGTCGATAGAAGTCCTGCTACAGAAAAATAAAAATATCACAGTCAAGCTTAAGTCTGGCGATAGCCATGAGGTTCTTGACTGTATTCGCAATCATCCTATTGATTTGGTGATCCTTGACATCGAACTCACGGGTACAGACGCCTTCTCTTTACTCAAGAGAATCAGAAACTTAAACAAAGATATTAAGGTTCTGTTCCTCTCATCTAAATCAGAGTTATTTTACGCGGGGCGTGCGATTCGCGCCGGAGCCAACGGCTTTGTCAGTAAGCGAAAAGATTTGGGTGAGATCTACAATGCCGTAGAGATGATCCTGATGGGCTATTCTTTTTTCCCGTCGGAAACGCTGAATTTTATAAACCACCTGGGTTCAGGAAAAGGGATGGCAGTGGATATGCCATTATCGAATCGCGAAGTCACGGTATTACGTTATCTGGCGAATGGATTATCCAATAAAGAGATTGCTGAACAGCTACTGTTAAGCAATAAGACCATTAGCGCGCACAAATCCAATATTTACTCCAAGCTGGGCGTACAAAGCATTGTTGAATTAATTGATTACGCCAAAGCACACGAGCTGCTATAACCTGAATTCACTTCCTGCAGTTTATCCGAGATGCAGGGAGTGCGGTCAGTGCTAATTATAATTAATCATAAAAGTGGCATCCGCATCGGCCCGTCCGGGCTGAGGGTTATCGGCAGTGGCAATATAATTGGCATAGAACGACAGTACCGCATTCCCCTGCGCATCAACCGTGACCGGTTGGCTGGCCTGCTGCAGAGCCAGACGCGTTTTATCCGCATCCCTGATCTCCACAGCGACGTGGCTTGCCGTGCTGGCGTCATTTAGCGCCAGTAAGCCGTTATTGCTCCCGTCAGCTTTACCTGAAAACGTAATCGATGCCGCACCGGGCGGACAGCCGGTCAGCTTCAGCGTGAAGGGCATAGGCTGCGTGCGGCTCCCCGTGGTGTTGAGCTGCTTCGTGGGCCAGGTGCCCAGCGTGACGGTCTTGTCGCTGTCGCTGCCCTCTGCCACGCAGGTGAAATCAACAATATTGCCGTAGAGCCGAATGTTAATTTCGCCCAATGCGGTCTCCGCCCGAGCCTGAGTGCAAAGCGCAAGGAGCGCCACGGTGATAAAACGGATCCCGTTTCGCATATCGGCTCCTTAGTCGTAATCCACGCGCAGGTAGCCGCGCGAGGTGAAACGCCCTTCCGCTGGCTTATTGCCCGTCACGCTCACCGGCCAGACCCGGATCCCCACCTGCGCCTGCGCACTATCGTCGAGACGGAACGGGATTTTGCTCGTCAGGTTGTTAGGCGTGAGCGGTGCCCCGCTCTCGTTGGCAATGATGAACCCCACGTCCGGGTTATCCGAGACCAGCACATTATCAGAGACTTTTTCCGCCTCGACGCGCATCGTCAGCATGGCGTTTGCCTCCACATTAGTGCATTTAATCGCGATGGTTTTGCTCTGTGATGAGACCCTCTCCGGCTTGTTACCCACGCCCGCCTTGCTGAACAAAGAGGCGCCAATGTCGCCGAAATCAAACTCCACCACGTTACCGGCATTAATGGCGCAGCTTTGCGGCACCTGAATGGTTCCGCTGTAACTGATGGTATAGACCGGCGTGGTTAACGGATCGGATGAAGTCGTGGTGACGTAAACGCGGAACATGGTGGCACGCGGGATCACCACCATATTGATAAAACGCCGGGTCACTTTCAGGCGGAAGACCAGGCTGGAGTCCTGCACGCCAAACGGTTTGTTTTTGGAGACATTTGGGTGGCTCCCCATCTGGATATAGCTTTTTGGCGGATAGAACACCCCCGCATAGCTGTCGGTGATTTTCATGGCCCCGTCCAGATAGTCGTTAAGCTTCAGATACTGGTAGCCATCGCTGGTCCCGGTGATCGGGTAATCGGTCACATAGCTACGTTTGGTGGTATTCCCGACGGTGCCCTTCGGGCAGACAGCATTCACGCCCACCCACTGCGATTTTTCGCTGAGGGTGACAATCTGCCCGACCTGGTTATTCGAGCTGTTGAATTTATCCGTCAGGTCGTAATGCACTTCCGTCGGTACGCCCTTTTCGTTGACGCACACGGTGGCGAAAGCCTGTGTCGCGGGCAGGAATGCCAGAAGCGACAAAGCAAAGATATGGATTTTACTCACAGCGGATCCCCTTAAGTGTGATCGCCTGTTGCAGGCTCTGTTCAGGCAAGCTGTACGGCGCACGGCACTGGGACTGCGCCCCGTCGCCCCACTGGACCAGCAGTTCGCCCTCCAGCGGCAGCCCACTCAGGTAAATTTGCCCGTCATCCCCCACCATGCTGGTAACGCCGCTTTTGGTCTCACGCACCACCGCGCCGAACGGTACAGGCTGGTTACCACGCGTCACCGTCAGCAGGGCGCGCACGCCAATGCGGGTGTCAAAGCTGGCGCGGACCAGCGCGCCTTTGGTCGGCACCACGCTGCTCACGTTATTTTCGATATCGGTGTTGTTGCTCATGGTGTTGGTATCCAGCGCCACGCGGTTATAGCGGTAGACGGTGGCATACGGCATCACCGCGTAGCCTCGCCAGTCGGTCTTCACGCCGGTCTGGTTTTCCACGCTGACGCCCGAAGCCCCCGGCGCTTTGATCAGCACGTTGGTGTCGCCCAGCGGCTGGCTGAAGGTAACCCCGTCGGCGTGGCCGACCACCCCGCCGGAGAGCTGCCAGTTGAGATCGTGCTGATCGCGTGAGTAGTTGTAGCCCACGCCCAGCGTGCCGTAGGTCGCCTGCCAGTTGGCGCTTGCGCTTCCGCTTGAGCCATTGGTGCTGGCGTGTCCCTGGGTCACGCTGTAGTTCAGGTTGCGGTCCTCCAGCAGCGTGCCGCTGACGCCGGTTTGCCAGCTTGTGTCGCCATCGCTGTTTCGGCTGGCGGATGCGGTGGCATAGGCGCGGTCAATTGCACTGTCACGGCGATAGCCCTGACGGGTAAAGAGGCTGAACGGCACGGAGACGTTAAACGACGCGATCCGGTCGGTACCGTCTATCCCAACGGATTTGTTCCACGACCATGACAGGGAGTAATTGATCCCCTTCACGCCGCCCGCATAGCCCAGCTGATACCAGAGGTTCGTCTCGTCAGTTCCCCAGTAGGTCTGCTCGCTACCGGAGATATAGACCGAGCCGTAGTCACCGAGGGACTGAGAAACGTTAAGCTGAAAGCGGCCTTTTTTATTCCACGTCAGGTTGTGATAGCTCTGCACGTCAGGAACATCGTTATCGTCCTTGCTGTCGGCGTACTGATAGCCTTCCATTGAGCGCCAGGCTACGTCATCGAGGGTGTAAAAGCCTTTTGTGGAGTAGCGGTAGCCCAGCAGTTGAAAGTTGGTGCCAAATCCGTTCAGCGATTTTGCATAGAGAAAACGCAGCGACTGCCCTTCATGTTTGCTGTCGTCCGCGAGCTGGCTGCGGGCGTGGGTGATATCGACGGAGACCGCCCCCCAGTCACCGAGGTTTTTCCCGGCCCCGACGGCCACTGCGGTATAACGTGATGCCAGCTGCGTGCCGCCATACAGCGTAAAACCGTTGGCAAGACCGGTAATCAGGGTGCCCTGAGTGAAGAACGGCGTGTCCTGATCGCTGTTACCGCTGCGGTAATCCCCCGCCACCAGGTCATATTTCCAGCGTCCTTCACGCTGCAGGAGGGGCACCGTGGAGTACGGCACGGTGTAGCGCTGCTGGCTGCCGTCTTTCTCTTCGACCGTTACCTCCAGGTCACCGCTGGAAGAGGTCGGGTTAAGATCGGTGATGGCGAACGCGCCGGGCTGGACGTAGCTTTGATAGATAACGTAGCCGTTCTGGCGAACCACCACTTTGGCAGGCGTACGGGCAATACCGCGCACGGTCGGGGCGTAGCCCTGCAGGCTGTCCGGGTACATGCTGTCGGACGAGAAGAGCCGCCCGCCGCGAAAACCGACGCTGTCGAAAACGTCGTTCCCGGTGTTGCTGTCGCCCAGCACCAGCTCACTTTTCAGCGGGATAACGGTGCGCTGCGCCCAGGTGCCAATATTCTGCCACTCGCTGCGCCGCTTCCCGTTATTTTGCGTGTAGCGCCATGCGCCGTTGTTACGTAAACGCCAGGCACCGTAGTTCAGCCCGCTCTGGAGGTTCAGATAATAGCTGTCGTCTTCGCTTCCCCGGTTGCCCGTAAAACTGTAGTTCACCAGCGCGGCGGGGATGCCTTCATCCCACTGCTCCGGCGGAATATAGCCGCGGGCGCTGTTCTGCATCGCCACCTGCGGCAGGCTGACGTTCAGACGCAGCGAGGCAAAGTTGAATGCCGTTTCGCTGCCGGGAATGGCCGTGGTCAACGGCACGCACGTTTCGCCCTGTACGTTAGCCAGCTCGGGAAATGCCGCAACGTTGACGCCAAAGCGATCGAGCATCGCGCGCGTAATGCACGGTGACAAACCGCCCGCCACCGGCGGCGTGTTCTCGGCCTGCTCAAAGCGCACGTCCTGGGTGCCGATAAATTCATCGTTACGCCAGATATCCACACGATAAACGCCAGGTGCCTGCTGGTGTCCTTGTTCAAAGCGCGACAAATCCGCCACGCTGGCGGTGTCGTCGGACAAAAAGGCCGGGTTGAAATAGCTTTCGCTCCAGCCAGCCTGTGGCCAGAGCGCTGCCATCAGCGCCAGTGCAACCGGGCAGTAACGCCCCTGGTGGTTTTTCATCGCCCTGACTCTGCTCACAGGTTGACGCTACGCGCCGGTGTAATGGCACCGTAGTCGTTCACGCTCTGCCAGGAGAGCGTGCCGCTGGCACCGGCCGGAAGGATCTGCTGCGCCGAGTTCTTTGGCGCAATCATCAGGTTATCTACCGTCTGCCCGCCCAGCTTCAGATTGACCAGCGTGATGTAATACGGAGAGGCGTTGCTGACTTTGAGATGGTTGCCCACGCGCTCAAAACGCAGCTGAGATAACGCCTCCTCCGGCTGCATCGCCAGGTTGTTCGGGCGCACAAACAGCTTGATGCGCGAGAGGATCGCCAGCTGCAGCACGTTATTGTTTTCCGTTTTCGCTTTGTTCACTGACGGGATCGCCTTCACGTTCATGTAAAAAAGCGATTCGCGATCGGCGGGCAGCGCGGGCCCGGCGTAAATAATACGCAGCGTGTTTTCACTGTTCGGCTCGCTGACGAACAGCGGCGGGGTGACGGCAAAGGTTTTTTCTTTTTGCCCGCTGGCATTTTCGATCCACGCGTTAATTAAATAACGTTCTTGTTTGTTGCTGTTGGTGATCGCCAGCGACGTTTGCTTTGCATCCGCCGGGTAAATAACGCGCGTGGCCCCCAAGGCAATACCGCCGGAAGCATTCGCGCATGCGGAAACCATCATTAAAATAAACGATAAAATCAGTCCTGGTTTAATTAATGTCTTCATCAAAACCGTACCTTTAATAATGTGTTCGCAGGTGTTATGGATAAATCAACGTAAACCAGACATCCGACTGAATATTGCCTGGCACGAGGTGTTCGGAAATAGCCCGATAGCGGGCGCTGAAATGAAACGCGAGCTCGCTGGTATTCACCGGCAACCAGCTGACGGCCGTGGCATTCGGGATAATCTGGCGCTGTTGCTCATCAAAAAGCGCCAGCCCCACGCCGCTGCTGGCAGGCGTTTCTCCTGGCCGCGATGTCGCCAGAAAAACCTGCGGATCTTCCGCGGGCGTTACGCCCTGAAACTGGATCCCCACGGTGCGCGAGACATCTACGCTGCAGTCCAGCAGCCGCACGGTAAAAGGCACGTTAACCGTTGAAAAGCTGCCCACACCGGAAAATGAATTGGTTCGGTACTGTCCCATGTCGATGCGCATGTTCTGGCTGTCGGGCGCCACGGCACAGCCGCCGTTCACCAGCTCACCACGAAGATGCACTTTGCCACCTTCGATCACCACGGTATGCGCCGATGCCGGATAAGCCATCGCGAGGGTTAACAGCAGTAATAGTCCAGTCCTTGTCATCCTTCGTTCCTGGCAGTAGCGTATGACGGGCCTCGTCCCTGAGGCCTGAACATCCCTGTGCGTGGGAATTATTCGTATTTCATTACGAAGGTGGCGTCAGCGTTCGCCTGGCCTGGCGCGGTGGTCGCAGCCGTTGATTTATAACGCGCGGTGAATTTCAGGGTGTTCGTCCCTTCGATCAGCGTCTGCGCCGCAGAGAAGGTCGCGCCGTCCGGGGTCAGCACGCTGGATTTGCTGTCGAGGATCTCGATACCCACGCCTTTCGCGGTGTTGTCGTTGTTACCGGACGTCACGGCCAGCAGGGTTTTGTCGGTCGCGTCGATCTGGCCGGTGAAGGCAACCGCTGCAGTTTTGGCTACCTGCGGGTCGCAATCATTCAGTTCAATGTTGAATGGAATATTAGAAGTGGTGTCGCCCACTTTGGTGAATTTCGCGGTACGATACTGGCCGAGATTAACCGTCTGCTCAGAAGAATCGGTATTTACTGAACAAGCAGCATTAACCAGCTCACCTTTAAAATGCACGGTACCGCCATTTACGGAAACCGGCGTAGCTGGATCGGCAGCATTAGCGGCACCCGCGACCAGGGCCAGTGAAGCAATAACAGTAGAAGCAATGTTGCTGAGTTTCATGTCTATTCCTTTAAAATGTAAATAACCCTTCCCGCGTGAAAGCGGGAATAAGAAATACGTTCAATTGATTCATTGAAAGCTTATTTCGGAGGAGACAAAGTAGCTCAGGATATGAATTTTAAATATGTCAAAACGCTGCCATTTCGCCAGGTCACATCCTAATCCCGCCTAAGAAATTGACCATCGTTTAAGAAGGGTTTTTTCGCCTCACGAATGAAAACTCGTAAAGGGTGACTGACAGCGGCGCTCGCTTCTGACAAAATACAGGCAATCCCCCCTTTCAAACGTTACAGACGGAATCTTCTCTCTGATGGCAGCAAAGATTATTGACGGTAAAACGATTGCGCAGCAGGTGCGCTCTGAGGTCGCGGAAAAAGTGAAGGCGCGTAAAGCTGCCGGAAAACGCGCCCCCGGGCTGGCCGTTGTGCTGGTTGGCAGCAACCCGGCATCGCAGATTTATGTCGGCAGCAAACGCAAAGCGTGTGAAGAGGTGGGGTTCGTCTCCCGCTCTTACGATTTGCCGGAAACCACCACCGAAGCGGAACTACTGGAACTTATTGACACCCTGAATGCCGATAACGAAATCGACGGCATTCTGGTTCAGCTGCCGCTGCCTGCGGGCATCGACAACGTGAAGGTGCTGGAGCGTATCGCACCGGACAAAGACGTTGACGGTTTCCACCCGTACAACGTGGGCCGCCTGTGCCAGCGCGCGCCGCGCCTGCGTCCTTGCACCCCGCGTGGCATCGTGACGCTGCTGGAGCGCTATAACATCGACACCTACGGTCTGAACGCCGTGGTTATCGGTGCGTCCAACATCGTGGGCCGCCCGATGAGCATGGAGCTGCTGCTGGCCGGCTGCACCACCACCGTGACCCACCGCTTCACCAAAAACCTGCGCCACCACGTCGAGAACGCCGATCTGCTGATCGTTGCAGTGGGCAAGCCGGGCTTTATTCCGGGCGAGTGGATCAAAGAGGGCGCGATTGTCGTGGACGTCGGGATTAACCGTCTGGAAAACGACAAAGTGGTCGGCGATGTGGTGTACGAAGACGCCGCCGCGCGCGCGTCTTATATCACCCCCGTACCGGGCGGCGTAGGCCCGATGACCGTAGCAACCCTGATTCAGAATACTTTGCAGGCATGCGAAGAGTACCACGACGTAGAGGAAGCGTAAGATGGCCACATTTTCATTAGGCAAACACCCGCACGTTGAGCTGTGCGATCTGCTCAAGCTCGAAGGCTGGAGCGAAAGCGGCGCGCAGGCGAAAATCGTTATCGCCGACGGGCGGGTTTTAGTCGACGGCGTGGTGGAAACCCGCAAGCGCTGCAAGATTGTCGCGGGGCAAACCGTGAGCTTTGAAGGTCAGAGCGTGACCGTTACGGCCTGAGTCTCCCCTCACCCTAACCCTCTCCCCAAAGGGGGAGAGGGGATCAAAAATCCCCCCACATCCATCGCGGTTAATTATCGATCAACTTCAAATAATCACTATTTCATCTGTTGAAAGGTGAGAATTCAGTTGCGCGTTTTTCACTCTTTCCTCACGATAAGTAGAACGTTCTACTAAAACGTTCTACTTACAATAACAGCGTTTAAAAAGCGCTACTCGGGGGAAATCAGCATGAGTCTGATATCAGGGTTTGTTAAATCGCTGTCTAAGTTATCGATGATTGGTCGCGCCTTAATGCTGCCAATTTCACTGCTTCCCGCTGCGGGCCTGCTGCTGGCCTTCGGCGATAAATTCCACCTGCCGCTGATGATGAACGCGGGCGGGGTTATCTTTGATAACCTGCCGATGCTGTTTGCCATTGGCTCCGCCGTGGGTCTGGCATCGGAGTCCGGCATCGCCGCGCTCTCGGCGGCAGTCTCGGTGTTTGTCACTAACATCACCATCAGCACCGTGCTGAGCATCACGCCGGAAATGGCCTCTCAGGGCGGAAAATACGCCATGGTGGTCGGCATCCCGACGCTGCAGATGGGCGTTTTTGGCGGGCTTATCTGCGGGATCCTCGCGGCCTGGTGCTACAACCGCTTCCACACCATGCAGTTGCCGGAGTTCCTCGGCTTCTTCTCCGGCAAGCGTTTTGTGGCGATTGCAACGGCGTTTCTGTCGTTCCTGCTCGGCCTGCTGCTGCCGTATGTCTGGCAGCATATTCAGTCCGGGATTGACGCCCTTTCCGTGGTGGTGAACGGCGACAACCAGGCGGCTTCGACCTTTATCTTCGGTCTGGTAGAGCGCGCGCTGATCCCGCTCGGCCTGCACCATATCTGGTATCCGTCCTTCTGGTATTCGTTCGGGGATTACACCACCCAGGCGGGACAGGTGATCCACGGCGACCAGACTATCTGGTTCAAGATGCTGGAAGAAGGGGTGAAATCCTTCAGCAGCGATACCTACCAGAACGCCGGTAAGTTCATGCAGGGTGAGTTCCCGCTGATGCTGTTCGCACTGCCTGCGGCGTGCCTGGCGATGTACCACGAAGCGCACACGAAGAATAAGAAAATCGCGGCCGGTATTCTCTTCTCCGCAGCCCTCACCTGCTTCCTGACGGGCATCACCGAGCCGGTAGAGTTTACCTTTATCTTCGTGGCGCCGATCCTGTACGTCTTTAACGCCATCATGGCGGGCCTGGCGTACATGACCATGTACTTGCTGCATGCGCACATCGCCAAGTCGTTCTCGGCGGGCTTTATCGACTACCTGTCGTTCGGGATCCTGCCGTCGTTTAACGGCTATCAGACCAACTTCCTGAGCGCCATTATCATCGGTATCCCAATGGCGCTGATTTACTACTTCACCTTCCGCTTCGTGATCCGTCGCTTCGACGTGAAGACGCCGGGCCGTACGGAAGTGACCGCCAGTGCGAATGACAAGTCCGATTCCGAACTTGCCACTGAAATCATCGGCCTGCTGGGCGGCGCGCAGAACATTGATTCCGTCGGCTCCTGCATCACCCGCCTGCGTCTGGAAGTGGCGAAGAGCGATGCGGTGGACAGAGATGGGCTGAACGGGCTCGGCGCACGCGGCGTGGTCTTCGTCGGCGACAACGGTATACAGGTGATTTTCGGTGCCAGAGCACAGTTTATCGCCCAGACCATGTCCACCATGATCGGCAAATAATAAGATGCCTGAACGACACGTCTCCTGTACGCTGGGAGACGGGTCTTATCCGGCTGATAATCGGTAAATTTCAGGGAGCGGTTTTGAAGAAAGTCAGCATCATTGATGTCGCAAAGCACGCGGGCGTCTCGGTCTCTACCGTGTCGCTGGTGCTACGTCAGAAAGGGAAAATCTCAGAGGCGACGATCGGGAAGGTCAATGCCGCCATCACGACGCTGGGCTATGTTCATAACGTCGCCGCTGCCAACCTCCGCGCCAACACCTCCAATCTTATCGGCCTGATCCTGCGCGACTTCAGCGACAGCTTTTCCATCAAGGTGATGGCGAGCATCGTTCAGGAGCTGGAGAAACAGGGTTATATGGTTTTTCTCGGCCAGCCGCTGAACGACGGCGAACATCTGGAACGAACCCTGCTGTCGTTTAAGCAGCAGGGCGTCGCGGGCGTTATTTATCTCGCGTCAGACACCCATAACGCCGCGTTACCGGAGCAGATCCGCCAGTGCCCGCTGCCGCTGGTGGCGGTCTCGCAGTCTCTGCTCGACGAAAAATGCAATCTGGTGATGCGCGACAACCGCCAGGCGGCGAACCTGGCCGCGCGTTATCTTATCGAGCGCGGGCACCGCGCCATCGCCTATATTGGCGGACGCGAGGGCTGTCTTATCCGCGAGCAGCGCCTGCTCGGTTTTCGCAGCGCGATGACGCAAAACGGGCTGGTCTGGCGCGATGACTATTCACCGGCCTGCAGCGACGATACGCAGGCCGCTGCGATGGCAACGCGCCAGCTGCTGGAGAAAAACAGCTCCATCACCGCCCTGCTTTGCCATTCGCCGGATGCGATGATTGGCTCTATTTCCGGCATTCACCAGGTGGGCCGCACCGTGGGGAAAGACGTGTTCCTGACCCAGCAGGTAGCGCTGATTGGTTTTGAAGATATGCTCCACGTTAACCTCACCTCCCCGTCCTTCACCTACGTCTCATCGGCCAGTGACGAAACCGGGCGACAGGCGGCGGGGCTGATTATCCGCAAGCTGAAAGAGCCGGCTCTGCAAACCCAGCGCATTACCCTCTCCGGGCAGCTTATCGCGCGCGAGTCGGCGTAAATTCAGAATTTGACACAGGTTTGCTGCAGCGGATTCGCTGCTATATTTCCATGATTTGTCATGGATAATTGCGATGCCTACCGTTATCACTCACGCCGCTGTTCCCCTTTGCCTGGGCTTAGGTCTGGGAACGAAAACCATCCCTCCCCGCCTGCTGTTTGCCGGTATCGTGCTCGCCATGCTGCCGGACGCCGACGTCCTGGCGTTCAAATTCGGCGTTGCCTACGGGAATATTTTCGGCCACCGCGGCTTTACCCACTCCCTGCTGTTTGCCTTTGTGGTGCCGATACTGTGCGTGCTGACTGGACGACGCTGGTTCCGGGCCAGCCTGACGCGCTGCTGGCTTTTTTTAACCGTGTCACTGCTGTCGCACAGCCTGCTGGATTCGATCACCACCGGCGGGAAAGGCGTCGGCTGGCTGTGGCCGTGGTCAGATGAACGCTTTTTCGCACCGTGGCAGGTGATTAAGGTCGCGCCGTTTGCGCTGTCGCGCTACACCACGCCGTACGGGCATCAGGTGATTATCTCGGAACTGCTGTGGGTGTGGCTGCCGGGGGCGGTGCTGATGGGGTTGCTGTGGTGGCGACGGAGGTAAAAAAGCCGGGTGGCGGCTACGCCTTACCCGGCCTACGGTCGTGCTTTCGTAGGCCCGGTAAGCGAAGCGCCACCGGGCGTTGAGGACTTACTTACGACGCCAGGTCGTCCCCTGCGGACCGTCTTCCAGAATGATGCCCATCTCGGTCAGACGGTTGCGCGCCGCATCGGCCGCCGCCCAGTCTTTCGCCTGACGCGCTTCCAGACGCGCTTTGATCAACGCTTCAATCTCCGCCACTTCACCGTCGTCCGCCTGCGCGCCGCTCTGCAGGAACGCGTCCGGCTCCTGCTCCAGCAGGCCGAGCACGGAGGAGAGCTTGCGCAGATGAGACGCCAGCGCATTCGCCGCCGCCATATCTTCTGACTTCAGGCGGTTCACTTCGCGCGCCATGTCGAACAGCACGGAGTAGGCTTCCGGGGTGTTGAAGTCGTCGTTCATCACCTCAACAAAGCGCGCTTCAAATGCTTCGCCGCCCGCCGCAGGAACAGACCGGTCGGTGCCGCGCAGGGCGGTGTACAGACGCTCCAGCGCCGAGCGCGCCTGCTTCAGGTTCTCTTCGCTGTAGTTCAATTGGCTGCGATAGTGGCCGGACATCAGGAAGTAGCGCACGGTTTCCGCGTCGTAGTACTTCAGCACGTCGCGTACGGTGAAGAAGTTGCCCAGCGATTTAGACATCTTCTCGCGGTCAACCATTACCATCCCGGAGTGCATCCAGTAGTTCACGTACTCGCCGCCGTGGGCGCAGGTGGACTGCGCGATTTCGTTTTCGTGGTGCGGGAACATCAGATCCGAACCGCCGCCATGAATGTCAAAGTGGTTGCCCAGCTGCTTGCAGTTCATCGCGGAACATTCAATGTGCCAGCCCGGACGGCCTTCGCCCCACGGGGATGGCCAGCTCGGTTCGCCCTCTTTGGACATTTTCCACAGCACGAAGTCCATCGGGTTACGCTTCACGTCCACCACGTCCACGCGCGCACCGGCCTGCAGCTGATCCAGATCCTGACGGGAAAGCGCGCCGTAGGTTGGGTCCGTTGGCACGGAGAACATCACGTCGCCGTTTTCCGCTACGTAAGCGTGTCCGCGTTCGATCAGCTTTTCGGTGATCTCGATGATTTCGTGAATATGGTGGGTCGCGCGCGGCTCGCTGTCCGGACGCAGAATATTTAAGGCGTCAAAATCTTTGTGCATCTCAACGATCATGCGATCCACCAGCGCAACAAAGCTTTCGCCGTTTTCATTAGCGCGCTTGATGATTTTGTCGTCGATGTCGGTGATGTTACGCACGTACTTCAGGTTATAGCCCAGGAAGCGCAGGTAGCGAGAGACCACGTCGAACGCGACAAAGGTACGGCCATGGCCGATATGACAGTGATCGTAAACCGTAATACCACACACGTACATGCCGACTTCCCCGGCATGGATAGGTTTAAATTCCTCTTTCTGGCGCGTCATTGTATTAAAGATTTTTAACATCGAAGATTCCATGTAAACACGTGTGTGAGTTGTTTGTTCCCTATAATACCCATAATTCGGAATAGGATCAGCACACAATGCAAGGTGATCGCGTCCTGTGGTTATGCTATAACAAGCCCCTATATATGACCCGAAGGCGGGTCGACGTACCACAATAACGGAACAGGATGCAAAAATGGTTACTTTCCACACTAATCATGGCGATATCGTAATCAAGACCTTTGATGACAAAGCGCCTGAAACAGTTAAAAACTTCCTGGACTACTGCCGCGAAGGTTTCTACAACAACACTATTTTCCACCGCGTGATCAACGGCTTTATGATCCAGGGCGGCGGTTTCGAGCCTGGCATGCGCCAGAAAGAGACCAAAGAAGCGATCAAAAACGAAGCGAACAACGGCCTGAAAAACACCCGCGGTACGCTGGCAATGGCCCGTACTCAGGCGCCTCACTCTGCAACCGCGCAGTTCTTCATCAACGTGGCTGACAACGACTTCCTGAACTTCTCCGGCGAAAGCCTGCAGGGTTGGGGCTACTGCGTGTTCGCAGAAGTGGTTGAAGGTATGGACGTGGTCGATAAGATCAAAGCCGTCTCTACTGGCCGCAGCGGTATGCACCAGGACGTTCCTAAAGAAGACGTTGTGATTACAAGCGTGACCGTCAGCGAGTAATTCGTGGCGACACTCTTTATTGCGGATCTGCATCTGCAAACAGAAGAACCGGCGATAACCGCCGGTTTTCTGCGTTTTTTACGCGGTGAAGCGAAAAGCGCCGACGCGCTGTACATCCTGGGCGATCTGTTCGAAGCCTGGATTGGCGACGACGATCCTAACCCGCTGCACCGTGAAATGGCTGCCGCCATTAAAACGCTGGTGGATTCCGGCGTCCCCTGCTACTTCATTCACGGTAACCGTGATTTCCTGCTCGGCAAGCGCTACGCCCGCGAGAGCGGCATGACGCTGCTGTCGGAAGAGCAGGTGCTCGATCTCTATGGTCGCAAGGTGCTGATCATGCACGGCGACACGCTCTGCACCGACGATACCGGCTACCAGGCATTTCGCGCCAAAGTTCACACGCCGTGGATCCAAAAGGTATTCCTTACCCTGCCGCTGTTTATCCGCAACCGCATCGCCGCCAGAATGCGTGCGGGCAGCAAGGCTGCTAACAGCAGCAAATCCATGACCATCATGGACGTAAACCCGCAGGCCGTGGTGAGCGTGATGGAGAAGCATGGCGTCCAGTGGTTGATCCACGGTCATACCCATCGTCCTGATGTGCATTCCCTTATCGCCAACGGTGAACAGGCCCATCGCGTGGTATTGGGCGCGTGGCACACTGAGGGTTCGATGGTCAAAGTCACCCCCGAAGGTGTCGAACTGATCGCTTTTCCGTTTTAACCTTTTCTCGTCGTTTCGCCTGTTTCTCAGCCACGCAACCGTTTTCCTTGCCCGTATAACATGCTATTCTCTGTGCCCTCGAAAGCAGTGTGTTTCGCACCACAGGAGTTTTAAGACGCATGTCTTCCCGCAATAATCCGGCGCGTGTCGCCATCGTGATGGGGTCCAAAAGCGACTGGGCTACCATGCAGTTCGCCGCCGAAATCTTTGAAATCCTGAATGTTCCGCACCACGTTGAAGTGGTCTCCGCGCACCGTACCCCGGACAAACTGTTCAGCTTCGCCGAAAGCGCCAAAGAGAACGGTTACGAGGTGATCATTGCCGGTGCGGGCGGCGCAGCACATCTGCCGGGCATGATTGCCGCTAAAACGCTGGTGCCGGTTCTTGGCGTTCCGGTTCAAAGCGCCGCGTTAAGCGGTGTGGACAGCCTTTACTCCATCGTCCAGATGCCGCGCGGTATTCCTGTCGGCACGCTCGCAATTGGCAAAGCGGGCGCGGCGAATGCCGCCCTGCTGGCCGCGCAAATTATTGCGACGCACGATAAAGCGCTCCACCAGCGTCTGGCGGAGTGGCGTAAAGCCCAGACCGACGAGGTGCTGGATAACCCGGACCCGCGGGGTGCGGCATGAAGCAGGTTTGCGTCCTCGGTAACGGCCAGCTAGGCCGGATGCTGCGTCAGGCCGGTGAGCCGCTGGGTATTGCCGTCTGGCCCGTCGGGCTGGACGCCGAGCCGGAAGCGGTGCCGTTCCACCAGAGCATGATCACCGCCGAAATTGAACGCTGGCCGGAAACCGCACTGACCCGCGAGCTGGCGCGCCATAACGCCTTTGTGAACCGCGACGTGTTTCCGATCATCGCCGACCGTCTGACGCAAAAGCAGCTGTTCGACAAGCTCGGTCTTGCGACCGCCCCGTGGCAACTGTTGTCTGACAAAAGCGAATGGAATGACGTCTTCGCCATGCTGGGCGAGCTGGCGATCGTGAAGCGTCGCGTGGGTGGCTACGATGGCCGCGGCCAGTGGCGCCTGCGCGCGCATGAAACCACCGAGCTGCCGGACGACTGCTACGGCGAGTGCATCGTTGAGCAGGGCATCAACTTTAGCGGCGAAGTGTCGCTGGTTGGCGCACGCGGGCACGATGGCCGCACGGTGTTTTACCCGCTGACGCATAACCTGCATCAGGACGGCATACTGCGCACCAGCGTCGCCTTCCCGCAGGCAAATGCCGACCAGCAGGCGCAGGCGGAAGAGATGCTTTCTGCCATCATGCACGAGCTGGGCTACGTAGGCGTGATGGCGATGGAATGTTTCGTCACGCCGTCGGGTCTGCTGATCAACGAACTTGCGCCGCGCGTGCACAACAGCGGCCACTGGACGCAAAACGGCGCGTCCATCAGCCAGTTTGAGCTGCACCTGCGCGCCATCACCGACCTGCCGCTCCCGCAGCCGGTAGTCAACAGCCCGTCGGTGATGATCAACCTGATCGGCACCGATCTGAACTACGACTGGCTGAAGCTGCCGCTGGTGCATCTGCACTGGTATGACAAAGAGGTTCGAGCGGGTCGTAAAGTGGGTCACCTCAACCTGAACGACAGCGATACCGACCGCCTGAGCGCCACGCTGGAAGCGATGATCCCTCTCCTGCCGCCGGAATATGCGAGCGGCATTGTCTGGGCACAGTCAAAGCTTAAGTAAGACATCCACGCCGGGGAGTTGACCTTCCCCTTCCCCGGCGTACAATCCCCGCCCATTGCTGCTTAGTTTTCTTCTGGAATAACCATGAACGATGGAACGGACTATCGCGCGATCCTCGCGTCTGATACCCCTTTAATCGACGTTCGCGCGCCGATCGAATTCGCCCAGGGCGCGATGCCTGCGGCAGTCAACCTGCCCTTAATGAACGACGACGAGCGCGCCGCCGTCGGCACCTGCTATAAACGCCAGGGCCCCGAGGCTGCGCTGGCGCTCGGCCATAATCTGGTGAAAGGCGCGACGCGCGACGCGCGCATCAACGCCTGGCTGGAAGCCAGCCTTGCCCATCCTGAGGGCTATCTCTGCTGCGCGCGCGGCGGCCAGCGTTCACATATCTCGCAGGCCTGGCTGAAAGAAGCGGGCGTCGACTACCCGCTGATCCGCGGCGGCTATAAGGCCCTGCGTCAGACGGCGATTCAGGTGACCATTGAGCAGTCGCAAAAGCCGATGGTGCTTATTGGCGGCTGTACCGGAAACGGTAAAACCCTGCTGGTGAAGCAGCACGCACAGGGCATTGATCTGGAAGGGCTGGCGCACCATCGCGGATCGTCGTTTGGCCGCACGCTCACGCCGCAGCTTTCCCAGGCCAGCTTTGAAAATCACCTTGCGGTTGAGCTATTGAAAAAAGACGCCACGCGCTGGGTGCTGGAAGACGAAGGCCGGATGATTGGCTCCAACCATCTCCCGGAGTGCCTGCGCGACCGCATGGTTGACGCCCCTATCGTTGTCGTCGAAGACCCCTTTGACGTCCGCCTGGAGCGCCTGCGCGAAGAGTATTTCGACCATATGTGGGCCGATTTTTCTGCTGCTTACGGTGAAGAAGCGGGCTGGAAAGAGTACAGCGAGTACCTGCATCACGGCCTGTTCGCCATTCGCCGTCGTCTGGGGCAGCAGCGTTTTGCGGAATTTACGGCGCTGCTGGACGCTGCACTTGCCGAACAACAGCGAACGGGCAGCACTGACGCACACTTCAGCTGGCTTGTACCGCTCCTGAATGACTATTACGACCCGATGTACGGCTATCAGCTGGAGAAAAAGGCGGAGAAGATTATTTTTCGCGGGACGTATGTCGAGGTCGCTGACTGGCTTAATCGCTAAAAGAAAGCCGGGTGGCGGCTACGCCTTACCCGGCCTACATGTGCTACCCGACTGTTCCCTCTCCCTTTCAGGGAGAAGGTTAGGCTGAGGGTGCCTTAGAAGTCGTAACGCAGACGCACCAGGTTCATGTCACCCAGGTTGTCGGTGCTGGAGGTGAACACGTGTTCGTAATCCACGCGGAAACCGTAATCCAGCTGGAAGCTGATACCCACGCCGTTGTCGATACGCTGGTAGTTACGGCCATTCACGTACTCAATACGGTCACCCATGAAGTAAGGCTGGATGGATTTCACCGCGTACTGACCGATTGGGAATTTGTAACCCGCAAAGTATTCAATACCCCATGCATCACCGGCGAAATAGTCGTTAACAGACACTTTTTTGGTGGTCAAGAAGTTCTGGTACCAGCCGCCGCCCGCGGAGAAGGTCCAGTTGTCCGGCGTCCAGCTCAGCGCAGTACCGAGGATGTTCTGGTCGTAGGTTTTGCTGTCGCCGTTGTCCGGGTTACGCATGTCCGCACGGGTGTAGTTCCACGCGGCGCCCCAGGTCAGGTCGGTGGTCAGGTGGTAATCGATACCCAGTGAGCCGCCGCCTTTGCGCTTGTAGCGCAGGCCGTTGCCCGGCAGGTATTCGCTGTCTTCAAACAGGTAAGATGCATAGATGTCGGCATCGCCCACGGTTTTCTTATATTTCAGCATCTGGCGTGAACGATAAGAACCGTCGTAGTCGCCGTTGATACCGTTACCCGGTGCCTGACCGATCATGTCGTAGTCCCAGATATCGGTTTTCGCACCCACCACATCATAATAAACGCTGTTCTGTTGACCGAAGGTCAGCGTACCCCAGGTGTCGCTCTTCAGACCGGTGTAGAGCATACGACGAGACGTGTCGTGCGCACCGTCTGCGTAGTGGTGATCCCAGTTGAACTGCGCAGGAATGTTCACGCCCAGCTCGTAGTAGCTGATCCAGCTGATGTCATCAAACAGGTAGTAATCAGCCGCGAAACGGAAACGGGTGCCGCCGTCAAAGCCGTTACGCTTGTAGCTGTTTTTACCGTCGTCGCCGGTCATGTTCTGGAACTGAGGACGAATACTGCCGCCAACGGTGAAGTTCAGGCGGCTCAGCGGGTTACCCGCCTGAGGATCCTGCTTAAGTACGGTGATTTCTGCCTGAGATGCAAAAGTAGTCAATGCCACTGCCGCGCCGATCGTTGCCGCCAGCGCTGATTTTTTTATAGTCATTATTTTTCCTTAATAGACACGCTGCTAAATATTTAGCGGGTGAATATTAACTGGAAATAATCGGGCTGTGTGGACGGGTTTTTAATGTTTTGTGCTACTAAACGCTATAGCGTTATCACTTTGTGCTATTTATGTGCTACGCACCGGCATAAAACCCGGTGCGTAATTATCACCATGCTAAATCAATTCACAAACTGGCGGAAAAGGGCTTTGCCCTTTAACAATCGCGTGCCGAGCCAGCCACCGCAAAGCGAGAGCAGCCCCGCGCCGCAGAGGGGCAGGATCAGCCAGAGACGCCAGTCAGGCTCCCACGGGAAGTCGAAGACCTTTGTCTGGAGCACCGCCAGCGCCGTCTCTGCACCAATCGCCGCGACCAGCCCTGCCACCAGCCCCAGTAAAGCAAATTCGCTCCAGAGCGTCATGCGCAGCAGGCGCTTGCCCGCGCCAAGCGTGCGGTAGACTATCAGCTCCTGATGACGCTGGCGCATGCCCACCTGCACCTGAGCCAGCAGCAGCAGCACGCCGCAGATTGTCACCAGCACCACCATCACCTCCAGCGCGCGGCTCACCTGCTCCAGCACCTGTCCCACCTGTTTCAGGATCGCGCCAATATCCAGCAGGCTGACCGTCGGGAATTCCCGGTTAAGCTGGGTCAACATGCCGTTGCCGTTTTCCCAGCGGAAGCTGGTCAGCCAGCTCTGCGGCTGTCCGTCCAGCGCGCCTGGCGGAAAGATAAAGAAGAAGTTCGGCCGCAGGCTTTCCCAGTCCACTTTACGCAGGCTGGTGACTTTGGCAGTAAAATCCTGGGTATCACCGGTGAAGGTGACGCTGTCCCCGAGCTTCACGTTCAGACGCGTCGCCAGCCCCTCTTCCATCGACACCTCCCCCGCTTTCGGCGGCCAGGTGCCGGCGGTTATCGGGTTGTGATCCGGGCGTTTCTCCTGCCAGGTCAGGTTAAGTTCGCGGTTCAGCGATTCGTCTTTATTTCCCTCCGTCGACTGGCCGTTTATCTGCGTCAGTCGGGCGCGAACGATGGGATAGAACGACTCGGGGATAATGTGGTGCTCCGACAGGAAACCCTTCAGCGGCGTCACCTGTTCTGGGGCAATGTTGATCAGGAAATAGTTCGGGCTTTCCGGAGGAAGCTGCTGCTGCCAGCGATCCAGCAGATCGCCGCGAAGCACGAGTAGCAGCGCCAGCAGCATAAACGACAGCGAAAAGGCCGACAGCTGGCTGAGCGTTGACCATGGCTGATGCAGCAGGCGGTTGACCGCCAGCCGCACAGGCAGCGATTTGACCGTCAGCTTTCTAAGAACGTTGAGCAACAGCCAGCCCAGCACGCCGCACAACAGCGCCAGTACAACCGCCCCGGCCAGCACGGCCCACAGCAGCGTGCTGCCGCCCATCAGCCAGGCCAGCAGCCCGACCGCAACAGCAATAATCACCGGAAGATAGAACTTCAGCGGCCAGACGTTCGCCACCACATCGTTGCGCAGCACCCGCAGCGGCTGCGTGGCGAGCAGCAGGCGGTACGGGCGCAGCCCCACCAGCACCGAGATCACCGTCATCGCACCTATCGCCCACAGCCAAGGCCAGAGGCTGGCCGGGGGCAAGGCGGCTGGCAGCACCGGTTTCAGCATCACCATCAGCAGTTTTTCAAACAGCAGCCCTATTATTCCGCCGGTAAGCGCAGAGAGAACCAGCAGCATCAGCCACTGGCCGACGATCAGCCTGCGCAGCTGCGCCCGCCCCGCGCCGAGAGTTTTGAGGATCGCCACCAGGTCGTAGCGGCTGCGGCAGTAGTGCCCCATCGCCACGGCAACCGCCGCCACCGCCAGCAGCAGAGTTAACAGCGCAGACAGCAGCAGGAACTGTTGAGAACGTTCAAGAGATTTACCCAGCGCCCCTTCGTCCTGCTCCAGCCCGTACCAGCGATGCTCCGGCTTGAGCTGCGGCAGAAGCCATTTTTCATACGCCTCCAACTGGGCAGGCGTCCCGCCAAACTTGTAGCGCCAGGTGACGCGGCTTCCCGGCTGAACGGCATGGGTTGCCGCAACGTCGGCAGTGTTCATCAGCAGGCGCGGCGCAAGCTGGAACGGGTTAAAGCCGGAGTCGGGCTCCTGCACCACTTCCCCGGCGATGTTCAGCGTCGCGTCGCCGACGTCGATACTGTCACCAGGTTTCAGGTTCAGAAGCGCCATCAGACGAGATGCCAGCAGCACCGTGCCGGGCGTCGGTTTTAACCCCGGCGGGCTGGTTTGTAATTCCCCGTACATCGGGTAGATGTCGTCCACGGCCTTGACGCTGGCGAGCTGCGGGGTATCTCCCGCGAAGGTCATGGTCTGGAAGGTGATTTGCTCCCCCACCTTCAGCCCTTCTTTGCGCGCTTCGTCAATCCAGCCCGACGGCACAGGGCGAGAGCTCTGCAGCGCCCGGTCCCCCGCCATAAACTCGCGGCTCTGCTGGCTGAGCCCTTTTTCCATGCGATCGCTGACGCTGCCGAGCGCCAGCACGCAGGCCACCGCCAGGCTTAACGCCAGCCAGACAATCAGCAGCGAGGGCGAGCGCCATTCGCGCCAGAACCAGCGGGCGATCATGCTTCCTCCTGAAGGATACCGTTCACCAGCCGCAGGCGGCGGTCGCAGCGGGCGGCGAGCTGCGGATCGTGGGTCACGAGGATCAGCGTAGTGCCATGTTCGCGGTTAAGCGAAAACAGCAGGTCAGCAATTTTGTCGCCGGTTTTACGGTCAAGGTTGCCGGTGGGCTCATCGGCAAACAGCACTTCCGGGCGGCCGTTAAACGCCCGCGCCAGCGCCACGCGCTGCTGCTCGCCGCCGGAAAGCTGTGCGGGAAGATGGTCGAGGCGCTTGCCCAGGCCGAGCTGTTCCAGCAGCGTCTTCGCCTGCGTGCGGCTTTCGCGGCTGTTTTCACCGCGCAGCAGCGCCGGAAGTTCGACGTTTTCCAGCGCGTTCAGGGTCGGGATCAGCATAAAGGACTGAAAGACAAAACCGATATGGCGCGCGCGCAGCGCGGCCCGCGCCTCTTCATCAAGCTGGTGCAGCGGTTGCCCGACCAGGTGGACTTCCCCACTGCTGCCGTCGTCCAGACCGGCCAGAATCGCCAGCAGCGTGGACTTGCCGGAACCGGATTCGCCAATCAGCGCGATGGTTTCGGCGCGTTTGACAACGAGTTCAACTCCGGTAAGGATTGAAAGCTCCTGCTCCCCCTGACCGACGGACTTCTTAAGACGATGAACTTCAACACTGTTTTCCGCTGGCATTTGCCCTTCCTGTTTTTGATGCTGATGACCTTCCGCGCGGCGGCAGCGGACACGTTACTGATTCTTGGCGACAGCCTGAGCGCGGGCTACCGCATGGCGGCCAGCGCGGCCTGGCCGGCTCTGCTCAACGACAAATGGCAAAGCAAGACAACCGTTGTCAACGGCAGCATCAGCGGCGACACCTCGCAGCAGGGGCTGTCGCGCCTGCCTTCGTTGCTCAAGCAGCATCAGCCGCGCTGGGTGCTGGTTGAGCTTGGCGGTAATGACGGCCTGCGTGGCTTCCAGCCTCAGCAAACCGAGCAAACGCTGCGCACCATTTTGCAGGACATCAAGGCGGCAAACGCCCAGCCGCTGCTGATGCAAATTCGCCTGCCCGCCAACTACGGTCGTCGGTATAATGAGGCCTTTAGCGCGATCTACCCTAAGCTTGCCAAAGAGTTTGATATTCCGCTCCTGCCATTTTTCATGGAAGAGGTCTATCTCAAACCCCAGTGGATGCAGGACGACGGTATTCATCCCAATCGCGATGCGCAGCCGTTTATTGCCGACTGGATGGCAACGCGGCTGGCTCCTTTAGTTAAACATGACTCGTAATTCAGCGGAGTTCCTGACAGGTAAAGTTATGCAAAAATCGGTCTTAATAACAGGATGTTCCAGCGGAATCGGCCTTGAGAGCGCACTTGAGCTAAAACGCCAGGGATTTCGGGTGCTGGCAGCCTGCCGCAAGCCTGACGATGTCGAGCGCATGAACGGGCTGGGCTTTACCGGCGTGCTGCTGGATATGGACTCGCCGGAGAGCGTTGAATGCGCCGCCGACAAGGTGATAGCCCTGACCGACAATCGTCTGTACGGGCTCTTTAATAACGCCGGTTACGGCGTGTATGGCCCGCTCGATACGCTCTCGCGCGAAACGCTGGAGAAGCAGTTTTCGACCAATTTCTTCGGCGTCCATCAGCTCACTATGCGTCTGCTCCCGGCCATGCTGCCGCACGGTGAAGGGCGGATCGTGATGACATCGTCAGTGATGGGGCTGATTTCCACCCCGGGACGCGGCGCCTACGCTGCCAGTAAATATGCGCTGGAAGCGTGGTCCGATGCCCTGCGTATGGAGTTGCGCCACAGCGGCATCAAGGTCAGCCTGATTGAACCCGGCCCGATCCGCACCCGCTTTACCGAAAACGTGAACCAGACACAGGCGGACAAGCCGGTCGAAAACCCCGGCATTGCCGCACGCTTTACCCTCGGCCCAGAGGCAGTGGTTGCCAAAGTTCGCCATGCTTTTGAGAGCGAGCATCCCAAAATGCGCTATCCGGTGACGCTGGTCACCCATGCCGTAGGCTGGTTAAAACGCCTGCTGCCGGGCCGGATAATGGACAAAATTTTGCACGGCTGAGTTGAAGCGACGACGCTCATCCCCATGTAAAGAGTAAACCGACAAAAGAGAAAGCCGCATGTCCGTACAGAATATCGTCAATATTACAGAAGCAAACCTGCAACAGGTCCTCGAACAGTCGATGACCAAACCGGTGCTGTTCTACTTCTGGTCTGAGCGCAGCCAGCACTGCCTGCAGCTGACGCCGGTACTGGAAAGCCTTGCCGCGCAGTACAACGGTCAGTTCATTCTCGCTAAGCTGGACTGTGACGCCGAGCCGATGGTCGCGTCGCAGTTCGGTCTGCGCGCCATTCCAACCGTCTATCTGTTCCAGAACGGTCAGCCTGTTGACGGCTTCCAGGGGCCGCAGCCGGAAGAGGCTATCCGCGCCCTGCTGGATAAAGTGCTGCCGCGCGAAGAAGAGCTGAAAGCGCAGGAAGGCATGGCGCTGATGCAGGAAGGCAAATACGACGAGGCGCTGCCGCTGCTTAAAGAGGCATGGCAACTGTCGAACCAGAACAGCCAGATTGGCCTGCTGTTGGCGGAAACACAGATCGCCCTGCACCGTTCAGAAGACGCGGAAGCCGTACTCAGGACGGTTCCAATGCAGGATCAGGACACCCGCTATCAGGGGCTGGTGGCGCAGATTGAGCTGCTGAAGCAGGCGGCGGACACCCCGGAAATTCAGCAGCTGCAGCAGCAGGTAGCCGACAACCCGGCGGATGCCGCGCTGGCAAGCCAGCTGGCGCTGCAGCTGCATCAGGTGGGACGTAACGAAGAGGCGCTGGAACTGCTGTTCAGCCATCTGCAAAAAGACCTGGCTGCCGCAGACGGTCAGGCACGTAAGATGTTCCAGGAGATCCTGGCCGCGCTGGGCACCGGAGACGCGCTGGCGTCGAAGTATCGTCGCCAGCTGTACGCGTTGTTATATTGATGCACTTTGCCCGGTGGCGGCTTCGCCTTACCGGGCCTACAAAAGCACGAATCGTAGGCCGGGCAAACGCAGTGCCGCCCGGCACAATCAGCGCACGTTTTTCAACTGCGTCACCACCAGCTGGTGGCGCGCGTTGTAGAACTTCCTATACGTCAGGTAACAGGCAATGATGGTTGACAGGCTTGCCGTAGAAAGCAGCATAAACGTCACCATGATCTGATACTTAATTGCTTTTACCGGATCGATACCGGCAAAAATCAGCCCCGACATCATGCCCGGCAGGCTCACCAGCCCCACCGTTTTGGCTGAATCCACCGTTGGGATCAGCGATGAACGAATGCTCTCGCGGATCAGCCGCGCCGAGGCCACTTTTGGCGTCGCCCCCAGGCTTAACTTCTCCTGCAACTGCTGCTGTTCGCTGCTGAAACGCTGGCCGAGGTTGTTATAACAGAGCCCAACGGCCACCATGGCGTTCCCCGCAATCATCCCGGAGATAGGGATCACCTGCATCGGCGTAAACTCAATCGAGCCGGAGAGCACCAGCACCGCCAGGGTGAGCGCCGTCCCGGTGGTAATCGCGATAAACGACGAAATGAACGCCTTATCAATGTACTTACTGCGCTTTTGCGCGTTCCACGCCGCGTTAAAGCAGATAAAGAGCACCATCAGCAGCGTCAGCACCGCGTGGTTGACGTTGAATATATACTTCAGCACATAGCCGACGATGATGAGCTGAACCACCGCGCGGCAGATACTCCAGACAATATCTTTTTCCAGCCCCAGCTTTTCCCGGTAGCTGACGACGATAGCAATCAGCACCAGCACCATCGAAAACGCCAGTGATTCATTGGTAATGTTATGCTCACCCACGGTCCGCCTCCTGCATTTTCCCGCCGTGCGGCTGGAGCGTAATCACGTCGTCCGCATGGGTAATTTCGTTTGAGTCGTGCGTCACCCACAGCACGGCAATTTTCTGCTCGCGGGCGTAACGATGAATAATCTCGTTGACGTTGCGTTTGTTGGCGTCATCGAGCGCGCTGGTAATCTCGTCCAGCAGCAACACTTTCGGTAAAAACTGCAGATTACGGATCAGCGAGACGCGCTGCTTCTCTCCGCCCGAGAGTTCATTGATGGATTTGGTCAGCGTCTCCTGCGCGAGGCCAAAGCGCGCCAGATCGCTCTGGAATTTTTCCGGCTCCGGCGTTTTATTGCGGATTTGCCACGGGAAAATCAGGTTGTCATAGACCGTGTCGCCAAAAAGCACTGGCGTTTGTACACAATAAGAGACCTGCTGACGATAGCTTTCCGGGGAAAGCATCGCGATATCCTGCCCTTCAAACAGAATGGTTCCCTCCGTGGGGCTTAACAGTGAAGCCACAATTTTCAGTAAGGTGCTTTTACCGCAGCCTGATGGCCCCGTTATCAGCCTGAACTCACCGGGAGAAAGGCTAAACCCGACGTGTTGAAGGATCGTGCTGTTTCCCACTCGAAAGCCGACGTCCTTGATCTGCAATACTGCATTTTCGTTGTTCATATTTTTTCCAGTACCCCCTGAGCGTTATTAGCATAATCCGCGCCGCACGTTCGTCACAACGCGTTTTAGCCGCGCCCTTTTTCGTCATGACTTCCTATTGCGTTTAACCTGTATTCATTAGACATGCTTTACACTTTCGCTTTACAGTTTACGACGTGACCTTAGCGACACTTCCGCATCGCTGGTTTAGAACATTCGTTAAAGTGGTGTTAAGCTCTGCCCGCAACACAATAAGGAAGTACCAGAATGACTAATATTCACACTTTTTATGAGTTTTCTGAACTTGAACCCGGCGTGAAAACCATCGATCAGCTTCTTGCCGCTATTGCTTCAGAATCCATTACGGCTTATGTGTTTGGCGGGGAGCTTGTCCGGTTTGTTAAAGGCCTGCTGAAAATGAAGCCGGTCATTCAGCTCAAGAATTGCCGCTTTGCATTTGATAACGGTACTCGCTTCGTTGAAATCGACGGCAAAGGGAATGTGAAAGAGTTCAAACCCGGCAAGGTTCCGGCCTGGTTCCAGTCTCCCGGTGAATTTGCCCGCGGTCAGTGGCTGGTCAACCATGATTTTGCCGATCTCATGACGCCGGAGTTTATCCGCGCGTTTATCGAGCGTTTCCCGGACGTGAATAAAAGACGCGAACACGCTAACCTGCTGTTCGATCTGCAGCTCAATAAGATAGCGTCCGCGCAGCCTGCGGCGAAAAAGGCTGGTAATGTCCAGGGCAAAACGACCAAACCCAAAGTCACCGATCTGCAGTCTTTCGAACTCTTTGGCCAGTTTTATACGCGCATGAAAGCGGCAGTCTTTGCTGACCAGTTCCCGACGCTGCAAATCCTGACGGGACACGACGCCGTCAACGACGCGCCCACCTCTCTGAAGGGCGCGGTACGCACCTGGTTCAAAGGGATCACCGGCCAGCTTCCGCCGAACAACAAGCGCGTGGGCGCCGGCAATGCGGAACTGTTCTGCGCGCCGATCCGCGAGCAGCTGCGTCAGGTAGAGGAAATCGGGCTGGAGACCTTCTACCACGGCCTGTCGAAAGCCATCGCTGACGCGGGTGAGGATGCGCTGATCGCTGATTTTACCTACATCTACCACTAACGCTCTGCCCCACCCGACGGGCAGGGCGAATTTTAACCCGTTAACCGATATACTTACGCACAGTACACACGCATTTTCTCTTATCAAAGCATGCAAAACAGGAGGTTTTTATGCTCATCGTTGTTCCTGTCCTTATTTTTGTTGCGCTGGTTATTGTGGGCGCAGGTGTCAAGATTGTCCCTCAGGGTTACCAGTGGACCGTTGAGCGGTTCGGTCGCTATACCAACACGCTGCAGCCCGGCCTAAGCCTGATTGTTCCGTTCATGGACCGGATTGGCCGCAAGATCAACATGATGGAGCAGGTGCTGGATATCCCTTCTCAGGAAGTGATCTCCAAAGATAACGCCAACGTGACCATTGATGCCGTCTGCTTTATTCAGGTGATTGACGCGCCGAAAGCGGCGTATGAAGTGAGCAACCTGGAGCTGGCGATCGTCAACCTGACAATGACCAACATCCGTACCGTGCTCGGCTCGATGGAGCTGGACGAAATGCTCTCCCAGCGCGACAGCATCAATACCCGCCTGCTGCACATTGTTGATGAGGCCACGAACCCGTGGGGGATCAAAGTCACCCGTATTGAGATCCGCGACGTGCGTCCACCGGCGGAGCTGATCGCCTCCATGAACGCCCAGATGAAGGCCGAGCGTACCAAGCGTGCCTATATTCTGGAAGCCGAAGGGGTCCGTCAGGCGGAGATCCTCAAAGCGGAAGGGGAAAAACAGTCGCAGATCCTGAAAGCGGAGGGTGATCGTCAGTCCGCGTTCTTACAGGCGGAAGCGCGTGAACGTTCCGCAGAAGCGGAAGCCCGTGCGACGCAGATGGTCTCCGAGGCGATTGCCGCCGGTGATATCCAGGCCGTGAATTACTTCGTCGCACAAAAATATACCGATGCGCTGAAAGAGATCGGCTCCGCGAACAACAGCAAAGTGGTGATGATGCCGCTGGATGCCAGCAGCCTGATGGGCTCTATCGCGGGGATCGCCGAACTGATCAAAGACAGCGGAAACGAGCGTAAAAAATGATTGAGCTCATCGTTGCACATCCTCATGCCTTCTGGCTAAGCCTCGGTGGCTTGTTGCTGGCGGCGGAGATGCTTGGCGGCAACGGCTACCTGCTCTGGAGCGGTGTTGCCGCGGTCATTACGGGCCTGCTGGTCTGGATCCTTCCTCTGGACTGGGCGTGGCAGGGTGCGCTGTTTGCCGTGCTGACGCTGGTCGCCGCCTGGCTGTGGTGGCGCTGGCTGAACAAGCGGGTGAAGGCGCAGAAGCCGGTCGATGCGCATCTCAACCAGCGCGGGCAGCAAATTGTCGGCAAGCGTTTTACGCTCGACAGCGCGCTGGTGAACGGGCGCGGGCACATGCGGGTGGGCGACAGCTCGTGGCCCGTGGTGGCCGATGACGACCTCAGCGCCGGCACGCGGGTTGAGGTCATTGCGGTGGAAGCCATTACCCTGCGGGTGAAAGCCTGCTAAGCATGGGTTTTGCGATGACAGCAGCCGGCAAGATTATCGATAATCGGGCAGTCGGCGCTGTCATCACCCGGGCAGGATTCCGCCAGCTGCAGCAGCTGTTCGCGCATCGCCTGTAGCTCGATGATGTGGCGTTCAATCTCCGCCACTTTTTCCAGCGTGCGTTTTTTCACGTCGGCGCTGTGGCGCTTCGGATCGTTAAACAGGTTAACCAGCTCGCCGCACTCTTCCAGGTTAAACCCCACCTGTCTTGCCTGGCGCAGCAGCGTCAGTTCATCCAGATGCAGCTGCGTGTAGCTGCGGTAGCCGTTTTCACTGCGCAGCGGCGGCGTTACCAGCCCCTTCTCTTCATAAAAGCGGATTGCCTTGCTGGTTAAGCCGGTTTTTTTGGCCACGTCACTGATATTCACATTTCCCCCTTGACCTTCCCCTTGATGGAAGGTTTAACCTTCATAACAGTTAGCGAAAAGCGTTACTCCGGTCAACAACTGACCAATATATTATACGGGAGTTTTGTTATGTCTCACACTATCGACCTGACGCTGGACGGCCTCTCCTGCGGCCACTGTGTCAAACGCGTTAAAGAAAGCCTGGAACAGCGCCCTGATGTGGAAAGCGCTGACGTGACTATCGATCATGCCGCCGTGACCGGCAGCGCCAGCGCCGACGCGCTAATTGATACCATTAAACAGGCCGGTTACGGGGCGGAGTTAAGCCACCCAAAGGCTAAACCGCTGGCAGAGTCATCATCCCCGTCGGAAGCACTGACAGCGGCCACTCCTGAGCTTCCGGCAGCTGATGATATTGATGACAGCCAACAGCTGCTGATCAACGGCATGAGCTGCGCCAGCTGCGTTTCCCGGGTACAAAACGCCTTGCAGGCCGTACCGGGCGTCGCGCAGGCACGGGTCAACCTTGCGGAGCGTACTGCGCTGGTGATGGGCAGTGCCTCCGCCGCAGAGTTAGTGCAGGCCGTGGAAAAAGCGGGCTACGGGGCGGAGGCCATCGAAGATGACGCCGAACGCCGCGAGCGCCAGCAGGAAACGGCTATTGCCACCATGAAGCGCTTCCGCTGGCAGGCGATTGTCGCCCTGCTGGTGGGTATTCCGGTGATGGTGTGGGGCATGATGGGTGACAACATGATGGTCACCGCAGACAACCGCACGCTGTGGCTGGTGATTGGTCTGATTACCCTTGCGGTCATGGTCTTTGCAGGCGGGCATTTTTATACCAGCGCCTGGAAGAGCCTGAAAAACCGCACGGCGACGATGGATACCCTGGTCGCGCTCGGTACCGGCGCGGCATGGCTGTACTCCATGAGCGTGAACGTCTGGCCCCAGTGGTTCCCGATGGAAGCCCGCCATCTCTATTATGAAGCCAGCGCGATGATTATCGGCCTGATTAACCTGGGCCACATGCTGGAAGCGCGCGCGCGTCAGCGCTCCTCGAAAGCGCTGGAACGTTTGCTCGATTTAACCCCGCCAACGGCTCGCGTGGTCACAGACGACGGGGAGAAAAGCGTCCCGCTGGCGGAGGTGCAGCCGGGCATGACGCTGCGCCTGACCACCGGCGACCGGGTGCCCGTCGACGGTGAAATCACCCAGGGCGACGCCTGGCTGGATGAAGCGATGCTGACCGGGGAGCCGATCCCCCAGCAAAAATCCCAGGGCGACGCGGTCCATGCGGGTACGGTAGTGCAGGACGGCAGCGTGCTGTTCCGCGCCAGCGCCGTCGGCAGCCATACCACCCTTTCGCGCATTATCCGCATGGTCCGCCAGGCCCAAAGCAGCAAGCCGGAAATTGGTCAGCTTGCTGACAAAATCTCGGCCATTTTTGTGCCGGTGGTGGTCGGCATTGCCCTGCTGAGCGCCGCGATCTGGTATCTCTTCGGCCCGGCGCCGCAGATTGTCTACACCCTGGTGATCGCCACCACGGTGCTGATCATCGCCTGTCCGTGTGCCCTCGGCCTGGCGACGCCGATGTCGATCATCTCCGGCGTGGGCCGCGCCGCCGAGTTTGGCGTGCTGGTCCGTGATGCGGATGCCCTGCAGCGGGCGAGCACACTGGATACAATTGTCTTTGATAAAACCGGTACGCTGACCGAAGGCAAACCGCAGGTGGTGGCCGTGAGCACAACTGGCATTGCGGAAGAAGAGGCGCTGCGTCTCGCCGCCGCGCTGGAGCAGGGCTCCAGCCACCCGCTGGCCCGCGCCATTCTCGATAAAGCGGGCGATGCCGCCCTGCCGCAGGTCAACAATTTCCGCACCCTGCGCGGGCTCGGCGTCAGCGGTGAAGCCGACGGCCACGCGCTGCTGCTGGGCAACCAGGCGCTGCTGAATGAAAACGGTGTTGATACCAGCGCGCTGGAAAGCGAGCTGAAAGCGCAGGCGTCTCAGGGTGCCACCCCGGTTCTGCTGGCGGTGGATGGCAAAGCCGCCGCGCTGCTGGCCGTGCGCGATCCGCTTCGCCAGGACAGCGTGGATGCCTTACAGCGTCTGCACCGCGCGGGCTATCGTCTGGTGATGCTGACCGGGGATAACCCGACCACTGCCAACGCCATCGCGAAAGAGGCCGGAATTGATGAGGTCATTGCGGGCGTGCTGCCGGACGGTAAAGCGGACGCCATCAAAAAACTGCAAAGTCAGGGTCGCCAGGTGGCGATGGTGGGCGACGGCATCAACGACGCCCCAGCGCTGGCTCAGGCGGACGTGGGGATTGCCATGGGCGGCGGGAGCGATGTCGCCATTGAAACCGCCGCCATTACGCTGATGCGCCATAGCCTGATGGGCGTTGCCGACGCGCTGGCCATTTCGAAAGCTACGTTGCGCAACATGAAGCAGAACCTGCTGGGGGCGTTCGTCTATAACTCGCTCGGTATTCCGATTGCCGCCGGGATTTTGTGGCCGCTGACCGGAACCCTGCTGAACCCGGTGGTCGCGGGTGCGGCGATGGCGCTCTCCTCCATTACCGTAGTGAGCAACGCCAACCGTCTGCTGTGGTTTAAACCGAAGGATTGAACCTTGTACCCGTACGCGCTAGCATGAACATTTCCGGTCATGGAGCGCGTATGGGTCTGTTTAATCGTCTAAAAACATCGTTTCGCGCCCTCTTTCCTCGCCGTTACGCCTGGCCCGGTCTGGATATCTCACTCCCCGGCGGGCAACACCTGCACCTGGTCGGCAGCATCCATATGGGCACCCAGGACATGTCTCCCCTGCCACCCGGCCTGATAAAACGGCTAAAACGCGCCGACGCGCTGGTCGTTGAGGCGGATATTTCGGGTCAGGAGTCACCGTTTGCCGGGCTGGAAAGCGATCTCCCCCTGACGGAACGTCTGGATGAAACCCAGCTTGCGGAACTGACGCGCGTCGCAGATGAAACCGGCGTGTCGCTCTCCATGATTGACACCCTGCCGCTCTGGCAGATTGCCATGGTGCTACAGGCCACGCAGGCGCAGCGTCTGGGCCTGCGCGGTGATTACGGCATTGATTACCAGCTGCTGAACGTGGCGCGGGCGCGCCGTATGCCCATCATCGAGCTGGAAGGGACGGACAGCCAGATTGCGCTCCTGCGCCAGCTTCCTGACGACGGTCTGATGCTGCTGGATGATACCCTGACCCACTGGCACACCAACGCGCGTCTGCTGCAAACCATGATTGGCTGGTGGCTGGATGCACCGCCTGCGGACGGTAAGCTGGCCTTACCGTCGACGTTCAGTGAATCGCTTTACGATGTGCTGATGAATGCGCGCAACAAAGCCTGGCGAGAGACGCTGCATGCGTTACCTGCGGGAGAGTACGTGGTCGCGGTCGGGGCGCTGCATTTGTACGGAGAAGGGAATTTGCCGTCGCTGCTGAAATAAAAAAATGGCCAATATCTCTATTGGCCCGTCAAAGAGGAATTTCATAGTTTTTATTATACCGAAGTGACCTTCGGCTGAGCCGATTGTCGCTCAAAGTGACCATCACTGCCAACACTATTGCGCAAGATGGTGCTATTTTTTAGACAAACGTCAGGCGTATGCTGGCTGCATGAATTGTCTGTCGTAAGAAGGATAGCTATGACTCCCGCCGTTAAATTACTCGAAAAAAACAACATTTCTTTCCGGATCCATACCTACGATCACGATCCGAATGAAACCAATTTTGGTGATGAAGTGGTGCGCAAGCTGGGGCTGAACGCGGACCAGGTGTATAAGACGCTGCTGGTCGCGGTGAATGGCGATATGAAGCACCTCGCCGTGGCAGTAACGCCCGTTGCCGGGCAGCTCGATCTCAAAAAAGTGGCGAAGGCGCTGGGGGCGAAAAAGGTGGATATGGCGGACCCGATGGTTGCGCAACGCACCACGGGCTACCTGGTCGGCGGGATCAGCCCGCTCGGGCAGAAAAAACGCCTGCCGACGCTGATTGATGCGCCTTCACAGGCGTTTGAGACGATCTATATTTCGGGCGGTAAACGCGGGCTGGATATTGAACTGGCCGCGGGCGATCTGGCGAAAATGCTGGACGCGAAGTTTGCGGATATTGCGCGCCGGGATTGAGAAAATTGCCCGGTGGCGCTGCGCTTACCGGGCCTACGATTCGAATGTAGGCCGGGTAAGGCGAAGCCGCCACCCGGCAAAACACCCGCACTACTGCCAGCTCACCTCGCCCTTCGGCTCATACGCGTTCACGTCAATCGGCGAGTTCTGCTCGATGTACTGCTTCAGCACTTCCGCATCAATAAAGCCAGTGTTTACGTAGCCCGGTTTATTATCGATGTGCGGATAGCCGTCGCCGCCAGTGGCGTTAAAGCTCAACGTCGCCAGACGGTAGGTTTTCGCAGGGTCTACCGGCTCGCCTTTGATTTTCAGATCGTTGAGCTTGCCGTCCTTCGCCACAAAGCTGACGTTCGCGAACTGCGGATAGGCACCCGAGTCCGGCTTCATCTGCGCCACGGCGGTCAGGTAGTCAATCACCTCTTTCCCGCTCATATCCGCATAGACCACCACGTTGCCGAACGGCTGCACTTTGAGCACGTCTTTATAGGTGATGTTTCCGCCTTCGATAGAGTCACGAATGCCGCCGCCGCTCATAACGCCAAAGTCAGCACCGGTACGCGCCATTTGCGCGGCCAGCACCAGGTGGCCCATGTTGGTCTGCACGAAACGGACTTTACTGCGGTCCCCTTCCAGACGACCGTTCAGCGTGCCGATTTTCACGTCCAGCTGCGCTTTGCCTTTATTCTGGAACGGCGTCAGCAGGGAGAGCATCTGCTGGTTTTCAGCAATCTCTGGCGTGTAAAGTACGCGCTCACTTTTCCCGTCCGGGTAGGTGACTTTCTTCTTCAGGTTGACCGGGATGAGCTGATAATGCACCAGCTTCATCTCGCCGTTGCGGAACTCAAAGTCCGCCCGGCCCACGTATTTACCCCACTCATGCGCCTGTACAATCCAGATCCCGTTCTGACGGTCCGGCGCGCACGGCGTGCCCGGCACGTAGTCCACCTGCTTTTTGTTCTCCGACGCCATGCACACCGGATCCTGTGAGTGACCGCCCACAATCATTGCCAGCGAACCTGCCGGCAGGCTGCGCGCCATCTCCACGTCGCCCGGCGCATTGGAGCCGTGCTCACCGTTGTCGTAGTGCCCCATGTGGGTAGTGGCGATAATCACGTCCGGCTTTTCGTTCTGCTGCAGCTCCTGGATCACCAGCTTCGCTTCGTCTGCCGGTTTGCGGAATTCTATATCGGTGAAGAACTCAGGGTTGCCAATTTTCGCCGTGTCGTCGGTGGTTAAACCAATGACCGCGATTTTGAGATCCTGACGCTTAAACAGCGCCCACGGCTTAAACAGACGTTCACCGGTGCTTTTCTGATAAATATTGGCAGAGAGGAACGGGAATTTGGACCACTTCTCCTGCTGGCGCAGCACGCTCAGCGGATTATCGAACTCGTGGTTGCCGACGGCCATCGCGTCGTAGCCAATCAGGTTCATGCCGCGAAAATCGGGTTCAGCGTCCTGTAAATCGGATTCCGGCACGCCGGTATTAATATCTCCGCCGGACAGCAGCAGTACGCTGCCGCCCTGGGCCGCCACCTCTTTGCGAATGCCGTCCACCAGCGTTTTTTGCGCCGACAGGCCATATTCGCCGTATTCGCTGCGCCAGAAATGACCGTGGTGATCGTTGGTATGCAGAATGGTGATTTTATAGGTTTTATCTTTTTCATACGCCTGCGCGGGCAGGCTTACCATGCCCCATGCGGCAATAAGCATCAGCGCGACGCCCCGCTTCATTAACTTCATCTTCTCTCTCCCTGACCAATAGACAAAGGCAAAAATTACAGTGACTAACAAGAATAGACAAATAAGTTTTCAGAATTGCGACTTTCTTCAAATGTCACAGGCGGGTATGTTAGTCGGATAATAATTACTCCCTGCATCTCTAATAACAAATCGACGTGGTATTTATGGCAATCAGTGAATCAACCCAGCCCGTCCAGGGCGCTCCGGCGTCACCGCCGAAATCGCGCACTTCCTTTAAAGTATTAGGCGCAATCAGTCTCTCGCACCTGCTCAACGACATGATCCAGTCATTGATTCTGGCAATCTATCCGCTGCTGCAGGCCGAGTTCTCATTAACCTTTGTGCAGATCGGGATGATCACCCTGACCTTCCAGCTGGCCTCTTCGCTGCTGCAGCCGGTGGTGGGCTACTGGACGGATAAATACCCGATGCCGTGGTCGCTGCCGATTGGCATGTGCTTTACCTTAAGCGGGCTGGTGCTGCTGGCGATGGCAGGCAGTTTTGAAGCGGTTCTGCTCGCCGCCGCGCTGGTGGGAACCGGCTCGTCCGTCTTCCATCCCGAGTCCTCACGCGTGGCGCGTATGGCCTCCGGTGGCCGTCACGGGCTGGCACAGTCGCTCTTCCAGGTAGGCGGTAACTTCGGCAGCTCCCTCGGCCCGCTGCTGGCGGCGGTAATCATCGCCCCGTACGGCAAAGGCAACGTAGCGTGGTTTGTGCTGGCCGCCCTGCTGGCGATTGTTGTGCTGGCACAGATCAGCCGCTGGTACGCCGCTCAGCATCGTGTAAACAAGGGCAAACCTGTAGCGAAGGTTATCAATCCCCTCCCGCGCAACAAGGTTATTCTGGCCGTATCCGTACTGCTGGTGCTGATTTTCTCGAAATACTTCTATATGGCGAGCATCAGCAGCTATTACACCTTTTATCTGATGCAAAAATTCGGATTATCGGTACAAAACGCGCAGTTCCACCTGTTTGCCTTCCTCTTCGCGGTGGCCGCAGGAACGGTAATTGGCGGGCCAGTTGGCGATAAAATCGGGCGTAAATACGTGATTTGGGGCTCTATCCTCGGCGTAGCGCCGTTTACCCTTATTTTGCCCTACGCCAGCCTGGAATGGACAGGGATTTTGACCGTGATAATTGGTTTTATCCTCGCATCCGCGTTTTCCGCCATCCTGGTCTATGCTCAGGAACTGCTGCCCGGACGTATCGGTATGGTTTCCGGGCTCTTTTTCGGCTTCGCCTTTGGTATGGGTGGCCTTGGGGCTGCGGTGTTAGGGATGGTTGCGGATCACACCAGCATCTTCCTGGTCTATAAAATCTGCGCTTTCCTGCCACTTCTGGGGATGTTGACCATATTCCTGCCTGATAACCGTCATAAAGCCTGATATACATGCCGCCAAAGTTTTACTTTGGCGGCGCATCCCCCTGATGCCATAAGGCTCTCCTCCCTCTCCCCCCTCTGAATGTAGCAAAATGCACTTTTTTGAGTGCTTATTGCCGTTTTATTCAAACTTCAACAATTATTCATAAACATAATCACGAAAATTGTCATAAACTGTTACTCGGTTTTTGGTTTTCGCCAAAAAGGAACACCCACAACGAAAGGAGACGGAATGCATCACGCCACACCGCTTATCACCACCATTGTTGGTGGACTTGTGCTCGCTTTTATCCTCGGCATGATTGCCAATAAACTGCGTATTTCTCCTCTTGTCGGTTATTTACTGGCAGGTGTACTGGCGGGTCCGTTTACGCCAGGCTTCGTAGCGGATACCAAACTGGCACCGGAACTGGCGGAACTGGGCGTGATTCTGCTGATGTTTGGCGTCGGCCTGCATTTTTCCCTGAAGGATTTGATGGCGGTAAAGTCGATCGCCATACCCGGAGCGATCGCCCAGATAGGGGTGGCGACGCTGCTGGGGATGGCGCTTTCGGCACTCCTTGGCTGGTCATTAATGACCGGCATCGTCTTTGGGCTGTGCCTCTCCACCGCCAGTACCGTGGTGCTGCTGCGCGCGCTTGAAGAGAGACAGCTGATAGACAGCCAGCGCGGGCAGATCGCGATAGGCTGGCTGATTGTGGAAGATCTGGTGATGGTGCTGACGCTGGTGCTGCTGCCTGCCGTCGCCGGGATGATGGAAAAAGACAACATCGGCTTCGCCTCACTGGCGCTGGATATGAGTATCACCATCGGTAAGGTTGTGGCATTTATCGCCATCATGATGCTGGTGGGTCGCCGTCTGGTACCGTGGATCATGTCCCGCAGCGCGGCGACCGGCTCCCGCGAGCTGTTTACGCTCTCCGTCCTTGCGCTGGCGCTGGGCATTGCCTTTGGCGCCGTCGAACTGTTCGACGTCTCCTTCGCGCTGGGCGCGTTCTTCGCCGGGATGGTGCTGAACGAGTCCGAGCTGAGCCACCGCGCGGCGCACGATACTCTGCCGCTGCGTGATGCGTTTGCAGTGCTGTTCTTTGTCTCCGTCGGGATGCTGTTCGACCCGCTGATCCTCATCCAGCAGCCGCTCGCCGTGCTGGGCACGCTGGCAATCATTATCTTTGGTAAATCGCTCGCCGCCTTCTTCCTGGTACGGATGTTTGGCCACTCGCCGCGTACGGCGCTGACGATTGCCGCCAGCCTGGCGCAGATCGGTGAGTTCGCCTTTATTCTGGCCGGTCTGGGCATGGCATTGAACCTGCTGCCACAGGCGGGGCAAAATCTGGTGCTGGCGGGGGCAATCCTCTCCATCATGCTAAACCCGGTATTGTTTGCCCTGCTGGAAAAATACCTTGAGAAGACCGAAACCCTCGAAGAGCAGACGCTGGAAGAGGCAACGGAAGAAGAGAAGCAGATCCCGGTGGATATCTGTAATCACGCCCTGCTGGTGGGCTTTGGCCGCGTCGGCAGCCTGCTCGGTGAGAAGCTGATGGCGCAGGGGATCCCGCTGGTGGTGATAGAAACGTCGCGCACCCGCGTCGACGAGCTGCGCGAGCGCGGCATTCGTGCGGTGCTGGGCAATGCGGCGAACGAAGAGATCATGGAGCTGGCGCATCTGGACTGCGCCCGCTGGCTGCTGCTGACCATACCTAACGGCTATGAAGCGGGTGAGATTGTGGCGTCCGCCCGAGAGAAGTGCCCGAATATCGAGATTATCGCCCGGGCGCATTATGACGATGAGGTGGACTACATCACCGAGCGCGGTGCGAACCAGGTAGTGATGGGCGAGCGCGAGATTGCGAACACCATGCTGACGCTGCTGACGAAGCCGCCGGTTGAAGAAGGGGTGACGGGCTAGCTTGTGCGGTCTGGTTCCCCCTCACCCCGGCCCTCTCCCCATGGGGGAGAGGGTTAGGGTGAGGGGTTTTCTTTTAGCAATCAACGATCCCAGTACGCCTCTTCGAGGCTGTCTTCTCGTTCCGGCAGACCGCGCGTTAAGCGCGGAGAATGCTGATTCAGCACCTGATAGCTCACGCGGTTCGCGTACTTACACACCTGCGCCAGCGACGAATAGGTCAGCCAGCTGAACTTGTGCTTGCTGGAGTTCGGCACGTTGGTTTTGTGGTAGGCGTTAGCGGTAATATCGTGCAGCAGCGCCGCCAGTGCACCGTCGCCCGCACCGTTGGTGTTCATGATCTTCTCCGGCCCGCCCATATACGGCGCGATATGAGAGTAGATACGCAGCGGATTGACGCAATCTTTGTAGCGCATGCCGCGGCTGAACTCGTACTGGTTAAACTCGGCAATCGCGCCCGGCAGCAGCGGGTGCTGGGTTTTGCGTTTGCTCTCTTCTTCCGTAAAACCTGCCATATAGAGCCCAACCGGGCCAGCAGTGCAAAGCACCAGGTCCACCCAGTCCAGCGCTTTGTCAGATGCCAGCAGCGGATCGCTCTCGCCGGTCAGCGCTTCGGCCTCTTCTTCGTTCATCGCCAGAATCGAGACGTGCTCCTTCAGGAACGCCTGCCACCACTCCGGGTTATCGGCAATCACAAATTTAGTGCCCAGGGTTAACACCACCGGCACATCGTACTTTTTGGCGTACTCAATCGCCTTCATGGTCGCTTCCGGCATCGGCTCGCCCGGCTTGCAGCGCACCAGATACGACGTCAGCACCAGCGCCGAGGCGCCCGCGATCACTTCTTCGGGAATGCTTTCCGCGCGCAGTTTATTCATGTGGCCCGGACTGATGGCAAAGGTACGTTCGCCGGATTCGCCGATCAGCGTAAAGCAGCGGCCAATCGGGCCGTCAACGCCCTGAAGATAGTTCAGGTCGGTACGGCTGGAGGTGTTGCACAGGTAGCGGTAGGCGTAGCCACCGATTTCGATATTGCTGCACATCACGCCGAGCAGGACCGAACGGTCATCTGCCAGCACCGAGTAGTTGTGCATGGTGTTGCCGATGGTGCCGCCGGCGAACTGATGGGTAATCAGGTTTTCGCGCACCAGCTCCTGGTACAGCGCTTCGGCAACGTCGTCTTCAATCACCAGCGAGTGTCCGGCGCTCAGACCATAGCGGGCGACAAACTCATCATCCACTTTCGCTTCAATATCCACCAGCGTCTGGTCGATACCCACGACCCAGGCAGCGCTGGTTTCATTTTCAGGCTGGATTTGCTGCAGGAGCGGATCGCGAGCATCAACAGGAAAGTAGTGTTTGGATTTGCGTTTACCGGGAAATTTCATGGTCTGAACTGTACGAAGAATATGGGCCGGGAATGGTAGCACAAACCCGGCCCGGAGTGCGATCAGCGGCTGTTCGTCACCAGCGAGACCATCATGTCGATATGCTCAGGTGAGTCGTTAAGCGCCGGAATGTACTCGTACTTTTCGCCACCGGCCTCAAGGAAAAATTCCCGGTTTTGCACCGCGATCTCCTCCAGCGTTTCCAGACAGTCTGCCGAGAAGCCCGGCGACATCACCTGAATGTGCTTCACGCCCTTCTCGCCGAGCATTTTGAGGGTTTCATCGGTGTACGGCGTCAGCCACGGCTCGCGGCCAAAGCGCGACTGGAAGGTCATCATCACTTTCTCCGGCGGCAGGCCGAGGGCGGAGACCAGCTCGCGGGTGGTATCGCGGCAGCGCTGCGGGTAATCATCCCCTTCGTTGGCGAAGCGCTGCGGGATCCCGTGATAGGAGAGCAGCAGCAGATCCGGCTCGCCGTGCTTCTCAAACGACGCGCGGGCGCTGCTTGCAAGCGCCTTGATGTAGAGATCGTTATCGGCGTAATCGCGAATAAAGGTCACGCCCGGAATGCGGCGGCGGGTCGCCAGAATGCGGGCCAGCTCGTCCCAGACGGCGGCCACCGTCGAGCAGGAGTACTGCGGATACAAGGCCAGCACGACGATATGGTCCACGCCCTGCGCCAGCAGCGCGTCGACGGCGCTTTCCAGCGAAGGTTTACCGTAGCTCATGCCAAGCGCGACGGGCATATCCGGCAGGCGGGCAGCCAGCGCTTTTTCCTGACGACGGCTGTACACCATCAGCGGCGAGCCCTCTTCCATCCACACGGACTGATAGAGTTTGGCGACGCGCGGAGAACGAATCGGCAGAATGACACCACGCAGCAGCGGCCACCACAGCAGTCTTGGCGTATCCACGACGCGCGTGTCGCCTAAAAATTGTCGCAGGTAGCGTTTTACCGCGTCTGATGTAGGTGCTTCTGGAGTGCCCAGATTGGCAAGCAGGATGCCGGTTTTCGCCTGACTCATTCACGCCTCTTAACCATTTGATAGGCTGTCAATTGTAGCGGAAATGCGTTTAAACGAAACCCATTGCTGTAATAGGTGAGATGAGAATATTTCTCACCCGGGAGCCCGGGTGAGAGAGGTGCACTTAGCCGAGGATTTTTTCCAGCTCTGCACGTACGTCTGCCACGGCTTTGGTGCCGTCAACTTTGGCGTATTTGGTGTTACCCGCCTGCGCTTCTTTGGTGTAGTAGCCGATCAGCGGCGCAGTCATCTGATGGTATTCCACCAGGCGTTTACGCACGGTCTCTTCCTGATCGTCTTTACGGGTGGTCAGATCTTCGCCGGTCACGTCGTCTTTGCCTTCAACCTTAGGTGGGTTGAATTTGATGTGGTAAACGCGGCCAGAGGCAGCGTGTACGCGACGGCCAACGATACGGTCAACGATCAGCTCGTCCGGCACGTCGAACTCCAGCACGTAGTCCACGTTGATGCCCGCTTCTTTCATGGCGTCAGCCTGAGGAATGGTGCGCGGGAAGCCGTCCAGCAGGAAACCGTTACGGCAGTCTTCCTGCGCAATGCGCTCTTTAACCAGCGCGATAACCAGCTCGTCGGTTACCAGCTTGCCTGCGTCCATGATGTCTTTCGCTTGTTTACCCAGCTCGGAGCCAGATTTTACAGCGGCGCGCAGCATGTCACCGGTGGAGATTTGCGGAATACCGTATTTCTCCATGATGAACTGAGCCTGAGTTCCTTTACCCGCGCCCGGAGCGCCAAGCAGAATAATACGCATTGCGAAAATCCCCTCAAATGTCGTTTCAATTTTTCAAAAGCGCTAAACAATACCACCAGAACGGGCGTGGCTCAAGGAAGGCGGGAAGGCTGAAACGGTTAATGGGGGGAGATAATTTGGGAGGGTGCGGTTGATTCCCCTCACCCTAACCCTCTCCCCAAGGGGGAGAGGGTCGGGTGAGGGGTTGATGTTGAATTACGCCAGCAGCAGCGCATTCACACGTTTAATGAACAGGTTAGGATCTTCCAGCGTGCCGCGCTCGGCCAGCAATGACTGATCCAGCAGCAGTTCAACCCACTCGGCAAAGCGGGCGTCGTCCTGGGTATCCGCCGCGCGTTTCACCAGCGGATGATCCGGATTAAGCTCAAAGATATATTTTACTTCCGGCATCGCCTGGCCCGCCGCCGCGAACAGTTTCGCCATCTGGGTGCTCATTTCGTCGGCATCGGTGGTGACAATCGCCGGGGTGTCGGTCAGACGATGCGTGAAGCGCACCTCTTTCACGCGGTCGCCCAGCAGGGTTTTCACGCGCTCAACGAACGGCTCCAGCGCCTTCTCGGCTTCTTTTGCGCTTTCGTCTACTTCATCCGCCAGCTTGTCGATGGACTCGTCGGCTTTGGCAACGGACTGGAACGCTTTGCCGTCGAACTCGGTCAGGTAGTTCATCATCCACTCGTCGATGCGGTCAGAAAGCAGCAGCACTTCGATGCCTTTCTTACGCAGCAGCTCCAGGTGCGGGCTGCTCTTCGCCGCCGCGTAGCTGTCGGCGGTGATGTAGTAAATCTTCTCCTGCCCTTCTTTCATGCGGGAGACGTACTCTTCCAGCGACACGGTCTGCGCGGAGGAGTCGGTGTGCGTGGAGGCGAAGCGCAGCAGCTTAGCAATGGTTTCAACGTTCGCGGTGTCTTCCGCAGGGCCTTCTTTCAGCACCAGGCCGAACTGTTTCCAGAAGGTCTGATATTTTTCCGCATCGTCTTTCGCCAGTTTTTCCAGCATCTGCAGCGCACGTTTGGTCAGGGCGTTGCGCAGGTTACGGGTGACGGTGCTGTCCTGCAGAATTTCGCGCGAGACGTTCAGCGGCAGATCGTTGGAATCAATCAGACCGCGCACAAAGCGCAGGTAGTTAGGCATGAACTGCTCGGCGTCGTCCATGATGAACACGCGCTGCACGTACAGCTTCAGGCCGTGCTTGTGATCGCGGTTCCACATATCCCACGGCGCCTGCGCCGGGATGTACAGCAGGCTGGTGTACTCCTGCTTACCTTCCACACGGTTGTGGCTCCAGGTCAGCGGGTCAGTAAAGTCGTGGGCGATGTGCTTGTAAAACTCGTTGTACTCATCGTCTTTAATTTCAGCCTTGTTGCGCGTCCACAGCGCCTGCGCCTTGTTGATCTTCTCCCAGGAAACCACGGTTTCACCGTCTTTCTCTTCCTGTTTTTCAATCTCAACCGGCAGGGCGATGTGGTCGGAATATTTGCTGATGATGGAGCGCACGCGCCAGTCGTTCAGGAAATCGTCTTCGCCTCCGCGCAGGTGAAGAGTGATTTCGGTGCCGCGATCCGCTTTGGTGATGTCATCAACGGTGTATTCGCCTTCCCCTTTGGATTCCCACAGCACGCCGTTCCCGGCGCTGTCGCCCGCGGCACGGGTGCGCACGGTGACTTTATCCGCCACGATGAACGCCGAGTAGAAACCGACGCCGAACTGGCCGATCAGCTGACTGTCTTTCGCCTGGTCAGAACCCATGGATTCAAGGAACGCTTTGGTGCCGGATTTAGCGATGGTGCCAAGGTGGTCGATCACCTCGTCGCGGTTCATCCCGATGCCGTTATCGGCAATGGTCAGGGTGCGGTTCTCTTTATTGAACGAGACGCGCACGCGCAGCTCGCCGTCGCCTTCGTACAGATCCGGGTTAGACAGCGCGCGGAAGCGCAGCTTGTCTGCAGCGTCCGAGGCGTTGGAAATCAGCTCACGCAGGAAAATTTCTTTGTTGGAATACAGGGAATGGATCATCAGGTGCAGAAGCTGTTTTACTTCTGACTGGAAACCACGGGTTTCTTGTCCTTTCATCTAAGTCGACCTCAACAATGCCATTTAATGGGGTTTCAAAACGTTGAGAGGGAGATGGGGATAAGGGGGGAAATTTTCAAGCGGAGGCCGCGCGTGCAGCCTCCGTTTGGTCAGAAAATAATCTTGTGGCGTCCCGCCAGAGAGTGCGACAGCGTGGTGCCATCGACCATCTCCAGCTCGCCGCCCACCGGCACGCCGTGGGCAATGCGGCTGGCGTCAACGCCGTACTGCGCGCATAGCTCGGCGATGTAGTTGGCGGTTGCCTCCCCTTCCACCGTGGGGTTGGTGGCGAGGATCACTTCTTTGATGGTTTCGGACTCAAGACGCTGTTCAAGGCGATCAAGACCGATATCGTCCGGGCCAATGCCGTCCAGCGGGGAGAGATGCCCCATCAGCACAAAGTAGCGGCCGGAAAACTGCCCGGTTTGTTCGATGGCGTAGATGTCCGCCGGACTCTCCACCACGCAAATCTGACCGTTTTCCTGACGACGCGGGTTCGTACAGATGTTACACACGTCCTGCTCGGTAAAGGTACGGCAATCCGCACAGTGACCAATTTCTGACATGGCGCGGGTTAAAGCCTGCGCCAGGCGCATCCCGCCGCTGCGGTCGCGCTGCAATAGCGTAAACGCCATGCGCTGCGCTGACTTCGGGCCAACGCCCGGCAGGCAGCGCAGCGCTTCCATTAACTGCGTGAGCAGCGGACTGGTTTGCATCAGAACGGCATCTTAAAGCCCGGCGGCAGCTGCATACCGCTGGAAACAGAGGCCATTTTTTCTTTCTGGGTTTCGTCGATACGGCGAGCGGCATCGTTAAACGCGGCTGCAACCAGATCTTCCAGCATCTCTTTGTCGTCTTCGAGCAGGCTCGGGTCGATTTCAACGCGACGGCAGTTGTGCGCACCGTTGATGGTCACCTTGACCAGACCGGCACCGGATTCACCCGTGACTTCCAGCTGAGCGATCTCTTCCTGCATCTTCTGCATTTTTTCCTGCATCTGCTGAGCCTGCTTCATCAGGCCACCCAGACCGCCTTTTCCACCAAACATAGGCTTCTCTCTTCTTTCACGTTTAAGGATTACAACCGTAAGTCAGACTCACGATCAAATGGGGCGAATACTCTCTTCATCCAGATCGGCGTCGAAGAACCGGCGCAGGGTCTGAATGTTGTTATCCGCAATAATCGCCTCGCGCGCCTGCGCGAGCTTCTCTTCATAAATGGCCTGGCGCCACTCAAGCGGCGTTTTCACTGCCGGATTATCATCTTCAATGATAGTCAATTCAACCGGCACACCCTGTAGTGCAGTAAGCGCCTCCGCCAGCGCCTTTTGCGCGCCAGGGGAATTGAGGTGCCGCTGGCCCGGACGCAGGTGCAGACGCACCTGATTGCCGTCCTGCTCTTTCCAGGCGTTGAGCGCGACCTGCTCCACCAGCTTCGGCAGCTGAAGTTGGCTGACTTCGGCGGCCCAGGCGTCGCGCGCAATAGACTCTTCCGCAAGCTTCGCGGAAAGCTCCGGCGTTTTCTCATGCTCCAGCGCCTTTTTCAGCGCTTTTGGCGTGGCCACCTCTTCCTTCACCGTTTCGGTGATGGTGGTTGCCTTCCAGCGGTAAGCCTCTTCTTTCACCGGGGCTTTCTGCTCGAGCGCGGACGGTGCCGGACGCGACTGTACGCGCTCCGTTACCGAGGCCAGTCGTTCAAGCGCGGCGTTGTTCACCGGCCGCGCTCTTCCTGGCGCTGCCGGTTCACTCTTTTTTGGTTTGGTTACTCCCTGCGCACGCTGCAGCTGGCTGCGTGCAGCAAGCACCGAACTGGTGGCATCCGACAGCGGCACGTTTTGCTGCGGCGGCGGTGTCGGCTGCGGCGGTACCTGCTGCGGTGACATCACCGCCGTTGGGGCGACCGGCGCGAAAGACTGTCGCGGCACTTCCGGCTCCGGCAATGGCATACGCGGGTGGAACGCCAGCGCACGCAGCAGCGTCATTTCAACGCCCATACGCGGATCCGGCGCGTACGGCAGCTCTTTGCGGCCAATCAGCAGGGTCTGGTAGTAAAGCTGCACGTCGGCAGGCGGCACGGTGCGGGCAAGTTCACGCATCCGCTGTTCAATGGCGGCCATATCCGCACCGATGGCCGACGGAGACAGCTGCAGCATCGCCACGCGGTGCAGCAGGCTGAGCATCTCAACCAGCAGCGCTTCCCATTCAATGCCCCTACCCGCGGCGGCGTTGACCAGCGACATCACGCGCTCACCGTTGGCGGCAATCATCGCTTCGATGAGCGACAGCGCCTGATCGTCATCCAGCGTGCCGAGCATGGTGCTGACCGCCTCGGTGGAGAGCTTGCCGTCACCGCTGGCAATCGCCTGGTCGGTCAGGCTCAGAGCATCACGCAGGCTGCCGTCCGCCGCGCGGGCCAGCAGCTGCAGGGCGCGCGGCTCGTGAACGATATTCTCTTCATCAAGGATGTGCTCAAGCTGAGCGCGGATCTGCTCCACGTCCAGCGCCTTCAGGTGGAACTGCAGGCAGCGCGACAGGATGGTGACCGGCAGCTTTTGCGGATCGGTGGTCGCCAGCAGGAACTTCACGTGCGCGGGCGGCTCTTCCAGCGTTTTCAGCAGGGCGTTAAAGCTGTGGCGCGACAGCATGTGCACTTCATCGATCAGATAGACCTTGAAGCGTCCGCGCGCCGGGGCGTACTGCACGTTGTCGAGCAGATCGCGGGTGTCTTCCACTTTGGTACGCGAGGCGGCGTCGATCTCGATCAGATCGACAAAACGCCCCTGCTCGATCTCCCGGCAGTTATCGCACACGCCGCACGGGGTGGCGGTGATCCCGGTTTCGCAGTTGAGACCTTTCGCCAGCAGACGGGCAATAGAGGTCTTACCGACGCCGCGGGTGCCGGAAAAAAGATAGGCGTGATGGATGCGACCTAGCGACAAGCCGTTCGCCAGGGCCGTCAGCACATGTTCCTGACCGACAACGTCAGCAAAGGTTTGTGGTCGCCATTTACGGGCTAACACCTGATAACTCATGGGCAGGCTCTGCAACGCTGGAAGGTGAATTTATGGAGGGGAATGCTATCACAACCTCACCCATTGAGCGAGGTTGTGAAAACCGGGATTAATGACCCGGGAAAGGCACCAGGCTGTAGCTGGTAATACCCTGTTTTTCCAGGCGCTGTTCACCGCCGAGATCGAACAGGTTGATGATGAAGGCCGCGTCGGTCACTTCCCCACCCAGACGACGGATCAGCTTCACGGTCGCTTCAATGGTGCCGCCGGTTGCCAGCAGATCGTCCACCACCAGCACTTTGTCGCCAGGCTTGATGGCATCAACGTGGATTTCAAGCTGATCGGTGCCGTACTCCAGCTCGTAGCTCTCCGCGATGGTTTCACGCGGCAGTTTGCGCGGCTTACGCACCGGCACAAAACCCACGCCCATCGCCAGCGCAACCGGTGCGCCGAACAGGAAGCCACGGGCTTCGGTACCTACTACTTTGGTGATCCCGGCGTTTTTATAACGCTCCACCAGCAGTTCAATGCTGAGCGCGTACGCTTTCGGGTCTTCCAGCAAGCTGGTGACATCACGGAAAAGAATGCCAGGCTTTGGATAGTCCTGGATGCTTTTGATGCTGTTTTTCAGATATTCAAGCTGCTGTGCAGTTGCGGTCATCGGTTTGTGCCTAAATGAAACAGTGTTACTCACGGCGCGCAACGAGTCGGCAAAGGTAACAATTGCTTAACCTTTAACCAGGCGCGCCTGTGCTCGAAAACGGTCGAATTTACTGGCTGTACGCAATAATTGCAACCGCCATGATGAGGCTTCAGTGCTTTTGTTGCTTTTCATCAACCACGGGGATCCGCCACATAAAGATAAGCAGGCAGAAGAGGATGAAAAGCAGCAGGATCCGCACCCACATCATTTTCACCAGCCATAATGAAATCGCGAAGGTGATTAAGATCACCGCGACCGCGCGGGGCTTCGCGCCGGGCGGCATGGCACGGTGTTGTTGCCAGTGCCGCAAGTACCCGCCAAACCACGAACGGTAGAGCAGCCAGTGGTGAAAGCGCGGCGACGAGCGGGCGAAGCACCAGGCCGCCAGCAGGATAAACGGCGTGGTCGGCAGTAAGGGTAAAAACACACCCAGCGTGCCAAGCACTACCGCGAGCCAGCCAATGATGATTAAAATAGTACGCTTCATAATGCGAATCGTTATCAAACTGAACGGCTACTTTACCACTGGAGAGCGCCTTGAAAACAGCACTGCTTCTTGAGAGGCTGCAAAATCAGCTGATTGCTCTGCGGACGCAGGCTACACCGCTAATGGGGCACGCCACGCTGAAGCCGCGCTTTGACCGGCAGCTTTTCCGCACTCGCAGTACCGTCATTCAGGATTACCTGGCTGAGGCCCAGACAAATCTCGATGAATTGCGCCATGCGGTTGAAAGCGGGCAGCAGGAACAGGTGGTATGGCTTGCGGAGCATCTCACCGAGCAGATCACCGCCCTGCACCGGGAAATCGCCGCCTGGCCGCTGCGCGCCTGGGACAGCGCCTCGCCAGGGCCTGGAAAATGGCAGCGCAAGCGGCTGGAGAACCAGGAGTTCGAGCGCCGGCTGTTTGAGATGAAGCGCGAACGCGAGACGCGCCTGAACAACAGCGAAACGCTGGAAGAGCAGCAGCTCTTAATGCGTGAAATCAGCGCGCTGGAAGGCCGCATCGTCCGCTGCCGTCAGGCGCTGGATGAGATTGAGCGCGTGATTGAACGCCTGACCCGTTAACAGGAGCCACATCTATGTCACTGGAAAATGCACCCGATGAGGTCAAGCTGGCCGTCGATTTGATTATGCTTCTGGAGAATCATGAGATCCCAGCGGAGACGGTGCTGAAGGCACTGGAGATTGTACGGCGGGATTTTGAGGAAAAGGTGAAGGCCGGTTGCCCTCACCCTGGCCCTCTCCCATAGGGAGAGGGAAAATAGTTTAGGCGGGAGTCGGATCGTCACCCTTAATCTCGCGCTTCACTTCCGTATGCTCATCACCTTTCTCATTATGCAGGTGAACCTCAAGCTGGTTGAAGGCGATATTAATGTTGTTTTCGCGGCACAGGCGATCGATCGCACGGTTCAGTTCATCCACGGTGTAGCTGCGATCGCGCAGTTCACGCACGTACAGACGCAGTTCGTGATCCAGCGTGCTCGGCCCGAAGGTGGTGAAGAAGACGTCCGGCGCGGGCTCGTGCATGACCTTTGGATGCGATTTAGCGGCTTTTAACAATACCTCTTTCACTTTATCCAGGTCAGAGCCGTAGGCTACGCCGAGGCGAATCACCACGCGCGTGGTGGTATCCGAGAGCGACCAGTTGATCAGGCGCTCGGTCACGAACGCTTTGTTCGGGATGATCACCTCTTTACGGTCAAAATCGGTAATGGTGGTGGCACGAATACGGATCTTGCTGACCGTACCGGAGAAGGTACCGATGGTAACGGTATCGCCGATACGCACCGGACGTTCGAACAGGATGATCAGGCCGGACACAAAGTTACCGAAGATCTCCTGCAGGCCAAAACCAAGACCGACCGAGAGAGCCGCCGCCAGCCACTGCAGTTTATCCCACGAGACGCCCAGCGAGCCGAATACCGTCATCGCCCCGACGATAATGATGACGTAATTCAGGATGGTGGTGATGGCGTATGACGCCCCCTGGCGCAGGTTCAGCCTTGAGAGCACCAGCACTTCCAGCAGACCCGGCAGGTTGCGAATCAGCGCCCAGGCCACCACCGACGACACCAGCGCAAACAGCAGGCTGCCCATGGTGACGCTTTTCATCACCGCCGCGCCGGCTTCGGTACCGTTGTACTGCCAGAGAGTAATACTGTCGAGATAGGCGAAGACGGTAATCAAATCCGACCAGATCGCCCAGAACATCACCGCAAACAGGGCGATCATCACCAGCATGGTGATACGCAGCGTCTGCTGGTTGACCTGCTCAAGAGCAATGGTCGGCTCTTCCTGCGGCTCTGCGCCTTCGGCCCCCTCTTTCACCTGATGCTGACGACGCGCAATGGCACGACGGTAAGCAATGCGGCGGGCCGCGACGCTTAAACCGCGCAGTACGGTCTGATAGAGCAGGTTCCAGACAATCACCAGATAGACCGTCTCGATCCAGCGCCCGGACAGGCGCAGCGTGGTATAGAAGTAGCCCGTTGCCGTAAGCACCATCAGCGCCAGCGGAATGATCGCCAGCACCGTCACGGTGGCCAGACGAAGATTGTGGGACTCTTTATCGCGCCAGCTGTCGCGGCACATCGGCCACATCAGGATCGCGATCAGCAGCAGGTTGAGCAGAATGACCAACTGGCCCAGCACATCATCCATCAGATGCAGCGGGGAAAGCTCTGACACCACCGACCAGAAGTGCAGCGGCAGAAGCGCAAGGCTGACGCGCACAATCTGGCGACGCCAGTGGCTGGTTAGCTGAGCCGGCATGTTGAAATGACGCACCGCCACGCCGTCTTTTTCCAGCACCTTCCAGCACACGCCAAATACCAGCCAGAACAGCGCCAGTTTTTTACTGAACGCCCAGAGCAGATCGCTGACGTTAAGCTGCATCGTGAGCAGAATCAGACCCACGGCCAGAATAATCAGACACACCGGCAGCGCGCGGATGAGATCGATCAGAATCGCTTTAGGCGTATGGAGCTGGCTGTCGTTACGCAACTGCCCCACTTCCGACGCCAGCTTCGCCTGGTACTGTTTCAGCCATTTCAGACGCCAGCGGATCAGACCGGCAATCAGCAGCAGCGGTAAACCGGCCAGGAAAGCAATCATTACCGCAGGCCAGGCTTTCTCCCAGTTTACGGTGATTTTCATGCTCTTAATCTGCGTTTTCAGCGTTTCCGGGAAGGACTTAATCCAGTCCCAGTCCATCGGCTTGTTGCTGTTCACCCAGAAAATCTGCTGCGTCAAAATCTCCTGCAGGCTTTTTGACACGCTGACCAGCTGCTGCTGGTTGATCTGCAGATTAATGGCCATCATCAGCTGGTTGCCCAGTTGCTTGTTAAGCTGATCGAGCAGCTCGCGACGCATATCCACCACCTGGAGCAGCGCGTCATGCACTTCCGGGTTTACGTCGCTGGAGTGCCCTTCTTCAACTTTGGCGACATAGGCATCGCTCTGGAAAAGGGCGTCGCGCTGCTGGTTGACGTCAAACTGTTCCAGACGTAAATCCGCAATGCGGTTAGTCATGTCCTCCAGCTCGTCGGCGGAGGGGAGCGTCTGCTGCTGCTGATAGAGAATACGCGACAGCAGAAGGCTACCTTTCAGGACCGCAATCTGCTCTTTGATGTTGCGTTCCGCCTGCAGCGCGCGATCCAGCCAGTTTTTCACTTTGATATTTTGCTGAACCAGCGAGTTGCCGTTTTCCGTCGCCAGTATCAGGCGCTGGCTGAGCTGGTGGTTAGCCTCAAGCTCCTGCTTCACCAGCGGGTTGGCCTGAATACGGGCGGTTTCGTCCGGCGAGACGGCTTCCTGGGCGGTTTTTTCCGTCAGGGTCAGGCGTTTGCTGTTTACCGCCTCCTGCAACAGCTGAAGCTGGTGCTCCAGCCGGTTGATATTCGCCGTCACGTAATCACGCTGTTTCTGGAGCGTGTCCTGCAGCACCGTATTCCCTTCCAGGCTTTTACGCTGCTGTTCAATTTGCGCATTGAGCAAGGACTGCTGAACCAGCAACAGGGTTTGCTGCGTCGGGCGCAGCGTGCCTTCCCCTACCGTTGTGCCGTTCAGGCGGTTGCGGATCTGCTGCAGCTGTTGGGACGCGGCGTACATTGCGTTTTGCACGCGCTCGGGCTGGGTTTGCAGGGAGACGAGCTGGCTGTTGTAGGTCGCGAGGTCAGACTGTGCCGTTTGCAGATCGTCGAGCAGTTGCGCGACGCGTGATTCCAGCTGGCGTAAGGAGAGCGTGGAGAGCGTTTTGCGCGTTTCGTCGTCGTTATCGACGTCACTCAGCGCGCTCAACGCTTCCGTAGCCTTACGCATGTTCTCAGGCGCCTGCGCCACCTTCTGACGAAGCTGGGTGGTTTCTGCTTTAACGCGCTCGATTTTATCAATGTTTTCCAGCGTTTCCGTCAGATCCTGCTGGGTGAGTTTCTCCTGAGGAGAGAGCTCTTTTTGTTTGTTCAGGGTGTCGAGCTGCGACTGAATTTCGCTGCGCGAGGGAATATCAGTGCTGTTGTCTGCGCGGGCCCAGGAAAGCGGCGCGGTGGAGAAGAAAAACAGCATAGCAAAGAGCAATGCAAATACAGGATGTTGCGAGCGATTGATGGGCAGCATAGTTGTGAATGATGTCAGCAGATGACCGAAAATAGTCCGGCGTGAAGAATATCACGCTCGTCGGAAGCAGAATAGCGAGAACGTTAGCCTCTGAGATAAATCCTGGAAAGGGCTCAGGCCGTCAGCGAAGGCGCGTCGCTGCGCAGCGTCGGGCAGAGTTGTAGCATTTCCAGTAAAATCGCCACGTAGCTGCGGGCTTCCTCTTTGAGGTCAAAGGATTGCGGCGCAAAAAGCCAGTTTTCCATCAGACCTGAAATGTAGCTGCGCATCAGGATAGCCGCCCGGCGGGTGAGTAAATTGGCGGGTAACAGCTTTGCCTGCATACACAGGTTCAGGTTCTGTTCAATGCGATCGTAGCTCTCCAGGCTGAGGCTGCGCTGCGCCTGTTGCACCACCGCCATTTCGCCCACGAACTCACATTTATGAAAGATAATTTCCATCATTAATCTGCGACGCTCTTCAACTACCGTTGCTTCAAGGATATATACTAATATTTCTCTCAATACTGAGAGTGGATCGTCGGGGAATTTTGCCCGATACTCACTCTCGAGATCGCTAATGCTGGACTCTGAAAGCTCCCAGATTTCACTGAACAGATCTGACTTGTCTTTAAAATGCCAGTAAATCGCTCCCCGCGTCACACCGGCAGCCTGAGCAATTTGTGCCAGCGAGGTGGAAGAAACCCCCTGCTGAGAGAACAAACGTATTGCCACATCAAGGATGTGTTGTCGGGTTTCCAGCGCTTGTTGTTTAGTTTTTCGTGCCATAGGTGGGTGAATTTACAGGAGTCAGATTTACATACATTTGTGAATGTATGTACCATAGCATGACGATAATATAAACGCAGCAATGGGTTTTTAGACTCAGGACCCTTGATCAATTTGAAATCGGACACTCGAGGTTTACATATGAACAAAAACAGAGGGTTAACGCCTCTGGCGGTCGTTCTGATGCTCTCAGGCAGCTTAGCGCTTACAGGATGTGACGACAAACCAGCTCAACAAGGAGCTCAGCAGGCGCCAGAAGTCGGCGTTGTGACACTCAAATCTGAACCTCTACAGATCACCACAGAATTACCAGGCCGTACAAATGCTTACCGCATTGCGGAAGTGCGTCCTCAGGTTAGCGGCATTATCCTGAAACGTAACTTTACCGAAGGCGGCGATGTGAAGGCCGGTGAGTCTCTGTATCAGATTGATCCCGCGACCTATCAGGCTTCTTATGAAAGCGCGAAAGGTGACCTGGCTAAAGCACAAGCGGCGGCGAAAATCGCTCAGCTGACGCTGAACCGCTACCAGAAACTGCTCGGTACCAAATACATCAGCCAACAGGATTACGATACCGCTCTGGCAGATGCCCAGCAGGCTAACGCGGCCGTGGTAGCAGCCAAAGCGGCTGTCGAAACCGCCCGCATTAACCTGGCCTATACCAAAGTGACCTCCCCTATCAGCGGTCGTATTGGTAAATCTTCCGTGACGGAAGGGGCGCTGGTGCAGAACGGGCAGACCACTGCGCTGGCAACCGTGCAGCAGCTTGATCCGATCTACGTTGACGTGACGCAGTCCAGTAACGATTTCCTGCGCCTGAAACAGGAGCTGGCAAACGGCACCCTGAAACAGGAAAACGGCAAAGCCAAAGTGGAGCTGGTTACCAACGACGGTATCAAGTTCCCGCAGGAAGGTACCCTGGAATTCTCTGATGTGACGGTCGACCAGACCACCGGTTCCATCACCTTACGGGCGATTTTCCCGAACCCTGACAAGAATCTGCTGCCAGGTATGTTCGTTCGCGCGCGTCTGGAGGAAGGAACGAACCCAACCGCACTTCTGGTTCCACAGCAGGGTGTCACCCGTACGCCACGCGGCGATGCGAGTGCACTGGTTGTCGGGGCTGATAACAAAGTCGAAACGCGCAATATCACCGCTACCCAGGCGATTGGCGATAAATGGCTGGTGACGGAAGGTCTGAAAGATGGCGATCGCGTGATTGTTACTGGTTTGCAAAAAGTACGTCCTGGCGCGCAGGTAAAAGCACAGGAAGTGACCTCTGACGATAAACAACAAGCTTCGGCCGCTGGCCAGTCAGAACAAACCAAGTCTTAACTTAAACAGGAGCCGTTAAGACATGCCTAATTTCTTTATCGATCGCCCCATATTTGCGTGGGTGATCGCCATTATCATCATGCTGGCCGGGGGACTTGCGATCCTGAAGCTGCCTGTCGCGCAATATCCAACGATTGCGCCACCGGCGGTGACGATCTCCGCAACCTACCCGGGGGCTGATGCGAAAACGGTGCAGGACACCGTAACCCAGGTTATCGAACAGAACATGAACGGTATCGATAACCTGATGTACATGTCCTCAAACAGTGACTCCACCGGTACGGTGCAGATCACCCTGACCTTTGAATCCGGTACGGATGCGGACATCGCGCAGGTTCAGGTGCAGAACAAACTGCAGCTGGCGATGCCTCTTCTGCCGCAGGAAGTGCAACAGCAGGGTGTGAGCGTCGAGAAATCGTCCAGTAGCTTCCTGATGGTTGTCGGCGTTATCAACACCAACGGCACCATGACGCAGGAGGATATTTCCGACTACGTGGGCGCCAACATGAAGGACGCCATCAGCCGTACTTCCGGTGTGGGTGACGTGCAGCTGTTCGGTTCACAGTACGCGATGCGTATCTGGATGGATCCGAACAAACTGAACAACTTCCAGCTCACGCCGGTTGACGTGATTAACGCCATTAAAGCGCAGAACGCCCAGGTGGCAGCCGGTCAGTTAGGCGGTACGCCGCCGGTGAAAGGCCAGCAGCTTAACGCGTCGATTATCGCGCAAACCCGTCTGACCTCCGCTGATGAGTTCAGCAAAATTCTGCTGAAGGTGAACCAGGACGGTTCGCAGGTTCGTCTGCGCGACGTAGCCAAAGTGGAGCTGGGTGGCGAAAACTACGACATCATTGCGAAGTTTAACGGCAAACCGGCGTCCGGTCTGGGTATCAAACTGGCGACGGGCGCGAACGCCCTGGACACCGCAACGGCGATCCGAGCGGAACTGAAGAAGATGGAACCGTTCTTCCCGTCAGGCCTGAAAATCGTTTATCCGTATGACACTACGCCGTTCGTAAAAATTTCGATTCACGAAGTGGTTAAAACGCTGGTAGAAGCGATCATCCTGGTGTTCCTGGTGATGTATCTGTTCCTGCAAAACTTCCGCGCGACGCTGATCCCAACCATCGCCGTGCCGGTCGTTCTGCTGGGGACCTTTGCCATCCTCGCGGCCTTTGGGTTCTCGATAAACACCCTGACGATGTTCGGGATGGTGCTCGCCATCGGCCTGCTGGTGGATGACGCCATCGTGGTGGTAGAGAACGTCGAGCGCGTAATGGCGGAAGAAGGTCTACCGCCGAAGGAAGCCACCCGTAAATCCATGGGCCAGATCCAGGGCGCGCTGGTCGGTATTGCGATGGTACTGTCCGCGGTATTTATCCCGATGGCCTTCTTCGGGGGCTCTACGGGTGCGATTTACCGCCAGTTCTCCATTACCATCGTTTCAGCGATGGCGCTGTCGGTACTGGTGGCGTTGATCCTGACGCCAGCGCTGTGTGCCACGATGCTGAAGCCGATTCAGAAAGGCGGTCACGGCGAGCATAAGGGGTTCTTCGGCTGGTTCAACCGCATGTTTGATAAGAGCACGCACCACTACACCGACAGCGTGGGCAACATCCTGCGCAGCACCGGTCGTTATCTGCTGCTCTATATCATCATCGTCGTGGGGATGGCGTTCCTGTTCGTTCGTCTGCCAAGCTCGTTCCTGCCAGATGAAGACCAGGGCGTGTTCCTGACGATGGCACAGCTTCCGGCGGGTGCTTCGCAAGAGCGTACCCAGAAAGTGCTGGACGAAGTGACGGACTACTATCTCACCAAAGAGAAAGCGAACGTTGAATCCGTGTTTGCGGTTAACGGCTTTGGCTTTGCGGGTCGTGGCCAGAACACCGGTATCGCCTTCGTTTCTCTGAAAGACTGGGCCGATCGTCCGGGCGATGAGAATAAAGTTGAAGCGATCACGGGCCGTGCCATGGGCACCTTCTCGCAGATTAAAGATGCGATGGTCTTCGCCTTTAACCTGCCAGCGATTGTTGAACTGGGTACGGCGACCGGTTTCGACTTCCAGCTGATCGACCAGGGCGGTCTGGGTCACGAGAAACTGACGCAGGCGCGTAACCAGCTGTTCGGCGAAGTGGCTAAACACCCTGACCTGCTGGTTGGCGTACGTCCAAACGGCCTGGAAGATACGCCGCAGTACAAGATCGACATCGATCAGGAAAAAGCGCAGGCGCTGGGCGTGTCCATCAGCGACATTAATACCACGCTGGGCGCGGCCTGGGGCGGTAGCTACGTCAACGACTTCATCGACCGCGGTCGCGTGAAGAAAGTGTACGTGATGTCAGAAGCGCAGTACCGTATGTTGCCGAACGATATTAACAACTGGTACGTTCGCGGCAGCAATGGTCAGATGGTGCCGTTCTCAGCCTTCTCGACGTCGCGCTGGGAATACGGTTCACCGCGTCTGGAACGTTACAACGGTCTGCCGTCGATGGAAATTCTGGGTCAGGCCGCACCAGGCCGAAGCACCGGTGAAGCCATGAACCTGATGGAAGAGCTGGCAAGCAAACTGCCTGCGGGTATCGGCTATGACTGGACCGGCATGTCCTATCAGGAACGTCTGTCCGGTAACCAGGCCCCTGCCCTGTACGCTATTTCACTGATTGTGGTCTTCCTCTGTCTGGCAGCGCTGTACGAGAGCTGGTCAATTCCGTTCTCCGTTATGCTGGTGGTTCCACTTGGGGTTATCGGTGCGCTGCTTGCGGCAACGTTCCGTGGTTTGACCAACGACGTGTACTTCCAGGTAGGCCTGCTGACAACCATTGGCTTGTCGGCGAAGAACGCGATACTTATCGTGGAATTCGCCAAAGATCTGATGGAGAAAGAGGGTAAAGGCCTTATTGAGGCGACGCTGGAAGCGGTGCGTATGCGTCTGCGTCCAATCCTGATGACGTCACTGGCGTTCATCCTCGGCGTAATGCCGCTGGTTATCAGCTCCGGTGCGGGTTCCGGTGCGCAGAACGCGGTAGGTACGGGCGTTATGGGCGGTATGATTACTGCGACAGTACTGGCTATCTTCTTCGTTCCGGTGTTCTTCGTGGTGGTTCGCCGCCGCTTCAGCCGTAAGAATGAAGATGTTGAGCACAGTCATTCGGTAGAACCTCACTGATACCGGTTTCATATAATAAAAAGGCCGCATTTGCGGCCTTTTTCATTTTCAGAAAAAATCATAAAATAAGCTTATTGATGTCCTATTTATTTTCTGCCATCTTAAACAGACATATCATAATTAACTGATAACTTAATCGGTGAATTCAGAATCTTTTTAAATTCATTTCTCTGCTTTAACTGTTATTAGGAATATTCCTAAGAATAGATTGAGACAATCTTCATATCGGATCTGGACTTTCACACGTTGTTTAAGCTAAGTCAATGAAACGTAAGGATGCGAAAAAAAACGATTGTTCATTCCGATAAAAAGGTACGTTTCCGGATGAACAATTGCGTACATGCTCGCAGCCTGCGGTTTTATTTGTAATTTTTCGTAATAGCGCGATGAAATCCAGGAAGGAGTGACTTATAGTTAGGTTATCAGGAACACAGCACGCATGTAGCTAAGTCAGTTGTATCCATCCCGACAATGTTGTTCGGTGAGTAAGAAATCACTCAGAAGGGGATGCGCTATGGACGAGTACTCGCCAAAAAGGCATGATATCGCGCAGTTGAAATTTCTCTGCGAATCCTTGTACCATGACTGCCTTGCCAATCTTGATGAAAGTAACCATGGCTGGGTAAACGACCCAACGTCTGCCATCAATTTACAGTTGAATGAGCTGATAGAGCATATCGCAACCTTCGCACTTAATTATAAAATTAAGTACAATGAAGATAATAAGCTCATTGAGCAAATTGATGAATACCTGGACGACACCTTTATGTTGTTCAGCAGTTACGGCATTAACGCTCAGGATTTGCAAAAATGGCGTAAATCGGGAAACCGGCTATTCCGCTGTTTCGTCAACGTGAGCAGAGCTAACCCGGTTAGTCTTTCCTGTTAAAATTATTACAATTACTAAGGTGAATTTATGTCTGATAAACCACTCACAAAAATCGATTATTTGATGCGTTTACGACGTTGTCAGTCAATTGACACACTCGAACGCGTCATTGAAAAGAATAAATACGAGCTTTCTGATAATGAACTGGCGGTATTTTATTCAGCCGCGGACCATCGCCTTGCAGAGCTAACGATGAATAAGCTATATGACAAAATCCCTACTTCTGTATGGAAATTTGTCCGTTAATCTTCGAAGTGTGTCTGTAGAGGTTCTACGCCACGTTTTAAGCTGTATTCACCTGTCCCGTTATGCTCCCTGTGCGAAAGCCAGGTCTCCGTGTAAAACGCGCTCATCAGCAACAATGTTGTGACTCTGGTCACATCGGCTTTTCGGGAACGTTCCCCTGATGGCCGGTTGCGATTACCCTTCCGGAATAACATCCAGAGAGGTTTCCGATGAGCATAGAAAAACAGAAGATGATTTCAGGTGAACATTACCGTCCGGGTGATGAGACGCTACGCGCCGACCGGCTGCGGGCTCGCCATCTGATTCACCGCTATAACCACACCGCGCCTAATGAGAAAACAGAACGCCAGAACATTCTGGCGGAACTGCTGGGGCAAAGCGAAGGGGCTTATATCGAGCCGAGTTTCCGCTGTGACTATGGATATAACATTTATCTGGGGAAAAACTTTTACGCTAACTTCGACTGCGTCATGCTGGATGTATGCCCCGTTCATATTGGCGATAACTGCATGCTCGCGCCGGGCGTTCATATTTATACGGCAACCCATCCGCTGGATGCGGAGGAGCGGAATAGCGGCCTGGAGTTCGGAAAACCCGTCAACATTGGTAATAATGTCTGGATTGGCGGCCGCGCGGTGATTAACCCAGGCGTCACCATTGGTGACAACGTGGTGGTCGCCTCCGGTGCCGTCGTGACGAAAGACGTCCCGGCTAACGTCGTCGTGGGCGGCAATCCCGCTAAAATCATCAAAACGCTGTAAGGTGTCGGGGAGTCAACTGTTATGGTCTTTTAGCGCCAGACTGTTACTTTTTTCAGCCTGATGGCTCCCCTAAAATTGGCAGATCCCCTGTATTGTCAACTCTCATGAAGGCAAAAAATGACCGAGATACAGCGCCTGCTTACCGCTACCATCGACGATCTTAACCACCGCGAAAAGCGCGACAATCGCCCGCGCTTTAGCATTAGCTTTATCCGCAAACACCCTGGACTGTTTGTCGCCATGTATGCCGCCTGGCTGGCGACGCTGATTGTGATGCTGAAATCCGAAACGCTGGTGGATTCCGTCTGGCTGCTGGTTGTGCTGTTTGTCGTCTTTAATGCTTTTTTCTTTTTCGACGTGAATCCCCGTTACCGTTACGAAGATATCGACGTTCTCGATTTCCGGGTGTGCTACAACGGCGAATGGTACAACACGCGTTACGTACCAGAGGAGCTGATCGACAGCATCCTGCACTCTCCGGCTGTCGACGCCGGGCAAAAAGAGAAGCTGCAGAAGATGGTCGCCACCAAGGGCCAGCTCTCTTTTTATGATGTCTTTACCCTTTCCCGTCCTGCTGCTGCGTAATTAACGCCTGCAGACGTCGGATACCCGGCGCAAACTGTGAAGCAGAAGTATTGCCGTAACCTAAAACCAGACCGGTTTGCCCCTGCTTCGCCTCAAGGTAATACCCGCTCAGGGCAGCGGGTGCCAGCTGAAACGCTCTCGCCTTCTCCACCAGCCGCTGGTCGTCAATACCGTCAATCGCCAGCGTCAGGTGCATCCCCCCTTCCCCGGCAAGAACGCGGTGCGGTGTATGAAGCTCTGCGCTCAGCACCTCCCGCAGTTGGCGGTAACGCTTACGATAAAGGCGGCGCATGGCGGCAAGATGACGGGCATAGTGGCCCTCCTCAATAAACAGCGCCAGGGTGCGCTGTTCAGCACGATGCCCGCCGCGCAGCAGTGAGCCGATGGCGGGACGCGCCGCCTGCGCCAGCGCTGGCGGTAACACCATGAACCCCATTCGCAGCGACGGAAAAAGCGTTTTGCTGAACGTCCCCAGATACACAACGGGCGCATTGTTGACCATTCCCAGCATCGCCGGTACGGGCTCACCAACATAACGGAATTCGCTGTCGTAATCGTCCTCAATGATCCACGCGTTGTGCTGCCGGGCCAGTTCCAGCAGCGCCAGACGCCGTCGCGCGCTGAGCACGCTTCCGTAGGGGAACTGATGCGATGGCGAGGTAAAAATCAGGGTGGGTGAAGGCGCACGCAGTCCTTCCCAGCTCATCCCCTCGTCATCGACCGGTATGCCTGTCATCGCCAGGCCAGTTTTGACAAAAGCGCTTTTCGCTCCGCTATAGCCGGGATTTTCCACCCAGGCGACATCCCCCGGCTCGCTTAACAGCACCGTGCACAGATTGACGCCCTCCAGCGCCCCTTCTGTTATCACAATCTGACTGGCGTCGCAGTCAATGCCGCGGGAGAGCGCAAGGTGGCGGGCTATCGCGGCCCGCAGCGTCGGCTCGCCGGCCGGGTCACCATACCCTAACAGGGCACTCCCCTCCTCACGCAGGACGCGATCGTACAACCGCCGCCACAGCGGCAAGGGGAAATAGTTAATGGCGGGCGTTCCCGGCGTAAACGCCATCACCGGAGTGTCGCGCGGCACAGGCGCGGGCAGCAGGGCGACACGTTTTGTCAGCCTGACGTCCGGGTCCGGTAATGTCCGGGCAATCGTACGTTGAGCGAATTGCCCCACCCGCGTCCCCTGACGGTTACGCAGCAAATAACCTTCCAGCGTGAGCTGGTCCAGCGCCGCATTGACGGTGTTCCGTGAAACGGAAAGCTGCTGCGCCAGCGTTCGCGAGCCGGGCAAATGGCAGCCGGACCGAAGCCTTCCGCACAGTATGGCCTCCCGTAAAGCAAGATAGAGCGCGCGCTGGAGCGTCTCCTCCCCACGCTTTTTCAGCGCGGCATGGAGCAAGGTATAAAGCTCATCACCCGGTATATTCATCTTTCCTCCTCGTGGTACCAGAAAAACATAGCCTGGTGGTTCTTTTTAAGGAACCAGCAATTCACTAATCTGGAGATCTTTTCAACGTCATGGAAATAAAGATGAATACATTCAATGAGTTTGGACAGCCCGTAGGCGAAGCTCTTATCGACTGGCAGCCTCGCCCGCATCCGTCCCGGGTGGTACTTCAGGGTCACTATTGTCGGCTTGAGCCGCTGCGCGTGGAGCATGCTCATGCGTTGTTCACTGCGTATTCCCTGGCCGGAGATACCCGCAGCTGGACGTGGCTGCTGCGTGAACCTGATGCCACCGCAGAAGAGTTTGCCAATTGGGTGGCGAGCGTGAGCGAATTATCCGATCCCATCCACTTTACCGTCATAGATAACCGGACCCAGTCCCCTGTCGGGACGCTTTCCCTGATGCGGATCGATCCTAAAAACGGCGTCGTGGAAGTGGGGCACGTTCACTTCTCGTCACTGTTAAGCCGCACGCCCATGTCGACAGAAGCGCAGTATCTGCTGATGCGGTACGTGTTCGATACCCTGGGCTACCGGCGCTATGAATGGAAGTGCAACAGCCTGAACGAACCATCCCGCAAAGCGGCACTGCGTCTGGGCTTTCAGTTTGAAGGGCGTTTTCGCCAGGCGCTGGTCATAAAAGGCCATAACCGGGATACCGACTGGTTTTCGATTCTCGACAAAGAGTGGCCAGCGCTGGCGAGCGCGTTTGAAAGCTGGCTTGCCACCGACAATTTTACTGCCGATGGCAAACAGAAAAGATCCCTGGAAAGCTGGCGAGAAACGCGCGTCTAGCGCCTTTTTTTACGCCCCTGCACCGCCTTAAAGCGCGGGTTAGATTTGCAAATCACGTATAAGCGTCCCTTGCGTTTGACTATCTGGCAATCCGGGTGACGCTGTTTTGCACTGCGCAATGAGTTAAGCACCTGCATGGTTAGCCCCGCTTCGCATTAAGAAAGCCGCCAAAACGCTTGCGGAAGCGCGCTGCGCTGCCGTCCGTCGAGAACGTTTTCTGCTTACCGGTGTAAAACGGATGCGATTTTGAAGAAACTTCGATAGTGATGTACGGATAGGTTTCACCGTCGAGCTCAATTTCGCGGTCGGTTTTGATGGTTGAACCGACTTTAAAGTATTCATTGGCGCTGGTGTCGTGGAATACCACGGTGCGATACGCTGGATGGATGTTAGGTTTCATCGTAAATCCTTTGTGTTTTGTTATAACATAACAAAAATGATATCCAGGCCAGGTTGAAAAAACAACCCCCTCTCTGCCGAGGATATTTTCTGATTTGACGTAGATAAAATGAAAACCCTGCCCCCACGTGCTATAACTATTTCATTTCGCGGTAAAATCTTTCTCTGCAGGCAGGACACTCAATGCCCGAATTCGGACATGTGAGAAAGGACATGACAGCATGAAAACCCGACATCTGGTCAGTCTGGTGACTGGCGTACTTATCTTTTCCGTGCTGGTTCCCATTTGCCTCAGCATCTGGCTGGCCCATCGCCAGGCGGAAGAGAAATTTGTCGATGCGCTGGATAGCTATGCTTCTCGCGTGCTGATACGTACTGACAGGGTCGTGGATCAGGCAAAAGAAGCGTTAAATCACCTGCAGGGATTTAAGGGCGTTCCCTGTAGTCCGCTGCATTTGAGGGAAATACGTCGGGTCGCGTTCTCATGGCGCTATATCCAGGAGGTGATCTACATCGACAATCTAAAACCCCTCTGTTCTTCGCTTGAGCAGGCCAGTAAATCCGCCTCTTATCCTCCCCCCATGCGTATCACCGAAGATGGCTACAGCGCGTGGCTTACCGCACAAAACGATCTTGGCTTTCACCGCTACATGGCCGTGCTCGGGAAGGGCCATTACCTTGTTCTGGTCGATCCTGCCTCGCTTGTGGATGTGATCCCTTTCGGTGAGATCGCCATTGATGCCGCCCTGGTGGGCAACGCAACGCACCTTATTTTCGCCAGCAGCAACACGCTTGATCCGCATATCCGCGATCGGGTCAACGATCGGGGCGTCTCCAGCGTTCAGTACAAGGGATCCATGTACGTGATGAAGCCGGTACCTGAGCTTGGATTTACCGTCGTTGCCTGGGCGGCGCTCACCCCTCTGGCTGAAAGCTGGCACCGGCAGCTGCTTTTCTGGCTGCCGTTTGGCGTACTGATAAGCCTGCTGGCGGCACTGTTTGTGCTGCGGATACTGCGTCGTATTCAGTCGCCACGCAATCGCCTGCTTGATGCTATTAGCAACCGTGAATTTATGGTGCACTATCAGCCCATCGTGGCGCTCTGTAGCGGAAAAATTGTCGGCGCAGAGGCGCTGGCGCGCTGGCCGCAGACGGATGGAAGCAATCTCTCGCCTGATATTTTTGTGCCGCTTGCCGAGCAAACCGGCCTTATCTCGCAGCTGACGCAGTTAGTGATGGAAAAAGTGTTTGAAGATATGGGCCACTGGCTGCAGCTTCATGCCGATCAGCATATCTCCATCAACCTCGCCCCTGCTGATTTAACCTCTGGCAATCTGCCGCCGCTGCTAAGCCAGCTTATGAATAAGTGGCAAATCCATCCCGGACAAATCGCCCTCGAGTTAACCGAGCGTGGCTTTGCCGACCCCAAAATCAGCGCGCCCGCTATCGCCGCATTCCGCCGCTCTGGCCACCCTGTTTATATTGATGATTTTGGTACGGGCTATTCCAGCCTCAGCTATCTGCAGAATCTGGATGTCGACACGCTAAAAATTGATAAATCCTTCGTGGATGCGCTGGAGTACAAAAACGTGACGCCGCACATCATCGAAATGGCGAAGTCACTGCAGCTGGCGATGGTGGCGGAAGGCGTTGAGACCGAAGGGCAGCTCGCCTGGTTACACCGCCACGGGGTGCAGTACGGACAGGGGTGGTATTACAGTAAGGCGCTGCCAAAAGCAGAGTTTATTCTCTGGGCAGAACATAACCTGGAGACGCATACTATTTAAGATAGGATTTGATTACCTGCATCACGACGCCAAGATCGGCTTCACGCTGCGCCTCTTCGGGCTCTTTCACCACATGATCGGTGAGATGCCCTTCAATCACCTGCATCATCATGCCATTGACTGCCCCACGGATCGCCGCCAGCTGCTGTAACACTTCGGCGCACTCATGATCGCTGTTGAGCATTTTCTCAAGGGCGTTACTCTGCCCCTGAATTTTCTTCAGGCGAGTCAATAACATCTTCTTGTCGCGAACGGTATGTGACATCTCGGCATCCTTATTTTTTTGGCTTTTAAAGCATATCACGCTCTACTCCCCCTGAGTATTTTTCTACTGGGGGGTAGTATTAAACTACTGGGGGGGAGTACTATTTGCTCACACTTTCCATTCCGGAATTTCCCATGAACGATTTTGCTTCACTTTTGCAGCAGGGCAATGCCTGGCTGTTTGTTCCCAGCGCCATCCTGCTCGGCGCGCTGCATGGCCTGGAACCGGGTCACTCAAAAACGATGATGGCCGCTTTTATCGTGGCGATCCGCGGCACGCTGAAACAGGCGGTGCTGCTTGGTCTGGCGGCAACGCTTTCCCATACGGCGGTCGTCTGGATCATTGCCATGGCTGGATTGTGGTTTGGCCGGGGCTGGGATGCACATACGTCCGAACCCTGGTTCCAGCTGTTCTCCGGGGTGTTGATCGTTCTGATCGCCCTGTGGATGGCGTGGCGAACCTGGAAAGAGAGCCAGCCGCACGATCATCATCACGATCACCACCATCATCATGACCATGACCATCATCATGATCACCACCATCACCACGAACACCCGCTGGTTGAAGAGGAGTGGCAGGACGCCCACCAGCGCGCGCATGCGCAGGATATTAACCGACGCTTCAGCGGACAAAACGTGACGACCGGACAGATTGCGATGTTTGGCCTGACCGGCGGGCTTATCCCCTGCCCGGCGTCCATCACCGTTCTGCTGATTTGCCTGCAGCTGAAGCATTTCGCCCTCGGCGCAACGCTGGTATTCAGCTTCAGCATCGGTCTGGCGTTAACGCTTGTCGCTTCCGGCGCGATTGCCGCCTTAAGCCTCAAACATGCGACAAAACGCTGGCCCGGATTTAGCGAATTGTCCCGTAAAGCACCGTGGATCTCCGCTGCGCTGATTACCGTGGTGGGCATTTACATGAGCCTGCACGGCCTGAGCGGCATTCTGGCGTAAGCAGGCGGCCACGTCCGGTGGCCGCCTCTCTGGTCAGGTAAGAGTCTGCTGCCAGCTGAAGGTATAACGAAGCTGGCTTGTCTGCAGGATGAACTCCGGCGAAACGCTGGGGCTCCAGGAGTCATCGCCGCCCACGCCCATATGGAACGCATCGAGGTTGAGCCAGCACCCCGGCTCTTCCCGCAGCAGATGATGATGGGTTGTTTCTCGTAGCTGCTGCTGGCTATAACGGCTCACCGAGAAATGGAACCGGCCATTCAGCTGATGTGTGCCCAGCAGAAGTTCCCGGGTATCGCAGCGCAAACCATTTTCCGTCGGGAAGATATACGGCGTGTGCATGGCATCCAGAGGTAATATCCAGCGCCCCTGCTGTGCCGCCAGCTTTCTGTCCGGGTAGTTTTCATGCGGCCCCAGCCCCAGCCAGTCAACCTTTTCCGGCGCTTCAGCGAGATGAACACTGAGGCCAACGCGGGCGGGCGCGGGGATATCAGTCGCAATATCGACCTCAATATCGCCATGCAGAACTCCCCGCTCGTCCACCCGCCAGATTTTACGACTCAGGAACAGCGTCTTTCCGTGATGCTCCCATGCGTGTCGGGTGGTGACCACCACCTCGCCTGCGTGCTGTTCTGCGTCACAGCGCAGCACGCGCGAGGTAAGATCGTACATCCCCGCCGCTTTCCAGCGTTCAACCCACGCGTTCGGATCGATGCGCGTCGCTTCGCTCACGCCAATATCGTTGTCCAGCGGCGCGCGGCTAAAATTATCCGTCAGCGGTGAAATCAGCGTTTCAGCGCCATTTCGCCACCATTGAGTCAGGTTTCCTGTTTGGCGATCGAACTGCCAGCGCTGCTGCTGATGCGTTATCTCAAGCATATTCTCATGCTGCGTCAGGCGCGGAGGCTCGCCCGCAGAGACTTCTGGCGCGATAAACAGGGGAACCGGGAGCGGCCACTGCTCCCACGCGCAGAGATGGTCTGCCGGCGACCACGGCGTAGCCCGCGGCTGGCGTACTTCAACGTTCAGCCAGACCTCACCCGGTCCGGCGTTGAGCTCCGACAGGTCCAGCTCCAGACGCTGGATGCCTTCAGGCGCCATCGCCAGCGTCACCTCGCCCGCGGCCAGCACGTCTCCGTCCCGGGCAACCTTCCAGCTCAGCACCTCGTTATCGGTGGGGCGGAACAGGTAGCCGCTTTGCACCTCAATCATTAGCGGAGAAGTGCTGACCAACGTAAAGGTAAAGAACTGCTGGGCGCGCTGCGCCTCATACAGCGCCGGATGCGGCGTGCGATCGGGGAATACCAGTCCGTTAAGGCAAAACTGCCGATCGTTCGGCTTATCGCCAAAGTCTCCGCCGTAGGCCCAGAACGCGTTGCCCTTTTCGTCTTTCTTCGTCAACGCCTGATCGACCCAGTCCCAGACAAACCCACCCTGCAGGCGAGGATGGCTGCGAAACGCCTGCCAGTATTTTGCAAATCCGCCGAAGCTGTTCCCCATCGCGTGGGCGTATTCACAGAGGATCAGCGGACGCGTTTCGTCGGGCATGCCGATCCATTTCTTGATTGACCATTTAGGCACCGCCGGGAAGGGCTGATCCTGATCGACCCGGGCGTACATCGGACAGACAATATCGGTCGCCGCCGTATTCGCCCCGCCGCCTTCGTACTGCACCGGGCGCGTTGGATCGGTAGTTTTCAGCCAGCGGTACAGCGCATCGTGATTCGCACCGTGGCCGGACTCGTTGCCCAGGGACCAGATGATAATGGAGGGGTGATTGCGATCGCGCTGCACCATGCGGGTCACGCGCTCGCTCATGGCGGGCAGCCAGCGCGGATCGTCAGCAAGGCGGCTCATCGGCACCATGCCGTGGGTTTCGATATTGGCTTCGTCAACGACGTACAGCCCATAGCGATCGCAAAGGCTGTACCACAGCGGATGGTTCGGGTAGTGCGAGCAGCGCACGGCGTTAAAGTTGTGCTGCTTCATGATTTCGATATCGCGGCGCATGGTCGCCTCGTCCATCACCTGGCCGTTTTCCGGATGATGCTCATGACGGTTAACGCCGCGGATAAGCAGCGGCTTACCGTTGAGCTTCAGCAGGCCGTTGCTGATGTCAACGCGGCGGAAGCCCACATCGCACGCTTCAATCTCCAGCACCTCACCCTGCGGGTTGCGAAGCGCAATCGTCAGGCGATACAGCTCCGGCGTTTCAGCACTCCAGAGCACAGGGGACTCGACGGGGATCGCCACCGTCAGGCGCTCGGCCCAGCTGCCGCGCTCGTCGACAATGGCCGTACCCGGACGCCGGGAAACGCTGGCGTATTTTTCCCCCTTGCGCCACAGGGTAAAGTCTACCTCGCAGTCCGCAAAGCCGGAGCCCGTAAGCGCGACATCGGCCTTCAGCACCGCGCGATCCAGCTCCGCATTCAGGTCCGTCACCACATGATAATCGGCAATCTGCGTTTTGGGTTTATGCAGTAAGGTCACATCGCGGAAAATTCCGCTCATGCGCCACATGTCCTGATCTTCCAGATAGCTGCCGTCGCACCAGCGCAACACCATGACCGCCAGGCGGTTCTCACCGGATCGCAGGACCGCCGAGAGATCGAATTCGGCAGGCAACCGGCTGTCCTGGGAATAGCCTATCCACTGCCCGTTACACCACAGATGAAACGCCGAGTTCACGCCGTCGAAGACGATGCGGGTCTGCCCGCACTGAAGCCAAATGTCATCAACCTCAAATGTGAGCGAGTAACAACCGGTTGGGTTTTCCTGCGGCACAAAAGGCGGATTAACAGGGATAGGATAGGTAACGTTAGTGTAGATGGGCGTGTCAAACCCCTGCATCTGCCAGTTCGACGGCACGGGCATCGCAACGGCGTCCGCACAATCTTCGGTTACCCACGCCTCCGGGATTTGCTCGGGTGCAGGAAAATAGTTAAACCGCCACACCCCATTGAGAGAGCGTCTGCTGGCGGATGCTGCATCATCCCGGGCAGGCTGTTCAAGACGCCAGCTGTGTAACGGCGCATGTGCCTCGAGACGGTTCCACTGGGTGACGCCCGGGTTTTCCCAGTCCCGTCGGGCCAGAATGGCGCTGAGAGTCAGCGGTGAAGCGGTGGACATAGTAACCTCTTTGCGAAGCGCTCACAATTTTGGCTAACATGCCCTGGCTCCCGGTAACGGTAAAGCATTCATTCGCGGGGTAGCGAGTCCGATCACAAAGTTTTATTTGCGGGCAAGCTGCCCGGCAAGGAGGGCCAGACTTCTGAGCTGCTGCGCCAGATCCTCGCGTTCGGCCTGCTGCGGGGTGCGGCGCGCGCTGGAGTGGCGGATAACCAGCGTCACCGGCAGTTGAACCTGCCAGCATTCCTCCCCCCCGGTGGGGGCCAGAAGCCACTCCACGCTGCGCTCGCCCGCCTCGCGAAACGCCTGACGAATGGTCGTCAGCGGCGGAGAAAACCAGGCGCTGTCGGCCGTATCGTCAAACCCCACCACCGATATCTGGCCAGGAACAGCGATCCCTTTTTCCGCGCAGGCGCGCATCACCCCGAGCGCCATCTGATCGTTCGCCACCAGAATCGCATCCGGTAATACCGCCCCCGAGAGCAGCACATGTCCCTTCTCATAGCCGCTGGCCGCGCTCCAGTCGCCGTAAGCCACGGCCTCCGCGTTAAGACCCGCCTCAGCCAGCGTCGCTTGCCATCCTGCCAGACGCGCCCGCGCAGAGACAGAACTTTCCGGCCCGCTCAGCAGAGCAATTCGCTGATGCCCCAGCGAAAGCAGATGCTCAACGCCCAGGCGCGCGCCCTCCCCGGCGTTAAAGACGAGGCTGTTTACCTGCGCTGACGGTGACACGTCGAGGAACAGCACCGGAACGGGCGTCGCCAGCCCCCTGAGTTCTTCGGCGTGAGGATCGTCAAGCGGCACATTGACCAGCAGCGCGTCCACCCGCTGCGCCAGCAGCGCCTGAAGCGCCGCCTGACACTGCTGCGGCTGCTCCACCATGGAAATCAGGACGCTCGCCCCCTGTTCTGCCGCCCGGGATTTTACCGCCGAGACAATTTGTGATGGCGCGTGCAGCGCCAGATCGGTAGTGATGAGGCCCAGCGTACGGGTGCGTTTCCCCGCCAGCTGCTGCGCCCGCAGGTTGGGAACGTAATGCAGCTCCGCCATTGCCTGCTGCACCTTTTCCCGCGTGCGGGCAGAGACGTGTTCCGCGTCGTTAATGACGCGGGAAACGGTCTGATAAGAAACCCCCGCCAGGAGGGCGACATCATAGAGAGTGATTGCTTTCATGCGTTCTGGCATCGCGATTTTCGAAGCGTCTATTCTGGCACAGCAACGCCGTTAAAACATGTGAGCGCTTCGCAAATTAAACAACCCGCTCAGGCTGAGGTATTTCCGCAATGCGCGGCTTCTGGCGGAACCAGGGCAAACAGACCTGAATAAGTGGGCCAATGGTCAAAGCGTACACCACCGTTCCCACCCCAAACGAGCCGCCCAGCACGCACCCAATCAGCAGGACGGACACTTCAATAGAGGTACGCACGCTGCGAATGGACCATCCCAGCCGGGCGTGAATACCGGTCATCAGTCCGTCGCGCGGACCAGGCCCGAAACCAGCGCCTATGTACATGCTGGTGGCGATCGCGTTCATTACGATACCTGACACCAGGAACGCAATTTGCACAGGCAACGAATTCAGTTCCGGGATAAGCGCCATGCTGGCGTCCGCCGCCAGACCAATACATATCACGTTGCTTATCGTGCCAAGACCGGGCATCTGACGCAGTGGGATCCACAGTAAGAGTACCGCCGCCCCGGTCAAAATGATCACCGTCCCAATGCTCATTCCCAGCTGTATTCCCACGCCAAGGTGAAACACATCCCACGGATCGACACCCAGATCCGCGCGAATAAACATCGCGGTGGAAAGCCCGTACAGCCCTAAACCGACATAAAGTTGTAGCAGACGACGTACCATTTTTATCTTCTCCAGTGAACCCGACTTTCATCCTGACCTAAAATGGCACTATGATTAATGTCCAGTTTTCAAATAGTGGACTGCATATGTCATCACGCCGCTTCGGAAGCCAGTCTCTGGTACGCCTTTTAGGCCACTGGCAGCAAACCTCCTCCCGCACCCCGCTCTGGCGCCAGCTGGCCGACGCGTTGCGTTTGTTGATCCTTGACGGGCGGCTGGCATTGAATACGCGACTGCCGGGCGAACGGGAGCTGGCCGCAGCGCTGGATGTCAGCCGGACGACCGTCAGTAGCGCCCTCGCCCATCTGCGTGAAGAGGGTTATCTTGAAAGCCGCCACGGCAGCGGGTCGCGCGTGATCCTCCCGAATACCCGCGCCGTTCCTACCCTTTCCGCAGCGAGTGCCGCCCTGGATCTCTCCACAGCCGCCCTCCATGCCGGGCCAGAGATCCACCAGGCCTATACCCATGCGCTTACGGCCATTACCCAGCACCTCTCGCTGACGGGCTACGATCAGCTTGGGCTGCCGGCGCTGCGCGAGGCTATTGCCGCACGCTATACCGCGCGGGGTCTTCCCACCCGGGCAGACGAGGTGATGGTGCTCAACGGTGCCGTCAGCGGGTTTGCGCTGGTACTGCGGATGATGGCCGGGCCGGGGGATCGCGTGGTGGTCGATCACCCCACTTATCCGCTGGCCATTGCCGCTATTCAGGGAGCGCAGTGTCGGCCAGTTGGGGTGTCGTTGCCGGAAATCGGCTGGGATACGGATGGATTCGCGGCCACGCTTGCCCAGACCGCGCCGCGCCTGGCTTACCTGATGCCAGATTTTCATAACCCAACCGGGCGATGCATGGATATCGCTACCCGTCAGGCCATAACCGATATTGCCGCACAAAGCCGCACGGCTCTGGTGGTGGATGAAACGATGGTCGATCTCTGGTTTGACTCTCCCCCGCCACCACCGCTGGCTTCATTTAACCCGCAGGCCAGCGTGATAACGTTAGGCTCTGCCGGAAAGAGCTTCTGGGGCGGGCTGCGTCTCGGCTGGATCCGCGCCTCCTCGCGTACTATCGCCACGCTTGCCCAGACGCGCGATACCCTGGATTTAGGCTCGCCGCTGCTGGAGCAGCTGGCAACACTGTGGCTTATCGACAATAGCGAGCGTTTTCTGCCCGCCCGCCGCAAGATGCTGGCGGAACGGCGCGATCGATGCGGTGAGCTGCTGCGTGAACATTTCCCGGAGTGGAAATTCCATGAGGCGGAAGGTGGGCTCTCTTACTGGATCGAGCTTCCGGGCATGCTGGCGACGCAGCTTGCCGCGCGGGCAGAAATTATCGGGATAAACCTGGGGACCGGCACGCGGTTTGGTTTATCGGGGGCGTTTGACCGTTTTTTGCGTATGCCCTTTTCGCTCGAACCCGCGGAACTGGAAGAGGCGTTGCTGCGGATTAAACCGTTATGGCTTTCGCTAAATTCATATGCGCCATCGGTAAAACGCAGCCTGGTGTAATAGTTAAATATTTGAAGCGGATCATAAAATAAAAACTGCTGACTGCCACATATGCAGTCAGCAGTTTTCACTGGTCACAAATTAATGCTGAGGAGGAATAGGGAAACCTTTCAGGGAAATAACGAAATTACCTCCCTCTTTCTTTATTTTTGCGCCAGTATCACACCAGTCAGACGCAATACGAAAGAATTCATCGCTTCCAACATTCCAGCCAAGACGTACATGCTTCACGTAGCCTGAACGCAACAGATCGCAGGCCTCGTTATAGTCACTGGCAGTTGATAGTTGTTGTTTCATTTTCTCTTCTTCAGAAGTTTACGTAGAGCTTTGATTTCTTTAGGAGTAAAAGGAGAAACACTCTCTTCTTCCGTATGCTGATTATCAATATCCTCTTCCGATACTCCCGCCTCTTCTACTGCTTCGAATGCCAGCAGCAGCAGTTTCTCTGTAGTCACGCTTAAATTCTCGTTATTAACTTCCGCAAAGTGGCGAAGTCTTTCTTTTAGCGCTTCGTCAATTTTAACATTTAATACCGCAGTAGCCATGTTCGTCACTTCCCTTCGGAATCAGTTCTTTATTTAATACACGAAGTTAACACTGTTATCCAGATATATATTTTTAACTTATGACAGAAAAAAGACATCCGATAATAAAATGACAGGCTATTATTACAGGTTTATGACAGTAATATTTCAGCGCAATGAAATATATATTACAGAATATAGGCACTGTCGTAGTGTGGAATAACGGTTGAAAGAGAGGTGAAGCGGGAAAGATCGTATGAAACCACAAATGGGTGGGGGCCCTGCCAGCTACATCCCGGCACCCACGTCGTCTGCCCTGGCTGCTTCCTTCCGGACCTGACCTGGTGAACAGAGTAGCGTTGCGGGAGAACCAACAGAGCCCCCATTGAGAGCGTTGATAACCAACGCGCTGGCGCATTATCCCTGTGCGAAGAGCCAATTGCAAGCGACCAGGAACCGGATGCTGGTTTCTTGCGCAAACAGGCGCAGCAATCAGGACGATCTTCGTTTACCATGACGGTCCAAACATCCCCACAGGTGAAGGTATGGACGAACACGACTCCTTTCCCCAGCGCGTATGGCAAATCGTGGCCTCGATTCCGGAAGGCTACGTCACTACCTACGGTGATGTCGCACGGCTGGCCGGTTCCCCGCGCGCAGCGCGACAGGTTGGAGGCGTCCTCAAACGACTGCCGGAAGGGAGTACGCTGCCCTGGCATAGGGTGGTGAACCGTCATGGCGCCATCTCGTTAACCGGGCCGGATCTCCAGCGTCAGCGTCAGGCATTGCTTTCAGAGGGTGTGCAGGTGTCGGGAGCAGGAGAGATTGATTTGCAGAAATACCGCTGGGTGTACTAAACCCTCCCCCGAAGGAGAGGGTAATAGCAACAGTTACATCTGAGTCGGTGGAGTTGGCAGGGACGGCTGATTGGTCTGTGGAGCAACCGGGACTTCGGTTTGCTGCACCGGCACCAGATTCAGGTCGATTTTAGTTCCACCGTGGTTAATCGCTTCCTGGACCGTATCGGTGATAAAGACCAGCTTGCCGTTGATGGTTACCGCTGCACTCAGCAGGATACGGGCATTCGGCTGCACGTCTGACGGGTTATACGGCAGCACGAAGCTAAACGGCGCCTGCTTACCTTCAGTACGGACCGCACGCTGGGCCAGAACTTTCGACGGCGCGTCGGCCAGAGAAGCATCAGACAGCGTTACCGTTAATACCGCATCCGGCGGCAGAGCGACTTTCTGTTTGATCCAGATTGTACCGGAAACGTTAGGCTGCTGAATGGATTGCTGTGAAAGGGTATTAATCCCGTTCGGATCGGCTGCAGGGACCGGCACCTGGGCGCTCTTACCGGCACAGGCGGACAACGCCACCGCAATAGCTACACCACTAAGCATGGGCACGAGTTTCATTGAAGTCTCCTTATCATCAATGCACCAGCGGGATCGATCCCATCCGATGTCGTTTCAATCACATAACGTAGTTAAGTGTGGCACAGATCACCGATTAATGCCTGAAAACGTCCAGATATTCAGATTATTCTACCCATCGGACCACTTTCATTTCTGCGTTATACTCTGCCTATCTTTCGCTACGGCGTTTATTGAGGACAACTATGAGTCAGGCACTGAACAATCTGCTGACATTACTGAATCTGGAAAAAATTGAGGAAGGACTCTATCGCGGACAGAGCGAAGACCTCGGCTTACGTCAGGTGTTCGGCGGCCAGGTCGTCGGACAAGCGCTGTACGCTGCAAAGGAGACCGTCCCTGCAGACCGTCTGGTGCACTCATTCCACAGCTATTTCTTACGCCCTGGCGACAGCGCAAAACCGATTGTGTATGACGTTGAAGTCCTGCGAGACGGCAACAGCTTCAGCGCACGCCGCGTGGCGGCCGTTCAGAACGGCAAGCCGATCTTTTATATGACCGCCTCTTTCCAGGCGCCGGAGCCGGGGTATGAGCATCAGAAAGTGATGCCGCCGGCCCCCGCGCCGGACGATCTCAAATCAGAGACCGATATCGCCCGTGCGCTGGCGCATCTGCTTCCACCGCAGGTCAAAGAGAAGTTTCTCTGCGATAAACCGCTGGAGATCCGCCCGGTTGAGTTCCATAACCCGATGAAAGGCCACACTGCCGAGCCGAAGCGCCAGGTCTGGATCCGCGCTAATGGCACCGTGCCGGAAGATTTCCGCGTGCATCAGTATCTGCTGGGCTACGCGTCTGACTTCAATTTCCTGCCGGTAGCGCTGCAGCCGCACGGCGTTGGCTTCCTGGAAAAAGGGATGCAGGTCGCAACCATCGATCACTCCATGTGGTTCCACCGTCCGTTCAACATGAATGAGTGGCTGCTCTACAGCGTGGAGAGTACATCAGCGTCGAGCGCTCGCGGGTTTGTGCGTGGAGAGTTTTATACCCAGGACGGCGTGCTGGTCGCCTCGACGGTGCAGGAAGGGGTAATGCGTAATCGCGGGTGAATGTGTGCGGCCTGATGCCCTCACCCTGGCCCTCTCCCACGGGGAGAGGGAATACACATTAAAAACGGCAACCTAAGGTTGCCGTTTTGCTGTTTATCAGGCGTTATACGCATTCTCGCCGTGGCTGTTCACATCCAGACCTTCGCGTTCCTGCTCTTCCGGTACGCGCAGCCCAACCGTCATGTCCGCCAGCTTATAGCCGATGAAAGCGACAACAGCAGACCACACAACGGTGATAGCAATACTTTCCAGCTGTACCAGCACCTGATGAACCATGGTGACGCCTTCAGCGTAGCCTACGCCACCCAGCGATTTCGCGGCGAAGATACCGGTCATGATACAGCCGACGATGCCGCAAACGCCGTGGACGCCGAACACATCGCAAGGGTCGTCAACGCGCAGCACACGTTTCAGAGCGGTGACGCCCCACAGACCCGCAAGACCCGCGACCAGACCCACCAGCAGCGCACCACCGACACCCACGTAACCGCACGCCGGAGTGATACCGACCAGACCGGCAATCGCACCTGAACAGGCACCCAGCAGGGAAGGTTTACCGCGCACTGCCCACTCGCCGAACACCCAGGAGAGGATTGCACCCGCCGTCGCCACAACGGTGTTCACGAAGGCCAGCGCGGCGATTTCGTTCGCGGCACTTGCTGAACCGGCGTTGAAGCCAAACCAGCCAAAGTAGAGGATAGCCGTACCGGTAAACACCATCGGCAGGTTGTGAGGTTTGAACGCCTCTTTACCGAAGCCTACGCGTTTGCCAATCAGATACGCCCCCACCAGACCCGCTACCGCGGCGTTGATGTGCACAACGGTACCGCCCGCGAAGTCCAGCGCGCCGTGCGTTGCCAGCAGACCACCGCCCCAGACCATGTGCGCAATCGGCACATAGGAGAGCGTCAGCCAGACCACCACGAAGATCAGAACCGCAGAGAAACGAATGCGCTCGGCCAGCGCGCCCACGATCAGCCCGACGGTGATGCAGGCGAACGAGCCCTGGAACGCAACGTGGATGTACTGGTAGAAGCTGCCCATCAGCGCGGTCAGCTCAATATTTTTCAGCATCACCCAGTCGAAGTTACCAAAGAAGGCGTTGCCGGTACCGAAGGCCAGCGAGTAACCGTAAACCACCCACAGCACGCAGACCAGCGCGAACGTCACGGCAACCTGCGTCAGCATGGAGAGCACGTTTTTGCCGCGGATCAGACCGCCGTAAAACAGCGCAATGCCCGGGATAGACATGAACAGCACCAGCGCGGTGCTGATCATCATAAAGGCGTTATCGGCCTTGTCTGCCACGGCAGGGGCAGCCAGCGCCAGGCCCGGCAGCAGTGCCAGCGAACCCAGACCCGTTTTAAGTGTTGCTATCTTCATTTTCTCGATCCCTATCACTGTGTGCCAGGAGTTACTTACAGTGCCGCTTCGTCAGATTCGCCGGTACGAATGCGAATGACGCGCTGCAGTTCGGCAACGAAAATTTTGCCGTCGCCAATTTTGCCGGTGTAGGCCGCTTTGCTAATCACATCAATCACTTCATCAAGCTGATCGTCCGCAATCGCAACATCGATTTTTACTTTTGGCAGGAAGTTAACGCTGTATTCCGCCCCGCGGTAAAGCTCGGCATGACCCTTCTGACGACCAAAGCCTTTCACTTCGGTGACAGTCAGTCCCTGAATACCCATGGAAGATAACGCTTCGCGCACGTCTTCCAGTTTGAATGGTTTGATTACCACCGTAACCAGCTTCATAGATCCCCTCCAGTCAGAATTCGGTAATGGCCGCAGCTCACGCAGAAGGTATTGCAAGGGATGTGCCAGAAATGAAAACGAGGGAGAAAAGCGGTGCGACGAGCGTTACGCCGCCTTCATTAACGAACCGGTGAAAAAAAACGCACCATGGCAGTGCACGGTGCGTTTCAGTCTTGCACCAACAGGAATGACTGTTAGCGCGTTGCTTTGTTTTGGTGCATCAGGCGCTGAGGGACTCTTCCTCGCGCACGCTGGCGGCCAGCTCTTCACCCGCCAGCTGAAGCTGGTACATCTGCCAGTAGCGCCCTTTGGCTTCCAGCAGTTCACGGTGCGTGCCGCGCTCCACGGCTTGTCCACGATGCAGCACCAGAATGGTATCGGCATCGACAATGGTGGAAAGACGATGGGCAATCACCACCAGCGTCGTATGGTCGCGTACCGCGGCCAGCGCCTGCTGGATGGCCTGCTCGGTACCGGAGTCAATGCTGGCCGTCGCTTCATCCAGAATCAGTACCTGCGGGGTTTCAATCAGCACCCGCGCCAGCGCGAGAAGCTGCTTTTGCCCAACGGAGAGATTGTTCCCCTGCTCGCCCAGCTTTGTATTTATGCCGTCGCTAAACCCGCGCGCCAGATCCGCCAGTTGCACTTTTTCCAGCACCTCCCAGACCTGCTCCTGGGTGTAGTCCCGGCCCAGGGTCACGTTGGCGTAGAAGGTGTCGGCCAGCACGACCGGATCCTGCTGCACCATCGCGACGCCTTTACGCAACACGTTGTGGCTGAGAGACGCGAGCGGGCGTCCGTCGAGGCGGATTTCGCCGTGCGTGACCGGGTAATACCCCATCAACAGGCTGGCGAGCGTGCTCTTGCCGCTGCCCGTATGCCCCACCAGCGCCACGAAACCGCGCGACGGAACATCCAGCGTAATGTCCTGCAACACCAGCCGGTCTTCGCGATAGGCAAACGAGACGTTATCAAAGGCGATTGTCCCACTTTGCAGAGGTCGCTCATCATTGCCGTAGGCCTGGCGCGGCCTGTCCATCAGCTCAAACACGCGCTCACCGGCGACGACCGCCTGCTGCAGCATCGATTGCTGGGTGGTGAGCTCGATCAGCGGCTCGTTAAGGCGGCCCAGATAGCTAATAAAGGCGTAGAGCACGCCCACTTCAATCGTACCGTTTGAGCTCAGACCAAAGAGCATCAGCAGCCCGCAAAGCACCAGCGCAGAGAAAAGGCTCAGCAGCGGGCGCAGCAGGAAACCGTCGAGGCGCAGCGTCTGCATACGCGCCATGTAGTGCGAACGGCTGGCTTCCCCCATCCGCTCGCCAAAGCGCGCCTGCTGGCGGAACTGCTGAATGACACTCATGCCGTTGATCACTTCGTTGAAGCCATCGTTGATGTCGGCCAGATAGGCGCGCACCCGGCGCACGATTGGCGTGCTGTAGCGCTGGTAGATGATCATCACGATCAGCACCGCCGGGAAGATGGTAATCGCCACCAGCGCCATGCGCCAGTCGAGGCTGAACATCGCCACCAGCATCGCGCCGATCAGCGCCGCGCTGCGTAACACCGTCGCGACCACGGTGACGTACAGGTCGCGGATCACCTCGGTATCGTTGGTCACGCGCGAAATCACCTGCCCGACCGGCTGGATATCAAACTCGCTGAGCGGCTGGCGAAGCGCCGCGTCCATTACATCCGTGCGCAGCTGCTGAACCACGCCGACGGCGGCACGGTTAAACAGCAGCGACTGCGCATAGTGCAGCCCTGCCGCCGCCAGCTGTAAACCAACGTAGGCCACTCCCAGCCCCGCCACCAGCCCCAGGGGCAGGTAGCTTTTCGCGACCATATTGTCGATGAAGTAGCTGATAAGCAGCGGCCCGCTGACTTCAGCAATCGCCGCTATCCAGAGTAAAAGTACGGCAACGGAGAGCGGTTTACGCCACGGCGAGCCGTAGGCCAGCAGACGTTTGAGCGTCGGCCACATCGTTCCGAGCTTACGCATTGGCGGCCTCCTCATCCTGCTCCGGCGCATCGTCCAGCGCCGCCTCAAGCTGTTGATAGCGATACATATCGCGATACCAGCCCGGCTGCCCGGCAAGCGTGTCATGCTGCCCGCGCTGGGCAATGTGACCGTGCTGTAAGACCAGAATTTCACTGGCTTCCGTGAGTGCCGACAAACGGTGGGCGCTGATAATCACCGTGCGGCCATCGCCCCACTGGCGCAGGTTATGCAGAATTTGATGTTCGGTACGGCCATCCACGGCGGAAAGCGCATCATCCAGAATAAGGATTTCAGCATTCAGCAGCAGCGCGCGGGCAATCGAGATACGCTGTTTCTGCCCGCCGGACAGCATGACGCCACGTTCCCCAACTTCCGTTTCGTAACCCTGCGGCAGCCGCAAAATATCGTCATGTACGCTGGCTAAGCGCGCCACGTGCTCGATCTCTTCCTGCGTCGCCGACGGGTGACCAAGCGCAATGTTATTCGCCACGGTATCCGAAAATAAAAACGGCGTCTGGCTGACCACCGCCAGACGGCCACGCCACTCGTCCAGCAGCAGGTTCGGCAGGGGGATATCATGGAAACGAATATCGCCCTCGGTGACGTCAAAGTGGCGCTGAAGCAGAGAAAGCACGGTACTTTTTCCGGAGCCCGTCGGGCCGCAGATGCCCAGCATCTGGCCTGGCTGCAGCGTAAAGCTGACGTTTTCCAGCACCGGATGTTCCGTTTGTGGATAGACAAACTTGCGGACGTCGACATGCATGACGCCGCGCCCTTCCGGTACCGCTTCGCTGCCGTCATTGACCACCGGTGCTTCGGCCAGCATGGCGCGAATGCGGCTGTAGGCAGCGCTGCCGCGCTCCACAATGTTAAACATCCAGGCCAGCGCCAGCATCGGCCAGATCATCAGCCCCAGATACATCGCGAAGCTGGTCAATTGTCCCAGGGTTAACGTGCCCTGCACCACCATCCAGCTTCCGCCGCCAATGGCAAGCAGGTTTGCCATGCCGATTGCGACATAAATCGTTGGATCAAATCGCGCATCAATACGCGCGACGCGCATGTTTTTCGCCCCCGTGTCTGCCGCATCGGCGGCAAACAGTGCGGACTGCCTGTCTTCCAGGCCAAACGCTTTAATCATGCGGATGCTGGTCATGCTCTCCTGGGTGCGATCGTTCAGAGAAGAAAACGCCGCCTGCGCCAGCTTGAAGCGTTCGTGCAGCTGTTCGCCGTAGCGATTGATCGCCAGCGCCATCAGCGGCATCGGCAGCAGCGCAAGCAGGGTCAGCTGCCAGCTGATCTGCGTGGACATGACGATCAGCACCGCGCAGCCCATCACCAGCGAGTCCACCAGCGTTAATACGCCTTCTCCGGCGGCAAAGACCACGCGATCGACGTCGTTCGTCGCGCGGGCGATGAGATCCCCGGTGCGGTGGCGGAGATAAAACTCAGGATGCTGTCGGCTCAGCTGGCGGTAAAAATCTTCACGCAGCTCAACGGCCAGCTGATAGGACGCACCAAACAGCAGCACGCGCCAGACGTAGCGCAGCAGATAAACAATGACCGCCGTCAGCACCAGCGTGCCAACCCACATCAACACCCGTGCGGTGGTGTAATGCTGTTCAGTGACGCCATCCACGACGTAGCCCACCACTTTCGGCGGGATCAGCTGCAGGATGGCAATGATAATAAGCAGGGCGACTGCACCGAGGTAGCGTTGCCACTCCCGACGAAAGTACCAGCTTAATTGGGCAAATAATCGCACGCGGTTTGTTCCTGAAGGTATTTTACGAAGTTATTCAATGGGTAATGCTGTGGTGTACTTAATCTGTTCCATGGCGAAGCTTGAGGTGACGTCCGACAAGCCCGGGACGCTGTTCACCAGCCGCTTGTAGAAATCATCATAGCGCTTCATGTCTGCCACCTGGACGCGCATCAGGTAGTCGTACTCGCCGGCCATACGCCAGAAGCCGAGCACCTCGGGCATTTCAGATACCTGTGTGACGAAGCGGCAATACCACTCGCTGCTGTGATGTTGGGTTTTTATCAGCACAAATGCCGTCAGCCCAAGCCCCAGTTTTTCGGGATCGAGTAACGCGACGCGGCCCAGAAGAATGCCGTCATCTTCCAGCTTTTTGAGGCGCTTCCAGCACGGCGTGGTGGTCAGATTAACGGCATCTGCCAGCGCCTGCAAAGAGAGGGTACAGTCACTTTGCAGCAATGAAAGGAGCTTGCGGTCAATTTTATCTAGCATACCCACCTCACAGAGAAAATTTTTCTCCCTTCATTCTATTTTAAAGGCCAGATAGCAACAATTTTTTCTGTGCTTTTCGCTATGCTGGGCACAAAATGACAAACGGATAATTACGATGAATAGCACCTGGGTTAAACATGCCATCAGCGAAATCAATGCCGACTATCAGCGCTCGGCGGATACGCACCTGATTCGCCTCTCCCTGCCGGGATTTGACGGTATTCAGCTCTATCTGAAAGATGAAAGCACCCATCCCACCGGTAGCCTGAAGCATCGTCTGGCGCGTTCCCTGTTCTTATACGGTTTGTGTAACGGCTGGATCAAAGAAGGCACCACCATCATTGAATCTTCATCCGGTTCAACGGCGGTATCCGAAGCCTATTTCGCCCGCCTGCTGGGCCTGCCGTTTATCGCCGTGATGCCCTCCTGCACCGCAAAACGCAAAATCGAGCAGATCGAATTTTACGGCGGTCGCTGCCACTTTGTGGAAAGCGCCTGCGAAATCTACGCCGCCTCTGAAATGCTGGCCCGCGAGCTGAATGGCCACTATATGGACCAATTCACCTTCGCCGAGCGTGCAACGGACTGGCGCGGCAATAACAACATTGCCGACAGTATTTTCCGCCAGATGACCCACGAGCCGCATCCGGTTCCGTCATACATTGTAATGAGCGCCGGTACTGGCGGCACGTCAGCCACTATCGGACGCTACATCCGTTGTCAGGGCTACGATACGCAGCTGATGGTCGTTGACCCGCAAAACTCCGTCTTCCTCGACTACTGGCAAAGCCGCGATGCTGACCTGCGCAGCCCGGTGGGCAGCAAAATTGAAGGGATCGGCCGACCGCGCGTGGAACCCTCATTCATCCCGGACGTGGTGGATGAAATGCTTCGCGTACCGGACGCCGCCAGCGTGGCTACCGCGCACTGGCTGGAAACGCAGCTCGGCCGCAAGGTCGGCGCATCAACGGGCACCAACATGTGGGGCGCATTGCAGCTTGCGGCACGCATGCGCGAAGAAGGCCGTACCGGCTCCATCGTCACATTGCTGTGCGACAGCGGCGAGCGCTACCTTGAGACCTACTACAATGCAGAGTGGGTGCAGGCAAACATCGGCGACATCACCCCGTGGAAAGCGCAGATTGCGCACCTGCTGAAATAAAAAAAAGCCAGACCGAAGTCTGGCTCGCTGGAAGGGTCTCACTATTCGGGGGAATATGGGAGGTTGTTGTTGTCCAGCCAATGCGTCAAAAAATGGGACACCGCTTCGTTACCGCAGTGTCCGATAACCGGCAGATGAGGAAGCTCTGCGATTAGCTGTGGCATCGCATTCCCCATAATCAGACCACGCCCTACGCTGCCCAGCATTTCGCGGTCGTTCATGGCGTCGCCAAACGCCATACACTCCTGCAGCGTTAAGCCCAGGTGGTCGCTGAGCACCGCCAGGGCTGAACCTTTGTTACAGCCCACCGGCAGCACTTCAAGACAATCCACCGCCGAGAAGGTCAGGTGCGCCCGGTCGCCCAGCGCCTCATTCAGTTGAATCCGTAAGCGAGAAAGATCGTCATGATCGCCACAGAAGCAGATCTTGGTCACCGCATGGGCAGGTATCCGACGCAGATCGATAAGCTGATATTGAAAACCGCTATAGACATGGGCGTGCAGCAGTTCAGGGATTTCACGTCCGGTAAACCAGCCCTGGTCGTTAAAGACGTGGATACTGGCCTGTGTGTCCCAGGTGCTGTGCAGGACGATATCCGCCACTTCCGGATTGAGATCCTGGCGGTGCAGCACGTCTCCTTCAACGGTGTGAATGCGCGTTCCGTTACCCGTGATTAAAAACGCATCCAGGGAAAACGCGCCCAGCAAATGGCGCATCTCCAGCACGTGGCGACCAGTGGCAAACGTCAGGGTGACATCACGCTCGCGCAGACGCTTCAGGGTATTCAGTGTTTTCTCCCCCAGACGGTGATCCGGCATTAACAACGTACCGTCCATATCAAATGCAGCGAGGCGGGCCATGATTACTCCTGAAATGTGATGCGATTAACTTGTGCATCAGTATTGCGTGCGATATACGGAAGTAATAGTGAATAGATGAAAATTATTGTTCCGGGTTTCTTATGCGCCAGCTTAACCGCCTTAACCAGTATCAGCGCCTGTGGCAACCTTCCGCCGGCGCTCCGCAGCTCGTAACCGTAAGCGAGCTTGCCAGCCGCTGCTTTTGTAGCGAGCGGCATGTCCGCACCCTGCTGCGTCAGGCCCAGGAGGCGGGCTGGCTCAGCTGGCGCGCGCGGTCTGGTCGCGGCAAGCGCGGTGAGCTGACGTTCCATGCCAGCCCGGAGTCACTGCGCAATGCGATGATGGAAGAGGCGCTTAAGAGCGGGCAGCAGCACAACGCGCTGGAGCTGGCCCAGCTTGCGCCTGACGCGCTGAGATCGTTATTGCATCCATTTCTGGGCGGGCAGTGGCAAAACGACACGCCGACGCTGCGCATCCCCTACTACCGCTCGCTGGAGCCGCTTCAGCCGGGCTTCTTGCCTGGCCGGGCGGAGCAGCATCTGGCGGGACAAGTATTCTCAGGTTTGACGCGTTTTAACGGCAGCAGCAGTGAACCTACGGGCGATCTGGCGCATCACTGGGAGGTCTCTGCTGACGGCCTGCGCTGGCATTTCTACATTCGTTCCACCCTGCACTGGCATAACGGCGATAAAATAGAAACGGCGCAACTCCAGCGAAGCCTGACGGCGCTGTTGACGCTCCCCGCCCTGCGAACGCTGTTCCGGAGCGTTTTGCGTATCGAAACAACGCATCCACAATGCCTGACGTTTGCGTTACATCAACCGGACTACTGGCTGGCACACCGACTGGCAACCTACTGTAGCCGTCTGGCACATCCCGATAACCCTGAGCTTGGCTGCGGCCCCTTCCGGCTGGCCGCCTTTGAGCCAGACCTGGTCCGTCTGGAAAGCCATGAGCAGTACCACCTGAGCCATCCGCTGCTTAAGGCCATCGAATACTGGATCACCCCTCAGCTTTTTGATTACAGGCTGGGCACCAGCTGTCGCCACCCGGTGCAAATCGCGATCGGCGAGGCCGACGAGCTGGAAAGTCTGCGGCTGGTCAGCAGCAGCACCAGCCTGGGGTTCTGTTACCTCACGCTGAAACAGAGCGCGCGCCTGAGCGAGACGCAGGCAAAGCGGCTTATCAATATCATCCATCTCTCCAGGCTTCTGCACACGCTTCCGCTCAACGAAGGGCTCATTACGCCCACCGAAGAACTGCTTCCCGGCTGGACGATCCCCGAATGGCCTGATTTAACGGACGTTGCCCTGCCGGAGGCGCTGACGCTGGTTTACCATCTGCCCGTTGAGCTTCACACCATGGCCAGTCAGTTAAAGGCGTACCTGGCGCGACAGGGGTGTGAACTGACCGTCATCTTCCACGACGCCAAGACGTGGGACGGATGCCAGCAGCTTGCCGAAGCCGATATGATGATGGGAGACAGGCTGATTGGTGAAGCGCCAGCGTATACGCTCGAGCAGTGGCTTCGCTGCGATGCGCTCTGGCCGCATCTGTTAAGCGCACCAGCATATGCGCACCTGCAGGCCACGCTGGATGCGGTGCAGACTCAGGCCGAGGCTCGGGACCGGCACGCGGGCCTGCAGGTCATTTTCGGCCGCTTAATGGAGAGTGCAGTACTGACGCCGCTCTTTAACTATCAGTATCAAATCAGCGCCCCGCCGGGCGTGAATGGGATACGCCTTAACACCCGCGGCTGGTTTGATTTTACCGAAGCCTGGCTGCCCGCCCCGAAATCGTGAAGAAGCTGGTCGCCGTCCTGGCCAGACGGTAACATAACGTTTTTACCGTTACTGTCGAGATGATTTATGAAACGTGCCGTCGTCGTGTTCAGCGGAGGACAAGACTCTACTACCTGCCTGGTACAGGCCCTACATCAGTATGATGAAGTTCACTGTGTGACGTTCGATTATGGTCAGCGTCACCGCGCTGAAATCGACGTTGCCCGTGAACTGGCCCTCAAATTGGGCGCACGCGCGCACAAGGTGCTGGACGTTACGCTGTTAAATGAACTGGCCGTCAGCAGCCTGACCCGCGACAGTATCCCGGTTCCGGACTACGAACCAGACGCCAGCGGCATTCCGAACACCTTCGTGCCGGGGCGGAATATTCTGTTCCTGACCCTGACGGCGATATACGCCTACCAGGTAAAAGCCGAAGCGGTAATTACGGGCGTGTGCGAGACCGACTTCTCAGGATATCCGGACTGCCGTGATGAGTTTGTGAAAGCGCTCAACCACGCCGTCAATCTGGGCATGGCGAAAGAGACGCGCTTTGAAACCCCGCTCATGTGGCTGGATAAAGCCGAAACCTGGGCGCTGGCCGACTACTGGGGCAAGCTGGACCTGGTTCGCAGCGAAACGCTTACCTGCTATAACGGCCTCAAAGGCGACGGCTGTGGCCAGTGCGCAGCCTGTAATCTGCGCGCTAACGGGCTGAACCATTACCTGTCTGATAAGGTCGGCGTGATGGCCGCGATGCAGAAAAAAACCGGGCTTAAATAGGGTTATTTGACCGTGCTGTCGAACAGTTTTACACCGGCAGCACGCTTGATTTTCATCAGCGTTGTCAGCGTTGGGTTGCCGTTGTCTGATAAGGTTCGGTATAGCTGCTGACGGGACAGGCCTGCTTTGGTAGAGATTTCACCTATGCCGCCGCGGGCTTCGATGACCTGACGGAGTGCAATGAGATAGGCAGGGATCCCCTGGTCTTCATAGATCTCATCCAACGCAACATTCAAATAAATTTGAGCAGAGGAAGGATCCTCGCGTAGCATTTTTATTACTGCTTCATCGTGATTGACGCTACTCGAAAATTTTCGTTCTAGCATATTCATCGTTATTCATCCTGAAACTGATAAATTTCACCAATGCGTTACGAGCCATTTCAGCGAATTTCACTTCGATGTTGGTTAACGCCAGGATCCATGCATTTTCGAACCCTGGCTCTTTGCTATGCTATCTCGGTGATAACATCATTTCTTGTACTGAAGCCAAATATCTACACGATCATCAACTCCAGCTTTTCCCGCAATTCCCCTTCCAGCGGCAGCGCCTTTTGCGTTTTCAGATCGATACAGACAAAGGTGATCAGTGCATCAGCCACCACCTGCCCTTCTGGATCGAGCGTTACCACCTGGCTTAACACGCCGCTCTTGCCGTTTAGCTGTTGTACCTGGCTGGTGACCGTGAGCACATCACCCAGCACGGCCGGACGACGGTAGTTGATGTTGATATTGACGACCACGAACGCGATGTTGTGCGCGGTCAGCCACTGAAAGCTTTCGCTGTTTTCCAGCCCGTCCCAGCGCGCTTCTTCAAGAAACTCAAGATAGCGAGCGTTATTGACGTGCTGATAAACATCAAGATGGAAACCGCGTACTTTGATTTTTGTCTGCATAGCGCAATAGCCTTTCGTTGTTATAGGATCAGAGGTCATAACTGGTATGACCTCTTTATCCTGGCAAACTTTTGCCGCAGTGCAAGGAATTGCGTAATTACAATGTCAGGTGTGAGAGGTTGCGCTCAACCAGCGCGCTGCCCATGCCCGGGACCTGTTTGAGATCGTCGACCGTTTTGAAAGGACCGTACTCTTCACGATAGCTGACGATAGCCTGCGCTTTTTTCAGTCCCACGCCATTCATCGCGCGGGCGAGATCGTCCGCAGAGGCCGAATTGATACTGACCCGCGTACCGTCATCATCCGCATTTTTACCGGCGTCAGTCGCTTTGGTTTGCCCTTGCACCGACGCTGCCGCGTCAGACTTGCTCTGCGTAGCCTGTGGTTTGGCTGCGGGCGTCGCCGCCAGCGCCCCCGCGCTCATCCCGGTGGTGGCAATAGCCAGCGTAATTAACAGTGCTTTGATTCCACATTTCATGCTGTTATCTCCTTGTTTGTTGACAGCCACGCAACAATAGCCGCCGGAGAAAACAGGCACAAACAGCAGATTGCAGAAATGGAAAAGGCCGCGAAAGCGGCCTTTAGTTTTTGCAGTACGTTACGAAAATCTGCGAGCAGACACGTAATTATTGCTGCTGAGTCATGATATCGCCCAGCTTGATTTTCGCATCTTTGCGCAGGTTGCTCATCATCGCTTCGAAGGCAATCTGGGCATTGTTCTGGGTAATCCCCTGAACCATCGCTTTCTTCTGCGCTTCTGGCATAGTGCCAGCTTTCACTTCATCCAGCGCCAGCAGAACGACGTTACCCTGCATATCGGTGGTGGTACCGAAGCTTGGTTTGTCCTTCGCAGGCAGGCTCAGACCAAACGCGGCCTGGCTGATAGGGTCCTGACCGGTACGGCTCAGCGTTTTCGCCTCACCGAAGCTCAGGCCCGCCGCTTTCAGCGCGTCCTGTTTGCCCGCTTTCAGATCAACCAGAATCTTCTCAGCATCCAGTTTGGCCTGCTGTTCCGCTTTGTTGTGCTTAACCTGAGCGACAACCTGATCCTTCACTTCCGCCAGCGGTTTGACCGCTTCTGGCTTGTGCTCGCTGACGCGCAGAACGAACGCACGGTCACCGTCAACGGTAATGATGTCAGAGTTGCTGCCCGGCGTGCCGTTCTCGCCCACCAGACCACCGTTAAAGATGGCATCGGAAACCGGCTTGAAGTTCAGCTCTTCCGGCAAGTTGTCACGACCAAACCAGCCGGTCTCAACCGCTTTCACACCCGCCGCCTGCTCTGCACCCGCCAGAGATTCGTTATCGTTGCTGGCAGCATCACTTACCTTCTGCTGCAGCGCATAGTAAGCATCCAGCGCTTTTTCCTGTTTCACTTTCGCAGCGATATCATCACGAACCTCAGCCAGCGGCTTGGTTTTCGCCGCAGTGATGTCGTCCAGGCGTACGACCAGGAAACCCACGGAAGACTTGATGACGCCAGACAGCTGGCCTTTCTCTTTCAGACCCGCATTTTTCAGCTCATCAGGCGTGGTTGCGTCTTCCAGCCAGCCCATATCACCGCCGTTTTTCGCAGAGATGATATCGGTGGATTTTGCTTTTGCGAGGGTTGCGAAATCCGCGCCTTTGTTCAGCTCGTCCAGTACCGCCTTAGCATCTGCTTCAGTTTTAGTCTGGATCACGCTGTAGCGGTTACGCTGCGGCTGAGTGAACTGATCCTGATGCTGATCGTAGTAAGACTGGATTTCCGCATCAGACGCAGTTTCCTGCAGCGCGGCTGCATCCAGCTTGATGTAGCTGACGCGGAACTGCTCTGGAGAAACAAAGGCGTTTTTATTCTGCTCGTAGTAAGCATTAACGTCTGCGTCGCTGACCTGCTGTTTAGCCGCCAGGGCGTTCACATCGATGGTCGCTTCACGGACCACGCGCTGCTGTGCCACCAGCGCGGCCAGTTCGTCGGTTTCCCCTTTGAGCATGAAATCGGTACCCACGACAGCGTTGATGAGCTGCTGGGTTGTCAGCTGGTTACGCAGCGCCTGAGCGTATTGATCGGCCGTCATGCCCATTTGATTAACGATGCTGTTGTAACGCGCGTTGTCGAATTTACCGTTAGACTGGAATGCCTGAGTGGCGAAGATCGCTTTTTTCACCTGCTCATCGCTGATGCCAAGGCCCAGCTTTTTGGCATACTGATCCAGCAGCGCTTCGTCGATAAGACGGTTCAGTGTCTGTTGGCGCAGGGTCTTCATGTACCCTTCATTCGCCGCCAGTTCAGAGAATTGGTCGCCCAGCTGTTGCTGCATACGGTTACGTTCACCAGCAAAAGCATTCTCGAACTGACCGCGGCTGATCTCCTGGCCATTCACTTTTGCGGCATAGTTCGCGCCACCGCCAATAAGGTAACTGCTCACGCCGGTCAATATGAACGACACGATAATGATACCGAAAATAATCTTGAGCACGAGACTGTTAGCAGCCGTGCGTAAGCTGTCCATCATGGTGTAACAACACTCCGCTGTAGGTGACTGGTTACCTGACGCTGACGGAAAATCCTGCCCGTCGCGCGTAAAGGCGTATTGTGACAAGAAAACGGGGCGATTGTCAGCCCACAACTCGCATAAACTCGCACAAATCAGGTCTGGACAAACAAAAAAGGCACATCAAATGATGCGCCCTTGTACTATCCGGCTTCCCTGAAACGGGAAAGCAATCAGTTTACTGCGTCTTTCAGCGCTTTACCTGCACGGAAACCCGGCACTTTAGCAGCAGCAATGGTGATCTCTTTACCGGTCTGAGGGTTGCGGCCAGTACGGGCAGCACGCTCTTTAACAGCAAAAGTACCGAAGCCTACCAGTGCAACGTCGTCCCCAGCCTGCAGAGATTCAGTAACAGAAGCAATTAATGCATCTAACGCACGTCCAGCTGCAGCTTTAGAAATATCAGCACCAGCAGCAATTTTGTCAATCAGTTGAGATTTATTCACTGTTCTCTTCCTCTCTTTATAATTTATATCGCGCCTGAATCCTTCACAACGCGACCGCGCAGCAGTTATATCAGGCCTGCCATGACCTTACAACACCCGTTGTTGATGGCTGACCTAATCAGCAATCTAAATTAGCTATACAAAAAAAGGCTGGCAAGTGCGAAATGACTTACCAGCCTTGTTTTTATTGACGCTCTTTGCGCGAGGTCACTATTTTGCGGTTACAACCTGCATTCCGGAGGGTTCATTCTGCAGTGCGAGACTGAGAACTTCCTCAATTCGCTTAACAGGATGGATCTGCAGATCGGCAATCACGTTGTCCGGAATCTCTTCCAGATCGCGTTTGTTTTCGTAAGGGATCAATACGGTTTTGATCCCACCGCGGTGTGCCGCCAGCAGTTTTTCTTTTAACCCGCCGATTGGCAGAACCTGACCACGCAGGGTGATTTCACCGGTCATTGCCACGTCGGCACGCACCGGGTTACCCGTCAGACAGGAGACCAGAGCGGTACACATGGCAATACCCGCGCTCGGGCCATCTTTCGGCGTCGCCCCTTCCGGAACGTGAACGTGAATGTCGCGTTTTTCGTAGAAATCCGGGTTGATACCCAGTTTTTCCGCGCGCGCGCGCACCACGGTCAGCGCCGCCTGGATGGACTCCTGCATCACTTCACCCAGCGAGCCGGTGTAGGTCAGCTTGCCTTTGCCCGGTACACAGGCGGTTTCGATGGTCAGCAGATCGCCGCCCACTTCCGTCCATGCCAGACCGGTCACCTGACCCACGCGGTTTTCGTTATCCGCGCGGCCATAGTCGAAGCGCTGAACGCCCAGGTACGCATGCAGATTGTCGCCGTTAATCACGATGTGTTTCAGGCTCTTATCCAGCAGCAGCTGTTTCACCGCTTTTCGGCACAGTTTAGAGATTTCACGCTCAAGGCTACGCACGCCCGCTTCACGGGTGTAGTAGCGAATGATGCCGATAATCGCGCTGTCCTCGACGGTCAGCTCGTTGGCTTTCAGCGCGTTACGCTCAATCTGTTTCGGCAGCAGGTGCTGTTTAGCAATGTTCAGCTTCTCGTCTTCGGTATAGCCGGAGAGACGAATCACTTCCATACGGTCCAGCAGCGGTGCCGGAATGTTCATGGAGTTGGAGGTCGCCACGAACATCACATCGCTCAGGTCGTAGTCCACTTCCAGGTAGTGATCGCTGAACGCCACGTTCTGTTCTGGATCAAGCACTTCCAGCAGTGCAGACGCCGGATCGCCACGCATGTCCGAAGACATTTTGTCGATCTCATCGAGCAGGAACAGCGGGTTTTTAACCCCCACTTTCGCCATCTTCTGAATCAGTTTACCCGGCATAGAACCGATGTAGGTACGGCGGTGACCGCGGATTTCCGCTTCATCGCGTACGCCACCCAGCGCCATACGGATATACTTACGTCCGGTCGCTTTAGCGATGGACTGACCCAGAGAGGTTTTACCTACCCCCGGCGGCCCAACCAGGCACAGAATTGGGCCTTTAATTTTGTTCACACGGCTTTGTACCGCGAGGTACTCAAGAATGCGGTCTTTCACGCGTTCCAGACCGTAGTGGTCGGTATCGAGGATCTCCTGAGCCTGACGCAGGTCTTTCTTGACCTTGCTGCGGGCATTCCACGGAACCTGCACCATCCACTCAATGTAGCCGCGCACGACGGTCGCTTCTGCCGACATCGGAGACATCATTTTCAGCTTCTGCAATTCTGCTTCGGCTTTCTCTTTCGCCTCTTTCGGCATCTTCGCCGCGTCGATCTTACGCTTCAGCGCTTCGTTTTCGTCCGGCGCATCGTCCATCTCGCCCAGCTCTTTCTGAATGGCCTTCATTTGCTCATTCAGATAGTACTCACGCTGGGATTTCTCCATCTGCTTTTTCACGCGGTTGCGAATACGCTTCTCAACCTGCAGCAGATCGATTTCAGACTCCATCATCGCCATCAGGTATTCCAGACGTTCGTTGACGTCGGACATTTCCAGTACGGACTGTTTGTCAGCCAGCTTCAGCGGCATGTGTGCAGCGATGGTGTCCGCCAGACGCGCAGGATCGTCGATGCTGTTCAGCGACGTCAGCACTTCTGGTGGGATTTTCTTGTTCAGCTTGATATAGCCTTCGAACTGGCTAATCGCGGTGCGCACCAGCACTTCCTGCTCGCGCTCATCAAGCTCAGGCGAATCAAGGTACTCTGCCTTCGCAGAGAAGTGTTCGCCATCGTCTGACAGGGTGGTAATACGCGCACGCTGCAGGCCTTCGACCAGCACCTTCACGGTGCCGTCAGGCAGTTTCAGCATCTGCAAAATAGAGGCCACGGTCCCGACGGTGAAAAGATCGTTTACACCCGGCTCATCCGTTGATGCTTCTTTCTGCGCCACCAACATGATTTTTTTATCATGATCCATGGCGGCTTCGAGGCAACGGATAGATTTTTCCCGCCCTACAAATAAGGGTATGACCATGTGCGGATAAACCACCACATCGCGCAACGGCAATACGGGGATTTCAATGCGTTCAGAACGCTCAGGATTCATAGAGCTCTCTCTTAGTTTAGTGTCCGCCAGGTAAACTGGTCATGTAACTGTGCTTCACACAACCATTAACATGTATCCAGTATATGGGGATGTTTCCCACACATTCAACGCTATGAATACGGAAAAAGTAAAGGGGAGATAAAATCCCCCCTTTTTGATTAACTGCTTGTATGATTTGGTGAATTATTCGCCAGATGCCTGCTGGGCTTCCGGTTTACCGTAAATCAGCAGCGGCTTGGTTTGGCCGCTGATCACGGACTCGTCAATCACCACTTTCTCAACGTCTTCCATAGATGGCAGATCGTACATGGTGTCGAGGAGCGCCGCTTCAACGATAGAGCGCAGGCCGCGCGCGCCGGTTTTACGAATCATCGCTTTCTTGGCAATAGCATCCAGCGCTTCATCACGGAATTCCAGATCGACGCCTTCGAGATTGAACAGCGCCTGATACTGCTTGGTCAGCGCATTTTTCGGCTCTTTCAGGATCTGAATCAGCGCCTCTTCGCTCAGTTCATTCAGCGTTGCCACAACCGGCAGACGACCAATGAACTCAGGAATCAGACCAAACTTGATCAGATCTTCAGGTTCAACCTGCGACAGCAGCTCACCTTCATTGGCTTTCTCGGACTTCGCCTTCACCGTTGCGCCAAAACCAATGCCGGAGCCGGTTTCAACACGGTGGGAAATGACTTTATCCAGACCGGCAAACGCACCACCACAGATAAACAGGATCTTGGAGGTATCAACCTGCAGGAACTCCTGCTGCGGATGTTTACGCCCACCCTGCGGCGGAACAGCAGCCACCGTGCCTTCGATCAGCTTCAGCAGTGCCTGCTGAACGCCTTCACCGGATACGTCACGGGTAATAGACGGGTTGTCTGACTTACGGGAGATCTTGTCGATCTCATCAATATAAACAATCCCGCGCTGTGCTTTCTGAACGTCGTAATCGCACTTCTGCAGCAGTTTCTGGATGATATTTTCAACGTCTTCACCCACATAACCGGCTTCGGTCAGGGTGGTGGCATCCGCCATGGTAAACGGAACATCCAGCAGGCGCGCCAGGGTTTCAGCCAGCAGCGTTTTACCGGAGCCAGTCGGCCCGATCAGCAGGATGTTACTTTTGCCCAGTTCTACGCCATTGCTGGTGTCGCCATTACGCAGACGTTTGTAGTGGTTATACACCGCCACCGCCAGCACTTTCTTCGCCTGCTCCTGACCGATGACATAGTCGTCAAGGTGATGACGAATCTCATGCGGCGTTGGCAGTGCGCTACGCTCACGGTGCGGCGCAACTTCTTTAATCTCTTCGCGAATGATGTCGTTACATAAATCGACACATTCGTCGCAGATATACACGGACGGCCCGGCAATCAGTTTACGCACTTCATGCTGGCTTTTGCCGCAAAAAGAGCAGTACAGCAGTTTGCCCGAACCATCTTTGCGTTTATCTGTCATGAGTCCAAACCTCTTTTTAAGTTCTTTGTGCCGCACATGACGACGCAAATGCCATTTTCAGACGCGAACTGCGCTCAGGCAGTGTGCCGCCCTACCTTAGTATAGCGGCACGCTCGCGTCGCGGGCATCAATTACGATGGGTCAATACGGAGTCGACTAAGCCGTACTCAACTGCCTCTGGAGCAGAGAGGAAGCGATCGCGCTCGGTATCGCGCTCGATCTGCTCAAGAGATTGACCTGTATGCTGCGCCATAAGTTCATTCATGCGCGCTTTTACTTTCAGAATTTCGCGGGCGTGGATTTCAATATCCGTCGCCTGCCCCTGGTAACCACCCAGCGGCTGGTGAATCATCACGCGGGAGTTAGGCAGGCAGAAACGCTTACCTTTCGCCCCTGCGGTTAACAGGAACGCCCCCATGGATGCAGCCTGCCCCATGCAGATAGTGCTGACATCAGGCTTGATGAATTGCATGGTGTCATAAATGGACATGCCCGCCGTAATCACACCGCCCGGCGAGTTGATGTACAGGTAAATGTCTTTTTCCGGGTTTTCCGCTTCCAGGAACAGCATCTGCGCCACGATCAGGTTAGCCATATGGTCTTCTACCTGGCCGGTCAGAAAGATAACGCGTTCCTTGAGCAGACGGGAATAGATATCGAAAGAACGCTCACCGCGTGAGGTCTGTTCAATAACCATCGGCACCAGCGCCATATGGGGTGCAAAGTTATCTCGTTCGCCACTGTATGACATTTCCGTCTCCTGGTTCAAAATTGAAAACACCTGCTGTGCTGATTGTAACCTTATGGACGGATTATCAGCCAGTCTCAATCATCGTGATTACATACTTATGGGGTTCGCCACGCCCTATTTCAAGCATAACAACCTTTTGTTGTAACGCTAACACTGAAAGGGCGTTTTAGCACCCTTCCAGAACTAAAGCAGCGATAAAAAAAACCCGTCGCCGGAGGGCAACGGGTTTTTTGTTCAAACTTTAAACCGTTAGGGCGAAATTACGCCTGCTGGTTCATCAGTTCGTTGAAAGAGGTCGCTTTTTCGGTCACTTTCGCTTTCGCCAGTACCGCTTCAACAGCCTGCTCTTCCAGTGCGACGTTGCGCATGTTGTCCATCAGCTCTTTGTTCTTACCGTAGAACTCGATCACTTCTGATGGATCTTCGTATGCAGAAGCCATCTCTTCGATCAGGCCTTTCACACGCTCTTCGTCAGCTTTCAGCTCGTGGGTACGAATCACTTCGCCCAGCAGCAGGCCAACAACAACGCGGCGTTTCGCTTGCTCTTCAAACAGCTCGCGCGGCAGTTCCATCGCTTGCTGCTGGTTGCCACCGAAGCGCTGTGCAGCCTGACGGCGCAGAACGTCGATTTCGCTGTCAATCAGGGCAGCAGGAACGTCGATTTCGTTGGCTTTCACCAGACCTTCAATCGCCTGAGATTTCACACGGTTACGCACAGCACCGTTCAGCTCGCGCTCCATGTTCTTACGCACTTCGGTACGCAGGCCTGCAACAGAACCATCTTCCACGCCGAAACGCTTGATGAATTCTTCAGTCAGTTCTGGCAGTTCGCGCTCTTCAACTTTCTTCAGGTTGATGACGAACTTCGCTGCTTTACCTTTCAGGTTTTCAGCGTGGTACTCTTCAGGGAAGGTCACGTCGATGGTGAACTCTTCGCCCGCTTTGTGGCCTTTGATGCCGTCTTCGAAGCCTGGGATCATACGACCCTGGCCCATTGCCAGTACGAAGTCAGACGCTTTGCCGCCTTCGAACTCTTCGCCGTCTACAGAACCGGTGAAGTCGATGGTTACGCGGTCTTCCGCGTCAACAGCGCCTTCTTTCTCTTTCCAGTTCGCCTGCTGCTTACGCAGGGTATCCAGCATGCCGTCAACGTCTTCGTCAGTGACGGAAACGATCGGTTTTTCAACTTCGATAGATTCCAGACCTTTCAGCTCAACTTCCGGGTACACTTCGAACTCTACGGAGTAAGTGAAGTCTTCACCCAGTTTGTATTCGCCTGGCACGTAGTTTGGCGCGCCGGCCGGATTGATTTTTTCTTTGATGATCGCGTCGATAAAGTTGCGGCTCATCAGTTCACCCAGCACATCCTGACGCACGGAAGCGCCATAACGCTGAGCAACAACATTCATTGGTACTTTGCCCTTACGGAAGCCGTCAATACGTACTTTTTTTGCTACGTTGACCAGCTCGCTTTTCACAGCAGTTTCGATGCTGTCAGCAGCGATAGTAATCGTTACACGGCGGCCAAGGCCTTGAGTGGTTTCAACTGAAACTTGCATCTTGTTACCTCAAAAAAATCACAGTGCTCGGTCAACTCTGAATCTGTCTGTTATACCGGGATGCTCTCTTAGTGCAGATTCACATTCCCTGTCGCCAGAATCATCCCGAAGACATTCATTAAGACGCGGCATTATAGCGGCATCACTTAGGTGAGTCGAGAACGGTTGGGGCATGTTGCTGCGGCTTTTTTCACACTTTAAGGCTATTTTTAGCCTTAAAATCGCACCATCCGCTCAAAACTCAGACAAAACAAAACGGCCCGGAGGCCGTTTTGAGGAAATCTGTAAGCAACATACTGGAAAAGCTCCAGCCGTTGCAAATCCGATTTATCAGGCGATGGTGCCTGCACCGCGACAAGGCGGCGACGCGAAAACCGTATCCTGCAAACCTTCCCATTCCTTAATGGTGTAGGTATGCAGTGCCAGCGCATGCACGGTTGTGGAGAGTTCTTCCGTCAAGGTGCTGTAGATCAGGCGGTGTCGGTTCAGGAAACGTTCTCCCGTGAAGCGATCGCTAACCAGAACCACTTTAAAGTGGCTTTCAGAACCTGCCGGCACGTTATGACGATAGCTTTCGTCGACGACTTCGAGGAACACAGGGTTGAACGCTGCCCTTAATTTTTCTTCTATCTGTTCACGTATCATCATGAAATTACTCCTCCGACAACGCTGAGATGTCACCCATCCCTTTAAATATTAGCCGCTTTTACCGTTTCCATTACACCTTGACAACAAATATTTAGCTTTCGTCTGATTTTCTCATTCAAACGAATGAAGTTCCCTGTGAGACTCATACCTTTCGTCACTCGCGGGAGGAGAAAAAGGATGAGCTGGTCAGTTTTCAGACAAGACGATGAATTTACATGCGTTGACCACTTCCCCTGGCCGTAGTCGATGTTATGATGGCGGCAATTTTTCTCTCTTTAATGCTTACGATTCGTTGAGAACCTGAAAATGTTAAAAAAACTCTTCTTTCCGTTGGTAGCCCTTTTTATGCTGGCAGGCTGCGCTACCCCGCCTACCACCATTGATGTTTCACCAAAAATCACCCTGCCTCAGCAGGACCCTAGCCTGATGGGCGTCACTGTGAGTATTAACGGTGCCGATCAGCGTCAGGACCAGGCGCTGGCAAAAGTGACCCGCGATAACCAGCAGGTAACGCTGACCGCGTCCCGCGACCTGCGCTTCCTGCTGCAGGAAGTGCTTGAGAAGCAAATGACCGCTCGCGGCTACATGATTGGCCCAAGCGGTGCGGTTGATCTGCAGATCATCGTTAACAACCTGTACGCTGACGTGTCTCAGGGCAACGTGCGCTACAACATTGCGACCAAAGCGGATATCGCCATCATTGCCACCGCGAAGAACGGCAACAAGATGACCAAAAACTACCGCGCCAGCTACTCCGTTGAAGGCGCGTTCCAGGCCTCCAACCAGAACATTGCTAACGCCGTGAATAGCGTGCTGACTGACACCATCGCCGATATGGCGCAGGACACCAGCATCCACGACTTCATCAAGCAGAACGCGCGTTAATCCCGCTCGCTGACCCGGTTCCTGGCCGGGTCAGTTTTATAAGAACATGTCCAGCCATTACTTACGCATTTTCCAGCAACCGAAATCAGCGATTCTGCTGATCCTCGGCTTTGCCTCCGGTTTACCCCTTGCGCTCACTTCCGGCACGCTTCAGGCATGGATGACGGTCGAGAACATCGATCTTAAAACCATTGGTTTCTTCTCGCTTGTCGGTCAGGCCTATGTCTTTAAGTTCCTGTGGTCGCCGGTCATGGATCGCTACACGCCACCGTTCCTGGGACGTCGTCGCGGCTGGTTAGTAATGACGCAGGTCATGCTGCTGCTGGCGATCGCGGGGATGGGCTTTCTTGAGCCGACCACACAGCTTCGCTGGATGGCCGCGCTTGCGGTGGTGATTGCCTTCTGCTCCGCTTCACAGGATATCGTGTTCGATGCCTGGAAGACGGACGTGTTATCTGCGGAAGAACGCGGTGCCGGTGCGGCCATCAGCGTGCTGGGCTATCGCCTCGGGATGCTGGTCTCCGGCGGGCTGGCGCTGTGGCTGGCCGACCGTTACCTCGGCTGGCAGGGCATGTACTGGCTGATGGCCGCCCTGCTGATCCCCTGCATTATCGCGACCCTGTTTGCTCCCGAACCGAGTGACGTCATCCCGGTTCCCCGCTCGCTGGAGCAGGCCGTCGCCGAACCGCTGCGTGACTTCTTTGGCCGCAACAATGCCTGGCTGATTCTGCTGCTCATCGTCCTTTATAAGCTGGGCGATGCTTTTGCCATGAGCCTGACCACCACCTTCCTGATCCGCGGCGTCGGTTTTGACGCCGGTGAAGTGGGTGTGGTGAATAAAACGCTGGGGCTGTTTGCGACCATCGTCGGCGCGCTTTACGGCGGCGTATTGATGCAGCGCCTGACGCTTTTCCGCGCGCTGCTGATCTTCGGCATCCTGCAGGGCGCATCTAACGCGGGCTACTGGCTGCTGTCGGTTACTGACAAACATATGTTCAGCATGGCTGCGGCGGTGTTCTTTGAAAATCTCTGTGGCGGCATGGGAACGGCGGCATTTGTCGCCCTGCTGATGACCCTGTGCAATAAATCGTTTTCCGCCACGCAGTTCGCGCTGCTCTCGGCGCTCTCGGCCGTTGGCCGCGTGTACGTCGGACCGATTGCCGGCTGGTTTGTGGAAGCTCACGGCTGGCCAACGTTTTATCTCTTCTCGGTCGCGGCTGCCGTGCCGGGGATTTTATTGTTGCTGGTGTGTCGCCAGACGCTGGAATATACCCAGCGTACCGAACACTTTATGCCGCGCACTGAATATCACCGCGCTTACCGTTTTGCGTTACGTCTGTTAATGGCGGGCTGCGGCGCGCTGGCGCTCTGGCTTGTGGTGCTCATTATTAATGCCAGCACGTCCCTGGCGCTCCCTCCAGAAGCCCTTCTGCTGGATGTCGGAGCCCTGCTGGCCATCGCCGGGATCCTGACCGGCGGTCTGCTCGATTTCATGGCGTTGCGTAAAACGCAGATGACCTGAAGAAAAAACGAAAGGTTATTTCCCGTTGTAATCACCAACCGAAATTATAACGGTGAAATAGCCACCAACCGCTAAAAAAAATATTTGTTGTTTTGTGCGGGATAGGTTTTGGAAATTATTGGAGCCAATTCCAAAACGCTATTTTTCATTAAACGATTCAGCAGTGGAAAGTTTGATTTTTCGTTTTTTAGATGTCTTTTTATTGATAATTAATTGTTAATTTTTTGTTTATTTTTAACAATGGTTATACCAATTGCCCCTTTTAGGGTATGCTTGGGGGTCCTTTCGTTATAAAGCCCATGCCATGCGGCTTCGGTCATAAAAACCGACATAATTTGCAACACTTGTGACACGTGCGGCAGAACCCGGTAACACCTTCCTGACACAGGCCTAATGATGTTTACAGTAATGTAACCTTCCCGTAAAATGCCCGCACACTTTAAACGCCACCAGACTCCCGTGGAATTGAGGTCGTTAAATGAGACTCAGGAAATACAATAAAAGTTTGGGATGGTTGTCATTATTCGCAGGCACTGTATTACTCAGTGGCTGTGATTCTGCACTACTAGACCCCAAAGGACAGATTGGACTGGAACAACGTTCACTGATATTGACGGCTTTTGGCCTGATGTTGATTGTGGTTATTCCTGCCATTTTGATGGCTGTTGGTTTCGCCTGGAAGTATCGTGCGAGCAATAAAGATGCGAAGTATAGCCCTAACTGGTCACACTCCAATAAAGTGGAAGCTGTGGTCTGGACGGTACCTATTCTGATCATCCTGTTCCTTGCCGTACTGACCTGGAAAACCACTCACGCACTTGAGCCAAGCAAGCCGCTGGTTCACGATGAAAAACCGATTACCATTGAAGTGGTCTCCATGGACTGGAAATGGTTCTTCATCTACCCAGAGCAGGGCATTGCTACCGTGAATGAAATCGCCTTCCCGGCGAACACTCCGGTTCAGTTCAAAGTGACCTCCAACTCCGTAATGAACTCCTTCTTCATCCCACGTCTGGGTAGCCAGATTTACGCGATGGCCGGTATGCAGACCAACCTGCATCTGATCGCGAATGAAGCAGGCACCTACGATGGTATCTCCGCCAGCTATAGCGGCCCGGGCTTCTCAGGTATGAAGTTCAAAGCTATCGCGACGCCGGACCGTGCCGCTTTCGACCAGTGGGTTGAGAAAGCGAAGCAGTCTCCAAACACCATGTCTGACATGGCGGCGTTCGAAAAAGTGGCTGCACCTAGCGAATACAACAAGGTGGAGTACTTCTCTAACGTGAAACCAGATTTGTTCAAAGACGTTATTGGCAAATTTATGGACCACGGTATGAGCATGGACATGACCCAGCCTGAAGGCGAGCACAGCGCGCATGAAGGTATGGAAGGCATGGACATGAGCCACGCGGAAACCGCTCACTAAGGGGCCGAGGAAGAAAATGTTCGGAAAATTGACACTGGATGCAGTGCCCTACCATGAACCGATTATTATGGTTACGGTGGCTGCAATTATCATTGGTGGCGCGGCCTTAGTTGGCCTTATCACTTACTTCGGTAAGTGGAGCTACCTGTGGAATGAGTGGCTGACTTCGGTTGACCACAAAAAACTCGGTATCATGTACTGCATCGTCGGTATCGTCATGTTAATTCGTGGCTTTGCGGATGCGATCATGATGCGTAGCCAGCAGGCACTTGCGTCTGCGGGCGAAGCCGGCTTCCTGCCACCGCACCACTACGATCAGATCTTTACCGCCCACGGCGTTATCATGATCTTCTTCGTGGCGATGCCGCTGGTAATCGGTCTGATGAACGTTGTCGTTCCGCTGCAAATTGGCGCGCGCGACGTCGCGTTCCCGTTCCTGAACAACCTGAGCTTCTGGTTCACGGTTGTCGGCGTTATCCTGGTTAACCTGTCACTGGGCGTGGGCGAATTCGCACAGACCGGCTGGCTGGCGTACCCGCCGCTGTCAGGAATTGAGTACAGTCCGGGTGTAGGCGTTGACTACTGGATTTGGGCGCTTCAGCTCTCCGGTGTCGGTACTACCCTGACCGGTATCAACTTCTTCGTGACCATCCTGAAGATGCGTGCACCTGGTATGACGATGTTCAAGATGCCGGTATTTACCTGGGCATCTCTGTGCGCCAACGTACTGATTATCGCGTCGTTCCCAATTCTGACCGTCACCATCGCGCTGCTGACCCTGGACCGCTACCTGGGCACCCATTTCTTCACGAATGATATGGGTGGCAACATGATGATGTACATCAACCTGATTTGGGCCTGGGGTCACCCGGAAGTGTACATTCTGGTTCTGCCTGTCTTCGGTGTGTTCTCCGAAATCGCGGCAACCTTCTCGCGTAAGCGTCTGTTTGGTTACACCTCTCTGGTGTGGGCAACCGTGTGTATTACCGTTCTGTCGTTCATCGTTTGGCTGCACCACTTCTTCACCATGGGTGCGGGCGCGAACGTAAACGCCTTCTTCGGTATCACCACCATGATTATCGCCATCCCTACCGGGGTGAAGATCTTCAACTGGCTGTTCACCATGTACCAGGGCCGTATCGTGTTCCACTCAGCAATGCTGTGGACCATCGGCTTCATCGTAACCTTCTCCGTAGGTGGGATGACCGGCGTACTGCTGGCGGTACCAGGTGCTGACTTCGTTCTGCACAACAGTCTGTTCCTGATTGCGCACTTCCATAACGTTATCATCGGTGGCGTGGTCTTCGGCTGCTTCGCTGGTGTGACCTACTGGTGGCCAAAAGCGTTCGGCTTCACGCTGAACGAAAAATGGGGTAAACGCGCGTTCTGGTTCTGGATCATCGGCTTCTTCGTGGCGTTTATGCCGCTGTACGTGCTGGGCTTCATGGGTATGACCCGTCGTCTGAGCCAGCAGATCGATCCGCAGTTCCACCCAATGCTGATGGTTGCAGCGGGCGGTGCAGCGCTGATTGCCTGCGGTATTCTGTGCCAGCTGATTCAGTACTACGTGTCTATCCGTGACCGTAACCTGAACCGCGACCTGACCGGTGACCCATGGGGTGGCCGTACGCTGGAGTGGGCGACCTCTTCTCCACCGCCGTTCTATAACTTTGCCGTAGTGCCGCACATTCACGAGCGTGATGCATTCTGGGAAATGAAAGAAAAAGGTGAAGCGTACAAGCAACCTGAGCATTACGAAGAGATCCATATGCCGAAAAACAGCGCGGCGGGCATCGTGATTGCCGCTTTCGCAACGGTATTTGGTTTCGCAATGATCTGGCACATCTGGTGGATGGCGATTGTTGGCTTCGCTGGCATCGTAATCAGCTGGATTGTGAAGAGCTTTGACGAGGACGTGGACTACTACGTACCAGTCCGTGAAGTTGAAAAGCTGGAAAATCAGCATTTCGACGAGATTTCTAAAGCGGGGCTGAAAAATGGCAACTGATACTCTGGCGCACTCAACTGCCCACGCGCATGAGCATGCGCACCACGATACGGGACCGACCAAAGTCTTCGGTTTCTGGATCTACCTGATGAGCGACTGCATTCTGTTCTGCTGTCTGTTCGCGACCTATGCCGTTCTGGTGAACGGCACAGCGGGCGGCCCAACCGGCAAGGACATTTTTGAACTGCCGTTCGTTCTGGTTGAAACCGCACTGCTGTTATTCAGCTCCATCACCTACGGCATGGCGGCTATCGCCATGTACAAAAACAACAAGAGCCAGGTTGTCTCCTGGCTGGCGTTGACCTGGCTGTTTGGTGCTGGCTTTATCGGGATGGAAATCTATGAATTCCATCACCTGATCATGGAGGGCTTCGGCCCGGATCGCAGTGGCTTCCTGTCCGCGTTCTTCGCGCTGGTGGGTACCCACGGTCTGCACGTGACTTCAGGTCTGATCTGGATGGCAGTTCTGATGTTCCAGATCTCCCGTCGCGGCCTGACCAGCACTAACCGTACCCGTATCATGTGCCTGAGCCTGTTCTGGCACTTCCTGGACGTGGTGTGGATCTGCGTGTTCTCTGTTGTCTATCTGATGGGGGCGATGTAATGAGTCATTCTAACGATCATGGCGCTTCCCACGGCAGCGTAAAAACCTACATGACAGGTTTCATCCTGTCGATCATCCTGACGGTGATCCCGTTCTGGATGGTGATGAGCGGTTCTGCGTCCAAGCCGGTTATCCTGGGAGCAATCCTGGTGACCGCGGTGATTCAGATTCTGGTGCATCTGGTTTGCTTCCTGCACATGAACACCAAGTCCGATGAAGGCTGGAACATGACGGCCTTTATCTTTACCGTGATTATCATCGCTATCCTGGTAGTCGGTTCCATCTGGATTATGTGGAACCTCAACTACAACATGATGGTTCACTAAGAGCGGCGAGTATGTTTAAGCAATACCTGCAAGTAACGAAACCAGGCATCATCTTTGGCAACCTGATCTCCGTGATTGGAGGGTTCCTGCTGGCCTCTAAGGGCAGCATTGATTACGCCCTCTTTATCTCTACGCTGGTCGGTGTGTCACTGGTTGTTGCGTCCGGTTGTGTATTTAACAACTACATCGACATGGATATCGACAAGAAGATGGAAAGGACCAAAAATCGGGTGCTGGTTAAAGGCCTGATCGCCCCTTCCGTCTCGCTGGTGTACGCCACCTTGCTGGGTATTGCTGGCTTTATGCTGCTGTGGTTTGGTGCTAACCCGCTGGCCTGCTGGCTGGGGGTGATGGGGTTCGTGGTGTATGTGGGCATCTACAGCCTGTATATGAAACGTCACTCCGTCTACGGCACGCTGATTGGTTCTCTCTCCGGCGCTGCGCCGCCGGTGATTGGCTACTGCGCGGTCACGAACGAGTTCGACAGCGGCGCGCTGATCCTGCTGGCTATCTTTAGCCTGTGGCAGATGCCGCACTCCTATGCCATCGCGATTTTCCGCTTTAAGGATTATCAGGCAGCGAACATCCCGGTTCTGCCGGTCGTGAAGGGCATTTCGGTTGCCAAGAACCACATCACTCTCTACATCATCGCCTTTGCCGTGGCAACGCTGATGCTCTCTCTGGGTGGCTACGCTGGATACAAATATCTGGCGGTTGCCGCTGCGGTGAGCGTCTGGTGGCTCGGTATGGCGCTGCGCGGATACAAAGTGGAAGATGACAAAGTCTGGGCGCGCAAGCTGTTTGTGTTCTCTATCGTTGCCATCACTTCGCTGTCCGTGATGATGTCCGTGGACTTCATGGTGCCGGATTCACATAACCTGCTGACTTACGTCTGGTAAGCCAAATCAGGTCTAAAAAGGGTGCTTCGGCACCCTTTTTTATTCACTAAATCTATTAATAACGCATGTAATATTTGTTAAATAAGCCTTTATTTACCCCGCCCCTTCCCCGCACTACACTATGGCCTGCTTTTGAACTGAGGTGGTAATGAACGATTATAAAATGACGCCAGGCGAGCTCCGCGCGACCTGGGGCTTAGGGACTGTCTTCTCGCTACGGATGCTTGGCATGTTTATGGTCCTGCCTGTTCTGACCACGTACGGCATGGCGTTGCAGGGAGCCAGCGAGGCGCTGATTGGGCTCGCGATCGGCATCTACGGTCTGGCGCAGGCGGTCTTCCAGATCCCGTTTGGCCTGCTCTCGGATCGCGTTGGCCGAAAACCGCTGATTGTCGGCGGTCTGCTTATTTTTGTTCTTGGCAGCGTCATTGCCGCCCTCTCCCACTCTATCTGGGGCATTATTCTTGGCCGCGCCTTACAGGGTTCCGGCGCGATTGCCGCTGCCGTCATGGCGCTGCTGTCAGACCTCACCCGCGAGCAGAACCGTACGAAGGCGATGGCCTTTATCGGCGTCAGTTTTGGCGTCACCTTCGCCATTGCGATGGTGCTGGGCCCGATTATTACCCACACGCTCGGCCTGCACGCCCTGTTCTGGATGATTGCCGTGCTGGCGACCATCGGGATCGCGCTAACGCTTTGGGTTGTGCCGGACAGCAAAAATCACGTTCTGAACCGTGAATCCGGCATGGTGAAGGGCTGCTTCAGCAAAGTGCTGGTTGAACCGCGCCTGCTGAAGCTGAACTTCGGCATCATGTGTCTGCACATTCTGCTGATGTCGACCTTTGTCGCCCTGCCCGGCCAGCTTGCCGCGGCGGGTTTCCCGGCGGCTGAGCACTGGAAAATCTATCTGGTAACGATGCTGATTTCGTTTGTCTCCGTGGTGCCGTTCATCATCTATGCCGAAGTGAAGCGCAAAATGAAGCGCGTCTTCATTGGCTGCGTGGCGCTGTTGCTGATTGCCGAGATCGTGCTCTGGGGCTCCGGCCCGCACTTCTGGGAGCTGGTGGCAGGCGTACAGCTGTTCTTCCTGGCGTTTAACCTGATGGAAGCGCTGCTGCCTTCGCTTATCAGCAAAGAGTCTCCGGCCGGTTACAAAGGCACGGCGATGGGCATTTACTCCACCAGCCAGTTCCTCGGCGTGGCGATCGGCGGGTCGCTCGGCGGCTGGGTCGACGGTCTGTTTGATTCACAAACCGTGTTTCTTGCAGGCGCGCTGCTGGCAACAATCTGGCTGATGGTCGCCAGCACCATGAAAGAGCCGCGCTACGTAAGCAGCCTGCGGGTAGAAATCCCGGATGATGTAGAAATCAGCGATGCGCTGAAGCAGCGTCTGGAAGCAAGAGAGGGCGTGACAGAGGTGCTCATTGTCCCGGAAGAGCGCAGCGCTTATGTCAAAATAGACAGCAAAGTGACGAACCGCTTTGAGGTCGAGCAGGCGCTCAAAGCCTGAAAAAAAGCCCGGTTGAACCGGGCTTTTCTGTCTTAATCGCGGAAGTTTTTGAACTGGAACGGCTGTCCCAGATCCCCGCCGCGCACCAGCGCCATCACCGACTGGAGGTCATCACGAGATTTGCCGGTCACGCGAATTTCTTCGCCCTGGATCTGCGCCTGCACCTTCAGCTTGCTGTCTTTGATGAGCTTAACGATCTTCTTCTGCACCGCGCTCTCAATGCCCTGCTTCAGCTTCGCTTCCACAAACCAGTTTTTACCGCTGTGCACAAACTCGTCCGGTACATCGAGAGACGTTCCTTCAATGCCGCGTTTTAACAGCTTGGCACGCAGAATGTCGAGCAGCTGATTCACCTGGAAATCTGACTCGCTCAGCACTTTAATGGTCTTATTTGCGTCGTTCAGCTCAAACGACGCCTCAACGCCACGAAAATCGAAACGTGACTCAACTTCGCGGGTTGCGTTCTCAACGCCGTTGCGAACTTCCTGGATATCAACTTCGGAAACAATATCGAAAGATGGCATCTTTTCTTCTCCCTTCACTTTTGTTGCGTTGCATAATACCCGCTACGAGGCATAACTCAACAGAAGCTTAGCTGTATAATTAAGCTGTAACACCTGGCGCAGTTGCAGGTGAGGAGGAACAATGAAAATTACGGTGCTCGGATGCGGAGCGCTTGGCCAGCTGTGGCTGACCGCACTGTGCAAGCACGGACATGAGGTTCAGGGCTGGCTGCGCGTGCCCCAGCCCTATTGCAGCGTTAATCTGATAGGTGAAGACGGAAGCATTTTTAACGAATCTCTCACCGCGAACGATCCTGATTTCCTCGCGCAAAGCGACCTGCTGCTGGTGACGCTCAAGGCGTGGCAGGTCTCGGATGCGGTAAAGACATTGGCCGCGCAGCTCCCCCCCACGTCCCCCATTCTGCTGCTGCATAACGGCATGGGGACACTTGACGAGTTGCAAAGCGTTCCACAGCCCATGCTGATGGCGACCACCACGCACGCTGCACGTCGCGACGGCAATATCATCGTGCATGTCGCCAGCGGCGTGACGCATATCGGTCCGGCCCGCGAGCAGGACGGCGATTACAGCTATCTGGCCGATGTCCTGCAAAAGGTGTTGCCGGACGTGGCCTGGCACAACAACATTCGCCCTCAGCTATGGCGCAAGCTGGCGGTAAACTGCGTGATCAACCCGCTGACGGCGCTGTGGGACTGCCCGAACGGCGAGCTAAAAAACCATCCGCAGGAGATAGCGACGCTGTGTGGAGAAGTGGCTTCGGTGGTGGAGCGCGAAGGCTTGCACACCTCGGCGGATGATTTACGCTATTATGTCGAGCAGGTGATTGATAGCACGGCAGAAAATATCTCTTCGATGCTGCAGGACGTTCGTGCGTTACGCCACACCGAAATCGACTACATCACCGGCTATCTGCTAAAGCGCGCCCGTGCGCACGGTATCGCGGTCCCTGAAAACGCCCGCCTGTACGATCAGGTTAAACGTAAGGAGAATGAGTATGAGCGCGTCAGCACTGGTATGCCTCGCCCCTGGTAGCGAAGAGATGGAAGCCGTCACTACTATCGACTTAATGGTGCGGGGCGGTATCACGGTGATCACCGCCAGCGTTGCCAGCGACGGCAATCTCGCGGTCACCTGTTCGCGTGGGGTGAAAATCCTGGCGGACGCACCGCTTGTTCAGGTGGCTGACGGCGATTACGACATTATCGTCCTGCCCGGTGGCCTGAAAGGGGCGGAATGTTTTCGCGACAGCCCGCTGCTGGTCGAGACCGTGCGTCAGTTTCATCTGTCGGGGCGTATCGTCGCAACCATCTGCGCTGCCGCCGGAACGGTTCTGATTCCGCACGACATCTTCCCCATCGGCAATATGACCGGTTTCCCGGGGCTGAAGGACACGATCCCGGAAGATCATTGGGTGGATAAACGCGTCGTCTGGGATCCGCGCGTTAACCTGCTGACCAGCCAGGGACCGGGCACCGCAATTGATTTTGGCTTAAAAATTATTGACCTGCTGGTCGGGCGCGAGAAGGCGTACGAAGTGGCGTCATCGCTGGTGATGCCGGCGGGGATTTATAATTATTACGAATAGGTGTTCTCCCTCTCCCACAGGGAGAGGGCCGGGGTGAGGGCAACAGGCCGCACTCCCCGGCAATACACTACGGACGATACACCTTCACATTCGCAAAGCCCTGCTCGCGCAGATACAGCGCCTGCAGGCGGCTCATCACCCCGCGCTCACACCACAGCAGGTAGGTTTTGCTCTGATCGAGGTCGCCAAACTTCGTGCTCAGCTTGTAGAACGGCAGAGAAACCACGTCGACGCCTTCAACCTTCAGCGGCTTATCATCCTGCTCGTCAATGGAGCGGATATCCAGAATCGCGTCGTTAGCGCCGAAACCGCTTACGGTTTCAACTTCAACGACTTCCTGCTCGGTCTGCTGAGCAATCTCGCGGATGTCAATGTTGGACGCTTCCGCCACCACTTTTTCCAGGATGCTGAAATCGAAGTTCTCTTCTTCCGCTTCGATCTTCGCCTTCACCGCTTTCACCGTTGGGCTTTTTGAGATCACGCCGCAGTATTCCGGCATGGTACGGGCAAAATCTTCGGTGCCGATTTCGCGCGCCAGGTCGATGATGTGCTCTTTATCATGGGAGATCAGCGGACGCAGGATCAGCGTATCAGACACATTGTCGATCAGACGCAGGTTGGTCAGCGTCTGGCTGGAGACCTGGCCCAGCGCTTCGCCGGTGACCAGCGCCTGCACGCCGTAACGCTCGGCGACTTTGGACGCCGCGCGCACCATCATACGTTTCAGGATCACGCCCATCTGGCCGTCGTCCACTTTTTCGAGGATTTCGCCGACCACGGGTTCGAAGTTAATCGCCACAAAACGCACGCGGTGGGAGCTGCCGAAGCGGTTCCACAGGTAATGCGCCACCTGACGAACGCCGATTTCGTGCGCCGCGCCGCCCAGGTTGAAGAAGCAGTAGTGCACGCGGCAGCCGCGACGCATCAGCATATAGCTGGAAACGCCGGAGTCGAACCCGCCGGAGATCAGGGACAATACGTCTTCCTGGGTGCCGATCGGGAAACCGCCGATACCTTCGTAGCGCCCTTTTACCAGCAGCAGGCGATCGTTTTCGATCTCCAGGTTCACGGTCACGTCCGGGTTAGTCAGACGTACGCGCGCCGTTTCAACGTGCTGGTTCAAACCGCCGCCGACGTAACGTTCCACTTCAATAGAGCTGAATTCGTGCTTACCGCGACGCTTCACACGCACGCAGAAGGTTTTGCCTTCGATCTGGTCGCGGTACTGGACCAGCGCTTTTTCGAAGATGTCATGCATATCGCTGAACGGAACATCTTCCACTTCCAGGATATGGTGGATCCCAGGAATACGGGTCAGCGCATCGCGAATATCCTGACGTTTGTTTTCGTCTTTGGCGCGCACCTCCACATGATCCCAGTGGCGCACTACGGCGAGGGTTTCGTCGTAGTGCTTTAATACGTTACGAATGTTCCCGGTGAGAATTTTAATAAAGCGCAAACGCACAGATTGGCTTTTGATGGTGATTTCAGGGAACAATTTAATGATAAACTTCATGGCGGCAATGTTTCTTAGGCAAGCGTATTAAGGCTTGTAATGGAAAAGAGTACAGCAGCCCACACCCGTGGCTGCATCCAGGCGCGCAAGTATACCACCATCGCGCCGCTCCTGTGCACATTGCGCGTTATTTGCTTATCCGCCCGAGTCCGTTACCATATCAGGGCTGAGAATATAAGAGTCAATTCACTATGCCGAAGAAGAACGACGCACCGGCCAGTTTTGAAACTGCGCTGAGTGAACTGGAGCAAATCGTTACCCGTCTTGAAAGCGGCGATCTCCCGCTGGAAGAGGCGCTCAACGAATTCGAACGTGGCGTGCAGCTGGCGCGACAGGGGCAGGTCAAACTGCAGCAGGCCGAGCAGCGCGTGCAGATCCTGCTTTCCGACAGCGAAGACGCGAAAACCACGCCTTTCACACCGGACGCCGAGTAAATGGATTTTGCCAACGAGCTTCAGGCGCGCGTCGTGCGTGCCAACGACGCCCTGCGCCGATTTATTGCGCCACAGCCTTTTCAGAACACTCCACTGGTTGAAGCCATGCACTATGGCGCACTCTTGGGTGGAAAGCGCCTGCGCCCGTTCCTGGTGTACGCCACCGGCAATATGTTTGGTATCAGCGATAACACGCTGGACGCCCCGGCAGCCGCTGTGGAGTGCATCCACGCTTATTCGCTGATCCACGACGATCTCCCGGCCATGGACGATGACGATCTGCGCCGGGGTCAGCCAACCTGCCACATTAAGTTTGGCGAGGCGAATGCCATTCTGGCGGGGGATGCCCTGCAGACGCTGGCGTTCTCGATTCTGAGCGACGCGCCGATGGCGGAAGTGGCTGACCGTGACCGCCTGGCGATGATCTCCGAACTGGCGATGGCCAGCGGCGTGGCTGGCATGTGCGGCGGACAGGCGCTGGATCTTGAAGCGGAAGGACGTCAGGTTAATCTGGAACAGCTGGAGCGTATTCATCGCCATAAAACGGGCGCACTTATTCGTTCCGCCGTTCGCCTGGGCGCGCTGAGCGCGGGTGAGCAAGGGCGCAAAGCCCTGCCGATTCTGGACAGATACGCAGAAAGTATCGGTTTGGCATTCCAGGTTCAGGATGACATTCTGGATGTGGTGGGCGATACTGCAACATTGGGTAAACGTCAGGGTGCCGACCAGCAGCTTGGCAAAAGTACCTACCCCGCCCTGCTGGGTCTTGAGCAAGCCCAACGTAAAGCCCGGGATCTGATAGACGATGCCCGCCAGTCGCTAAATGAACTGGCCGCGCAATCGCTGGATACCTCGGCACTGGAAGCGCTAGCGGACTATATAATCCAGCGTGATAAATAAACTATATATCTCGATGAGCCTTTGATGAGTTTTGATATTGCCAAATACCCGACACTGGCGTTAGTTGACTCCACCCAGGAGTTACGTCTGCTGCCGAAAGAGAGCCTGCCGAAGCTGTGCGACGAGCTGCGTCGCTACCTGCTCGACAGCGTAAGCCGCTCCAGCGGCCATTTCGCCTCCGGGCTTGGCACGGTAGAGCTGACCGTGGCGCTGCACTACGTCTATAACACGCCGTTCGATCAGCTTATCTGGGACGTGGGCCACCAGGCCTATCCGCACAAAATTCTGACCGGACGTCGCGATAAAATTGGCACTATTCGTCAGAAAGGCGGCCTGCATCCGTTTCCGTGGCGCGGTGAGAGCGAGTTTGACGTGCTCAGCGTCGGCCACTCTTCCACCTCCATTTCCGCCGGCATCGGTATTGCCGTTGCCGCCGAAAAAGAGAACAAGCAGCGCCGCACCGTCTGCGTGATTGGCGACGGCGCGATCACCGCCGGGATGGCCTTCGAGGCCATGAACCACGCGGGCGATATCAAGCCGGACATGCTGGTTATCCTTAACGATAACGAAATGTCGATCTCCGAGAACGTCGGCGCGCTGAACAACCATCTGGCGCAGCTGCTTTCCGGCAAGCTCTACTCGTCGCTACGCGAAGGCGGCAAGAAAGTCTTCTCCGGCGTACCGCCGATTAAAGAGCTGCTCAAGCGCACCGAAGAACACATCAAAGGCATGGTCGTGCCCGGCACGCTGTTTGAGGAGCTGGGCTTTAACTACATCGGCCCGGTTGACGGCCACGACGTGCTGGGGCTGGTGACCACGCTCAAGAACATGCGCGACCTGAAAGGCCCGCAGTTCCTGCATATTATGACCAAAAAGGGTCGTGGTTACGAACCGGCGGAAAAAGATCCGATCACCTTCCACGCGGTGCCGAAATTCGACCCGTCCAGCGGCTGCCTGCCGAAAAGCAGCGGCGGTATGCCGAGCTATTCTAAAATCTTCGGCGACTGGCTGTGCGAAACCGCTGCGAAAGACAACAAGCTGATGGCGATTACCCCGGCTATGCGCGAAGGCTCCGGCATGGTGGAGTTCTCCAGAAAATACCCTGACCAGTATTTCGACGTGGCGATTGCCGAGCAGCATGCGGTGACGTTTGCAGCGGGCCTGGCGATTGGCGGCTATAAACCGGTTGTGGCGATTTACTCCACTTTCCTGCAGCGCGCCTACGATCAGGTGATCCACGACGTGGCGATTCAGAAGCTGCCGGTACTGTTTGCCATCGACCGCGCGGGCATCGTCGGTGCCGACGGCCAGACGCACCAGGGCGCGTTTGACCTGTCGTTCCTGCGCTGTATTCCGGATATGGTTGTTATGACGCCAAGTGACGAGAACGAATGCCGTCAGATGCTGTTCACCGGCTACCACTATCAGGATGGCCCAAGCGCCGTTCGCTACCCGCGCGGCAATGCGGTGGGCGTCGAGCTGCAGCCGCTGGAAAAACTGCCGATCGGTAAAGGTCTGGTGAAGCGTCGCGGTGAAAAAGTGGCGATCCTGAACTTCGGCACGCTGATGCCAGAGGCCGCGAAAGTGGCTGAAACGCTGAATGCCACCCTGGTGGATATGCGCTTTGTGAAGCCGCTGGATGAATCCCTGATTCTGAGCATGGCGGAAAGCCACGACGTGCTGGTCACGCTGGAAGAAAACGCCATTATGGGCGGCGCGGGCAGCGGCGTGAACGAGGTGCTGATGGCAAACCGTAAGGCCGTTCCGGTGCTCAATCTCGGCCTGCCGGATCATTTCATTCCTCAGGGTACGCAGGATGAAGCCCGTGCGGCTATTGGCCTGGACGCAACTGGCATAGAAGCCAAAATCCGCACCTGGCTGGCATAACCCCTTCCCCCTTTTCCGCTCCTGCTATGCTTAAACCTGGTGTTTAAACAGCAGGAGCGGACAGTGCAATACACAACTTTAGGAAAAACCGACCTCAAGGTTTCCCGGCTTTGTCTGGGATGCATGACCTTTGGCGAACCCGATCGGGGAAACCACGCCTGGACGCTGCCGGAAGAGAGCAGTCGTCCGATTATCAAACGCGCCATTGAAGGCGGCATTAATTTCTTCGACACCGCCAATAGCTACTCCGACGGCAGCAGCGAGGAGATTGTTGGCCGCGCCCTGCGCGATTTTGCCCGTCGTGAGGACATCGTCGTCGCCACCAAGGTTTACTACCCGTCAGGCGATCTGACTGAAGGCCTTTCTCGCGCGCAGATCCTGCGCTCCATTGATGACAGCCTCAGACGCCTGAACATGGATTACGTCGACCTGCTGCAAATTCACCGCTGGGATTACAACACGCCGATTGAAGAGACGCTTGAAGCGCTGAACGATGTCGTGAAAGCGGGTAAAGCGCGCTATATCGGCGCGTCATCTATGCATGCGTCGCAATTTGCTCAGGCGCTCGATCTCCAGGCGCAGCACGGCTGGGCGCGCTTTGTCACCATGCAGGATCACTACAACCTGATTTACCGGGAAGAAGAACGTGAGATGCTGCCGCTCTGCTACCAGGAAGGCGTGGCGGTGATCCCGTGGAGCCCGCTGGCGCGCGGACGCTTAACCCGTCCGTGGGGAGAAACTACGGCTCGTCTGGTATCGGATGAAGTGGGAAAAAATCTTTATTCCGGAACAGAGGCCAGCGATGCGCTAATTGCCGAACGCTTAGCCGGGATCGCCGACGATACCGGAGCCACCCGCGCACAGGTGGCGCTGGCATGGCTGCTGAGCAAGCGCGGGGTTGCGGCACCGATTATTGGCACGTCGCGGGAAGAACAGCTGGATGAGCTGCTGAATGCGGTGGATATCACGCTGACGCCGGAGCAGATTGCCGAGCTGGAGACGCCGTATCAGCCGCATCCAGTCGTGGGGTTTAAGTAATCGAATCCGCAGGCCGGGTAAGGCGTAGCCGCCACCCGGCAATACAAAGGCACAACATCACGCGAAGTGATCGTACCCTTTCCAGTCCAGCGTAACGGGCGCACCGTCTTTCACAAACTTCAGCCCTTCGCTCTCGGGCATGATCTGACCGATGCAGGTAAATTTCGCGCCGAGATGCGCTAACGCCACGTCCAGCGTTCCACGGTTGAGCTCAGGAACGGTGAAGCACAGTTCGTAATCCTCGCCGCCGGATAACGTCCAGCGCAGCGCCTGCTCAGGCTCTACATGGCGAAGCAGTTGCTCAGACAGCGGGAACAGGTCCAGGTCAACGCGCGCCCCCACCCCGCTGGCCTTCAGGATATGGCCGAGGTCCGAGATGAGACCGTCAGAGAGATCGATAGCCGAGCTTGCCCGTTCACGCAGCGCCTGGCCGTGCAGAATACGCGGCGTCGGGCGCAGGTGACGCTTCACCAGATACGCCGCATCATCGGCATCTTCAACCGTTAAACGATTCTGAAGAATGGCCAGCCCTGCCGCGCTGTCACCCGGCGTGCCGGTCACGTAGATCCAGTCGCCAGGTTTTGCGCCCGAGCGCTTGAGCGCCCGGCCAAACGGCACGTAGCCGTGGATCGCCAGCGTCATCGACAGCGGCCCGGCGGTCGTATCACCGCCAATCAGCTGCATATCGTAGTAATTCAGCTGTTCAAACAGCGCGTCGCTAAACGCTTCCAGCCAGGCTTCATCCACCTCTGGCAGCGTCAGTGCCAGCGTCAGCCAGGCAGGATCAGCGCCCATTGCGGCCAGATCGCTGACATTCACCGCCAGCGCTTTATACGCCAGATCCGCAGGATCGATATCCGGTAAGAAATGACGTCCGCACACTAAGGTGTCGGTGCTGATTGCCAGCGTCTGTTTTTCGGGAATGTTGAGAAGTGCGCAGTCATCGCCAATGCCAGTTTCAACATCAAGACGAGAGGTTCTGACACGGTCGAAATAACGGGCAATCAGGGAGAATTCGCCGCATGCCATACGTTATGCCTCAGCAAATAAAAGAAAAAACCGGAGCCGCACTGCCCGTCAGGCAATGCAGAACTCCGGTTTGCGGATCACTTTTTGTGGGGACGGATCGCAGGTGCTGCTTTATCAAGTACGCCGTTTACAAACTTGTGGCTGTCTTCAGCGCCGAAGGTTTTCGCCAGTTCGATCGCTTCGTTGATGGCCACTTTGTACGGCACATCATCACGTTTAGACAGCTCAAACAGCGCGATACGCAACACTGCTTTTTCCACCTGGCCCAGCTCTTCGAGCAGACGAGACAGGTATGGCTTCATCAGACCATCGAGATACGCGCTATTAGTCGCCACTCCCGACAGCAGTTCACGGAAGTACAGAACGTCAACGTCTTTCACGTCCTGTTCTGACAGGAACTGGTATTCAACATCAGCGATGTCGTTCTGGGACAACTGCCAGGAGTAAAGTGCCTGAACGGCACATTCACGGGCGCGGCGACGAGCAGCAGGTTTCACGGAATTCCCCTTACAAAAAAATCAGGCCTTAATGGCTTTCAATACATTGATCATTTCAAGCGCGGTCAGTGCAGCTTCTGCACCTTTGTTACCGGCTTTGGTGCCAGCACGTTCGATGGCTTGTTCAATACTTTCGGTGGTCAGCACGCCGAACGCGACAGGAATTTCAGCATCCTGCGCAACGTGTGCCAGACCGTTGCTTGCACCGCCCGCAACGTATTCGAAGTGCGCAGTGCCGCCACGAATAACAGTACCCAGCGCAATCACCGCGTCGTATTTACCGGTTTTCGCCAGCGCACCCGCCGCCAGTGGCAGTTCGTAAGCGCCTGGAACCCAAACAACGGTAATGTTGTCATCTTTAACCTGGCCGATACGTTTCAGGGCGTCAATCGCACCTTCCAGCAGGCTGTCGTTGATGAAGTTGTTGAAACGCGCAATGGTGATGGCGACGCGAGCGTCCGGGGTAGCTACAGCAGCTTCAATAATGTTCATACTCTTCCTTTACGGGTTCATTTGGCCCCGCAGGGGGGCGGATTTTATCATAATACTTTGCGCACTGCTTCCCTATTTCGGGAGCAATTACGCTGTCGTTAAATGGAGGCAAACATCCGGACCCACCGGACGAATCTCGCTGAATGTGAGTTGCGGTGCGTCGGCCAGTTTTTCAAGGCCGGGCAGCACAAACAGGCCGCGCGCGTCCTGACCTAACAGTTTAGGCGCAACGTAGACGAGCAGTTCATCCACCAGCCCCGCCTGGAGCAGCGCCCCGGCAAGCGTCGGACCGGCTTCGACCCAGATGCTGTTCACCTGCTGCTTACCGAGCAGCATCATCAGCACCACGAGATCCAGATGCCCGTTATGCTCCGGCACCATAATGCTGCGCACGCCTTCCGGCCACTCGCGCGTATCTTCTTTGGTGCGCGCAATCCAGGTTTCCCCCGGCTGCTGCACGATACGGTGCTGCGGCGTCACGCGGTTCTGGCTATCAATAATAATACGCAGCGGCTGGCGCAGGTTCTCCTGCGGATAAAGCGCCTGGGTATCGGCATTCAGTTCGTCCCAGCGCACGATCATGGCCGGATCGTCAGCGAGAACCGTTTCACTGCTGGTGAGGATAGCATGGCTTTGCGCGCGCAGGCGTTGCACATCGCGCCTTGCCTGCGGCGAGGTGATCCACTGGCTTTCACCGTTTGCCATCGCCGTACGGCCGTCCAGCGAAGCGCCCAGCTTGAGCTGAATATACGGAAAACCGGTGCGCATGCGCTTCAGGAAGCCTTTATTCAGAGCTTCCGCATCCTGCATCATCAGCCCATGGCTGACGTCGATCCCTTCCTGCTGCAGGCGATACAATCCACGCCCGGCGACCTGTGGATTCGGATCCTGCATCGCTGCCACCACGCGAGCCACGCCCGCCGCGATCAGCGCTTCACAGCACGGCGGCGTGCGCCCGTGATGGCTGCAGGGCTCGAGCGTCACGTAGGCCGTGGCGCCGCGCGCCTTCTCGCCCGCCATGCGCAACGCATGCACTTCTGCATGCGGCTCACCCGCGCGATGGTGATAACCTTCCCCCACGATTTCGCCATCTTTCACGATAACGCACCCGACGTTCGGGTTGGGATGGGTAGTAAAACGACCGCGCTGCGCCAGCTTCATGGCTCGCGACATGTACATCTCATCGTGCATGAGCTTAATCCTGTAAGCGGGCGATCTCTTCGCCAAACTCTTTAATGTCTTCAAAGCTGCGGTAGACCGAGGCAAAGCGGATGTAGGCAACTTTATCGAGCTTTTTCAGCTGCTCCATCACCAGGTTGCCGATCATTTTGCTCGGCACCTCGCGCTCACCCAGGCCACGGAGATACGATTTAATGTGGTTTAACGCCATTTCGACATCGTCTGCGCTGACGGGGCGTTTTTCGAGGGCTTTTAGCATCCCGCTGCGCAGCTTTTCTTCGTTGAACGGCTCGCGCACGTCGTTGCTTTTCACCACGCGCGGCATTACCAGCTCTGCAACCTCAAAGGTCGTGAAACGCTCGTTGCACACCAGACACTGCCGACGACGGCGTACAGAAGACCCTTCGCCCACAAGACGAGAGTCGATGACTTTGGTATCCACAGCGGAGCAGAATGGGCAATGCATACGGTATCCCTGTTATCCGGTTAACTGATTTTCATTTTACCCTGATCTGGCCCGACAACAAAGGAAGAGCTTTTTGAGACAAAGGATCTATGTCTGGCGGTACGTTGCTGGCTACCATTATATGGATCCGTTATTTCAAGGAAATAAACGCTATGACAAGACGTTACCTGAAAATTTTACTGGTGGGGAGCCTCTTCACCCTCAGTGCCTGCGCACAGCAAACCGAAGTCCGCCAGATGAAACAGAGTGTGAACACGCTCAATACGGCAATGGACAAACTGAACAAAGAAACGGTCAAGATCACCCAGCAAAACGCGCTGAACGCGAAATCCACCAGCGGGGTATATCTGCTGCCGGGGGCAAATACACCCGCCCTGCTTAACAGCCAGATTGGCACGCTGAAAATGTCGCTGGTGAACGTGGCGGCGAATGCGGATGGTACGCGCGCAACATTGCGTATTCATGGCGAATCAAACGATCCGCTGCCCGCCTTTAGCGGCACCGTTGAGTGGGGCCAGATCCAGGGCACCACGGAGAGCTACCAGGAAGTGAACGTGAAGAACCAGCTTTTTACCGCCCCGGCCAGCGTTCTGGCACCCAGCGATGTGGATATTCCGCTTCAGCTAAGAGGCCTTACGCCTGAGCAGTTAGGCTTTATCCGCATTCACGATATCCAACCCGCCGCGCAGTAATTCCTTCCTTTTGGGCGGAGTGAAATGTCACTCCGCTAACATTTACATTTCGTATGGATTGGCAACATAAATGATTGCCGCTACAATCCCGGCCGTTTAAAGTACGCAAACGTGAACGCAATCGATTACGCGTGTGAGAGATATGTGAAACAACACATATTTTTGTGAGCAGGGATTCCTATAATAGGCACCGCAGAAACACGAAATATTTAGAAACGCAATTCGCGCATTTTTCACTCCCGGAAGGGAATTTCAATCAGTGGCATGATTATGAAAAAAACATTACTCGCAGCTGGCGCCGTGCTGGCACTGTCCTCCTCTTTCACTGTTAACGCAGCGGAAAACGACAAACCACAATACCTCTCCGACTGGTGGCACCAGAGCGTTAACGTGGTTGGTAGCTACCACACCCGTTTCGGACCGCAGATCCGCAACGATACCTACCTGGAATATGAAGCGTTCGCCAAAAAAGACTGGTTTGATTTCTACGGCTATATGGATGCTCCGGTCTTTTTCGGCGGTAACACCGATGCAAAAGGTATCTGGAACCACGGTTCTCCGCTGTTTATGGAAATCGAACCACGTTTCTCTATTGATAAGCTGACGGGCACCAGCCTGGCGTTTGGTCCGTTTAAAGAGTGGTACTTCGCAAACAACTATATCTACGACATGGGGCGCAACGAGTCCGGTCGTCAGAGCACCTGGTATATGGGTCTGGGTACCGACATCGACACCGGCCTGCCAATGAGCCTGTCCCTGAACGTATACGCGAAATATCAGTGGCAGAACTACGGTGCTGAAAACCAGAATGAGTGGGATGGCTACCGTTTCAAAGTGAAATACTTTGTGCCAATTACCCAACTGTGGGGCGGCAACCTGAGCTATATCGGCTTCACCAACTTCGACTGGGGTTCAGATCTGGGCGATAAGAGCGGTTACGCAGAGAACGGCATCAAACAGCGTACCAACGACTCTATCGCCTCCAGCCACATCCTGGCGCTGAACTACGATCACTGGCACTACTCTGTTGTTGCGCGTTACTGGCACAACGGTGGCCAGTGGAACGACGACGCCGACCTGAACTGGATGAAAGAAAACGTCCGTTCTACCGGTTGGGGTGGTTACCTGGTCGTAGGTTATAACTTCTAATCAGTGCGGGACCGTGCGGGCTGATGCCCTCACCCTGACCCTCTCCCACGGGGAGAGGGAAAAAACACTAAAAACGGCAATAGACATTGCCGTTTTGCTTTTACCTCGCCACCCGGCTTTTTACTGCTTCACCTTGCGCAAAAAATCTGCCAGAGATCTGTCCGCACTCTCGCTGAACCGCCTCTCCGTCATCACAATTTTGAGACACCGGTCGAGCCGGAAACAGCGGTAGTCATCGCGCCGTTCGCACCACGCCGCCAGCAGCCAGCGCTCCCCCCAGAAGAACAGCCCCAGCGGCTGAACCTCACGTTTAGAAAGCTGCCCTGCCTCATCACGATAATGTAGCGCCAGTACGCGCTGGGCGGAAATCGCCTGATGAATCACATCAAAACCGCTGCGTGAATGGGGCTGTAGAGCAATATCTGGCGCATAAATTCGCGTTTGCTCCGCCTTTCGACGACTCTCCTCGGGCAGAATGGCCAGCACCTTCTCCTGGGCCGACTCCAGCTCGCGCGACAGCGATTCCCCGCCCCAGGTTTTAAGCAGGCGAATCGCGACCATCAGCGCTTCGGACTCCTTATTTGTCAGCATCAGCGGCGGCAGGTCAAAACCCGACATCAGCCGATATCCGCTTCCCGCCTCGCCTTCCACCGGCACGCCGGAAAGCGACAGGTCGCGGATATCGCGGTAGACCGTGCGCTCAGACACGCCAAGCCGCTCCGCCAGATGCGCTGCCGTTGTCAGACGCCTGCCCCGCAGGATCTGCACAATCTGAAACAAACGGTCAGCGCGTCGGGTCATATCGTAATCCGCTCTCAGGCAGGTTGATGGAGGCCGACGCGATTACCCTCGCTATCGGTAAACAATGCAATAGTGCCGATACCATGCGGCAGTTCCAGCGGGCCAAACACGCACTCGCCGCCCGCAGAGGCAATGCGATCCAGCGTGGCCGCCAGATTGTCAGTATGCAGATAAATAATAGCGCCCTGCAAAGATGGCGTAACGCCATCAAATTTTGCCAGCGCCCCGCCGGTGGCCGGGTCCTCATGCGGGAAAACCGCCAGTTCAGCCACGTCCATTTTCTCGCGACGCAGCGCGAGCTGCATGACCGGCTCATAAAATTTGATGGCGCGATCCATATCCGAGACCGGAATTTCAAACCAGTTAATTACGCTTTTCATACATCCTCCTGCCTGTTGTTTGGGTTCAGAAGGAGTCTACGACAGGGCTCCTGACAGCATACTGTCAGGAGTGTTTGTCAGGAGCAGATAAAAAAAAATCCCGGTCAACAGACCGGGATTTCAATCACGCGCTAAACGTCGGCTTACGGCAGAATGGACGGCTGATCCGCCCCTTCTTTCTCGACTTTCTGCTGGAGCAGGTGCTCGCGCTTCATGCCGAGTTTCAGTGCCAGAGCGGACGCCACATAGATGGACGACGCCGTACCGATGGAGACACCGATCAGCATGGTCAGCGAGAAGCCTTCCAGCACCGGGCCACCGAACAGGAACAGCATCAGGATCACCATCAGGGTGGTACCGGATGTGATCAAGGTACGGTGCAGCGTCTGGGTCAACGACACGTTAAAGATTTCGTACGGCGTACCGCGACGGATCTTACGGAAGTTTTCACGGATACGGTCAGATACCACGATACTGTCGTTCAGTGAGTAACCGATAACGGACATCAGGGATGCCACGATGGTCAGGTCAATCTCAATGTGGAACAGAGACAGTATGCCCATGGTGATCACCACGTCGTGCGCCAGGGCGATAACCACACCGGCTGCCAGTCGCCACTCAAAGCGGAAACCGACGTACACCAGGATGGAGATCAGCGCCACCAGCAGCGCCATGGCGCCGGTCTGCGCCAGGTCCGCACCTACGCTCGGGCCAACGAACTCAATACGTTTGACCGCCGCGTTCTGGCTGGTGGTCTCGTTAATGACCTGTACGACCTTGCTGCCCAGTTCCTGGCTGCCGTTGGCATCGTGCACCGGCGGCATACGCACCATGATGTCGCGGCTGCTGCCGAAGTTCTGCAGCAGCGGCTCTTCAAAGCCCGCCTTCTGCAGAGACAGACGCATCTGGTCCATATCGACCGGTTTTTCCAGGGAGATCTCGATGACCGTACCACCGGTGAAATCCAGACCCCAGTTAAAGCCTTTCACGCCCATAACGATGATGGACAGAATCAGCAGTAAACCTGAAATGCCGAAGGCCCAGTAGTCCCAGCGCATAAAGTCCCAGACTTTACGGCCATGGTTCAATTGTTCAACAGTATATTCCTGTGCCACAACGCACTCCTCAGATAGACAGCTTTTTGACGCGCTTGCCGCCGTACAGCAGGTTCACGATGGCACGGGTGCCGACAATAGCGGTAAACATTGACGTTGCGACACCGATACCGGTAGTAATCGCAAAGCCTTTGATCGCGCCAGTACCCACTGCATACAGGATAAGAACCTTAATCAGTGTTGTTACGTTCGCATCGAAGATAGAGCTGAACGCGCCTTTATAACCTTCGTCAATCGCCTGCTGAACAGAGCGACCGTTGCTCAACTCTTCTTTGATACGTTCGTTAATCAGTACGTTGGCGTCGACCGCCACCGCAAGGGTCAGAACGATACCCGCAATCCCCGGCATGGTCAGCGTCGCCCCTGGCAGCAGGGACATAATGCCGATGATCAGCACCAGGTTCGCAATCAGCGCGGAGGTCGCAATCAGACCAAACTTCTTATAGAAGAAGATCATGAAGAGGATAGAAACCACGAGACCAGCCAGACACGCTTCCAGACCCTGCTGGATGTTTTGCATACCCAGAGTTGGACCAATGGTACGTTCTTCAACAATCTGAATTGGCGCAATCAGCGCACCGGCACGCAGTAGCAGAGAGAGCTGACGCGCTTCGTTCGGGTTGTTAATACCGGTAATACGGAAGCTGTTACCCAGACGAGACTGGATGTTGGCGATGTTAATCACCTCTTCCTCTTTCACCAGCACCGCACGACCATTTGCATCTTTCTTACCGCTGTCTTTGTACTCCACGAACAGGGTCGCCATCGGTTTGCCGATGTTGTCCTTGGTGAAGTTAGACATGATGTTACCACCCGCGCTATCCAGCGAGATGTTAACCTGCGGCTGGTTGTACTCATCCTGGCTTGAAGTAGAGTCGGTGATGTGGTCACCGGTCAGGATCACGCGTTTGTACAGCACAACCGGCTGACCTTCGCGGGTCTGTTTCACTTCAGAGTCACCCGGAATACGGCCAGACGCCGCGGCGGACTGATCGACATTGGAGTTCACCAGACGGAATTCCAGCGTTGCGGTCGCACCCAGAATCTCTTTCGCACGCGCAGTGTCCTGGATACCCGGCAATTCAACCACGATACGGTCAGCACCCTGACGCTGTACCAGCGGCTCAGCCACGCCCAGTTGGTTTACACGGTTACGCAGAATGTTGATGTTCTGCTGAACGGCATATTCACGCGCTTCTTTCAGACGCGCATCGGTCATCACCGCGCGCAGCTGGTTGCTGCCCTGAGAGGTGATCACCAGGTCACGGTGACGTTGAGTCAGGTAATCTACAGCCTGATCGCGGGCCGCGCTGTCGCGGAACGTGATGCTCATGCCGTAGTTATCTTCTTTACGCACGGTGGTGTAGGCGATGCCTTTATCACGCAGATCGCTGCGCAGGCTGTCGATATTCTGTTCCTGCAGCTTGCCGAGCGCGGTATCCATATCCACTTCCATCAGGAAGTGAACGCCGCCACGCAGGTCAAGACCCAGCTTCATTGGCTCTGCGTTCAGCGCAGCCAGCCAGCGAGGGGTTGCAGGAGCAAGGTTAAGCGCCACGACATATTTGTCACCCAGCACGCCCATCAGCGCTTCGCGAGCGCGGAGCTGCGTGTCGGTGGTGTCGAAGCGAGCAAGAATTGCACCCTCTTCCAGAGCCACAGACTTAGCGGTAATTTTTTCTTCTTGTAACGTTTTCTGGACCTGGATCAGCGTTTGCTCACTGGCGGCGACACCGCGCGCGCCAGTGATTTGAACAGCCGGATCCTCACCATACAGGTTGGGAAGCGCGTACAGCAGGCCGACGATAATCACGACGACCAGCATGATGTACTTCCACAAAGGATAACGGTTTAACACGGCAGTTCCCTTTGGGAAAAGTTGGGATTACAGCGCCTTCATGGTGCCTTTCGGCAGAACGGCAGCTACGAAGTCACGTTTGATAACCACTTCAGTGGTGTCGTTCAGGGCGATAGCAATGTAGCCGCTTTCAGCCACTTTGGTTACGCGACCGACCAGGCCACCGTTGGTCAGCACTTCATCGCCTTTCGCGATGGAGTCCATCAGCTTTTTGTGCTCTTTAGTACGCTTCTGCTGTGGGCGCAGGATCATGAAGTAGAAAATCAGACCGAACACAACCAGCATCAGAATCAGAGACATCGGGCTGCCCTGCGCTGGTGCACCCGTTGCTGCTACCGCATCAGAAATAAAAAAGCTCATTCAAATTCCCTCATTATTAATATTAATCAACGTTCAACGGTGGAACATCCCGCCCCTGACGTTGGTAAAAATCGGTCACGAAGCTCTCTAATTTACCCTCTTCGATAGCCTTGCGTAAACCAGCCATTAAGCGCTGATAGTAGCGAAGATTATGAATGGTATTGAGACGCGCCCCCAAAATCTCATTACAACGATCGAGATGATGCAGATACGCGCGAGAATAATTGCGACAGGTATAGCAATCGCACTCGGCATCGAGCGGGCTGGTGTCACTCTTATGCTTCGCGTTACGGATTTTCACCACGCCATCGGTCACGAACAGATGGCCGTTACGCGCGTTGCGGGTTGGCATTACGCAGTCGAACATATCAATGCCGCGACGTACGCCTTCCACCAGATCTTCGGGTTTACCCACACCCATCAGGTATCGTGGTTTATCCGCCGGGATTTGCGGGCAGACATGTTCCAGAATGCGATGCATGTCTTCCTTCGGCTCACCCACAGCCAAACCGCCGACAGCGTAGCCATCAAAACCTATCTCTACCAGACCTTTAACGGAGATATCGCGTAAATCTTCGTAAACGCTGCCCTGAATGATGCCGAACAGCGCATTTTTGTTCTGCAGGGAGTCAAAACGGTCGCGGCTACGCTTCGCCCAGCGCAGCGACATTTCCATAGAGCGTTTCGCGTAATCCCAGTCCGCCGGATACGGCGTACATTCGTCGAAGATCATCACGATGTCAGAGCCGAGATCGTACTGAATCTCCATCGACTTTTCTGGATCGAGGAAAATCGGATCACCGTTGATCGGGTTACGGAAGTGAACGCCCTGCTCGGTGATCTTGCGGATATCGCCCAGGCTGAAGACCTGGAAGCCGCCGGAGTCGGTCAGGATCGGGCCTTTCCACTGCATAAAATCGTGCAGGTCGCCGTGGAGCTTCATGATCTCCTGACCCGGACGCAGCCACAGGTGGAAGGTATTGCCGAGGATAATCTGTGCGCCAGTGGCTTCTACTTCTTCCGGCGTCATCCCTTTTACGGTGCCGTAGGTGCCCACAGGCATAAACGCGGGGGTTTCCACCACGCCGCGATCAAACACCAGACGACCGCGACGCGCGCGGCCATCGGTGGTATCGAGTTCAAATTTCATTTTTTCTCCGACGTCAGAAAAACAGTCCAACGTTGTCATACGGTGCCGCGGACTTATTCCCCGACACGCTCATTCAAAGCCAGCGGATTGTACGTGATAAACATCGCGTCCCCGTAGCTAAAAAAGCGATATTTTTGTTCTACCGCAGACTTGTACGCATTCATCGTATGCTGATAACCCGCAAACGCGGAGACCAGCATAATCAGCGTCGATTCAGGCAGATGGAAGTTGGTCACCAGCGCGTCAATCACTTTGTACTGATAGCCCGGGTAGATGAAGATCTGCGTATCGCCAAAGAACGGCTCAATCAACTCGCTTTTCGCCGCCTGCGCGGCGCTCTCCAGTGAACGCACGGAGGTCGTTCCGACGGCCACGACGCGGTTACCGCGCGCTTTCGCCGCCAGCACCGCGTCCACCACTTCCTGCGGCACTTCGGCATATTCAGAGTGCATGATGTGGTCTTCAATGCTGTCCACGCGCACCGGCTGGAAGGTCCCCGCGCCGACGTGCAGCGTCACAAACGCCATCTCAATGCCTTTGGCGCGCAGCTTTTCCAGCAGCGGTTCATCAAAGTGCAGACCTGCCGTTGGCGCCGCGACCGCACCAGGCTTCTGGCTGTAGACGGTCTGGTACAGCTCGCGGTCGGCCTCTTCGTCCGGACGCTCAATGTACGGTGGGAGCGGCATATGGCCGATGGCGTTCAGGATGTCGAGCACCGAGCGCTCGTCATCGAATTCCACTTCAAACAGCGCATCGTGACGCGCGGTCATCGTCGCTTTAATGCTCTCATCATCGCCCAGCAGCAGTTCTGCGCCCGGCTTCGGCGCTTTGGAAGCGCGAATATGTGCCAGAATACGTTTATCATCGAGCATACGTTCGACCAGCACTTCAATCTTGCCACCGCTGGCTTTACGGCCAAACAGGCGCGCCGGGATCACGCGTGTATTGTTAAAGACCAGCAGATCGCCAGGGTTGAGCTTGTCGAGCAAATCGGTGAAAGTACCGTGCGTCAGATCGCCCGTTGGCCCATCCAGTGACAGTAAGCGACAGCTGCTGCGCTCAGGCATGGGATAGTGAGCAATCAGGGATTCAGGTAGTTCAAAGGAGAAATCGGCGACGCGCATGACGTATACTCGTGACTTAAAAACAGGCGGCATAGTCTAGTGCTCACACCCTTTTGCTGCAACAACTAGCCGCCACTGGACAAATAAAACGCATGAATTTTCTCGCTCACCTGCATCTCGCCCACCTCGCTGACAGCTCCCTTTCCGGCAATTTGCTGGCCGATTTCGTGCGCGGCAACCCCGCGGAAGACTTTTCCCCTGAGGTTGTCGACGGGATATTTATGCATCGTCGCATCGACGTGCTGACCGATAACCTGCCAGAGGTGACGGAAGCCAAAGCCTGGTTTCGCCCTGAAACCCGCCGCGTTGCGCCGATCACGCTCGACGTGATGTGGGACCACTTCCTGTCGCGCCACTGGGAACAGCTGTCGCCGGAGATGCCGTTGCCCGAGTTTGTGCGCTACGCCCACCAGCAGGTGTCGATCATTTTGCCCGACTCTCCGCCGCGCTTTGTGAATCTGAATAACTATTTGTGGTCAGAGCGCTGGCTGGAGCGCTATCGCGAGATGGATTTCATCCAGAATGTGTTGAACGGGATGGCGAGCCGTCGCCCGCGGCTGGATGCGCTGCGCGATTCCTGGTACGACCTGGATGAACATTACGACGCGCTGGAAACGCGTTTCTGGCAGTTTTACCCGCGCATGATGGCGCAGGCGAAAAACAAACAGCTGTAACAGAATTCGCATTGATAGGTAAAAGCTGGCGGAACGATTGTCACCACCTCTTTGTCTTATCCATGAACACTCTCTATACTGGCTCGCGTTGCGTTCCAAATAACCTTAGTATCTACAGGAGAATCATATGGTTCTGGTAACTCGTCCGGCTCCGGATTTTACAGCTGCAGCAGTTCTGGGCAACGGTGAAATCGTTGAAAACTTCAACTTCAAACAGCACACCAACGGTAAAGCGACCGTTCTGTTCTTCTGGCCAATGGACTTCACTTTCGTTTGCCCGTCTGAGCTGATCGCCTTCGACAAACGTTATGAAGAATTCCAGAAGCGTGGCGTGGAAGTTGTTGGCGTCTCCTTCGACTCTGAATTTGTACACAACGCATGGCGTAACACCCCTGTCGACAAAGGCGGCATCGGTGCGGTGAAATACGCAATGGTTGCGGACATCAAACGCGAAATCCAGCAGGCTTACGGTATCGAACATCCGGACGCTGGCGTTGCGCTGCGCGGTTCCTTCCTGATCGACGCAAACGGCATCGTTCGTCACCAGGTTGTGAACGATCTGCCGCTGGGTCGTAACATCGACGAAATGCTGCGCATGGTTGACGCGCTGCAGTTCCACGAAGAGCACGGCGAAGTGTGCCCGGCTCAGTGGGAAAAAGGTAAAGAAGGTATGTCTGCTTCCCCAGACGGCGTTGCTAAATACCTGTCCGAGAACGTATCCAGCCTGTAATCGGCACGGTTTACGAAGAAGGCCCGCTTATGCGGGCCTTTTTTTATGCGTGACGCTGCGTCTCTCGCCAGATGCGCCAGGCCATGCCCGCCAGCAAAATCACGCCCGCAATCAGCACGCCCCACACCAGCAGGGTGTTCATCCGGCTCTCCCGATCGGCTGCTGAGGTAGCGGTCAGGCGAGCCTCCCCGCCTAACGCGACATCCTTCAGAATACCGGCCTGCGGCAGGTTCGCCATATCATACGTTTTACGCAGCCCGGCAGGGATCAGCATGTCAGGCTCCACGCTGGCAGGCTTTGCAGCACCGTTGCCCCAGGCGAGCACATACGGCGCTTTTCCCTGCGCGTTGAACACCAGATCATAGCGGTCGCGATGCCCGATGACGCCCGGCAGGTATTCCGGCAGGCGCGCATTCAGCGTCGTGATTTTCACCGCCTGCACCAGGCCTCCGCTAAGCGAAACCGGTGGAGACGTTTTGCCCTCCAGACGGTAAAGCACCTCTTTTTTCAGCGGGTGCCAGGTATCTTTTTCCGTACTCCGCCACGCGATCTCGACAGGAAGGACGCCATCGCCATTCAGTAAAATGCTGACAACACTCAGCGGCTGCGGCCGCGCCCAGTGCCACTGCGCTTCGCTTGTCGATAGCTGTTCTCCTTCCCCCTCAAGGTCGATCGCTTCCGGGGCCGCCTGCGCAGAGGCGCTAATCGCGTTTACGCCGGTCAGGGTTATCCCCTGGCTCTGCGCATTCAGCACCACCATAAGATAGCGATTCGCATCGGGAGATAGAACCGTATCAATATCGATCCGATCGAGCTTAAGACGATCCTCGCCACTGACGACGTCAAGCAGCGGCATATCCTCGCGCAGGGTATACCAGCGCTTAAGATCCTCGCTGTAATAGACCGACGCCGTTCCCTGCCACGGGGTCTGCGGGTTATTCCAGACTAGCTGCAGCTGAGACAAGGCAATCTCACCCGAAGCCTGCTCCGGCAGGGTCAGCAGATAATGTTGGCCCGCTGCGGCAGCTTTTTGCCCTTCCAGCACAATCTCAACGCCGTTTCGGGAACGGAGCAGGATTTTATCGCTGCCCTCATCCCCTCGCGCAGGCGCTAGCGGCGAGGCGTCCAGCGGGAAGAGGCGCAGCGCCGTGGATTGCGCTGCCGCCTGCGGACGCGTCGCGGCGACCAGGCTGAACGGAACCAGCTCGCCCGACTGATTAAAGACGCGAACGTCATGCAGATCCGGCGACGTGCTCTGCGCATAGACGGCGAGCGGCAACGTCACCCGATACCACTGGGAAGGAGCTGACGTATCCAGCGAAAGACCGAAGGCATAATCCCGCGGTGATTCCGTTTTTGCCTCGTCGCAGAACGCCGGGCCGGAAAGCGCCAGCAGCGCGGTACATGCTACCGCTTTCATCCATTTCATTTTTCTTCTCCTGTTTTGGGCGGTAGCGGTGAGAAATACCCCACGATCAGCACCAGTATCGCCACGCCGATAAACGCCACCGCGCGCGACAGACCGCCTCCGCCCGCGCTGTCTACCAGCATCAGTTTCACCATCACCACCCCCAGCAGCCCGGCACCGCTGAGCCACTCCTGACGGGAAGCCCGACGGGTGGCGTGGACCATCACCACCAGCGCGATCAGCATCCAGAACAGGGCAAAGGTGGTCTGGATAAGCCGCGAATCCCATAGCGATGCCATATTCCAGGCCACGTCGCCGTACCAGGCCAGAGCGCGCATCAGCGCACCGTTAAGCCACCAGAAGCCAAACGCGACGATCGCGACGGCAGGCCACGGACGGGCCTGCGAGAGCAGCGCCGGGTAGTAGCGATCCACTGCCCGATAAAAGACCACCAGCCCCAGCAGCGCGAACGCTGCGCCTTCCTCAAGCGGATTCACCAGCGGCAGCCAGGTCTGACGATAAACCACGCCGTCCTGGAAATTGGTCACCACCAGTAATACCAGCAGCGCCGCGAGCACGGGGATCGGTGCCACACACGCGTAGAGCGCAGGCCACGCACGGAACGGCCACACGCGACGGCGCACCGCCGCAGAGAGTGCAATAATCACCCCGCCGCCTGCGGCCATCACCAGCCCGCTGCCCCAGGCCGCCATGCCCCACGGCAGCGACCGGGCAAACCAGTAAAGCTCCGCCGCCAGCGCCAGTAAAATCATCCAGAACAGCGAAATATGCAGCCCCATTGAGACACGCGGCGCTAAACGAGCGCCGTCTCGCCACAACAGCGTCAGCGCGGCAGACAACGCAATACCCCATGCCAGATTTGCCCAGCCAGCGGCAAACATCTGCTGGTGCCAGAGCTGATAGCCTACCATCAGCAGCATAACCGGCCACAACAGCCATTTACTGGCATCCAGCTCCCGCCACGTCAGACGCGCGGCTACCTGCCGCCAGCCCCAGACAGAGATGGCCAGGAGCGCCAGCACGCCTGCCAGAACAGGCAATTCGTGTTTCAACACCATCCGCGACGCACCCAATAGCGCCACGAGCCAGAACAGCAGCCCGCCTGCCAGCAGCGTCCAGCTGACCGGCAGCACAATACGCCGCCACAGCCAGGCCGCAGCCAGCCAGCAAAGGCTGAGGATGGCGAAGATCAGCAGCAGGCTCAGCGACGTCACGCCGTTCATCAGCGCCCAGATCGCGCTGCCAAGCGCCAGCACCAGCAGCGCCGTCCCGCTATAGCTCATGCGCCGCTGGTTCTGCTGCACACCCAGCCAGAGGATGCCCAGCCCCTCCAGCGCCCAGGCCATTGCCGTCCAGCGTGCGGAGAGCGCCAGCGGAATGGCGAGCGTGGCAAACCCACCGCCAATGGCCAGCGCCGCCATCACCAGCGGTCGACCGATGGACGGATAGCGGCGCAGCGCGAGGAACGCCAGCGAGAGGTAAAACGCACCGTACCCCAGCGCGCTGAGCGCCGGGCCGTACGTCCAGTGCTGAGTCATACCGTACTGCATCCCGAAGCCTATCAGCGGCGGGGCAAACAGCAGCACGCCGTCAATAATCTGCTTCCCTTTCTCCTGCGCCCGCAGCGACAGCGCCACGCTCAGCACGCCGAATATCAGCGTATTGGCAATCAGGAACAGCTGACAGATCCAATAGTCTTCAGGCTGGTAATCACTCAGTCCCCACAGGCCGCCCACGCCAAAGGTAATGAGCAGCCCGAGCAGGTTAAGCTCGCGCCAGTGCTGCCAGATGCTGATGGCGAGAATGCCGATGGAAAGCAGGAGATAGAAGGAGAACAGCGCCACAAAGCTCCCGCCCCCGGTAGATAGCAGCAGCGGCGCAAGGTATCCGCCGAGGCTCGCCAGCATGGCAAGGCTCAGGGCTTTCTGCAGCACGGCCAGCCCGACGCTCGCGGCGCAAATCACCACCAGCAGCGCAAAGGCCAGCGTTATCGGCAGCATCTGCCAGAGCCGGAAGGCGCCGAAGACCGTCAGGTAGAGAATACCCGTCGCCCCGCCCTGTAAGATAAGCGCGTAGATCGGCTGCTTGTGACGCAGCCGCCAGCCAACCGCCAGCAGCACGATGGCAAACAGCGCCGTCGCCACCAGGCGCAGCTCAAGCGGGAACAGGGAGTGTTCAACGGTGTAGCGCAGCAGGAAAGAGAGGCCGAGGAAGAGCAGCAGAATGCCAAGCTTCGCGAGCGGATTGCCCTGCATAAACCAGCGCGCCAGCGACGTCACAATGCCGCCAAAGGCAGAAGGCTGTTTAGCCGCAGGGGCTGGGGCCGGAGCGGGTTTTGCTTCGGCTGTGGGAGTTTCGGGACGCCAGGGATCGACAGGCGCGGGCGCGTCCTCAGCCACCGGCGCGGCCTCAACCGCCGGAGTGGTCGCTTGCACCTGTTCTGGCTCCGGCGCTATCTCAGCCGCGCCGCGCTGCTCAAGCGCCTCAATGCGCTGGCGTAGCCGGGCGATCTCCTGCTGCGCCGCCGTGCTTCGATTAAACCCGATAACCGCAAGTACGGGCGCAACCAGCAGCGCAAAAACCAGGAATAAACAGCCAAGGATGTAAAGCTCGTCCATGTTTCCACCTTCACCGTAAACGATCCGTTAAGATTGACACAAATCGTTGCATTTGCGCCATCTTAAAAGGTGGAAACCTTAGCGCTTTAGCTACCGAACCAGACCGCCGCGGATACCGCAGGCAGCGCCAGCACGCCATCCTGTATCGTCGCCTTGCCCTCTTTGTTCGTCCACCTCGCCACCTTCAGCAACGGGGAATCATCCAGCACCACTTCGCAGGCCTCGCCCCGGTTAATCGCCACCAGCACGCGCTGCTGGTTATAGACGCGAGCAAAGACGACCACGTTATCGTGGGCGTACATCACCTGGCAGCCGCCGTAGCGCAGGGCGAGACTCTGTTTGCGCAATTTCGCCAGCCGCTGGTACAGGCTAAACAGCACCTTGTCCTGTTTCTCTGGCTCCCACGGGAAGGTTTTGCGGCAGAACGGATCGTTGTTGCCGTCCAGCCCGACCTCATCGCCATAGTAAATACACGGCACGCCCGGCCAGGTGAAGAGCCAGGTGACCGCCAGCGGCAGGCGCGCGACATCCTTGCCGAGCAGGGATTTAAAGCGTGCGGTGTCGTGGCTATCGAGCTGGTTAAACATCCGCAGCTGCTGCTGGTGCGACAGGCCAGCACGATAGTTGTCCATCCACGCCATGCAGGTTTCGGCGTCGATATGGTTCGGATCGTAGGAGATATCGGTGTTTGCGAGGAATCCCCACAGCGGGAAGGTAAAGCCGCGATAGTTCATCGCCGCATCTTCCGCATCGTTCTGCAGCCACTGGCGCGCGTCGCCAAAGTGCTCGCCAAAGACAAACGCCTCCGGCTGGGCCACTTTCGCCGAACGCGCGATCCCGGCGACGTGCTGAAGGTTATTCCGCGCGCCGCCCGCTTCACCGAGCATATGCACCACGTCCAGACGCCAGCCGTCCATGTTCCACGGAGCCTTCAGCCAGTGACGGACGATGCTGTCTTCACCGCCGTAAATCTCATTCACCAGAGACGGGGACTGGAAATCCAGCTTCGGCAGGCTCGGGTAGCCCAGCCAGTCCAGCGCGCGCCCCTCCTCGTTAAAGCTGTACCAGTCGCGCTGCGGCGAATCCGGGTTATGACACGCCCCGCCCATCGACTGGTTATGACGGTCAAACCACGCGTGCGAATCGCCGCTGTGGTTAAACACGCCGTCCAGGATCAGGCGCATGCCTTCGTTTTTGGTGTTCTCACGCAGGCGCAGCAGCGCCGCGTCGCCGCCAAACTGCTCATCAACGTGACGATAATCCTGGGTATCGTATTTGTGTACGCTCGGGGCTTTAAACACCGGGTTGAGGTACAGCGCCGTCACGCCGAGCTTTTTCAGGTACGGCAGCTTTTCGCTGATGCCGTCGAGATCGCCGCCGTAGAACGTCGAGCCCCCCGCCTGCGCCGTCACCGGTTCATCCCATTTTTTCAGGATGATGTCGTGACCGGCGGCATGATGGTAATAGACCTTGTCCTGGTCGGCGGTGCGTTTTTCGCTGCGTGCAAAGCGGTCCGGGAAAATCTGGTAAAAAATCTGATCGTTAACCCATTGCGGACCGTTATCCGGGTAATCAACCGCGAACTGCTCCAGCCGGGCCGGAGGGAAACGGCTAAACCCCTGCGGGGTAAACCACAGCTGGCGGTTGTTCCACAAAAGTTTGAAGCTGTAGCGACGGCGCGGTTGCCCGCTGCGCAGGTCGATATTCGCCCGCCACGCCGTGATCCCCGGCTGCGGCTGGCTGCGCTGTTTGTGCATTTTCAGCGACGTTTCTTCGTTATCCACTTCGGCGCGAAGGGTCACACGCTCCGGCTGATTTTCCCCCGCCAGCCAGAGCGTAATCACCAGGTTGTCTTTGTTTTGCTTAACAAATGGGGCAACCGGAAGGTGCCAGGCGTTTAACATCACGAATCCCCTTTGATGAAATTGACGTCACCTTGCCACAGGGTGATTAAGGTTAGCTCACCATGACGAGATTTATTGGGGGAGGAGGACGGGGGATGAGGCAAAAATCCCCTCTCCCGCGAGGGAGAGGGAATAAAAATATTACTGCGCTTCCGCCATCTGGCGGTCACGGCGACACTTAAACACCCAGCCGATCAGCAGCAGAACGATCCACGCGCAGCCCACGTACAGGGAAATACGGGTATCCGGGTGGTAACCAATCAGGCCAATGATAAACACCAGGAAGATCAGCCCGACCACGGTCGTCGCCACCCCGCCCGGCACTTTAAACTTCAGCGCTTTCGCCTCATCCGGCGACAGACGGCGGCGGAAGGCAATCTGCGACAGCAGGATCATGATCCACACCCACACGGTCGCGAAGGTCGCCAGGGAGGCAATCACCAGGAAGACGTTCTCCGGCATGATGTAGTTCAGGTAAACCGAGAACAGCAGCGCCACCGTCATCACCACCACCGTCACCCACGGCGTGCCGCGGCGTGAGGTTTTGGCGAACACCTTCGGCGCACTGCCCTGCTCCGCCATACCGTGCAGCATGCGGCCCACGCCGAACACATCGCTGTTAATGGCCGAGAGCGACGCGGTCAGCACCACAAAGTTCAGAATACTGGCCGCAAAGGCAATGCCCATATGCTGGAAGGTCAGGACAAACGGGCTACCGTTAGTGCCCACCTGGTTCCACGGGTAGATGGACATGATCACAAACAGCGTGCCCACATAGAACACCAGAATACGCATCGGCACCGAGTTGATGGCGCGCGGAATGGATTTCTCCGGGTCTTTAGCTTCCCCGGCGGTGATGCCGATAATCTCGATGCCGCCGTAGGCGAACATCACCATCTGCAGCGACATGACCATCCCGAGCCAGCCGTTGCTGAAGAAGCCGCCGTTGCTCCAGAGGTTATGGATGCCGGTCGGCTGTCCGCCGTTGCCGATTCCCCAGATGATGATGCCGAAACCGGCGAGGATCATGATGATAATGGTCGCGACTTTAAAGAAGGAGAACCAGAACTCCAGCTCGCCGAACACCTTCACGCTCATCAGGTTGACGGCGCAAATGATCAGCACCACGCTCAGGACCCAAATCCAGTGCGGCACCGCCGGGAACCAGACGCCCATGTAGATGCCAAACGCGGTCACGTCGGCGATGGCCACAATCAGGATTTCAAAGCAGTAGGTCCAGCCGGTGATAAACCCAGCCAGCGGGCCTAAATTTTCCTGCGCGTAGCGGGAGAAGGAGCTGGCGGACGGGTTGTGAACCGACATTTCGCCGAGGGCGCGCATGATGATATACGCCGCCACGCCGCCGATGATGTAGGCCAGCAGAACGCTTGGACCGGCCATTTTGATGGCATCTGCCGAGCCATAAAAAAGACCGGTGCCGATAGCAGAGCCCAGCGCCATAAAGCGGATGTGGCGAGTGCTGAGTCCACGTTTAAGTTTGTTAGTGCTTTCCATTAAAATCTTGCCATTCAACACGAAAAAACAAAAAACCACGGGGCCTTAAGCCCCGTGGTTAAACAGTTTGTTGCCGTTGATTAATGGGCGTTCGATGCGACCTGACGCCCTGCAGCACGGTCCCAGATAACGGCCAGAACCAGCGCAACAACGGTAGGCATCAGCCAGGCCAGGCCCTGCTCGGACAGCGGCAGACGCTGTGTCCAGGCTGGCAGAATGTCTGCGAACGCTGATGCTTTGATCCCGTCAAGGATACCAAAAATCAGGCTGATAAACATGGCTGGCGCAATAATTCGTGAGGAGTTATGCCACCACGGGCGGGTGAAGCTCAGCACCACCAGCACGATGCATGGCGGATAAATCGCTGTCAGTACCGGAATAGAGACCTGAATCAGGTGGCTCAGACCGAGGTTAGACACCGCCATGGAGAAGATACCGAGGATAAACACCAGGGTGCGGTAAGAGAGCGGCAGATACTGCGCAAAGAACTCTGCGCAGGCGCAGGTCAGGCCAACCGCCGTCACCAGGCAAGCCAGGAAGATCAGCGCCGCCAGCAGCATGCTGCCTGCGCCACCGAAGGTGTGCTGAACGTAAGCGTGCAGGATAGCCGCGCCGTTCGCGTTCTGATCAACCAGCATCGCGCTATCGGAACCCAGGCGGAACAGCGCCAGATACAGCAGCGTCAGGCCCACACCGGCCATCAGGCCAGCCCAGATGGTGTAGCGGGTCAGCAGACGCGCTTCGGTCACGCCGCGGGAACGCGCGGCGTTAACGATAACGATACCAAACACCATCGCGCCCAGGGTATCCATCGTCAGATAGCCGTTCACAAAGCCGTTAGAAAACGCGGCGTTTTTATAGGCGTCCATCGCGTCGCTAATCGGGCCGGCTGGCCAGATGATGGCCGCTACCGCCAGCACGATCAGCGCGACAATTTTCAGCGGTGCCAGGAAGTTGCCGACCGTGTCCAGCAGCTTACCCGGATAGAGGGAAACCAGAATCACAATCGCGAAGTAGATCAGGCTGTAGATAAACAGCGGCATCGCACCGTCACCGGTCAGGGGAGCAATACCCACTTCGAAGGACACGGTTGCCGTACGCGGGGTGGCAAACAGCGGGCCAACGGCCAGATAGCAGACGGTCGCCAGCAGGACGCCCGCCACTTTGCCAATCGGGGTGCTGAGGCTATCAACACCGCCGCCGACTTTCGCCAGCGCGACGACGGTCAGCACCGGCAGGCCCACGGCAGTAATCAGGAAACCAAACGCGGCGGTCCAGACGTGTTCACCCGCCTGTAAGCCAACCATTGGAGGGAAAATGATGTTGCCTGCGCCAACGAACAGCGCAAATGTCATAAAGCCCAGCGCGATGATGTCACGCGATTTTAAGTGATGGGTCATAAAACCTTACTGCCTGTGGATGTGGTGTTGAAAACATTGAGATTTTCGATTTCCCTGACGGGACGATACAGCCGAAAATTTGCTCAATTTCAGCGGGAAATGCTCCCGTCCTGGCGTGGAGAAGAATAGTTTTTCGATTTACCACGCAAATACAGTCGGTCTGACAGTATCTGGGGGGCAATTTAAACGCTTATAACGTTTAAAGGCAAGGTGGGATCGCAAAACCAGAACAATATGCCAGCATGAAAAATCAATCCAGCACAATGCGCTAATTATGAGAAAAACCCATGGCTAATCATGCGAACAAAAAAAAGACAGCCGTATAAAATTCACACGCGTTTCGCTTGACTGCAAAGCAAACGGGCCAGCAAACGCTGGCCCGTGGAAAGGTAAAATGACACGCCTGCCGTCAGGCGATTTTTTTGGCAATTAATCGTTCCGGCATCACAAAGCTGAAGCGGGTTCCTTTGCCCGGCGTACTCTGAATATCAAGACGGCTCTCATGGTGATTGACCGCATGTTTCACAATCGCCAGCCCCAGGCCGCTTCCCCCGGTCTGCCGCGAGCGCGCTTTATCCACGCGATAGAACCGCTCGGTCAGACGCGGAATATGCTCAGGCGCGATCCCCGGCCCGTTGTCCTCCACGCTAAACTCGGCCCCTGCCGGGGTGTGCTGCCAGCGCACCACGATCTTCGTCCCTTCCGGGGTATGATTCACCGCGTTGTACACCAGGTTGGAGATGGCGCTACGCAGCTCATCTTCGCTGCCCAGCACCTTTAGCGTGTTGTCGACGTCAAAAGTAAGGTGGTGTTTTTTATGGCTTAAGGTTTGGGCTTCCCGCTCCACCACCCGCAGCATCATCGGCACATCGATGGTGTCAGTCAGCGCGAGCGAAGGCGCCGCTTCAATCTTCGACAGCGTCAGCAGCTGCTTCACCAGCCCTTCCATCCGGTGCGTTTGCTCGCGCATGGTGTGCAGCGCTTTTTCGCGCGGCGCGCCTTCCAGGGTTTGCTCCTGCATCATCTCCAGGTAGCCCTGCAGCACGGTCAACGGGGTGCGTAGCTCGTGGCTGACGTTGGCGAAGAAGTTGCGACGCGCCCCTTCCAGCTGGTGCATCTGGGTCACGTCGCGCGCCACCATCAGCCACTGGCGATCGCTGTAAGGCATCACGCGGATTTCCAGATGGCGGCCATTATTCAGCTTCAGATTGTGCGGACGGGTGAAATCACGCTTTTTCAGATACAGCGTGAACTCGGGATAGCGCAGAAGGTTGAGGATGTTCTGACCATTATCGTCCGGCCAGCGCAGGCCCAGCAGCTGTTGCGCAAGCCCGTTACACCAGAAAATAGTGCCTTCTTCTGTCGTCAGGATCACCGCATCCGGCAGCGACTCTGCGCCGCTGCGAAAGCGTTTGATCAGGCTTCCCAGCTCGCGGCGACGCTTTTTATTACGCATCTGCATCTGGTGCAGACCGTACAGCAGCGGCTCCCAGCTACCGCTTCCCGGCGGTGGCGTCATACTGCGGTCAACCCATAGCCACCATGAAAGGCGCAGCAGGTTCCAGAAATGCCAGATCAGCAAACCGGTCACCGACGCCAGCAGAAACCACGGCAGATACCCAAAAATGGCCCCCAGAAGGAAGGCCGGAATACAGCATAAGATCAGTTCAAAGACGAGCCTTTTCCATGACAGACGTTCCAGCACGCATCACACTCCTGTCATTGTTCAGAAACGGGTAGAAAAACGATAACCCGTGCCGCGGACCGTCTGCACCATGCGATCGTGGCCGCTCAGTTCCAGCGCTTTTCGCAGGCGGCGGATGTGGACGTCAACCGTCCGGTCTTCGACATACACGTTAGTTCCCCAGACGTTATTCAGCAACTGCTCGCGGCTGTAAACGCGTTCCGGGTGAGTCATAAAGAAGTGCAGGAGTTTAAATTCGGTAGGCCCCATATCAAGGGGATTTTCGCCAGTCATCACGCGGTGTGACGTTGGATCAAGGCTGAGGCCCTGCATCTCAATCACCTCTTCCACCGCCATCGGCGAAATGCGGCGCATCACGGCTTTAATGCGCGCCACCAGCTCTTTCGGGGAGAAAGGCTTGGTGATGTAATCGTCCGCGCCGGTCTCCAGACCGCGCACGCGATCCTCTTCTTCACCGCGCGCCGTGAGCATGACGACCGGGATGTCGCGGGTCATCGCCTCACGCTTAATGTGTTTGATAAACTGCAGTCCGGAGCCGCCGGGCAACATCCAGTCAAGCAGAATCAGATCGGGCCAGGGTTCATTCAGCTGGTTCACCGCGCTGTCATAATCTTCCGCTTCAACCGGCTGAAAGCCATTTTGTTCGAGCACGAAGCACACCATTTCACGAATTGGAGCTTCATCTTCTACGACCAGAATACGTCTCGCCATACTTTGCCCTGTCTTATCTTATTTAAGTTACAAGTTTGTAATGCGGCGTCATTATGCGTCAGATTTATGACAGATTTATGAAAAACAGTACCACTATAAATGGCAAACTGTTGTTTTATTACAGCGGTTATTTTCCTTTCCCTGAGAGTTTATAATCGTCCGCATCTTTTTTCGCCACGGATCTCCTATGCGCATACTTCACACCTCGGACTGGCACCTGGGTCAAAACTTTTACAGCAAAAGCCGTGCGGCTGAACATGAAGCGTTCCTGAACTGGCTGCTGGAAACGGCCCAGGCGCACGAGGTGGATGCCATTATTGTGGCGGGTGACATCTTCGATACCGGTTCGCCGCCGAGCTATGCGCGTGAATTATACAACCGTTTTGTGGTGAACCTGCAGCAGACCGGGTGTCATCTGGTGATTGTCGCCGGGAACCATGACTCCGTGGCCACGCTGAATGAGTCCCGCGACATTCTGGCGTTTCTCAATACCACCGTGGTGGCCAGCGCCGGGCACGCCCCGCAGATCCTGAATAAACGCGACGGTACGCCGGGCGCGGTACTGTGCCCAATCCCCTTTTTACGTCCGCGCGACATCGTGCAAAGCCAGGCGGGGCTGTCGGGTGCGGAAAAGCAGCAGCATTTATTACAGGCCATCACCGACTATTATCACCGGCAGCATGCGGAAGCCTGCACCCTGCGCGGTGAACAGGCCATTCCGGTGATCGCGACCGGGCACCTCACGACCGTCGGGGCCAGTAAAAGTGACGCGGTCCGCGAGATCTATATCGGTACGCTGGACGCCTTTCCTGCGCAAAACTTCCCGCCTGCCGACTACATTGCGCTCGGGCACATTCACCGGGCACAGGTCATCGGCGGCTGCGAGCATATCCGCTACTGTGGTTCCCCTGTTTCGCTCAGTTTCGATGAAACTGGCAAGACCAAGTCCGTGCATCTGGTGAGCTTCAGCGAGGGCAAACTCAGCGCCGTTGAGACGCTGGAGGTGCCGGTCACCCAGCCGCTGGCGGTGCTGAAAGGCGATCTTGCCGCGATTACGCAACAGCTTGAGCAGTGGCGCGGCGCAGATCTTGATCCGCCGGTCTGGCTGGATATTGAAATCACCACCGATGACTACCTGCATGATATGCAGCGAAAAATTCAGGCGCTCACTGAAGATTTGCCGGTAGAGGTGCTGCTGGTGCGCCGCAGCCGCGAGCAGCGCGAGAAAATTTTGCTCGGTGCCCAGCGTGAAACGCTTAGCGAACTGCGCGTTGAAGAGGTGTTCGAGCGCCGCCTGTCGCAGGAAGAGATCGATGATGTGAAGCGGGCCCGGCTCAACGAGCTGTTCAGCCATACCCTGCATGCGCTCAATGACGAGGAAGAAAACGCATGAAAATTCTGAGCCTGCGTCTGAAAAATCTCAACTCCCTCAAGGGCGAGTGGAAAATTGACTTCACCGCCGAGCCGTTTGCCAGCAACGGTCTGTTTGCCATCACCGGCGCAACCGGCGCGGGTAAAACCACCCTGCTTGATGCCATCTGTCTGGCGCTCTACCACGAAACCCCGCGCCTGAATAAGGTCTCCCAGGCGCAGAACGATCTGATGACGCGTGACACCGCCGAATGCCTGGCGGAAGTGGAGTTTGAGGTGAAAGGCGTCGCCTACCGCGCCTTCTGGAGCCAGAACCGGGCGCGCAACCAGCCGGATGGGAACCTCCAGGCTCCCCGCGTGGAGCTGGCCCGCTGCGAAGACGGCAAAATCCTGGCCGATAAGGTCTCGGATAAACTGGAACAAACCGCAGCGCTTACCGGGCTGGACTACGGCCGTTTTACCCGCTCGATGCTGCTCTCCCAGGGGCAGTTTGCCGCCTTCCTGAATGCTAAACCGAGCGATCGCGCAGAGCTGCTGGAAGAGCTCACCGGCACCGAGATCTACGGCCAGATTTCCGCCATGGTGTTTGAAAAACACAAAGCCGCCCGCAGCGTGCTGGAAAAGTGCGAGGCGCAGGCGGCGGGCGTTGTGCTGTTGAGCGAAGAGCAACAGCAGCAGTTGCAGGAAAGTTTGCAGGCACTTACTGACGAAGAGAAAACCCTGCTGGTGCGACAGCAGAGTCAGCAGAAAGATTTTCAGTGGCTTACGCGTCATGACGAGCTTGCGCGCGAGCAACAGCGCGTTGCTGCGTTGCAGCAGCAGGCGCAACAGGCGCTGACGGACGCTGCGCCTGATCTGGCAAAGCTCCAGCTTGCTCAGCCCGCCGCCCAGCTGCGTCCGCTCTGGGAGCACCAGCAGGAACAAACCGCGCGTCTGGCGCAAACCCAGCAGCGAATTATAGAAGTAAATACTCGCTTACAAGCCAAAACCGTGCTGCGCGCGCGAATTCGCACGACCGCACTGCGTACCCACGAGCGGCTACAGGCCGAACTGACGGCGCTGACGCAGTGGCTGGCGGAGCACGATCGTTATCGCCTGCTGGGCCAGGAAATTGCCGGCTGGCGCGCCCAGTTCTCGCAGCTAAACCGTGATAAAAGTCAGCTCGCCGCGCTTGCTGCGCGGATTGCTGAGCTACGAAACAAGCTGGCTGCAATGCCGGACATTACGCTGACGCTGACGGCTAATGAAGTCAGCGAGGCAATGGAACAACAATCCCGATCACGCGCGCTGCGCCAGAGATTGACGTCACTGCATGCCCGCTATCAGCCGCTGCAAAAGCGCCTGAGCCAGAGCGGTGAAAGCGTGCAGAAAGCCCAGGCGGAGCAGAGCAAGCTCAATGAAACCCTGGCGCTACGCCGCCAGCAGTACAAAGAGAAACAGCAGCACTATCTGGACCTGAAAGCCCTGTGCGAACGTGAAGCGACGATTAAAGATCTGGAAAACTACCGTTCACAGCTTGAGGCGGGTAAACCCTGTCCGCTGTGCGGCTCCAGCGAGCATCCCGCCGTTGAGCAATACCAGTCGCTTGAACTGACTGACAACCAGCGCCGCCGTGATGCGCTGGAAAAAGAGGTCGCCGCGCTTAAAGAAGAAGGCCTGCTGGTGCTGGGACAGGTCAATGCCCTGACTCAGCAGATCCAACGCGAGACGGACGAAGCGCAGACCCTGACTCAGGAAGAGCAAGCGCTCACTAAAGAGTGGCAGGAAACCTGCGCGTCCCTGAACGTCACGCTGGCGATTCAGGACGATATCGCGCCCTGGATGAACGAGCAGGAACAGTACGAGCGCCAGCTTTATCAGCTCAGCCAGCGCCAGACCCTGCAAAACCAGCTCAACGAACAGGAAATGCAGGAACGTCAGTATCAGCAACAGCGGGCCGCGACGCGCCAGGCGCTGGAACATACCCTGCTGGCGCTGTCCCTGAGTGTTCCTGAAGAGAACCGCGAAGCCGCCTGGCTGCAAGCCCGCGAAGCGGAATTCGCCCAGTGGCAGGAGAAGCAAACGCAGCACGGCGTGCTTCAGGAACGCGTGAACGCCCTGAAGCCGCTGCTCGATACGCTTCCGGCAACGAGTGAAGAAGAAGCCGAACCGGCCATTCCCGATAGCTGGCGAGAAATCCATGATGAATGCGTGTCGCTACAGAGCCAGCTTACCGCCCAGCAGCAACAGGAAGCACTGGAGCGAGAACGCCTGCAACAGTCGCAGACGCAGTTCACCGCCGCGCTCTCAGCAAGCTGTTTTGCCGATCGGGAGGCGTTTCTTGCCGCCCTGCTGGATGACGACGCTATCCGCCACCTCGAACAGCTGAAACAGTCGCTGGAAAATCAGATACAGCAGACCGCGGCCCTTTCCGGCCAGGCCAGCCAGCAGCTTCAGGCGCATCTGGCGCTGCGGCCGGAAGCGCTCGACACCGATGCAGCAACCCTGCAAAGCCAGCTGCAGCAGCTGGCGCAACGGCTTCGTGAGAACACCACGCATCAGGGCGAGATCCGCCAGCAGCTCAAGCAGGACAGCGATAACCGTCAGCGCCAGCAGGCGTTAATGCTGCAAATTGAAGAGGCCGGTCGCCAGGCAGACGACTGGGGGTATCTGAACGCGTTGATCGGCTCCAGCACCGGCGATAAGTTCCGTAAGTTCGCTCAGGGGCTGACGCTGGATAATCTGGTCTGGCTCGCTAACCAGCAGCTTAACCGCCTGCACGGGCGTTATCTGCTGCAGCGCAAAGCCAGTGACGCGCTGGAGCTGGAAGTGGTGGATACCTGGCAGGCGGACGCGGTGCGCGATACCCGCACGCTCTCCGGCGGCGAAAGCTTCCTTGTCAGCCTGGCGCTGGCGTTAGCGCTGTCCGATTTAGTGAGTCACAAGACGCGGATTGATTCCCTGTTCCTGGACGAAGGGTTCGGCACGCTGGACAGCGAAACGCTGGATACCGCGCTGGATGCGCTCGACGCGCTGAACGCCACCGGGAAAACCATCGGGGTGATTAGCCACGTCGAGGCGATGAAAGAGCGCATTCCGGTACAGATCAAGGTGAAGAAGATCAACGGGCTGGGGTATAGCAGGCTGGACAGGGAGTTTGCGGTGGGGTGAAGGGTGGGATGGTGCGGTCTGGTGCCCTCACCCTGGCCCTCTCCCCGTGGGCTGAGGAATCCCCACAAATTAATGCGAGCAGTGAACAATCCCCTCTCCCCTTTGGGGAGAGGGTTAGGGTGAGGGGAACATACAGCTCTGGTGGTAATTCCGTTCACTTTACGTTCATTGCTACTCTGTAACGACAATACCTGTGAACGTGCCAGGGCGGCTCAATCGCCACCGCCCTGGCGACCCGGGCTCCCGGCGGTAAATCGCCGCTTCGCGGTGCCCTCAGCTTATTCCTTCAGGCTATCGGGTCGGGCATGAGCCTGCATCCCTGCAGGCCACACCCTCTCGGCGCATCCGTGCGCCTCGCCCCGGCCTTACGGAAACGCTTCGGCGATTTACAGCCGGACCAGGGCGTCGCTGAAAGCATTAACTCGTTCTGAAACAACCTTAATGCTTCTGCTTATAAATTACTGGGGATCCCTCAGCCCCGTGGGAGAGGGGACAAACATCAAAAACAGCAACTTGCGTTGCTGTTTTGCGTTTATTCCGGCCATAACCACGCCGCGCCTCGCACCCCGCTGGAGTCGCCGTGAACGGCTTTGCGGATCGGGGTTTCACACTCGCCGCCGAAGACCCACTGTTTCACCAGGTTCGGTACCGTGGCGTACAGCCGGTCAACGTTGCTCATGCCGCCGCCCAGCACAATCACGTCCGGATCGAGAATATTCACCACGTGCGCCAGCGATTTCGCCAGGCGCATTTCGTAGCGGCTGAGCGCCAGTTCGGCCACCGGATCCTGTTCCTCCACCAGACGCATAATTTCATTCCCCTTGAGCGGCTGGCCGCTCAGGCGGTGGTAGTCGGTCGCAAAACCGGTGCCGGAGATAAACGTCTCAATACAACCTTGCTTGCCGCAGTAGCACGGCACCTCGGCACGGTATTTGAGTTCATCTTCATCCATCCACGGCAGCGGGTTGTGCCCCCACTCGCCTGCCGTGCCGTTGCCGCCAATATGTGAACGTCCACCAAAGGCCACGCCCGCGCCGCAGCCGGTACCGATAATTACCGCAAAGACGGTTTGCGCCCCGGCTGCCGCGCCGTCAACGGCCTCAGAGACTGCCAGGCAGTTGGCATCGTTAGCCAGACGCACTTCCCGGTTCAGGCGCGCGCTCAAATCTTTATCAAACGGCTGACCGTTGAGCCAGGTGGAGTTGGCGTTTTTTACCACCCCGGTATACGGCGAGATCGACCCCGGGATCCCCATTCCGACGCTGCCGGTTTGCCCTGTCGCCTGCTCGGCCATCTCAACCAGTTGGGCAATCGTCTCGATCGTCTGGTGATAGTCATCGCGCGGCGTCGGCAGACGGTGGCGGAACAGCTGTTCCCCCTGCTCGCTCAGTGCGATGACTTCTGTTTTGGTGCCGCCCAAATCAATCCCAATACGCACAAGACTCTCCTCATTATTTTGATTATCAACAGAGTAGAAGCACGCTTCCCGATTAGCAATGCAAGCGATGCGACAATTCGTTATCATGCCCGCTGATTTAACGACAAGGCCGTGGAAATTATCATGCTGTGGTTCAAAAATTTGATGGTTTACCGTCTCAGCCGCGACGTTTCGCTGCGCGCAGAAGAGATGGAAAAACAGTTAGCCGCTTATAGCTTTTCCCCTTGCGGTAGCCAGGATATGGCGAAAACCGGTTGGGTTCCCCCAATGGGTTCACAAAGCGATGCACTGACCCACGCCAGCAGCACGGGTCAAATTATCGTCTGCGCCCGCAAAGAAGAGAAAATACTGCCCACCCCGGTGGTTAAGCAGGCGCTTGAAGCAAAAATTTTCAAGCTGGAAGCCGAACAGGGCCGCAAGCTGAAAAAAACCGAAAAAGACTCGCTGAAAGATGAAGTTCTGCACTCTCTGCTGCCGCGCGCCTTCAGCCGCTTCAGCCAGACGATGATGTGGATCGATACCGTCAACGGGCTGATCATGGTGGATTGCGCCAGCGCCAAAAAAGCGGAAGATACGCTGGCCCTGCTGCGCAAAAGCATCGGCTCCTTGCCGGTTGTCCCGCTGGCGCTGGAAACGCCGATTGAGCTGACCCTGACCGAGTGGGTCCGCAGCGGTACCGCAGCGCAAGGTTTCCAGATCCTGGACGAAGCCGAGTTAAAAGCCCTGCTGGAAGATGGCGGCGTGATCCGCGCGAAGAAGCAGGATCTGGTGAGCGACGAGATCGCCGTACACATTGAAGCAGGCAAAGTGGTCACCAGGCTGGCGCTCGACTGGCAGCAACGCATTCAGTTCGTGATGTGTGACGACGGCTCCGTGAAGCGTCTGAAGTTCTGCGATGAACTGCGCGATCAAAACGAAGATATCGACAGAGAAGATTACGCCCAGCGCTTTGATGCGGATTTTATCCTGATGACCGGCGAGCTGGCCGCGTTAATTCAGAATCTGGTGGAAGGTCTCGGCGGCGAAGCGCAGAGATAATTTCCCCTCACCCTGCCCCTCTCCCCAAAGGGGAGAGGGAAGAAGATTATTTCAGGTAGCGGCACAGATAAGAGGTAGGTTCTGCAACCTGCAGATGAAATTCGCTGTGGCCAGGAACGTTGAAAACTTCCCCGGCAGCGTAAACTTTCCATTCCGTTTCACCCGGCAGTAAGACGTTCAGCGCGCCGCTGACCACCGTCATCTCTTCCGCTTCAGCCGTGCCAAAGGTGTATTCGCCTTCAGCCATAACGCCCACACTGGCGCGGCCAGTGCTGCTGCTGGTAAAACCGATGGATTTCACTTTACCGGAAAAGTATTCGTTACTTTGAAGCATGAACTGGCCCTTATATTCAGAGATAAAAATTCACTATAGGGGCCATGCTCATCACCTGTCACGCAAAATCATTACGTCAGAAGCTCTGAGGCCAGGCGAGCCATCAAAACGTTGGACAACAGCACCGGCACGTCCAGCGCCTTTTGCAGTAAATCACGATGATGCTGGTGGAACCCCAGGCAGTCCAGAATCAACACGTCTGCCCCTCTTTCCAGCAACTCCTTCCCGGCAGCAATGAGTTTAGCCTCGCTGTCCCAGAAGGGGTTTGCCAGGGCATACAGGGGCGTTTTTTCAAGCACATGCCATTTTGCTTCCTGGTTGTCCATGAGCTCCTCAATGGGGACGATCACTCCCACCTGGTGCCCGTCAACAATGGAGGCCACCAGCGGCGGAATGATTCGCATCGGCTCAAGCAAAATCGCATTGCGCGCGATGAGTCCCTTAATGGGGGCGGTGCTCATCAGCAAAATAACGTCATATTGCTGATTATCGAGTACTTCTATAACTGCCTGCAGCGAACGCTCTATTTTCTGTCGTGAAACATGCGCCAGTTTACCGTCACTTAATAACGTCGCCAGGGGATCCTCCCCCGCCTCAACAGCGTAGTCTTCCATGACCTCTTCCCGACTCATCTTACCCAACAGGCTGAGATGCGTGATCTGTTGTTCAGATACATGCTCGGTTAAGAGCGGTAACACTTCGCTTACAGGGACCACACCAATGGTGAGGATCGCCAACGTTGCCTTCATCTTCTTTGCCTTCCATCACTACAAAAACGTGTACACAGGTACAGGCTCACTACGCTGCACAGTTCGTTTTTTCAACAAAACAGCACCAAGCGTAGCAGGTGATCTCTGTCCCGAAATGTAAAGATCACCTGCCGGAAACGGAGCTTCCTGTAATAACTAAATATTAACTCCTGCTTAACATTAGCGATGAGTAAAAAGTGTGATTCAGGCACGGTATTGGAGCGTTTAGGAAAACAACTACGACTTATCGGGATCTTCGTAGCGCCGTTTGGCATCCAGCGCTTCCTGTTCAGTCTCATGTTCACTGATCAGCGAGTCCGGTTTGGGGTGATCGGCACGCAGCTGATACCAGGTGACGGTCTGGTCGCCATTGCCTTTTTCAACAGTAACAATACGTGCTTCGCGCGGATAGGGAGGTCTGGTTGGCATAGCTCATCCTTTTTTTATGTCTGAGCTATCAGTATAGACGGCGGTTAGCTGGCGCAGGCCAGACGCAGGGCGGTAATAATCTGAATTACCACCTCTTCCGGGGCCGCAGAAGCATCCACAACATGGTGCGCCGCTTCACGGTACAGTGCATCGCGTTCGGCCAGCACTTCGCTCACCTCTTCGCTGAGCGGTCTGGAGGTCAGCGCCGGGCGTTGTCCCTCTTCCGGGAAGGCTTCAAGACGCCCTACCAGAGCCGCCACCGGTGCGCAGAGATAAATCACAATGCCTTTCTCGCGCATAAAGTGACGATTGCACTCGGCCAGAACAATGCCTCCCCCCGTCGCAATGACGGCTGAGGGCGTGGTGACCGCTTTCAGCGCAGCCGTTTCGCGTGCGCGAAAGCTCTCCCATCCCTCTTGCTCGACAATCTCCGCGATGGTTTTGCCAGCCTCGGTTTGCAGCCAGTGATCGGTGTCGACAAACTGACGATGACACGCGCGCGCCAGTTCCAGGCCAACGGTGGTTTTCCCACAGCCGCGGGGGCCAACTAAAAAGATGGGTTGGGTCATAGTCAGGTGTTCCCCTTGATGCCGGATGGCTGAAGAGTGTAAAGAAATAATTGCAGAAGATGTGTCGATTACTTTACTGCAAAGCGGTACGGGATGACAACCCTGTGGAGGCCACACTGTACCACAAATTGACAATAATTATCATTACGCTGTGCGGCGCTTCACTTCCAGTAGCCATTTATCCAGCTCGGCAGCAAACTGCTGGCGATCGCGCTGGGAGAGGCTATCCGGTCCACCGGTCTGCACGCCGCTGGCCCGCATTGTATCCATAAAATCACGCATAGTGAGTTTTTCACGGATGGTGGAAGGCGAGTAACGTTCACCGCGCGGGTTGAGCGCCGCCGCCCCTTTCTCCAGCACTTCCGCCGCCAGGGGAATATCCGCCGTGATCACCAGGTCTTCCGCGCTGCACAGACGCACAATTTCGTTATCCGCCACGTCGAATCCGGCTGGTACGCGCAAAGAACGGATGAACCGCGATGGCGGTACGCGAATATTCTGGTTCGCCACCAGCGTCAGCGGCATCTGAACGCGCTCGGCGGCGCGGAATAAAATCTCTTTAATCACATTCGGACACGCGTCCGCATCAACCCAAATCGCCATGTTGTCTCCCCATAATGACTCTGGCGACTATTGTCGCCTGCATTTCGTTGTTAAGCTATCAATCAGAGAAAACAACGCATAATGACGGAGAATCGTGATGGACAAGAAAATCGGGTTTATCGGCTGCGGTAACATGGGCAAAGCCATCCTGGGCGGCCTGATCGCCAGCGGGCAGGTTCTGCCGGGTCAGATTTGGGTCTATACCCCGTCACCGGATAACGTCGCCGCCTTGCGCGATCAATACGGGATCAACGCCGCCGAAAGTGCCCAGGAAGTGGCCCAGGTTGCCGATATCGTCTTTGGCGCCGTTAAGCCGAACATCATGATCAAAGTGTTAAGCGATATCACTTCGAGCCTGAACAAAGAGACGCTGGTTGTGTCGATTGCCGCGGGCGTCACGCTCGATCAGCTGGCGCGCGCGCTGGGCCACGACCGTAAAATCGTCCGCGCAATGCCCAATACGCCTTCCCTGGTCAATGCCGGCATGACTTCCGTCACGCCGAACGCGCTGGTGACCTCAGAAGAGGTGGCGGACGTGCTGAACATTTTCCGCTGCTTCGGTGAGGCGGAAGTCATTGCCGAATCGATGATCCATCCGGTGGTCGGGGTGAGCGGTTCAGCCCCTGCGTACGTCTTCATGTTTTTAGAAGCGATGGCGGACGCCGCTGTGCTCGGCGGGATGCCGCGGGCGCAGGCGTATAAATTTGCCGCGCAGGCAGTGATGGGCTCCGCCAAAATGGTGCTGGAGACTGGTAAGCATCCGGGTGAACTGAAGGATATGGTCTGCTCTCCTGGCGGTACGACCATCGAAGCGGTGCGGGTGCTGGAAGAACGCGGGTTCCGTTCTGCGGTTATCGAAGCGATGGCAAAATGCATGGAAAAATCAGAGAAGCTGAGTAAATCCTGATAGAGAGTCGGGCGTCAGGCGGCCACTTCGGTGCGGCCTCGCCCGGCATTTTTCGCCTTGTACAGCGCCACGTCAGCCGCTTTCAGCCATTCCCGATAATGCACAAACTGCGGCCCCCAGGGGGCCACGCCGACGCTTATGCGCAGCGTCTCTTTCGGTGCGCAGGGCAGCGACAGCGTTTCCAGCCTCGCGTGAACCCGGGACATAACGGCGATGGCGCTTTCCGCCGCGGTCTGCGACATGATCACCGCGAACTCATCCCCGCCAAACCGGCCTATCGCATCCCCCGCGCGCACCGACATCTGAAGCTGGCGCGTAATAGCAACAATCGCCTGGTCGCCCACGTCGTGGCCCCAGGTATCGTTGATGTTTTTAAAGTGGTCGATATCAATCAGCAATATCGTGGCGGTGCAGTGGTTGCGGCGACAGTGCTCAAACTCATTGCGCAGCAGCACTTCCCAGTGCCGACGATTGAAGACCCCGGTCATACCGTCGCGGGTGCTCATCATTTCCAGCCGCCGCTTATGTTCCGCCAGCCTGATGGCCGTGCGGTGGCTGAGCCAGGCATAGAGCGTGGGATAAAACATAAGGACGGGAAGGGTTAAGCCCCACTCCAACGCCCCCGGATTGAAGGGCACCACGCTGCCAGCAAGCGGTAACGTAAGCAGCGCTGTAAGCAGGGTGAGCACGATCCCCGCAATAAAAAGGCGGCAGCCGCCGGAGCCCATCATGTTCATCCCCACCATCATCACCAGCGCCGCCGCGGGTAATACATACATCCCCATCACGCCGATCCAGACCCCGGCCATAACGGCATCCATCTTGAGGTTAAAGATCTCCTGCTGATGAGGTGACGCGGCGCGGCAGGCTAGCTGCCAGGCAAAATGGGGCCAGACGAATGTCCATCCCACCAGTAACAACCACCAGCCGCCGGGTAAAAAATGGGTGACCAGGATCCCCGCAACGGGGAAAAACATCGCCGCCAGCCCGACAACGCGCGCCAGCCGAACTCGCCTGGCAAACTGGATGCCGGTACGGTGAGGGTCATCCTGAGAAAGGGTTAAACTCCACTCTTCCCGAATGCGCTTTTGGGTGTAATAAATGTCATCATTCATCATTTTTGGGAATATTCTGAAACATTTTCCCAAATTATAGAGAGGGGGTCTGCGGGGAAAGTATGAAATTTCGGGTGAGCCGCCGGAGCCGCTCACCCGTTAGAACTACACTTTTTTCTTCAGGCAGGCACTCATGAACTTGCTGCGATCGTCGCCCTTGAGGGATTGCTCGGTCGCTTTGGCATTACACTCGCGCATCTTTTGCTGCTGCGGCGTCAGGCTTTTTTCCGCTGGTTTCGCGGCGCCGTTTTTCAGGCAGTCGCTCATGTAGGTCTTACGGGCGTCGCCTTTCAGACTCTGTGACGTCGCCTGTTGATTACAGGTGGTCATACGTTGCTGTTGCGGCGTTAATGTTTTTTCTTCCGCGTTCGCCGAGGAGATCAGGAACAGGCCGGAGAGCAGAGTAACCAGTAATGTTGTTTTCATTGCACCATCCTTTTGTGAACATTCCCTGTAAGTCTGGTCCGTGGCAGGAAAAAAACCACCCGGCAGATGAGATTTCCGCCGGGAATTTATCATTTTAAATCCAGAACGTGAGTATTGACGGTATCGGCATAAATGACAGGGGTAATAAACAGGGGAAGTAATACAATGAAAAGTGCGCTCTGTTTCAATTTATTTTCTCCCTGTACAAATACTTAAAAATAAAACAGAGCGACTCCAGGCATCCTGCATGACAATTCTATGACACGTCGTTACGTTCACTGACGGCTTAGCTGCGCGGATGCCTCAACAGCTTCTTTACGTATTGCTGCAACAATTCCGCATCTTCGGCAGGGACCTGTGAATCGGGGCGAGCCTTTTCCAGCGCGCCTTCGACATTGTCGATCAGCGCCTCTTGATCCGGTTTTGCCATCTGTCGCAGCAGCGCCGTGACGACGATCTCCAGCGCCTCAACCTGGGCGACCAGCTCTTTTGACTCCTCTTCCTTTTGTGCAAGTTTGACCAGCAACTCAGCAATGAGATTTTTCATCGTGCTATTTCCTTATGGGATTTTCTCTGAAATTAACATCCGAAATGAAATATGCAAAGTGGAGAAAAGTATTATCTTATGCAAAAGTGACACCACCGCCAAATTAGGCGGCACGGTATTTTCAGCGAAACGTTTTTCTATAAAAAAACGCCGCATTTTGTTATATAAAAATGCGGCTACCATAAGAATATATAATACATCTGAGAAAAGGTTATTTCGCCGATTTCGCCTCCGCTAATTGCCTGCGACGATGCAGGGCAATAGCCAGCTGGATAATATTAATCAATACCACAATCGCCGTTGCGGCAAATACCCAACGAAAACCGGCCATTGCAGAAACGGATGCGCCAATAAGCGGACCGGCAACGTTGCCTAAATACATAAACGACTGGTTATATCCAAAAATACGCCCCGTGACCTGATCGCTGGAATATTTGACCAGCAGCGTCTGGACCGCGGGCAGCATAGCGCCATCCGCAAAGCCGAGTAAAAATCGCAGCACGCCGAGCTGGAGCGGAGAAGTGACAAACGACATGGCGAAAAAGAGCACGACCGCAAAAATCAGCGTCGCCATCAGGATACGCGCCGTGCCGATCCTGTCACCCAGTTTACCCAGACGCGGCGCAGAGATCAGCGCGGAGACGCCCGGCACGGCGGCAATCATACCGCTGAGGAAGGCGATATTGTTGCTGTCTGGCTCCATCGACTTAATAAACAGCGCCAGAATCGGGCCGACCGAGCCGTTACAGAGTTGGATCACCATGGTGGTGACAAACAGGCTAATCATCAGCCCCGGATAAGGCAGCGAGGCGAAAACGGCCTTGCCGCTCAGGCGCTCAGATTTACTGATAACCGGTCGGCCTCCTTCTTTAATAAGAAAGAGCGTCACCAGAAAACTGACCACCAGCAGGATCGCGGTGATGATGAACACCGCGCGCAGACCGACGTGGTCCGCCAGAAAGCCCCCCAGCAGCGGGCCGCCGATAACGCCGCTTATCTGGGCGGTGGAGAGCGTGCTCAGCGCCCAGCCGCTGCGTTCGCGCGGTACCTGAGAGGCAACCAGCGCCATAGCGTTCGGAATATACCCGGATGTTAGCCCCATCACAGCACGCAGGAAAAACAGCTGCCAGACGTTGGTGGCGAAGGCCTGCAGAAGAATGGCTATCGCCATCCCGAGCGAGGCGCGCAGCAGCATCAGCTTACGCCCTTTTCTGTCGGCCAGGCTGCCCCACATCGGTGACACAATGGCGGAGACCAGAAACGTGACGCTGAACGTCAGGCCGGACCACATAGAGAGCGCTTCGTGGGAGGTGACCCCCAGCTGTGACACGTACAGCGGCAGGAATGGCAAGATCTGGCTGATGGCAAGCCCGGTGAAGAAGCAGCCGAACCAGACCGAGATAAGATTAACTTTCCAGGATTCCATAAAGAAATAGTCTTCATTTTTAGGCGAATTCGCCGTCAGATTAGCAAGTTACGCGCCTTAACGTCGCACCAGAGATGCGCCCTTGCTGACTTTGGTGTTTTATCTTCCCAGTCATCATATTTGTGAAATAAGTCACAATTCATCCATTTTCTGGCGGAATATTATGCTTCAGCGGCAGAGCCCGAAACCGCGCATTCCCAGATGGAAATGGTTGGCATGCGCCGCGTTATACTCCGGCCCCAGACCGTTCCCGTAGTAGCCGCAGCTTGCCGCCAGCATGGCTTTCAGCCACGGCTGCGTTTTTGCCGATCTCCAGCCGTTCAGTACCGTAACACGCTCCCCGTTCGCCAGCCGGAAAGCAACGATATCCAGGGCTTCTGCCGTCGCATGCTCGCTGCGCCGCGCGTCAGGCCGGTGGTAAATATTGCGACAGGCAAAGCTGCCGAGATGCTCAATGCGCGTCAGTTCGCTTCCCGTGAAGCGTTTGGTCAGAGGCCGGGCCTGCTGGCTGACGAACAGCGCAGAGCCGAGCGCCAGGGGGCAGCTGGCAAGAAAACTGCCGTTCAGGCTGACGGGGCCGAAGTCACGGACGCGGACGACGTTGCTCAGCGGACACGCTCCGCCGCTGTCCGCGACCGGTTGCGTGCGGATAAGATTTCGTTGATTAGCCTGCGCCAGCAGGTTCACGCAGGCTTCTGGCGTTAAGCGCCGCAGCTTATACTGGGTAATGCGGCCCGGCGGGTCGTCCAGGGACAGCGGCGTAAAAGGGTTGTAGTAAGACGGCAACCAGCGATAGCCCGCCGTTGCGATTGCCCCAAGGATGAAAACGGTCAGCAGCGTTTTTCCTTTCACTCTCCCCCCTCATTGTTCCCCAAAACATTATGGCAGAAGGCCGCGAAACCCGCAGGGCATCGTGGTATGTTATTGGCTTTTCGTCAGACTGGAAGAGAGTGAGATGGCAAAGCAGCGCGTAGGTATTGTCTTTGGGGGAAAATCAGCGGAGCACGAGGTTTCATTGCAATCGGCTAAAAATATTGTCGATGCGATCGATAAAAGCCGTTTTGACGTGGTGCTGCTGGGCATTGATAAACAGGGCCAGTGGCATGTTAACGATGCCAGCCAGTATCTGCTGAATGCCAACGATCCGGCACACATCGCCCTTAATCCTTCGGAAATCAGCGTCGCCACCGTACCCGGCGTTGTGAAAGGTCAGCTCATCGACGCCGGCAATGCGCAGGCTCTCGCCCAGATCGACGTGGTCTTCCCCATCGTTCACGGCACCCTCGGCGAAGACGGTTCCCTGCAGGGGATGTTACGCATGGCCAACCTGCCGTTTGTGGGCTCGGACGTGCTGGGCTCCGCCGCCTGCATGGACAAAGACGTCACCAAACGCCTCCTGCGCGATGCCGGGTTGAATATCGCGCCGTTCGTGACGCTTACCCGCGCCAACCGCGACAAACACAGTTTCGCGCAGGTTAGCGCTGAACTGGGTCTGCCGCTGTTTGTGAAGCCAGCCAACCAGGGCTCCTCCGTGGGGGTCAGCAAAGTCACCACCGAAGCAGAGTTCACGCAAGCCGTCCGTCTGGCGTTCGAGTTCGACCATAAAGTGGTGGTTGAGCAGGGGATTAAAGGCCGAGAAATTGAGTGCGCGGTGCTGGGCAACGATTTTCCACAGGCCAGCACCTGCGGTGAAGTGGTCTTAAACAGCGACTTCTACTCGTACGACACCAAATACATTGATGATAAAGGCGCCCAGGTTGTTGTTCCTGCGGATATCGATCCGGCCATCAACGATAAGATCCGGGCGATCGCCATTCAGGCCTATCAGACGCTCGGCTGCAGCGGAATGGCGCGCGTGGACGTGTTCCTGACGCCGGAGAACGAGGTGGTGATCAATGAAATCAATACGCTGCCGGGTTTCACCAATATCAGCATGTATCCAAAACTGTGGCAGGCCAGCGGGCTTGGCTACTCTGAGCTGATCACCCGTCTGATCGAGCTGGCGCTGGAGCGTCATGCCGCCGACAGCGCCCTGAAAAGTTCCGTTAACGGTTAATCGGCACCTTTAGCCGTCTCCTCCGCTGTCGTCTCTTCAGGACGACGGCGGATAATCAACCCTGCCAGCCAGAAACTGATTACCCAGGTCACCAGGCCCACGGCATAGGTTTGCCAGCCTTTTGCCTCAAACCCCAACAGCCCCACGACGCCGTTAAGAATAAAAATCAGGCCAATAGCAAAAGCGTAGTAGTGCCAGTCACGGCGAAGTTTGGACGTGAGCTTCATAACAACTCCGGCAGGGAAAAAAGACATCCTCTCACAGTTTTACCGCCAGGTCTGTGGCAGATGCGTAAATTCTGAAATGCGATAATGTTTCACTTAAGTTAATAAATTGTGATGTGATGCAGAAATCGACAATCCAGGAGAATTCCTGAGCGTAAATTACCACGATTCTGATATTGACAAATGCGATGACCTGTCAAACTCACCCCGTAAGACGCGTATTAAAACAGAGTGATACCACGGGAGGTCAACATGGCTGACTTTACATTGTCGAAACCGATTTTTGGCGGCAAACCAAAAACCTCCACGGCGGGTAATATCGCGTATGCCCTGTTTGTCCTGTTCTGCTTCTGGGCAGGCTCCCAGCTGCTCAATATGCTGGTACATGCGCCTGGCGTTTATGAACACCTGATGCAAGTGCAGGATAACGGACGCCCGCGCGTTGAAATCGGGTTTGGCGTCAGCACCCTGTTCGGTCTGATCCCCTTCCTCGCGGGTTGTATGATTCTGGGCGTCGTCGCGTTAGTGCTGCGCCTGCGCCGTCGTCATTAATGCCCCATACAGCGAGCCCGGCGATCGTCCACGCGTTTTGCGAACCAGGCTGTGGTCAGGTTACGCGTGATCTTCGGGCTTTCCAGCTGGATCCCCGGCAGGATAGCCCTCGGTAACGTTTTCCCGCTCTTCTTCTCTGCAAGGGCAAACACCTTTTTGTAGAGATCCGTTTTCTCAAATGCCAGGCTGTCGCCTTTCTCAAGCTGACGGCGAATGTCGCTGTTGCTCATATCAAGCGTTGCCGATAATTTCCGGATCGCCCGCTCGGTGCTTCCCGCCTCGCTGCTGCCGTAGGCGATGAGATCGCCGTCCAGCGCCAGCTTGACGCCGCTTGCGCGGCTGACCGCGCTCTGAAATGCCGCGTTACGGCTGGCATACCAGCCCGCGTTAAAGTCTGCGAAGCGGTACAGGGGCTCGCTGTAGTTCGCCGGATAGTTCAGCAGATGATACGTACCGAACCACAGTCCGCCGCGTAGGGAGAAGACCTCCTGACGCACCGTACCGTCGATGTTCCACGGGTAGCCGTCGGTATGCTTCTCGGCAAATGCAATGCTCACCTGCATCGGGCCACCGGTGTGAACCGGGTTCAGTGAGCCAAACAGTTTTTGCCCCATCGGCACCATGTTAATGAAATCATCAAAGATGGCGCTGAGCTGTTTTTCGGTTTTCACCGTATCCAGCCGTTCGCTGTAGCTTTTGCCGTTTGGCGAGGTGATTTTCAGCGCGGTATGCACGAGGAACACCGGGATATGCATTGATTCCGCGCGGCGGTCGATCTCTTTCCAGGCAATTTTGTTGAGACCCGGCACCACCGGGTCTGACTGGTACATCGACTCCTGCTGCGCCACCGCCAGCACCGAGCAGATGTTCTCCTCCGTGGGGGCAATCTTCTGGCTTTCAAAGGTTTTTGCCAGCGCATCCGCCCACGCGTTGCGATCCTTCACGCTGGCGGGCATTTTTTGCCGCACAACGCTTGCGACATCCACGGGCTTCTCGCCCTTTTTAAGCGGAGCAGCCCCTTTTTCGGCACAGCCCGCCAGAACGAGGGCGGCCAGCAAGGACAGCGGTAACGCGCGCGGTACGGCAAAAGACATAGCAACTCCCTGTATTAGCTAAATGTGTTGGTGACTTCCTGCAGGTCACGATCGTCCAGCTCTCGCTCGAAGCTGCGCAGACGTTTGTAGATGGACATCAGTTCTACCAGGGTGGTCCAGGAGTTAATCAGATACTGGAACGAGTTTCTGACCTGATCGAACACGTTGGTAATCTGGGTCAGTAAGCCCAGCGTGATTGTTCCCGCAACAATAGACGGGAACAACAGGAATAGTCCAAAAACAGTATCGACCTGCAGATAGAAAATACGGGCAATATTGAAATACATGTAGTGGAAATAGAGCCGGAAATAGTTGAAACGGACGTTGCGGAACAGCTCTTTTATCGTCGGAGGCGCAGCGCGCGTTGGGTCGTCCTCTCCGTAGACCAGTTCCTTACGATAGGCCGCTTCCACACGCTGATTCTTAAACTCTAAGCCCGGCAGCTTAATCCCGACGACGGCGAGCAGGCCTGTGCCCATAAGCGACCAGACCAGCGCCAGGATGAGCAGGCCGTACGGTAAATGTCCGACAATCGGCAAGGCTGAAATATGGGGAGAAAGCGCAACCAGAATCGGTAAGAACGCAAACAGTTTCAGGATGGCATTAAGCAGGCTGACGCCCATATCCTCAAGCGTTGACGCGAAACGCATGGTGTCTTCCTGAACGCGCTGAGCAGCACCTTCAATATGGCGCAGACGCTCCCAGTGGGTCATGTAGAATTCGTTCATCGCCGTACGCCAGCGGAAAACGTAATGGCTGACGAAGAAATTATTCAGCACCGCCACGGTGACAGCGATCATCGCAATGCCCATAAAAATTTTTAACTGATTATAAAGCTCGCCAATTGGCACCCTGTTAGGGGCGCTCAGCGCCTTCTGGATGAGATCGTAGAACGGGGCATACCACGCGTTAATGGCTACGCTCACTTCGACCAGAAACCAGGTGACAAAAATAATCAGCGACGTTCCCAGAATGGACCACGTCTGCCAGCGATGAGGGGAATAATTAAACCAGAACAGCGCAAACAGCCCGACGCACAGCGCGTAATAGGCATAAAACAGCAGATAGCTGAACGACCAGAAGCGCGCCGCGCTAATCGGCACCTCGCCTGTCGCCCCCACGATGCGTGTCAGCCATGCACCGCCGCCCGCCAGCCAGAACACGACGGCGATCAGTGCCCAAATAAATGCCGACAGGAAAAAAGGCCCCGGCTTTGGGAAAAAAGACTTAAACATGATACTTCCTTCTTGTTGTTATGGTTGTTGCTGTGCTCAACACATTACCACATGAATACCTTGCCCGAGCCGGTGTCCCGGCTCGGGCAAAAAGGTCAGACCCGTGGGTTGATTATTAGTTCGCTTTCCAGTTTTCGAGAATTGTTTCGGTGCGTTTCACCGCGAGAGGGTTCGCTGGCGCAATGAAGTTCCGCCAGACGTCGTTGTGGTGGTGAATCAGAATTTGCGCTTCAGCAGCCGGGCGGTTGGCGGTGGTATGGGCATCTTCTGCCACGGTAATATGGTAACCCCGGCTGACGCCGTTTTTGATTGTCGCGTCGACACAGTAATCGGTGGCGCAGCCGCAGATGACAAACTCGCGAATGCCCTGCTCGCGTAACAGCGCTTCAAGCGTGGTGTCGTAAAAAGCATCACACGCGGTCTTGGTCACGTACAGCGCGCCAGCAGGTTGATGGAGTTCAGGCAGCAGCGCAAATCCGTCACTTCCCTCTTCCAGCCCCCCGGCCTCGGCATGCTGAATAAAAATCACCGTGTCGGCAGCCTGCGTAAGCTGGTTGATCAAAGAGACACACTTCTCGCGCTGATGACGAGGCGTTTCAAACACCCCGTTCTGCATATCAACCACCATTACCACACGCTTTTCAGACATACCGTTCTCCGTAAAATTGAGTGACACTGGCATCTATCATAAGCCTGATGTCACAAAATGGGAGAGCGCTCGCAGGGAAATTGTTCATATTTACCCATGGTTACGTTTTTCTCGCTATCGTTATGTCATTCGGGGCATTGCACGGTGCCGATTAGTAGTATAAATACCCATTACTTTCCTCATTCACTTCATGGATGCTTTTCGTTGAAACGTTGTCTGCTCTCTTTTGCCGCGCTGTGTGCGGTGAGCTTTTCTACTGCCCAGGCAGCCCAGCCGCTGACGGCACCCGTTTTGGCTTCAGATATCGCCGATCGCTACGCGAACCTTATCTATTACGGCAGCGGCGCGACCGGGATGGCAATGGTGGTCATCGACGGCAACCAGCGCGTTTTCCGCAGCTTTGGCGAAACGCGTCCAGGCAATAACGTTCACCCGCAGCTGGATTCCGTTGTTCGCATCGCGTCCTTAACCAAACTGATGACCAGCGAAATGCTGGTGAAGCTGCTCGACCAGGGCGTGGTGAAGCTCGACGATCCGCTCAGCAAATACGCCCCGCCGGGGGCCCGCGTGCCGACGTATCAGGGCACGCCAATTCGCCTTGTGAACCTCGCGACGCACACCAGCGCTCTGCCGCGCGAGCAGCCGGGCGGCGCGGCGCACCGCGATGTTTTTGTCTGGCCAACGCGCCAACAGCGCTGGAACTACCTGAGCACCGCCACGCTGAAATCCGCCCCGGGCTCGCAGGCCTCGTACTCAAACCTGGCGTTTGACCTGCTGGCGGATGCGCTCTCCGCGGCGGCGGGCAAACCTTATCCGCAGCTGTTTGAAGAGCAGATCACGCGTCCGCTGGGTATGAAAGACACTACCTTTACTCCTTCCCCGGATCAGTGCCGTCGCCTGATGGTGGCGGAGAAAGGCGCAAGCCCGTGTAACAACACGCTGGCAGCAGTGGGCAGCGGCGGGGTCTACTCCACCCCGGGCGACATGATGCGCTGGATGCAGCAGTTCCTCTCTTCAGATTTCTACGCGCGCAGCAGCCAGGCCGATCGTATGCAGACCCTGATTTATCAGCGCGGCCAGCTGCAGCGCGTCATTGGGATGGACGTGCCGGGTAAAGCCGACGCGCTCGGCCTGGGATGGGTTTATATGGCACCGAAAAATGGCCGTCCGGGCATTATTCAGAAAACGGGCGGTGGCGGCGGGTTCATTACCTATATGGCGATGATCCCGCAGTCCAACGTGGGCGCGTTTGTGGTGGTTACCCGTTCTCCGCACACGCGTTTCGTTAATATGAGTGATGGCATTAATAACCTGGTGGCCGAGCTGAGCGCCAACAAAGCCCAGGTGCTTACCGCGTCTAATTGATCTTAATATTCCGTGGGCAAGCGGTTGATGCTGACCAGCTTGCCCCGGCTCATATTAATGTAGTTACCTTGCCGCAGAGCGGCGAGAACCTCAGCAACAACTGAACGCGAAATACGTGTACTCTGTTGAATATGATTCATCACACCAATTTTTGAGCGCAGCGTTTCATCCCACTCCGCCATATTCAGCAGCATGGCTCGAATCTGATGATAGGAATTATTTCCCACCAGCTGCATATCACGTTTTTCAAGCATGTAATTTATCTAGGATAACCAACCGAAAGCCTCTTTCCATAACGCGTTCTGTTGTATAAGTTGACGGGTGGTTTCAGTGGACAAATAAAAACCCGTGCAGGGTGTTTTGGCTATCACTTTATATTCCCGATAGTGATTAATCATTACTGTGGACAGCCCAAAAATAAACGGGGCTTTCGCGATACCCACAAGCAGTTCATCGGAATGACGACAGATTTCGATTATACCGGTTTGTAATACGGTCGTACGGGGTTCATGACACTCACCAGATGTAATTAATTGTTGTGGAGCATATTTAAAAGGGGTACTGGCTGATTTCAGACACTGTTCGAGCCGGCTTAATTCAGAAAGTGGTTTCGCATTAACATTCATGCAGACCTCAAGACATCCGTATTTGTCGGTTCAATATTGTTTTTATGAATAAAAAAGCGGGGGGATATCCTCCCCCACTTTTATGCATTACCAGGTATACTTCACACCCAAATTGGCGCCCCAATTCTGGTCAACGTCGCCGCCGCCCAGATAAGTGGCATCCGTATACGCACTGAAGTTCTTCGTGAAGCTGAACTGGGTGCCCAGCCCGACCCGCACAGCGGAGCCTTTCACACCGTTATCAATGCTGTCACCGTTAATATCAGCGTTGTTATCGGCATCGTCGTAGACGTAGGCCAGTTTGAAGTAAGGCGTCAGGGCCTGATCGCCACCGTAGTTGAAGGTATAACCCGTATCCACTCCCAGCTCATAACGCAGGCTATCGTAAGATTGACCATCCATGCGCATATCATTGCTGAGGCGATAATCATCACCTGACTGGAAGAGCCCAGACACGGCTGCGTACGGCGTGACATAGCCGGACAGGTTTGGCTTCCAGTCATAGCCCAGTTTCAGCCCAAAACCAACTGCGTCATTGGTGGTGTTGCCGTCAACATATTGACCGTTGCTCATGTTAGCAGACAGATCGCTGTTGAAGCGGGTATAGCTCAGGGAGCTGTCGAGGAAGAGATCGTTCATGAACTTCGCTGATGCGTAGATCATCGCCGTCTGGCTGTCCTGATCGACCTGACCGGTACGATCGCTGATATCCCCCTTCGCGAAACCTGCCGCACCACCGACAATCCACTTCGCATTATTACCGTCAATCTGCGTATCCAGACCAACCATAATACCGCTCACATCCTGGTCGTAGCTAATAACGCCATTGTCGCCGTCGAAGTTACCCCCGAAGTAGCTCACCCACGCCCCGCCGTTATCCGCCAGGCCGTGACGGCTGTTAGTCAGACGCGTACCTACGGTATCCTGCTGCAGATTCCAGATGTTGGTATTGGCTGATGGGATGCTCAGCGCCATATTGGCGGAGTCGGTCAGCTCTTTCTGCTGGAGGACAACGGAGTCACCCTGCTGCTGCGCCTGGTAGGTGTAAGCACCTAAATCGGCTTTGTTTGCGGCTGTCAAGCTGGCTGCGGTGCCCGTGTTGCTGTCATAAACGTGGATAATTTCCTTGTTTTTATAATCAGCAACGGAACCCGCTCCAGTCGCATCATCGATGCGCACTTTGTAGTTACCGCTAACGTCACCGTTCACAGCCAGATGACCGTCAGAATTCAGCGCGACGACGCCATAGTCGTACTCCGCCTGATACGGATCGTTGGTAATATAGCGTGCGTTGTTCAGATCGCTATTTAACACATAATCGCGGCTGGCAACATTCAGCACACCACCATCGGTAAGTACCATATTGTGCGTATCAATCTGGCCCAGACCCAGCGCCAGTTCAGCACCATTGTCTACGGTAATGGTGTTGGCATAGAGTTCTGCCGTCTCTTGCGTCAGCGCTGTACGGCTATAGCTGTCCAGATACAGACTGTCGGTCGCGACGGCACCGCTGTCGCCAATATTCAGCGTTGAAGCATTGGTCAGCGTAATGGAGTCCGCCAGCAGTCCAGAGTTTTCTACATTCACCTGCGACTGATTATTCACCGCCAGCGTATCGATGTTAGAAACTTTACGGGTATCCCACTCGGAGCCCTGATCCAGCGTAACGTTGAACAACCCGCTTTGATAGACCTCTTCACCCGCAACATGACCATTACTGTCATAGGTGGAATCAGGCCAGATGCTGTCAGGAGAAAGGGTGCTCCAGTCAACATCGCTGTATCCCTGGCCGTACATCCGGGAGGTGCCAATAGCTTCAACACTCGACTGAGCTGCACCCACCCATTTACTGCCGTTGGTCAGCGTGACATCGAGCCTATCGGTACCGTCCCAGCCGTTAGTGGTTGGGTTATACACACCGTCGTCAGTGGTATCGGTTTCCGGGTCGCCATTCTCGTAGAAGTTGTTATCAAAGGTGCTGGAGAACAGGATGTCGCCGGTGACGGTAGAATGATCAAAGATAGCTGTCGTCTGCATCGCATTATCAGACGCGCTCGCGGCGACGATCAGCGCCGCGTCATCCGCGCCCGTCGCGTTGGTTTCACCATAGTCGCTCGGCTTAGCCGTCTGGCCGTAGAACCCGCTGGTCCCCAGATCGCTGTACGCACCGGAGGTCAGCACAGAGTCTTTCATCACCAGCGTATCGGTAAAGACATTGCTGCTGTCAGCAACGCCTTCAACACCGTCGTATGGTGTGTTATCGAGTTCCTGATAACCCTGCGTCAGCGTGATACCCGCGATGTGGGAATTGTTCTGAATAACGATATCAGATTCAACGTCCAGAGTGATTGCGTTACCCAGACCATAGGTGTCCAGATAATCCGTTTCAGTAGCTTCGCCATTGACGACGTCATACGCGTAATGCTCGTAGGTATCGTTGATGGTGGAGTTATTAACCGTCAGGCTAAAACGATCATACTGGGCATGACTGGTACCGTCGGTATCCACGCCATCCGCACACGTCGTGGTCATACACTCTGACGTGATCATGCCGTTAATAGTGCTATTAGAAATACTTAACGCGTTCGCACGACCATTGATTCCATCATCCAGATAGTATGTTGAAATAACACCGTTCACCGTTGATTGATTAATCACCGGATAAATATCACCATCGTGGGTAACGTCTGAGTAATCCCAGTCAGCGTAGCCATAATACCATGGGCCAGATGCTGTATTATCATATCCAAAAGTATTATATGTCGTGCCGGAAATATCCTTCGCATTGGCCTGAGAAGCGATAGCCAGGGTACAGGCTAATGCAAGTTGAGATACAACCAGTTTCTTTTTCCATATTTGCATTGGGTCATCCCTCCTCAGGGACGTAAGCAAGTTTATCCATCAAACCATTTGGCAATATTTTATTGCCGGGGGGATTATGCATTTCCATTTCGAAAAGGTTCAATGAATGTTTCCATTAAGTCCGTATCCAGACCAATAACACTTCAATACGATAAACGCATAGGGCATCGTAGATAAATATCATAAAAACAAAACGTTAAAATACAGGCACGCCAATACAAAACACACAACAACAAAAAATAGATTATTTTTAATGATGCATTCCCATTAATATAGAAACAACACGAATACCTCCTCTCTTTTTAGCAATACATCGCCCTGTATTATATATATTGATGATATGAAACTGACTGGCCGCATTTCGCAAAAACAAAATGCCCACTTTAGTAAAACACCTGTCTTCACTTTGAGGTACACTAACCTTCTTTGTTCCACAAACATCAGGCATATCATGACCGATTTAATTGCACGTCCCCGCCGCCTGCGTAAGTCACCTGCACTGCGCGCTATGTTTGAAGAGACAACACTGACCTTAAACGATCTGGTGTTGCCGATTTTTGTCGAAGAAGAGATTGATGACTACAAAGCCATCGAAGCCATGCCGGGCGTGATGCGCATTCCAGAAAAACATCTGGCGCGCGAGATCGAACGTATCGCCAACGCGGGGATCCGCTCGGTGATGACCTTCGGCATCTCCCACCATACCGATGCGACCGGCAGCGATGCCTGGAAAGAAGATGGCCTCGTTGCCCGCATGTCCCGTATCTGCAAAGAGACCGTGCCGGAAATGGTGGTCATGTCCGATACCTGTTTCTGCGAATACACCTCCCACGGCCATTGCGGCGTGCTGTGTGACCACGGCGTGGACAACGATGCCACCCTGCTGAACCTCGGTAAGCAGGCGGTCGTGGCTGCCGCTGCGGGTGCGGATTTCATCGCGCCGTCTGCCGCGATGGACGGCCAGGTTCAGGCGATCCGTCAGGCGCTGGACGCGGCTGGCTTCACCGATACCGCCATCATGTCCTACTCCACCAAATTTGCCTCCTCCTTCTACGGCCCGTTCCGTGAAGCAGCGGGTACGGCGCTGAAGGGCGATCGTAAGACCTACCAGATGAACCCGCTGAATCGCCGGGAAGCGATTCGCGAATCCCTGCTCGACGAAGCTCAGGGTGCAGACTGCCTGATGGTGAAACCGGCTGGCGCATACCTCGATATTCTGCGCGACATCCGCGAACGCACCGAACTGCCGCTTGGGGCATACCAGGTGAGCGGTGAGTACGCGATGATCAAATTCGCCGCGCTGGCCGGGGCAATCGACGAAGAGAAGGTGATCCTCGAAAGCCTGGGGGCGATCAAACGCTCGGGCGCGGATCTGATCTTCAGCTACTTCGCGCTGGATCTGGCCGAGAAAAAAATCCTCCGCTAATCTTCACCAAACTGCAATACAACCGACATCTGCTCCTTCTACTGTCTTCGCAAGACGGCAGGAGGAGTAATCATGTTTAGCCTCGATAGCGTTCTCGACGATCTTTGGCCTCAGGCGAGGCCTGCACCCTGGCAAAAAAGTCTGTTAAAAAGGCTGTTTTACGAAGACGAATTCCAGCAGTTTGCCGCCGCTCACCGCCACCTGAAAGGACTGGATATGGTGGAGCAAGTTCTGGAGCACCTTGATATTCTCTGCACCGTTTCCGCCCGCGATCTCGAACAAATCCCCGAACATGGCCCGCTGGTCATTATTGCCAACCACCCGACGGGCACGCTGGACGGGCTGGCGCTGATGTACGCCGTCTCCCGCGTGCGACGCGACGTTAAAGTCGTGACCAACCGGATGCTGACCCACCTTGAGCCCCTCAGTTCGCTGTTTATTCCGGTGGACAATATGGGCGGCAGAACGGCGAAATCGTCGCTGGTGCAAATGGAGCAGCATCTGCAAAACGCGGGCGTGCTGATCTTCTTCCCGGCAGGAGAAGTTTCGCGGCCCACGCGCAAAGGCATTCGCGATAAGAAATGGCACTCTGGCTTTATCAAACTCGCCAGCAAGCTGCGCGCCCCGCTGCTGCCGGCGCATATTCAGGCGCACAATAGCCTGCTCTTTTATGCCAGCACGCTGGTGTCGCCGACATTGTCGATGCTGCTGCTGATGCAGCAGATGTTCCGCCGACGCCATAGCCAGCTGCCGATTAAAATCGGCCAGCAGATCGCCTGGCATCACTGGCATAGCGCCACCCTTTCGTCGCGTGAGTTGGCCGAGCAGTGCCGTCAGCATGTGATGCGTCTTGGCAAGGGATTGCCTGGCGTCTTTAAAACCCAGTGCGCCATCGCCCGTCCGGAAGACCGGGCCACCCTGAAACGCGAGCTGGCGCAGGCCGAGTGTCTGGGGAAAACCAGCGACGGCAAAACCATCTACCTGTGGCAGCGCAACGGGCAGGAAGAGGCGCCTCTTCTGCGCGAGCTGGGCCGCCTGCGCGAGATTGCGTTTCGCGCGGTGGAGGAAGGAAGCGGTAAACGCCGGGACACCGACAGCTACGATGACGATTATCTGCACCTGATCCTGTGGGATGATGATGACTTAGAAATTGTCGGTGCGTATCGCTTTATGCCAACGGCCATGCAGGTCGAAAAACGCGGCGTTGACGGGCTGTACAGCTACAGCCTGTTCCACTACGACGACAAAATGCAGGACGTTCTGGAACACGGCATTGAGCTCGGGCGCAGCTTTATTCAGCCGCGCTACTGGGGACGTCGGGGGCTGGACTATCTGTGGTCCGGCATCGGGGCTTACCTGGCGCGTTACCCACACTACCGCTATCTGTTTGGCCCGGTTTCCATCTCCGGCGGCTTACCGCCTGCGGCACGGGATCTGCTGGTGGCCTTTTATCGCCTGTGGTTCCCGGCAACGCATCCGTTGGCCGCGTCACGTCAGCCGTATCCGGCGTCGTTACCGGACGTGCTGGCACAGTTTGGCGGCGTGGATTACGTGGACGATCTGACGAAGCTGAAATCCCTGCTCGGTAATCTGGGCTGCGGTATACCGCCGCTGTACAAACAGTATTCCGAGCTGTGCGAGCCGGGCGGCGTGCAGTTTATTGATTTCGGCAGCGACCCGGCGTTCAACGACTGCGTCGACGGGCTGGTGCTGGTGGATTTGTGCTACCTGAAGGCGAACCGCTATCAGCGGTATATTGAGGTGCACCTTTAACCCCGTTGCCCGGTGGCGCTACGCTTACCGGGCCTACAATGGAACGTAGGCCCGGTAAGGCAACGCCGCCACCCGGCAATCAAAGCGCACGATAAAACGGCTTATCCCCCAGAATCGTCGCCCGCTGCATAATCCTTCGCTGCGGCAGATAGTCCGCATTGGCATAGTGCTGCGTCACGCGGTTATCCCAGATCGCCAGGTCGTTTTCCTGCCAGCGCCAGCGCACCTGAAACTCCGGCTTAGTGATATGCGCGAACAGGAATCCCAGCAGCGCTTCACTCTCTTTTTCCGTCACGTCCACGATGCGCGTCGTGAACCCTTCGTTCACGAACAGCGCCTGTTTGCCCGTGACCGGATGGGTGCGCACCACCGGATGCAGCAGCGGCGGATGCTTCGCCACCGCCTCCTGCCAGCGCAGGTGCTCCTCTTCGGTTTTACGGTATTTGTATTCCTGGAACGATTTTTTAAAGTCGTGCTCCGCCCGCAGTCCGCTCAGCAGCGTCCGGAACGGCGCGGAGAGCGCCTCATACGCCGCAATCCCGCTGGCCCACAGCGTATCCCCGCCCGTCTCCGGCAGCAGCTTCGCCGCCAGAATCGCCCCGGCGGGAGGCGTCTCGATAAAGGTCACATCGGTGTGCCAGTTGTCGTTATCCGGTGGGTTATCATTGTGGGTGTCCAGAACGATAATCTCCTCCACCCCTTCCGCATGCGGATAGACCGGGTGGATATGCAGATCGCCAAAGCGCAACGCCAGCGCGCGCTGCTGCTGCGGGGTGATTGCCTGCTCGCGCAGGAACACCACCTGATGGCGCAGCACCGCGTGGTACAGCTGCTCGAACTGGTTGTCGCTCAGCGGCCGGGTCACATCCAGGCCCGACACCTGCGCGCCAATGTACGGCCCCAGCGGGGTAATGGTCAGACGTTCACTCATTGTATTTCTCCATGCCAGGGCGTCAGGCTGCGCTGTAGCGCGCGCAGCCCCAGTTCTAATCCGAAGGCGATGACGGCAATCACCGCTATCCCCGCCAGTACCACGTCAGTCGCCAAGAACTCCCCCGCCGACTGCACCATAAAACCAAGGCCGCGCGTGGCCGCAATCAGCTCCGCCGCCACCAGCGTGGACCAGCCCACGCCGAGGCCAATGCGCAGACCGGTTAAAATCTCCGGCAGCGCGCCAGGTAAAATCACGAACAGCAGCACCTGCGCGCGGCTGGCCCCCAGCGACTGCGCCGCACGGATCCGCACCTGCTGGGCACTCTTCACGCCCGCCAGCGCCGACATGGCAACCGGGGCAAAAATCGCCAGATAAATCAGCAGGATTTTTGACGTTTCGCCGATGCCGAACCAGATCACCATCAGCGGCAGATATGCCAGCGGCGGCACCGGACGGTAAAGCTCAATCAGCGGGTCGAGAATGCCGCGCACCGTCGGGCTCAGGCCCATCGCGATCCCAACCGGAATCCCGATAATCACCGCCGCCAGCAGCGCTACCAGAATGCGCGCCAGGCTTGCGCCCAGGTGCTGCCAGAGCGTTGCATCCATAAAGCCCTGCGGCCCGGCGATGGTAATGAGTTTTGCCAGCACCTGCCCCGGCGGCGGCAAAAACAGCGGGCTGATCCACGCCTGCGCCGCCACTATCCACCACACCGCCAGCAGCACCAGCAGCGTGCCCACGCTCAGCGTAAACTGCCGGGAGAACGGCCAGCGTACAGTAAGGCGCGTGCGGCGCTTTTTTTCACTGAAGACGATGCTCATGAGAAAGCCTCCCGCTGTTCGAACACGCGGCTTAAGACGTATTCCCGTTGCTCAATAAACCGCGGGTCGGATTTGATGCTGCGCACGGGCTCTCCCGCGACGTAGCGGCGGGCGAATTCGAGCGGCAGACGCTCCAGCACGCGCCCCGGCCCCGGCGATAGCAGCACCAGCTCGGTCGCCATAAACACCGCCTCTTCGATGTCGTGGGTAATCAGCAGCACCTGCTTGCCCGTCTCATGCCACAGGCGCAGCAGCAGGGTCTGCATCTGCTCGCGGGTGAAGGCATCCAGCGCCCCGAACGGCTCGTCCAGCAGCAACAGCCGAGGGTTTGCCGCCAGCGCGCGGGCAATGCCAACGCGCTGACGCTGGCCGCCGGAAAGCTGCCAGATAAAGCGTTTTTCAGCCCCTTCCAGACCGACCTTTTTCAGCATCTCCCGCGCCGTTGCCAGCCGTTGTTCACGGCCAACGCCCGCCAGCTGCAGGCCAAAGGCCACGTTTTCCTGTACGTTGCGCCACGGCAACAGCCCCTCATTCTGGAAGACCACGCCGCGCTCTGCGCCCGGGCCCTCCACCTTTTTGCCTTCCAGTTGAATGGTGCCGTACTGATACGGTACAAACCCGGCGATCAGATTCAGCAGCGTGGTTTTTCCGCACCCTGACGGGCCGAGCACCACCAGCAGTTCACCGCTGTCCAGCGTCAGGTTGATGTCCTCCAGCGCGGGTTTACCACCGTAATCGGCGTACAGGTTCGTAATATTCAGCATGGCGGACTCCTTATTTCACAAAACGATCGGTCACGTACTGGCTGTAATCCGCCGCCACCGCGGGCACTTTGCCCTGCTCCTTCAGGAAGGTGGCGGTATCGACAATCGCTTTATTTACCGGCCCGGTCAGCTGCTGCACCTGCTGCGCGGGCGTCAGATAGGTATTGCCTTTCACCAGCCCCGGTACGTCCGCTTCCGGCACGCCGCTCAGGCGGGAGAGTTTTTCCAGGTTGGCGGGCTGCTTCAGCCACTCATCCGGGTTACTGATGTACGGCTGCTGGGCGTCGATCGCGCTTTTAGCGAAGGCTTTGACTACCTCAGGATGTTTCTCGGCAAAGTCTTTGCGCACCACCCACACGTCGAGGGTTGGCGCGCCCCACTGGCCCACTTTTTCGGAGTCGGTCAACACGGTGCCGTCTTTTTCCAGCTCGTTCACGGCGGGCGCCCAGACGTAAGCGCCGTCAATGTCGCCGCGCTGCCAGGCCGCAATAATCGCCGGAGGTTGCAGGTTGAGAATTTGTACCTGACCCGGCTTGATGCCCCAGTGTTTGAGGGCTGCCAGCAGGCTGTAATGGGTGGTGGAAATGAACGGTACGGCGATACGCTTGCCGATCAGATCTTCCGGTTTGGTGATGGTTTTCTTCACCACCAGCGCTTCGGAATTACCGAGCTGCGAGGCGAGCAGGAAAACTTCAATCGGCACCTGCTGGCTGGCCGCCACCGCCAGCGGGCTGGAGCCGAGGTTGCCAATCTGCACGTCGCCGGAGGCCAGCGCCCGCACGATGGCCGCGCCGCTGTCGAACTTGCGCCAGTCGACGTTCGCGCCGCTCTCTTTAGCAAAGGTATTGTCCGCCTGCGCGACTTTCGCCGGTTCCGCAGAGGTTTGATACGCGACGGTGACGTCCACCGCCTGTGCCTGAAATGCCCACAGCGCCAGCGCGCCAAGAAATGTGATTCGCGATGAAATTGCCATAATGCCTGCTCCCCTTGTTGTTATGAGGGCAGTATTTCCGGCGCGGGAATTTTGATAAAGGAATAAAAATGAATCGCTCATAACGATTCGTTTTTAGATAAAAAGCGGGAAAGGATAGTTGGTTTTGTGCGGTTGGTTTTTTCCCCTCACCCTCTCCCCAAAGGGGCGAGGGGATTGTTCACTGCCCGCATTAAATTGTGGGGATTCCTCAGCGCTGCGCGTTCAGCTCCGCAATATCCTTCGGCGTGGTGCGACAGCATCCGCCGATTAACTTCGCTCCCGCTTCCAGCCACTGAGGTAAATATCCCGCCAGCGTCTCGCACGTTTCACCGTGGTGATGCCAGGTTTTGGTTACCGCATCATAATGCTCCCCCGAATTCGGGTAGACCACCAGCGGCAGCGATGTCAGGCTGTGCAGGTGCTTCAGCGCCGCCGTGGTGTTTTCCAGCGCGATACAGTTGATGCCCAGCGCGACGACCTGCGGATAGTGCTCCAGAGAAGAAACCACGTCACGCAGCGGCGTACCGTCGCTCAGGTGCTCGCTGTCCCGCAGGGTAAAGGAGAGCCACGCCCGGGCGCGGGGGTACTCGGCCAGAAGCGCCACCAGTGCCTTAATCTCCGCAAACGAGGGCAGCGTTTCGCAGGCCAGCAGGTCTGCCCCTGCATCCAGCAGTGCTTCCACGCGCGGGCGGTGGAATTCTGTGAATTCTTCGACGCTGCGCACGTAGTCGCCACGATATTCTGAGCCATCCGCCAGATACGCGCCGTACGGCCCAACGGAGCCCGCTACCAGCAGCGTGCCCGCATGCGGGTTTTCGGCCAGGTACGCTTCGCGCGCCTTACGCGCCAGCTCCACGCTTTTACCAATCAGCGCGCGGGACTGCGCCTCGTCCAGGCCGCGCGCTGCAAAACCCGCAGGCGTGGCCTGGTAGCTGGCGGTGATCGCCACCTGGGCACCTGCGCGGTAGTAATCAAGATGCACTTCGCGGATAAGATCCGGGTTTTCTACCAGCACTTTGGCAGACCAGAGGCTGTCTGCAAGGTTACAGCCGCGCGCTTCCAGCTCCGTTGCCATTGCGCCATCCAGCACCACAAACGGCTGTTTTTCGAGGATGGCGGTAAGCGGATTATTCTGCGACATGTTCAGGCTCCTGCGATGTCATATTTCGGGTCAGGTAGTAGGCACCATAACACAGGGCGACGAACGGGAGCCCGCAATAAAGGGCAATACGCTGGCTCGGGTCAAACCACAGCCCGACGCAGGCCACCACGCAGAGAATAAAGCCCAGCACCGGCACCAGCGGATACCACGGCGCGCGGTACTGCAGCGCAGAGAGCGGCTGGCCGGACTGCAGATGGCGACGACGGAAGACGAAGTGCGACGCACAGATGCTGATCCACACCGCCACCACCGCAAACCCGGAAATTGCCGAGAGCGCCACAAACACCGTGTCCGGGGCCACCACGCTTGAGAACAGCGCCAGCACGCCGCCGAGCATGGAAACCGAGAGCGCCGTCAGCGGCACGCCGTTTTTGTTCACGCGGGCAAAGCAGCGCGGGAGCGTTTTCTCATTCGAGAGCGACCACAGCATGCGGCCAGACGCGTACAGCCCGGAGTTCGCCGCCGAGAGGATCGCCGTCAGGATCACGAAGTTAAAGATATCAGCCGCATAAGGAATGCCGACCTTCTCAAACACCAGCACGAATGGGCTCTTTTCCACGCCCGCCTGCTGCATCGGGATCAGCGCCGCCAGCACAAACACGGTACCGATAAAGAAGATGATCAGCCGCGCAATGGTGGTGCGGATCGCCACCGGAATCACCTTGTGCGGATTTTCGGTTTCCCCCGCCGCGATGCCGATAAGCTCGGTCCCGGAGAAGGCAAAGTTCACCGCCACCATGGTCATCAGGATCGGCAGGCCGCCGTGCGGGAACCAGCCTTCGGCGGTGATGTTGCTTAACCCCGGCGCGGGTGAACCGTCCTGCATCGGGATAAAGCCAAAGACCGCCGCCCCGCCGAGGATGATAAAGGCGATGATGGTGATGACCTTCACCAGCGAGAACCAGAATTCACCTTCGGCAAAGAAGCGCGTGGAGATGACGTTAAGGCCGAAAATCACCACGCAGAAGACCACGCACCACGCCCAGACAGGCACCTGCGGGAACCAGTACTGCATGCAGAACCCGGCGGCGGTAAAGCTCGAGCCGAGCGCCACCGTCCAGGTGAGCCAGTAGAGCCACGCCACGGTGTAGCCCGTCGCCGGGCCAAGATAGCGGGCGGCGTAGACGTGGAACGCGCCGGTTTCCGGCATCGCCACGGAGAGCTCGCCCAGACACTGCATCACCAGCCAGACCACCAGCGCGCCGATCAGGTACGCCAGCAGCGTGCCTGCCGCACCGGTGGTGGAAATGATGTATCCGGTATTGAAAAATAACCCTGTCCCAATCACGCCGCCCAGCGAGAGCATAATCAGGTGGCGTGTTTTCATGGTGCGCTTAAGCTGTCCATTTTCTTGTTGTGTTTGCATATCACCTTCTATACGTATGGACATCTAAACATCCAAAGAAGGTGTGTTATACCGCGATTGTTAATAAAAAGCTAGATGACCAGACGCAAACGGGCACGCCGCGCACTGAGTCTGGGATGGGTTGTGAGGATCACATAGAGAATCGGACGCCAGGCCATAAGCACCTCCGCAAGCAGATACTTACAGCATGGTGCGGGTGCGTGCGTTCTTCGGTCAGTCGAAAGTGGTATCCGTGAAGAGCGGGTTCATACCGCAACACCGTCCATAGGCCGGGTAAGGCGCAGCCGCCACCCGGCGGAAGGGTTGGTAAATCCTAAAATCAGTTCTATAGTCGTCACAGTTTCTTAGTAACCAGGACTGACTGATGCGCTTTAACGGACTGACCAAAGGTTTCTTTATTTTTATTCTCGCCCTTGTCACCTGGGCTTTCTTCGACGTGCTGTCGCCCTACTTCTCCGCGATACTGTGGGCAGCTATTCTGACCGTCATTTTTAACCCGGTAAAAAACAAGCTGCGCGCCGCGCTGGGGGATCGCAACGGGCTGGCCTCGCTGCTGACGATCGGCATTATCTGCCTGATCGTCTTTATCCCGCTGATGGTGATCTTCTCCTCGCTCGCCATTGAGCTGAACGTGGTTTACACGAAGCTCCAGGAGAACAACACGCAATTCCCGGAAGTGGTGGCGAGCATCTTCAACCACCTGCCGGACTGGGCCAGCGGCTTCCTGGCGGATCACAACCTGACCAACGCGGCGCAGATCCAGAAAAAACTCTCCGATGTCGCGCTGCAGGGCGGGCAGTATCTGGCGGGCAGCGCGTTTTTGATCGGCAAAGGCACGTTTGGCTTTGCGATTAGCTTCGGCATCATGCTTTATCTGCTGTTTTTCCTGCTGAAGGATGGGCCGTATCTGGTGCGTCAGATCCTCGATTCCCTGCCGCTGTCTGATTTTGTTAAACAGCATCTGTTCGCTAAATTCGTCGGCGTCTCCCGGGCGACGGTGAAAGGGACGGCGGTGGTGGCCGTGGTTCAGGGCACGCTCGGCGGGATCGCGTTTGCCATCGTCGGCATTGACGGCAGCGTGCTCTGGGGCGCGCTGATGGCGTTCCTGTCGCTGGTTCCCGCCGTCGGCTCGGCGATTGTCTGGGTGCCAGCCGCCATCTTCCTGTTCGCCACGCACCAGCTCTGGCAGGGGCTGTTTATTGTTGGCTTCTTCGTGATTATCGTCGGGCTGGTGGACAATATTCTGCGCCCGCTGCTGGTGGGAAAAGACACCAAAATGCCGGACTACCTGATTTTGATCACCACCCTCGGCGGCATGGAGCTGTACGGCATTAACGGCTTTGTTATTGGGCCGCTCATTGCCGCGCTGTTTATCGCCTGCTGGAACCTCTTCTCCGGCCGCGATCACGCGGGCAATGCCGAAGAGCTGGACGCGGATTTCATCGAAGAGGGAAAAAACCCTCCAGATTTGTAGGGATGTGACGATAACGACCACACCAGGCGGCGCTGTGCCGCCTTTTTTTTCGCCTTAAATCAAACGTTTTCTATAATTTGAAGAACGCCATCCTCTTCATGTTGTAAAAGGATCTCCAGGTGCGAATCGCGACAATAACAAACTGGGCCTACGGTGCCACAGTCTGCCTGACTATCGCCTCCGGCATTATCATGCTGATGGCCTCCGGAGCGGATACCGCTGAACGTCAGGCCATTGAACAACGTCAACGTTTTGATGAGCTTACCGAAAATATTGAAACCGATGCCTGGATACAATCCGATTTAGCGCGCCTGTACGTCATCAAAAAAGACCCGCAGATCCTCAGAGAATATAACCAGTCAGAAAACAGCCTTAAGAACATTGAGCTGAAGCTGGAAAAACTGCAGGACAGCGGTGCTTCTGATGACGAGCTGGCCCTGCTGCATGATGGCCTAAAGATCATCGATCAACTGCAGGACGAGCAGCAGACGGCACTGACGAGCGCGGCACGGGGTGAAGATGAACAGGCCGTTGCCCTGCTCTATGGCATGCCCTACGAGCAGGAGCTTGAGCGCGCGCAAACCCAGATCGATCGCTTTCGCCAGATACTCGACAAGCGTGTGATTGCCTCCGTGCGGGAGGCGACGAAAAAATCGAAAGCGCTGCGCACGGCCTCTGAAGTGATGGTTGGCCTGACCGCACTGCTGTTTTTGTTTGTTCTCGGCTTCATACTGAAACGCCGCGTGCTCCGCCCGGTGGTACGCCTGAGCGACGTGGTGCACCGCCTGGCATCGCAGGATTACGCCGTCGAGACGCCCAACTTCAGCCAGATTGATGAGATTGGTGACATGGCCCAGGCTATCCGCATCTTTCGTGAAAACGGCCTTGCGCGACAGCGTCTGGAAAAGGAGCGCGATGCCGACTGGGCCATCCGCGAGCTGCTGGCGCGCATGACCCAGCGGCTGCAGGGGTGTGAAAGCTTTGACGACGTGATTAACGTGGCGGAGCTGTTTGCGCCCAATATCGCGCCGGGGATAGCGGGCCGGCTCTACGTTTTTGACCGCGATCCGTGGCAAATGCGCTGCGCCGCGCAATGGCTGTCGCCGACCGGTGAAGAGACGACGTTCCACCCCGATGCGTGCTGGGCCGTGCGTCGCGGTCAGAGCCACCCGCCTGTTAACGGTGAGCCGGATATCGCCTGCTATCATCTCCCTCCATCACAGGCGGAAAGCGCGCTGTGCGTGCCGCTTATCGCCCAGGGCGAAGCCATTGGGTTGCTCTCGTTCCAGAACATTACTCCGGAGAATGCCCCTGCACGCGCGTATCTGGAACTGATGGCCGAGGCGCTCGGGCTGGCGCTGGCCAACCAGCGCCTGCGTGACGCGCTGCTGGAAAAAGCCTTGTTTGACCCGCTTACCGGCTTGCGTAACCGTCATCATCTTGAAGACACCCTGCACACGCAGATGACGCAGGCAATGCGCAACAGCGAGCCGTTAAGCTGCATGATGATCGACATCGATCACTTCAAGAGTATTAATGACCGCTTTGGTCACGAGGCGGGCGATCAGGTGATCAAAAGCGTGGCGTCGATTGTTCAGCGGGTCGCGCATGACAGCGGCCTGGCATTCCGCTACGGAGGCGAAGAGTTTCTGGTTCTGCTTCCCGGTGCCGATGATCAAGAGGCGCACGCCTGCGCGCAGAAGATTTACAATGGCGTGCATGAGCTGTCGCTTCGCTACGGACTGACTGAGATTGGGCCGGTGGATGTTTCAATTGGCATCGCCAGCTATCCGGAACATGCCCAGAGCGACAACCTGCTGCGCGCCGCGGACGTGGCACTGTACCGGGCGAAAGAGCTGGGCCGGGCGCGCATTGTAAGCTTTGGGATGCTGGAAGCGGTACACGCCCGAAGGACTGGTGCTGAGTGATTGCACACTCGCTGCTTTTAAAAAACTCCGCACTAAAAAGCAGATCCGCTCTGTTAACGGGCAGCCTTATCGCATCACCACCACCGGGCTGAACAACGTTCGCGCCCAGCTGGATAATCGTTAAATACGAGTGCGCCATCCGTTGGGTGGCGTTTTTTTGGTTTTTCTGAAAAGTAAATCCGTGACGTGAGAAAATATTAATCAATTAAAACGATCGTTTTTTAAACGCAGGAGAGTTTATTCAAGTAACGGTATCGTGTTTCAAAAAATCAGGCCTCGTTCAACAACCGAACATTTAACATTAACTTGTTGATTTTCAAGTACATTAGAAAGGCAGAAGTATAAAAATCATCGTGTCTTAACAAAATACATAAACTCATTTGATAACTAAATTATAATCCTTATACATGAGACAAAAATGGAGGCCCAAATGCGACTAATCCTAATGCTGTTATGCTGCCTGGTACAGAGTTTTGCCTGGGCTGGCGAACTGCCAAAACCCGTTGGAAAACCCATTTTGACGATTTACGGTAATATAGAAAATACCAATGAAGAGGGGAAAGCAGTGTTTGATCTCGCCAGCCTTGAAAAACTGGGTATGGTGAGTTTCGAGACGACATCTCCCTGGTACACTGGTCGTACTAAATTCGAGGGTGTCCCGATGCAAAAACTTATGGATTATGTGGGTGCAAAGGGTACTGCCGTTAATGTTATTGCCCTCAATGATTACGCTACCGAGATCCCTCTCAGCGACTTCAAAAAATACAACGCCATACTTGCCCTAAAGATCAATGGCGAATATATGCGCATTCGCGATAAAGGTCCATCATTCATTGTTTACCCGTATGACAGTCTTCCTGAATTGAATAATCAGATTTATTACTCGCGTTCAGCCTGGCAGGTTAGCAAAATGAAGATTGAATAGCAGTTCAGGAGAACATAATGAACAGGATACTGGTTGGTATCATTTTTTCTCTTTTTATCACGACAGGATATATTGCATTTCTTGTTTACGATCGTCAGCAAGAATTGCAAAAACTGACTCACTACACTGAGTCCTGGTCCGTGGCTCAACTGGTATCTGAGTACTACCGATTTGAATCATGGCTTGGTCTGTACGCAACCGATACCGATGAGGTTACGGTAGACCAGGCCCGCATGCGCCTCGAAATTATGCTCAGCCAGGGTGAGTTAATGAAGGGGGGAGATTTAGGTCGCTATATTGAAAGTGATAAAACGCATCAGGCGCTCGCTGCGCGTCTGGAGCAAATACTTACCTATCTGGATAGTAATCTGGAAAAAATGAGCCATGCTGAGTTAAAAAAATACCTGGCTAATATGCATCTGCTCGACGCGCCACTCAGTCAACTCTCTTCAAGTGCGTTAACAAAAGATATTAATACGATTAATGAATCCAATAATAAAATACAAATCCTTTATTATATTTATTCCGCACTGTCGTTACTCCTGGTGATCTTGAGTTTTATTCTGGGGTTCTTAATGATTTATCAGAATAAAAACATCCTCAAAGCACATATGCAGGTTAAAAGCCTTGCCGACGAACTGCAGTTATCAAAAGAAACGCTGCAAATTCAGAATTCTAAGCTGGAATATGATGTTTATCATGATTCCCTCACCGGCATGAAAAACCGTCTTTACTTCTGGGACGATCTCAACAAAATTAATCTTCAGGCGGATAAAGACCACGTCCCTGTCACGGTGATGTTATTTGATTTAGACCGCTTCAAAGAGGTTAACGATACCTATGGCCATGATGCCGGGGATTTATTGTTAAATCAGGTATCCAGACGGCTCACCTCCATGAGCAGTGGTTCAGATACATTTTACCGTTTAGGAGGAGATGAGTTTGCGCTTCTGTCCAGCGGCTTGACCGAAAGCGCTGCCGTTTCGCGCGCTAAAGAAATCAGCGATTATATCAGCCAGCCCTACTCGATTAATAATCAACTCATTAAAATCGCCACCTGTGTGGGGATCGTTTTATCCGATAATGAACGCCGTTCTGATTATCTCTATAAATTTGCCGACCTGGCGCTCTACGAAGCTAAAAATGAAGGCTCACGCCAGATAAAAGTCTTTCGTCAGTGGATGCTGGAAAAATTGCAGGAAAGCCGGACCCTTGAACATGATATGGCGCTGGCGCTCGACAGAAATGAATTCGTTGTTTATTACCAGCCGATTGTCGATTCGTTCAGCAAAGACATTTACGGCTATGAAGCGCTTATTCGCTGGATGCACCCGGTAAAGGGCATTCTTTCACCTGATTATTTTATCTCTGTCGCTGAAAAAACCGGCATGATCAATGAGATAGGAAAAATGGTACTTGAGCTTTCCTGCCGGGAAGCGGCTTCCTGGGCGGTTCCGGCGCGGATCTCAGTGAACGTCTCACCTGTTCAGTTGGGCACCAAATCGTTTACGACAATGGTACAGTCTATTCTGGAAGAGACAGGGTTACCGGCTGGCCGCCTTGAGTTAGAGGTGACAGAGTCTTCACTTTTCAGCGATAGCAATACGCCGCTCACTATTCTCAAAAAGCTAAGGGCAATGGGTGTAAAAATTTCCATCGACGATTTCGGTACGGGATATTCTTCACTCTCAAGGCTGAGTGAACTTAATTTTGATAAAATTAAAATAGACAAATCCTTTGTGAACTCGATCTCTACGCAAGATAATGCGCTTAATATCGTCAAACTGATTACCGGTATGGCAAAGAGCCTTAATATGAGGGTCATTGCAGAAGGGGTTGAAACTGAAGAGCAACTTCAACGGCTTCAGGCACTTGGCTGCGATCTGGTGCAGGGATACCTGTTCGGAAAACCACATCCCGAGGTTAACGAGAAGATCAGATGCGGTTGCAAAGGATTTGAGACCGTTTCTGGCCAGGACACTTGTCAATGATTGCATCATCAAAGGTTAAATAATGAAAAAAACAACGCCAGAATATACGCCTGTTGACATGTCTCGTTGGGCAAGGAAGGAGCACTTTGAAGTTTTTCAGTCATTTGCTCAATGTACAATTAATCAAACGGTTCTGATTGATATTACCGCATTGCGAAAACATATTAAAAAGGTTGGCTGGAAGTTTTACCCGACAATCATTTTCCTTCTTTCTAAAATCATGAACCGGCATGCCGAGTTCCGTATGGCTATGAAGGACAATGAGCTGGTTATATGGAATGAAATTCATCCAAGCTATACCATTTTCCATGATGAAACGGAGACCTTCTCGTCATTATGGAGTCACTATGATGGCAATATTCATCACTTCCAGAACACTTATTCAGAAGACGTTGCACGCTATGGAAATAACCTTTCTTATTGGCCGAAGGAAGAATCCCGGGAAAATGTCTTTTTCGTCTCGTCTATTCCCTGGGTCACGTTTACTAACTTTAATATGAACATTGCTCATATGCAGAACTTTTTTACCCCGATGTTCACGTTTGGAAAATACTACGAACAGGATGGAAAAGTGTTGTTGCCGCTCGCGGTGCAGGTCCATCACTCCGTGTGCGATGGTTTCCATGTGGCAAGGATGTTCAATGAGTTGCAGGAGATGTGTGATGGATTATCGGAGCTGTCAGAGGAAATTGATGGCTGATACTTTAGAGGGCTTTTTTAAAAGATGGTGCGATAATAGGAACCGACAAATAACATCAACATAATGATTTTATTTATAAAAATAAAATCGAAAAACATTCCTATACACACCACTATACACATTGACGGGTGCGTTCATTTTTCATACGAACTAAATAACAGAAAAAAACTTTTTTTTAGAAAAACTGTTCACACTGTTCACCGTGTGCTTTTGTTTATAAAAATCATTTAGTTATGCGGTGAATGGTTGGTGAACAGTGAACACTTTACTGTTCACTTTTGCCGTTTTTCAGGTAAAAAAAGACCGGCGATTGCCGGTCAGGTCAGGTTATTTCGCTGTGGGGTCATCACATCTCGGTAGCCAGTCGGCGTTGCTTTCTTCCCTTAGCGCGAGATTGGTCTGTATGCCCTGATTTTTACGGCGCTTCTCATAACTCAGTCCATACTCTTTCAGCATCGCTGACAGCCCCTTGCCGAACATGGTGAGACTGAGTGTATTTTTGTAGCCGTGGGCTTCCATATACGCCAGATAGGCATGATACAGATACAGGCGCGGCTGACGCGGAATAATGCTGGCATTGCCGATATACATCCCCTCAGGCTCCGGCAGCGCTTCAAGGTAACCACAAAAATCAAAGGTTGGGTCGGCTTCGCGTTTAATACTGAGCGCCTCGTCGGAGTTTTGCTGCGACTGGAGCAGTGCGCGGGCGGTCATCGGGTCGCTGAACTTCTGCATTAGCTGGCGCACAATCACGGCCAGCTCACGGGCGATTTTGTTCTTGAGCTGCGGGTCGCGTTCCTCCGGGGCAATCTGTTCCGGGAAATGCAGGATCACCCGGCGACGGGAAACACCGCCGCTGCGGTCGGTAAAGCGCATCGGGTTATTGTTCACGGCCAGAATCACCGCCGGAATATGGGTGGAGTACGCATCCTTGTATTTCGGGTCGACCGATACCGCATCACCGCCGGTGATGGCCTTGAGCCCTGCCCCATCACCGCTCCATTTCTCCTGGTCAGGCAGGCGTATTAGTGAGAAGCCAATCAGCGCCGCGCGCTCACGTGGTGATTCCAGCGTTTCGATGGTGGCCGACGTGGCGTTATCTTCCCCGGCAAGCATGGTCGCAATTTCGGCCAGAATACTTTTCCCGCTGCCACCCGGCCCGGTCACTTCGAGAAAGAGCTGCCAGTCATAGCGGTTCGCCAGCACCATAAACAGCGCGGCCAGAATCACGTCACGCTTTTCCGGCCTGCCACCGGCGGCGCGGTCGAGCCAGCGCCAGAAATCCGGGGCGTGAGTTTCCAGCGTTTCACCCTCCACCGGCGGGGTAAAATCGACATCACAGAGTGTGCGCAGCCAGTGCGATTTATGGTGCGGGCTGAATGTGCCGGTGGCGGTATCGAGTACGCCGTTGCGAAAGCCAATCAGACGCCGTGCCGGGGCGTCCTGCTGCGGAATAATCAGTTTCAGGGTCTCCACCACTGAAGCAATTTTCCCCGACGAGAACGGCGCGCGCAGACGCTGAAACAACCCGGCCACGTCGCGGGCAAAATCCGACGGCGGAATGATTTTCCATATACCGGCCTCATAGCGGGACAGGAGCTGGCCGTTCGCATCCACGGCCAGCGCTTCGCCGTAATGTTCATGCACCCGCATCGATTTTTCACTGGTGCTCATGGCGGTAAATTCCGCCTCGCTCATGGTAGTGAAAGGACTGTCAGCCGGTGGCCGGATGGCGTCATAAATCGCTTTCCGCGTCGCCTCTTCGCCGTGCTGCATAAACGCATCATTCCAGTCACCGAACACCGGCGGCAGGGCAACAACACCCTCACAGGCGTCTGCGGCCGCTGCGGCTTTTAACTGGCCGTCGCCGTTAAGGTCGCGGTCGGCGGCCAGCACAATCTGACAGGCCGGGTGTTTTTGTCGGGCAAGGCTCGCCAGAGAAAGGAGGTTCACGGAGGACAGCGCCACCATGACGGTTTCCCCGGTCAGGTGATGCACGGTGAGCGCGGTCACATAGCCCTCCGCAATCCACAGGCGTTTTCCCGCCTGCTTTTTCCCTTCGATGGTGTGGCACGCTCCTTTTACCGCCCCGCCTTTCAGGGTGCGTTTGAGACCGTCAGAATTAATAAGCTGAACGTTAACCAGCGCCCCGGCATCGTCATACAGCGGGACAACCATATCACCGGTGCGGAACGTCACGCCGCCGGTTTTGTGTGTGGCCGTCAGCATGACACACTCATGACCGGGGAATCCCTTGCGGGTGAGGTAGGCGTTGCCGCTGGCCGGTCGGGTTTTCTCCATGAGCTTTACGGCCAGCGCGGCCGCCGCTTTGCGGGCAACCTCCGTTCCTGCTTCTGCGGCCGCAATCACTTCCGGGGCAACCGGCGGCAGGTTGCCGGTCACGGCGTTCACCTTTCCGGCGGCCTCGGAGGCCGACACGCCAAATACTTTCTCAACCAGCTTAAGCCCGTCACCTGCGCCGCACTGGTTGCAGAACCATGTGCCTCGCCCCTCTTTATCGTCAAAGCGGAAACGGTCAGAGCCGCCGCATACCGGGCAGGACTGATGGCGGTTTTTAATCACTTTCACCCCCAGCGCCGGGAGAATGTTCGGCCAGTGGCCGCACGCCTGTTTTACGGTTTCCGTTACATTCATTTTCATTGTTATTTTCTCCCTCAGTGCAGTACCGGTGCGGTGATATGACGGGCGCAGAGTTCATCCATCACGGCCAGCCCGAGGAAGGACAGCGACGGCGCGGCCTTGAGTGGTCCGGCTTCCATTAAATCTTCCAGCAGTGCACAGGCAATCTGACGGCCTTTTTCCTCGCCATGCTGGCGCAGGTAGAAGCCCTCCAGCTCGGCAGCAATGGCGCTTTCGAGCACGTCGAGGGTGAGCTGCGGGTAGCGGTGCTGACGCTCGCATACCGTCAGCCAGGCACAGGCCACGGCACGACGATACAGCGCGGCGCGTAATACGAGTGGTAATGGCTTTTTCATACATTTCCCTCCCCGGTCAGCCACTGCTGATTGCAGCGCTCGACCACACCGTCTAGCTGGACGGTCATAAGGTAAATCACAGAGGTGAGCTGTAACTGCTGCGCAGGGTCACGCCTAACGGTCGCGCAGTCCTGCACCTGCATCAGGTCGCCGACGAGCTGGCCGACGTTGCGCATATGCTCCAGACATTCGAGGTCCCGGGCGGTAATGGTGGTGTGTCTCATGCGCGCACCTCCGCAACCGGCAGACGGCCAGCAAACGAGAGGACGTAATCGCGAACGAGGGAAAGACGTGCGGCGTGTTCATCACCGGCAACGGTGCGAAGCATACAGATACGGGGTTTACGGTCTGCGCGACGGACGGCAGCAAACACAAAGACAAACTGCGGGTGTGACGGGGTGAGGGTCGTAGCCATAGTGGCAACCTCCAATAAGTAGCGGTTATCGCCACCACCAGAGCTGCAAATCTCATGGGTGGTAGCCCGGACGGGGTTTGCAGTACCGGCCTTATTGGAAACCGGCCAGCCCGAAGGCTGCCCCGCCCGGACCACCATTATCTGACAGGAGCCACGGTGTAAGCACCACAGCCCGAAAAATAGGTGTGTCTGAGCAACGACATAAAAAAACACGCTCGGCGCGTGTTGTGTCGCCAATAAGTTACACGGGCTGCAAATCCCGGCTGCCGATTTTGCGACAGCGGGAAAACTATACCTGGAAACGACGAAAAGAAGCAAGCCAGAAAAAGGGGCTGTTTGCTGAACGGTCATCATCATGCGTCATAGCCCCGGTTACGTTCGGCAATGCGATCCGCCATCCATGCAGTAATTTCAGACTGCGCCCACGCCACATTTTTTCCGCCGAGGGAGATTTGTTTCGGGAAAGCTTCCCGGCTGATGAGGTCGTAAATGGTCGAGCGGGACAGGCCGCACAGATGCATCACTTCGGGCAGACGGATAAAGCGCTCGTGAACGGTATCAGAAACCGGCATCAGCGGCGCGGCAGGAGCAGAAGACGGGGAAGAAAAAGCGGTGTGCATCGGGCTACCTCACAAAGTCCATACAGTGCCGGTCGTGTCCGTCCGGCTTCGGGTAGCTCTCTATTTTGTGAATATTTTTACGCAGGGCAACAAGTCATTTTGTAGTGCTTCACCACACAACAGAACGATTTTTATACAGTGGCAAACGTTGGCCATCTTTTGGTAAACGCTGGCAAACTGGTGGCCCATTCCTGATTACTTTTATTTATATATTTTCATTTTTTAATCGAAATAAAGTCTAAAAAAGCAAGCCGGTAAAAATCAGAAAGGTGAACAGTAGTGAACAGTCGGTGAACAGTCTGACCTTCAACTGTTCACCCTTTAATTAACTGTATTACTTATCTTTTTTCTCAAAGTGAACAGTAGTGAATAGTTATTAGTAAAAAACAAACAGTGAGTAAGGTTTTCCTGAGACCTTTCTCTGGCCAGCCGGGTTTTAAGGTCTGTTTGTGCCATTTTTGCCACAACGGCAATGAATCGTGTTGTTGTGTCTGGCGCGGCAGAATCTCCTCAGATTGAAACGAAGAGGAGACCCGACATGACTCAGACCGCTGTTATTCCCGACTACCTTAAACCCGCAATGGAACGCCTTGAGACTGCCCGCTCGGCGCATCTCGCCAATGCCAGCCGTATGGATGAAACCACGACGGCCATCAGCCAGGTGCAAACGCAAAAAAATGAACTGGAGCAGGAAAACGGCAATGATTCCGGCGCATGGCGCGCCGCCTTTCGTGCAGGTGGTGCTGTCATTACCGACGAGCTGAAACAACGCCATCTGGCGCGCGTGGCACGGCGGGAACTGGCGCAGGAATGTGACAGCATGAACGAGGTACTGTCTTTTGAGCTGGACAGGCTCAAAGGAGCCTGTGACCGCACGGCCAGAGCATACCGTCAGGCACATCACGGCGTCCTCAGTCAGTATGCAGAGCATGAACTCGATGCTGCCCTGCGTGAAAGCTGCGGTGCCCTCATCAGAGCAATGAAACTCAACATACTGGTTCTGAATAATCCGCTTGCTAATACCACCGGGCATCAGGGATATATCGAACCGGAAAAAGTTGTAATGCAGCAGGTGAAAGCGTGGCTTGAACAGGCCGTAAAGGGCTGCAATATCCGTCTGACCGATGAACCGGTGCTGTTTAAAACAGGGCTGTCGGCTTCCACACTGCCGCATATGGAACATGACGTTGCGGCCACACCCCTCCAGCGTAAGGTTTGGCAGGAAAAAATGCGGGAACGTGAAGCTGACCTGAAAGCACGGGGGTTACTGTCATGATGCGCTGTCCTTTCTGCCGCACTGCGGCCCACGTTCGCACCAGCCGCTATATGTCTGACAGCGTCAAAGAGAGTTACCTGCAGTGCCAGAATGTGCACTGCTCGGCGACATTCAAAACGCATGAGTCCATCTTTGAAGTGATACGTTCGCCGGTCATCGATGAGAAACCCGCGCCGGTGCCGACAGTCCCCGTGGCACCCCGTCGGGTAAAAGGCTGCTACAGCTCGCCGTTCCGCCATTAATCAGGAGAGACAACCCGTGACCACCCTGACCTTACAGCAGGCCTATGACGCCTGTCAGACGAACAAAACCGCGTGGCTGAACCGTAAAACCGAACTGGCCGCCGCAATGCAGGAATATCAGGAATTATTGCTGGATGACAATGCATCAGGCTCCCGCAGATTGCAGACGCTGCGTGACCTGATTGACGTAAAAAAATGGGAAGTTAATCAGGCCGCCGGTCGCTACATCTTCTCGCATGAGGAGGTGCAGCGCATCAGCATCCGTAACCGGCTGCATGATTTTATGCAGCAGAACGGCGCGGAGCTGGCCGCCGCACTGGCACCGGAGCTGATGGGGATTAAAAACCAGCCCGCGATGATAAAAAATCGCGCGCTTGACCGTTCAGTCACTTACCTGAGAGAAGCTCTTTCCGTCTGGCTGACCGCAGAAAATGAAATTAATTATTCTGCACAGGATAACAACATTTTAACGGCCATCGGATACAGGCCTGACGCGCCTTCGCGGGATGATAATCGTGAAAAATTCACCCCTGTACAGAACATGATTTACGCCCGTCGACGCGCCGAACTGGCCGCGCAGTAACCTGTCAAAAAATCCCCGTAATTCCCGCAATTTTTCCCGAATTAAGCCATGCATCCAAAGGGTGCATGGTTTTGCATGCGTTTTCCCGCTCCTGTACTCCCGACCAGCGCCAGTCCCGGAGCGGCCTGAGGCCGCCTTTGCACCTGCATTAAAAGCGACCCCTTAAGCGGGCAGGCGTGGCGGGGAAAGCATTGCGCGCTAAGATACGTAATTAAATTTTTTTATACAGACCTTCAAGTCCTTTTAGTGACAAGAACTGAGAAGGTTTCGCTTTTTTTAATTCCCCTTGGTAATTTAAACGCTCGGTAGAATTTATTAATACCACAGCTTTTTTTGCCCTAGTGACCCCAACATAATGAAGATTCAGGCATTGCTCATATTGCGAAAAAACCTCATCAAAACAACCTTTTATATACTCTCTCCGTGGTAATATCCAATCATAAAGATCTAAATGAAAAACAAAGTCGAACTCTAGTCCTTTAGCTTTATGTAAAGTCATTATTTGTAACTCATCATCACCCACTGGCAAGTAATTATTTAGCATCATTTTATTGTGTAAAATTGAGTTAATGGCATCAATATGGCGAGCTGAAATATCACCACTGATTAATAATCTTATTGCCTTACGTAAAGCTGGAATAAGTTGGTCATCATCAGAATCCCTAACCTCTCTAATAACACCCCGCATTTTCCTTATTGTATTTCGCTCTAGTACCTTGTGATTTAAACTATCAATGATAGCCTGTGCTGTAATTATTTTATTAAAACGATAATTTAAAAGGCTCTTTAACAAAAGAGATACTTCTCCACCAAGCACAGATAGCTCATCATCAAGATATGCTCTTGCTTTAGAATTTATAAGGCCAGATACTAAAGAGACAGAACTATTCGTTGCAGTAAGTATCGCTATTTCTTTTTCTTTTGAAATATTGAATTTCTGTTTAATGTTGTTAATATTAATATCAATCCACTTAGCTATTTCACGCTGAGTACCATTAACAAGCTTTCTGTAGACACGAATTTCATCAGTAATTAACAAATCAGAGTTTTCATTCAATAGTCGAGAAGCATAATTAACTATAGATGAATGTGAGCGATGATTTATAGTTATTTTAAAAGGGGTGAACCCACTTTTTTTATCCAGTAAAGAGGTTAAGTATTTTGAGTTTTTACCCGCATATAAATATATGGACTGGTCAACATCACCAACTGCAACTGCTTTTATTCCAAGATCGAAAAGCAAAAGAAAAAGAAGATGTTGGACAAATCCAGCATCTTGATACTCATCAATATATATAGAGGTGTATTTTTTAGCGATATAACGGCGACACGATAACGAGTTGCACAATATATAAAATGCAAGTAATGGTATAAACTCCAGTATTAGAATACCCTTAGCGTATAGTTCCTTAACATCCTTAAAATCATACTCATCAATCTTTTCACATATGGATTCGACATTAAAGAAAGCAGAAAGCCTATCTTGTTCAGAAGAATTTAGCTCGTTAAACTTAACTACATGTAAATCATCAACTCCTCCCCATAATTGCTTAATGAATTGATAAATCACTTCGGTCAAATAAAACTTATCTATTGTCCCAAAAAAGCTTGATTTTGAGTTTGGTGTAGCCTTTAAACATCTCTTTTTCAGTTCATCGCTTGCTTTGTTAGTATACGATATAGCAATAACGCCCTGATATTCCTTGCATCCCGCTAAGTCACGGACAATCTTCTCTACGATTACTGCTGTTTTCCCACTTCCAGGACAAGCCGTCAGTACCATACTATATGGGTAATCTATTGCAACTTTTTGCTCATGGGTAAAATTTATCATTTCAACTCCTCTGTAGCTAGTTTTACGGCAGTCAAAAGGGGTTGAATTAATTCACCTGTTGAAATAGTTTTAAGTGCATGAGAGTATTCTCTCAAGAACTCTTGCATTCTTATTGCTTTTTTCCCCCTTAGATAATCAGCAGCAATTTCCTCATTATCAACACCTACATATTCTTTCAGTTGCTTACTTAACTCAACGCTAATATCACCTTCGAGATCATTAATTGAAACAAATATATTATTACGTTTAAGTGCATCTTTATAAACTTTATGTTTCTCTATCCTTTGAACTTGAGATATTTCCATTAATTCATTCTTTAGTGGTTTCATACCACATAGAACCAAAGCTCGATTTAAACCTGAATATTGCCACTCTTTTTTCTTTGGAACTTTAGACGAATCATTGTCTGTACGAGCAACCCACTTAATCTCGAAAGCATCAAGTATTTTCCTATAAACTTCAAATTGAACGCCATCAACTGATAATATGCTTATATTAAAAAAATCCAGATCAATTTGGCACTCTTTTGCAAGAGCCTGATAAAACAACATTTCAGAAGGTCCTTCGACCAAAAATACGACATTAGCGAAGAATGCCTCTGCTGGGAGTATACTCATCCGGTATCCCATTCCACTCCAAGCATCACTAATACAATCAGAACACCCTTCACTTGCTGCGTAAGATTCGCCGTTATAAGAGCAAATTTTAATTATCGAATCCGGTGAATAATTAACGGCAATTTGTGGAGAATGAGTAGTAACTAGTGACTGCCCCGGCAATTTACTAATTAAATACTCAGATAGTTTTCTCTGTTGGTGCGGATAAAGGTGTGATTCAGGTTCTTCAACGCAATATATAACCACTTCATTTTCAGTATCATGTTCGCGTACACTCTTGGCTTTCCATAATGCAAGCAATACTTGGTTATTGAATCCATCCCCTCCAAGCATTACCTTTTTGCCATTTGTATTTGAACTTAATTCTAATTTTTCAATAAACTGATCAACACCAATTGCTCCAGAATCGAGCATTACAGAAACCTTTTCATTGTTATATGATAATTTCTTCAACTCATCATTTAACTCTTCCGTAGCGGTCGAAACGTAGCTTATTTCTTTTACCTTATTATTAACATCATTTAGTAAATCAGTTAATGAATTTAAAGTATTTTCATCCTTCCTAACCTGCTCCTCGCTTCTCATTTCTTGAGCAAGCCGAAGTAAATGTTTTTTCTCTGTAGATATATATTTAGCAAGATCTCGTTGTGAATTCACATAGCGTAAATTTAGATATTTAAGATAAAATCTACCACTAATCTCATCCATTTCGGATTCTTTGTGCCCTATATATAATTTGTAATCAAGAGTAGTTCTGTGCGCTTTATATTTGATGTATGTTTGCGCATCCTCACTGACATACCCCGCTAACTTAGAGAGAACGGCATCCTCTTTTACCTCACGAAAATTAATTATTATTTCTAACTCTTCACATTGATTTCCTTTTGCATCAATGTGGAAATCGCTATTTTTAGGTTCTAAATCTAAATCTGAAAAACTCTTATCTAACAAAATCCTTAATGAATACAATAGGTTTGTCTTACCAATGTCATTACTACCAATAATAAGAGTTGAATGATTAAATTTAATGAAACTATCGGAATAGTTCCTAAATCCCTTTAAATATACATTATCAATATACATTTTCGTGCTCCATTATAAAAGAAGAGTACCACCGAAGCATATCTCTTCGCTTTTCTAAATACAGCGCATGATTATAAGTTCCGCGAATATTATTTTTATCGACATGGGCTAATTGAATCTCGATCCAAAATGAATCAAAACCCTGCTCATGCAGCAATGTAGACATCATATGCCTAAATCCGTGCCCGGTAAGTTTTCCGCCATAACCAATCCTTTTGATAAGCTGGTTTATACTCGCCTCACTCATAGGCTTGTTCGGATCGTTCCGTCCCGGAAAAACATAACGATAGTTCCCTGTCATGATCTTGAGTTCATTGAGTAAATCTAACGCTTGAGTCGACAATGGCACAAGGTGTGCCCTACGCATTTTCATCCTTTCCGCAGGAATTTCCCAAATAGCGTTATCTAGATCAAATTCTGACCATAAGGACGCACGTAATTCGATGGTTCTAACGCCAGTAATCATGAGTAATTTTGTGGCTATCTGGACAATCCGACTTCCGGTGTAACCGTTTAAAGCACGCAGAAAATCAGGTATTTCATCAGCCTTTAGGAACGGGAAGTGATTTGATTGATGCACTTCGAGAGCACTAGAGAGATCTGCTGCAGGATTAAATTCAGCCCTTCCTGTAGCTATCGCATAACGAAATACCTCTGAACAACGCTGTCGAACTTTCCGCATTTTCTCTAACGCACCGCGTTTCTCAATTTTACGCAGCACATTAAGCAGTTCTAGAGGCTTAATTTCGCCGACAGGTCTTTCCCCTACATAAGGAAAAATGTCGTTCTGAAACGCTTCCATTATGTCTGAGGCATAGCCCTCTGACCATTTGGTAGACTTCATCTGATGCCATTCTGTGGCTATCTTTTCAAACGCGCTCTCGGATTCCGTTTGTAAAGCAAGCTTTTGCTCTTTTCGAACCTCGCTCGGATTCTTTCCTTCGGCTACCAGTTTTCGGGCATCGTCGCGACGAGAACGCGCATCGGCAAGTGTGATCGTCGGGTACACACCCAGCGAGATCATTTTTGGTTTACCGGCAAAACGATAACGGAACCTCCAACTCTTGCTTCCATTAGGTTCTATAAGCAAAGACAGCCCTTGCCCATCTCCAAGTGTATAGGCTTTAGCTTCAGGCTTAGCGCGGCGAATCTGCATATCGTTTAAAGGCATGTGTATAGAAATCCGGACCGAACAGGAACATATACACAATCCTATACACATTCAGTACCGGATTCTACTGGATGGTTACGGACACCCATGGACTTAAAAGAATAAAAAACGTTATAAATCAGATGTGTTATGGACTAATACGGACGTTTGAAGAAGTTGAGATGGTGCCGATAATAGGAGTCGAACCTACGACCTTCGCATTACGAATGCGCTGCTCTACCAACTGAGCTATATCGGCCCTGAAAGGCCAGTTACGAATGTAACCACGGGGCAAAAGGTTAGATCTATCCGGGTGACGCGTCAATGCCCTTTTGAATCAAACGGCTATTTTTGCATCACCCGTGACTATTTACGCACGAATCGTATCGTCACCGAAGCCGATCCACTTGTAAGTGGTCAGTGCTTCCAGCCCCATCGGACCGCGCGCGTGCAGTTTCTGCGTGCTGACAGCGACCTCTGCGCCAAGCCCAAACTGACCGCCGTCGGTGAAGCGGGTAGAGGCGTTCACATATACCGCAGAGGAATCCACTTCGTTCACGAAGCGATCGGCATTGCGCAGCGTGCGCGTCAGGATGGCGTCAGAGTGCTGCGTGCCATGTTCACGGATGTGCGCAATGGCGTCGTCGAGATCGGCAACAATCTTCACGTTCAGATCCAGTGACAGGAACTCGTCGTCATACTGTTCCGTTTTTACTGGAACAACGTTTGCCGGGCCATCCTGAAGCAGCGCGATCGCGTTAGTATCAGCGTGCAGCGTCACGCCGCTTTCCGCCATCTGTTTGCTCAGCGCTGGCAGGAAGGTGCTCGCAATCCCCTGATGCACCAGCAGCGTTTCCACGGTGTTACAGGTGCTTGGACGCTGGGTTTTGGCGTTGACGATAATCTTCAGCGCCGGTTCAATCTCGGCGCTGTCGTCCACCACGATATGGCATACGCCGATACCGCCCGTAATGACCGGAATGGTCGACTGCTCTCGGCACAGCTTGTGCAGGCCCGCGCCACCGCGTGGGATCAGCATGTCGATGTATTTGTCCATACGCAGCATTTCATTGACCAGCGCGCGGTCAGGACTTTCGATCGCCTGTACGGCACCCGCCGGTAAGCCACACTCTTCCAGCGCCTGCTGGATGACTTTTACCGTCGCGGCGTTGGTGCGCCAGGTCTCTTTCCCACCGCGCAGAATGGCGGCGTTACCGGTTTTCAGGCACAGGGAAGCGACGTCGACCGTCACGTTTGGACGGGCTTCATAAATCACACCGATGACGCCGAGCGGCACGCGGCGACGCTCCAGACGTAAACCGCTGTCGAGCAGTCCACCGTCAATTACCTGCCCTACCGGGTCGGCCAGATTACAGACATGACGGACATCGTCGGCGATACCTTTGAGGCGCGCCGGGTTCAGCGCCAGACGGTCGAGCATCGCTTCGCTCAGACCGTTACGACGCGCTTCCAGCAAATCCTGCTCGTTGGCGAGCAGAATGTCCTGGGACTGAGCTTCCAGATAATCAGCGATTTTTTCCAGCACGCGGTTTTTCTCGCGGCTGGAAAGGAGCGCCAGTTTGTAAGAGGCGGCCTTCGCGGCAGCGCCCATTTGTTCCAGCATGTTCTGGCTCCTTAACGAATAATCATGTCATCGCGATGCACGGCAACCGGGCCATATTCATAGCCCAGAATGGCGTCGATCTGCTGCGAGTGGTGACCCGCAATGCGGCGCAGAGCATCGCTGTTATAACGGCTTACGCCGTGGGCAATGTCGCGGCCTTCCAGGTTACGGATGCGGATCACTTCACCACGGGAGAAGTTGCCTGTCACGCTTTTAATTCCTTTAGGAAGCAATGAACTCCCTCGTTCCAGAATCGCGGCGGTTGCCCCTTCATCAACGGTGAGTTCACCCGCAGGAGGCGCGCCAAAGATCCAGCGCTTGCGGTTCTCCAGCGGGGATTCCTGGGCGTGGAAGCGGGTTCCCACAGAGATACCTTCCATGACGTCACCAATCACGCCAGGGCGACTCCCCGCCGCAATAATGGTGTCGATACCAGCGCGGCATGCCACGTCGGCGGCCTGCAGCTTAGTCCCCATACCGCCCGTTCCCAGGCCAGACACGCTGTCACCGGCGATAGCGCGCAGGGCATCATCGATGCCGTGAACGTCGGTAATCAGCTCGGCTTCCGGGTTGGAGCGCGGATCTGCGGTGAACAGCCCCTGCTGATCGGTCAGAAGCAATAATTTATCGGCACCGGCCAGAATCGCGGCCAGCGCAGAGAGGTTATCGTTGTCACCCACTTTGATTTCGGCAGTGGCAACGGCATCGTTTTCGTTGATCACGGGAACGATATTGTTATCAAGCAGCGCACGCAGGGTATCGCGGGCGTTCAGGAAGCGCTCTCTGTCTTCCATATCGGCACGCGTCAGCAGCATCTGCCCGACGTGAATGCCGTAGATGGAGAACAACTGTTCCCAGAGTTGAATGAGTCGGCTTTGTCCCACGGCGGCCAGCAGCTGTTTAGAGGCGATCGTCGCGGGGAGTTCGGGGTAGCCCAGGTGTTCACGCCCGGCGGCAATTGCCCCGGAGGTAACAATCACGATTCGATGCCCTGCGGCATGCAGCTGAGCGCACTGACGTACAAGCTCAACAATGTGGGCGCGATTTAGGCGGCGCGATCCGCCTGTTAACACACTGGTACCGAGTTTTACCACCAGCGTCTGGCTGTCACTCATGATTCTCTGCCGTTCAACGATAAGGGAAAGTAATGTCGAACGAACGTTTTAACAGGAGTCAGCCCGGTTGCCAACTGCCTTAGTGCATCACCAGGCACTTTGTTGCGCGGGATCAGGAAGCGTAGCGGCAGAATTTGACAAATTTATTACCGAAATAATAAATCACAGTTTTTTAAAATTATTCTTAGTTTGTCATAAAAGTTTCATTCCAGAACGATAAAACCCTTCCTGTTTTTTCACGGGACTTAAGCATGAGCTTATCGTCCAGCGAATTTTTAAAGCGCGTTTATAAGACAGGATCGAAAATGAAAAAGAGCACTCTGGCATTAGTGGTTATGGGCGTGGTAGCTTCCGCATCTGTTCACGCAGCAGAAGTTTATAATAAAAACGGTAATAAACTGGACGTGTACGGCAAAGTGAAAGCTATGCACTATATCAGCGATGATGACACCAAAGATGGTGACCAGACGTACGTTCGTTTCGGTTTTAAAGGCGAAACCCAGATTAACGATCAGCTGACGGGTTACGGCCGTTGGGAAGCTGAATTTGCGGGTAACAAAGCGGAAAGCGACTCCTCGCAGAAAACGCGTCTGGCGTTCGCCGGTATTAAACTGAAAGACTTTGGTTCTCTGGATTACGGCCGTAACCTGGGCGCGCTTTATGACGTCGCGGCATACACCGATATGTTCCCTGAGTTCGGCGGTGACGGCCTGGCACAGACCGACAACTTCATGACTAAACGTGCCTCCGGACTGGCCACCTATCGCAATACCGACTTCTTTGGCATGGTGGACGGTCTTGATATGACCCTGCAGTACCAGGGCAAAAACGAAAACCGCGACGTGAAAAAGCAGAACGGTGACGGCTTTGGTACGTCTCTGGCCTATGACTTCGGCGGCAGTGATTTCTCCGTCATTGGTGCTTATGCTAGCTCCGATCGCACCAACGCGCAGAACCTGCAGGCGCGCGGTGAAGGTAAAAAAGCCGAGGGCTGGGCAACCGGTCTGAAATACGACGCGAACGATATTTACCTGGCCACTATTTATTCTGAAACCCGCAATATGGCCCCTATCTCCGGTGGTTTTGCAAATAAAGCGCAAAACTTCGAAGTGGTTGCACAATATCAGTTTGACTTTGGTCTGCGCCCATCCGTGGGTTATGTACAGTCCAAAGGTAAAGATATCGAAGGCATTGGCGACGAAGATATCGTGAAATATATTGACGTGGGCGCCACGTATTACTTCAACAAAAACATGTCCGCGTTTGTTGATTATAAAATCAACCAGATTGACGACGATAATAAGCTGGGCGTGAGCAGCGATGATATCGTTGCGCTGGGTGTGACGTATCAGTTCTAAGATTATCTAAATAAGAAAATCCCGGCATATAAGCCGGGATTTTTTTGCCCAGGGTAAAGCGGTCTGCTGCCCTCACCCCGGCCCTCTTTCACAGGAAGAGGGAGAAACCATTACGCGGTCAGCTTCACCGCTTCGCTGGAAAAGTCATCCGCTGGCTCGAACTTCAGATCCAGAGTTGCCAGCAGTGCGCTCGCCTTGTCGTGAAACTCTTTCAGGGTATATTCCAGGCGATCGATCACTTCCTGATCTTTGATGATGGCGGCCTGCCAGTTGCCGTCTTTATTAAACAGGCCAAACTGGTAGCTATAGGTAAAACGCTTTTCCTCTGCTTCCATTTCCATCCACCAGCCCCAGAATTCACGTTTTTCGGGTGCAGGCTTCACGTTGACGCAAACAGCCAGGCAGTCGAAAAAAAAGCGATTCTCTTCACACTGCTCTTCTCGAATATACGGGCCGAGAGCCATAAATTTCTTAATCAGCCTACTTTTCGGGTGTCCACTCGGTAACGTCATTGCGATCTCCTTTTGTGAAGCCACTGTTTTATCAAACCAGCGAAATTTAGCAATCTATTAACACAATCTCTGAGCGATCCAGCGCGTGATCTCTTTCAAGGCTTTGTCAAAATTCTGATACACCGGGCTGAACGGCACCTCAAGCAATTTGCCATCCGCAGATGACGAAGTGATTAAGCGTGACTCCTCCTCCGGGCTGAAGGGATCGTTTTTCCAGAAACCGGACAGCATAGGCGTCGGGCAGCGGCGCCCCAGCAACCCTTGCGTTTTTAACGAGTAGCGATTGAGCTCAACGCGCAGCGCTTCGTCTGATGCATCATGCATGCCAAGGCGACTGGCCAGCACGTCAAGATACATCTCCGGCACGCTGCCCTGGCGGGCAGGATCGCTGAGCAGGGCATGAACCACTGGCCCCAGACAGGCAACTGCTTTCAGACGTGAAGATTCAAGGTAGGCCAGACGCACCGCGACGTTCGCCCCAAAACGGAAACCAAATGCCGCCACGCGGGTATGATCAACCCAAGGAACATTTTCCAGCGCTTTAAGCGCATGCTGGTGCAGCAGGCTCGAATCCTGCGTTAACTTCCACTTCGATGAGAAGCCAATGGAAGGCATATCGAGCGTCAGCATCGCGATCCCTTTTGGTGCGAAGTAGCGCTCATACAGGCTGTAATAGTCAATTTGCAGGGAATCCAGACCACCGCACATCAGCACGGTCGGGAACGGACCGTCGCCTTCAGGCATGTGCAGGAAGCCGGTAACGGGCGCACCGCCCGGAACGGCGAACTCAAGCTCGCGCATCTGACCCGGCAGACGCTGAGCCGCCTCTTCATAGGCGCGATTCGCCAGCGCCTGAGCCTGTTCAGCCAGCTCGTCCCCTTTTAAATGCGGGTACGCGGCAATGGCGTAGAGGTTGGCCGCATGCAGCCAGTGCTTGCCGCTTCGCGTGGCATCCTCTTCCTGGCTGGCTTTTTGCTGCCACAGCATCGCCTGTTTAGACCATTCGTAGATCCAGTTTCCGCCCCGGTAGCCCACCACCGTGTCGTAGAGTTCGCTGTCGGTACGCTCAGACTCGCTCATCACGATACGCGCCTGCACATCGAGGATTTCACGGGGATCAATACCGCGCCAGATCCACATCAGGCGGTTAATCATGCGATACCAGTGGGGCACGTTTTTACCGTCTAACGCAGACTGGACGGCAGGCATGGTCCCCGGATTAAACCGACGCACCAGCGTCGACGTTTCAGGGTGTTTGAAACGGGGTTTGAAGAGAGTCTCGGTGAGATTCGCCTGCGTCATTGCGTTGCCTCCATGGATACGTCATATAGTGCCCATTGTAACGCGTGGCGGGGTAAAAAGAACAACGCCCGGCATAGCCGGGCGTGTAAAGTTACGTGCGGGAATTAACGGCCTGAAATAGGCGGTACGAAGACCACGCCCATATCCCATGGCTGTTCAATCCAGGTATCCTGCGGGATATCAATCACGTAATCATCAACCAGCGGGCGGCCTGCCGGTTTGGCGAAGATCGTCACGAAGTGTGCTTTTGGATACATTTCGCGGATAGCCACCGCGGTGCCGCCGGTGTCCACCAGATCGTCGATAACGATGAAGCCTTCACCGTCGCCTTCAGCGCGTTTCAGCACTTTCAGCTCACGCTGGTTGTCATGGTCATAGCTGGAGATGCAGACGGTATCGACATGACGAATACCCAGCTCACGTGCCAGCAGCGCCCCCGGTACCAGACCGCCACGGCTGACGGCAATAATGCCTTTCCACTGTTCGGAAGGCATCAGACGCGCAGCCAGTTTGCGTGCGTGAATCTGCAACATGTCCCAGGTGACGACGTATTTTTCGCTCATGTGAAGTGTCCCAGCCTGTTTTTATACGGCTTAAAAAAATGAGGGTGAACCAGGTTGCGCGAGATTATAGAGATCTGGCGCACTAAAAACCAGTGTTTAGCGCTCCCTGCCTGAGTTTTTACATGCTTTATGCTACCAGCCAGCAGAGAAAGTGGTATTCTCAGTTGCATCTCGCAAGCCTGTCTTGTGGTAACTATTAACCTGCTAACCCTGTGGCCTGCAACCCTGTTTGCAGCGCCTCGACAAGGAGACTTATCGTGTCTGAACTGTCTCAATTATCTCCACAGCCGCTGTGGGATATTTTTGCGAAAATCTGCTCCATCCCACACCCGTCTTACCATGAAGAACAGCTTGCCGAACATATTATGGGTTGGGCGAAGGAAAAAGGTCTGCACGCTGAGCGCGACCAGGTTGGCAACATTCTGATCCGCAAACCTGCCACCGCAGGCATGGAAAACCGCAAACCGGTTGTGCTGCAGGCGCACCTGGACATGGTGCCACAGAAGAACAACGACACCGTTCACGACTTCACCAAAGACCCGATTCAACCGTACATCGACGGCGACTGGGTAAAAGCACGCGGCACCACGCTGGGTGCGGACAACGGCATCGGTATGGCCTCTGCGCTGGCGGTGCTGACCGACGACAGCGTTGAGCATGGCCCACTGGAAGTGCTGCTGACCATGACCGAAGAAGCGGGCATGGACGGCGCATTCGGTCTGCAGGCAAACTGGCTGCAGGCGGATATCCTGATCAACACCGACTCCGAAGAAGAAGGTGAAATCTACATGGGCTGCGCGGGCGGGATTGATTTCATCTCTACCCTGCCGCTGTCCCGCGAAGCGATTCCTGCGGGCTTCCAGACCTTCAAGCTGACGCTGAAAGGGCTGAAAGGCGGTCACTCCGGCGGTGATATTCACCTGGGTCTGGGTAACGCCAACAAACTGCTGGCACGCTTCCTGGCGGGCCACGCGGCCGAGCTGGACCTGCGTCTGGTGGACTTCAACGGCGGTACACTGCGCAACGCGATCCCACGCGAAGCCTTTGCCACCGTGGCGGTGCCAGCGGCGAAAGCGGACGAGCTGAAAAAACTCTCCAGCGTCTACCTGGATATCCTGAAAAACGAACTGTCGGCGAAAGAGAAGAACCTGACCGTGGTGCTGGAATCCGTGTCTACGGATAAATCCGCCCTGACCGCGCAGTCTCGCGACAGCTTCGTTCAGCTGCTCAACGCGACGCCAAACGGCGTTATTCGCAACTCTGACGTGGCGAAAGGCGTAGTGGAAACCTCCCTGAACGTGGGCGTGGTGACCATGAGCGATGACAGCGCAGAGATCATTTGTCTGATTCGTTCTCTGATCGACAGCGGTAAAGAGTACGTGGTGAGCATGCTGGAATCCCTGGGCACGCTGGCCGGTGCGAAAACCTCCGCTAAAGGCAGCTATCCTGGCTGGCAGCCGGATGCAAGCTCTCCGGTAATGGCGCTGGTGCGTGAAACTTATCAGCGTCTGTTCAACAGCACGCCGAACATCCAGGTGATCCACGCGGGTCTGGAATGTGGTCTGTTCAAGAAACCGTATCCGGACATGGACATGGTCTCTATCGGGCCAACCATCACCGGTCCACACTCTCCGGATGAGCAGGTTCATATTGAAAGCGTCGGCCATTACTGGACGCTGCTGACGGAACTGCTGAAGGCGATTCCTGTTAAATAATACCCTCACCCCAGCCCTCTCCCTCAAGGGAGAGGGTGAACAACCTCGTGCCACCGGGCAATTACAATCCCAAAACCAACTGACGTTCCAACTGCGGATCCAGCAGCGTAACGTGCAATCCCACCAGCCTCACCCCTCGCCCGCCCCGGCGTTCTTCCCATGCCTTTTTCGCGGTTGCGATCAGATCCTCTTTATTGAGACGCGGCCAGACGTGCTCCTGCGTTGTCTGTTGAAAGTCATTAAATTTCAGTTTGATGCCCTGTCTGGCAATCAGTAAATCAGGTTTTACTTTGATCAGGCGTCGTTCCAGCTCCGGATAGAGCTGTTCCGTAATAATGGTTTCGCATTCCGACCAGTCATGGATGTCTTCGCTCAGCGTGCGCTCAACGCCGACGGATTTCCGTAGCCGTTCGCTGTTCACATCACGATCGTCAATCCCCTGGCTGCGTTCCCACAGCACGCGGCCAAACTTCCCAAAGCGCTTGAGCAACATCGCAAGGTCGCTTCGCTGCACATCTTCGCAGGTGCGTAATCCCATTTTTTCCAGCTTCGCGGCGGAAACTTTGCCTACGCCGGGGATTTTGCCAAGCGGCAGCGTTTTTAGAAACGCAGGAACCTCTTCAGGAGTGATGACGTACTGGCCGTTGGGTTTATTTAAATCGGAGGCGATTTTGGCAAGAAACTTAACGGGCGCGACGCCTGCCGACGCGGTCAGATTCAGCTCGTTGAAAATCGTCTGGCGGATCTCCTGCGCCATCAGCGTGGCGGAGCCGTGACAGTGCACGCTGTCAGTGACGTCCAGATAGGCTTCGTCCAGCGATAGCGGTTCAATCAGTGAGGTATAGCGAGAGAAGATTTCGCGTATATGGTTTGACGCTTCTTTATAGGCGTCAAAGCGCCCCGGCAAAAGGGTAAGGTGCGGGCAAAGTTTTAGAGCCATTGCCGTCGGCATGGCGCTGCGCACGCCAAATTTGCGTGCAGGATAGTTGGCGGTGCTGATCACACCGCGCTGAACGCGGCTGCCGCCAATAGCGATGGGAATATCCCGCAGCGCCGGGTTGTCGCGCATCTCCACTGCGGCAAAAAAGCAGTCCATATCGACATGGATTATTTTGCGCATCGGTCATACCACACATGTATTTATATACAGTATAACAAAAGGAAAAAAATGCGTCAGCTATTTTCCTTACTCACAGTTGTCATATAAATGTGTTACAAACATGCGTAATAAAACCTTTATATACATATATTTAGCAAATTAATGGAGCGTAATTATTCATGAAGAAAATTCTCTCGATTTCGTTACTGTTTCTGGCGAGTGCTGCATCTGCTAACCCTGCGATCGTTGCTCACCGGGGCGGGACTGCGGATGCACCTGAAAACACCCTGCCAGCCATTAAGCTTGCGCTCGAAAACAAAGCAGATATCGTCTGGATAACCGTGCAATTGAGTCGGGATGGTGTACCGGTTCTTTACCGACCAGTCGATCTGAAAGCGTTAAGCAATCTACAGGGAAAGGTGTCACAGTATACCGCTGAGGAACTGGCGAAGGCGGATGTCAGCGTTAAGTGGAAAGATAAGAACCTGCCGGAAAGCCTGCTGAATGCCTCAATACCCACCCTGAAGTCGGTACTGACCACCTGGCCAAAAACGCGGTTTTTCATTGATATTAAATCCCCGGATGCCGATCCGGCGACCATGGGCATCGCGCTGCTGAACGTGTTGAAAGAGACCAACAGCCTGAATCGCATTCGCGTCTATTCTACGGAGGATCGCTATCTGGATGCGTTGCCTGCTGAAATCCCCCGCTTTGTCACACGCAGCGAAACCCGCACGCGTCTGGCCACTGTTTCGTTGAGCCACGAATGTCTGTCCCCCTCGAAAAAAATGGACGATTACTGGTATGGACTTGAGTTAAACCGAAAAGTAGAGGTAGTCGAGAAATTCACCTTAGGCGAAGGTATCTCCCCCGCAACGTTAACGTGGGACAAAGAGGCCGTTGACTGCTTCCGCTCTCAGGGCAATGCCCATCTGATTTTTATCGGTGTGAACTCTGAAGAAGATTACCAGAAGGCGAAAACATTGGGTGCCGACGGTGTTCTTGTGGACTCACCAGCCAAAGCCAGAAGCTGGGCAAAATAAATGATAAAGGCCGCATGAAGCGGCCTTTTTCTAGATGATCCTCTGCTGGTCCCGGGCCATCCGTTTTTTACGTGCATCGCACGGTTCGGGGCAGTCGCACACCTTTTCCATTCCGATGGAAGAGATACCGCCACAGCTGCCCTGAATGCTTTTACGCTTGATGATCCAGCCTAATGACATGCCGAAGATCACCAGAAAAAACACCGCAAAGGTTGCCAGAAAGGTCAGCATGATCAGCCTCCGAAATCATCAAGGAGGATGTTCTCATCTTCCACACCGAGATCTTTCAGCATCTTGATCACGGCGGCGTTCATCATTGGCGGACCACACATATAGAACTCGCAGTCTTCCGGTGCCGGATGCTGTTTGAGGTAGTTTTCATACAGCACGTTGTGGATGAACCCCGTATAGCCCGTCCAGTTATCTTCCGGCTGCGGATCGGAAAGCGCCACGTGGAAGGTAAAGTTCGGATTCTCACGCGCCAGCTGTTCAAACTCGTCGTCGTAGAACATTTCTCGCAGCGAGCGCGCACCGTACCAGAAGCTAATTTTACGCTTGCTGCTAAGACGTTTGAGCTGGTCGAAAATGTGCGAGCGCATAGGAGCCATACCCGCACCGCCGCCGATAAAGACCATTTCAGCGTCAGTATCTTTGGCAAAGAACTCACCGAACGGACCGGAGATCGTCACTTTGTCACCCGGCTTGAGGGACCAGATATACGACGACATCACGCCCGGCGGCGCGTCAGGCACATTCGGTGGCGGCGTGGCGATACGCACGTTGAGCATAATAATGCCCTTCTCTTCCGGGTAGTTAGCCATGGAATAGGCGCGAAGCGCAGGCTCTTTGACCTCAGAAACAAAGCGGAAGAGGTTAAATTTATCCCAGTCAGCCCGGTACTCTTCAGGCACATCGAAATCGGCATACGCCACGGTGTGCGCAGGACAATCAATCTGGATATACCCGCCTGCACGGAACGGGACGCTCTCCCCTTCAGGGACACGCAGCTTGAGCTCTTTGATGAACGTGGCTTTGTTATCGTTCGAGATAACCTCGCACTCCCATTTTTTCACGCCGAAAATCTCTTCCGGCAGCTCAATCTTCATGTTCTGACGCACCGCGACCTGGCAGGCCAGACGGCAGCCCTCTTTGGCTTCACGCTTCGTGATATGCGACAGTTCAGTAGGCAGAATATCACCGCCCCCCTCTTTCACCGTCACACGGCACTGCCCGCATGAGCCACCGCCGCCGCAGGCTGATGAGACAAAAATCCCGTTGCCCGAGAGCGTATTAAGCAGCTTATCACCTGCCGGTGTGCGGATCTGGTTCTGCGGATCGTCATTGATATCAATAACCACATCCCCGGAATTGACCAGCTTTGCGCGCGCCGCCAGAATCAGCCCTGACAGCACCAGTACTATCAGCGTGAACATCACCACGCCAAGAATAATTTCCATCTGTTAGCCCTTATAGCTGCACACCGGAGAAGGACATAAAGCCCAACGCCATCAGGCCGGTGGTGATAAAGGTGATCCCTAAGCCACGCAGCCCCGCAGGCACGTTGGCATATTTCATTTTTTCACGGATCCCCGCCATGGTGACAATCGCCAGCATCCAGCCGATACCGGAACCGAAACCATACACTACCGATTCACTGAAGTTGTAATCGCGCTGAACCATAAACGAGACGCCACCGAAGATGGCGCAGTTCACCGCGATCAGCGGCAGGAAGATCCCCAGCGCGTTGTACAGCGACGGGAAATACTTATCGAGGATCATCTCCAGGATTTGCACCAGCGCCGCAATGACACCGATAAAAGTGATGAAGTTCAAGAAGCTAAGATCGACTCCCTCCACCAGCGCGCCGTCCCGCAGCACGAAGTTGAACACCAGGTTGTTAATCGGAACTGAAAGCCCCAACACAACGGTGACCGCCACGCCCAGGCCAAATGCCGTCGAGACCTTTTTAGAAACGGCCAGGAACGTACACATGCCCAGGAAGAAGGCGAGCGCCATGTTTTCAACAAACACCGCGCGCACAAATAAACTCAGGTAATGAGCCATTGTCGGTTACTCCTTTTCCTGCTGTTCAGGCTTCAACGTACGAATCAGCCAGATCAGCAAACCGATAATGAAAAACGCGCTTGGGGCCAGCAGGAACAGGCCGTTCGGCATATACCAGCCGCCGTTCTGCACCGTATCCAGTACCTGAACGCCAAACAGCTTGCCGCTGCCAATCAGCTCGCGCAGAAAACCAACCGTCAGCAGGATCACGCCATAACCCAGACCGTTGCCGATACCGTCCATAAAGCTCGCCAGCGGCGGCATTTTCATGGCGTAGGCTTCTGCGCGGCCCATCACGATACAGTTGGTGATGATCAGCCCGACAAACACCGAAAGCTGCTTCGAGGTTTCGTAGGCGAAAGCGCGCAGCAGCTGATCGACCACGATCACCAGCGAGGCGATGATCGCCATCTGCACGATGATCCTCACGCTGTTAGGGATGTGGTGGCGGATCATGGAGATAAACATGCTGGAGAACGCCGTAACCAGCGTTACCGCCAGCGTCATCACAACCGCCGTTTCCAGTTTTGTCGTTACCGCCAGAGCTGAACAGACGCCCAGCACCTGCAGGGTTATCGGGTTATTGGCTAAAAGTGGGCCAATCAGTACTTTTTTAACTTCTTTCAGTTCACCCATATCAGCCATTGTTCAGCGCTCCTTCACGTACATTTTTCAGGAAGGGACCAAAGCCCAGTTCACCCATCCAGAAATCAAAACTGTGCTGTACCCCGTTAGAGGTGAGCGTGGCGCCGGAAAGGCCGTCAACGGCGAATTCATCCCCGGCACGCGCGCCCCCTTTCACCAACTTCAGCGCAGGCTGACCGTTGTCGTCGAGCACTTTTTTACCGACAAACTGCGCTCGCCAGTTAGGGTTTTCCACTTCGCCACCCAGCCCCGGCGTTTCGCCCTGATCGTAATACGTAATGCCTTTGACCGTGCGGCCATCTGTATCCAGTGCCACAAAAGCGTACATCATTGACCACAGCCCGTTACCGTAAATCGGCAAAACCACTTCCTGTACGCGTTTTTGCTCGTCACGGACCAGATAGATCTCCGCGATGTTGCTGCGGCGCTTTATACCTGCCGGATCCTGTGAAGCGTCAAGCACGGTGCTCATCTGCGGATCTTTCAGCGCCAACGCCTGGTTATACTTCGCCGGGTCTTTATCCATCAGCTCACCGGTTTTTAAATCCACCAGCCGTGGGGTAATACGTTCGGCAAACACGTCGGCGACCTCGTCCTTCGTCATGCCTTCCTGCATCAGCCCGGCCACGGCCAGAATGTTACGCTGTTTATCCAGCGCGCGTTGCTCCTGCTGCAGCGGTTTTAACCCTACGGCAGAACCCGCAACCACGATGGAACAAACCAGACACAGTACCAGCACCACCAGCAGCGTTTTGCTGATGCTATCGTTATTTTTAACCTCAGCCACGCGCCTTCCTCCGCTTAATGTTGGCGCGCACGACCAGGTAGTCGAACAGCGGCGCAAACAGGTTGGCAAACAGAATGGCCAACATCATCCCTTCCGGATAGGCCGGGTTGACCACGCGAATCAGAACACACATCACCCCAATGAGCGCGCCATAACACCATTTACCTCTGTCGGTAAACGAGGCCGAAACGGGATCGGTGGCCATGAACATCATGCCAAACGCAAAGCCCCCCAGCACAAGGTGCCAGTACCACGGCATGGAGAACATCGGGTTCGTGTCTGAACCAATGAAATTGAACAGCGTGGCGGTAAGCACCATGCCGAGCATAACGCCCGCGACGATCCGCCATGAGGCCACGCGGCCAAAGAGAATGATGGCCCCGCCGATCAAAATCATCAGGGTAGATACTTCGCCAATGGAGCCCGGAATGTTGCCAATAAATGCATCAAACCAGGTCACCGGTTGGCCGGTCGCATTGTTCACCAGCGTTTCGCCGCCGCCTGCCGCCCACTGAGAAAGCGGCGTCGCGCCGGAGAAACCGTCCGCAGCCGTCCATACCAGGTCACCTGAGATTTGCGCCGGGTAAGCAAAGAACAGGAACGCACGCCCCGCCAGCGCCGGGTTGAGGAAGTTACGTCCGGTTCCGCCGAAGATCTCTTTGGCAATCACCACGCCAAAGCTGATCCCCATCGCCGCCTGCCAGAGCGGCAGCGTTGGCGGAACAATCAGCGCAAACAGAATGGAGGTAACAAAGAAGCCTTCGTTGATCTCATGTTTGCGGATGATGGCGAACAGCACTTCCCAGAAGCCGCCCACGATAAAGACGGTCATGTAAATCGGCAGGAAGAAGACCGCGCCCAGCGTCATCATGCTGACCCAGCCAGCATCAGCGGCAAAGCTGACGCCCAGCGACTGCGCCAGACGATAGTGCCAGTCAGACTGAATCACCTGCGCCAGTTGCTGCGCATCGTATAGATGATGCAAGGCAGGAATGGTCTGCAGACCGACGTTGTACATGCCCCAGAACATAGCCGGGAAGACGGCAAACCACACCAGAATCATCATTCGCTTCAGATCGATGGCATCGCGAACGTGCGCCGCGCCTTTCGTCACCAGGCCTGGCGTGTAGAAAATGGTGGTCGTCGCTTCATACAGCGGGTAGTACTTTTTGAGCTTCCCTTCGGTAAAGTGCGGCTCAATTTTTTCAAAGAGATGTTTTAAACCCATGGTTATCCTTCCTGCTCAATGCGGGTTAACACCTCGCGCAATACGGGTCCATATTCGTATTTACCTGGACACACATAGGTGCAGAGCGCCAGATCTTCTTCGTCCAGCTCCAGACAGCCGAGCGCCTGCGCGCCATCGGTATCGCCAGCCAGGAGATCGCGCAACAGCACGGTAGGCAGAATATCCAGCGGCATCACGCGCTCGTAGTTGCCAATTGGCACCATAGCGCGCTCTCCGCCATTCGTGCTGGTGGAGAAGTTAAACAGCTTATGACGCAGGAAATGGCCCAGCGTGGTGCGGGTGACCGAGAATTTTTCCGCGCCGGGCAGCACCCAGCCGAACAGTTCTTTTTCACGCCCTTCCTGCACAATGCTGACCTGCAAATGGAAACGCCCCAGGTACGCGTGCGCGCCAAGGGCATGGCGGCCACTGAGTACCGAACCGGAAATCAGGCGGTTTTCACCCTCTTTCGTTTCCCCGACGAGCAGTTCATTTATGTCTGCTCCCAGAAGCGTTTTCACCAGGCGCGGATTTGCCGCCTGCGGCCCACCGATAGCGATGGTCCGTTCAGCGCAGAGCACACCCGTGGTGAAGAGCTTACCGATGGCAATGACATCCTGATAGTTAAGATGCCAGACCTGTTTTGTCAGGCTCACCGGCTCAAGGAAATGGATGTGCGTCCCGACCAGCCCCGCAGGATGCGGGCCAGAAAATTCATTAAACGTGACCTGACCCAGCGGATGACCACCAAGCTTGCCGCCACCAGCCTGGCAGACGTGCACTTTTCCAGGGGTCAGACGCGTTAAAACGGTCAGACCGGCATCAAAATCTTTGCGCTGCGCCAGAATAACAGGCTGCGGATCCGCGCTGAGTGGGTTGGTGTCGAGGGCCGTAACGAAAATGGCGGCTGGTGCGGTATCAGGAACAGGAGATTTGCTGAAAGGGCGCGTGCGGAGCGCCGTCCACAAACCGGATGCCAGCAGTTGAGCCTGCACATCTTCGCGGCTAAGCGACGCGAGTTCCGCGACTTCATAACGCGCGAACTCACGCTGTTCATCGCCTTCAATGCGGATAACCACCGACTGCAGCACGCGTCGCTCGCCACGATTAATCGCGACAACGGTGCCGCTGGCGGGTGCGGTGAACATGACGCCGGGATTTTTTTTGTCTTCAAAGAGCGCCTGCCCTTTAATAACGCGATCGCCCTCTTGTACCAGCATTGAAGGCCGCATTCCCAGATAATCGTCACCTAATATAGCGACATGACGGACGCTTGCACCTGACGAGACGTGCTGCTCAGGCACGCCTGCAATCGGCAAATCAAGTCCTTTTTTTATTTTAAACATGTGGTTAGCAGGTTTCCATAAACAACAATCCAGTGGACGCGAAGTGTAACATTTTCCCCTTCTGACGGGCAGGTAATCCAGCGTCGAGCGCGCCAAATTGCGAGCTATTACGCAAAGTTCCTGGAGCCAGCACGATTTTGATGGTTTATAAAGTAAAACTAATTTGTAAACTCACCGCCCGGCTCTTGCGAAAATCTATAGCGGTGCTAATGTGAGCGCTCCTAACAGAATAATCTGATTTCGGGTCTCTTTTGCCGTCCTGGCAAGTTGGTCATGGTTTTATCAAGGAACTAGTAGTATGCGTAAAATCGCATTGTTCATTGCGATGCTTCTGATTCCGTGCATGTCGTTTGCCGGGCTGCTCAGCAGCAACAGCTCCACGACGCCGATCAGCAAAGAATATAAACAGCAGTTAATGGGATCCCCGGTTTATATTCAGATCTTCAAGGAAGAGCGCACGCTCGATCTGTATGTCAAAATGGGCGAAACATATCAGCTGCTTGATAGCTACAAGATTTGTAACTATTCCGGCGGGCTGGGCCCGAAACAGCGTCAGGGCGATTTCAAAAGCCCGGAAGGCTTTTACAACGTTCAGCGTAGCCAGCTCAAACCCGACAGCCGCTTCTATAAAGCCATTAACATTGGTTTCCCGAACGCCTATGACCGTGCTCACGGTTATGAAGGTAAATACCTGATGATCCACGGCGCCTGCGTGTCTGTCGGCTGTTATGCGATGACCGACGCCGGTATTGATGAGATTTTCCAGTTTGTAACGGGCGCGCTGGTGTTTGGGCAGCCTAACGTTCAGGTCAGCATCTATCCGTTCCGCATGACCGATGCCAATATGGCGCGCCATAAGTACTCATACTACGCAGAATTCTGGAAACAGTTGAAGCCAGGTTTTGATTACTTTGAGCAGACCCACAAGCCGCCGGTAGTCTCTATCGTCGATGGGCGTTACGTGGTCAGCAAACCGCTGAGCCACGAAGTCGTTCACCCGCAACTGGCGTCAAATTACACGGTCCCCGAGACAAAATAGTACCCACTCGCCTGGCATGATCTTCTGCCAGGCTTCGTTGCCCGTCAGCGGCTGCGTCGCAATGACTGTGACCACATCGTTCGGTGTGGTCTCTTTCTGAAAGTCTATCTCCACATCCTGATCGAGCAGCTTTGCCACCCCAAACGGCGCGCGGCGGGTGATCCAGAACAGGTTCGTCGAGCAGAACGCCATCACGTAGCGCCCGTCAGACAGCAGCATATTAAACACGCCTTTTTCACGCAGCTCTGATGCCAGCGAAGCGATGTATTTAAACACGGCAGCCATGTTGCCTGGCGTGCGGGGATAGCGCTCCGTCAGCTTGTGCAGCAGCCAGCAGAAGGCTTTTTCGCTGTCCGTTTCGCCGACCGGACGGAAATTGCCCGTCTCCAGTGATTTATAGCCCGTAAGCTGCCCGTTGTGCGCGTAGGTCCAGTTACGGCCCCACAGTTCTCGGGTAAAGGGATGGGTGTTTTCCAGCGCCACTTCGCCGCGGTTTGCCTGGCGGATGTGGGCGATCACCGAACAGGATTTAATGGGGTAGTCCTGTACCAGTTTGGCAATCGGTGAGTTAAAGCTGGGCTGTGGATCTTTGAACGTGCGACACCCTTTGCCTTCGTAGAAGGTGATGCCCCAGCCATCTTTATGCGGCCCGGTTCCCCCACCGCGCTGAACCAGCCCGGTGAAACTAAAGCAGATATCGGTTGGCACATTGGCGCTCATCCCGAGCAGTTCGCACATACGTCACCTCCACAACAGCGGGGGACACAGGCGTCCCCCAGCGAAGTCTTACTTAACCATCTCTTTTTCGATCAGCTGGATCAGGATGTGGATCACTTTGATGTGAATTTCCTGAACGCGATCTGCATAACCGAAGTGCGGAACGCGAATTTCGATATCCGCGCTACCGTCCATCTTACCGCCATCTTTGCCGGTCAGGGTGATGACCTTCATCCCTTTTTCGCGCGCGGCGGCGATCGCTTTGATCACGTTAGCGGAGTTACCGGAGGTAGAGATACCCAGCAGCACATCACCTTCACGGCCTACCGCCTCAACGTAGCGGGAGAAGATGTGGTCGTAACCGAAGTCGTTGCCTACGCAGGAGATGTGGCTCACATCGGAAATCGCAATCGCCGGGTAGCCCGGACGGTTTTCACGGTAGCGTCCGGTCAGCTCTTCGGCGAAGTGCATGGCGTCACAGTGGGAGCCGCCGTTACCGCAGGAGAGCACTTTGCCACCGGCTTTGAAACTGTCGGCCAGCAGGACCGCTGCGCGCTGAATAGCGTGGATATTGGCATCATCTTTCAGAAAGTTCGCCAGCGTTTCCGCCGCTTCGTTCAGTTCGTTACGAATAAGATCCTGGTACATGAGGATAATCCTTCAGTATTGATGAAATAACACAGTGGAGTGTACCGGATAGCGGGAAAAGCGAGAAGCTAAAGCCATGCGAATCGTCCGGCGTTTTGATTTTTTGTGCCGGCTAAAACGCGAACAATGTGAACCAGGTTGTAATTATTTTGTAAACACATTGCTAAAGGAATTCACATCAACTACAACCATATCATCACAAGTGGTCAGACCTCCTACAAGCAAGGGAGCTTTTCTTTATGATGATTTTGAGCATTCTCGCAACCGCTGTTCTGCTCGGTGTGCTGTTCTATCACCGCGTAAGTTTATTCCTGAGTAGCCTGATTCTTCTGGCCTGGACGGCTGCGCTTGGCGTCGCAGGTCTCTGGAATATCTGGCTTTTAGTCCCTCTTGCCATCATTCTTCTGCCGTTTAACCTGGCCCCGATGCGTAAGTCGATGATCTCCGCGCCGGTGTTCAAAGGCTTCCGCAAAGTGATGCCGCCAATGTCGCGCACCGAGAAAGAAGCGATTGATGCGGGCACCACCTGGTGGGAAGGCGATTTGTTCCAGGGCAACCCTGACTGGAAAAAGCTGCACAACTATCCGCAGCCGCGCCTGACCGCCGAAGAACAGGCCTTTATTGACGGCCCGGTGGAAGAAGCGTGCCGCATGGCAAACGACTTTGCTATCACCCACGAAATGGCCGACCTGCCGCCGGAGCTGTGGGCCTACCTGAAAGAGCATCGCTTCTTCGCGATGATCATTAAGAAAGAGTACGGCGGTCTTGAGTTCTCCGCTTACGCTCAGGCTCGCGTGCTGCAAAAGCTGGCGGGCGTCTCCGGGATCCTGGCGATTACCGTCGGCGTGCCGAACTCCTTAGGCCCGGGTGAACTGCTGCAGCACTACGGTACGGAAGAGCAGAAAGATCACTATCTGCCGCGACTGGCGCGCGGTCAGGAAATCCCGTGCTTCGCGCTGACCAGCCCGGAAGCAGGCTCCGATGCGGGCGCAATCCCGGATACCGGCGTGGTCTGTATGGGCGAGTGGCAGGGCCAGCAGGTGCTGGGCATGCGCCTGACCTGGAACAAACGCTATATCACCCTGGCACCTATTGCCACCGTGCTGGGCCTGGCCTTTAAGCTCTCCGACCCGGAAAAACTGCTGGGCGGCGAGGAAGACCTCGGCATTACCTGCGCGCTGATCCCAACCTCTACCCCAGGCGTTGAAATTGGTCGCCGTCACTTCCCGCTGAACGTGCCGTTCCAGAACGGTCCGACCCGCGGTCAGGATATTTTTGTGCCGATTGACTACATCATCGGCGGTCCGAAAATGGCCGGCCAGGGCTGGCGCATGCTGGTGGAATGTCTGTCGGTTGGCCGCGGTATTACCCTGCCGTCGAACTCAACCGGCGGCCTGAAGTCGGTAGCAATGGGGATTGGTGCGTACGCCCACATCCGCCGTCAGTTCAAAATCTCCATCGGCAAGATGGAGGGTATCGAAGAGCCGCTGGCGCGTATCGCGGGCAACGCTTACGTGATGGATGCCGCTGCATCGCTGATTACCTACGGCATCATGCTGGGCGAAAAACCGGCCGTGCTGTCCGCGATTGTGAAGTACCACTGTACCCACCGTGCGCAGCAGTCGATCATTGACGCGATGGATATCGCGGGCGGTAAAGGCATTATGCTCGGCGAAGGCAACTTCCTGGCGCGCGGCTATCAGGGCGCACCGATTGCCATCACCGTGGAAGGGGCAAACATCCTGACCCGCAGCATGATGATCTTCGGTCAGGGGGCGATTCGCTGCCATCCATATGTGCTGGAAGAGATGGCCGCCGCGCAGAACAACGACGTGGACGCCTTCGACAAGCTGCTGTTCAAACATATCGGTCACGTGGGCAGCAACAAGGTGCGCAGCTTCTGGCTCGGCCTGACGCGCGGTCTTACCAGCGCGACGCCGACCGGCGATGCGACCAAACGTTACTACCAGCATCTTAACCGTCTGAGCGCCAACCTGGCTCTGCTGTCTGACGTCTCCATGGCGGTGCTGGGCGGTAGCCTGAAGCGTCGCGAGCGTATCTCTGCCCGTCTGGGCGACGTACTGAGCCAGATCTTCCTGGCCTCGGCGGTGCTGAAACGCTACGACGACGAAGGCCGTCAGGAAGCGGATCTGCCGCTGGTCCACTGGGGTGTCCAGGATGCAATGTATCAGGCAGAACAGGCTATTGACGACCTGCTGGCCAACTTCCCGAACCGCTTCGTGGCGGGCACACTGCGCGCGGTGATCTTCCCGACCGGACGTCACCATCTGGCGCCGTCCGACAAGCTGGATCACAAGGTGGCGAAGATCCTGCAGGTACCGAGCGCAACCCGCTCCCGCATTGGCCGCGGTCAGTATCTGGCTCCAACGCCGCATAACCCGGTAGGTCTGCTGGAAGAGGCGCTGCTGGACGTGATGGCTGCCGATCCGATTCACCAGAAAATCTGCAAACAGCTGGGCAAAAACCTGCCGTTTACCCGTCTGGACGAACTGGCGAAACAGGCGCTGGCCGGTGGCATTATCAACAAAGATGAAGCCGCGCTGCTGGTGAAAGCCGAAGAGAGCCGTCTGCGCAGTATCAACGTGGATGATTTCGAACCGGAAGAGCTGGCGACACAGCCGGTAAAGTTGCCGGAGAAGCACCGCAAACCTGAAGCGGCATAACGCGTTTCGCTTATACAAACCCCGCCTCGCGCGCAATGCCGATCAGTTAAGGATCAGTTGACCGATCCTTAAACTACGGCACTATAACGGCTTCCACCACAGGGAGCCGTTTTCTTATGCCACTTCTCAACGATCTGCTCGATTTCAGTGACCACCCTCTTATGCCACCGCCATCTGCCCAGATGTTTGTCAAACACCTTCCCGCTGAGTGGATACAACACTGTCTGACTTATCTGGGGTAACCAATGATCGGCACGCCAGCAGCTGCGTGGAGCCATTCTTGATGGGGTACGCCTGGAAAACGGAGCCCAGAATTTCCGATCTCCAAACTGCCCCCTGAATGGTTGATTAACAAGCAGAAAGAGCGGAAAATCCATACAGGACACATGGATGAAAAGGACGTTTGATGTTCAGATTGTACACTCTGTGGGAACTCGAACGGGAGCTCTCTCCCGAAGATTTCCAGCATATCCTGACACCGGAAGCGACACTGGAAAAAGCGACGGTAAGCTATGACCTGGACTACCGAAACTACACGTCACCACCAGTAAATGAGGTTCCCAGACAGAAGGACGGTTTTAACAACAAACCCTATCAGCAAACGGGTTACGACCCGGTTTATGATGATCTGGAAATAAACCTGATGGAGGGCTGGGTTATCGGTCTGGATACAGACGAACAGTGGGACGAAACGGTAAACCCTTTCCACATCGACACCGGTGGTGAGCTGATTTTTAATAATGCAGATCCGTTCTGCTGGATTGTCAGTGATTTTCAGCGCGCTTTTCGACATGCCATCAATAACCAGAACGGTAGAAAACCCGCACCAACCGTGAAGTTCCGCACTTCCGGAGAACCCGTGCAGCACGCTCAGGCGGGCAAAGTAATCAACAGCAAAATAGCTGGAGGATTGATGGCCGGTGGAGGTGTGTACAACGGCAATATAGAGGGATTCCATCAGGCCGCACAGCAGCTAGGCGGCGACACGTTAGCTGGTTACGATCAAGTCATGGATAACAAAGGACTGATCATTGCTGGCGCATCTGTCGTGGCAGGGCTGACGATGGGCAGGATGCGATTCCCAGAACTGGAAGAGCTTGAGCATTTCGGGGCGAGAGGGGCTGCATCAGGAAGAACGTTTGATCCCGAACTGGCAGGTGGACCGATCGAAAATCTGACGACAGATGGGGTGAATGTCACTCATGAAGGGATCGCAACCGTAGAAAAACATATATCACGATTCGACCACGACCCTGCTAACGATGTGATGATTGGTAGGCTAAAAAACATTGCAAAAGGTGAATTTCCCCCCGAACAAGCAGATCTAAATTACTACACACACGAATGCAGAGAATTCCAACGTTATTGCAATTTAGGTTGGGAATCAGGTGAACCTGAAGGGCCTGCTAGCTATGACCTATGGAACAATGCACACACAGCAACGTTAGAAGATTTTAAACTTAAAGACGGTGACCTATTCCACCCGGACGCACTGAAATGACGATCACGAAGACAGAAATTAACGTACTAAAAGTCATGTCTGAAAAAGACATGGATTGGAGCTGGATAATTCTAGACCGCGCACTTTCTATGAAAGGGATCCCCGGATTTGGCAACGTAGCGAGAATTGTCACTAATTTAGTCGAACATGGTTTAGTCGATGTAATTTACAACGAAGAAACAAAGCACTCTCGTTATAGAGTGTCAGAAAATGGGTTTAAAACACTCAAAGCACTGGACCTGACAGAACACGATTAAATATAACATCTGTTATCAGCACCGCCAGATCACCACTGGCGGCGTTTCCGGGGTCTGACGTGCTAAAGTCGTGGCTGGTAAACCGCAAAACCACCGGCAACGCACCTGAAAAATTTTCATCCTCTGCATATTTATGCAGCCAAGTGAATCACCTCCAGTTTCGTCGAAAAATGGCACTGAAAGTGCCGTTTCCGGCAAGTTAACGCGTCATTGATGACCCTAACGCTGCTTCTGTTTTGCTCCATCTCAAGCGTTTTCTGATGCCGAACAGTCCATTCATGTTGGGGTCCGCCAGGAATCCGTAAATTATCCTACGTTAAGCCTGTTTTTTGTACAGACTACTATCCACTGAGCGTAACGTACGGTATTTACCCTGTCCCAGCTTGAGGTTTGTTCGCCAGACGTAATCCCCGCTGAGATTTATGTGCTCCCATCCTGGCGGGGACAGATGCGCAATAAGCTGTTCATTTAGCGGGAGTCCTTTTCGCTTCAGAGAATCTATGGCTCTTTCTATATATACCGTATTCCATAGTGAGATCGCCGCAGTCAGCAATGTCAGACCATTCTCCGGGGACAATCTCGCAACGACCGGAGCATCTGCGGGGAAATCTGGAAGCGTTGTTCATCACAAAACGCCCCCGACCATAAAGGCCGAGGGCGGTTAAGATGTCAAAAGCCCGCTATCCGGTGGACATCCATGCCGCTCCGCTTAAGTGAACGGCATTGCACCTCGCGCGGGGTTTTTTATTGCCACATTTTCTCGTAATGACGTGCTACAGTGTCAAAAAGGGGTCGTTTGAGGAGTCTGTATCGTGCCTGGTCTGAAGATTTCGATTTTGCAGCAACCTTTAGTGTGGATGGATGGCCCTGCCAACCTGCGCCACTTTGATCGTCAACTGGAAGAGATTACCGGGCGAGATGTGATTGTCCTGCCGGAGATGTTCACCACCGGCTTCGCCATGGAAGCGGCTAAACAGTCGATGCCCCAGGAAGAGGTAGTCGCCTGGATGCATGCCAAAGCACAGCAAACCAACGCGCTGATCGCCGGGAGCGCCGCACTGCAAACGGAACGCGGCCCGGTGAACCGCTTCCTGCTGGTTGAGCCGGAAGGGAAAGTGCATTTTTACGATAAACGCCACCTGTTCCGCATGGCCGATGAACATCATCACTATGAAGCGGGTAACGAACGCGTGGTGTTCGAGTGGCGCGGCTGGCGCATCCTGCCGCTGGTCTGCTACGACCTGCGCTTCCCGGTGTGGTCGCGCAACCGCAACGATTACGATCTGGCGCTGTATGTCGCCAACTGGCCTGCGCCGCGCTCGCTGCACTGGCAGGCGCTGCTGGTGGCGCGCGCGATTGAGAACCAGGCGTACGTGGTGGGCTGTAACCGCGTGGGGACGGACGGTAACGGACATCACTACCGCGGCGACAGCCGGGTGGTGAACCCGCAGGGCGAGATTATTGCCACAGCCGAGCCGCATCAGGCGACGCGCATTGATGCGGAGCTGTCATTGACGGCGCTGAAGGAGTATCGGGAGAAGTTTCCGGCCTGGCAGGATGCGGATCCGTTTAGCATTGGATGAAATTTTCCCCTCACTCTAACCCTCTCCCCAAAGGGGAGAGGGGATTGTTCGCTGCTCGCATTAGGGGGATAAAGTATTAACTCACTAACGCCTGACCGTCTTTGCGGCTTTCCGTCGCGGCAACGTAGTGCCCTTCCGGCATACGATAGATCACCTGCGCCCCGCCGAAGTTGTAATCCTGGAGCGGATCTTCCACCACGATCTGATGCCCACGCTCGCGCAGCGCCGCGATAGTATTGCGATCGAACGTCGATTCGACGATCACCTCCCTGCCCTGCACCACGCGCCAGCGCGGCGCGTCGATAGCCGCCTGCGGGTTTTGCCCGTGCAGCATAATGCGCAGCGCCATTTGCATGTGCCCCTGCGCCTGCATCGGGCCGCCCATCACGCCGAAGGACATCAGCGGCTTGCCGTTACCGTCCATCGCAAAGCCCGGAATGATGGTGTGGAACGGACGCTTGCTGCCCGCCAGCGCGTTCGGGTGATTGGGATCCAGCACGAACCCGCAGCCCCGGTTTTGCAGGCTGATCCCCGTATCCGGCACCACGATGCCTGAACCGAAGCCCATATAGTTGGACTGAATAAACGAGACCATCATCCCGCTGGCATCCGCGGTGCTGATGTAGACCGTGCCGCTCTGCGTCGGGGAACCGTAGACAAAATCAGAGGCTTTATCGTGGTCGATAAGCGCCGCGCGCGACTTCAGATAGTGGTCGCTCAGCAGCTCTTTTGCCGCGAACGCCATGTGTTCTTCATCCGCCACGTAGCGGTCGAGATCCGCCAGCGCCAGCTTCATGGCTTCAATGGACAAGTGCAGAGACTGCACGGAGTCCGGATGATGTTTCTCAATGCCGCACTGTTCCAGAATGCCGAGCGCAATCAGCGTGGCGATCCCCTGGCCGTTTGGCGGCAGCTCCTGCACCGAACCGCCCGCGAAGTCGCGCGACAGTAGGTCTACCCAGTCCACGCGATGGTTTGCCAGATCTTCAACCGTCAGGTGCGCACCGTGTTCTTTGGCAAAAGCAGCAATTTTCTGCGCCAGCTCGCCGCGGTAAAAAGCGTCGCCGTTAGTTTTAGCAATCAGCTCCAGCGAGTTGGCCTGCGCCGGGTTACGGAAGATTTCCCCCACGCGCGGAGCGCGGCCTTCCGGCGCGAAGCAGGCGCTAAAGCCCGGCTGATCTTTCAGCTTGCTATAGCCGCGCTGCCAGAGATGACCAATCAGCGGCGAGACCGGGAAGCCGTTACGCGCGTAGTCAATCGCAGGCTGCGCCAGCGTGGTCAGCGGCAGCGTGCCGAAGCGTTCCGCCAGCGCGACCCAGCCCGACACCGCACCCGGCACCGTTACCGCGTCCCAGCCAATTTCCGGCACCGCGGTTTTACCGGCAAACAGATCCGCATGCCAGCTGGCAGGCGAACGGCCGGACGCGTTCAAACCGTGCAGCTTTTCACCGTCCCAGACGATGGCAAAGGCATCGCTGCCGATCCCGTTGCCGGTCGGCTCAACCACCGTCAGCGCCATCGCGGTGGCAATGGCCGCATCGACGGCATTTCCCCCCAGCTGCAGCATCTTCATGCCTGCCTGCGCCGCCAGCGGCTGCGACGTGGCAACCGCGTTGTGGCCCATCATCGGCGGGCGTCGTGAATCATAACCGGACGTAAAATCAAGCGCTTTGGTCATCATGACTCCTTAGTCGTGGCGCGGATCGAGCGCATCGCGCAGCCCGTCGCCGAGTAAATTAAAGCCCTGCACGGCAAGGAAAATCGCCACGCCGGGGAAAACGGACATCCACGGCGCCTGCTCCAGAAACCCTTTCGCGGTATTGAGCATGGAGCCCCAGGATGGATTGGGCGGCTGCTGCCCCAGCCCCAAAAACGACAGGCTGGCTTCGGCGATAATCGCCGAGGCAATCGCCAGCGTGGCCTGAACCAGGATCGGCGACATCACGTTTGGCAGGACGTATTTAATGATGATCCAGCGATCCGGCAGGCCAATCGCCCGCGCGCCGTCGATATACTCTTCGTTGCGAATGGCGATCACCTGTCCGCGCGTCAGGCGGGCGAAGATCGGCATCGCCGAAAGACCGATGGCGATCATCGCGTTGGTGAGACTCGGGCCTAAAAATGCCCCCAGCGCGATCGCCATGATCAGGAACGGACAGGCCAGCAGCGCCTCGATAAACCGCGAGATGACGCCGTCCCACATCTTCTGGAAGTAGCCCGCCACCAGCCCCAGCGGCACGCCAATGACCACCGCGATAACCACTGACATACAGCCCGCCATCAGCGAGGTTCGCGCTCCCCAGATAATGCGGGACAAAATGTCGCGCCCCAGCTCGTCGGTGCCGAACCAGTACATCGCCGACGGCGCTTTGCGCACCGCGAGGAAGTTGGCTTTAACCGGGTCGAACGGGGCGATCCACGGTGCCAGCAGCGTCACCAGCACAAAAAAGCCCACCACCACCGCACCGATCACCGCGCTTTTATTGGCGAGGAATTTCTTCAGCACCCGGTTCTGCGCGCGCGGCAGCGCGGGGGCTACGGTTTGCGTCGTCAGTTCCGCCATCGTTAACCTCGCATTTTCGGGTTGATAAGGACGTAAAGCACGTCGGCCAGCAGGTTGAGCATCAGGAAGCCAATCGCCACGATCAGCACCACGCCCTGCACCACCGCGTAGTCACGGTTGAACACCGAGTCGACGATCATCTTGCCAAAGCCCGGAATGGTGAACACCTGCTCGGTCAGCACCGCGCCGCCCAGCAGTTCGCCGAACAGCAGCGTGGTGAGGGTGATCACCGGTACCAGCGCGTTGCGAAACGCGTGCTTTAGAATGACCGCCTTCGGCAGAAGCCCCTTGGCGCGTGCGGTACGGATATAATCCGCTTTCAGTACCGCAATCATCGACGCGCGGGTATGGCGCATCAGCGTTGCCGCCAGCCCGGTTCCGAGCACAGAAGCGGGCAGCAGCAGCGTGCGCAGGTTCTGGAGCGGATCTTCACTGAACGGCACATAGCCGGACGCGGGCAGCCACTGCAGGTTCACCGAGAAGACCAGAATCAGCAGGATCCCCAGCCAGAAATGCGGGATCGAGATCCCCGAGATCGCCACAAAGTTCGCCCCGTGATCGACCCAGCTGTTTTTGTTCACCGCCGCGACGATCCCCATGCTGATGCCAAACACCAGCGCGATAATCATCGCCAGCAGCGACAGCTCAAGCGTGACCGGCAGCTTGCTGGCGATAAGCTCGGTCACCGGTTCATGCGTGCGCAAGGAGACGCCCAGATCGCCCTGCAGCGCCCGCGTCAGCCAGTGGAAATACTGCACCGGGATCGGCGCATCCAGGTTCAGCTCCGCACGCAGCTGGGCGATCACCGCCGGATCGCGCTCCTCTCCGGCCATCGCAATCAGCGGGTCGCCGGGCAGCAGTTTTTGCAGCCCGAAGACCATCATGCTCACCAGCAATAGCGTCGGGACGGCCAGCAGCAGACGTTTGCAAATCAGTTCCAGCATGGGTTCTCCTCAGGACGTTTATTTCGCCAGCGTCAAACCCGCCAGACGCACGATGCCGTCCGGGTACGGCTTAAAGCCCTGCACGCTTTTGTTCAGGCCGAAAATGCGCGGCTCGAAGTAGAGGTAGGCAATCGGCATATCGGTTTGCAGCTGCTTCACTACCTTGTCGTACAGCGGCTGGCGTGCGGCCTGGTCGGTGCTCTGGCGCGCCTGCGTCAGCCACTCATCGACCTGTGCGTTGCTGTAGCGGCCATCGTTCAGGGTGCCGTTGCTATGGATAAAGCCGTAGATGCTGCCGTCCGGATCCGGACGACCCGACCAGCCGGAGAAGCTCAACTGATAATCGCCGCTCTGCTGGCGATCGAGCAGCGTGGCGAATTCGGTCATCTGCAGGTTCAGGGTAAAGCCCGCCTCGGCAACCATAGCCTGCAGCACCTGTCCCACCTGCTGCGAGGTTGGGTTGTTCGGCACCAGCAGGTTGACGGTCAGCGGCGTGGTGACGCCTGCCGCTTTCAGCAGCGCTTTGGCTTTATCGACGTCGCGCGGCGGGACCGGCAGGTTAACGTGATACGGACTGACCGGTGAAAACGCCTGGTTTGCCGGGGTGTACAGCCCTTCAAAGACCACCTGGTTTAACGCATCGCGATCAATGGCCTGAGAAAATGCCTCGCGCACGCGAGCGTCCTTAAACGGATCGTTGGCCGGCACCTTGCCGTTGTTGATGTTGAAGGTGATGCCCTGGTAGCCCAGGCCCGTCACCTTCGCCAGCGCCAGCTTGCTGTCGGCTTCGACGGTTTTGACGTCGCTGGCGGCGATGCCTTCTGTCAGGTCGAGATCGCCCGCGCGCAGGTTCGCGAGGCGCACGGAGGCATCCGGGATCGGCAGATAGATGATTTTGTCGAAGTGATAGGCGTCTTTGTTCCAGTAGTTGTCGAAGCGGGTCAGAACGATGCGGTCCTGCGACACGCGGCTGTCGAATTTGTACGGCCCGGAGCAGACCGGATGGGCGGCAAAGTCAGGCTTTTTCGCGGCTTCGGGCGCCATCATCGCGCCCGCGCGGTCGGTGAGCTGCATCAGCAGCGCGGCATCGGGCGTTTTCAGGTGCAGCGCAATCTGCATCGGGCCGGTGACCTCTACCGACTCCACGGAGGAGATCTCGCTTTTACGCAGGGAGCCTTTCAGGGTCAGAGCGCGATCGAGATTGTATTTTGCCGCGGCGGCATCGAATTTTTCGCCGTCGTGGAAGGTCACGCCTTCACGCAGATCCATGGTTAGCGTTTTGCCGTCCTCGCTCCAGGCCCAGGATTTTGCCAGACCCGGCACGACCTTCAGATGCTCATCGACATCCACCAGCCTGTCGCACAGGGAGGCAAACACGAAGCGGCCATAGTAGGTGCGCGCCAGATGCGGGTCGAGCATGTCCGGGTCAGCGCCCAGGCCGATCCGCAGCACGCTTTCAGAATGGGCGGGCAGCGCCGCGCCAAGCAACATAACACTTCCCAGTACGGTCAAAAGAGAATTACGTATTGTCATTATCATGAGTTCCTTGAAGGAAGGGACGAGTGAGTGGCCGCGTGTTCAAACAGCGCGCGGCGGCGCAGAAAAGCGGCGGATGGCGGTGCGATCTGGATAACGCTGCGATCGCGATTGATCTCCTGCCAGCGGTGGCAGGCAACCTGCCGCCCGCCGTCGAGTACCTGATTAATCGGCTCGACCTGGCGGCATTCATCGGTGACGTACGGGCAGCGGGTGTGGAAGCGACAGCCCGACGGCGGGCTGGCCGGATTGGGCAGATCCCCCTGCAGCAGCGGCGCGTCGCGCTCAACGCCCGGCTGCATCTGCGGGGCCGAGGCGATCAGCGCCTGGGTATAGGGGTGCAGCGGCGCGTCAAAAATTTCATCGACGGTGGCAAGCTCAACGATTTGCCCAAGGTACATCACCGCCACGCGGTCGCTCATATGGCGAATCACAGCCAGACCGTGGGCAACGATCACCATCGTCAGCCCCAGCTGGTGCTTCAGGTTTTCCAGGAGGTTGACCACCTGCGCCTGAACGGAGACGTCCAGCGCGGAAACCGGCTCATCACCCAGCAGCAGCTTCGGTCCCGAGGCCAGCGCGCGCGCAATGCCGATGCGCTGACGCTGTCCGCCGGAAAACTCGTGCGGGTAGCGCCCTGCCCAGGCGGCAGGCAGACCAACGGTCTTCAGGAGTTCGGCAACGCGATACTGGCGATCCGCTTTCTTCATGTTTTGATGCAGCCATAGCGGCTCGCCGACGATCTGCTCTACCGTCATGCGCGGGTTCAGCGAGGCGAAGGGATCCTGAAAGATAATCTGCAGCTCTCGCCGGAGCTGGTTCAGACGGGCGCCCGAGGCATCGGTGATCTCCTCCCCCTGATAAAACACGCGCCCTTCGCTGGCGGCCAGCAGACGCAGCAGCAGACGGCCGAGGGTGGATTTCCCGGAACCGGATTCGCCAACAATCGCCAGCGTTTCGCCCGGCATCACGGCAAGCGAAACGCGATCGACCGCCGTGACAAACCGCGCCGGGGAGAAGAGTTTTTTCGGGCCTGGGAAGCGCTTGCTCAGATCGCGGGCTTCAAGAATGGGCGTGGTCATGCGGTCTCTCCCAGGGCAATGTGGTGTTCGAGCGGCACGCGGAAGCAGGCGACCTGATGGCCCGCGCCGAGCGTGGTGAGCTGCGGTTTTTCATCGTGGCAGCGCGACTGCGCAAACGGGCAGCGCGTCGCGAAACGGCAGCCTTTCGGCATGGATTCCGGGAGCGGAACCGAACCGGGAATGGTGGAAAGCTGGCCTTTGCGTGCGCCCAGAGAAGGGATCGAGCCCATCAGGCCAATAGTGTACGGGTGCTGCGGGTCGGCAAAGATGGCTTCGACACTCCCCTGCTCCACTACCTGCCCCGCGTACATCACGGCGACCTGCTGCGCCACTTCTGCCACCACGCCTAAATCGTGAGTGATCATCAGGACCGCCGTGCCGGTTTCCTCTTTTAAGGTGTTCAGCAGGGTCAGGATTTGCGCCTGGATGGTGACGTCAAGCGCGGTGGTCGGCTCATCGGCAATCAGCAGTTTGGGATGGTTAATCAGCGCCATGGCAATCATCACACGCTGGCGCATGCCGCCGGAAAGCTGATGCGGATATGCCTTGAGCCGCATCTCTGCCGCCGGGATCTGCACCTTCTCGAGGATCTGCAGGGCAACCTTCATTGCCTCTGCGCGCGAGACGTTCTGGTGTCGCATAACCGCTTCGCTAAGCTGATCGCCCAGCGTAAACGCCGGATTGAGCGAGGTCATCGGCTCCTGGAATATCATCGCGAGCTCGCTGCCGCGCAGATCGGCATATTCCCGCGGCGAGAGCTTGCGCAGGTCGTGGCGGCGAAACTGCATCTCGCCGCTGACAATCTGCACGCTGGCGGGCAGTAAACCCATCAGCGCCAGTGAGGTGATACTTTTTCCACAGCCGGACTCCCCCACCAGCGCCAGCGTTTCGCCCGCTTTGACCGTCAGGGAAATGCCGTCAAGTACGCTCACCGGCGAGCCGGAAAACCTGACGTTGAGATTATTCAGCCGCAGTACTGGCGTGGAATCCTTAAACGGGATCGTCGTCATAGCGTGAAGTCATCCTCAAGGTGGATCGCCTGAATCAGGGCGTTTTGCAGGCTGAGCAGGTGCTCGCGCATGGCAGCCGCGGCTTCATTAGGCTGGCGATGGATAATCGCAGACATGATCTTGTGATGGTGGTCGTTATAGCTGTCGACACGTTCGGGCGTGCGGGCCAGCTCGCGCAGGTGCTGCCAGCCGGGTTCGCGCCGCACGGCATCAATGGCGTCAAACAGGCCGAGCATCAGGCGGTTGCCCGCCGCCTCGGCAATGGCGCGGTGAAAGGCGCTATCCCAGAGTTCGTTGAGATCGCGGTCGTCCGGACTGACCTTGTCGATGCGTTCCAGCATGCGCTGCATGAGCGCGAGATTTTCCCTGGTGGCACGCAGTGCCGCAAGCCGGGCTAAGCCGGGTTCGAGCTGTAGACGAGCTTCCATCACTTCCAGCAGGTTGGTCTGCTGAACCAGTCCCTGAAGGGCCAGCGGTTCAACCGGTGCAGCCGGGCCAATAAAGGTGCCTTTGCCCTGCTTGCGCCAGATTCGCCCTTCTTCTTCCAGCACGTCCAGCGCGCGACGCACTTCGCGTCGTCCTACGCCGAGTGTTTCCGACAGCTCACGTTCCGTGGGCAGCGGAGTGCCTGGTGTTGACTCATGCTGGTTGATTAGCCCGCGCAGCTGCTCAAGCGCGGTGCTGGAATTGGCCAGAAACCGTGACGGCTTTTCCATATTGGTTCGCTCGCTATCATCATTATTTTGTTTTTATTAACGATAAGTTATTGATATGGAATGAAGCTTATCGTGCTAATGATTAAGCAATAACCGAACCAATACGTTATTGGTTCATGAACTTTTATGAACAAGACGGGTAAGCGAATGATTTCCCGATAATTATTTTTACAACTGGAAACAACCTGACGGGCTACGCAAAGATGACGAGACGAAAGAATGCACAGAGTTAGTGCAAATAACGCACTAAAGTTGTGCAAATGTTAAATAATTGCACCACATAAATTAACTTTTTGTTAATAAAAAGAAGAGAAAAATGAAGAGGAGAGCTGAAACGACGAAGGCCTGAATCATTTCTGATTCAGGCCTTCTGAATAGTGGCGGAACGGACGGGACTCGAACCCGCGACCCCCTGCGTGACAGGCAGGTATTCTAACCGACTGAACTACCGCTCCACTGTTCCCGTTTGGGGAACGAGGCGCATATTACGGTGTGCCTCGGATCTCGTCAACGCTTTTTCTCATGTTTTGAATCGTTTGCTGCAAAAATCGCCCAACAGATGATTTTACAGGCATTCCGGCGTTTTTTCAGGCACGCCACATACAGCTTCCGCCCTTCTTCTGCACAAGGTCGAGGCGGGATTCGTGATCAAGTAACTCTGCATCGCTGGCTAAAACAACCCGCAAGCGGCTTGCCTGACGAACAACGCGCTGAATTCCCGCTTCGCCCTGCGTCTGCTGCGACTCATTTTCCATGCTGAACTTCATTGAAGTCTGTCCGCCGGTCATCGCCAGATAAACGTCAGCCAGGATCTGGGCATCGAGCAGTGCCCCGTGCAGCGTTCGCTTGGTGTTATCTATTTCATAACGTGAACAGAGCGCATCGAGGCTGTTACGCTTGCCGGGAAACATCTTCCTCGCCAGCGCCAGACTATCGGTCACTTTGCAAAAGGTGTTTGTTTTCGGAATATCGCGATGGAGCTTACTAAACTCATAGTCCATAAAGCCGATATCGAACGAGGCGTTATGAATGATGAGCTCGGCGCCTGTGATGTATTCCAGAAACTCGTCTGCCACCTCGGCAAAGGTCGGTTTGTCCAGCAAGAACTCATCGGCAATACCGTGAACGCCGAACGCTTCTGGATCCACCAGCCGATCGGGTTTGAGGTACACGTGGAAGTTGTTCCCCGTGAGACGACGGTTCACCACTTCAACGGCACCGATCTCAATGATCTTATGCCCTTCGTAGTGCGCGCCGATCTGGTTCATACCGGTGGTTTCGGTATCGAGGACAATCTGGCGAGTAATTGCAGTGCTCATAGCGGTCATTTATGTCAGACTTATCGTTTAACTGAACGTTTCGAATACAGGAAGTCTACCAGAGATGCGTAAACAGGTAGAGATTTTCACCGATGGATCTTGTCTCGGCAACCCGGGGCCTGGCGGCTATGGCGCGATTATGCGCTATCGCCAGCACGAAAAAACTTTTAGCGAAGGCTATTTTCTGACCACCAATAACCGGATGGAGTTAATGGCGGCCATTGTGGCGCTGGAAGCCTTGAAAGAACACTGCGACGTGGTGCTCAGTACCGACAGTCAGTACGTGCGCCAGGGCATAACCCAGTGGATCCATAACTGGAAAAAACGCGGCTGGAAAACGGCTGATAAGAAGCCAGTTAAAAATGTCGACCTCTGGAAGCGTCTGGATGCGGCATTAGGTCAGCACCAAATTAAATGGGAATGGGTAAAAGGCCACGCCGGTCACCCTGAAAACGAACGCTGCGACGAACTGGCGCGCGCGGCGGCCTCAAACCCGGCCCATGAGGATGCAGGCTATCAGCCTGAATCCTGATCAGGGTTTTTTATACTGCCGCGTTGCGCCTACGGTCTGCCGAAGGGGGGTTTTCGATTTACTCTGCTTCATCGGGTTAAGCGTAAGGGGGATGGTTCGCTTACGCGCGACGATAAATTGCATGCAGCCTAAGGCAGGCAAATGCGTACTTAACACTACGCCCCCCTGCCGCGCCCACGGCAGCACCTGAAAGCCGCCGTAGCTGAGCACTTCAAAATTCAGCAGTGAAAGCCAGTCAAGCTGACGCATCATGGTGAACATCCGGCTGTTGTAGGGTGGCGTACGGCGCAGGACAGGCACCAGCTTACGCAGCCCCATCAGGCTAAGCGGATTGAATCCGCTGAGTATCAGCCAGCCGTCATCAATCAGCACGCGATCGGCTTCACGCAGCATACGGTGAGGATCGCTGCACCAGGGCAGCGTGTGCGCAAGTAGACACGCATCAACGGATTTTTCCGCAAACGGCAGATGCAAGGGGTCCGCCTTCACCTGAACCGGCGAACCGCCGAGAGAAACATTGACCTGATGGGAGATAGCGCAGCTTTCGGTATTGATTTCCGCGCTGAGATTGCCAATCTTAAGCAGGTGAAAGCCATACATTTTCGCGAGCCAGGGCTTCAGCTGTTGTTCTAACGCCTCGCGATAGTATTCGCCCCAGGGCAATTCCGCCCAACGTTCCGGTGCTATGACAGTCTGAGGTATCCTTGCCGGTTTCATCAAAACACCCGCCACGCTATAAGAGGTAATGTATGAATCTTATCAATATTCCTGCTTTTGAGGACAATTACATCTGGGTTTTGGTCGATGACGAACGTCGATGCGTCATTGTCGATCCCGGAGAATCCGCCCCTGTACTGCGCGCAATAGAAGAGAATGGCTGGCAGCCAGAAGCCATTCTGTTAACGCATCATCATAACGATCACACAGGCGGTGTGCCGGAACTGCGCGCCCATTTTCCGCATCTTGTGGTTTACGGACCGGCTGAAACACAAGATAAGGGAACCACGCAAGTAGTCGAAGAAGGCGAAAATATCCTCATCCGCGAGTGGGAGTTTTCCGTATTTGCCACACCAGGTCACACTTTGGGACATCTGTGTTTCTACAGCAAACCTTATCTTTTTTGTGGCGACACGCTCTTCTCGGGCGGCTGCGGAAGACTTTTTGAAGGTACGCCAGAACAGATGTATCAGTCTTTACAAAAGATTAACGCTCTACCGGATGATACCCTTATTTGTTGCGCACATGAGTATACATTAGGGAATATGAAGTTTGCCGTAAGCCTCTTACCTGAGGATCGGGCGATTCAGGATTATTATCACAAAGTGAAGGAGTTACGTGCAAAAAACCAAAATACACTGCCCGTTATTCTGAAAAATGAGCGTCAAATTAATTTATTTTTACGAACTGATGATATTGATTTAATTAACAAAATTAACCAAGAAACAAATTTGCAACAACCAGAACAGCGATTTGCATGGTTACGGTCAAAGAAAGATAACTTCAGATAAATGCGGGTTGCCTTTTCAAAATTTCGCCGTTATCATCGCTCGTCTTTTAAGCAACTATTGACACACACATGAAGGCAAAAGCGATATTACTCGCCTCTGTCCTGCTTGTAGGTTGCCAGTCGCAGAACGGCAGCAACGTACAACAGCACGCACAGAGCCTTTCTGCAGCTGGTCAAGGGGAAGCAGGGAAGTTTACGAGTCAGGCGCGATGGTTGGACGATGGGACATCTTTCGCGCAGGAGCAAGACTTGTGGACCTCTATTGGCGACGAGCTAAAGATGGGAATTCCGGAAAACAGCCGGATTCGCGAACAGAAACAGAAGTATTTAAGAAATAAGAGCTATCTCCACGATGTAACGTTACGGGCAGAGCCGTATATGTACTGGATAGCCGGGCAAGTTAAAAAACGTAACATGCCTATGGAGCTGGTACTCCTACCCATAGTGGAGAGCGCTTTTGACCCACACGCGACGTCTGGCGCCAATGCCGCAGGCATTTGGCAGATCATTCCGAGCACCGGGCGAAACTATGGTCTGAAACAGACCCGCAACTATGATGCGCGTCGCGATGTTGTCGCTTCAACGACAGCCGCTCTCGACATGATGCAACGTCTGAACAAGATGTTTGACGGTGACTGGCTGTTAACGGTCGCAGCGTATAATAGCGGCGAAGGTCGTGTACTGAAGGCAATGAAAGCGAATAAAGCACGGGGTAAATCCACCGATTTTTGGTCGCTCTCACTGCCACAGGAAACAAAGATTTACGTACCGAAGATGCTGGCATTGAGCGATATTCTCAAGAACAGCAAGCGTTACGGTGTACAACTGCCAACACCAGACGAAAGTCGTGCACTGGCGCGCGTTCGCCTCAGCAATCCGGTTGATATTCAACAGGTCGCTGATATGACGGGTATGTCGGTAAGTAAATTGAAAACCTTTAATGCAGGCGTTAAAGGCTCGACGCTGGGGGCAAGCGGCCCGCAGTACGTAATGGTTCCGCAGAAGCATGCTGAGCAGTTACGTGAGTCTTTAGCATCGGGTGAGATTGCCGCCGTTCAGTCAACGCTGATCGCGGATGCTTCCTCCGTAAACAGCCGCAGCTATAAGGTACGTTCAGGTGATACGCTTTCAGGCATTGCCTCACGCCTTGGCGTGACGGCGAAAGATCTGCAGCAGTGGAATAATCTGCGCAGCTCCGGCCTGAAAGTGGGTCAGACACTGACGGTGGGTGCAGGTAACAGCGCACAGCGTCTCGCCAGCAACAGCGATAGCATTACCTATCGCGTGCGCAAAGGCGATTCACTGTCCAGTATCGCAAAACGGCACGGCGTGAACATCAAAGATGTGATGCGCTGGAATAATGATACTGACAATCTGAAACCGGGCGACCAGCTGACGCTGTTTGTGAAGAACAGCGCCACGCCAGACTCCTGATAACACGATCGAAAGATAAAAAGGCACCGATTCCCCTCGGTGCCTTTTTTATTTATCCCGCCTTTTGTGCTTCAGCCATGATGGTATCGCTGGTAAATGAGCCATCGGCCTGCAGTTCAAAGTACGCCTTCACCTCTGCGGACGCACTTTCCTGGTAGAGCCTGATCGCCTGGCTTAACGCCTCCGGGGTACGCATACGCGCGATCCACGAGCCGAACTCCAGCGGTAAACGGTCTGTTATTAACGAGCGCGCAATCAGCCCGGCTTCAGTGATAAACGATAACCACTCCCCGCTGGCGTAGTTTTGCACGTGCGAGGTATCGCGCAGCGCTTCGACCGTCTGCAGCCAGATATTACGCACCGGATGCCCGGGAGACATCACATCCATAATGATGAAGGTGCCACCCGGCTTGAGAACTCGTCTGACTTCGCGCAATGCCTGGCCAACATCATGCCAGTGGTGTGCGGAATAACGGCTGATCGCGACATCAAACGACGCATCATTAAACGGTAAAGACTCCGCATAGCCCTGCCGCGTATCAATGTTGTTCAGCCCTTTCGCTTTCGCCGCCTCAGCAACGACGTCCAGCATCTGGCTCGATAAATCATACGCGGTAACGTGGGCTACCTGCTGCGCAGCCGTAAAGCTCGCGTGCCCTGCCCCACAGCCCAAATCCAGCACGTGCGCCTGTGGAAATGCCGCCAGACGTTCACCGAGACGCACCAGATCGCGGCCTGAGGCATGCACGGCGCTGCTCAGATAAGCACTTGCCTGAGAACCAAACTGTTTTTCTACGTTGTCATGATGGGAGTGTGTTGTTGTCATCGTACTGTCCTTTGTTGGTTAAAATAAAAGGGCAGCACCCGCGCAGGCCTGCCCCACGGCAGACCTGACACACCATTATTTATCAGGTTTGCCGGGACTGAATTCAACTAGTAGAGGATTGTGATCGGAGGCGCGCGTCACCAGAACAGAAGCGTCGTGCACGCTCAAACCACGATAGAAGACAAAATCGAGAGGACGACCAAAGGCTTTTTTGCGCTGATCATCGTTAAAACGAACTTCACGCAGCGACATTTCGCGCGCAAAACGATACAGCGCATTCATGCGCGGACGGCTCCAGGCGTTGAAATCGCCAGCCATGATGATGGGCCCGCTGTGATGCGCAATCTGATCGCCAATTGGAAGTAACTGCTTACTATACACATCCACACCGAGGCTAAAGTTTACCGCGTGGATATTGACGACCATCAGCATTCGGGTATCCGGCAGCGGATAGACCGTCACCAGCGCTGATTTCGCCAGACGCAGGATAGGCTCGCGCTCGCGGAGCGGGCAACAGTAGACCGGATGGGCAGCAGAAAGCGTCATCACGCCAGAGGGATGTTGCGGCAGGACAAATGCCGGTACCTGGTCGGCGGCAAGATAGTTCGTGGTGGCAAACCGGACCAGTTCAGGGGTAGTTTGCGCTTCCTGGAGCAGAACCAGATGGGCATCTTTTCCAAAATTTTTGAGTACCGATAACCATTCCGCGCGCTGCTGCTTGAAGATATTCCAGACCAGTACCCGAATTTTTTCATCGCTGCTTAACGGTGTGCCGGCGGGTAATGCCTGGCTTATGCTCGCAAACGACCCCGGAGGTAAGATCCTCTCCGCAGGCATTCCGGCAACATAACGCATGGCATAGGTATTTTTTCGCACTTTTGGAAACAGCCCCTGTAACATGAACCAGCCCGGAAAACGGACTGGTTCTAATGTTATAGGGACTTTAGGTCACACTTTCAACGCAATTTCTGAGAAACCGTTTTCCAGTTTTGTAAGCAAGCACTTACTGATGTTATCCCAGCGCTACGCGGGCTGGCTTATCCAGACGTCCACTCAGGCCAATCAGCAGGAATGCCACCAGGACAATCACCGCCCCAATCCATGGGGTCTGGGTTAATCCGAAGTGTTCGACGGTTTGTCCACCAATGATGGAGCCCAGCGCGATACCAATATTGAAAGCCGCAATATTCAGACCAGAAGCCACATCCACCGCATTTGGCGTATAAAGCTCGGCTTTTTGTACAACGTAGACCTGAAGCCCGGGCACATTACCAAAAGCAAAGATCCCCATGACCAGCACCGTGACCAGTGCGGCGTAGTGTATCGAAGCGGTAAACTGGAAAATCATCAGCAGGACAACCAGCGCGGCGAAGATGAATTTCAGCGCCGGTACCGCACCATGCTTATCTGCAAGTTTTCCGCCCCAGATATTGCCAATAGCAACGGAAATACCATACCCCAGCAAAATCCAGCTCACGGCGTTCGGGGAGAAACCCGCCAGGTCCTGCATCATCGGCGCCAGGAAGGTGAAGGCGGTGAATACGCCACCATAGCCCAGGGCAGTGACCGCGTAGATGATCAGCAAACGCGGATGAGTGAGTACCTTCAGCTGATCGCTCAGGCTGGCGCTCGCCCGGCCTGGAATATGCGAGGGTACCAGCAGCAGGCTAGCCACGAGAGCAATAACGCCCAGTAAGGAGACGGCCAGGAACGTTTCACGCCAGCCGAAATGCTGTCCGATAAACGTTCCCAACGGCACACCCGTCACAAGGGCGACGGTCAATCCACCGAACATGATTGCGATAGTTGAGGCTGCTTTCTCTTTGGGCACCAGGCTGGTTGCGATGGTGGAACCAATCGAGAAGAACACGCCGTGCGCCAGGCCAGTCAGCAGGCGGGCAATCACAAGGGTGGTATAGTCCGGTGCCTGCCAGGCCAGAATATTGCCGGCGGTGAACAACACCATCAGCGCAACTAACAGTTGCTTACGCGGAAAACGTCCGGTCAGGGCCGTCAGCACCGGTGCGCCGACGGCGACGCCCAGAGCGTAGATGGACACCAGCAGCCCGGCGGAGGGCAACGAGATCGCAAGCTGGTTCGCAATAGTGGGAACCAGCCCCACGATAACAAATTCGGTCGTGCCAATTGCAAAGGCACTGATCGTCAGGGCAAGTAACGCCAGTGGCATAAAATACTCCGTATCATCAGGATTAAGATGACAGGCAGTATGCGCCAGTGCTTAAATAACAAAAATGGTCAAAATATCAATAGAATTTTGCGGGTGGTGCAACAATGAAAGCAACGTCGGAAGAGCTAACAATCTTTGTCGCCGTCGTCGAAAGCGGCAGCTTTAGCCGCGCAGCCGAACAGCTGGGACAGGCTAACTCGGCCATCAGCCGCTCGGTGAAAAAGCTGGAGATGAAGCTTGGGGTGAGCCTGCTCAACCGAACGACGCGACAGCTGAGCCTGACGGAAGAAGGAGAGCGTTATTTTCGCCGCGTGCAGTCGGTGCTGCAGGAGATGGCCGCAGCGGAGACGGAGATTATGGAAAGCCGCAGCACGCCGCGCGGGTTGCTGCGTATTGATGCGGCCACGCCGGTTGTGCTTCACTTTCTGATGCCGCTGATTAAACCTTTTCGCGAACGTTATCCGGAGATGACGCTCTCTCTGGTCTCATCAGAAACGTTTATCAACCTCATCGAGCGGAAAGTGGATGTGGCAATCAGGGCGGGAACACTGACGGATTCCAGCCTACGTGCCCGGCCGCTGTTTGCCAGCTACCGCAAAATTATCGCGTCGCCACAGTATATTGCTGAACATGGTAAACCGGAGACGGTAGAAGAGTTAAAGCAGCATCTGTGTCTGGGCTTTACGGAACCTGTGTCGCTGAACACCTGGCCTGTTGCCTGTCATGATGGTCAGCTCCATGAAATTACCTGTGGATTATCCTCTAACAGCGGAGAGACGCTGAAACAGCTATGTCTGGAAGGGAACGGTATCGCCTGTTTATCGGACTATATGATTGATAAGGAGATAGCGCGGGGCGAACTGGTGGAGCTGATGGCCGATAAGCGTCTGCCGGTAGAGATGCCTTTTAGCGCGGTGTATTACAGCGACAGAGCGGTGAGTACGCGTATACGCGCCTTTATCGACTTCCTGAGTGAACATATAAAAACAGCTCCCGAAGGAGCTGTGTGAGGGTTCTGGGTACAGAGGGAGGGTCTTATTAATCCCAGTTCGGCGCTAAACCTTCCGGGCTCACCAGGCGATCGTTGCACTCCAGCGCTGCGATCGCTTTTTTATCCTCTTCATCCAGCTGGAGATCCAGCGCCAACAGGTTGCTGGCCAGGTTTTCGCGCTTGGTTGAGGACGGGATCACGGCATAACCTTCACCCATTGCCCATGACAGAATGACCTGCGCAGCAGTCGCGTTATGTTTCTCTGCGATGCGGATAATCACTTCGTCTTTCAGAGCCTTACCGTAAGCGAGCGTCATGTATGAGGTGATGTGGATCCCGTGCTGTTTTGCCCAGTCCACGACGTTGCGGTTTTGCAGATATGGAGACAGCTCAATCTGGTTGGTCGCAATATTCTCAGCGCCAACAGCGGCAATCGCTTTTTCCATCAGCGGGATGGTGAAGTTGGAAATACCAATTTCACGGGTCAGGCCCTGCTTTTTCGCTTCCAGCAGTGCCTGCATGAATTCTTCCACAGAAACGGCATCGTTCGGTGATGGCCAGTGGATCAGCGTCAGATCGACGTAGTCAGTACGCAGTTTTTTCAGGCTCCCTTTCAGGCTAGGGATAAGCTTGTCTTTGCTGAGATTCTCAATCCAGATTTTCGTGGTGATGAACAATTCATTACGCGGTACACCACTCTCTTCGAGAGCTTGTCCAACGGCAGCTTCATTTTCATAGATCTGTGCCGTATCAATTGCGCGATAGCCAAGTTCAAGAGCGGTTTTAACAGATGCGATAACAACGTCGTCTTTCAGGCGGAAAGTGCCCAGACCAAATGCAGGGAGAGTCATAATATTCCTCAATCGTTATGTTCGTAAACTGAGGAGGATTATCGCTGGCTCTGTTATAGAGAAAAAGATCGCAAAACGCAGAGGATTTTTGCTAATTTCGCAATAATGAGACGACAGATAAGAAAAAAAGCCCTGAGCGTTAACTCAGGGCTT